>NZ_VTUZ01000044.1 GCF_008369935.1 Paraburkholderia panacisoli | reverse complement strand
GCTATAGAGAAGCGGGCGGCGGCCCCGTGGATAACCCTCCGTCATCGTTTCAATACGTCCGGCGTGCTACTCAATAAAAACGTGGTCTTACCGTAGCACAAATCCAATTCCAAATAACTTATAGGATGAGACTGCCTGTTTCGTAGCGTTTAGCGACCACCTGGAAGAGCAGGTTCGCCTGCTCCTGGTCCATTGACAGGTATCCCATCTCATCAATGATCAGCAGCCTGTATGGCTTCGTGATTCGCTTGATGGTTTCCTCGAGCTGGTTACGGCGCAATGCTGTGGTCAATTGCATCAGAAGATCGGCGGCCGTGATGAAGCGGGTGCGAAACCCGGCCTGCGTTGCACGATACAGACCCGCTTGGCCCCCCAATGCGGCCAATGGCGCGATCCTTGATATGGTCGATCGTGCGTCGATGGTCATCTGCGCGGGGGGGCTCGCATGAAGCGGCGGCGACGCGCGCGGATGACGTGCTGCATCTCCTTCGCATCACCAGCATGGACTGGAAGCTGTTCCATCTCGGTCTGAACCTGGACGGCAGCCCAAATCACCCGCTCTATATCGCCGCCAGCACGCGGCCCAACCCTTTCGAATTCAAAGCGTGACCGAGACAGCACCGCGAATCATCAAGGTCACCCGCAACGCATGAGGTGTCAGGTGAATACGGTTTTTCTATTGATGGCGCAATACGATTCCGCGGCAGTTATTCCGAGCGATGTCGTCTGCCGCGACTACTTCGCGCCGCTCACGGTGCCGACGCTGTTGCGCAAGATCTCGGCCGGCGAGATTGCGCTGCCGCTCGTGCGCATGGAAACGTCGCAGAAAGGCGCAAAGGGTGTGCACCCAAAGGGTGTGCACCTGACGGACCTTGCCGAGTACATCGACAAGCGCCGAAAGGCAGCCGTCAAGGAATGCAATCAGCTCGCTGGTGCCATCTGAGGTGACGCGACCACATCGAGCCACTTCCATCCCTCAAACCTGTTCCCCGTGTGCCTGAGGTGCGTGTAGCGCTTCAGGCTCGACCAGCTACGGTGTCCGGTCACCGCCGCCACGTGTGGGATCGTCCACCCCATTTCGAATAGTCTGCTGGTGCCTTCATGACGCATGTCGTGCAGGCGTAGATCCACAATCTCCAGGAACTGACAGGCGCGCGTGAACGCCGCGCCGACGGCATCGTCGGTATACGGGAAAATGCGCCCCTGTTTCGTCGGCTGCGCCTTGATGATGCGCATTGCCTCGGGCGGCAGATCGCACCAGACATCGTTGCCGATCTTCTGGCCCGGGTGCTTCAGGTCTCGCACGAGCACGCGGCTGTGCGCCTCGTCCAGATCCTCGTGCGTAATCCGCACCATTTCCTCGAGCCGGCGGGTCGAAAAGATTGCGAACGCAGTCAACGCCTGCATCGGCGCACTGCTCGGGCGCCGCACGCGGATCTCACCGAAGTGCGTCATGATCCGGTCAAGCTCTTCGCGCGTGGGCCTGCGGTCGCACTGCCTGGACTTGCCGGTCGCGCCGAGCTTTTTCAGGACCCTGCGCGCGTCGACGAGCTGCTTTTCATCGAGGAGATGGCCCCAAAGCCGGCCGCGCGACGTGCACGACCGCGGCGAGATGCGACATGTAATTCTCGACCGTCTGAGGCTGTACCTTCAGACTCTGCGCGAACTGCACGTACGTCTGGCTGACGATCTGGCTGCAGTGCATCTCGCCAATCGGTGCTACCTGGATCGCCCGTAGCACCTGCTCTTTCGTGCGCCCGATGGCGCGGCGCGATTCTCTGATATAGCGGCCGATCACATCGGCCAGCGGCGGGTCTTCCTTCGCGGCAGACTCCGGCGCGCCGGGCTGCGCCAGCTCGCGCTCACGCTTGTCGATCCACGACTGCGCCGCCTGGCGCCGATCGAAGGTCTTCGACTCGGTGTAGACCACCTTCCCGCATGCCTTCAGACGTATCTGCGCGGTGTAGCCTATACTCTTGTTTCTGCGCTCCCGCGCCGATATTGTTCCCATCATTTTCCCGGTGCTACAGACCAAATCTCGGTGCTACACCGTAGCACCTGACCGGAAAACTACCGGAAATCGTACAGAAACCGCGTGCAATCACGCAACACCGAAATACCCGCCAAGCCTAGTGCTGGCGCCGAAACCCAATGAATTCAAGCCCTCGCCGAATTTCTGTGGCACCGATGATGGACTGGACCGATCGCCACTGTCGCTCGCTGCATCGCGTGATCTCGCGCCATACGTGGCTTTACACGGAAATGGTGACGACCGGCGCGTTGCTGCACGGCGATGTGCCGCGCCATCTCGGCTTCACGCCCGACGAAGCGCCGGTCGCGCTGCAACTCGGCGGCAGCGAACCCGACGACCTCGCCCGCTCGGCCAAACTCGGCGAGCAATGGGGTTACGACGAAATCAATCTGAACTGCGGCTGCCCGTCGGAGCGCGTGCAGCGCGGCGCATTCGGCGCGTGCCTGATGAACGAGCCGCAACTCGTCGCCGACTGCGTGAAGGCCATGCGCGATGTGGTCTCGGTGCCGGTCACGGTCAAGCATCGCATCGGCGTGGACGCGGTCGAGGAATATGGCTTCGTGCGCGATTTCGTCGGCACGATCGCGGACGCGGGCTGCAACGTGTTCATCGTGCATGCGCGCAACGCGATCCTCAAAGGTTTGAGCCCGAAGGAGAATCGCGAGATTCCGCCGCTCAAGTACGACTATGCGTACCAGTTGAAGCGCGACTTTCCGGAACTGGAGATCATCATCAACGGCGGCATCAAGACGCTTGATGAAGTCGACCTGCATCTTCAACACGTCGATGGCGTGATGCTCGGGCGCGAGGCTTATCACAACCCGTATGTGTTGGCAGAAGTCGATGCGCGCTTCTATGGTTCGACGCAAGCGCCGCTGACTCGCGAGCAGGTCGAAGCAAAGCTAATCGAATATTGCGCGGCTGAAATGGCGCGTGGCACGTATCTCGGGGCGATCACGCGTCACGCGCTTGGTCTTTACCGCGGCGAGGCAGGTGCACGTGGATGGCGTCGTGTTTTGTCCGATAGCAAACGCCTCGCCGCGCGCGATCTGAGCCTCTTCGACGAGGCAAGACAGCATCTGCGCGAGCCCGTCGAAATTTTTGAATAAAGGACTAGGCAAACGGGATTCTTGTTCGTATAATCTCGTTTCTTCATCGACGAGCCAAGTTTCTCGGCAAGTCAAGCAGATGTCAGTGGTGGCTGTAGCTCAGTTGGTAGAGTCCAGGATTGTGATTCCTGTTGTCGTGGGTTCGAGCCCCATCAGCCACCCCAAAGAATTCAAGCAGTAACTGTTTTGCAAACGGCGTTGTGAGAAATCACAACGCCGTTTTTGTTTGTGTTCTCCGTTGTGGCCGTTCTTCTGCGCGCATCATCTGCGCCCTTTCCAAACTCCCTCCCCACATAACCCAACGCCCTCCAGGGACTTTAGCTCCCAAAACCGCTCGATGATGAGGGTCCGATCATCGCTCGCCCCCGCGCAGCCTACGTCTGACGGATTGTTCCGGAATCAGGAATAGTAATTTCAAATTATCGGTACAAATTTTCAATAGTAGGGGTATACACTGCCTCCCATCGACGTTGCAGACAACACCTCACCGGCCCCTGCGACGCCTTCCTGAACTGAAGTCGAAACGTTATCGGAGTCACACCATGAAGACCAAGCTTATCGCCGCCCTGCTGGTTGCCGTATCTGCCTCGATCGCCGCCCCCGCTTTTGCAAGCGGCTACGGCCCGGCACCGTACTATCGTCCGTCGGTCGGCGCACCGGCTTCGCAGCAAGGTCAAAGCGCGCAGACCGTTGCCGCTGAACGTGCCAACGCTGAATCGAACGCCTACGGCGGCGTGCAGAACGTGTCGTCGCAATCGGGTACGCGTACGCCGGCTTCGGGACCTCAATCGGTTTTCTTCGGCCACTAAGCTCGCCGTCGAATCTGCCGCCCGCCAGGGCAGCGGATCAACTGGGCGCCGCGCATGCAGTACTGATGCCGGCGCCTGGTTGCGTTTACGGCGGTGCCACTCGGCGAGCGTCGAAGATCACCTCCAGCCCGGCTAGCTGTTCTTCCTTTTAGCGATTCGCAGCAGCGCAGCCGTGCATCGCACGCAAGGTCGGTTCGTTGTGCCGCGCGCAACGTCAACAGCAAATCACGGCGCGGCAGTCGATCCGCTCACCCACGTTCGCAGCGCTCCCAAACCAAACTCGCGACTAGGCCGGAAGGCCCGCATCGATCAATTCACGCGCCGCGTGGAAGCCCGCCTCGGCTGCGCCATGCTCGGTCGACCACAAGCTGTCGATATGCACGAGCCGCCAGTCGACCACCACCGCGTCACCCTGCAGCACCCGAAAATGCGCTTTGACGCCCGTGAGCACCTGCTCGACCGCGACCTCGATGTCATAGTCCCGATAGCGCTCCTGGTAATCCCCCATGTCGAGGCCCTTCGGCTCCATGTTCGCCTCCTGGTGTCGCCATTGAAAGGACAGCGGCCAAGCTGACCCAGCGAGCGTCGATACCGCTCGCGGCATGCAGCGACGCTTCCCAGCCTCGCCTTATCCGACGATCAATCGCAATCGCCGGAAAGGTACTGTCGGCCGCTACACGTGATCTCGACCTCTCCGCCGCTCACTTCGGTGGCGAGACCGCTCGCCAGCAATTCCGCCGTGACGGATTGCTCCAGCCTCGGCGCCTGCTGTCCGACGCCGACGTCGTTCAGACGCCGCAACCCTTCGACCGCTTCGGGACTCAATGACTTCGACATGGCCATCTCCGTCGGGATGTTCAATTCATCCTAGCAAGTTTCGACGGCATATGCAGACGGGTGTCGACCCCTACGCAGTGTGTGATTTGAATTGACGTGGCGCGTCTGAAGAAATGCGTGTAGCCGGGGGCCGGCACGGGGCGTGCTCTGCCGTGGGTGCGGATGCTTCCGGCAGGGACTGCCCTGCGCTTTGCGACAACGCAAGAACGAAGCAACGAAGCGCGGCAGGCGACGCGCGGACGTCATCGCATCATTCGCCGCCATCGCACCGCCGCACATCGAGGCATAGCCCGACCCAACGCTACGCCAACGCACGCGAATCTTCAGCAAGCGTTCCGGTGTATCACCACGTGTGCAGAGGCAGCAAAACCAGCAGGCGGGATCGCAAAGGAGGACGAAATGAACCGAAGCAGACTGACCAGGCTGGCCGCCAGCATCACGCTCGCGCTGGCCGCGACGAGCGGCACGGCAGCATTCGCGCAAACCGCAAAAACGACGCCGCAGGACAGCAGCGCGCCGATGGCAAAACCGCCCGAGTCGGCCTCCGGCTCAGGCGGCGCGAGCAATCCGGATAACATGCCGATCAAACGCCCGCGCAAACCGACCAACGACAGGCTGATGCACGCGCCGCCTGCCAGCGGCGCGAACGCGAAATAATGCCGGCTACACAGCCGACCTCACAGGCGCGCGATCGACACCTCCGTCGACTTCACCAGCGCGACGACTTCCGAGCCGACCTTCAGTTCCAGTTCGTCGACCGAGCGCGTGGTGATCACCGAGGTCACGATGCCGAACGGCGTCTCCACATCGACTTCAGACACCACCGAGCCGCGGATGATTTCCTTGACCTTGCCTTTGAACTGATTGCGTACGTTGATTGCAGTAATGGTCATAGCGAGCGACTCCAGAGAAGCGGTTGAAAAAACAGTCAGTCAAGCAATATCAGACGGCCCAGCGGACGTCTGTCGGCCGCGCGAGGCGCCCTTCGTCACGCGCGTCGAACGCACGATGAGACAGTGCGGCGTCGTTCGGCGCCGTCTTCAGCACACGTTGCAACACGTGTTCTTCCAGCGCGGCGAAGCCCGTCGACGCCCGCGCGCGAGGGCGCGCAAGCGGCACCGGCTGATCGAGCGCGATGCGCCCTTCTTCGATCAGCAGAATCCGGTCGCCGAGCGCTACGGCTTCATGCACGTCGTGCGTGACGAGCAGCGCAGTGAAGCGATGCTCACGCCACAACCGTTCGATCAATGCGTGCATTTCGATTCGCGTCAACGCGTCGAGCGCGCCGAGCGGCTCATCGAGCAGCAGCAATTGCGGACGATGCACGAGCGCCCGCGCCAACGCCACACGCTGACGCTGACCGCCGGAAAGCTGCGCGGGCCAATCGTTGGCGCGTTCGAGCAGACCGACTTCGGCGAGCACGGCGCGCGCCTCTTCCCGGGCACTGCGGCCCAGGCCCAGCATCACGTTGTGCAGCACACTCTTCCACGGCAGCAGCCGCGCGTCCTGAAACATGATGCGGGTGTCGAGCGGGGCGCCATCCACGGTGCGCTTTTCGAGCACGCCCGAGTTGGCCCTTTCCAGTCCGGCGACGAGCCGCAGCAAGGTCGACTTCCCGCAGCCGCTGCGCCCGACGATCGCGACGAAACTGCCGCGCTCGATCGCCAGATCGAAGCCGGACAACACCGTACGTTCGCCGTACTGCTTGCCGACGCCGCGCAATTGCACCGAGTAGTCGGCCGCGTCGCCGCCCGCGCGCTGCGCGTCGTTGCGCGCGAGCGTGCGGTCCGGCCGGCGTGCGTGGTGCCGCGAAGCGGTGCGTTGCGCAGCGTGCGCCGCTTCGCCCTGCGCGAAACCCGCGGCTTGGGCCGCAGCGTGATCGACGCTCCGCGCTTGCGCCGGTTCAGCCTCCAGACCGGGGCCCTCGACCGCGCCGAACGACGCCGGCAATGTCGTTGCGCTCATGTTTTCGCTCCTCGTTGATAAGCCGGATGCCAGCGCAGCGACACGCGCTCCAGGCCCTTCGCGAACACGTCGGCGAGCTTGCCGAGCGCCGCGTACAGCAGAATGCCGACCACCACCACATCCGTTTGCAGGAATTCGCGTGCGTTCATCGTCATGTAGCCGATGCCCGATTGCGCGGAAATGGTTTCGGCGACGATCAGCGTGACCCACATCAGCCCGAACGCGAAGCGCACGCCGACGAGTATCGACGGCAACGCGCCTGGCAAAATCACGTGCCGGTACAGCGCGAAACCCTTCACGCCATAACTGCGTGCCATTTCGATCAGGTTGGCGTCCACGGAACGGATGCCGTGAAACGTGTTCACGTAGATCGGGAAGAACACGCCCAGCGCGACCAGAAACACCTTCGCCTCTTCCTCGATGCCGAACCACAGGATCACGAGCGGAATCATCGCCAGCGCCGGGATGTTGCGGACCATCTGCACGGTCGAATCGAGCGCGATTTCGGCGGGCTTGAACAGACCCGTCGCGAGCCCGAGCACGAGTCCGATGCCGCCGCCGAGCGCGAACCCCGACACCGCGCGCCACGTGCTGACCTTCACGTCCGCCCACATTTCGCCGGACTGGATCAGCGACCACGCCGCCTTCACGACCGCGAGCGGTTCGGGCAGCACGCGTGTCGACAACACGCCGCTGCGCGCGGCGAATTCCCACGCCAGTAAAATCGCGAGCGGCGCGAGCCAGGGCGCGAGATGCGCGCCGATCCGCCGCAGCGCGCTCGCTGCGGCGCTCGCGTTGACTTCGCTGTCCGCGTTCACAGTGGATGGGGTCATGATTGCTTTCCTTATTGCCCGTCGAAAACTCTGCGTGCGTTGCGCCCCGCTCAACTCGCGCTCGCCGCCTGCGGCAGATACTCGTTGCCGATGATCTCGCCGAACGGCCCCGACAGCGGTCCATTCGAAACCTTGTTGCGCCGGTTCGGCAGCAGCGGAAACACCAGCTCGGCGAAGCGATACGACTCTTCGAGATGCGGATAGCCGGACAGAATGAAGGTGTCGATGCCGAGTTCGGCGTACTCCTTCATGCGCGCGGCCACCTGTTCGGGATTGCCGACCAGCGCCGTGCCCGCGCCGCCGCGCACGAGCCCCACGCCCGCCCACAGGTTCGGATACACCTCGAGTTCGGCGCGCCCGCCGCGTTTGCCGCCGTGCAGGGCGGCCATGCGCCGCTGGCCTTCGGAGTCCATCTTCGAGAACGACGCTTGCGCGCGCGCGACGGTGTCGTCGTCGAGCTTGCTGATCAGCTTGTCGGCGGCGGCCCATGCTTCATCTTCGGTCTCGCGCACGATCACGTGCAGGCGAATGCCGAACTTGATCTGTCGGCCGTGCGCCGCTGCGCGCGCGCGAATATCGGCGACCTTCTTCGCCACCGCCTCGGGCGGCTCGCCCCACGTGAGGTACGTGTCGATGTGCTCGCCCGCCAGGTCATGCGCGGCCGGCGACGATCCGCCGAACCACAGCGGCGGGTGCGGCTTCTGCACCGGCGGATACAGCACCTTGCCGCCCTTCGAGATGAGATGCTTGCCGTTGAATTCGATCGCTTCTTTGGTGTGCGACGCGCTGAGCTGCTTGCGCCAGATGTGCAGAAATTCGTCGGTGATTTCATAGCGCGTGTCGTGATCGACGAACACGCCGTCGCCGCCCAACTCGGTCACGTCGCCGCCCGTCACGACGTTGATCAGCAAGCGTCCATTCGACAGCCGGTCAAAGGTCGCGGCCATCCGCGCGGCGAGGCCTGGTGACGAAATTCCCGGACGGATCGCCACCAGAAACTTCAGGCGTCTGGTCACGCCAATCAGGCTCGACGCGACGACCCACGCGTCCTCGCACGAACGGCCGGTCGGCAGCAGCACGCCTTCGTAGCCGAGGGTATCGGCGGCGACGGCGATCTGTTGGAAGTAGTCGAAGTCGGCTGCGCGTGCGCCTTGGGACGTACCGAGATAGCGGCTGTCGCCGTGAGTCGGAATGAACCAGAACACATTCATATGCGGCTCCTGCTTGTTCAAAACTGGATGGAACGAAGACGCCGCATGGCAGGCCTGCGCATGCGCCGGCCGTGCGCATCCCGCCGGCGCGCGGCCGGACGGTGCAACGTCAAAGTGGCTTGAGAAAAACGGGCGCCGTCGGCGCGGGCTACGGACGACAGTGCGAGCACCGGCGCGCGTGCGCCAGGCGGCGGGTGAAGATCGGCATCAGGCAGGACATCGCGACGGCTTCCCTCGACCAGAACGGGCGCGTGACGCGCCCGATTAAATGGGCGACGGCGACGAACGCCGTCTGCATGGAGAAACAGTCTATGGATCGGGCCGCGGCTTTTGAACGATTTTTTTTAGCTTAGGTTTTCCACTTTCGTGATTAGCCCGACGCTAAAGCATACGGGTGTTGCGCGTTGTGCACGCGGGAAACAGGGTGCCCCTAGATATAATGGCGCACGTTTCCAATAACCCGGTACAGGCTACGCGAATCACGCCGCCTGTATTTTGGCGGTGCAATGCATGCAAAAACTCATCCTGCCTTTTTTCGCCGGTTTTCTGGCATCCCTGTTCTTTCACGAATCGACGCTGGCACTGATGCACGCAGCCGGCATGATCGACACAACCGGTTTTTCGACTGCGCCGTTTCTACCGCTCGGACTGCCTGAGTTCATCGCGAATGCGATCTGGAGCGCGGTCTGGGCCGTGCTGATGGCATGGCTGCTGCGCGTCGCACCGCACCGCCGCGCGCCGTGGGTGGAAGCCTTTGTGTTCGGCGGCATCGTGCTGACCGCCGCGAGCGTGTTCGTGATCGATCCGCTGCGCGGCATCTGGCCGAGCGGCAATATGCTGCCGCGCCTCGCGGTGGGTTTCGCGGCCAACGCGATGTGGGGCTGGGGCGCGCTGGTGTTCATGCGCGCGTTCATGGCAAGCGAAGAAGAAGAGTGAGCGGGTTTATAACTCTGCCGCTTCGCCTCAGCGTGATTGCAAGCTTATGCCGGCAGCGCCGCCGGCATGAGCGCTTTTGCGTCAGTCGCGCTACTTAACCGCGCAGATCGCGCAACGGGTGTTCGTTCGCCGGCCACGGGCTTTCGAACATCTTCTCGACCTCGGCCGCGCTCACGTCCTCGATGCGCGCGAAACGCCAGCGCGGCGCGTTGTCCTTATCGATGATGCGCGCGCGAATGCCTTCGATCGTATCGCCGATCGCGAAGCTCGAACGCGTCAGATCGAGATCGCCGCGCAACACGTCCGCCATCGACCCCTCGGCGCGCGTCACCACTTCCAGCGACACGGCCATCGACAGCGGCGAGCGTTCGCGCAACACCGCGATGGTCTGCTCGGCCCACTCCGCCGCATCGCCCGCCTGTGCGCGCTCGCGTTCGAGCGAGGCGAGCATGCGCGCCACGTCCGGCAACGCGAAATGCCGGTCGATCAGCACACGCGAGTTCGCCAGCGGCGACGCCTCGGGCTGCGGCACAACGTGATGCGCGAGCGCCTCGCGCGCGATGCAGGCGACCACGTCCGCGCCGCGCTCGAACAGTTCGCTGCGCAAGGTGTCGACCAGCGCGGGCAACGCCGAGTCGTCGATATAGACGTCGGCCAGGCCGGCGTAGAGCGCATCGGCCGCGCCGAGCGCCTCGCCTGTCACCGCCAGATAGCGGCCGATCGCGCCGGGCGTGCGCGCCAGAAACCAGCTCGCGCCGACATCGGGAAAGAGTCCGATGCGCGTTTCGGGCATCGCCATCTTCGTCGAGCTGGTGACGACGCGCAGGCCGCCAGTGCGATGCGCGCCCTGCGAAATGCCCATGCCGCCGCCCATCACGACGCCGTTCATCAACGCGATATACGGCTTCGGATAGGTGAAGATCGCGTGATTGAGGCTGTACTCCTCGGTGAAGAACACGTCGCGCGCTTCATGGTCACCGCGTTGCGCCGACTCGTACAGAAAGCGAATGTCGCCGCCCGCGCAGAACGCGCGCGCATGCTGGCTGCGCACCACGACGGCCAGCACGTCGGGATTGTCACGCCACTGATCGAGCGCCGCGTGCATCGCGCGAATCATGCCGGTCGACAGCGCGTTGAGCGCCTTTGGCCGCTCCAGTTCGATGAAGCCGATGCGGTTGGCTACGTAAGTCGCGACTTCGTCGCTGACGGCGGGCGAGGCGGAAATGGACATTGAGAGCTAGACGCGACGGCGTTGAGTTGAAACGGACTTGAACGTTATCACGTGGTCGGGGATTTGCGTTTTGCGCCGGCGCTGACGGGCTTTTTGGGCAACGCTGTTGGTGACCCGGCGTGCGGTGATGGCGTCGGCGGGACGTTGTCCGGCTTATCGGGCGACTCGACTTGCGAAGCCTGTGCAGCGTGGTCGGCAGCAGGCTTTTTCTTGCGTGCACCCGCGGCGCCGACGACGCCGCGTGGTTGCGCGGTGCGTCGGTTCGCCTGTTGCGGTGCGGGTTGTGGCACATTCAGCCACGCATCGAGTGCGACGCCCACCACCGTGTCGAGTGGCGCAGTTGGAAACACCGGACACGTGAGATTCAGTGCGACGATTCCATGCAGCGTTGCCCAGAATGCCTCGGCCCACACGGTCGCATCCATCGACGCGGGCAAGCGTCCCGCTGCGCGAAGCTGTTCGAGCGCGGCGAGCATGATGTGCATGGCGGCGGCGCCGGGGTCTTCGGCGGTGGCGGGTGTTGCAAGGTTCGCTGCCGGATCGGCCGATATCGCCGCCGTCGCGGACGCCGTCGTGTCCACCGCGGGGTCCATGGCCGCGCTTGCCGCATCTTTGTCCGTGAGCGCGCCGGGTTGTCCCGCACCTGACGCACCTGACGCACCTGACACACCCGCCGCCCCGCCCAACGCCGCGCCGGTATAGCTCGGATCCTCCATGAAGATCAGCCGATACGTCTGCGGATGGGCAACGCCGAACGCCACATACGCGCGCCCGAGTGCCTTGAGCCGTTCGGCCGGATCGGCGATCCCCACAAGCGGCACGAAGGTCGCCAGCAATTGCGCATAGCCCTCCGCGCACAACGCCCGTGCGATCTCGTCGCGGCTTGCGAAATGCAGGTACAGCGTGGCCGGTGAATATTCGATGGCGTCGGCAATCTTGCGCATGGACAGTGCGGCGAAGCCTTCACGCACCACGATGCGCCGCGCGGCATCGAGGATGCGTTCGCGCAGTGCCTGTTTCTGGCGTTTCTTACGTTCGACAATTCCCATGCAAAGCATTCTCGGCTTGACAAACTGAAAAGTCAAATTAAACTGAACACTGTTCACTAAACGGTGTTCACCAATTCTTCAGTCGTCAGTCAAGGTCACCAGAGCGCGACGTGGCGCTCTTTCAAGGAGTTGCCGTGCAAACGTCAGGGAAAGTGGGTTTATTCGGCGCCGCAGGCGCGGCGGGCCAGAGCATTGCGGCGGCGCTGAGCGCGGCGGGCCGTGATTACCGGGTGGTCGGCCGCTCGCGTGAGGCTCTCGAGGCCGCCTTCGGCCACGATCCGCGCGCGGAAATCGTCACATGGAATCCCGACGATCCCGCGTCGATCCGCGCGGCGTCGGCCGGTTTGCAGACCGTGATCTATCTGGTCGGCGTGCCCTACGATCAGTTCGCCAAGCATCCGCCGCTGATCGAGAAAACGCTCGCAGGCGTCGTGGCAGCGGGCGTCGAACGCTTCATTCTGATCGGCACGGTGTATCCGTACGGCCGTGCGCGCGGCAATCCGGTCAGCGAGAATCATCCGCGTGAGCCGCACACGTTCAAAGGTCGGATGCGGCTCGCGCAGGAAAATCTCGTCCTCGCCGCACATGGCCGCAACGGCCTGTCGACGCTGGTGCTGCGCCTGCCCGACTTCTATGGCCCCAGGATCGAGCGCAGCCTGCTGAATGGCGTGTTCGAGGGCGCCGCCAGCGCAAAGCGCGCACAGATGGTCGGCCCGGTGGATGTGCCGCACGAATTCATCTACCTGCCGGATGCCGGGCCGGTGGTCGAGAAGCTCACGCGCACGCCCGAAGCGTACGGGCGCTGGTGGCATCTGGCCGGCGCGGGCACGCTCACGCAACGTGAAGTGGCGAAGCAGGCGTACGCGCTGGCGGGCCTCGAACCGAAGCTGATGGTGGCCGGCAAGACCATGTTGCGCGGACTCGGCCTGTTCAATCCGTTGATGCGCGAACTGGTGGAGATGAACTACCTGATGACCGAGCCGCTCGTGCTCGACGACTCCGCGCTCACGCAGCTGCTTGGTCCGATCGCCAAAACGCCGTATGAGGAAGGGATCCGGCGTTGTTTCGAAGCCGCGCGCGACGCGGCATCGGCTCGCGGCGCCACAGGGCGAAGCGCTGCGAAAACGGCTTGAATGAGGGCTCGCGGTTCGCGGACGTTGGCGAACGATCTTCGCCAACCAAGCTGTTCGATGGGACTTTATCGTCGCCGCACATTTGTACGATCTTGCGCCAGCCGACGAACAGGACCAGCAGGAGCCGACCTACCCCGCCACCTTGCCGGGCGGAAAGTGCCCGCTCTTTAGCAGCACGGGCGTACCCTTGCTGATCTGCAAGTGCGCACGCGCCACTGCCTCGATGCGGGTGCGCCCGGCGTCGAACGCGCGCAGCCAGCCTTCACGGTCCTCGGAGTAGACGCCGAAGTGATCCTCGAGGGCTTCCACCGAAATCGCGCACGGCACCGGCTCGCCGTCCACCAGCGCGGGAAAGACAACGGTCAGATTGGAACCGCGGTAAGCAGGCGCGTCCGCGGGAAACCGTATTTCCATGGTCGCCTCATCAGAAGGTTCGAGCAGGAGAGCGGCGCCGGCGAGAGCCGTCAAGCCCGCCGCCGTCGCCCCGCTATGGTACTCGCGCGTCCGGACCGCGGTCCAGCGCGCGGACGGCTTTCGTCAGCGCATTCGGCGGGGCATTCGTGTGGGTTGCGCGTCGCCATCAGTGCCCGCCCAGCAGACGATCGACATAATCGCGCGCCGCCTGTTCGACGAAAAGCAGCGCCTCCTCTTCATTGCCGAAGCGCTGCTCGCCGCCGAGATCGAGTAAGGTTTCGATCCGGTGCGGATCGTCCGGGCCTTGTTCGGCGAGGCTTACCGATCCGACATAGGTGCCGCCCGCGGCCGCACCAGGCGTGTCGATTGCCGGCACGAGGCGCGCGGCGGCGCTGATGTAATAGCCGCGATAGGGGCCGCTGACCCGTTCAGCCATGGTCTTTCTCCTCATTGCGATGGATGGTCGCCCGCATGCATTCGTGGCCGACCACAAGTCAGTAAGGCGCCCCGCACGCGGATAAGTTCTGCCCGACGCACCGCGCACGACATCCAGCAGATTGCACTTGCTTGGGCCGTGCCGGTCGAACGCGGTGGTCGGCACGGTCCGTGCCGTCGCAACACGCCGTTTTCGAGACCAGCGAGCGCAATATGGGAAAATATTTTCTGCAGAACCACGAACTGCCCGAGCCGGATGCGGCCAACGTATGGTTCGAGTACGCCGAAAGCCACGGCATCGACATTCCGAAAGCCATCAGCATCTGGGAAGATGCGGCCAGCGAAAGCGGCACGGAAAGCCGCCGCCAGGTCGGCGCGGCAGGCATCACGATCGAAACTCCCTAGCCTTCGATGCGCACCTCACGCGCGAACCGCAAGCCTCCATATATCTATCTGAAAGGAACTATCACGATGCATTTCATGACGCGAACGCGCCGCCCTGGCCCCTTGCGCTCCGGCGCCGCGCTTGCCCTGGTCCGCGGAATGGGCCTGTCGGCCGCCCTGCCCGCTGCCGTGCTGCTGGGCGCGGGCCTCGCTGGCTGTGCATCGTCGAACACCACGTCGTTGATCAACCTGCCGAACGGCCAGACCGGCTTCGCGGTGAATTGCAGCGGCGCCGACGCCGCGTCCAGTTGGGCTTCCTGCTACGTGCAGGCCGGCAAAGCATGCGGCGCGACCGGCTACGAGATCGTGTCGAAAGATAACGACGAAGGCGGCACGGCGGGCGGCAGCGTCACGAACGTCGTATCGGCCAACGTGAAAAACCGCTCGATGATCGTGCGCTGCAAGTGAGCCTGCGCAAAGCGCATGGCATGGCTTAACGCCGGGTCAATGCGCCTGCATCTTCGAAAAGATGTTCAAGACCGCGACGCCGGCCACGATCAGTCCAAGCCCGATGATCGCGGGCACGTCCGGCACCTGGCGGTAGAGCACGAGCGCGACCAGCGTGATCAGCACGATGCCCGCGCCGGACCACACTGCGTAGACGATGCCGACTGGAATGCTCCTGAGCGTCAGCGACAGGCAATAGAACGCGACGCCGTAACCGAGCACGACAACCGCTGAGGGCAGCAGCCTCGAGAAACCGTCCGATGCCCGCATCGCCGAGGTCGCAATTACTTCGGCGACGATGGCGATGGCGAGCAATGCATAGGGAGGCACCCGCACCGCCTCAGGCCTTTGCGAGCGCGAGCTTGCTGTAGTCGTGACCGAGATGCGCGCACAGCGCCTCCACCACCAGCTCATGATCGGCGCGCTGCGGCAGGCCGGACACCGTGATCGAACCGATGACGCCCGCGCTTGCCACCGTCAACGGGAACGCGCCGCCATGCGACGCGTATTCCGTGGCGGGCAGGCCGTGCTTGTCGGCGAGCGTGCTGCCCGCCTGCTGCATCTTCAGGCCGATCGCATACGAACTGCGGCGGAAATGCGCGACCGTGTTGCCTTTGCGACGCGCCCAATCGACGTTATCGGGCGTCGCGCCGGCGAGCAGACTGAAGAACAGCGGCTGACCGAAGGTGCGAACGTCGATGGCCGCGGCGATGCCCCGCGCCTTGGCGATCTCGTGAAGATAGGCGCCGATTTGCCAGGCGCGGTCGGCGTCGAATTGAGGGAACACCAGCGCTTGTTCCTGAGCGGCAATGACCTGCAGGTCGTGAGCGATATCCATGGGGGTTCAGAGCAAGGTAAGGGTTGGGGCGCTCGCTGTTGTCCGTTGAGACTGCAGCGGGGCGAGCGTGAAGAGAACCTGAATTCTAGCGCAGCGTCTGATAGCGGCTTTTGCGTTTGGATATGCGCGAGGTCGGCCGATGCCGTTAATCCGTGCCGCCGCTTCGGAGTGCGGAACTGGGATTGCCGCGCGCGACTTACCGCGCCGTCCTAGGCGTGAAATGAAGCCGATTCTTAAATAGGTATTGCATCGGCATCGAGGTTGTTCTATAATCTTTTCTTCGACGGACGCGGGGTGGAGCAGTCTGGCAGCTCGTCGGGCTCATAACCCGAAGGTCGTAGGTTCAAATCCTACCCCCGCAACCAAGCAGATCAAAGGCTTACAACGCATTGGCGTGTAAGCCTTTTTTGTTTTGTGCGTTAGTGGCACCGTGCTGTATCCGGTAACGCGGCGAGACAGTCCCGCACCGCACTGGCATGTTGCCCTTTCCAAGTTCTCCTCCCGCAGACCGCCACTAATTTTTCGTTTTGTGGCGCAATTTTGCGACGATGGACTACGTTAATTCCCGCGAGTCATCGCTCGTGGCGCATTGACGTCGGAAGCCGCGCCTTTCTACTGCCCCCTGCTGGCGATACCACGTTGCATGCGACAACTCGATACAAGGCGGCGATGCGCATTGAACCCGCACGATCCTTGTCACTCCCCTTTATGTGCAAGAAGGGACGGTCATCTGTCAGCCTTTGCAAATAATTCGATTCGCATTCCGAATTGATGCAGCAACAGGTTACACGCGTCGCGCATCTTCCTCGCGCTATTTTTCCCGCAGGTCGAAGAGCATGAACTGGTCCGCGTTGATGCCGATGCGAACGAAGTCCAGTTCGATATCGGCCTTACGATGTCGGCGTGTCGCATGCCGGCTTGATCGACAGACAGGCGCAACGCGTTTCGCATGATCTATCAGGCTTGACACCGGCCAGCATTGATATTCCACAAGCCTGAAGCCCCGCGAAAAGCGAAAGAAGCCCACCATCACCATCACACCGCTGACTCGTCGACCCAGCGCATCGAGCGTCTGGCGGCTCCGAACCTCCGAGCGCATCGTGCACTACCCCGCCGAACGCGAGCCACCAGCGCGCATCCAAAGCTCGCCTGAGCCGAGCACACAGCCGGTCTTCCATTCGCCCCAGTGATAAACTCCCATCACCCCTTCTCGTCCCCATCCTATGAAATTCTGTTCTGTCTGCGGTCAAGGCGTCAGTCTGAGCATTCCGCCGGGCGACAACCGCGAGCGCTTCGTATGCGGCAGTTGTGGCACGGTGCACTATCAGAATCCGCGCAACGTCGTCGGCACCGTCCCGGTGTGGGACGACAAGGTGCTGCTGTGCCGGCGCGCGATCGAACCGCGCTACGGCTACTGGACGCTGCCCGCAGGCTTCATGGAAATGGGTGAAACGACCGCCGAGGCCGCATCGCGCGAAACGCTGGAAGAAGCCGGCGCGCGCGTCGAGGTGCAAAACCTCTTCTCGCTGCTGAACGTGCCGCATGTGCATCAGGTGCATCTGTTCTACATGGCGCGACTGCTCGATCTCGACATCGCCGCCGGCGAGGAAAGTCTCGAAGTCAAGCTCTTCGAGGAACACGAGATTCCGTGGGACGAGATCGCCTTCCCCACCGTCGGACAGACGCTGCGCTTCTTTTTCGCCGACCGCGCCGCCGGCAGCTTCGGCCTGCACACGGGCGACATATTCCGCTCGCTGCGCGAAGGCTGAGCAGCACGCATGGTTCCCTGGCTCGGAACTGATGATCCGTTCCCCCCCGTCGAGCGCGCGCTCGGCGCGGCCAGCGGCGCGCCCGGGCTGCTCGCGGCGAGCGGCGACCTGCTGCCGTCACGGCTGATCGACGCCTATCGGCGCGGCATCTTCCCGTGGTATTCGGACGGCCAGCCGGTCTTGTGGTGGAGTCCCGATCCGCGCATGATCCTGTGCCCCGCGGAATTCAAACTATCGCCATCGTTGCGCAAGACGCTCAAGCGCGTGCTGCGCGACGACGCCTGGGAAATCCGCGTCGACCATGATTTCGCCGCCGTGATGCGCGCATGCGCACAAGCGCCGCGACGCGGACAGCGCGGCACATGGATCACCGCGGACGTCGTCGAAGCCTATTCGTCGCTGCATCGACTGGGCGATGCGCATAGCATCGAAAGCTGGTTCGAGGGCGAGCGCGTAGGCGGATTGTATGGCGTGTCGTTCGGCAAGATGTTCTTTGGCGAATCGATGTTCGCGCACGCCACCGACGCGTCGAAAATCGCGCTGGCCGCGCTGGTCGGCCACTTGCGCCGCCACAAAATAGAAATGATAGACTGCCAGCAGAACACGTCGCATCTGGCGTCGCTGGGCGGTCGCGAGATAGCGCGCAAGGCGTTCATCGCGCATGTTCGCGCGTCGGTTGACGCGCCGCCCATTCCATGGCGCTTCGACAAGACCGCATTGCTCGAAGTCCTCGCGCGGGCGGCGTAGGAAGAATCAGGCCGAATCCGGATCCGCCGCCCACCGAGCCGCGGGTCACGAGCCGCAAGGCATGCCGGGTTCGCATTACCAGAGACGCTTCGAGAGCTGCCAACGTGACTCATCCTAACGAGCTGCCTCTTTCTCCGCTTTCAGCGCTGCAATTTTATGCAACGGCGCCCTATCCCTGCAGCTACCTGGATGGCCGCATCGCGCGTTCGCAAGTCGCGACGCCCAGCCACCTGATCAACTCCGATGTCTACACCGACCTCGTCAAGGCGGGCTTTCGGCGCTCGGGCGTGTTCACGTACCGCCCGTATTGCGACGGTTGCCGGGCTTGCGTGCCGGTGCGCGTGCCGGTCGACCAGTTCGAGCCGAACCGCACTCAACGGCGCGTGTGGAAGAAGCACGGCGAGCTGATCGCCACCGTCGCGCCGCTCCATTACGACGAAGAGCACTACGCGCTCTACATGCGGTATCAATCGGCGCGGCATGCGGGCGGCGGCATGGACCGCGACAGCCGCGACCAGTACGAACAGTTCCTGCTGCAGAGCCGGATCAATTCACGCCTCGTCGAATTCCGCGAGCCGTTGCCGGACCGGCCGAACGCGCCCGGCAGCCTGCGCATGATCAGCATGATCGACATTCTCGGCGACGGGCTCTCGTCGGTGTACACGTTCTTCGAGCCTGGGCTCGCGCACACCAGTTTCGGCACCTACAACATCTACTGGCAGATCGAACAGGCGCGCAGCCTGAAGCTGCCGTACGTGTATCTCGGCTACTGGATTCGCGAGAGTCCGAAGATGGCGTACAAGGCCAACTTCCGCCCGCTCGAAGGGCTGATCGACGGCGCGTGGCAGGTGCTCGATCCCGCAAACGCGGACCTGCCGCCGGTCGATCTGGCGATTCACGGCAAGCGCGGGCCACTCAGGCCATAAACGCGGCGCGGACTGCGCCTCGCGACAGCCGCCGCCTTCCCTACGCGCGCAAGCAGGCCGGCACTCGTGCGACGCACGCCGGCACCCCATGCGCCGACGCGCGGTTTTCAATCCCACGCCCGGCGCAGGCGCGTCCGAATCCGCCGATCAGTCTCATTAACGCACCAAAGCCGGTAAAATGGCGGGTTCCCATTTTCCGGCCGTCCGGCTTCGTCCCGTGTTCAGTTCCCTCTACCCGCTTGTACGCGCCCAACTCTTTCGCATGGACGCGGAAGACGCTCACCACCTGACCTTGCGGATGCTCGGCGCCGCCGGCCGCACAGGCCTCGCGAGCATGCTCGCGCCGCACGTGCCGGACGCGCCGCGCACCGTGATGGGACTGACGTTCCGCAACCCGGTCGGGCTCGCGGCGGGGCTCGACAAGGACGGCGCCTGCATCGACGGTCTGGCTGCGCTCGGTTTCGGCTTCATCGAGGTGGGCACCGTGACGCCGCGCGCGCAGCCGGGCAATCCGCGCCCGCGCATGTTCCGTCTGCCGCAGGCGAACGCGGTGATCAACCGGATGGGCTTCAACAACGCGGGTGTCGACCAGTTCGTGCAGAACGTGCAAGCGGCCCGTTATCGCGGCATTCTCGGGCTGAACATCGGCAAGAACGCCGACACGCCGATCGAGCGCGCCGCCGAAGACTACCTGTACTGCCTCGAACGCGTGTACCCGTTCGCAAGCTACGTGACGGTCAACATCTCGTCGCCGAACACCAAGAATCTGCGCCAGCTGCAAGGCGCGGGCGAACTCGACGCGTTGCTCGCTGCGCTCAAGGACAAGCAGCAGCGCCTTGCCGACCTGCATGGCAAGCTGGTGCCGCTCGCGCTGAAAATCGCGCCGGACCTCGACGACGAACAGATCAAGTCGATCGCCGACACACTGTTGCGCCACCAGTTCGAAGGCGTGATCGCCACCAACACCACGCTGTCGCGCACCGCCGTCGCCGGCATGCCACACAGCGACGAAGCCGGCGGCCTGTCGGGCAAACCGGTGTTCGACGCGTCGAACGAGGTGATCCGCAAGCTGCGCGCCGAAGTCGGCGAGACGGTGCCGATCATCGGCGTCGGCGGTATTTTCTCGGGCGACGATGCGCGCGCGAAGCTGGCGGCGGGCGCGTCGCTGGTGCAGCTCTATACCGGCTTTATCTACCGCGGCCCGGCGCTGGTGGCAGAATGCGCGCAGGCGCTGCGCTAAGCGGCGGACCCACTGGCGCTGCGCAGCAGCGGCCGTGATCGGCCGATTCGCGCTCCGGGTCGCCCTGATAATATAGACATAAACAAACGATATTTAGGTTCGATAGCCTGCTTTGCTAAGCTCTCGTCCGTTAAAACGCCAGACGAACAACAAGGAACACGATGAAATTTGGCCTGCTGAAAAAGCTTCTGGTCGCCGGTCTGATCGGCGCGTCGTTCACCGCCGTCGCCGCGCACGCGGAAGACCTGCTCGACCAGGTCAAGCAGCGCGGCACGCTGCGCATCGGCCTGGAAGGCACCTTCCCGCCGTTCAATTCGAAAGCGCCGTCGGGCGAACTGGTCGGCTTTGACGTCGACATCGCCAAGGCGGTCGCGGCCAAACTCGGCGTGAAGCCGGAGTTCGTCACGACCGAGTGGAGCGGCATCATCGCCGGCCTGCAGGCGGGCAAGTTCGACGTGATCGTCAACCAGGTCGGCATCACCGACGCGCGCAAGCAGGCGCTCGACTTCTCGCCGGCCTACACCTACTCGGCCGCGCAGCTGATCCAGCGCAAGGACGACTCGCGCCAGTTCAACTCGCTCGAGGATCTGAAGGGCAAGAAGCTCGGCGTCGGTCTGGGCACCAACTACATGGACATGGCGAAGTCGGTGCCGGGCATCGACGTGAAGACGTATCCGGGCGCGCCCGAATATCTGCGCGATCTGGCCGCCGGCCGCCTGGACGCGGCGCTCAACGACCGTCTGATGCTCGCGTACCTGCTGAAGAACTCGCAGTTGCCGCTGCGCACCGGCTCGAACGTCGGCACCGGCAACCCGTCGGGCATTCCGTTCAGGAAGGGCAATCCGAAGTTCGCCAAGGCGATTGACGACGCGATGACCCAGCTCGAGGCGGACGGCACGTTCGCGAAGATTTCGGACAAGTGGTTCGGCATTGACGTCAGCAAGCCGATCAAGTAACCCGCGCGGGATGAAACGAAGGGCGGCATCGTCGGCGATGCCGCCCTTCGTGTTTTTGCGCCGTTGACCGGGCTTCGCCGGTTACACCGCGCCCGCCGCGCGATGATTCGCCAACGCCCGCACAATCATTTCATCACACGCTGTCGCGCCGTACCGCCCGCCAAAGTTTATGATGTGCGCTTTGTGCGCCAACCAGACAACCGCTCATGTCCACCACTTCCCTGCTCGTCCAATCGCTTCCTGTGCTCGCACAGGGTGCCGTCCTGACGGTCAAGTTCGCGGTTCTGTCGATGATCTTCGGCCTGATCGGCGGCGCCGTGCTAGCGTTGATGGGCATCAGCCACAGTCGTCCGCTGAACTGGATCGCGCGCATTTACGTGAGCGTGATGCGCGGCACGCCGCTGCTGGTCCAGATCTTCGTGATCTACTACGGTCTGCCGAGCTTCGGCATCTCGCTCGATCCCACGCCGGCCGGCGTGATCGCGTTGTCGGCAAACGTCGCGGCGTATCTGTCGGAGAGCATGCGCGGCGCGATCCTCGGGATTCCCCCGGGCCAGTGGCTGGCCGCCTATAGCCTCGGCCTGTCGCGCCGCCAGACGCTGCGCTATGTGGTCGCGCCGCAGGCGTTGCGCATCGCCGTGCCGAGTCTGTCGAACAGCCTGATCAGCCTGATCAAGGACACCTCGCTGGTGTCGGTGATCACGGTGACCGAGCTGCTGCGCAGCGCACAGGAAATGATCGCGTCGACCTATCAGCCGCTGCCGCTCTATCTGGCCGCGGCTGCCGTGTACTGGGTGCTGTGCCAGGTGCTCGAATGGGCGCAGCGCTGGTACGAACGGCGCCTCGCGCTGCCGTCGCGTCATTGAGCGCTACAGGAAGCCCGCAGCGCCCGGTAGCAGCTCGCTGTGCCTAACGGCCGGCGAGCGATGCCGCCGCATCCAGCGGCGCGCCGAAGCGCTCGAAACGCGGCTTGTCGTGATGCTGCGGATCGAGCGAGTACGCGACGCGCCGCGTGCGGCCCATCAATTCCTCGCGCGGAAAGAAGCCAAAGTAGCGCGAATCGGCGCTGTCGTCGCGATTGTCGCCGAGCATCAGATACTCGCCTTGAGGCACCACGACCGGGCCGAACGAATCACGTGGGCTGGGCGCGTCCGGCGCGAGCCGCACCGAATGCACGACGCCGTCGAAGCGCTCGGTCAGATAGTCGCCGCGCGACACCGCGTCGCCCGGCAGCGGCGCGAGTTTCTGCGGCTGGTAAGCGGCGCGCACGCCGTTCACATACAGCACGTTGTCGCGCAGCGCGACGCTGTCGCCGGGCAAGCCGATCAGGCGCTTGACGATCAGCTCGTGCGCGGCCGACGAATCGATCGTGACGATGTCGCCGCGCCTCGGATCATGCAGATGCGCGATCGCGATATGCGTGAGCGGCACGCGCAGATCGTAGGCCATCTTGTCGACCAGGATGCGGTCGCCTTCGCGGATCGTCGGCAGCATCGATCCGCTCGGCACGACGTTCCAGTCGGCTACGGCGCTGCGAAACAGCACCATCAGGAAGAGAAACGCGACGAGGCTCTTGTTGTCGCGCCACAGTTTTTTGAGCATGCGCATGACGGGCGGCACCAGTGGAAAGTTTCAGAAGCGGCGGGCGCTGCGACTTTTCACGTTCGCATTCGCATTCGCGGGCCCGCGCAGATCGTATCACTGCGCCTCGCCGCCACGCAGGTTCAGCCGCGTCTCACTCGCCCGCGAACTTCAGCCCCAACGCCGCACGCGCCGCATCAGCCATCGCGATCATCTGCAAGGATTTGCTGTGCGGCATCAGCGGGCTCTCCAGGCGTCCCGCACGAATCAGCTCGCAGAAGTGCGCAGTCTCGTAGTTCAGGCCGCCGCCCGCGAACGGCTCGTCGAGTTCGACCAGGCGCCCGTCGGTGTATCGGATCGTGGCGCGCGAGGGGTTCCACCACGGTTCGTGAATCGTCACGTGGCCGCCTTTTGCCATCAGCAGTGCATCGCCTTTGCCATGCAGATCAAGCCCGCAAAAGAGCTGCGCAATGCCGCGCTCGTGCTGGCTGTTCAGACTCGCGAACGTATCGACGCCGGTCGCCCCGAGCCGCCCCAGTGTCTGCACTTCGCGCGGCGCGCCGAGCCAGTCCACCGCGAGGAATATCTCGTAGATGCCGATATCGAGCAGCGCGCCGCCCGCATGGTCGAACGATAGCGACGGGTGATCGTCCGGCACGCCCGGCACCGAACAGCCCGCGCGCACGAGACCCACGTCGCCGATCGGGTCGGCCGCGAGATGCTCGCGCAATTTTTTGTAGAGCGGATAGAACGGCGGCTTCATCGCTTCCATGAAGAGCCGTTGCGCGGCACGCGCGGTGTCGAGCACGCGCTCGAGTTGCGGCCGGTTGATGGTGGCGGGCTTTTCGCACAACACGTGCAAGCCGGCTTGCAGCGCGGCGATCGCATAGTCGGCGTGACTGTCCTGGACGGTGGCGATGTAGAGCGCGTCGATCCCGCTCTTGAGCAGCGTGTCGAAATTCGCGCACGCCTCGCCGCCGAATTCTTCGGCAAAAGCCTGCGCCGGTTCCGCGCGGCGCGACCACAGCGCGGCGAGTCGCGCTTGCGGCACATGGGCGAGACCTTGGGCAAAGCGGCGGGCAATCCGGCCCGCGCCGACGATCCCCCAGCGAATCACGTCGCCCGGGGGTGTTTCCTGCGTTGCGATTGTCATCGTTTCTTCGAGTCCATGCGGTTCAGACGAGGCGCTATTGTCGCGCATGCCGAACGTGGACGCGAACCGGGGCTCGCGCCTTGCTTCAGGCGCTGTCTCGCAAGAGAAACGATTATTGGAAGGCCGCCTGCGCGGCTGCGTTCAGACGCGCGTGGGCGGCTCCGCTGAGAATTTGCCACCGACCTCTTCGGCCGAGTAGTTGATCATTGCCAGCGCTGCGATTTCCGCTTCTTTCGGGTCGCGCCGTTCGATCGCTTCGAGCACGCGTTGATGAGAACTCACCGCCGTTTCCCACAAGCCGTTGTTGTCGGTGACCAGAGGGTTGACGGTCGACAGCGCGCCGCGAACGATCGCCGCCATCTGCTTGAAAAACTGGTTGCCGCTCGCCACCACGATGCGGGTATGGAACAACTCGTCGGCTGCCTGATAGGCCGGCTCGCCTGGACGGATCACGCGAAACGCGTCGAACGCCTCGCGGATCGCGGCGATGTCGGCGGCGCTGCCGCGCGCGGCCGCCTGCGCCGACGCGCGCGGCTCGATCAGCATGCGGAATTCGATCACGTCGCGCAGGAACAGGGGGTCGGGCTTCGCGCGAAAGCGCCAGTTCACGACGTCCTCGTCGATCATGCGCCAGTCGCTCATCGGCCGGATGCGTGTGCCGATCTTCGGCCGCACGTCCAGCATGTCGCGCGCGAGCAGCATCGACAGCGCCTCGCGCATCACGGTGCGGCTGACGTTGAACTCTTTGGACAGGACGTCCTGCGGCGGCAGTATCGCGCCGTACTTCTCTTCGACGATGCCGGCGACGAGCCCATCCATTACTTTGCTCACCAGCGATCGCTCTTTGTTTGTCTGTTCCATGGCACTCTCCCCGAAGCGGTGTTTTCCCCGCGTAGCGTGTTGATCGAGCGGCCCTTGCGTGTCGTTTTTTGTGCGCGCGACTATGCTTTTACGATACGTTGCTAGCTTCAAAACAGTTGCGCCAGTTGGGACACTTCCTGACAGGGTTATCCCTCTGAAGATTTGTTTCTTCTGTGTAACGCTGGACGTTTTAAAGGGCCTTATGCTTGCGTCTCAAGCGTGCCTGTGTCGCCGAATTTGCATAGTGCGAATACGCACGTAGCGGGATCGAATTGTCTGATTTCAGGCGCTCGCGGTTGCACACTGGCGGAATACGCCAGGTGATAAAAGACAAATCGGGGTGATGGAGCGCATGCGCCGTATATCGCTGTATATCCCGGAGCTTCGCTACCTGCCGCCGACGAGCCACGCGCCCGTGCCTTGAGCGCCGCTCAGCGCGCAGCGACCTTGCCGGCTTCACCGCCGGGCTGAGCGCGGCCGCTTTGATCGTCGAAACGCACGATGTCGTCTTCGGCGAGATAGGCGCCCGTGCGCACCTTCATTCCTCACGGCGTCACGCACCGGATCGGGAACCCTGGCAAGACACCGCTCGAAGTGATCGAGGTGCGCATGGTGCTTGAGCGCAACCGCGCAACACAGCGCCCGCACTGACCGTGGCTGCGCTCGCCGCACGCGCGGCAGCCGCCGACGGCGACGATCCGGTCATCCTCGCGGTGCCAGCCGATCATCTGATCGCCGATCGTGAAGCGTTCGGCGTGGCGCTGGCGGAGGCGCTCACGCATGCGGCGCGCGGCAACCGCGTATGGCTACAGAGCGTCTATCGTTGCAGATGCATCATTCTCGCGCCGAAGGGTGGACCGTAGTGCGCGGCAAGGCGCTCGTCACGCGTTGCGAGGAGCGCTTCCTGCTCGCAGAGAATCAGTCGACCCTCGCGTCCACTCTGTTCGAGTCGCGCGTTTGCAGCCGCAGCTCTTCGCAGCAGACCACCAGCGGCGCGGGCGCCGCGAACGGATCGGTCGGCGGCATGCTGTGCGCCGCCACGACGAACGCGTCATCGAGTCGGCTCAGTGTGGCTTCGAGTAGCGATTCGTCGCTCATCAAGCCGATCAACTGCTTCGGGCTACGCTCACGCGGCAACGGCCAGAGCCGCGTGCCCGCTCTCCACCCGCGAGAATCCCCGGCTACACCGACAAACGCGCAAAGGTCTGCGTGATACCCGCGCCCAAGCTCAGGTCGAGCGAATTGCCTGGTTCTACGATGCGATTCATCAGCGCGCTTCCCGTGAGTGTTCGGTCTGGTCTCGCTGGTCGCCCCATTGGTCGTTTTATGTTGGGTACGGGTGATACCGTGCCTGCAGTCCCCCTCGTTCCGCCCTTCAGCCGCGGCGCCACGCGGCCCACGGTTCGCGCGCGATCCGCACGCGCACCGCTACAGCAGCTCGAACGTGTCGACCACGGCCGTGCGCGCACGATGCCGTGAACCGAAGCGCGGCTGGCTCGCGCGAACCTGGCGCGTGAGGCCAATGAACGGCACACCGTGTTCGAGAAACGGCCCTACCGTCTTGCGAAAGCCGAACTGCTCATAGAAGCCGCGCAAGCCGAGCGGCGCGCTCACGCGCACGGCGTGCCCCGGCCAGCGTTGCGCGATCGCCTCCAGCACGCGTTCGACCAGCAGCTCCGCGGTGCCGTCGCCGCGCCGCAGCGGACTCGTCAACACCTTGTCGATGGTGATTTCCGGGTCTTCCGCGTCGCCGGGTTGCACGCGCGCATAAGCGAGAATCGGCATCGGCCGCGCCATGTCCTCCACCGCAAACACATGCAGCGCGTTTTCGTCGTGGCCATCCGCGTCGAGACAGACGTGCGACTGTTCGACCACAAACACCGCGCTGCGCGCCCGCAAGATTACATACAGCTCACGTGCCGAGAGCTGATCGAATTCCAGCGTTTTCCAGTTCATCCAGTTCCCCAGCGGTCATTTGAGTTCGACAGGGCCGGCATCGCATGACGCCCTCGACGGCCCGGCTCAACACACCGGCTTGTTGTCATGGCTACACGGTACGTCCGCGAAAAGGCAGTTTCCGTGCGGCATCGCACCGACGCTGGGCTTTCACAACTCTCAAATACGCCCTACCGGTGCACGGTATCGCGAGCCTCTGCACATAGCAGACGGATGCCGCAGGCGTGAGGCAGTCACAGCCATCGAGACGCGTCGACGATGTGGACCGGGCCGATAACGACCAAAAGCCGCATCTGTAGCGGCTTTTCGTCGACACCTTCCGAAGACAGTTGGACTACAAGGAGGCACCACGAAATGAAGAACGCATTACGCCGCATCCTTTCCGAATCCGCCCGTCTGGACGTTGCCCCGGATAGCCTTGCGGACGACGCCGATCTCTATGCCGCGGGCCTGTCCTCGCTCGCAACCGTGCATCTGATGCTGGCCATCGAAGATGAGTTCGACATAGAAATTCCCGACCGTCTGTTGACGCGGCGGCTCTTCTCCAGCATCGATTCGATGGCCGCCGCGATCGTCGAATTGCAACAGGCGAAAGCAGCATGAACGCGCCGCTGCTCGACGCGGCGGTCCCGCGCAACGAAGCGCCGGCGCATGACGACGCCGATGCGGCCGTCCAGCTGACGGCGCTCGAGGCCGAACCCTGCTGGCGCGCCGCGGCGCATCGTTGCACCGCGGTAGCCGCGCAGTTCGCCGATGCGGTGGACCGCGACGCGCGCTTTCCCAGCGAGGCATTCGATGCGCTCAAGCGCGAGCGTTTGCTGTCGGCCATGGTGCCGGTGGCATTCGGCGGCGCGGGGCTGTCGCTCGCGGAAATCGGCGCGATCTGCGAAACCCTCGCGCAAGGCTGCGCGTCGACCGCGATGGTGTATGCGATGCATCAGATCCAGGTCGCGTGCATCGACGCGCATGGCAGCGACTCGGCCTGGCACCGGCATCTGCTCGCGCAGCTGGTCGAGCATCAATGGCTGCTGGCTTCGGCAACGTCGGAGGAGACCATCGGCGGCAACATGCGCACCAGCGCATGCTCGGTCGAACTCGACGGCGCGCGCTTGCGGATCGACAAGCTCGCGCCGACGATTTCGTACGGCGCGCACGCGGACGGCATTCTGGTCACCGCGCGCCGCACCGCCGAGTCGGCCGCCGCCGATCAGGTGCTGATCGTCGCATTACGTGAGGACACCCAACTGGAAAAGCGCGGCGGCTGGGACGCAATGGGCATGCGCGGCACCTGCAGCGAGGGCTTCCGCCTCGTCGCGACGGGACTCGCCGAGCAGATTCTCCCGACGCCGTTCGGCGAGATCGCCGACCAGACCATGCTGCCGGTTTCGCACACGCTGTGGGCTTCGGTGTGGACCGGCATCGCAGCCGACGCGGTGAATCGCGCGAAGGCCTTCTTCCGCGCCCAGGCTCGCGCGAAGCCCGGCTCGGTGCCGCCCGCGGGCCTGCGCCTTGCCGAAGCGGTCGGTCTGCTGCAGATGATGCAGGCGCGCCTGTCGGTCGCGCTGGAAGCCGCGCGCATCGCGCACCAGGCCCGCCACGGCGGCGCGCAAGCCGATGCGCCGCTCGCGGCGCAGCTCGGCTTCGCATCCGACATGAACACGCTGAAGACCAGCATCTCGAACACCGCGCTACAGGTCGTTCAGGAAGTCCTGATGATCTGCGGCATGGCGGGCTACAAGAACGGCACACCGTACAGCGTCGGCCGCCATTTGCGCGACCTGCACTCCGCGCCGCTGATGATCAACAACGACCGCATCGCGCAGAACACCGCGAGCCTGTTGCTCGCGCAGCGCCCTGCCGCCCCGGGAAAAGCCTGAATGAACCCAATGACCGATACCGCCGCGACAGCCGCGGCCAATGCGGCTGCCGGAACCTCAACGGCGCCGGGCTTTCGCGACGAACTGCTTGCCGCCGGCCTGCTGATCGATACCGGCGAAAACGGCCTGTATGGCCGCAGCCAGATTTTCGAAGACGTGGTGGACCGCTTGAACGTGGCGATCACGCATCTGGGTGCGGACCAGCAGCCGGAAGTGCTGCGCTTTCCGCCGGCCATGCGCCGCACCGACTTCGAGGACAGCGAATATCTGAAGAGCTTTCCGAACCTGGCAGGCACGATCCACTCGTTCTGCGGCAACGACATGGGCCACCAGCGCCTGCTGCGCGCGCTCGACGATGCGACGAGCGAGAGCGACGGCGACCGCAGCGACGCATGGATGGCGCAGCAAAAGCCCACGCGCGTGGTGCTGACGCCCGCCGCCTGCTATCCGATCTACCCGGTGATCGCGCGGCGCGGCGCGCTGCCCGCCGATGGCCGCACGATCGACGTGCTGTCGTACTGCTTCCGTCACGAGCCGTCGCTCGATCCGGGCCGCATGCAGATGTTCCGGCAACGCGAATACGTGCGCCTCGGCAACGCCGAACAGGTCATGGCATTCCGGCAGATGTGGATCGAGCGCGGCTCGCTGCTGGTGACGCTGCTGCATTTGCCAGTCGACGTGGACCTCGCCAACGACCCGTTCTTCGGGCGCGGCGGCAAGATCGTCGCCGATAGCCAGCGTGCCCAGGCGTTGAAGTTCGAGCTGCTGATTCCGGTCGCGGACCCGCGCGGCAAGACGGCCTGCCTGTCGTTCAACTATCACATGGAGCACTTCGGCGCGATCTGGAAGATCGCCTGCGCAGACGGCTCGGTCGCGCATACGGGGTGTGTCGGCTTCGGCATGGAGCGCATCACGCTCGCGTTGTTCCGCCATCATGGGCTCGACGTGAACCGCTGGCCGGACGACGTGCGCGCGCTGCTGTGGGGTGACACCGAAGCGCGCGTCGCGCATGGGCTGCAGGACATGCACGCGGCGCAACGCACTGGAGCCGGCGCATGAGTTCCTCTCTGACGAGGGCGCTGCCCGGCACGCGTGCCGCCTTGCCGCCGCGCGCCGGTTTGTCCGCTCAAAGCGTGGCGGGCGCGGGTTTGCGCGAGCACGCGCCGCACGCGCTGCATCAGGGCGAGCGCGTGTGGCAGGAGACCAACTGCTACGTCGATCTGTGGATCGAACTGCTGCACGGCTTCGGGCTCGATCCGCGCGCCGCGCTCGCCTTCACCGTCACGCAGGATTTCGAGGGCGACCAGTTCACGTTCTTCAAGTTTCCGCTCGAAGACCTCGAACGGCTGTACGGCACGCAAGTGCAGGAACTGGCTATCTACGATTCGCTCGAAGCCCGCGTGCTTGCGCAGACTTTGCGCGGCCATACCGTGCTGGTCGAAGTGGACGGCTATTACCTGCCGAATACACGCGCCACGTCGTATCGCCGCGAGCATCCGAAAACCACGGTAGGCATCGACTTCATCGATCCCGACGCGCGCCGCCTCGGCTATTTTCACAACACCGGCTATCACCGGCTCGACGGCGAGGACTACGACGGCGTGTTTCGCAAGCTTGCGCAGTTCGCGCAGCAACCCGACCTGCTGTTCCCGTACGTGGAATTCGCCAAGCAGACGCGGCCCGCGCTCGAGGGCACCGCGCTCGCGGAAGCGTCGGCGGAATTGCTGTGCGCGCATTTGCTGCGCCGCCCACTGAGCAATCCGGTTTCTCAATGGCGTGCCGTGTTTCCCGCGCATCTCGACATGCTGCTCGAACGCGGCGACGCCTTCTTCCATCCGTACTCGTTCAACCTGATGCGTCAGCTCGGCGCGAACTTCGAGTTTCTGTCGAAGTATCTGCGGTGGCTGTCCGCCCAAGGCTTCGAGATTCCGCAGTCGATTCCGGATGCGGCGCAGCGCATCGCGGCGGAGTCGATGGTGATGCAGTTCCGGCTCGTGCGGGCCATCGCGCGCGGCCGGCGCGACCCATGTGAAGATTGCTTCGACGTACTGGAAAGTGCTTATGAAAAGACACTGCCGCCGCTCGCCGCGCTGGTGCGGTGAGGTTCGTCTCGCGCAGCGTCGGCTATCCGGGAGTTCGCCGTGGATCCACTGATGCTCGATCCGGCGGCTGATGAAAGCGGCGACGGCAGCGGCCCGCTCGCAACCGTGGCCCTTGCCGGTCAAGACCGGCCTATCGCGCAGGCAGACGGCACGGGAGTCAGCGCGGACAGCACGCGTGGATCGCCGTGGCCGCAGCGGCTCGACTCGGGCTGGCAATGTCTGAGCACGCCAGCGGGCGCGTGCGAGTCGCCAGCGAATTTGCCGGCCCATGGCTGGCTCGAAGCACAGGTACCCGGCACCGTGGCCGGGGCGCGCCGCGCGGCGGGCCTGTTCGACACCCATGATCCGCCGCCGCTCGCGTTCGACGATCACTGGTATCGCGTCACGCTCACCGGAACGGGCAAACGCCGTTTGCGTCTGCACGGGCTCGCCACGCTCTCCGAAGTGTGGCTCGACGGCGTCAGGCATCTCGAATCCGATTCGATGTTCATCGCACATACTCTGGACATCGAACTGAATGGCACCGCGACGCTCGCACTATGCTTTCGCTCGTTGACACCAGCGTTGGCGGAAAAGCGCTCGCGCGCGCGCTGGCGGCCACGGCTCGTGTCGCCGCCCACGTTGCGCAACGTGCGCACCACCCTGCTCGGCCATATGCCCGGCTGGTGTCCATCGATCCAGGCGGCCGGCCCCTGGCGTCCGGTCGAATTGCTGGGCACCACGCCGCACGCATTCGACACGATTGATCTGACGAGTCGCATCGAAGACGATGACGGCGTTGTTGCGCTGACGTTACGTTTCGTGCACCCGCACGATATCGCCACCTGCCGCGCAACGTTCAAATGCGGCATCTCTGTCTCGTCATTGCCATGGAGCGATGCATATACACTGAGCGGCAGTGTGCGCGTACCTCGTGCAGAACGCTGGTGGCCGCACACGCATGGGGCGCCCACTTTATATCCTCTGACGTTGCAAATCGATGACGGCCGCGCAACCAGTCACGCGCTGGGCTCGATCGGCTTTCGCAGCATCGAGGTGGAACGCGGCGCCGACGGCGCCGGCTTCGCATTACGCGTGAACGGCGTGCCGGTATTCTGCCGCGGCGCATGCTGGACCAGCGCGGACCTCGTCACGCTCGCCGGCACCGACGCGCAATTGCGGCATACGTTTGCGCTGGCTCGCGACGCGGGCATGAACATGCTGCGCGTGGGCGGCACGATGGTGTACGAGTCCGATACCTTTTACGCGCTCGCCGACGAGTACGGCCTGCTCGTCTGGCAAGACTTCGCGCTGGCGAATTTCGACTACCCCAACGATGCCGCCTTCAAAGCGTCGATCGAACGCGAAGCCAGCCAGTTTCTGATCCGCACGCGGCGCTTCGCCGCGCTCGCGGTGCTGTGCGGCGGCAGCGAGGCCGACCAGCAGGCCGCGATGTTCGGCCTGCCGCCTTCGCGGCGCGCGCAAGCTGTGTTCACGGAACACCTGCCCGCGATCGTCGCGCGCGAACGGCCGGACCTGCCGTATATCGGCAACTCGCCGTCAGGGGGCCCCTGGCCGTTTTCGACTAACGAAGGCATCGCGCACTACTATGGCGTCGGCGCGTATCAGCGTCCGCTCGAGGACGTGCGCCGCGCGCAGGTGCGCTTCGCCGCCGAATGCCTCGCATTCGCCAACGTGCCCGACGACACCACCTTGCACGACGCGCTCGGCACGCTGAATTCGCACGATCCGCGCTGGAAGGCCGCTGTGCCGCGCGACCCTGGCGCGGGCTGGGATTTCGACGACGTGCGCGACCACTATCTGCGCACCCGCTACGGCGTCGACGCCGCGCGGCTGCGCTACGAAGACACCGAACGATATCTGGATCTGTCACGCGCGGTGGTGGCGGAGCTGATGAGCGATGTGTTCGCCGAATGGCGGCGCGCGGACTCGAACTGCGGCGGCGCGCTCGTGTGGCAGTTGCAGGATCTGCGGGCCGGCGCGGGATGGGGCGTGATCGATGCGACAGGAAGGCCAAAAAGCGCGCTGCATGGCCTCTCGCAAACGTTGCAACCCGTGCAGGTGGTCATGACCGACGAAGGCCTCAACGGCCTCGACATTCATCTGATCAACGAGCGCGCGCAAACGTTTAGCGCGCAACTCGAACTGGTCTGCCTGCGCGATGGCAACGTTCGGGTCGCATCCGCGAACTGCACAGTCGAGTTGCAGCCGCACAGCGTGCAACGCCTCAGTGCGGCCGCATGCCTCGGCCAGTTCTTCGACTTCACACACGCTTATCGTTTCGGCCCGCGCGCACATGAGGTCACGATTGCAACACTGCGCGACGCCGCGAGCGGCCAGACCGTGTCGGAAACGTTTCACCTGCCCGAGCGGCACGTGCACGAGCGTCACGACATCGGCCTGACGGTGGCCGTCGAGCACACTCGTGAAGGCTGGCGGCTCGTCATCGAAGCACAGCGCTTTGCGCGCTTCGTTCATATCATTGACCCGCACTACCGGGCCGCGCACGACTGGTTCCACCTCGCGCCGAACCGCCCTCGCATCGTGCCGCTGATCGCAGCGACGCCGTTCGCGTCGCTGCAACGAATCGTTGCGCGCACAGCCAAGTCCGCATTTAAAGATGATGCAACATGCCCGACACCCGCTGGCGAAGTGCGCGCGATCAATGCGATATCCGCCAGCTTCTACCGCTGAATGTCTCACTGAACTAGGCACTCCTTCGCAAGCCGCGAAAAACCTCGCGCTACACGCGTGCATGTGTCTGGTTCGCAGCATCACTGTTGGTTCTTGCGCGACTCCCGGCTCGTCAGAAAGGCGAACCGTACGCCAGCGAACGTAGGGCATTGAACACTTCTGAATCAATTCCGGCACATCCCGGACATCGCATTACGACGAGCATGGAAGGGCTCTCGCAACCTTCAGACAACTACGCGGGGCTCCCCTTTATCAGCCGCAAAGCCAATGCCATCAATGCCTGGCGTCGTTTTAGGCCGAGCCGCGAAACGCGGACTTCCCCGCAGGGCGTTGTACAGAATTGAAACAAAAAGCCACATTTGGCTTCGCACAATGAGGGGGCCCGGTTCGCTGCGCCGCACCAGTGCTTGCTTTGCATGCCATTGGCACGCTCCTCGCTAATATCCTTGCGCAACACGGTGCCTCATCGAAGCTTCAGAAGAATGGCGGTGATGTGCCAAGGCCAATACGGGGCCGGTCCTGTTCATCCTCCGCTGCTTGTGAGGCAGCATGTCGTTCATAAACGGATACAGGCATCGGATCAAAAAACAGAAAGTCGCCAAACCGCGTCTTTCACGCGAGGACCGATCATGTTGACACTTCAATCCGATCTGCACGGTAACCATTTGCTCGGCGCATTGCCGTCGCACGAATGGCAAGCGCTAGCTCCCCACCTCGAACTGGTTCATCTGCGCACCGAGCAGTTGCTGTGCGACTCCGGCCAACGTATTCACCACGTGTACTTCCCGACCACTGCGATCATCTCGATGCTCTCGACGATGGAAGACGGCAGCTCGGTCGAAATCGCCGCGGTCGGCCGCGAAGGCATGACCGGCGTGCCGGTGCTCACCGGCGGAGAAACCATGCCGAACCGCGTGCAGGTGCAATGCGCCGGCTTCGCATACCGGATGAGCGCACAGGCGCTCAAACAGCAATTCGCCCGCTCGGATTTCCTGCGCCGCCTGATGCTGCTGTATATGCACGCGCTGCTCACGCAAGTCGCGCAAACTGCGGCCTGCAATCGTCACCACGCGCTGAACAAGCAACTGTGCCGCTGGCTGCTGATCGAAGTGGATCGCGTCGCGTCGAATGATCTGACGGTAACCCAGCAGCTGATCGCCGACATGCTCGGCGTGCGCCGCGAAGGCATTACCGAAGCTGCGGGCAAGCTGCACGACGAAGGTCTGATCCACCACAGCCGCGGCCACATCAAGGTGCTCGACCGCAAGGGCCTCGAAGCGCGCGCGTGCGAATGCTACGGCCTCGTCAAGCGTGAATTCGACCGTCTGCTGCCGCGCCTTCGCCAGGCCGAAGCCGTCGAATAAACGCCGCACCGGTCGACTAGTGGATAAAAGCCAAATATGTTCAGGAATACTGCGCGATGCCTCGACGCACTCTTCGTGGTTGCGGGAGGTCTGCTTGCTCACTGGCTGCGCTACTCCACGCCAATCGCGTTGTCGGACACCCAGCGTCTTCTGATCGCTTTTAACTGCGTGCTCGTGCTGCTGCTGTTTCCGGGCTTCGGCGTGTACGAAACGTGGCGCGGCAAGGCATTGGCGCCGATATTGGCGAGAATCGCCGCTGCGTGGATGATGGTGGTCGCCACCGGCCTCGTGCTGGCGTTCACGTTGCACAGGATGGATGCGGTGTCGCGTCTGTGGTTCGGCTATTCGACGCTGATCTCCGGCGCGCTGATCATCGTCGCGCGGTGCGCGATGCACGTCGTGCTGCGCAGCGTGCGAAGTCGCGGAATGAACGTGCGCACGGTCGCGATCGTCGGGGCGCCGGGATTTTCGCGCACGCTGCTCGCGCATCTCGAACATGCGCCGCAAGCCGGCTTCAAGCCGGTCTGCGTGTTCGACACCAGCGTCGAAGGCGCTGGCGCGTATGGCCCGCGCCTTAGCCGCCTGCCGGTGCTGACCGATCTGAATGCGTTCGCCGACAAGGTGCGCGACGAGCACGTGAACGAAGTGTGGCTCGCACTGCCGCTTTCCGAAGAACATACGCTCTACCGCTTCGCGCATACCTTCAGACACGACTTCGTGAACCTGCGCTTCATTCCCGATGTGCGCAGCCTGTCGCTGTTCAAGCACGCGCTGGGGGATGTGGTCGGTTTGCCCACGCTGAATCTGAGCGCGACGCCCATCTCGCCGCCGCAGATGTGGCCCAAGCTGATGTTCGACCGCCTGTTCGCGGCGCTCGCACTGCTCGCGCTCGCGCCGGTGTTCATCGTGCTCGCGATCGGCATCAAGCTTACCTCGCCCGGGCCCGTGTTCTTTCGCCAGACCCGCAAGGGCGTCGACGGCCAGCCGTTCGCGATCTACAAGTTCCGCTCGATGACCGTGCACCACGAAGCGCACGGCCAGATCACCCAGGCCACCCGCAACGACGTGCGCGTGACGAAGCTCGGCGGCTTCATGCGTCGCACGAGCCTCGACGAGTTGCCGCAGTTCCTCAACGTGCTGCTCGGACAGATGTCGGTGGTCGGCCCGCGCCCCCACGCGATCGAACACGACGATCTCTACAAGGACCAGGTGTACGGCTACATGCACCGCTACCGGATCAAGCCCGGCATCACCGGCTGGGCCCAGGTGAACGGCTATCGCGGCGCCACGACCAAGGTCGAGAAGATGGAAGCGCGGGTCAAGTTCGACCTGTTCTACATCGACAACTGGTCGTTCTGGTTCGATATGAAAATCGTGTTCATCACGATCTTCAAAGGCTTTGTCGGGCGCAATGCATTCTGATCGTGCCGATGCGCGCGCCGCGACAGCCTCACCTTCAACGACGTCGCTATCTATAACGCGTCGTTCAATCTTCTGCTCATCATGTGCGAATAGCTGGGGCCGGCCGGCCGATGGGCGTTCGTCGCTTGCTCGACGCTGATCGGAGATCGCGCAGGACCCGGGGGTTCCTGCGCGCTTCGTCGTTGGCGTTCGAACGCGGCAGCGTGGGACTTGCGTTGCGCAAATGGCGAGTGGGCCTGCGCGCGATGCGCGGGGCGTGGCGGGAGTCCGTGCGCTGATCCCCGCATCATGAAGCGTTTTCCTACGAAGGGGCTGCGCCGGGCCGGGGCGCGGCCCCTTCCTGTTTGAACTTTCGATCAACCCACAACTGAAACAGCGCCAGATACAGAAGCGCCAGCTGCCAGCGGCTGAACTGCGAGCCGCCGGCGCCGGCGCGGACAAAATGGTCAAAAAGTGCGGGAAAACTCATCGTGCCGTGCTGAGCACGGCACGATGCAGGCGCTACGAGGCTTTCACAGAAACGCGCTGACGTCGATATGAAAACGTGAAGCTAGCGCTTTCGCCACCTTCTTGCTGATCGCGCGGCGCCCCGCAAGAATGTCGCTCACCACGGTGGGCGACGCGATCCCTATCAGGTCTTTCTGCTTGAGCCCGTGCGTCTCCAGCAGATGGCGCAAAACTTCGCGCGGCTCCGCTTTCGGAATCGTCACGCTGTGCGCTTCCCATCGCCCGATCAGGTCCGTGACGATCGCGTGCAGATCGGCAAGCGGATCCTCCCCGTTACCATGACTCAGATGATCGGAGAGCGTGTTGGCTACCCGCACCATCTGCTGGTAATCCTCTTCGTTACGAATGGGTGTGATCGGCAACTGGCTTTGCAGCATGGACCAGGTGTGAGCAACATCGGGAAAGGGTCCCGGAAGGCGATCGGCATTCATGAGATTAGATTCTTCCTCGTCCAAAGGTCGTACTCCGCATGCGTCAATACACGACGAACGAATAACGACTGCCTGTTGCAGTGAATCGCCGCGACGAGCCAGGATCGCGTGCCGCGCACATCGAAAGCCGTGTATCGAAGCGGCACGTAGTCCCCGCCGGCGAACATCTGCTTCAGGTCGTTATAGCGATACGCGAGGCAAGCCTGCGCCAGTGAGCACCACGCAAATTGCCCACTGTGCACGCCCCGATGTCTTTTATTCAACCCAGCAACGCGTTGTTGAGGTGACCCGCTTCGTCCTTGCTCGCCCGTGCCCGCACTTCAAACTTGCACGCGCCACCTGCGAGGTCAAACGGAACGAATCGACAGCGACAGCCGGCCGGACGCCTACACCCGAACGGCTCGTTACAGCCTACTGCGATACGACGAAAAGCTTTCTTGCTCACGCATTCAGCAATTCACAATGAGCCAATGATCTGGATGATCCGTCCCTGCGCCAATGGCCCGACCAACACGTCAGCTCAAAAGTCCGACGCACCCGGGGTGAGCGCATCGGCGCCCCCGGCTGCTTCTGGATGCCGGTTCGCGCGCTCGCCCGACATGCCGGGTTGCCAGAGCGCGCCGGCCCGTTGCCCTGCCTCCACCGGTTGACGCACGCCCGCCGCCGCGATCGTCTGCGTGACCTCGGCCATAAACGCGCGCCGGAAGACCGCGGGCGAAAACCGTTCGGCGTTTGCGCGGCAGGCCGCCGGGCTGATATGCTCGCGCAGCCGTTCGAAGCGGGCGATCGCTCCCAGCATCGACACGACAGTTTGGGCTCCGAAATATACGCCGGTGGCACGCGCCTCGCCGAGCGGCACCACCGTTTCGAGCGCACGGCCCTTGCCGAGCGCAATGACCGGCGTGCCACAGGCCTGCGCTTCGAGCGGGACGATGCCGAAGTCTTCTTCTGCGCATACGAAAGCCCGCGCGCGTTGCAGATAGTCCTTCAAAACTTCGAACGGCTGATTGCCGAGCATCGTCACATTCGGGCCCGCTTTGGCGCGAAGCGCGGCCATCTGGGGCCCGTCGCCGATCACGACCAGATGGCGATGCGGCATTGCGTTGAACGCCTCGACGATCAGATCGACGCGTTCATGCGGCACCATCCGCGCTACCGTCAGATAGAAGTCGTCCTTGTGCGTGCGCAGTTCGAAGCGATGCACGTCGACCGGCGGCGGAATCACTGCGGCATCGCGCCCGTAAGTTTTCATCAGACGTCGCGCGCCGAAGTGCGAATTCGCGATCAGACGATCGACGCCCTTTGCCGATTGCGCATCCCAGCCGCGCAGGTAATGGAGCATCGCGCGCGCCGCCCACGACTTCGGTCCGCGCGTCAGATTCGCTTCGCGCAGATACTCGTGTTGCTGATCCCACGCGCAGCGCAGCGGCCCATGCACGTAACTCACGTGCGTCTTTCCCGGTCCCACCAGCACGCCCTTGGCGACCGCCGAAGAACTGGAGATAATGAGGTTGTAATCGGACAAATCGAACAGTCTGACGGCGAGCGGCATCAACGGCAGATACGCGCGATAACGGCGCCGCGCGAACGGCAGGCTCTGGATGAACGAGGTCTTGACAGGCCGGCCGCCGAGCAGCTTGCGGTCTTCGAGAAAATCGACGAGGCTGAAGAGGTCCGCCTCGGGAAAGCACTCGATGATCTGCGCGAGCACCTTCTCCGCACCGCCAGGTGCGTCGAGCCAGTCGTGCACGATCGCCACTCTCATGATCTCCCCGCCTGTCGGAAACGCCTGTTGCGCTCAACAACGAGTGTATGTGCCACATTCATTGCCGTGCGTGCGCGTGCCCACATTCGACATGCGACAGTGCGCTAATAATTGGGGCCTTTCGTTCGTCAGTTCAAAGCGACGCCTGGATGCCTCGCGTGCCGATACGCCTGATGATTGGAGCGGCCCGCGCCGCGCGTGGCGAATTGCGGGCGCGTGACGGCCTCCCGCAACGGCATGCACGCATGGATGAAAGCAGTGAGTGTGTATTGCGCAGGTCGATCGAAGCCGGGCCGTTTGGGCCGGTGATCGTCAGGGGAATATACGTGGGCTGAGTGCCGGCGATGTCGCTGCGTAGGTTGACGCGCTCTGCACGTTGCGTGCCGATCCGGCGCGGCATCTTACGCATCAACTCAACCGATACGACGCGAAGCGGGCCATGCAAACGAAGCGCGCGTCAGCCCGCTGACCGCAGACTCACGCGCAACTTCAACGCATACCAATCAACCCTTGCTGTACTCGATCGTTTCGACGCCCGAGTCCGTGCCGAGCAGGCACAGATTCGCACCACGGCCCGCGAACAGGCCGACCGTGACCACGCCCGGCCATGCGTTGATGTGCATTTCGAGCGTGCGCGGATCGCTGATACGCAGACCCTTGACGTCGATGATTTCGTTGCCGTTGTCGGTAATGAACGGCGAGCCCTCTTTGGTCACGCGCACCACCGGCACACCGCCGAGCGCGGTGACGCGGCGGCCGATCGCAGTGCGCGCCATCGGCACCACTTCGATCGGCAGCGGGAAGTTGCCGAGCGTGTCGACCAGCTTGCTCGCGTCCGCGATGCAGACGAACACGTCCGACACCGACGCGACGATCTTCTCGCGCGTCAGCGCGCCGCCGCCGCCCTTGATCATCGCGCCGCTGCGGTCGATCTCGTCGGCGCCGTCCACATACACCGGCAGCGAATCGATTTCGTTCAGGTCGAACACCTTGATACCGTGCGATTGCAAACGCGCGGTGGTGGCGAGCGAACTCGACACCGCGCCGCGATAGCGCGCCTTGTTGGCGGCCAGCGCGTCGATGAAGCAGTTCGCGGTGGAGCCGGTGCCGACGCCGATCACCGCGCCCTCGGGCACGTTGGCGTTCACGTAGTCGGCGGCGGCCTGGCCGACCAGTTGTTTGAGTTCGTCTTGAGTCATGGGAAAGCTGGCAAGCAGTAAAAACAGGTAGTTTACCGGAGTGGCATGCGAGCGCCGGGTGATTACTTCTTCACCGCGCGCTGCCGCACCGCTTCGAACAGACACACGCCGCTCGCCACCGACACGTTCAGGCTCTCGACCGTGCCCGCCATCGGAATCTGCATGACGACATCGCAAGTCTCTCGCGTGAGACGGCGCATGCCCTCCCCTTCGGCGCCCATCACGAGCGCCACCGGACCGTCGAGCTCGGTGTCGTAGAGGCTCTTGGTGGCTTCGCCAGCCGTGCCGACGACCCACACGCCGGCGTCCTTCAACTCGCGCAGCGCCCGCGCCAGATTCGTGACCGTGATATACGGCACGGTGTCGGCGGCGCCGCTTGCCACCTTCGCGGCGGTCGCGTTCAACCCCACCGCGCGATCGCGCGGCGCGATCACCGCGTGCGCGCCGGCCGCATCGGCCACGCGAAGGCAAGCACCGAGATTGTGCGGATCGGTCACGCCGTCCAGCACCAGAATCAGCGGCGAACCGTTGATCCCGTCGAGCAGTTCGGCCAGGTTCTGCGCGAGCGGCAGGTCACCCGCGCGAGCCACCACGCCCTGGTGACGCTCGGTGTGCGCGAGACCCCACAGACGCGTTTCGTCGGCGGCGATCAGGCGCACGCCGGCTTCTTTCGCCGCGTGCAGGAATTCGGTCATGCGACGGTCTTTGCGCGTCGCGTCGTAATAGACATCTTCGACCGTCGACGCATCGTGCCGGATACGCGCGGTCACTGCGTGGAAACCGTATAAAACCTTGAGACGTGCCATGACTGAACAACCTTTGATTGAGCGCGCGTCCAACGCGCGCTGCTGTGATGAATACGAGCCTGAGTGCTTCGCTTGAAACCTGAATACTTTTAGCTGCCTGCCGCGCCCGCGTAGACGCGTGCATACATCCAGGCGCGCGTGGCTGCGATAAAACGCAGACCGCGCGCAACCGGCACGTGGGAACGTACCCGATGCGCGCGGTTCAGGCGGTGAACCCGCTTCAGCGCTTCTTGTGTGATGTCGCTTTCGACGACGCCTTGGCCGCGGCGCCATGCTTCTTCGCCGCGCCACGCGCGGCGCGCGCTTCCTTGACCGCCGCGCTTTGCGCGGGCGCGGCCCTCTTGCGCCGCGCGCCCGGCGCCGCCGCGCCACCTTCGACCGGCGGTAACACGCGCACGCGCGCGCCGCCACCATCACTCGAGCCCTTGTCGGCCAGCGATCCACGCGCGGCCGGCGGCTTGATCGGCGTATCGCGCACGAGCCGGAAGTCGATCTTGCGCGCGTCGAGATCGACGCGGCTCACCTGCACGCGCACGCGATCCGACAGGCGATAACGGATGCCGGTGCGCTCACCGCGCAACTCGTTCTTGATCTCGTCGTACTGGAAGTAGTCGGAGCCGAGTTCGGTGACGTGCACGAGGCCTTCGATGAAGAGCGAATCGAGCTGCACGAAAATGCCGAACGACGTGACGCCGTTCACCATCCCGCCATACTCTTCACCGAGCTTGTCGCGCATGAAGTAGCACTTCAGCCAGGCTTCGACGTCACGCGACGCTTCGTCCGCGCGGCGCTCGTTGGCCGAGCAGTGCAGCCCCAGCTCTTCCCAGATCGCGACGTTGTTGCCGCGCTGGCGGCCGCGCTTTTCGTCGTCGGCCTGTTGCATTGCGCGGGCGCGCGGCGACAGCGCCGTATTCAGCTCGACGCCTTGCGGCGGCTCCGGCTGATACTTGCGGCCCTGCAGGATCGCGTAGATCGCGCGATGCGTGAGCAGGTCGGGATAGCGGCGGATCGGGCTCGTGAAGTGCGCATACGCCTCATACGCGAGACCGAAGTGGCCGATGTTGTCCGGGCTGTAGACCGCCTGCTGCATCGAGCGCAGCAGCATGGTTTGCAGCATCTGCGCATCGGGCCGCTCGCGGATCTGCGCCATCAGCGCGGCGTAGTCGCTCGCGTGCGGCGTGTCGCCCCCGGCGAGCGTGAGGCCCATGCCGCGCAGGAACGTGCGCAGATTCTCGAGCTTCTCCGCGGTCGGCCCGGCGTGCACGCGGAACAGGCCCGGATGCTTGTTGCGCTTGAGGAAGTCGGCCGCGCAGACGTTCGCGGCCAGCATGCATTCCTCGATCAGCTTGTGCGCATCGTTGCGGGTGCGCGGCACGATCTGTTCGATCTTGCCTTGCGCGTTGCAGACGATGTAGGTCTCGGTCGTATCGAAGTCGATCGCGCCGCGTTTCTGGCGCGCCGCGAACAGCGACTTGTACACGCCGTACAGATTCTGCAATTGCGGCAGCAGCGCGGCGCGGCGCGTCGCCTCCGGACCCTTGGTGTTTTTCAGCACCGCGGCGACTTCCGTGTAGGTCAGCCGGGCGGCCGAGTGCATCACACCGGGATAGAACTGATACGCCTTCACTTCACCGCGCGCGGTGACGACCATGTCGCACACCAGCACGCAACGGTCGACCTGCGGATTCAGCGAGCACAAGCCGTTCGACAGCTTCTCCGGCAGCATCGGAATCACGCGGCGCGGGAAATACACCGAGGTGCTGCGCTCGATCGCGTCGGCGTCGAGCCCGCCCTTCGGATGCACGTAGTGCGACACGTCCGCAATCGCGACGATCAGCCGGAAGCCCTCGCCGCGGCCGACCTGAATCGGCTCGCAGTACACCGCGTCGTCGAAGTCGCGCGCATCTTCGCCGTCGATCGTGACGAGCGGCACGTCGCGCAAATCGATCCGGTGACGCGCGTCGACCGGGCGGACTTCGTCGGGCAGCTTCGCGGCTTCGTCGAGCGCGTCCTGGCTGAACTCGTGCGGCACGCCGTACTTGCGCACCGCGATTTCGATTTCCATGCCGGGGTCGTCGATATCGCCGAGCACTTCCACCACGCGGCCGAGCGGCTGCGAATGACGGCTCGGGAAATCGGTCAGCTCGACCACCACCACCTGGCCGACCTTGGCCTTCTTGGTGTTCTGCGTGATCAGAATGTCGTGGCCGATGCGCTTGTCTTCGGGCGCGACGATCAGCGCGCCGTTTTCGTTGAGCAGCCGGCCGATCACCCGCTTGTTGGCGCGATCCGTGACTTCGACGACATGCCCTTCCGGACGGCCGCGCCGGTCATAACCGACGATGCGCGCGAGCACGCGGTCGTTGTGCATGACCTTCTGCATCTCGGCGGTGGGCAGGAACAGATCGTCCTGGCCGTCGTCGCGAATCAGGAAGCCGTAGCCGTCGCGATGGCCTTGCACGCGGCCGGCAACAAAGTTCGACGGATGCGTCAGCTGGTAGAGATTGCGCTGATCGAGCCGGATCTGGCCGTCGCGCTCCATCGCGCCTAAGCGCTTGAAAAATCCTTCGCGCTCCTGGCGCTTGATCGACAGGGCTTCGGCGATGTCGTTCGCGGCGAGCGGCGCTTCACTAGTGCGCAGGACGCCCAGAATTTCTTCGCGGCTTGGAATCGGATACGGAAATTTGCTCAAGGGCTTATCGATGATTTTTTCTCGTTGCATGGACGTCGGTCGGCGTTGTGGCTCGGCTTGGAATGCGTTTGCGCTGCGCTTGAGTTGCACTTGCGACTGCACTGGAAAAACTGCTCGGGTCCGGCTCGTTCAAGGCTGAGTCGACGGGCGTGTGTGCACCGTGCCAACGAACTACTGCGAGGCATTCTAACACCCGTCTTGCGCGCCACGCGGCCCGTCAATAGTCGCTGGGAGGCGCGCGCAGCCGCGTCGGCGCGATGTTTAAGCAAGTTTGGAGAAACGCTTGACAGGGCTCAATCTGTCGCTATAATGGCGGTCTTTGCTGTTCATCACCTGCCCAGGTGGCGAAATTGGTAGACGCACTAGGTTCAGGTCCTAGCGGTGGCAACACTGTGGAGGTTCGAGTCCTCTCTTGGGCACCAGATTCAAAATTGAAGCCGCCTACGGGCGGCTTCAATTTTTGTGTGAAGCTACGTGGTCCGATTCACTGGCTGGTGCGATCGGTTTGCGTAGCTGGCAGGACGGTAGTTGAGTGGTGAAAGCGGCGCTTTTCTGCACAACTGAGCCGAGCGGTTTGATACAGCGAAGTTTGTTTGAAGTAGGGATTGACACGCTGCATCAGCTCGCTAAAATAGCGGTCTAGCTTGAAGATGTGCCCAGGTGGCGGAATTGGTAGACGCACTAGGTTCAGGTCCTAGCGGTGGCAACACCGTGGAGGTTCGAGTCCTCTCCTGGGCACCATCAGTTGTTCCGGCGTAAGCCGAAGTAGTCCGAGAAACCCCGTAAGATCAACGTCTTACGGGGTTTTTTGTTTCCGCGGACTGCTGTCATGTACCGGTGGCATCGACGGATTTTGCGTGTATATACGGAAGCGCGGCGCCAGGTCATGGCCAAACGCGTCGAACCGAAGTCCGAAGTCCGAAGTCCGAAGTCGTGTTTCGTGTCGCCAAACCGCGCGAACGCCCTTATCTTCTCGCGGATGGGAATGGGCTGGTCTTGCGTATCTGGCCTGACGGGAGCAAAACATGGCTGCTTCGCTGCAGCCGCCCGGGCACGGGCAAAGAGAACTTCCTCAGCCTCGGCCCGTACCCCGATATCACACTCCTTGATGCGCGACGGTCCGCCGCTACCGCACGCAATCTTGTCCGCGAAGGCACCGATCCGGTCGAACATCGCCGGGCCGCGTTCACCGCCCGCAAGCGCGCAGTCGAAGGCGCCTTCCACCTCGTGGCCCAGCGCTGGCTCGAGTTCAAACGCAAGGAATGGGCAGACGAGACCTACCGGAAAGCCGAGTTTGTCGTACGGCATACCCCCACTCGATGGTCAATCGTGGGGCTGAACCCTTGCCAAGACGGCGTTTTCGCCCGGTCGTCTGGCGCCGATACCGTCACCGATACCGACATTCCGGTCCGGTACGCAACGGCATTTGGCGGGCCGCATTGGAGACTCGACCCACGCCGTATATAGAAAACCCGCGAAAACAAGGCGTGGCACAATGATTTGCGAGCGTGATACCGTCATCGATACCGTCGGCCCGTTCCAGTGAAGTCCTGGCAAATTCGTTCCGAGCCGACTCTGAGAAGACCCGTTTGGACCTGCCGCCAGACACAATGCTCCCCCTCGGCGATGCGGACGACTGAACGCCCGTCTCCAGATATCAACGCCGGAGCGATACCGTACAAAACCAAGGACAACGGCAGAGTTAATCTTGCACGGGCGCGTCATTTGGCTTCAGCGAAGGCATCGTTGAAGCAAAGCCATGCGTATCGTCAATCGCGATTCTTCCGCCGCGAACGCAACGATTGCGCGGCGCACTTTTTCTGTTCACAAGCAGCGCTGTCAATATAAGTTGAAGTCTCAATCGTCAGCAGCTTGCAGGCGACGCAAGTCACGCGAGATCGCTGGCACCGCCACCGCTTCCCCGGGGTTTCCATGCTTGACGGAGTGGACGACCGTGCCGGTTAAGGGGTCGAGAAACAGCTTGTCGGAGCGAGGCTCGCCGCGGAAATCGAACATGCCCATAATGCTCCCCGCCGTCGCGTCGAACGAGCCTCCGCCCATACGCCGACCATTGAGCCAGTTGTCCTCAATAAACCGGATGACAGATGTTTCGATAATCGGCGCATGGTCAACGAAGTTCTGTTTGGCCCACGGCGAGATGACGAGGAATGGGATCCGCGTTCCTGGTCCACACCTCCCGTTGACCGGCGCACCACTCACGCCGGTTGGCGGAGTGCCCTCTCCACACCTTCCGCGGCCATTCAAACGATCGGCCCGCAAATCGAACGATGGATGCGTCGGACTCGCGTAGGCGTGGTCATACCATCCATCGGAATCATCCCATAGCACAATAACCGCCGTGCTGTCCCATTCAGGCTGCTGCTGCACGAAATTGATGACCTGCGTCGTGAATACCTGTTCGTCGAGCGGGTCGGAGTAGCCGGCATGCCCGTCCTGCGAGCCGGGCGCCTTCAGGAAACTGACTGCCGGAAAATTGCGTGCCTTCACCGCTGTAAAAAAGTCGTTGATGTCATATTCGTGATTCGCCGGATCTGCGGTTTTCTCTTCCGACAGGCTGTGTCCGATGGCACTGACTGAACCCGGTCGCAGATGCTTCGGGTTAGCCGTCGACCTGTAGTACTGGAACCAGTTGTGATGTGGCACATAGTCCGCTGTGGCTACCCCGACGGCGGTAGCAACGGTACTTCGCTGGCACCAGGTGGTGCCGTTCGGATTGACTCGTGTCAGGTCGAACCCGCCCGTGAAACCGCCCCAGCTGACGCCGCGTTCGTTCAGCAGGTCCCCAATGTTCCTGCCGACCATCATCACCTGGGTTTCACTGGAGCACACGTCATACGCGGGATCAACGTCGTTGATCAACGTAAAGCCCCCTACGCCGTCGTCGACAAAATAGTCGGCCACCGGGTGGCGAAACCACCTGTGCCCAGGCGTGACGATTCTCATGCCGTTTGTTTGCCCCGACACGAGGTTCAGAGCGCCTGGCGTCGAGGGTCCGTACGTCGATGTGTACGCATTGTCGCTCATTGCAAAATGCTGCGCGTAGTTCCATAGCGAGGTTACGGTATTGCCGTCGAAATAGCCCATTACCTGCGCTTGCGTGTCGAATGCGCCCGCGCCACCGCTGGAGCCGTGACCCGTGTACTTGGGAAACAGGTCCATCGCCCCGTTGTGGTAAGCCGCCTGCTCTGCGGAGTAAGTGTGGTTGTGGTCCGAGGTCGCCGCCTGACTTCGATCGAGCCGGAACGGATTGCTCACAGCCCGACCATTGGCGGCGTTGTGATTCGGGTTATTCATTCGTAGTTCAGACGAAAGCCCATTCACGCGCGGCGTGCCGGGCGCTGCTATGAACCGGGGCTCCCCGGGGAGATTTGCCGCCGTGGGGTAGGTCCCGAAGTAGTGGTCGAAAGACACATTCTCGTTGAAGATGACCACGAGGTGCTTGATCGGCGTTGCCGTGTTCACGCTTTCCCCGTGACCGCTCTGAGCATACAAATCTTCCGCACCGACGCCCAAACAGTACGCGGAGAGAGTAAGCGTCACAGTTGCACATGAAATGGCCGGTAGCGCTTGACGCATGATGGTGTTTCTCGGCATAGGTGTGGCGATTCTGAAATGCGGGTCTCGCTTCGGCGCGTGCCCCCGTGAGTACAGTCACTCGACGCGTGGGAGGTCCATCCGGGTTGACCCAACAGCGCGATGACCGCCGCGCTCTCGCACTCCGGCGGCTACCGTACGATATGGTCGACTGGATCATGAAAACCCGATTCCTGATTCGATGCCCGCCAATGAACAGGCCAAAAGGCAAATCCACCGGCACAAACAGGCACTAGCAGTCCGGTACAGAGACAATAGCCGGGCACGATCACGCGAATAGGTACGCCACCGCACACATCGCCAGTCCGCCTATTTCCAGAATTAACAAGCAAACATTCCGCGCAAGTCGCATTGGACAGCCCGATGGATTTCATCAAAGAACGCAATGACGCTTTTCAACTCAGGCGTGACACCGCGTTGGAAAAGTTGAACGCGGCCGACGGCATTCGCTGCAGACGTCCGCAGGGTGCGTTCTATCTTTTTCCGTCTTGCGATGGCCTGATCGGCAGAGCAACGCCAGAAGGAAAGGTCCTGCAAAACGATGTTGACCTACGCGCGTGTTGCAGTAGTGCCAGGGATCGCGTTCGGCACAGGTGGTCACTTCCGGATTTCGTTTGCTACGTCAGACGAGCGTTAGCGTTGGGGTGTGATCGCATCAGTCAAGCCTGCGAACTGCTGACATGAAAATCCGGCGGATTTTCATCTGCACATAAGTGGAATCTGCACAAGCGTGCTTGCCTGATTGCCAGGCATTTCCGCCTCCATCCAACATTAGTGAGTTCTCCATGGACCTAGGTATCAGGCGATGTCACGGTCTGGAGCGGCGACGGGGAAGGCATTGCTATTTTGGCGAACTCATCGCCATTGGAATGAAAGAGCGAGGCTGCGTGGGGGCGCTAGTCGACGGTGGCATCCGCGATATTCGCTGGATTGCCGACCAGGATTTTCCAGTGTTCGCGCGCTATCGCACTCCGGTGCAATCCATTGCGCGTTGGAAGGCCAGCGAACCCCGTCTTGACAGATTGGACCAGGCGACGGCCACAGTTGGCTACCAGCGATGCGGCAGCAATGCCGCGATGTCGGTGGCCCTGTGGGTCGGCTGAGAGCATTCAGGTCGGCGGGCAAGTTCATGCAATCCAGTCCGCCAGAATCCCAGACGCCGCGGAAGCGCAACCATTTACGTCCTTGCCAGTTTCGCAGCGTCTCACGCGACATTCCCAACTTCCAGGCAATCGAGCGGATGCGGACTGCGTCCGAATATCGCGTCCCGGTTGGCTTCCTTAACTTGCTTTCGTTTTCCATACCCCAAATCTCCGGTTACAGCCAAGATTCGAAGCCTCCTACATTCCCGGCGCGCTTCACCCGCAAGACTCGCAAATATGGCGGCGTGCGCCTTCTCACACGCACAGGAGCGGCATTGCACATTGCACCATCAAGAACTCGACTGGGCCTGCGCTCAGCCGGGAAGCCCCTCGTAGTCCTTTGGCGCCCTTTCGTCGAGTGCTTCCAGGCAGTTTCACTGATGAAATCCGCGTGAGACGACACATTCTTTTTTTATCAGTAGAATGCTGCATTCGCAAAGGTCCGAATTGTTCCGGAACCGGCCTTCAGGCCCACCAGGCTAACGAGTCTCACAACCGTGATGCCATTAGCACACGTGCTGTCGCGAGGTGACGCGGATAAGTCAAATGCATAACTTGTCTGGCCGATGCAGTTAAGGAGGAAGTGGTACGCCGCCCGGATAGAACGGGTTGCTGTGACGACAACTGAAATACCGATGGCGACGCTTCTTCACCTGGACCAAGGAAACCATCGACGCTGAACTGGCCGACCTACTGGCCTGGGTATGGCACCAAATTTCAAACCAACTTCTCGTGGTACTTACCTGGCCGCAATACTGTGTATTCCAAAACGCAAATCGATCCGGTAGTGAGCTTCCGCAATTCGCAGGGCGAGCAGGTGCGGGGCACGATCATCAATCTCCAGCGAAAGTCCCTGGTGATGGAGGTCTATAACCCGTACTCGATTGTCCAGGTCAGTGAGGTGCTGAGCGACCTGTCGGTCAAGATGGGCGTGGAACACGCCTATTCGGGCAAGGCGGTCGTAATCAGTATGGTCAACACCGGCCTGACAGCCATTGTCTCGGTGACGCTGATCGCCGAGTGGCGGGAACTGAGTGGCGGCGCGCTGGAAGCGCGCGCGGTGGGGGAAGAATCCCGCCGGTTCGTGCAGGACTGGACCGAGCGTTTCAACATCCGCCGTGACTACCAGATCGCGGTCAACCAGATCCGAGCTTTTCTCTCAGACATGTCGCGCTGGGTCGAGCAGGCGGACCTGGCCGACACCATGCCGAAGGAAGGCAAAAGCCTGCGCGAGGACTTCTTCCTCGAACTGGCATCGCCACTGATGGAAAAGACCAAGTTCTACTTCGACGAATTTGAAGGCGAGGCGCGCCTGGTCGACGAAGAACTGGCGCCGGCACACCGTGCCTTTGCCCAGGCCGCGCTACATCCGCTGCTGCTGCGCTCGCCCTTCGTCTTCCGCACCTTCACGAAGCCGCTGGGCTATGCCGGTGACTACCAGATGGTCAACCAGATGCTCGACGATCCCCGCCAGGGCCCGAGCACGTATTTCCAGATCGTCAACGCGGCCTTCCTGCAGACGGCCGTGGCGCGCGCGCACCGCAATCGCGTCGAACTGCTGGTGGACTACCTGACCCGGCTGGCCACTGAAGCGCGCGCCGCGCGGCGGCCCTTCCGGGTGCTGAACGTGGGTTGCGGCCCCGCTCAGGAGATCCAGCGCTTCATCCATGAATACGACGAACCGGAGTGGCTGACGTTCGAACTGCTCGACTTCAGCCAGGAGACACTGGACTGGACGCGCGAGCGCCTCGCGTCCATCGCACAGAAATCGGGCACGCGGATGACCATTAGCTACACGCATGATTCGGTCCACCACCTGCTCAAGCGCCGGATGGATGCGGACGCACGGGACGTCCGCGAGTTCGACGCGGTCTATTGCGCCGGCCTGTTTGACTACCTGTCAGACAAGGTCTGTGCCCGGCTGAACCAGCATTTCGCCAGCCGCACCAGACGGGGCGGCCGCCTGCTGGTAACCAATGTCCACGCCGACAACCCGGAGCGCTTCAGCATGGAGCACGTGCTGGAGTGGTACCTGATCTATCGCAACGAGGCACAGATGGCCGAAATCATGCCGGAGAACTGCGGCGAGCCGCGCCTGTACACGGACCCGACCGGGGTGAATGTGTTTGCCGAGGTGATGATCGGCCAGCATCAAGTAGCCTGAGATGACAACATCCCTGGCTGGGCTACATTCGAACTATCGTGAAGAGCTGCGCGACTACCGGTTGCTGTGCAGCAAGGCTGGCGGCCTGACCGTGATCTTGCTGGTGCTGATGGGCGTGGCGATGGACTATGTCGTGTATCCGGCTGAGCAGAAGCGCTTTGCCGTCGTTCGGGTGCTGACCAGCGCGGCCATCGGCCTGGCATTGCTCGCGCTTTACACGGAAACGGGCAAACGCCGCGTGCAGGTCGTCACCTTCTTCTGGCTGCTGCTGCCGCAGGCAATGATCTCCTGGATGATTTATGTCACGCAGGGCGAGGAGTCGCTGTTCTATGCCGGGCTTATGCTGACGATCTTTGCGGTCGGGATCCTGTTCCCCTCCGGCTACTGGCAGACTCTGGCATTCGGCCTGGCCACGGTCGGGCTCTACTACATCGCCTGCGTGGCACATGTGGGCGGCATACAGAACCCAAGCAAGTTTCAGTTCCAGCTAATCCTGATCTTCTTCTGCGCGTTGGCCAGCTCCATTTACACCTACTTCAACGAGAAGGGCCGTTTCCAGCTTTTCCGGCTAAAGGATGAGGTGGCGCACAAAAACGACCAGCTCGCCCGCACCAATGAAAGCCTGGCGCAGATCAAGGGCCAGTTGCTGCAGCAGGAGAAGATGGCTGCAATCGGTACGTTGTCCGCGGGGCTGCTCCACGAGGTCAACAACCCGGTGAACTTCTGCCTGATGGCCATCGAACTAGCCATGGAGGAACCGCAGGCCAAGGACAGCCCGTCGCTGCAGGAGTGCCTGATGGATGTCAAGCAGGGCATGCACCGCATCCAGCATATCGTGTCGGACCTGAAGACCTTTGCCTACCGCAAGCCCGGCGCGGCGGCAGACGACGTGCCGTTCCTGTTCGAGAAGGCACTTGACTCGTCGATCCGGCTGAGCGCACATGAACTGCGTGGCGTGAGCGTCACGCGCGAGCTGCCCAACGACACCCTTGTGCTGGGCGACGAAGCCGCCATCATCGGCGTGCTCATCAACCTGTTCTCGAATGCCGCTCTGGCCATGCACAAGGCCGGCACCGTATCGCCGCAGGTCCATGTCGCGGCGCAATGGCACGACGACCGGCTGCACGTGAATGTGCGCGACAACGGCCCGGGGATCGCCGCGGAGCATCTGGCGCGGGTGTTCGAACCATTCTTCACTACCCGCGAAGTCGGCCAGGGCCTCGGCCTTGGCCTGTCCATCAGCTATGCGGTGGTCGAGCGGCACGGCGGCACACTGTTTGCTGAAAGCGAGTTGGGCAAGTGGACCGCGTTCAACTTCGACCTGCCGCGTGTGGAGTGATGTCGAGATGAGAGAGACCCAGCAAGCGCGGCAGACTGTCGTCTATGTCGATGATGAGGAGTTGGCTCGCAAGTACTTTGCGCGCTCAGCCGGCAGCGACTATGAGGTGCTGCTCGCCGGCGGCGCGGACGAGGCCATGGCGATCCTGCGCCGCGAAGGTGCACGGGTGGCGATCCTGGTGACCGACTTCCGCATGCCGGGCGGGCACGGCGACGACCTACTGCGGCAGGTCTCTCAGGAGTATCCGCATATCGTGCGGATCCTGGTGACAGCCTACGCGGACAGCAACGCGCTACTGGAAGCGGTCAATTCTGGCGAGGTGTTTCGAATCCTGGAGAAGCCGCTAGGCGTGGGCACGGTCCGCGAAGTGCTGGCATCAGCGACAACGGCCCCGGTATTGCGCCCGAGGTGATGCAGCGCTTGCTGGTCGACCCAGTTATCACGAACGCCGGCGTTCGCGGCTTCGGCATGATTTTCTGCAACCGCGTGATGCAGTCCTTTGGCGGGAGTATCAGGATTGCATCCGCGTCCGGCGCCGGCACGACCGTGACGCTGGAATTCCCAATTTTCTAGGATCGAATGCACAGGAGTTACCAATGAGCAATACGATTGCCAACGAGACACCGCCCCCGGCGATTCTGTTCGTTGATGACGAAGCCACCGCGGTCAAATACTTCGAGCGCGCCATCGGTGCAATCGCGCCGGTGGTGACGGGCGCCTCCGTGGAGGACGGCAAGGCAATGCTGGATGCCCACGCCGCCAGCCTGGCCGTGCTGGTGTCCGACCAGCGCATGCCGGGCGAATATGGCAACGAACTTCTGCGCTATGCGCGCGAGCGCTATCCCCACATCGTCCGGATCCTGACGACGGCCTATTCGGAGCTAGACCAGACCGTCGAGGCCGTCAATCAGGGCCAGATACATCGCTATATCAAGAAGCCGTGGGACATCACCGCGCTGCGCATGGAGATGAAGCAGGCGCTAGAGCTGTCGGGACTGCGCAAGGAACGCGACCAACTCGTGCGCGAGAAGCTGGGCGTGCTGCAGACGCAGACCGTGGCCACCCGCATCGGCATCGTGCACACGCTGTGCGCCAGCCTGATCGGCCCAGGCCGCTTCCAGCCGGTGGAAACCTACCTGGCCGGCACCGAACTGGCTGGTACGCGCAATGTGGAGCCGGATTGGCAGCGTATGGACTACGCCGACCTGGTGCGCGCCGAGAGTGAATGCAGCGGCAGCTTCGGCCACGCGGTCAGCACGCGCCTGGTGGAACTGCGTACGCAGAATGCGGGGCGCAGCGCTGCCGATGCGGTGCAGGTCTTCACCGAAGTCCTCGGCGCCACAGTACGCGGCGGTGGCGATGCGCTGATCTGGACTTCGCCGACCACGCTGAGCGAGTTCCTCACCCGGCCGGTGGGTCAGGCCGTATCGGCCGAGCACGCTGCCTGGCTGGCCTGCCTGCTGTGGCTGGAAGAAGCCGGCGGCGCCCTGCAGTTTATGCGTGAAGGTGACACCATCGTCTGCCGCGCCGGCACACGCGCTGCCAGTTTTGCGGCCGACCGCCTGGCAGTCTGGATCGAGCGGTTCTCGGAGCGGGTGTTCGACCAGGCGAAGGAGACGATCCGCGCTCAAAACGGGCGCAACGGGCGGTGATCGGCTCGTAAGGCCACAGGGCGAATGACCGCTGTACCTGGGTTGCGTTTGCAAGGACTTCCCCCGAGAGTCAAGATCGGGGTCCGATTTTTTTCGACGCTTGCAGACATTCGACGCGCGCATGCAGGTGGGCCGGTTGGCGTGGTCATGTCATTTACCTCAAGCCGGCTGCTGCCGTGGCGTCGAAGCAATACCAGGAACAACCAGCTCGCACTGCCACCCGGCAAGAAAGGTGCAGGCATGTTCGCGGTCCCACGCGCGCTCATGATCACCCTGCCCGGTGCCGAAGATCACGCGCCGGAAAGCAACGCTCCCGCGCCGGGGACGATCGGCTCGAGCTCAAGATGATCCAGCATGCGCCGGACGGTGCATACCGCAGTCGAGACGGTGCGGATCCCCAGCATGTCTTCGATGCGTTGAATCGCCGGCAGTGACGGCATCTGGACGCATGCGGACGCTACCACGACGTCCGCGCCTTCCGTGTTCAGGCCGCGAACGTCGTCGACCAGCCGCATCGGGTCGCGCAGACCGACTTCAAGGTTGTCGGGAATCTCAAAGCAGATGGAATCGATGACCTCGATGCCCTCGTTTTCTATATAAGCGACGACCAGGTCAGTCAAGGGCCGCATGTACGGCGCCATCAGCGAAATCCGGCGGGCGCCCATGATCTTCAAACCTTCTACCAACGCTCCCGCGGAGGTCATGACGGGCGCAAGGCAATGATTGGCACGCGCAACTTCCAGCAGTTCGCGTTCGGTTTGCCGATGATATCCAGGCCCCATCGCCATGATCGCGACCAGACAAGCCGTGCTCATGACATCGACACGAGCGTCGGCGAGTTCCGCCGCGCAGCGCAAGCTTTCCTTGTTCATCGCCACCAATTCCTCTTTCGTGACCTTGTGCATTCTCATCCGGCTCGAATGGAACGTGAACCGCTCCGGGCGGATCGCTTCACGGGCACGAAACATGGCGGGAATTTCAGTTTCCATGGTCGTATTCGAACTTGGCACGATCTGTCCAATACGAAAACTTTGAGACATTATTCTCTCCAGAATAGAGTTAGGTATCCAAAATACTTAGGCTGACTCAGTCCGGCATGCCTGCGCCACGCGTTTCAGGCAAGAACCACGGCAGCACGATACCCAGCAGATACACGGAACCCAGAGCCAACGCGGCCTGCGACACGCCACCGAACGATTTGATCATGCTGCCCGCGATGATGGGAAACACCCACGCGATCAAGCGCGCTGCATTGAACACGAAGCTGATCGCCGTGGAGCGCACGCTGGAACCAAAGAGTTCACAGGGGTAGATCGCCATCCAGACATAGGCACAGCCCAAGGTGAAGAAGCCATTGATCGGCGCCACGATCATCATCGCTTCGACGCTTGTCGTCAGCTTGTACGTGATGAACGTCGTTACCAGAGCACCGACGAAAGTGAGTGACAGGAAGGCCCGCCGGCCGATTGCATCCACCACGAAGCCCGCGATCATGTAAGCCGCAATCGCGCCGACGGTGTATGCGATCGATATCTTCGAGCCCCACGACAAGGCGTCGGGGATACCTTCGGCTTTAGCGAGCGACACGGTATAGGTCGGCAGCCAGCTGGAAATGGCCCACCAGCCGACGGTCGTGACGATCGACAGCACCAGCAAAAGCATCGTGCGGCGCAGCGCTTCGGGTTCACTGAACAGTTGCGTGAGCGTGAAGGGGCGCTTTTCAGATGCAGGCGCTTCGCCCGCAACCGGCGGGGTGTTCGTCGCGCTCCAGCGTTTCTCGCGAACCGCGCGTTGCCATTTCTCAGACTCGTTGACCCCGCGGCGGATGTACAGCACAAAGAACGCGGGGACTGCGCCAAGCACGAACATCAACCGCCAGGTTTCGGCACCGAGTGGATGCGCCGACGAAAGCGCGTACCACACGACCGCCGCGATCAGCGTGCCCCAGCCGAAGCCCGATTGCAGGAAGCCCGCCCCTTTCGCACGAGCCCGCTCCGGCCAGGTTTCCGACAGTAGCGCGACGCCCGTGCTCCATTCACTGCCCATGGCGAGGCCAGTCAGAAACCGCAACCCGCACAACATCCAGAAGGTTTGCGAGAACGCGGTCAAACCCGAAAACACCGCATAGAGGAATACGGACCAGAGCATCATTCGCTTGCGTCCTACATAGTCCGCAAGAATCCCGCCGACCAGACCGCCCGCCCCCCAGCCAAGCAAGGTGATGCCGATGACCAGACCCGCGTACGTCGTGAAGGACGCAGCTTGCGCCGGCGACAGCACCGAATGCAGCATTGGCCCAAGCACAACGACGAGTGCCAGTGCCTCGTAGCCGTCGAAAATCCAGCCGAGAAAGCTCGCTTTCAGCACGCGCCAGTGCATTGCCGTGAGCCCCTCGTACCAGCGAGTTCGCGAGCTCAAGGCAAGTTGTTTGTGTTCCATCATTCGTCTCCTTCATATTTTCAACATCGTTTCCAGGCGTTCCTGCCCTGCACCGGCTTGTGCTTCTGAAAAGGCGAATGTTCGGGCGGCCAGGACAACGTCGTCTTCTCGACTTAGAATCGCGATGCACGCTGCCCGGCCTTGCGCCTTGGCCGATGGCCCTACGCGGATCGAACGCCATGGCACACAGGATGCCGGTTGCCGGGTTTATTGAAAACTTCCCAATGTTCAATAGAGGCATCGCCAAACGCGATGGGTGCTAACCGCACGGAAATCCAACCTGAAGGAGTGAGGATGCGTGTTTCAGCAGATCGGCCGTTGCGACTCGACATGGAGTCTCTGCGCATTTTCGTGGCTGTCATCGAGGAAGGCAGCATTGCTGCGGCGGCAGCCCGCACGCACATCGTGGCGTCGGCCGTCAGCAAGCGCGTATCGGATCTCGAAGACGACGCTGGCACGCCCCTCTTATATCGGCACAGCCGCGGGGTGCAGGCGACGCCCGCGGGCGAGGCGCTTTATCATCATGCGAAGCGGCTGAGCGAGCACTTGCAGCAAATTTCGGACGAACTGTCTGAATATTCGGCGGGATTGAGGGGGCATACCCGGATTTATGTGAACTTTACCGCCATGGTCCAGTATCTGCCGGGTGTGCTGCGCTCCTTTCTGCGCGCCAATCCGAAAGTCCGGATCGATATGGTCGAGAAATCGAGCGATGAAGTGGTTCAGGCGATCGCAAGCGGCGTCGCCGATCTCGGCATCTGCGCGGCCACCGAGGATTCCCTCGGCGATCTGCAGTGGCGGCCGTACAGCGTCGATAAGCTGGTCGTGATCGTGCCGTCGGATCACCGGCTCGCCGACCGCGCAAGCGTGAGCTTCGCGGAAGTTCTGGAGGACGACGTCGTCAGCATGCCGTACGGCACGTCCATTTCCAAATTGTGTCGTGCCGCTGCCGAACGTGCCGGCAGGCGGCTGCGCGTGCGCATCGAGGTGACAAGTTTCGAGGGCGTGCGCAACATGGTTAGCGCGGGTCTCGGCATTGGTGTGCTTCCCAAGGGAAGCGTGACACCTTATATGCATTCGGTGCCATTTCACGTCGTTGAACTCGATGAGCCGTGGTCGCTGCGGCCGTTGTTAATCATCGCGCGCCATTTCGATACCCTGCCGCTTCCTGCGCGCATGCTGGTCGACCACCTCGACGAGCAACGAGGCGACGTGTCATGAGGACCGTTGCAAGTCGATGACGCGCCATCGCGATTGGCGATGGGTGGCGTCGCAACTTATTGATTTACGTAGCAGGCCGGGATTCTTAGCATTCGGTTGTCAGCAACGTCGATAATTTCTGGAGCGCGTAACGTGGACCCCCAATTCCCTATCAAGGTAGCAGTTCTCGACGACTATCAGAATGTCGCGCTGAGCATGGCAGACTGGTCGCCGCTCAAGAACCTGGCGGACATTTCGGTGTTCAACGACCACGTCGCCGATATCGGGAGCCTGATTCGACGCCTGCAGCCATTCGACGTCATATGCGTCATGCGAGAACGCACACCGCTGCCCCGCGTGGTCATCGAGAGCCTGCCGAACCTGAAGCTGATTGCCTCGACTGGCGCAGGAAACGTGTCGATCGATCAGGAGGCGGCCGCGGAACGCGGCATCGAAATTCGTCATACGGGCTATTCGTCCACGCCGACGATCGAACTGACGTGGGCGCTGATTCTTGCGATGGCCCGCAATATTCCCCTCGAGAATCAGTCATTGCGTCAGGGCGGCTGGCAACTTTCGCTTGGCGACGAACTCGCGGGCAAGACGCTCGGATTGCTTGGTCTCGGCCATATCGGCTCGGCCGTCGGCATCATCGGGCGGGCATTCAGAATGAATGTCATCGCGTGGAGTCAGAACCTCACCGCGGAGCGCGCCGCGGAAAAGGGCGTGCAGCGAGTCGGCAAGCATGAGTTGTTCTCCACGGCAGATTTCCTGTCGATCCATTTGCGGTTGAGTGAGCGAACCCAAGGTCTGATCGGTGCGGCGGAACTCGCGCAGATGAAGCCCACAAGCCGGCTGATCAATACATCCAGAGCACTGATCGTCGACCCTGTCGCACTGTTCGAGGCACTCAAGACCGGCCAGATTGCCGGCGCTGCACTGGACGTCTACGATGTCGAACCGCTCGACAATCCGCACCCGCTGCGCGAATTGCCCAACGTGCTCGCGACACCTCATATCGGCTACGTGTCGAAGGAGCTGTATCGCACCTTCTACGGCGATACTGTGCGTAACATCGTTCGGTGGCTTGATGAAACCGGGCGTTCTGCGCAAGGCTAAGGAGGAGATGGATCAACGGTAAATCATCTCTCGCCGCCTTCGCGGGCGGATAGCTGCGCAACCGATCGGTGACGATCTTGCGCGGCACCGGGCTCGAGCGCAGCACGCGTTTGAAGATACGTTCGGCGGCGGTCTTGTCGCGCCGCTTTTGCAGCAGGACGTCAAGTTCGGCGCCGTGCTCGTCGACCGCACGCCACAACAGGCAAGGTGGTCATGTCGGGATCAGGCGAGTCCAACAGAGGTCGATATGATGAGGACTACTCATGCGACCAACGCGTAGCTGGGCGGGAGTTTGCGCGATGCCCTCCTCCTTCCATCATCTGGCCTTCGACGGGCTCTGATGATCATGCAGGCGGCCTCCCTCCATTCGATCCGAATGGCTGGCGTAGAGTCAGGATGTGCGAGCACCGACGTGACGCACAGTGGCTGCGGTAGTTCGATGTTCGATGGCCCAGCAGTTTGTCTCAACGTGGTACCAAAACGAAAAAAAGGAAGTGCGGCGGCAGGCTCACTCACCATGCAGGAATGCATACACTGCCATGAACTTTCCTACCCCAACGATGAGGATATTCAAGTTCGGCTCGGGCAAAAGGACAGACCGGTCGACGTGACCGCCTATTCCAATGCGGCCACCGCGTTCGAGGATGAACGCGATGGGCAGGGGTAGTTTCGCGACACCGGCCGAGCAAATTGAAACGCTCTGACCTGACGTGGCACCGCTCAAACAAGCAAGGATTCCTTGCTTGTTTTTCTTTTGATTAGCCCACGTGTGCGGGGGCGGGTGTCGTGCGAACCTTGGGCGGCCGGTCGCGCAGCAGCAGGGGCATCAAACGCCGGTTGGCTGTCTGTGCCGCCCACTCGCAATACGCGGCGCTGCCGAGCACCCAGCCCTTGAGCGTCGACTGCATCAGGTTATTGACCTCGAGTTCGTCAGGGGGCTGCGCACCCAGATCGCGGTAAGCCTGGTGTCGCTCGAACGGCGTTTTGCCGAGCGCCCGGTAGAGCGGATGGTCCTTGATGAAGCTATCGACACGCAGCCCGACGTGATGCGTGTAGCTAGACCACGGGTAGCTTCCCGGCTCTGCCACAAGGCGGTTGCGCACCGGCGCATGATCGATGACCTGGCTCGCGAGCAGGAAATACCGGTCGGGCTCAATCACTGTTGCACAGTAACCGCCACGCCACACCGTACCGCGGCGTCCATGGCGGCGGTTGAAGGTCTCGACATAGCGACGGCCGACCGCCTGCATCGCCATGGCCACGCTCGACTCGTATGAAGGGGTGACGAGGAACTGTACCGCGTCAGGCATGAGTACCCACGCGTGGACTGCCAGATCGGCGACGCGCGCTGCGTCTGCCAGGCAGGCGAGGAAGTACCGGTAGTCTCCTTCGTCCAGGAATGCGGGCCCCGTGAGCCCCTGCAAGATAACGTGCTGCGGTTGTTCTGGAACGTAGTGGCGTGCAAGCCGTGTCATGCTGAATTAACCGGAAATCCGATGTGAGAAAGCGATCCGACAGGTATCGGACGCGTGACGGTGCGTAACGGAATTCTATCGGTCATGCGCGCGCGTTTGCATCACGAACAGGCCTTTTTTCTGGCCTCTTTTCGTTGATTTGCCGTTCGCAACCAGCGTCTCTTTTATGCCATCGCTGAATAGCAGCGCGCGCTATACACCTCCAGACGCTCTGCCTGCGCGCCATCCGGCACCAGCACATCAGGCAGCACGACGGGACGGCGGTCGAAGCGCCCCCTGGTCTCCATTCCCATCCACCTGAGCCGGTCAAGGTCCAGCGTAATGTGGTTCGCGAATTTCATCGGTAGGTATCCGGACGATAACGACAGCCTCTAATTCGAGACCTTGGGCAGCGGCCAATGTCAAGACGAATTCGGCTGCCGTTGCGACGGGCAAACTGCAGACGAAGTACCGAATCCCGGAAACTGGTGCCAGATGGAGCGGTGGTCTAATCGCACTGAATGAGTCGCAGGTGGCGTCTTCGGTGCCCGGCGTAATGCGCGCAGCGCGCGATGAGGGGATTGACGAGCAGGTCACTGGAGGCGCACACGTTGCCTCCAGCAATGACTTTCAGCTAATGCTAATGGGGAAGCGCTGCCTACTGGGTCACCGAGCGCGTGTTCGCAATCCCGGAGGCGCCACTCTGGTACGCGTCCCAATGCACAAGACATTCCTTGTCATGACGGCGCACTGAAAATCGGCTATTGGCACGGACTACGATGAAGGTTGGAAGATCGGTTCGTCGTATAGCGGATCCAGGACACGTCGTGGGACGATCGTCGATGCTAATGTCCGTAAGACCTGGAACAGCGCCCGTCGACCACGGTTGTGAACTGACAGGTTTGCGGCAGTCTCGCTGCCGCACCTGACGCCAGCTACCATCATGACTGGCATCCGGACTCGATGCATATGCAGACTAGGTCATTCGATCGACATGGGGCGGGCCCGTGACCATCCGCAAGCTGAGGATTTGCGCACTCGCGTTCTGCGTAGTGGGCGCGCTGCTGGGCGGCCGCGCCGCATTGGCAGACGAAGTCAAGGTGATGATTTCGGGCGGGTTTGCGTCAGCCTATCGCGAACTGGGCCCGCAATTCGAGGAGGCGACCGGCCGTAAGCTGATCACCGTCTGGGGACCCGCGGTGGGTACGGCCGCGAATGCGATCCCTATGCGGCTTGCGCGCGGCGAGTGGGCCGACGTGCTGATCGTGGTTGGGTATGCGCTCGACGAACAGATCAATGCCGGCAAGGTCTTGCCTGACAGTAAGGTGGACCTCGCACGCTCGGCAATTGGCATGGTGGTTCGCGAGGGGACGCCGAAGCCGGATATCAGCTCGACCGACGCATTGCGGCGAGCGCTGCTCGCGGCGAAGTCGATCGTCTATCCGGACAGCCCGAGTGGCGTCTACGTCGGCAACGAACTGTTCTGGCGTCTCGGCATCGCGGGGCGGGTGGAGAGCAAGAGCCGCATGATTCCGGCCAGGCTGGTCGCCGATGCCGTCGCGAATGGAGAAGCTGAGATCGGCATTCAGCAGGTCGTCGAACTGTTACCGGTGAAGGGGGTCGCGGTGGTCGGCAGTTTGCCCTCAGAAGTGCAGAGGTACACGGTATTCTCCGGAGGCATCGCGACCAATGCGAGAAATCCAGCCGGCGCAGAGGCGCTGATCCATTTTCTGTCGTCGCCGGACGCGGCGCCCGCGATTTCGAGAACCGGGCTCGAACCGCTTTCGGCGACGCCTGCGAAATGAGCGAAAAAACGCGTGTCCTATGCAGTTCGACGTGAGTGGCCGGCGACCTTCCGGGAACGGGCCAACACGAGACATTCGACGAAAGCGAGAAGCTGTCCGGTCAGAATCCCTACGGACATGGTCTGCTGCTCCGCGACAGATAGTTTAGGCTCGGCACCAGACTTGTCTCCTCGCCAAGTCGGCGAAAAAGCGTCAGGCGAGCTAGAAGTCAAATGAGTTTGACGTCAAGCGGGCGGCGCCTGCTGGCATTCCGCCTGGAACCAACGGTCGACCTGGCGCTGTGCCGCCTGCAGATCCTCCGGGTAGTACGGGTCGAACCACCTCGATGGGTCGTAGCCCGCTTTCCTTAAAGCCGCCAGTTCGCTGCGGTTTCGCTCCGGGGTCGGAGGCGCGTTGTTCCTGAGCGCGGCCAGGTCGCGACATTGCAGGGTGCTCAAGTGCGCCGCGCTTTGCGGCATGCCGCCCGCCGCGCAGCCAGCGAGCAAGAAAACCAACGCGGGAAGCATCGGCCACTTCCTCGGTGGGTTCCTCATATCACGTCTCCCTCGCTTCAAGCGATACAGTATAGCCGCGGCAAACGGCCAGTTTCGGTCGTCCATTCATCCGACGCCTCAGTCGTTGAAAGGTCTCTTCCCCCTCGTCAGGGACGACCGTGTATGTCGGATCATCTTGCCCTAATTGCATATATGCTGCCTTCGGAGCATCATCCGTGGAACAAACGCACCGCAGACTGCCGCAGCTTCATTGACACAGCTGCTGTGCGCTGCCGAACTCGCCGCGGCCGGGAAAAGATGCTTCTGAGAAGGCGCGCCGCTCCGAAGTCGTCACGCGCAGTTGTTTGATTGATGCGGACGATCGATTCGCAGGTCATCGTCTCGTTGTACCGTTGTCGCGGGGAGGCTCATCGTGAACGTGTCAGTCCGCGTTATGCTCGGCTGGGCGCTTGCCCTGTGCATCTGGGCGCAGCATGTTGGCGCGCACGCCGCGCAGCCTGTAGCGGACGTAGCCGCGTCTACGCCCGCGGTCACCACGCCCCCGAAGGCCCCACCTGTTCCGGCTTCAGGGGTCCGCAAACTGAGCCTCGCGAACAAGCCGTGGACCGGCGACTTCGACGGAATGCTCAACCGTCACGCAATCCGGTTCCTTGTTCCCTACAGCCGGACGCTCTATTTTGTCGACAAGGGCCGCGTACGCGGGATTGCGGCCGAGCTGGCGCACGACTTCGAACGCTATATCAACAAAAAGTACGCGGCCCAGCTGAACAAGCGGCCGCTCACCGTCTTCCTGATTCCCACTACGCGTGACAAGCTGCTGACGGGCCTCGTCGCCGGGACCGGCGACATCTCCGCGGGCAATCTGACTGCGACTGACGAGCGGCTCAAGATTGTTGACTTCATCGCGCCGCGCGATCGCAAGCCCGTGCGCGAGCTGGTCGTCACCGGGCCAAAGTCGCCCTCGCTCGCGACACTCGATGATCTTTCGGGAAAGCAGGTTTATGTGCGGAAATCGTCGAGCTATTACGAGAGCCTGAGCGCACTGAATGAGCGGTTTCGCAAGAGCGGCAAGCCGCCCGTGAACATCACGCTGTTGCCCGACGCGCTGGAAGACGAAGATGCAATGGAGATGGTCAACGCGGGCCTGCTGGGCATCATCATCGTGGACGACTGGAAGGCGCGTCTCTGGGCACAGGTGCTGCCACGCCTGAAGGTGCGTGACGACCTCGCCGTGAGCAGCGGGGGCTATACAGGCTGGGCGATACGCAAGAACAGCCCACAGTTGCAGGCTGCCCTGAACGACTTCTATCTGAACTATTTGAAGAAACAGAGTGTGGCTGAATACCTCCTCGCGCAATACATGAAGAGGATCAAGCAGATCCGCAACAATGGCGGCGATGCGGAACAGAAGCGCTTCGATGCGACGCTTGCGCTCTTCCAGAAATATGGTACGCAGTACGGCTTCGATCCGCTTATGCTTGCCGCGCAAGGTTTCCAGGAGTCGCAACTCAACCAGTCCGCACGCAGCCACGTCGGGGCGATCGGCCTCATGCAGCTGATGCCGGCCACGGGCAAGGAGATGGACGTGGGCAGCATTTCCATGGCCGAGTCCAATGTTCATGCAGGCGCCAAATACATGGACACGCTCATGACCAAGTACTTCTCCGACGCCCATTTCAGCGCAAGCGACCGATCGCTCTTCGCATTCGCGAGCTACAACGCGGGCCCAGCCAGGATCGCGAAGATGCGCAAGATCGCGGCAGAGCAAGGCCTTGATCCAGACAAGTGGTTTAACAACGTCGAGATTGTCGTAGCGGAGAAAATCGGAATCGAAACGACGACCTATGTGCGCAACATTTTCAAATACTACGCGGCGTACAAGCTGATCGTCGACGCCCATGCGGCGCGTCGAAAGGCGGTGGAAAGCGTGCAGAAGCCTTCCTGAAGACCGGTTGCAGAAACAACCCACTATGCGGTTCCCTGGTTAAACGACGCGGTCCTTGCAAACACAATCCCCTGGAACCTGCCGTTCATACCACTTCGGCGAGACCGTCCCATACGGGCCGGTCTTGGCCATTCGCGTACCTGCTGCGATCGGCGATCGATCGAGATGGAATGGACACCGCCCTCCCTTCGCGGAGGCAACGGTCGCGTTCGGCGTCGGCGACGCACCCTGCGCGAACGCCGACACCTGCGCGCAAGTCACAAAGAGCAGCAGCGGCACAACCAGTCGGCGGATCCTGGCCCGCACGTCAGATCCGGAAATCGGCCGCCATATCCTCATCGCTTCTTGCCTCGATTTCGCCCGACCGGCACGCCTTGATGAACACGCGATAGTCCTTTTCGTTCTGTTCGGCGTATGCAAATGCGTATTCCGTTAGCGCCTGTGCAAACTGTTCGCCGCTGCCAAGGTATGCAGCGATCTCAACCGCCTTGCCGCCCGCTTTCGCATGCGCACGCGCAAGCGTCCAGCCACAGAAGCGCGCATAGCCCTTGAGCAGCGGACTATCGAAGCGCTCCACGTCAGCCGATACTTTCATGTCCCGCAGCTGGCGGAAATAGAACTGCCGGCCCTCGGGTCCGGTCGTCCAGCCGAGGAAGAGATCGCTCGCAGCCTGCAACAGCCGCTGCCCGCTTACCACGCGCTGACCCTCATGCGCATGCGTTTTCGCGTCGAAGAACTGCGCGACCACCGACTGGCGGGCCTCCTTGACCTGCAGGAAGAGCGGCTTGTCGTGACCGTCGACCATCAGCAGCACGAGGCAGAACGTGCCGACACTGCCCACGCCGACAACCTTGAACGCGATATCCTGAAGTTCGAACTGCGCGAGCAGTTCGCGCCGTTCGGATGAAATAGTCGTCAGATACTCGTCGAACACTTTAGCGAGCTTGCCCTTCCACGCTTCGGTGTCGGCCCAGCTTTGATGCTTGCCGAGCAGCGAATTCGGGCCGCTCAGATGGAATAGCACCGGCGGCGCATCCTGCATGACCCAGCGTCCGTTGTGCTGGACCGCCATCTTGCGCAGCGCGCTTTCGCTGGTCCGCGCCGCTGCCTTGTCCTTGACCTTCTGCAGCAGCCGGCGCCCCTCTGTCGTGAGCGCAGACTCCATCATCCTGTCGAGCGTCACGACTTCGTACCAAAGCTCCAGCGCACTGCGCTGCGCATATTCGTTCATCCGGTCGCGGTACTCGGTCACGGCTGTCATCACGAAGTCGGCAATCGGGCCGCGGCTGAAACCCATATGTGCGCCCGCGATCGCGAAGCTGGCGGCAAGGCGCTTGACGTCCCATTCCCACGGCCCCGGCGCGACCTCGTCGAAGTCGTTCAGGTCGAAGACAAGCTGCCGCTCCGGTGTCGCGAAACCGCCAAAGTTCAGCAGATGCGCGTCGCCGCAGACCGGAAACGTGATCCCGGTATTCGGTGTGCCGCTCAGGTCGTGGGCCTGCAGGATCGCGCTGCCGCGGAAGAACGTAAAAGGTGACACTGCCATCCGTCCGTAGCGCAGCGGAATCAGCGCGTCGACGCGACCTTTGCTGTTCGCCTGCAGGAGTTCGACAGGATCGCGGTCGAGGTTGCCGACCGCGCGATGATCGGAGCGTTTCACGCGTTCGCGCGCCTGCCGGCCTGCGGCCTGCCGCTCCTCGATTGTTTGGGTCTCCGCCATGATGTGCTCCTTGATTCGCCGATCTCGTCGGCGCGTGAGCCGTGAGGCCGTCCAATGCCGAAATGCGCGGCAGGCGTTTCACCGCGCGCCTGATGCTGGGCCCATCTTCGCCAATCGCGATTCAGGTGCTGCACCACATCAATGAGACCGCCACGCGCTGACAGATCAAGTTTTGTGCGGGCGCGCGACAGGCGCCATCGGGATCTGGGGCAGCGAGATTGCCCTTTGGGGCAATAGCTGGAACGGCGGCTGACGAACGACTCGCTCAGTGCCGGAGAAGCGGCTCGCCACGCCGCACCAGTTCGGCAAGCGAGCGGGCGTCGAGCTTGCGCATCACTTCGGCGCGGCAGCTTTTGATCGTCCGCTCGCTCAGGCCAAGATCCGCCGCGATCTGCTTGTTCAGGCGCCCTGCGACGATGCCGCGTAACACCACCTGCTCCCGCTCGCTGAGGCTGACGGTGTCCCGCAGTTGCCTGTCGACGACACTCGTCGCGCGCGCGGCGAGCGCGCTCTCGAGCGTAGCCAGCAGTGCCTGACGATCGAGCGGTTTGAGCAGGAAATCGATCGCGCCCGCCTTGATCGCCATCACCGTGCGCGGAACGTCGTGGTACGCGCTCATGAATACAACGGGCATCGTGCTTCGTTGCCGAATTAGCGCTTGCTGCAGTTCCAGACCACCGGGGCCTCCGAGCTCGAGGTCCACCAGCAGGCATCCGGGACGCGAGTCCGGCTCGGCCACGAGAAAATCGCCTGCCGACGCATAACACCTGACCGCATAGCCGGAGGCAACGAGCAGCCGTGTGAGTGCCGCGCGCATCGAGGCGTCGTCATCGACAACGTAAATGACCGCTTCCGCTTGTTCGCTCACGGATCCCTTCCTTCTGCTGCATGACACACCGCATCCGGCGCGGTCTCGGCCGTCGTGTCGCCGGCCGCGGCCAGATTCCGCTTATCGATGGTCGCGTGCCTGGCTGGCAACCAGACGGTGAATATGCTGCCCCCGCCCTCGCGCGGTGCGGCCGCTAAACGCCCGTCATGCGCATCGACAATGGAGCGGACGATGGACAGTCCAAGACCCATGCCATGCGGCTTTGTTGTATAGAACGCCTCGAATAGCTGCGTCGCCGCGTCAGCGGAAATGCCGTGCCCGCGGTCAGCTACCGCCAGCTCGATACCGTCAGTCACCAGACGGGTCGAGATGGACAGTACGCGCCTGGATGGGGCGACATCGTGCATGGCATCCATCGCGTTGATGGTCAGGTTCAGGAGCACCTGTTCCAGTTGAACCTTGTCACCAAGGATCTCGGTGGAGCCCGCGGCGAAATCCGATTCGACGATCACGCCGCGCCGCCTGGCCTCGGGCGCGACCAGTACAAGCATATCCTTAAGCGCAGCGTCCAGCCGCACCGGACCGAACGCAACAGCCTGCTTCTGTAGCAACGCACGCAAGCGCTGCACCACCTCGTTGGCCCGCAGCGCGTCACGACGGACATCCGCGAAAATCTCGTGCAGCTCACTGGCTTCCGCCCACTGGGACTTCAGCAACAGCTCCGCCGCGTCGGTGTTGCTCAGTATCGCGCCCAGCGGCTGGCCGACTTCATGAGCAATCGACGCGCTGAGTTCCCCAACCGACGCAAAGCGGGCCGCGCGCGCCAGTTCGCTGCGGCGCCGCGTTGCTTCGTCCTCTGCGACACGGCGCCGTCGGCGCTGCACCAGCAACGCCGCGATCGTGAATGCCTGCATGATGACGACGGAGAGCGCCGTCAGCACGACCCCGCGATACTCCCGCCAGATCGAGTGCGGCACGTTGACGAGCAGACAGTCGCCGGGCAGAGCCGAAATGGACATGCCGAGCTTTTCGATCTGCCCGACGTTGGCGGTACAGCGCGGCGCTGCTGCGGGCAACGACGCGCCGGCGGGCGCGACCTCACCTCGCAGAATCGATGTGGCAAGCGCGCCGGTGCGCTGACCGTTGCTTTCGAAGGTGACCGTCGAGCCAGCCGTCAGGCCATGCGCGATGTAGGATGAATACCAGCCGTAGATCGGCGCGCGGGAGACCTCGGCCATTGGACCGACTACTTCGTAGGGGAAATAGGCCCGGCCTTCGCGGTCGCGATACATCGTCGTGTAGGCCACTGCCGCATTCCTGTCGAGGCTGGCGAGACGTTGCCGCAATTCCGGCAACGGAAGCCCCTGCCACGTCTCCACCGACCACACACGTGACGTGCGCCGACGGGCCACATCGACTGCGTGTTGCACCGCGCGGTGATCGTCATCTGTGGCACCGCCCACCACAATCAGGCGACGGGCGCCGGGTTGAAGAGTCTCGGCAATCGCGAGCGTTCCGTCCACGTCGATGGGCAGCGGAATAGACGAAAATTCCGCCGGAACCGGATGGGTGCGCAGCCATTCTTCCGTGAAGCTGGAGATCAGCACGGGGGTTCCGGGCCAGATTTGCGTGTGATACCGGGCGGCAAAGTTGGCCGCATAATCGCCGAGCCCGATGACGAGATCGGTTTGTTCCTGGCTATATTTTTTCTTGATCAGCGCCAGGAACTCCGGCATCAGGGCCTCACCGCCAAAGCGCACGCCATCGAGCGGATCCACGTATAACTCCGCTCCCACAGGCGCCGCTGCTTCAAGTGCACCGCGGATCGCGACGATCTGCAGCATGGCTGCGGGAAGGGTGGGGTCCGTACCGACCAGAATGACCACCCTCCACGGCCCCGTTGCGTACGCGTTAAGCGCGACGGCGATCAACAGCACGAGCCACCACCGCTTACCAGCACGGTGCGGCACGGCGGCGGGAGTCGTGCATTCTGCATTTCGAAGACTTCGCGCGATGGGCAACATGCGGAGCAGTGCGCCAGAAGCACAGGGTCTGAAGGATACGGGTTCGAAAACGACGCGGCGCTGTCTCTCTGCCGCTGCCACCCGCAGTGATCAGTCAAATACATGATAGCTGCATTTTCGGTGCAAACCGCCATGAGGATGGCGCCGCTTCATTCGGCGCGATTCCGGTTTCGATTTCGCCCATCTCCGGCAAACATTGCCCTAAGGGGCAGTCACAGTTGCACCTATCCCCGATGGTACGAAGCGCGTGCCTCTACGATGCTTTATTCGTAACCCGGGAAATTCCGTGGGCGCATCGCGACCACTTCGCGCATCGAACCGAGCTGCGCCTTGCGAGCCGTACCTGCGAGCAAAAACGCAAGCGGCATGGTTGGTTACGCGCGACGCTGGAATGTTCGTAACCTCTTGAGGGGGAGAGTGATGAAGCCGTTCAGCCTGAAGAAGACCGTACTAGCCACGCTGATGATGTCGGTGGTGGCGGTTTCGGCTCAAGCCGCGCCTGCCGACAAACCCAATATCGTCGTCATCTGGGGCGACGACATCGGCATGTGGAATGTCGGAGCCTATACGCATGGGATGATGGGGCGCACGCCCAACATCGACAGTATCGCGACTGACGGCGCGCTGTTCACCGATCACTACGGCCAGCCGAGCAGCACGGCAGGCCGCGCGGCTTTCATCACAGGGCAGATGCCGATCCGCACCGGGATGACCACGGTCGGCATTCCCGGTTCGACACGGGGCATTCAGAAGAGCGATCCGACGCTCGCCGAGGTGCTCAAGGCACAGGGATACGCGACAGCCCAGTTCGGCAAGAATCACCTGGGCGACCGCAATGAGTTCCTGCCGACCGTGCACGGTTTCGACGAATGGTTTGGCAACCTGTACCACCTGAATGCCGAGGAGGAGCCAGAGGAGCTTGACTATCCGGGGCAGAAGAACCCCGCCTACCTCCCGAAATTTGGCCCTCGCGGTGTGCTGCACACCTGGGCCACCGATGCGGACGATCCGAGCGTCGATCCGAAATTCGGCAGGGTTGGCAAACAGAAGATCGAGGACACAGGCAAGCTGACGCGCAAGCGCATGGAAACGATCGACCAGGAGGTAACCGACGAGACGCTGAAATACATGGACCGCGTGGCAAAGGATAACAAGCCCTTCTTCGTCTGGTACAACTCCACTGCCATCCATATCTGGTCGCATCCGAACCAGAAGTATGTGCAGAAGGCGGTCGATGAAGGCCGCGCCGAAGAAGACGTTGTTCGCGCCAGAATGCTCGAGCACGACGAACTGGTGGGCCAGATTCTCCAGAAGCTCAAGGATCTTGGCGTCGCCGACAACACGATCGTCATCTACTCGACCGACAACGGCAATGAACTGATGTACTGGCCGGATGGCGGCTACGCGCCCTTGCGCGGTGAGAAGGGAACCACATGGGAAGGCGGAGTTCGTGTCCCGTGCCTGATGAGATGGCCCGGACACATCAAGCCGGGATCCGAATTCAACGGCATTCAGAGCCACGAAGATCTCTATGTCACGCTGGCTGCGGCAGCGGGTGCGCCGACGCTCAAGGACGATCTGCTGAAGGGCAGGAAACTGGGCAGCGCGAGCTACAAAGTCCACCTCGACGGTTACAACAATCTCGACTACTGGACCGGCAAAACAGACAAGTCCGCGCGTCGTGAAATCTTCTATTACGACGAGACCGATCTGATGGCCGTTCGCGTCGATGGCTGGAAGATGCACATCGGCGTGAAGCATCATAACAACTGGTTCGATGAGAAGTCTTACCCCAGCGTGCCCTACGTCGTGAACCTGCTGATGGATCCCATGGAAAAGATGACGCCCGATTCTGAGGAATTCGGCTACGCGGGTCGCAAGTTCTTCGCGCAGAAGCTCTGGGCGCCGACAGCCGCCGGTCCGTTCCTCGCCGCACATCTCAAGACCCTGCAGGAGTTCCCGCCGAGTCAGGGCGCCGATACGCTCAGCATGAAGAAGGCGATCGAAGGTGCGATGCAGAAGCTCGACAATCCCCACGGCAGCAGCAACTAACCACTGCCGCTCGCCCGGGTCGCCAGCGGAAAGGCGATTCGGGCCCAGCGACCCGGTCAATGCGGGAGTGGCGCGTGATCGTGTCAGTAACGGCGCCTCAAGCCGGCCCCGCTGTGCCCTGCAAGCCGGGCCGCACAGCGCAAATGCCGGCGCCAGTGTCGGCTCCCGGCTTGCGGATTACTGCAGGCGCCCCATTTGCTTGAGGATGCGTACAACGTCCGGGCCGATATGGTCGTAGAACGCATACAGTCCGGAGCATAGATAGTTGAGTCCCGGCTCGCCATCGCGCGTCCTGATCAAGCGGTTTTTCGGACACTCTCCCCAGCACAGTCGGAGGTAGGCGCAATCGCGGCATTGCTTCGGCAGCGTGTCACGCTTGTCCATGCCAAACTTTTGCTGCCTGGCGGAAAACGCCAGGTCGCCCAGATGCGTCCCGGTGATATTGCCGATCCGGTACTCGGGATAGACAAAGTGGTCACACGAATACACCTCTCCATCGTGTTCCACCGCCACGCCTTTGCCGCAGAATTCGGACTGGGTACAGGTTTGCGCCGGCATGCCTGCCGCCTGCGCGATTGCGGTTTCGAACAGGTTGACGTGTATCCGGCCGAGATCCGTTTCAAGCCATTCGTCCCAGGCGCCGATCAGAAAACGGCCGTAATCATCCGGATCAACTGACCAGTCCGTCACGATCGAAAGTGGATGACCGGGACGTGCACGCGGGGCGCCCTGCAGCGGTGCGGTGCGCCTGTCGAGCTTGCCTGGCGCGGCCTCCTTAAAGACCCGGGGCTCGACCGCCGGATTGAACTGCACGCGCCACGTGCCGACCTCGTCGGCGAGGAAACGGTAGACTTCGCGCGGACGCTGGGCGTTCTGGCGGTTGACTACGCATAGCGCGGCGAACGATGCATCCGCGTCGGCGAGGCGCCGTGCCGCAGCCATGACATGGTCGAAAGTCGGCTTGCCGTTCCGCGTCTTGCGATAGATATCATGCAGTTCACGCGGGCCGTCGATCGACAGGCCGACATGAAAGCCGTGTTTCTTGACAAAGCGCACCCACTCGTCATCGAGCGCAATGCCATTGGTTTGCAGATCGTTCGCGACGCGCTGGTTGGGTCTGGCGTAGCGGTGCTGCAGTTCGACAACCTTGTGAAAGAACCGCAGCCCCATCAGCGTCGGCTCGCCGCCTTGCCAGGAAAATACCACCTCGTCGCCGGTCTGGGCTTCGATGTACTGACGAATGTGCTGCTCTAGAAGCGCATCGCTCATCCGGGCATGCGGCTCGTGATGCAGAAGATCACTCTTGTGCAGGTAAAAGCAATAATCGCAGTTGATATTGCATTCGGCTCCGCTCGGCTTGACCATCGCATGAAAGCGGTAGTGGCGAGTGGGCGGCAACAGTGGCAGGTGCAGTGCGGGCTGGTTCATGGTGGACGGTCCTGCGAATAGAGAAGCACTCGACAAAGGCGTTGTAGGGATCGCTCTGCTACAAGCCTCTCCTGGTCGGCTTGACTCCTACGCACTCCTGGATTCGCCACCCTTCCCGGTCATGGCGGCGGGCCTCGATGCATGGCGCGGACGATGGCGTCTAGCAGCACTTTCCCCGGAAAGGGCTTGCAGATCAGCTCACTTCCTCCGAACCGGCTGATGGCACGACGCGTAGCGGGACTGTCATGGGACGTAATGAACACCGCCGGAGGACGTCCGGCGCCAAGCTGTGCGTAGAACTCCGGCCCAGATCTTCCTGGTAGCTGTACGTCGAGCACGAGACATGCAACTCCGACCGTGGCATTCGTAGCGCCTGGCGCTTCCGCGCTATCGAACGCCAACGTTCGATAGCCCGAGATGCGCAGTAGACGTTCCAGGGCGCGCCTCATGCCGTCGTCGTCTTCGACAATCACGATCAGGTACTGTGTCCCTTCCATGATCCCGCCACGATCCGTTGGATCAAGTGTTGTGCAGGCGCGGCCGACGCACTATCAGGACGAGGGGAAATGAGATTGCCCTTTAGGGCAATTGAGTGAAACGGGGCCGACGCGTAGCGCTTTGCGGCATAGCCCGAGCCGGTAAAGAGAAGCGTCAGCGCCGGGCGCGTGGAGATGTCGCCGTCGACGCCCAATAAACGGCCGTACCGTGCCTGAGACTGGACTACCCAACACTCTGCCCGGTCGGCTTTGGGGGCATCGGACCGAAGAACATCGCCATGAGCTTGTCGCGGCCGACCACGCGGGCCAACTCCTCGACCACGCAGTAAATAGCGATGAGCGTCACCAACAGGATCTGTATCGCCCAGAAATGCGGCCAGTTGAGATCGGCGAGCAACTTGTGGTTGGCGGCAGCCAGGCCAGGCGCCTCCTTCCAGTATTCGTAGAGGCGCTCCAGGTAGTGCACGATCAACGCCACCAGGGTGTACATCGCCGTTTTCCAGCCGACATTCCATATCAGCGGCTTCTCGGGAAAACGGTTGATGAACGGCAGCAGGTTGGCGATCAGCACCGATTTGCCGAGAATCAGGGCGGCGATGGTAACGGAGGCCGACGTCGGCAATGTGATCTCGTAGCCTCGGCTGATCAGCGCTCGCATGAGGGCGACGATGTGGAGGATGACGAAGAAGTAGATCGTTGGCGGCAGCATCTCCATGAATTCATGCTTGATCGTGGAGGCCAGCTTGGTCATGTTCCTCTCCTGACGGGTTGATCAACGACGGTAACGCCGCCTTTCATGATAGACGCGATACACGAATATTTGCGGCATCGCAAAGGACCATGACGCGTGTCGTGGAGGATATACGCAAAAGTCCGCTGCCCGGTGGCGGATTCAACATTCGACCGTCCACATCAATGCACGAGCGAATGACTCTATTGGCCGATGATTTGACGAGGATGCTCCTACTGCGAGAGCGAGTCACCGGCGCTGTCGGTGGGTACCCACGGTGGATCGGGTTGACCGGTCATTCGATTCGAACACCTTTGATAGCGAGATGTTCTCGAAGGCAGACATCGATGCCGGGCCATGGGTTAATCTGATCATAAAATAGAGGATGACGAATTAACTTTTTTTTGACTGGATCCTGGTTTTGATATCAGCGTCGATAGTGTCGTCCAAACGGTTGGCGTTAGCGTGTGGCACGTCAAAGCTCTGCCATGGGTGTCTACGGGAGTTCATCGTCCGACGGGGTCCAGCCTGGAGGCGTCGTTCGCTCGCCCCGTAATTCGGACGTTCAGACGTCGGCTACGTTCAGACAGTAGACTTTCGCGCGACGGTCACCCTCTTTCGCATTTCTTTGAATTGGACAGCGCCGATGTTTATAAGGACCGACGGATAGGCCACATACCAGCGAGCGCAAGTCAGGTCACATCGAGCGGACAATGCAGACGCTTGAGCACTCGGACCACCGCGGGATTCAACGTCTTCATCGAGTTTTGTGTCGTTCATCTTGTTCCGTACATCATAGCGGACCGCGTTATTGCGAAAGAGCCGAGAAACTTCTGTGTGCGTTTGGGCTCGCGAAAACCGCGCACGCCCCGAAGGAAGTCCCCTTGGGGGATGCGGCGCCGGGATAACTGCGCAGTTGATCAGTTACGATCTTGCGCGGCACGGGGCTCGAGCGCAGCACACGATTGAAGAATCGTCTGGGCGCGGTTTTGTCGCGCCGCCTTTACCCGGTCAACATCACGCCACGCTCAAAGAGCAGCTCCTCGATGTCGCGCAGGCTCTGATAGAGCGATTTTGATTTCTTCACCACACCATCTTACGTGACCGGCCTGACAACTGACACCCGATTTGGAAATGACCAGAAAAACCTGAAATCCCGAGGAAAAATTGCTAGTCTGATCTGAGCATAGTCTGGATACCGCAATGAGGACGGCTTATCGGTCGTTTGCGCGCGAGTGCCGGTAGATGTCCCGCGCGCAGCGCAGGACGACGATATACCCATCTTCCAACGAGGGGGGACTTCATCGTGAAACGATCCCGGGAGTACCAGAGCGGCTCACTGATCCTGTTGGTCGCACTCGCCGCCGCACCGCTTTTCATCGACGTCCTTGCACCGTCCGCCGCCTATGCGCAAAACGCCCCGCGGATTTCCAGCCAGCAGCTCGACTCGCTGACCGCGCCGATTGCGCTCTACCCGGACGCCCTCCTCGCGCAGGTGCTGATGGCTGCCACCTTCCCGCAGGAGGTCGAGGCTGCGGCGGACTGGTCGAAGGCCAATCCGAACATGAAGGGCGACGACGCCGTAAAGGCCGTTGCGTCGTAGCCTTGGGACCCAAGCGTGCAATCGCTCGTGGCGTTTCCGCAGGTGCTGGCGACGATGGCGTCGAAACCCGACTGGGTCACACAGATCGGCAACGCGTTTCTCGCGCAGCCGAACGACGTGATGGACTCGGTGCAGCGGCTGCGCAAACAGGCCCAGCAAGCCGGTCACCTGCAAACAAACGAACAGCAGAAAGTGATCGTCGAGCAGAGCACGATCCAGATCGTCCCGGCGAATCCACAGGTCGTCTATGTCCCGACGTATAACCCGACAGTCGTCTACGGCACGTGGCCCTATCCGGCCTATCCGCCCGTGTATGTGCCGCCGCCACCCGGCTATGCGATAGCGACGGGGCTGGCCGCGGGCCTCGCGTTTGGTACCGGCATTGCGGTGGCGAATTCGTTGTGGGGCGGCTTTAACTGGAACACTCACGACGTCAACGTCAACGTCAACCGGTACAACAATATCAACGTGAACAACCGGATCAACGCGAATACCAACACGGCGAACTGGAATCGCAACGCAAATGTCAATCGCAATGCGAATCTCAACGCCGCGCAACGCGATGCTTACCGGGGCCGCGATGCGTCACGCGCGCAGGCGGAGCAGACGCTTCAGAACCGGACGGGTCAGAATCTGGGCGGCACGGCGAGCCAGCGTTTGCAGGATATCCAGAAGGGTGGTGTCAGCTCCAACGACCTGAAGGGCCGCGCGCAGAACCAGGGCGGCGTCAGCAACAGCGATCTGAAGAATCGCGCTCAAAACGTCAACCGCGACAACGCGCTGCGCGGCGCTGGCGACGGCAACGCCGCACGACAGGATATGCAGCGCGGGCAAGCGAGCCGGCAGTCGCTGGCGAGTAACGGCGGCGGTGAGCATCGCGGTGGCGGACTGGGTGCGGGAGGTGGGGGTCAACACGGTGGCGAATTCGGTGGCGGTGGTGGCGGATTCGGCGGCGGCGGTCAACGCGGCGGCGGATTCGGTGGCGGCGGTGGTCACCGCCCCATCGGCCGGCGTTGAACCATTTCAAAGGAGCCGCTCATGATCCACTTTCCTGCACTTCGCGTACGCCGCGTCAGCGCTGCGGTCGCCCCCGCCATCGTCGGTATGACGGTCGCCACGTCTGCCCTTCTACTCGGCGCTACGCCCGCGCATGCCCAGGCCGTCTACCCGACGCCCGATGCCGCGGTCAATGCCTTCGTCGATGCGCTCGCCACCAATAATCGCGACGCAATGAAGCATGTGCTTGGCAACGATTACACGCAGTTCATCCCGACGAAGAACGTGGGCGAGGATGATATCTATGATTTCCTGGGCCAATGGGCGAAAGGACACGAGATAGTCGACAATCCTGCGCCGGTTGACGGGCACCCGAGCAAGCATCTCTCCGTCGGAACAGACGGCTGGACGTTGCCGATTCCGCTCGTACAGACTTCACACGGCTGGCATTTCGATCCGGTCGCCGGACGGGATGAAATCCTGACGCGCCGTATCGGCCGCAATGAACACGCAGCGATGATGACCGCCCTCGCCTATGTCGACGCTCAGCACGACTACAACACGCTGAACCAGCAATATGCCCAGCGGCTCCTCAGCACGCCGGGGCGGCACGACGGCCTGTACTGGCCTGCCGCGCCAGGCGAAGCGGAAAGCCCGCTCGGCCCCCTCGCGGCGGTCATGCCTCAACGCGGATCCGTGGTCAAAGACGGTTACTACGGTTATCACTTCCGGATCCTCACGGCGCAAGGCCCGCACGCAAAAGGCGGCGCGCAGGACTACGTGGACGGCGGCAAGCTGATGAAAGGCTACGGCCTCGTCGCGTGGCCTGCCGAATACGGCAAGACTGGCGTGATGAGTTTCATCATCAACCAGGACGGCCAGGCGTACCAGAAGAACCTTGGGCCGCGCTCGGCTGATGTTGCAGCCGCGCTCAGGTCGTTTGACCCGGACCCGTCCTGGCAGCCAGTGCAGCCCTGAATGGATTGTCTTCGCGGGTGGGTATAGTGCATGGCCTTGTCGTTGTCGTGCAGGGCAGGCATAACGCCATCCATGAATCCGACATGCCGTTCAGCAAGCCACGGCGGGATCTCCGCTGCCGCCGCTCAACGACTATTGAGAGCCGGCTCTTGCGCCTTTTTGTGCGCGGACTTTGCCATCCGGCGAAGCGCGCCTTTGGCGACGTCACGCTGAAGCGGACTGTCTGCGCGCTGCGCGTAGTGCCCCGCGACCTCGTCGACCACCGACCTGATGCCCTCCTTGCCAGAAGGGTGCGCTGGTATTGATATGACTTTGCGTGTCAATCGCGACAGTGGTTTTCAGATTGTTTCATCGATGCATGAATTTCCTGAGGGCGGCGCAGCAGTGAGTCTCGACGGTGGATCACACTTCTATGAGCAGACTTCTGTCAAGATCCCTTTTCCCGAAATTTCCATAACCTGTCTGACCTGTGTTTGGTCTGAAGCCGCCCTTGCGCTCGTGAGAAGAACCAG
>NZ_VTUZ01000043.1 GCF_008369935.1 Paraburkholderia panacisoli | reverse complement strand
CAAGGCGTTCTGCTTCGCGAGCGGGATCACCCGCGCCAGATTGGCTTTCGTCACATAGAGCCTCGCCTGTTGCTGGGCAAGCTGCCCTTTGGCTGTCTGCAGCGCCGCTTCGAAAGGCTTGGGGTCCATCAGAAAGAGGGTCTGCCCGGTGTGGACCAGCTGACCCTCGGTGTACACACGCCGGTCGAGAAAACCATCGACGCGCGCACGAATCTGCACCTCCCGTGAGCTTTCTGTCTGGGCGGTGAATTCGAAGTCGACCGGGGTATCGCGTGGCTCGACTGTCATCACGGTCACTTCGGCCGGCCCGGTTGAAGGCGGCGCTGCCGGCTTGTGACAACCAGCGCACAGCGCCAGCGTGGCACAGGCGAGCGCAAGTTTTAGATCGCCCCTTGAGAATCGTTGCAGGCAGACTGTCAGCGGCGCGCATTTCATGGCATCACCTGTCACGGCTAGTTGGGCGTGCAAGAAAAACCGGACCAGCAAGGCGAGCCGGACGCGAAGCGCAGGCACTGTCTGTTCATGGGTGACACTCCCGCAACGAACAATGTCTGCCGGGCAGAATGATGACTAAAGCGGCGAGTAAAGCAGACCCGTATCTCATCACGTGCTCCTGCATTTCCTTTGAACGCTGCGCGCGCAGTGAACCCGCGCGCGCCGACGGCAGGCGAACGCGGAGGTCAAATAGCCGCGCATCAAACCGAAACGACCGGCCGCCCGATTGACGCGCCGACGTAGGTCAGTTTGGTAGCTGGAATACAGGGAGGCAATCAGACCTTAGTCCCATATCGCCGGACGGAGCACACGTGCTTCAGGGGCGCGACGAACCGTCTATCGCCATTTCCACGGCCTTGATCAGGATGGCCGCATTGAATGGTTTGCGCAGATACGCCGCCGCGCCGGACCCGAGGGCTGCCTGCCGAACTGAAAGCTCGTCGTGCGCGGTGATCATGATGACCGGCAGGCCCATTGGCGCGAGTTGACGCTGGACTTCCAGTCCATTGGTTCCCGGCATCTGGATATCCAGAATGACGCACGCAGGCCGGTATGACGGAATCGCCGACAGCATATCCAGAAACTCGTCGCCGCTTGAAAACGTCTCCGCTCCAATACCTGCGGAGTGCAGCAGACGCTTGATGGCTCGGCATACCGATTCATCATCGTCGACCACGGCAACGATTTGGTTGGGGTTGACCATATGACGGCGCGAACACGCAGTCGCTCCATGAATGGACCATCTGGAGTTCCAGCGTAACGGGAGATGCGCTGAGGAGATATAGGACTTTGGTCCACTAGCTGCGTTGTTCCGGTGAAACTGGTCCGATATGCCTCTCACGAGGCCCCGATCGGACCATGCCGGATCAGTTGTCGTCGGCCGCGTGCACGCCGACTTTTTCTGCAAGCCGAACGAGTTCGACAATCGATCGGGCCTTCATTTTCTCCATGACGCGAGCCCGATGAATCTTGATGGTCTTTTCGGCCGCGCCAAGATCGCTGGCGACCTGTTTGTTCAGGCGACCCGTCAATACGAGCGCCATGACTTCGCGTTCGCGGCGCGTGAGATGATTGACCCGTTCCTGAAGTTCCGCCCGTTCGCTTCTTTTCGCCCACTCCACACAAGCGCGCTTGAGTGCGCGATCCACCGCGGCGAGAAGCAGCGATTCGCACACCGGCTTGGGTAGAAAGTCGAGTGCGCCCCCCTTCATTGCTTCAACGCTCGAGCCGATGTCGCCATGCCCGGTCAGAAAAACAATCGGGAGGAGCTGGTCGAGATTGCGCTGCACCTCCAGGCCCGTCATTCCCGGCATCTGCAAATCGAGAATCAGGCAGGCGGGCACGCTCGCCAGATCGGCTCTATCTAAAAGCGCTTCGGCACTGTCGAAGGATTCAACGTGGTAACCCGATGCGCGCAGAAGCCGCGCGAGTGCGCATCGGACCCGTTCGTCGTCGTCCACGATGAAAACGCGGGCCGCGGCCTGACTCATGACGATCGGGGGTGGTGGTCCTTTCGCAGGTCCGCTCCCGGCGGCAACGTGATGTGAAACGACGCTCCCTTGTCCTCGTTGTTCTCCGCCCATAGCTGGCCTCCGTGCGCCGTCACGATCGTGCGGCTAATAGAAAGACCCAGACCGAGTCCCTGAGGTTTGGTCGTGAAGAAAGGCCGGAATATCTTGTTCATCTTGTCGACAGTCAACCCTTGACCGCGATCTTTCACTGTAATCCGTACGCCGCCCCCCACCTCTTCTCGCACTGTGGTCTCAATCATGCGCTCCGTTGGATCGCATTCCTTCACCGCGTCGAACGCGTTCAGCAGCAGATTGAGGACAACCTGCTGGAGTTGAACCTTGTCGCCGAACACCATCGGCAGATGGTCGGCAATGTCGAATCTGGTGCGAACCTCACGCGCCATCGCATCGCTATGGACGAGCAGCGCGATGTCCCGGACCACACCGCCAACCTCCACCGGCCGGAGTTCCATGTCGCCTTTTCGTACCATCGTACGGATCTTCTGGATGACTTCGCTCGCGCGACAGCTATCCAGAATGATGTCGCCCAATGCCTCACGGAGTTCCGCCTGATTGGCGTTCTCCGGCTCCATGAATTTTTGCGCGGCTTGGGCGTTGCTCAGAATAGCGGTAAGCGGTTGATTCAACTCGTGTGCAAGAGAACTCGCGAGTTCTCCCAACGATGACACGCGCGCCAGATGCGCAAGTTCATTGCGGTTTCGATCGACTTCGAGGCATGCGCTGCGACCCGCTATCGCGATGATCTGCAATGCCTGATCAGAGGCGCCATATCTCGTCGTGTTGGCTTCGACGTGAAAACCTTCGCCGTCACGCCGCCGCGCAACCAGCATCTGCGTCGTTGCCACGTCAGAGATCCCGCTTTGGACGCCGCGGTCTGCGGACGCCGAATGGCAACCGCACAAGCCGTGATTCGGGAACAACATCTCGAGCGATGCACCAATCAGTTCTTCCCCGCTGTATCCGAACAGTTCTATCGCTTTGGCGTTTGCGAAGCTTATCTGATTCTGCTGATCGATCGTCAGGATCGGGATCGGCAACATTTCGAGGGCGCCCCTCAACGGCATGCTTTCGTCCAGCATCCGGCGCCTGCCGCGGGCGCCTCCGTACAGCCATGCCACGCATGCGCCTGCACACCCTCGCCATCCCGACTTTCGGCGGCCGGGCTCATGCTCGTCGGCTGTAACGCGCTTCTGGGGCATATCGGCGACATCGCCGTAGAGAACGGAAAAATCGGAACCCGATGTTCTCAGGCGCCGGTGTCCGTGCTCACGGCTAGAACGGGCGCTGGAGTGAAATGCACGCGCATCGTAGTGGGCGCTTCGAGACGGATAGCGCCGTCGCGCATAGCAGGCGACAGCAAAATCTGCCACGTCTTGCATCAGGCCCTTGCCACGCACCAGCAGATTGATCATCGGCGTCTCCGTAACCAATGTTTAGTGCATGTGTTGGAGTTATCCCACCGCCCGCCTTGATTACCTGGCCACTTATACCGATTTTGCGAAGGTTGCTTTCTTGACGTCAGTAACTTGGAACCAGTATAGGAGCTTACGCTTTCGTTGCTGAGATAGATTGAAGTAATTTTTCCCTGATTCGGGGATTCCAGTCTTCCAGGTGCTCGATACTTTTTAAAGCATATGAGCCATCAAATGGTGCCGACACGTCGATTTCATATCTAGTTAAATAGGCACGCTTCGCTTCGAAAACGTCGTGCGCCATCCAACCCTTGTGAAAGGCGATTTGGCCGCGTTCAGAGGCGTCAATACCGCCTTGAGGTTTGCATACATTCTTGTTATTGCTGCAGCGACTATGATTGTCGTCGAGAAAGATTCGCATTACATCGCGCGCGCTCGTGGTTAACCCGCGCAGATAATTGCGACACGTCTATGGAACCATTTAATTATTATTTCTGGCCTGACGAGCGAGTTATATCGACACGTAATCGCTATCGCTCGTGCTTTTCAGCCAACAACAAAATATGCCGGATAGTTATGCAGTGTAGTGCGTGATATGAATTGGGATCTTCAATTGGTGTCTGCACCGCGTCAAACGAAGATATGTCCTACGCTGCGCCGTAAATGGCGAGTCGTTCGGAACGCGCTAAATGGAGAGTAATACCGACGACTGCCTGGCGTGCAACCTCAATCCTGCTGGCGAAAAAGGACGGGTGTAGCTTGCGATGCTTCTGCTGCGACCCGCGAGGCAATCACGACGCCCGCAGCGCGCCGTTCGAGTTGTTACTCGACAGGCGTCGGCAGAGTCTCGTCGGGATCGTCGATGTGGAAGATGGTATTGCGCTCGGGCGTTGCGAATCCGCCAAAATTCATCGGCTGCGTAGCGCCGCACGCCTGCACGCGGCGCTCCATGACGCTGCAATCACACGCGGATACCCGAGGCCGTGCGGATCGTTCTCCCCGTTGTTCGGCTGACGCAACCCGATTAGCGCTCAAATACGCATCCCTTCCGACGATTTCGCGGCGCGCTTCGTGACATCGCACTCTCTGGCGCGTGCCATCGGAGGTCCGCGAAACGATCCGGCATCCATTGATCATGATGATCAAATCGGTATTGCAGAACAACATCGCGCGTTTACAGGTCGAGCCTGGTCACCTTTGTTCCAGCAAGAGAGAGATCAGCCATCAGGCCTTGGTTGGTCAACACTAGCGCCACAACCTGCGAGGTCGCGGACGATGTATCGATTGAACCGTTCGCGCCTACTTTCACAATCGAGACCGCTATATCGCCCCCGACCGACCACCCCGCCGAATTGCGGAACTTGTCCAGTGCGGCTTGCGTCATGAAGAGGAAAATGATAGCGGTCGACTGGACGCCCGCCTGAAAACCAAATGAAGCGGACGTCGTGGTGTAATAGCCGGCTGTCTTGCCACCGACACGCAACGCGCCGTCGCCGTGCTCGGCGCCAACAATGAAGGCCGCTTTTTTCACATCAGGGAAAACCAGCACCCCTTGGGCCTTTGATACGAGTTCATTTGAACCGCCTACCATCGTGAACAATCGCGACAACGTGCCGTTCACGGCCGCATCGATCTGTTGCCGCCTTGCAGCGTCGGTTTCAGGACTCTTACCGCTTCCCGTTGTCGTAGTGCAACCCGTAAGAGCCAAGCTCGCAGCAGCGGTTGAAATCGCGATCTTTTGCACAAAGTTCCGTCTGTTCATTATCGAGCTCCATTGTGGTTACAGTGCGAATCGCCAGGCCCTATGTCTGGCCGCTTCGGTCCTTTTCTGTATCGCATTCCAACAGTTGGCCGCTATGCAGCTTGCCTTGCTGGTCTATCACACGCGCAACAGGGCCGTACGCAACGACCCGTGGAACTCTCACCGGGTGTACCTTTTCTGGTCGCACGGCGCAGACACGCAGATCCCGCCGCACATGGCGAACGGTCATGCCTTCGGTGACGAGGCGCGGCGGCAGCAACGCCTCTGATTACATGATGTCACGACGGGGCAATCGGGGAATCGGACCTTGGTCTTACAGACGGCGACCGCATATGTCGCAGAAGTGTCGGAGAAACGAACGTGCTTGCGAATTTCGGCTCAATGCCTGCCGGACGATTTCGTTGACCGATCGCCTGAAAGTACGGGCATCGAATAAAAGCTTCGCGAGCGTGCGCTGAGTGCCTGAAGGCTATCAGGGAAAACCAGCCCTGCATCATCCGCCAAGCGCGATGATCGCCATGGTTAGCACGACGCCGAGTGCCGCCATCGCCAAGCCTGCTTTCCATCCACCGAACCCTGAGTGGCGGCCGAGCGCCATCCCGCTGCCGAATAGCATGACGATCGTCAGCGCACGCGAAACGATCAACGCCGTCGTGACGTCCCTGAAGAGGATGAACGGCAAGGCAACGGGAAAAGTCGCAAAGACCACGATCAGGAAGATGGCCACCGCGCCGACCAGGTCGTCGCGCAAAAAGCGTGGACGGTGCGGCAAATCCGGGATGGCGGCAAGGCGTGCCCGGATGAGTTCCAGTTCCGCATCGGTGATCAGGGGCGTGATCCACCTGGGCAACGCCTCGCGAAGCGCGCCAATTCCGGCGGCCGCATCCAGTTCATGCCTCACGGTCAGCGCAAGCGTAAGCCGCCGGCCGCGATTGGTCAGCGTGCGCACGAGAAACATCACAGCATCAGCCAGGCCCCACGCGAGGTTGCAACCAAGCGCCGTGTAGAACATTTTTCGCCCGGCCCCTTCGCCGGCTGTGGCGGCAGACACAGCGCCCACGAATGTCAGCGCCATGAACAGGCCAAAACACAATTCCGACACCCGATCGACTGTGTCCAGAACTGGCTCGCGGGTGTCGATGTCTTCCTGATTCGTTAGACCGGTACCGTCCATGAGGTCTCCCGCCGCGCGTGGCATGTGGTTGTTCTCATCATCCAGCCGGATGCGCCTTTAGCGTTTCAAGACCCGGCCCCGGATGGACACCACCGGACGGGAATTGTCATCGCGTGGGTCACCATTGGATCGACGTCCACTGACAGTGTTCACGGAGGATACGCCGCGCGATCTGGCGACGATATTGGACCAAGGTCGTATGGTCTTCCTGCGTGCCGCGTCCTACCTTGCTACAGGATCATCGGAAAATGTGTCAGCTTACGTCCGTGTGGAGATATGGGAATGGCAAAGACCCAGGAAAAAACAGACCCGTCCGTGGAAGGCAAGCCGCTCTCGTACAAGGAATACCAGAAGGCGCTGTTCCAGTTGCACGTCGAACTGGTGAAACTCCAGGAGTGGGTGGTGCAAACGGGAAGCAAGATCTGCATTGTCTTCGAAGGACGCGATGGCGCAGGCAAGGGAGGCACCATCAAGGCGATTACCGAACGGGTCAGTCCGCGCGTATTCCGGGTGGTGGCCCTGGCTGCGCCGAGCGAGCGCGAGAAGAGCCAGATGTACGTGCAACGTTATGTGCCGTACCTGCCGGCTGCGGGGGAAGTCGTGATCTTCGATCGCAGTTGGTACAACCGGGCGGGAGTCGAGCGAGTGATGGGTTTCTGCTCCGAAGAGGAGGTCGAGGAATTCTTCAAGGCGGTGCCGCTCGTCGAGCGGGCGATCGTCCACTCGGGGGTCATCCTGCTCAAATACTGGCTGGAAGTCAGCCCCGAAGAACAGACCCGCCGCCTGGAAGCACGCATCAACGACGGGCGCAAAGTTTGGAAGCTGACGGACATGGACCTGAAATCCTATAGCCGATGGTATGACTACTCGCGTGCACGCGACGCGATGTTCCAGGCGTCGGACACCGAAATCGCCTCATGGTATGTGGCGAATTCGAACGACAAGCGGCGTGTGCGCCTGAACATCATCAGCGATCTGCTGAGCAGGATTCCTTATGAAGCAATGCCGCGCAAGAAAGTTACGCTGCCAAAGAGGCAAAAACCTCATGGCTATAAGGAAACGGACTATCCGTTCAAATACATAGCCGAGCGCTTCTGACCTCGTCGGCTTCACAGTGGACGAAGGCCGTGGTTGCCATGAAGGGCTCCGGCCTTCGCCGGCTTAAACGCAGCCGTTGATATCGCCGGCGGCATCGCCACGCGCACCTGCCGCGCCCGAGCGAAACCGTGGCCCGTCCACGAGGGTCGCCTTCAATATATTCTCGACAACGAAGCGCCCGCCACCCCGCGGATTCCCGATGAATGCTCGCGCCTTCAGGCGGCTGACGGGCATTTCCAGCTGAGCCCGCTAAAATCGTATGGTTGTTGGCCCCTGCTACTGGTCAGACCCGTGTTATGAAATCCCCTGCTTTGTCCCCGGAGGCGCCCGCATGCGCGTAGGCAAACCTGTGAAGGCGTTACCGCAACCGCTGTGCGACTACTGCGGCACGCGCGCGCTGCTCGCCCGCGCTGGCGACGAGTCCTATCCATATCGGGAAGATCACGGGCCGGTCTGGATCTGCACATCCTGCCAGGCCTGGATCGGCGTGCACGCGCGCAGTACGCGCAACGTCCCGCTCGGACGACTGGCGAACGCCCAGCTTCGCGAAGCGAAGAGCCACCTGCATGACGTGCTGGAACCGCTGGTCGCCGGCAAGGTGCGCCGCGACGGTGTGAACACGTTCGAGGCGCGCGCCAAGGCGATCCGCTGGGTAGCGACCGAACTCGGGTTCGATCCGATGCCGGGCTCGATTCACATGCTCACGCTCGACCAGTGCGAGCAGGCACTGCGATATGTCGATGCCTTCCTGGCACCGCGCCGCCCTGCGCCAGATAGCACGCAAACTTGACTCTGCCCATATCACGAGGACGATAGCGGTCTCCTGCTCTCCTGCAACAGGCAGACTCCACTTCACTCCATTGCTGCGCCCCAAGCCTTTTGTCATATCAGCCTATTGCGCAGCCGAAAGCTTCTGCTGCGCGACCTGAACAAGGGTCTGCAGCATAGGACGCGCCGGGGCGAAGAACGTCGCGCCGGTGTGCGGCGTCGAGAAATCCAGCAGCCGGTCGTATGCGCCCGGTGGATCGCCGACATACATGCGTTCCAGCATTTTCTCGATGACCCACAGGTATCGTGAATAGCCGATGAAATAGGTGCCGAATTCCCGCTGGCCGGGCCGGCCAAACGGCATGTTGTCACGCAGGATATCGTGCTCGTTGCCGTCGGCATCCACGATCGTGGCCAGCGACTTGTGGGATTTGCGCGGCGCATCGTCGTCGTCGATTTCAATGTTGTCGATCTTCGTTCGACCAATGATCGCTTCCTGCACGGGCGTCGGAATCTGCGCCCATGCACTGAGATCGTGCAGATACTTTTGGACGACGACATAGCTGCCGCCGCGGAAATCCGCATCTTCATCGCCGACTAGCGCCGATTCAGGCAAATCCAGACCGGTCGGATTGGCCGTGCCGTCGACGAAGCCCAGCAGGTCACGCGCATCGAAATAGCGAAAGCCCGACACTTCATCGACGACGCTCACGCTAGCGTCGAGACTGTCGAGCAGGATGCGTTCGAACTCGAAGCACAGATCGGGACGTTCGGAGCGGATATGAAACAGAAGATCGCCGGGTGTCGCAGGCGCCGAGTGAACGGCGCCTCGGATCGGCGAAAACGGCTTCAGTTCCTGGGGTTGCCTATCGGCATGGAGACGATCCCACAGACCTCGTCCGATGCCGACGATGCATGACAGCCGGGCCGAGAGGTCGCGGAATCCGACCGTCTTGACGAGATCATCAAGCCCATCGAGCGCTGAACAGATGGTGGCAAGAGCGGCCTGGTCGCTGGCGACGGTAACCACGAGAAAGACGGCTGCGCGCGACAGCGGCGCGTCGATACTTTGCGCGTCGATCGGCACTCGGTCCCAACTCTTATCACTCATCTGGAATGCTCCCTATCGGGTTGTGACCGCTTCGTCAGCGGCATGGGTCGTCGGCGCCGGACGCCGCCGTGGATGTCGCATTGCAAGATCGCCTCGGGGCCGGGCTCCGGTCGAGAGGCGAGCGTTCATTCAAACAGGCCGCCCGGTTTCCGACAAATTCGATGAGGCGTGATCAGGCGCCCCGTGGAATGATACGTGCTGCTTCAGCGATTTGTTGGCCGGCACTTTCTCCAACGGTCTTGCGCGATCCCGGCAAGGCGATTAGCCGCCGGCGCCTGTTTCGTCCAGGGATGCCATGACCGGATGGCAGTCGAAATGCACGGCAGCGCGCACTTCATCACCACGGCAGCAGGTAAGATAGACCCGTCCGGATGCCACGCTCACGACGTCCGGTCAAGATGATACTAGCGTCTACCTCTCTACTCTCGCATAGCATGAAACGTGTCTCTGTCAGGCGTTCCCCGATACACGGCAAAGGTGTCTTCGCGCTTCAGGCGCTGCCCGCCGGCGTTCGCATTTTCGAGTACAAAGGGCTCGTGACGACCTGGCGCGAAGCCGCGCGCTGGTACCGATCCCGTCCGGACGGCGGCCACACGTTCCTGTTCGGACTGTCCGGCGGCCACGTGATCGATGGCGGCCGCGGAGGGAACGGCGCGCGCTGGCTGAACCATGCCTGCGTCGCGAATTGCGAGGCCATCGAGCAGGCGGGGCGCGTGTACATCGAGACGGTCCGCGACATCGCGCCGGGCGAGGAGCTTTTCATCGATTACGCGCTCGAGGTGCCGCGCGCATCGCATAGGGATGCGCTTGCGGCGTACGCCTGTCATTGCGGGACGAAGCGTTGCCGGGGAACGATGCTCGGCGTGGGTTGATGCGGAGCTTGCACGCGGTCCCTGCTTCGACGCGCGAGCGCCGGGCTAACCCGGCAGGGCGGCAACCAGCTCGCCATGGTCAACGACGTGTTCGGGGCCCAAAGATCGTCCGCAGGCCAGCACGGTGTCTGCGAATAGCGGATCGAGTCCCTCTTACTCGCCCCCGTGCTTCAGATCACGCAGACAACTGAAGTGCCAGCCGTCGGGCATGGCTTCGTCACCGAAGCTTTCGATAATCGAGCCGCGGTGCCCGCATGGACACTGCACATGGGTGATTGAGCGCGTCTTCATGATCGCTTTGCAACGATGAGCCCGAGAGACGTTGTTAGGCAAATCTCGCGCCAGAGGCCAGGAGGCTGCGTGTCCCGAGTCTTCCGGCGCACCGGCCGGCCACAAGCCATCTCTGCACATGAAAGCGTTGCCGTAGCTTGCCGGTATGCGCTACATCGCCGCGAGTTGGCTTACTGAAATCGCGTGCGGCTGTGCGGCTATGCGCCTGGCCAGTTCGACGAGGTGCGCCAAGCCGATCGGAATGGACGGCCCGTCAGACTCCATGCGTACTGATCGAAAGCATCTGCCCGGGCACAGCGATTGCGCAAAGCTTCGTGCACGCCCTGCCCTCGGCCGCATTCGGCGCTTTTCTCGTTGGCGCGTGCTGTACCTACGCGGGGCGACATTCGCGGCCGTGAGACGACGCTGCGTGTCGCGCACCGAGTCGCGCACGTATGTCCAGCAACCCATCAGCCCACGATTACCGTGAGCGAGTCCGACGTTTAGCAAGCTTGGCTTCTTCATTGACGACTGCCGCAAGCCGTTGCGCAGCCGCCTTCATCTGCGCGTTGCTAAACCCGCCAAATCCAAGAATCAGCCCGGGCCGACCGGTTCCCCGCGCGAACATCGGCGACACTGCACGCACCGTGACTCCACGTCGAGCCGCCAACTCGGCGACCGCGCGATCGTCCGTGCCCTTCGCGAGCCACAGCACGAGATGCATGCCCTGGTCGCCAGGCTCCAGCCACGCGAGGTCATTGGGCAACAGCGCGCCGAGCGTCTCGATCAGTTGCAGCCGATGCTCGGCGTACACATTGCGAATCTTCCGGATGTGACGCTCGAGATGGCCCTCCGCCATAAAGGCCGCTAGCACGTGCTGGTCCGCGGTCGGCGGATGGCGGTCCATCAGCACGCGCGCGCCGCAGAAAGCGTCAGTCAAATTGCGCGGGACGATCGCGTAGCCCAGTCGCAACGACGGAAACAGCACCTTGCTGAACGTCCCCAGATACACGACGCGGTCCGGGTCCGCTCCCTGAAGCGCCGGAAAAGGATGGCCCTGGTATCGCAGTTCGCTGTCGTAGTCGTCCTCGACGACCCATGCGTTGCCGGCGCGCGCCCACGCGAGCAACGCGCTGCGCCGGGACATGCTCAGCGGCATGCCGAGCGGATACTGATGCGACGGCGTGACAAACGCGGCGCGCGCGTGCGGCGCCATACGTATCCCGGCTTCGACATTGATACCGTCGGCGTCGATCGGTACGCGAACCATTGTGTCGCGATGGCCCATGCTCTCGAGTATTGCAGTGACGCCGCGATATGCCGGGTTCTCCACCCACGCCTGATCGCCCGGGTCCAACAGGACCTGGCTGGCGAGAAAGAGCCCCTGCTGGGTTCCGCTCGTCACGATGACCTGGTCCGCTTCGCAGCGCACCGAGCGGGATTTGCGGACATAACTCGCGATCTCTTCACGTAGCGGCAGCGCGCCGAGCGGATCAGCGTATCCGGTCGGCGCGCCCGGGCCTTTGGCGCGCAGCCGGTTGCCGAGCCGGCGCCAGGTGTCGGCGGGGGCGGTCAAACCGAGCGGCACCGAAACGGCGAACGGCACCAGCGCGACTGGCCGAAACTCCTTCGCGATCCGCGCGAAGGTTTGCGATCGCTCGGGTAAGCAGGCCTTGACCGCGCGCCTCGCGGCCGTGCGAGGTTCTTGAGCGGGGCGCGGCTCGGCGAGTGCTTGCGCTACCCTCGTCCCGGCGCCTGCCTTCGATTCCAGAAAGCCCTCGGCGATCAACTGCTCATAGGCTTCGATCACCGTACCGCGCGCGACCTGAAGCGAAGCCGCCAACGAGCGGGTGGACGGCAATGCATCGCCGGCTCGAATGTCCTCTTTGCGGACCGCTTCTCGCAATGCTTCTGCCACCTGGCGGCTCAGCTTGCCCGCCGCTCGGTCCAGCGCGCCGAACCACGGCATTTCCGCTAACTGTGCAGTTCTCGCCACAATTCTGGTCCATTAAAAATACGTCAAACTGGATCTGTAGGATAAACCACTTTCCAGGCACACTGTGGGTCATCGAGGTTTCAGACAATCATCTTCTTCACGCCAGCCAGAGAAAATCGCATGTACGTACCCGCCCATTTCGACGAACCCGCCCAAGAAGTGCTGCACGCATGCATCGTTCAACATCCGTTCGGCACGCTGATCACGCACGGGATCAGCGGGCTCGACGCCAACCATCTTCCATTCGAACTCGCGGCAAGTGAAGGCGAACTGGGTGTGCTGCGCGCGCATGTTGCACGGGCCAACCCCGTGTGGCAGGACGTCGCGAACGGCGACGAGGTGCTGGTGGTCTTTCGCGCGGGAGACGCCTACGTGTCGCCGAACTGGTATCCGAGCAAGCATGAGTTTCACAAGCAGGTGCCCACGTGGAATTACATCGTCGTCCATGCGCACGGACGCATCACGATTCGCGATGACGAGCGCTACGTGCGCGGCGTGATCGGCCGGCTGACACGCACGCACGAGGCGTCGCAACCGCAGCCCTGGAAGATGGCGGATGCGCCGAAGGACTACATCGATCCGATGACCAAGGCTATTGTCGGTTTGCAGATCGATATCACGCGACTGGTCGGCAAAAGCAAACTCAGCCAGAACAAGGAGGCACGGGATATTCGAGGCGCCGGCGAAGCGCTGATAGCGAGCGGGAATCCGGTGATTGGTGATCAGATGCTGGCGCGGGTCGCGGGGAAGCCGGAGTAAGCCGACTTCGATGGTGCTTTTCAGGGAACAGCGAGCGTTCGCGTTAGACGCCGGAGCGCGACGTTCACAAACGCTGATTTACCCGGTACAATGCCGCTCCCTTAAGCCCAGGTGGCGAAATTGGTAGACGCACTATCTTGAGGGGGTAGCGCCGAAAGGCGTGCGGGTTCGAGTCCCGCCCTGGGCACCAATGAATATTCCGGCAAGTTCCGGCGAAGTACAGAAACCCCCGACCGCTAATGGCTTTCGGGGTTTTTTCGTTTCTGCTGCATTCCCATGTGGTACATGGAAAGCCGGTGGTATTTTTGGTGGCATCCGACGACCTTCGTCACCGATTTTGCCAAATACCACCATGCCGCTCACAGACACTCAGATGCGGACTGCACGCTACAATCCGGAGGGCACCGGCAATCAATTGTCTGGCGGCCGTCGCATGTACCTTCAACTAGATAAGTCCGGCGCCAAATATTGGCGGTTGAATTACCGGTTCGCTAGCAAAGACAAAACGCTAGCGCTCGGCGTCTATCCAACATGGTCCGGCCTTACGGCCGGCGCCGCAGCAGCATCGCCGCGATAACGGGTGTTATCACGCCCTGCCCGCTTCGCAGCCAGTGCCGGACATGTGAATCTGGCTCATGCATGTCAAAAGTTCGCTGACTTTAACTATGTCTACATGACGCGTTGAAGGCAGAGGATTTTTAGCGAAGCGCAGACGGGGTATTGAGTTCAAGCAAAGTTATCTCAATTGCGATCCGCCGCCTTATCGACGAGCTATCGATGTGGTTGGAGTTGTAGTCCCGCTCCCCTTCGACGAGATGTGATTATTTAGGATACTCTGCCCCATATTTACTTTTTGAACGTCACCAGCCGATTCGAAACAATGCCGCGTCACAACCCGAATTCCGCTTTCATCATGCTCATGCGATCGACTACGCGCCGCGCATAGCCCTTGGCGCCCCCGCTATACCGATCTAGCGCGTCCTCGAGGTTTCCATCTGCGGCCATTATGTAGTTATGCAGAACTTCTGATCCAATGCGAACGTTCGTACGCGCGTCAGTCAAATCGGACGTGCGAAGGACAAGGTCTCTATGCTGAGATGGAAGCACTTGCATGAGTCCCTTGGCGCCAACCACACTTACCGCAAATCGGTCGAAACTGGACTCGACCGCAATCACTGCAAGCAGCAACAACGGCGAGATTGTGTAGCGCCCGGCTGCGTTCAGCACCGCGTGACCAATTTCCAATGCGGCGGGCAACCTTATATGAAAGCGGGCACTCACAAGAGTTGCGATTTCCTCTGCTGTGGGCGTGCCCTCTCTGGGAGCGTCGAAAGTTGTGGACGTCGGCCAAACCGGCGAATCAGCGCCATAACACAGTCCCGCAAACGACCCGAAGACCACGACCGCCGCCGCGACGACGATACCGCGGAGGCGATGCGCAATAGCGCGTGGCCAAGAAATAAAATCATGGTTCAACTTCGCGAACATCGCCTATGTTCCTCAAAATTGCTACGGCGCAGCGAGAGCACTCCCCAGCGTGGCACCGGACTGTATTGAACGCTTATCGCTCACACGCTCAAATGACGGCTGTCTGCCGCCCACAACTCAGGCGGCTCGATATATGGAGACCGCGCTGCCAGACGTCGGCCGTGACCGGAGATTGCCGCGCCCACGATGGCGTCAACCAAACATCCGGATCATCGGTCGTTCCCGGCCTGGAGGGTATATGCACCAGGTACCGTCTCGATGGCGAAAAAAGAACAGTGCGACTGGGCCTGCCGCTCTTAGGGTCTCGACACACACATAACGTTGATCTGTGGATCGCCTGTTCCTGAACTCTGTGACATGGACCTTGTCCCCAGGCGCCGTCCCTAGCCAGTGATCGACCATCAGGCGCAAAGATTTTCCTGCGCTAGCCATGACCCTCTCCTTCACAAAACGACCCAGCCTCGAACAGCGTCTCAACACGACATGTCTACTACTCGCGCAATCTTTCCATTCGTGTTAAGATCGCCACGATCAGCATGATCTTGCATCGTATAATGCGACATAGAATGATTTAAGTCAAGGGTACCAGGGAATCCCCTGGTAAATGCCGGTGGCGGCAGCGCTAGCGAACGATCGTGCTAGCCAGTGAGTCGCACATTTATGGCGAGGAATGATCGAATGGCTTAAGTTTCGAACTCTTTATGTCTTCGCTTCGAGACCGGCAGACAGCAGTTGACGCCTAAGACGGAAGTTGTGGGCAAACTCCAAGGCGCAGTGATGAGCAGCAGTTGTGATCGGCAGGACCATCAATCGATCTGGGTATAGGAACTGACCATGCAAAATTCATCCAATGGCGATCTCTCGAGCGCCTTCGTCGTGACTCACCCGCTTGATCCGGAAGATGGGAAGATCACCGAGGCAATGCGCGCCATGACACGTTCAGCCAAAGGCATGCGGTGGGGAGTCGAGGGACGTGGCGCGTTCGATGCGATGATGGAACGCGTTTTGCCCTACAAGGGCGTGACCTTCGAATCCGGCTCGGTCGGCGGCATTCCTGGGCTCTGGGTCAACCCTGAAAATAGCCGGCCTGACGAAGCCATACTCCATCTGCACGGCGGTTGGTTCAACTTTGGATCGGCCAACGCATTCCGGCACCTCGTCGCCCAAATCGCCGCGAGGAGCGGAGTAAAGGCCTTCGTCCCAGATTATCGGTTGGCGCCCGACCATCCTTTCCCCGCTGCAGTTGATGACGTGCTGTCCTGCTATCTTGGACTCGACGAAAGCGGCATTTCCCGGATTGCGGTTACCGGCGACTCGGCGGGTGGCAATCTTGCCCTGATCCTGGCTTCGCGCATCGCCAGCGGAGAAGTCGCCGCGAAGGCGACACTCGTGGGCGCGGTGGCGTTGTCACCCGTTACAGATTTGACGCTCTCCGCCCCGACGTACGAAACCCGTGCGGACGCCGATCCGCTTTTCACGCGCGCGCAGGTGTCGGAACTCGTCCATACCTACTTGCGCGACGCTGACCCCAAACATCCCCTGGCTTCGCCGCTTCACGCGCCCGTGACCGGCTTGCCGCCCGTGCGCGTTCACGTGGGAGACGATGAAGTCCTGCTGGACGATTCGCGCCTGTATGTCCAGCGTGCGGTCGCCGCAGGCGTCGATGCGCGAGTTGACGTCTGGTTGGGCATGCCGCACGGATTCCACGGCAGTATCGGAACGTTGAAGGCCTCGACACAGAGTCTCGATGCCATCGGCACGTTTCTTACGGAGAGACTGCAGTCGGGTAGCGGTTCGTGAACCGGCACCCGCGTGGATTGATCGACCGGGGACGCCCACATGACAGACCATGTCGGCGCCCCGGATCGCGACCTCGCGACCGCGGCGCCGAACGACCGCCGGTCGCGCGCCAAGATCATCAGTTGTACTCAGAAGTAGTGCATGATGCCAAAGTAGCCGCCTTGTTGATTGTGGCCGGGCAACGGTTGCGAGTCGGCCGTTTCAACCGGGAACGCCGACTGTTTTCCATTGAACATGGCTCCGACGGTCAGGTAGAGGAAGGTTCGTTTGGACAGGTTGTAGGTTGAGCCGAGGGCAGCAAGATTGCCCGTCCCGCCGCCGTGATTTACGTTGCCGTGATACCAGCCTGCCTGCAAGGCGAGGGCGGACGTAGCCTGCCAGGAGGCACCCAGCCACTCCTGCTGGCTACGCGTTGCCCCGAATGGGTTAAACGTGGTCGAAACCGTGTCGCTTCCGGATGAAACGAGTTGTTGGAAGCCCGTGTAGAATCTGACCGCCCCCAATTGGTACGTTCCGCCGATCATGTACAGGCGCGAAGCCGTATACAGATCAGAGAATTTGCCGTTTGCGTCACGGAGTTCTTCATACACCCCGTATGCGGCAAAACTCGCGAGGGTATATTGTGCGCTCACACTGAACTGACGGTTACCCTGAAAGTTGCCGGCCTCGTTGCCGAAGCCGTTTTGGACCCTGAACGAGAAGCCACCCCAATTGGGTGAATTGTAAGTGACGACGTTCGATCGGGGACCCCATGCGCGCCCGAAGGCGAAGTTGGCGATGCCTGTGCCCACCTGTTCGCCCAACGGATCGATGTACCAGCCGGTCTCGTCGGTGAGGCTCATGGCCCGTCCGAACCAGATGCTTCCGAACTTGTCGTGGGACAAGCCTACATAGGCATCGCGGGTAAAAATCGTGTTAGGCGGAATCTCACCCGTTCCGGAAGTGAAGAGGCTTTCGAGTTTGAAGACAGCATGCACACCTCCTCCGAGGTCTTCGTCGCCTTTCAGGCCGAACCAGCTGTATCCATACTGATTGCTGCCGAACCTGAAGTTGTTTTTAGACTGACCCTCTGGCGTCGCAACGTTGGTAACAAAATCAAGGCCAGCGGCGATTCGTCCATACAGCGTCACGGTACTCTGCGCGTAACTATTGCAGACGCCGCATGCCATCAGGGCTATGCAAGAAACGATCTTTCTCATTTCGTTATCCTTACTTTAAAAAAGAGTCTCCAAAGATCGCTTGACGACCTCTGTCGGGTCGCTGCAATCGGCTTGCAGAGGCAGGTCAGTCGCTAACCGGCTCCTCGCTCCCAGGTCCCAGCCCCGAAACGCCCGCTTTTCGCGCGACTACGGGCGCCCGGATAAAATGGCGCAGAGACCCGCTACTACCTTCCACTATGACCTTTTGCGAAACGTTCTTATCGCCGATGGCAGATGGCGGACGGTGGTTGCGAGCAGGATCGCGCAGGCCTGAACGAGGAGCTGAACAGCGGGGCCTGCCCCAAGCGCCAGCACGAGCTGACCGAGTTGCGCCATGAACAGTGCGGCCACGGCACTCGCGACGACACTGCCTCTGCCGCCCGTGAACGGCGTGCCTCCGACCACCACCGCCGCGATCGCCGGCAGCAGATAGTCGTTACCCGAAGTCTGCGACGCGCTTCCGATGAATCCGGCGAGCAGCATGCCCGCCGCGGAAAAGCAAACGGCGGAGGCGAGGTATGCCCCAATCCTGTACTTCAGCACGTTGACGCCTGCGGCTTCGGCCGCGCGCGGGTTCACCCCCACGGCGACGAACCTGCGCCCTACCGTGGTCTTGCGGGTAATGATCCACGCGGTCGTCACGAACGTGAAGGCGAACCAGACGTTGGCCGGGAGCCCAAGGAACTGAGCGTGCGAAATGGTTTGCATGACGGTCGGGACGTCAACCGGAACGTTACCGGTCAACGAGCGTGCGCAGCCAATCAGCAGCGCGTTGACGGCGAGCGTCGCCACCAGCGGGGTAATCGCGACCCTCGAGATGAGCGCACCATTGACGATGCCGACGATCGCGCCGACGCAGACGGTAAAAATGACGGCAAGGACGATGGAATTGAACGCGAATCCCGATCTGGCCATGACAATGCCGGCGAGCGAAACCATACCGATTGCCGACATGTCGAGGCCGCGCTGCTGGATGACCAGCGTTTGGCCCGTCGCAACGATCGCAAGAATGCCAGCGAACGGAAGCATGGCCAGGATCGAGCCTCGCGTCATCGTGCCCGGCGCGACAATGGAGCTGCACACGAAGAGCAGGACCAGCCCGACCCAGATCCACGAGAATTCATCAACCGCTGGTAGCCGTGCCGGCTTTGCTTTTGATTTCGACTTGGAGGGCTCAAGGAATTCCGACATAACTTCCGCCTGATTGTGCATTGCGTTTTTCATTTCGCCACCACCATTTCTCTACTCTTGGAATAGAGTGCGACTGACGTGAGGATCATCCCGCCTAGGAGGTACGACTGCCACGAGTCCCCGATATCGAGGAATGAGGTGACGACATTCACCTGAATGATGAGGAGCGCACCCAGCAGCGAACCGACGAAGGAGCCGCGCCCCCCAAACAGGCTTGCGCCGCCTATCACCACCGCTGCGACGCTTCCGAGCGTGTAGTTGATGCCTGCGCTGGCGTCGCCAGAGCCGGCCTGCGCCATCATGGGCACGGCAGCGACGCCCGCAAGGAACGAACACCCCATGTACGCGGCGAGCGACGTCAGTTGCGGGCGGGCGCCGGACATACGCGCCGCTTCGACGCGGGAGCCCACACCGCGCAACGTGAGACCGGCCCTCGACTTGAACAACGCGATTTCGAGCACCACCGCAATGACGATTGCCACGATCACGACAATGGGGACGACGCCGATCTGGGCACCGATCGACTCCACGATGGAATCCGCGATCAGGCCACCCGGAACCGGGCGCAGGAGCAGTGACACCGCCTGAAGCGCCATGTACGTCGCGAGCGTTGCCACCATCGGATGCAACCGGAACGGGCCGACCAGCATCCAGTTCACGAGTCCGACGGCAAGGGCAACGAGCAACACGATCACCCAACCAGAGAGCTGATGACCCAGCGATGCGCCATCATTCAGGAAGAACGACTGTATGACGACGATCAGCCCCATGAGCGGCCCGACCGAAAGATCGATCCCGCCAACCAGCATGAGCATCTGCTGCCCGTATGCGACGATGGCCAGTGTCGCCACGAGCGCCAGCATGCCGCTGAGGTTTCGCGCAGAGAGGTAAGTCGGATTGACGTGCGCCGCATACATACCGAGCGCACAGACTGCAACGGCAAGCATCACGAGCGGCGCCCAATCCCCGGCAGCCCACTTCCAGAGCCCGGAAGTCCGGGAAGCGCCCTTCTCCCGCTCAGTCGTTGCGGTCAGGACGGCAGACGTGATGTTGTTCTCACTGACGGCGTTCTCGCCCAATTCCTTGACGATATGGCCGCGCGAAAAGATGAGCACACGGTCACAGAGTCCCGCCACCTCGTGCGCATCCGACGAAACGACGATCACGGCGGCGCCTGCGGCTGCGGCCTCGCGGAGCACCTTGTAGATTTCCATCCGTGCGCCAATGTCCACGCCCTGGGTCGGCTCGTCGACCAGCAGCACCTTGGGATGACTGGCGAGGACACTCGCCAGCACAAGCTTCTGTTGGTTACCGCCCGACAGGGTACGAATAGGCGTGTCAATGGACGGCGTCTTGACAGCGAATCGCGTCACGGCGTCCCTGGCGCGCTTTGCTTCGCTGCGCTGGCTTACCCATCCCTTGATGGAATCGAATGGGAGACTGCGGATCGAAAAATTCTCGCGCACCGACAATTCGCCGAAAATGCCCTCGCGATGACGGTCGCCCGGCAGATAACTGATGCCCGAATCGGCGGCAGCCTGCGAGTTGCGAAGCCTCGCGGGAATGCCGGCCACCGTGACGCTACCATGGCTTCGCGTCTGTCCCGCGAGGGCCCGCATGAATTCTCGCTGGCCGTTGCCGTCGATCCCCGCGAGGCCGACAATCTCACCTTTCTTGACCTGAACCGATATGTCGGTAAAGCCGGCACCACGCAGCTTCGTCACGTCGAGAATGACGCTTGCGCCGCCATTGTTACCCTTGGCCGGGAAGTCGCGGTCGAGCGCACCGCCGACGATCAGTTCGACAATTTCCTGTTCGCTGAGGCCCGCGGCCTCATAGGTGCCCTGGCCCTGACCGTCGCGAAGAACCGTCAGGCGATGCGCAATTCTCTGGACCTCGCGGATCCTGTGCGAGATATAGACGACCGAACAACCCGAAGCCGTTATCTTGCGGATGCGCTCGAACAGACGATCGACGTCTTCCGTCAACAGGTGTTCGGTCGGTTCGTCGAGGACCAGAACCTTGGGCTTTGCAGCAAGCGCTTTGACGATTTCAACGATGAACCGCTGCTCGGGGCCCAAGCTCACCACGCGCTCGTTCGCATCGATTGCGACATCGTCGCTCCATTGCTTCAGGAGCCCTCGCGCCCATTGCGCCACCTCCATCAAGGACGGACGCTGCCCGGCAGGCACGCCGAGATAAAGGTTTTCCGCTACGGTCAGGTCGGGCATGAGCGCCGGTTCCTGCCGTACGATAGCCAACCCCAACCGGCGTGCCTGCTCGGTGTCGCCTAGCGTTTCCGTGCCGTCGATTACGACGCGTCCTTTCTCCGGCACGAGGGCGCCGGACGCGACGGCCATGAGCGTGGACTTGCCTGCCCCGTTCTCGCCAACGAGACCGTGTACCTCGCCCTCGACGACCGAGAACGTCACGTCGTCAAGCGCCCGCACTCCGGGGAAGATCTTGGTGACACCATCGACCTGCAGCAGCGTTTTCTGGTCATTCATGATTCATCTCGAACAATTGATGTGCAAAGACTTCCTCGAACTGGCAGCGTCCACGAAATCGCGCGGATCTTCCGTGTTTTGTTTGCCAGTCAGCCAGGCCTTAAGCGAGTCGGACATGTTGATCCTCGATGTCGTGGGCAAATGGTGCCCAATACGCCTATTGTTCTGTTCACCGAAATATTTACAAAATTCATCTGTATCGAATTTCGCGTTGTTTTATCTATCTGCGCCTACATCTATTAAGTCGAATTTTAATTTCGGCAGGCGATGCGGATTCTTAGCCTCGACAGCGGAATGCAACCGCTCGACAATAAACAGAGGAATGCGGGGCGAGGTGTGACTTGCCGGAATAGCCTGGAATTCGACTGCTGAATTACATTGCCTTTGCCTCCGCCCGAAGCCCTGCAAGCACGGAGACCGGTTAGGCCTTTCTCCGTTCGCGCCATCGACAAAGCACGAATCCCCAAACCCGCACTCCCGGGTACATCAATTCAAATACGATCATGCATTAGCAGATCGATTTATATAGGATGATGTGTTTTGGAATTAATAAAGTCAAGAGCCCTAGGGAATCTCCCTAGCCTTGCCGCACGCGCCACGGATGTCACATGGGTGGCGTCTCAATGCGGCCGCAACTGCGAACGGCAATGCCGCAACTGACTGCGCGACGCGTCTTCGCTGCAATCCGTGACCACCTGCTCCTTCTTCGGTGTGGTGCAATGCAAAGAATGGCCGAGCCAGCCACCAGTGTGACTCGTGGGTCGACGCGCAGATCGGAGAAGATGCGCATGTCGTAGCTGGATACGCGCGGGATCGTGCCTGTCGATCGCCGAGGCGGCGACGACTGAAACGCCGACTGTTTTCGGCCTGTCGTCGATATCGTGTTTACGGCCGATGAATGTGAGGCTCGGCGGTTCGCCGCGCTGCCGGGCACGTAGCGGCCTTGCGACGGTGCGGTTCATTCGCCCGCAACGAGCGCCCGAGGCTGCCCCGGGATCAGGGCAGTTCCGAAGTGGAAATTCCTGGCGAGCAAACGAAGATTGATCCCCGCCCGTTGCGTCATAAACTGCCTCGAATACCCGGCGCTATGTGCGCGCCCGAGGAGAGGATCCAAAGACAAGCGTACTAGCTCCCATTAGGAAGGGCATTAGCCGCTGCTCATCCATTGAATCCATGAGCTGGACGCCGATCAGTCGATTCGAACCCGCTTGCGTGTCTGATCTGACCTCTCAATGGCATCAATCACCTTGTGAAGGGCGACCGCGTCGTCGAAATCAGGGGCAGTGCTGGTCCCCTGAGCCAGGTCCTCAGCCATCTGCCGATAGATGGCTGCCACATTTCGCGCAGGGCCCGTATCCACCAAATCCAGGTAGTGCGACTTTGGTACCTCAACGTCGCTATACCCCTGCTCACCCCTCTGGCCAGCCTCCACGCGCAATGGCGTGATATTGATGACGGGAACATGACCATTCCTCGCAGTAATGCGCAGATCGCCCAACGTTCCGTTGATCTCCCACAGCAGCCGCGTGCCGCGCGGCAGGCCGCCACGGAGTTCCAGCGACAAAGGTGCTCCCGACTTCAAGACAGCATTGACCATCACATGATCGTGTGTTTGCATCGGGATCGTGTCGCCTGTCTCGAAGATGCGCACGGTCTTCCGGCGCTGCGACACCACGCCCGCCACTTCGTCGACGGGACCGAGCACACTTTGTACGGCAGCAAGTGCATGCCCACCAATGATCGACAGCATGGTTGCGCCGTTGCGCGAATCCATGGCGTAGGAGTCGCCGCGCGTGACTTCGTCACCCCAGGTCGGACCGCTGCCAAGATAGGTCGACGACAACACATCGCCCACGTATCCGTCGGCTACGATCTTGCGCACGAGTTCGACCTCGGGCGACGCGGTGGCCTGTGTGCCCGCCACTGCCCGTACCTTGCACTGCCTGGCAAGCTCCGCAAGCTCGATCGATTCTGCAAGGCCGTTTCCGAGCGGCCATTCGCAGTAGACATGCTTGCCCGCCTCCAAGGCCGCAGCGACAACTTCGCGATGGTGAGGTACTTTGACCGTGACGGCCACAACGTCGATATCCCGGGATGCCACTAGCTCCGCCACGTTCTCGAACGCGCGAGGAATGCCAAAGGCAGCGGCGGCCGCCTGTGCGCTCGCGAGACTCGTGTTCGCTACGCCGGCGGTCTCAAATACGTCGGACAGCGCACGCAACGCGGGAATATGAGCTGTCGTACCCCAACCGCGTTCCGTGCTCACTCCCACGATCCCTACTCGAAAACGTTTTTTCATTGCATCCTCGAAACCATTGAGTCGGTTGTATACAGGCCGCCGTCTTGCCCGGTGCGGTCCGAACCGAATCCAGCTCACGGCACGGAATCCGACCTGACTTGCACTTGACGTGGAACCCGGGCAACGCGTTACCGAGTCGCTCGATGCAGCCCGGAAACAGCGGGATAAAAGCTTAACGAATTAACTTCACTCACTCGAGACGGCTGGCGATGTCTTCAATGATGGATCGCATGTCCGAGCGTCTGACCATTACGCCTGAGATAGATAGACGAGTGACGCCGGTCATTTGCCCTCACTCGGATGCGGCCGATATTGGCCCGTCTCCATCAGCTCCGAAGCGGCAATGGCCTTCGGTGTCCAACGCATCGTCGCGCGTGTTTCCAGCAACCAGGCCTGATAGCCTTCAGCAACGTCCTCCGACGGCCCGTGGTGGATGACCCCCTTTGGCACACAGGTCAACGTGCCGGGTTCCGTACAACCGCCCCAGGCGCCCGGGCCTCGCACGTAACAGATCAGTTCGTCGAAATCGGCGTTGATGTGTACCGGTGGCCGCCCGCCGGGACGCGCGCTGAGGTTGAACATCAGAAGGTCGCCCGTGCTGGATGACAGAAACTGGCTGGGCGGACCGCCCTCGGGCAGGTAAGCATGCACCTGGATATTCGCCAGATTCAGCTTCCACACCGGGACGGAGTCCGACAAGCGCACACCAAGCGCAAGCGGATCATGCGGCATCGTGAAGACCGTGTTCTCGGGGTCGAGGGTTTTCAGCACCAGCCGCGTCGGGCCGCCCGCCGGCATGGTGGAGTCGACATCGGCAAACTTCAGATCCCGCGCAACGTTGAGCAGGCCACTTGGCGCAGGCGGCGCGAGCTTCAGGGCCGCAGGACTCTCGACGATGATGCTTCGCATGGCATCGCCCGTCGGTGCATAGCGATACGCGACGGCTCGGGGAATGCAGACGAAGTCCCCTTCCGTCGCCGTGAGACAGCCCACGTCCGTTTCGAACCTGACCGTGCCGGATTGGACGAAATGAATCTCGTCCGCTTCGACATTGCGCACCACGTACGGCATGGGCTTGCGCCGTCCCGACACATGCAGTTTGACGCCGAGCCTGGAAGTCGCCACGGTGGTCGGAAGCGCCTCAGGGTCGTCCTGATCGTCAGGCGTCAAGCGCTCAAGGACGGCTCGCCGCGGTGCGTGCGGCCCCTGCACGGAAAGATAATCAGGCGCGTAGGTTGGCCGGGTCACCACCGACAGGGCCCCCTGAAATCCGTCACGGCTCCAGAGTTGCACCGGCGGGGGGCCTGCATCATGCGGCTTGCCACTCATTTGTCACTCTCCTTTTGCTCTCGAACGCCGCCACCTTTCACTTCCCCTGTTCGGCGCCGGCAAGTACAATTCATACCGGCCGCCTTGTTGTCAGGGCACCCGACTGGCCTGCGACACAAACTTGGTTACGAGGTAGGCATCGAACGTCTCGCTGCCTCCTTCGCTGCCCATACCGCTATCCTTTACGCCACCCAGCGGCGTCTCAGGCAGAGCCAGTCCGAAATGGTTGATGCCAACCATTCCGGCCTCGATACGGCCAGCAACGTATTCGGCGGTCGCGATCGAACTGGTGAACACGTAGGAGGCCAGGCCATAAGGCAGCGCGTTGGCACGTGACAAAGCTTCCTCAGTACTACTGAATCTGGTTACCGGCACAACCGGTCCGAACGGCTCCTCGATCATCAGGCGTGCGTTATCGGGCACGCCGCTGAGGATTGTCGGGGCGAAGAAGTAGCCTGTTTCAGCCAGACGGCTTCCACCACAAACCAGCGATGCGCCGCGTTCCTGCGCGTCCGTCACCAGGGCCTGCATTGCGTCCACGCGTCGTTCGTGGGCCAGCGGTCCCATCTGTGTCTGGGGATCGAGGCCGTCTCCGACCCGTAGCGGTGCGTATTCGGCTGCGAAGGCATCCACGAACCGCTCATAGGCTTTTTCGTGCACGAAGAAGCGGCTCGGTGCCATGCAGACCTGACCGGCATTGCGTGTCTTGGTACGCGCCAGAAAACGCGCTGCCTGTTCTACGTCGGCATCATCGAACACCAGCACCGGCGAGTGTCCGCCAAGTTCCATCGTGATGCGCTTCATCTGCGCGCTGGCCAGCGACGCCAGCTGTTTGCCGACAGAGATTGAGCCCGTGAACGAAATCTTTCGCACCGCCGGAGCGTTGATGAGATGCCTGGAAACCTCGGACGGCACGCCCCAGACGACGTTGAGGCAGCCCGCCGGCAAACCCGCATCGTGGAATATGCGCGCCAGCGCCACCACTGCGCTTGGCGACTCCTCCGGGCCCTTGAGTACCACCGTGCAGCCCGCGCCCAAGGCAGCGACCACCTTGCGCAGCGCCAGGTTGAAGGGAAAGTTCCAAGGTGTGAACGCAGCGCAAACACCTATGGGCTCACGGGAGACCGTCTGCTGCACACCCGGCGTGCGCGCCGGGATCACGCGCCCATAAATACGCCGGCACTCCTCCGCATGCCATTCAGCGTGCTCAGCACAGCTTTGTACTTCCTGAATGGCTTCGGTCAAAGGCTTGCCCTGATCGAGCGTAATGTTACGGGCGATCTGCGGAGCTCGCTCCCGGATCAACGAGGCGACACGGCGCAGCAACGCTGAGCGTTCGATTGCCGGCGTGTGCCGCCAGACCTGGAATGCATCAGCCGCTGCGCTCACGGCGTCGTCCAGATCCTGGGGCGTAGCGTGCGGCAATCGGGCGAACGCCTTGCCAGTCGCAGGGTTGGTCACATCCTGTTCGGGCCGCCCATCGGCGCTCAGGAAACGGCCACCGATGTAGAGGGCAAGTGCTTCGTAATGTGCGGTTGAGGTGTCCATGGCTGCCTGACTTAGAGGAATACACTACCGCCGTCGACGGCGAGGGTCTGGCCGGTGACAAAGCCCGCGCCATCACTGACCAGGTACGCCAGCGCCGCCACGAGGTCGGCTGGCACCTGATCGCGCTGGATACAGCGGCCGGTAGTACGGGCGTTTTCACCAATGCGGTCTTGCAGATCAGTCTGCAGCACGCCGTCGCTTAGCGTGAAGCCCGGGGCAATCGCATTGACCGTAATGCCGTCCTTCGCCAGTTCCCGCGCCAGTGAGCGCGTGAAGGCAATGACAGCCCCCTTGCTGGCCACGTAGTGCGCCATATTCGGCGGCGCCTTGATCGGCACGGTGGAAGCGATATTCACCACGCGCCCCCGGCCGCTTTGGCGCAGTTGCGGCAACACCGCTTTGGCACAGTTGAATGGGCCCAGCGTGTTGACTTCCATCACCCGCATCCATTCCTGATTGGTGATCTGCTCAAACGGCTTGAGCGTCAGGGTGCTAAATAGTGCGGCGTTATTGACCAGGCCATCGATTCCGCCGAACGCCGAGACTGCTGCGGCCGTCATATCAGCGACATCCGCCTCGCTGACAACGTCCGTGCGCACGCCGATGGTTTGATATCCGGATTCACGAAGCCGTGCCGCGGCCTCTTCGGCGCCACGCAGGTCGGCGATGACGACACGGTGCCCCAACTGTGCAAGGTGTTCGCTAAAGGCGTATCCAATGCCGCTGGCGCCGCCGGTGACAATAAGGCGCTTGGGTATTTCAGGTTTCATGGTTTCCTTCGCATGCCAAAAGACTTCAGGTAGCAACAAGTGAGGCGACGTTCATCGAGGAATCGCGGGCCCTTTGCTGGTATTTCGCTACATACCTGATCAGAAGTCAAAGATCCCGACTACAATTTCCGGATACCGGACTTTTGTACGAAATTCGAATTTCGCGAGGACTTTATGGTGTCTCATGCGGGCGGAAAAGAATCCCGGGAAAACGAACCGGAATACGTGATGGGGCTCGAAAAAGGGCTCTCCGTCATCGAAGCATTCGGTATGAAAAAGGGGCCGTTGACATTGACACAGGCCGCCGAGATAACTGGCCATACGAAGGGTTCGGTACGGCGCAGTTTGCTGACGCTGTGCAGGCTGGGCTATGCCGTGCAGAAAGGTCACGATTTTGTCCTGGCGCCGCGCTCTCTCAGGCTGGGCTACGCATATGTAGTCTCAGATCCGTTGACCAAGGTCGCACAACCCATACTGGAGATCACCAGCGAACGCACGCAAGAGGCTGCCTCGATCGCCGTACTGGATTCGCAGGATGCAGTTTTTGTCGCGCGCTCAACGCATCGGCGCAGCCTGTCCAGCGGTTTGGGTGTTGGCTCGCGCTTGCCTGCTTACTGTAGCGCCACAGGGCGCGTTCTGCTGTCAGGCCGGCCACCGGCCGAGGTGAGATTCATGCTGAACAGAATGGCGCGCCCCGCTCTGACACCTCACACCCGTACTACGACGAGCAGCATCATGAAAGAGATTGAATTTGTGGGCAAGCACGGATACACGATCATCGATGAAGAGCTGGAGATCGGTATTCGCTCAATCGCCGTTCCGATCCGCAACGCACGTGGTGAAATGATTGCGGCTATGAGCCTTTCGGTGTCCACAAGCCGCATGACGCGCGAAGGCGTTGTGGAACACCTGCTGCCAGAACTTGAAATCGCACGCCGTCACCTTGCCGCCTTGTTGTAGCGCTTAGCTTCTCCTGCCAGGCAAAGTCAGCGAGCCTGCACGACGCGCGCTCGCGCAGTTGGCAGCCGGCCTACAGCGAGCGTTGCAGGCGCCCGGCCGTTTCACGCAGCGTTGGCAGAAAGTTTTCCCGCAACGTTTCGATGCTCACGCGCCCTGAAAATACGCTCACGCTCAGCGCCGCCACGATCTCCCCGGCGCTGTTCCTGACCGGTATCGCCATTGCCGACATACCGATTTCCAGCTCCTCGTCGCTGATCGCGTAGCCGTCCTCAACGGCGCGCCGGATCGCCTTCAGCACGCCGTCAAGATTTGCCACCGTGCGATTAGTGAGCCGCTTCATGGGCACGCTTGCGAGATGCGCGCGCACCTGCTGTTCAGGCAGGCCGCCGAGCAGCACGCGTCCCGTGGCTGAACAATAGGCAGGCAGGCGGCCACCGAGCTTCACGCCCGTCGACACGATACGAACCGCCTCGGCGCGTGCGATGAACACCGCATAACCCTCGTCCAGCACGGCCAGCGAGACGGATTCCTGCAGCTTGTCGCGCGCGCTCGCCAGCAGCGGCTGCGCAATCTGCGGCAGCGACGACGTGCTGAGATAGGCGCCACCGAGCCGTAGCATGCGCGGCAGCGGCGTGAAGAATTTGCCGTCGTGCGCGAGATAGCCGAGCTCGACGAGCGTCAGCAGGCAGCGCCGCGCCGCGGGGCGGCTCAGGTCAGCCAGATGTGCCGCATCCGAGACGGTCATGCGCGTTGTATTCGCACCGAACGCCTCGATGATCGCCAGCCCCTTGGCTAGCCCCCCCATGCCTTCCTTCGCTCGGGCCTGGTGAGCCCCGGCCCCGTCCTCGACGGGCGACAAGGCGTCGGCCTCTGTATTGACAGGACTTTTGGTGGGTGTCATATTGGTTCCAATATCGAACAATGTACGATATTCGAACACACTCGGACGGAGCTGTCAACGGCAGTTCCGCCGCGGTCCCCGGCAATCTGCGTTCAGTCAACGCCAGCTACGGAGTCAGCAACTTGAAAATCATCCCCATCCAGCCGGCGCGCCGCGCCAGCATCGAGTGGCCCGCCGAGGGCGTCACGCGCGTGCCCTATGCGCTGTTCCAGAGTGACGAAGTCTATGCGGACGAGCAGGAAGCAATCTTTCGTGGTCCGAACTGGAGTTATCTGTGCCTCGAAGCCGAGGTGCCGAATCCGGGCGACTTCCGCAGCACGTTCGTCGGCGATGCTCCCGTGGTGGTCACGCGCGACAAGGACGGCGATCTGTATGCATTCGAAAACCGCTGCGCGCATCGCGGCGCGATGGTTTGCCTGGAGGACGGGGGCAACGCGAAGGACTTCAGCTGCGTCTACCATGCCTGGACCTACAGCCTGCAGGGCGATCTGCTCGGCGTCGCGTTCCGGGACGGCTTCAACGGCCAAGGCGGCATGAAGGAAGACTTCTGCCTCGGCGATCACGGCTTGCGCAAGCTGCGCGTGGCGACGTTGCACGGTCTCGTGTTCGGCAGCTTCTCTGATGACGTGCCGCCGCTTGACGAATACCTCGGCGAGGAGATCGTCGAACGCATCGCGCGCGTGCTCGAAAACCGCACGCCCGTCGTGCTCGGCCGCTTCACGCAGATGCTGCCGAACAACTGGAAGCTCTATTTCGAAAACGTCAAGGACTCCTATCATGCGAGCATCCTGCATCTGTTCTTCACAACCTTCCAGTTGAACAAGCTGTCGCAGCGCGGCGGCATCATCGTCGACCCCAGCGGCGGGCATCACGTCAGCTATTCAGCAGTCGATCACGCGGCTGAAGCGGCGACGCAGGCGGCCACGAACGACTACGCGGGCCAGAAGATCCGCTCGGAGAGCGGCCACCGCCTCGAAGACACCTCGGTGCTCGCGGGCACCGACGAGTTCGGCGACGGCATCACGCTGCAGATTCTTTCAGTGTTTCCGGGCTTCGTGCTGCAGCAGATCCAGAACGCCATCGCGGTGCGTCAGATCCTGCCACGCGGCGCGCGCCAGACCGAACTGAACTGGATCTATCTCGGCTTCGAGGACGATACGCCCGCGTTGCGGGAAATGCGTCTGCGCCAGTCGAATCTCGTGGGCCCGGCCGGCTACGTCTCGATGGAAGACGGCTGCGTGGGCGGCTTCGTGCAGCGCGGCATCGACGGGGCAAGCGACGCACGTTCGGTGATCGAGATGGGTGGCGACGGCACGAGCAGCAGCTCGAGTCGCGTGACGGAAGCCTCGATTCGCGGCTTCTGGAAGGCCTACCGTAACGCAATGGGATATTGACGATGACGCAGGACATCCATCAACTGATCGCCCGCACGCAGGCCGAATACGTGCGCTGCATCGACGACGGCGACCTCGCGCAGTGGCCCGGGTTCTTCACCGCGTCGTGCGTATACAGGGTTACGACCGCAGACAACCATCGCCGCGGCCTTCTGGGCAGCATGATCTACCTGGCCTCGCACGGCATGCTGGTCGACCGGGTCGCGTCGCTGCGCGACGCCAATATCTATGAACGGCACGCCTACCGCCATCTGCTCGGGCAGCCGTACGTGATTAGCGACGACGGCGCCGAGGCGCGCAGCGAAACCTCGTTCATGGTCACGCGCATCATGCGCGACGGGACCACCGACCTGTTCGCGACCGGCCGCTATTGCGACGTGTACGTGCGCGACGAGGCGGGCGTGCGGTTACGCGAGCGCGTCGTCGTGTGCGATAGCTCGCGTATCGAGACGCTGCTCGCGTTGCCACTATGACGCCCGCGAGCCTGCCCGACGGGGCGCGTACGATGCCGGCTCCCGCCGGCTGAACCGACCCGAACTTGGCCCGATACCGGCTGACAACGCATGGAGTTCATATCTTGGATACTCGTATTTCCGTCGCTGACAGCGACATAACGTTCCCGTGTGCGCCCGGTGAAACCGTGCTCGACGCGGCCGAACGCGCCGGCTATGCGGTGCCGTACTCGTGCCGCAAGGGCGTCTGCGCGTCCTGCGAAGGACACCTCGTGGCGGGCGAGGGGCGCTCGCCGGTCCAGGGCACAGTGGTGGCGCCGGCCGAGCGCGCGCTGCTGTGCTGCCTGCGCCCCGACACGGACCTGACGATCGCGCCGCGTCGCATCGAGAGGCGCGACCCCGTCGCGCGCAGGACGCTCGACGCCTCCGTCTACCGCATCACACAGCCGGCCGCCGACGTCAGCATCCTGCAGTTGCGGCTGCCCGCGGGCGTGCGCGCGAAGTTTCGTGCCGGCCAGTATCTGCAGATCGAGCTGGAGGACGGCACGCGGCGGAACTATTCGATGGCGAATGCGCCGCACGAAAACGACAGCGTGCAGCTGCACGTGCGCCACGTGCCCGGAGGCCGGTTCTCCGAAGGCATGCTGGGCCGCATCGCGAAGGGCGATAAGCTACGCATTGAGCTCCCGTTCGGAGAGTTCACGCTGCGCGAAGGATCGGACAGGCCCGCCGTGTTGCTTGCAACAGGCACGGGGTTCGCGCCGGTGAAGTCGATCGTTGAGGACGCCATCAAGCGCAGGCTCGAACGACCGCTGCATCTGTACTGGGGCGCACGCCGCGCGGAAGACCTTTATCTCACGGCACTCGCGCAGAAATGGCACGACAGTGGCCGCGTGAAGTTCGTGCCGGTACTGTCCGAAGCCGACGAGGCGTGGACGGGCCGGCACGGCTTCGTGCACGAGGCCGTGCTCGAAGACTTCGCCTCGCTCGCGGAATATGAGGTGTACGCATGCGGCAACCCCTCGATGACGAGCGCCGCGCGCGGCACCTTCGTGAAGGCCGGCTTACCCGAAGACAACTTCTTCAGCGACGCGTTCGTCCATACGGGGTGACACGCCTGAATCCGCGCCCGTGCTCGCCAGTTCCTGACGTTGCCACAGTACAAAACAAGGAGCCAGCAGCAGTCCGCGCTCGAGCGGCGTGGGCTGGGCGCGAGGCATCGGCCGGCTGGGTGGCATTGCCGGGCCGCTGATCGCAGGGGCTGCTGTATTCGGCGCTCTGGACGTGTGCCGGAATGCAGCCTTCCCGGCCGAGACCGAAGATTTGGCGCCGCTGCTTCGGGATGATCGGTAAGAAGGCCATTCCGGGACCAGACACTACTTCTGAACACCCTCCCGTCACGGCAATCGCGCCCCCATGTCGCATACGCAATTATCCGCTCGAAGCCCTCAGTCAGTCCAAGGTCGCATCGTCCTTGGACATTTGAATCAGATTCTTTTCAATCTGGTGCGCGACCTTCCAGAACACCTGCATGTCCCGCGGAGAAATTCCGTCGAGCGAGGCCGAGAACATGTCCACGAGCTGCGGCAGCATTTCGTCGACCAGACGCCTGCCCTCTTCCTTAAGACTGACGTAATACTTTCTTCGGTCTTTAGGATCTCGAATCCGTTGGACCAGCCCGCGCTTTTCCAGGTTGTCGAGTGCCGGCACTGCGGTCGTCGAGGCAATCCCCACTCGCTTACTTAATTCGAGCTGATTCAACTCGCCGCGCTCGGCCAGTACGCGGAGGTAATACCAATACGCAATGGCGAGGTTTTCCCGATCGAGAATTTTCTGGCCCTGTGCATCATAGAGGCGACGCACGGTCTTGGCCATCCACGGCACAGTTCGGCCACGCTCATCAAATAGTTCGGGCGACAGCTTCGCGGCTGCCTCGCCTGGCGGCTCGCGATCCAAAGTTGTCCTGGTGACGCCGGGAGTCGACTTGGGCATTTCCTCATTCCTTTATGTATGGGCAAACGGGGCAGATTTCCGGGCCGCGAACAGACAGACGGAACTCAGGGTAACCCCATCATAGGAACCCTTGACTTTATTTATACCAAATAATATCGTTCGATATAGGTTTATTTTCAGTGGTATCATTGCTATACAGATGATCCGCTGCAGGTAAGATCATACAACGCAATCGACCGCTGCGTCGCGCCGCTCCGCGAAATCCACTCATCGAGGCGGAATTCGGAACAGACTGGACCTACGCCGCGGATCGTTCCGGAAACATGGAGACACAGGTGGATCTATAAATGAGAAAGATCGCCAATTTCTCACGGCATAGCCGCGAACCGAAAGACCGCGCGATGTCACGGCCGCCTGAAACAGGCGTGGACTTCGTGATCCGCCTACGCCTATTCGCGCAAGCAAATCTTTACCTATCGGAAACGACGCCTCGGGCCGGCACCGGTAGCAGGCTGGTCGGCCGATGCCTGACCGACACTCGTCGTGTCCATTCAAAGCGCAGTTCTGCTCCGAGGTGACATTCTCATGCAGCGAAAAATACTCGTACTTATCCTCTGGCTCATGCCGACCGTCCTGCGTATGGCGGCCCGCAAGTTTCCGTCCATGCGCGCGCATCTCGCCAACGGAAGCGGAGTCATCCAGCTGCGGCTCAGAGACAACACCCTCTCGAGGCAGCTCCATTTCCGAAACGGCACCGTGTCGGGAAGCTGGGGGGTGAATCCCAAACCCGACGCCGAGCTTGTCTTCATGGATGTGGCGACGGCCCGCCGGATGCTCGCGCCGAACACCGATCATGCGTTCCTGATCGATGCGCTCAAGAACTTCAAGATCACGCAAGGCGGAAGCGACCAGAAGCTCGTGTGGTTCGGCCAACTCGTCAATACGATGAAGACGGCTGCGTGGCGCAAGGGCATGCAAATGAAGGACGGAACCACGCGCTACGTCACCCTCACCAATGGCGGACCCGTGTTCGTCTTCGTCAAGAACGGCAAGATCGTCCGCACCACGCCCATCGATCTCCAAGAAGACGATGGACCGAGCTGGAGTATCACGGCGAGAGATCGCCGGTTTTCGCCGGCACGGCGTGCGACGGTCAGCCCGCACGCGCTCTCCCTCAAATCGCTGGTGTACTCCGAAAAGCGCCTCCTCTATCCGATGAAGCGCGTCGACTTCGACCCCAACGGTGAACGCAATCCCCAGAATCGCGGGATCTCGGGATATGAACGTATCAGTTGGGACGATGCGCTCGATATCGTGGCGGGAGAAATCCGCCGCATGAAGAAGGATTACGGCCCCGGGGCCATAGCCATGGTCACGGGCGCACATCACCAGTGGGGGAACATCAACTACTACCTGAGCGCAATGCTGCGTTTCGGCAACCTGATCGGCTTTACCCGCGTCGAGCCGAGTCCAATCAGTTGGGAAGGCTGGTACTGGGGAGCCATGCATCACTACGGCAACAGCCTGCGCCTGGGCACGCCGAGCTTTTACGGCACGACCGAGGACTGCCTTCAGCACGCCGAGGTGATCGTGTTCTGGTCGAGCGATCCCGAATCGACCAGTGGTGTTTACGGCGGATTCGAAGGCACCGAGCGCCGGCTGTGGGCCAAGCAGCTCGGCATTGAGTTCGTGCATATCGATCCCTATCTGACGCACTCCGCTCAGTTCCTTGGCGGGAAATGGCTGCCGATCAGACCCGGCACTGACTCGGCGCTGGCGATCGCCATCATGCACGAGTGGATGGTAAGCGGCAGCTACGATAAGGAGTACGTGGCATCGAAAACGACGGGATTCGATGAATGGAGCGCTTACGTCCTCGGCAAAGAGGACGGCATACCGAAGACGCCGGAGTGGCAAGAAGCGGAAACCGGTGTGCCCGCCAAGGACGTCCGCAGTCTTGCGCGGTTGTGGGCGTCAAAGAAGACTTATCTCGCGGCCGGTGGACTGGGCGCGGGCTTTGGCGGCGCATGCCGCACCGAGACGGGTGCTCAATGGGCGCGAAGCGTCGTCATGATGATGGCGATGCAGGGCTGGGGGAAACCCGGGATCAACTTTGGCAATTTGCAGATCGGTGCACCGCAGGACCTCAATTTTTACTTTCCTGGGTACGCCGAGGGCGGAATCTCGGGTGATCTGAACAACACGGCGAGCGCGGCCAACAACTACTGCCGCATGCCTCACATCATCACGATCAACCCAGTGAAGCAGTCCGTCCCCCGGCAACGGCTTGCCGAAGCCATCGTGGAGGGAAGCGCGCAAGGCTACGCGTGGGACGGCTTCTCGATCGAGGGACAATTTGCCGAATACTCGTATCCGAGGCCGGGCCATTCCCGCATCCACATGCTGTACCGCTACGGCTCGTCATCGTTCGGCACAACTCCGGGATCTAACAGGCTCGTTGAAGCGTATCGTCATCCGTCGCTCGAATTTATCGTTAACCAGTCGATCTGGATGGAGAACGAGGCCCAGTTCGCAGACCTCATTCTGCCTGCGTGTACCGCGCTCGAACGTGATGACATCTCCGAATGGGCGAACTGCGGCGGCTACATCCAGCATGCACAGAGCCAGCTCAATCATCGAGTGGTGACCATGCAGCACAAATGCATCGAGCCGCTGGGCGAATCGAAGTCGGACTATCAGATCTTTCTGGACATCCTGACAAGACTCGGATACGGCGGGATGTTCTCGGAAGGCGGTTGCTCCGAATTGGCCTGGTGCGAACGGATGTTCAATTCAACGGACTTGCCCAAGCAGACCACCTGGAAGAAGTTCCTGCAAAAAGGCTATCACGTAGTGCCGCCGCCAAAGGACGACGACAAGCCGCCTGTCGACATGCGCTGGTTTGCAGAAGGCCGTCTGAAGGATTTGCCCGAACCGAATCCGCTACCTGCCACGTATTCGGTCGGCTTCGGCGATGGGCTGCCGACGCAGTCAGGCAAATTCGAGTTCGTGCCGTCGAGCCTGCGTCGCATCGAACAGATTGATCCCGCGAGGCCGGCCGTCAACCGATACATGAACCGCGCCAGCACCGTGAAACAACCGTTTCCGCTGCAGCTCGTGACCAATCATCCGGTCTACAGCTTCCATACGCATGCGGACGGAAAGAACAGTCACATCAGCACGATCGACGAACACCGGATGGAAGTAGGCGGATATCGATACTGGGTCCTGCGATTGAGTGCCCAGGATGCGCAGACTCGAGGCCTGCAACGTGGCGATCTGGTTCGGGTCTACAACGCGCAGGCGTCGGTCATTTGTGCCGTGGACGTTTCTCAGCTCGTCAAGGCGGGGGTGACGCGCGGCAACGAGTCGTGTGCCGAGCTCGACCTGATCGAGACTTCGATGGGCCTGGTAGATCGCGGAGGCTGTCTCAATCTCCTGACGCCGGGTGGAAAAATGAGTCAGACCGCAGACGGAATCATGCCCAATACTTGCTGGGTGGAGGTGGAAAAATGGGACCAAAAACTCGAGAAAGCAGCGTGAGCAGCTGGGCGCTGGTCGTTGACGTTTCACTCTGCATCAATTGCAGAAACTGCGTCCTCGCGACCAAGGACGAGTATTCCGGCAATGCTTTTCCGGGTTATTCCGCGCCCCATCCGCCGGAAGGCCTGGAAACGATCCGGATCGAACGTCACGTTCGCGGAGAGGGCTCGCTCGTCGATGTCACCTATATCCCGAAGACCTGTAATCACTGTGACAACGCACCCTGCGTCAAGGCGGCTTCGGACGGCGCGATCTACAAGCGTCCGGACGGCGTCGTCGTGATCGACCCGGTCAAGTCGCGTGGCCGGCGCGATCTGGTCCGGACATGCCCTTACGACATGATCGAATGGAACGAACAGGAACAGGTGCCGCAGAACTGGAACTTCGACGCGCACCTGCTCGACGCCGGCTGGAAAGAGCCGCGCTGCACGCAAGCCTGCCCCACCAAGGCGATCCGCGCGTTGAATGTCGCGGACGCCCAATTGGCGGAAATGGTCGAGAAAGAGCACCTGTCCGTCATTCACCCCGAGTTCGGCACCAAGCCGCGCGTCTTCTACAAGAATCTGGACGATGCGCTCAGCCACCTGGTGGCAGGCAATGTCTGCGAGGACGTGGGCGGTGGTCAACTGCGCAATCTGGAAGGCGCCGAAGTCATCCTGCGCGACGCCTCCGATGGGAGCGAACGCAAGACCAGGACCGACCATTTCGGCGACTTCCGATTCTCCGGGCTGATTGCGCCGTCCTCGCGTATCGAGCTGCGGGTGAGAAAGGATGGAACGGAAAAGGTCCTCGCTACAAGAGACCGTGCTGGAAGCGTCAACCTCGGCACGCTACTTTTTTGAAACCGGGTCCTCCAGAGTGAGCGCTAATTACAGGCCATACACCTTGAATACCGCTGCGAAGCGACACCGGGATAACGAGGTTGACTTCATCATCATTGGTGCGGCGCGGCTGGCATGAGTGCTGCGATCGTATCGAAGAACGAGGGGCTCGAGCCTCTCCTGCTGGAGAAAACGGACCAGGTCGAGGGTACCAGCGCGTGGTCCCTCGGCGTGATCTGGTTCGTCGACAGATCGCCAATGCACGCGGCGGGCTTCAAGGATTCGACCGAATCGGCACGCCAGTTCTTTGCCGCAACCGTCGGCTCCAGTACCCGCCTACTTCGTTCCAATGTCAGTCTCTGCATAAAGCGGACCATGAGGTGCGATGGGGACACTTCATGCTCGACCTCCCCAAACCCGGTTTCATCGCGGTCGACAAGGATGGAAACCGGTTCACCAACGAGGCGGCTTCGTACCATGCCTTCACCCTCGGCATGTTCGAGGCTGAGGCGCGCCTACCTGATCGCAGACGCGTCAGCCGTCAAGAGCGATGGGATCGGCGTCATCCTGCCCGGTAGCTCGCTGCCGCGCTGAGAGGTTGGTTACCTTTTTAGTGGCCGGACACTGACCGAACTCGCGGCAAGAATTGGCGTCGATCCACGCGGACTCGAACGCTGTCGGCGCAGTCCTCGACAAAGACGATCGCCCCATTCCGGGCCTCTTCGCCTGCGGAAATGATATGAACTCGCCTGTGGGTGGCCAATAGATCGGCGCGGGAATCACGCTAGGCCCGGCGTTGACGTTTGGTTACCTGGCCGCCATGTCACTTGCGCGGAATAGTGAACCGCACGAGGCCAACAGATCGGATTCCCCCAGCCTTCTTCGCGCGAAAGTTCAAGCTTGTCCAAGCGGAAAGCGGCGCGTTCAGTTGCCTTGACTCGCGTTTGCTCACCCGCCCGCTGGCTGGCTGACACGCTGCGTGATGCGTGGCCGGCGCGACTCGCGACAGGATGCCGGACCGTGTACGGTTCGGGGGCGAAAACGACGTGCCGGGGCAGGCGCACCTACAACGCGCCGCCCCGAATGAGAGCAGGTGTAAAAATCAGATCTTGAAGCTTTCGAGGCTCGCAGGGTGAAACAGCTCGTGCGGCTGCAAGCGGCGGCTGGAGAGCCCCTCCCCATGATGCCGGGCAAGGAAGCGGTCGATAGTCCGCTCGTTTTCCGCAAAGCCGTACGGCCAGAAATCGAAACCCATCAGCTTGCGCGCCGCCCGCAACTGGTCTTCGACGAATGGCAAGGTCACCTTGGTCGCCCCGGTCTCGCTGAGCCGCGTGAGCGCGAGGGCCTTCGATTTCTCGAATGCCTTGACGAGTGCACCTGGCAGCCACGGATGCTCATCGGCGAGTGTCTTTCTGACACCGAGCGTGTGCATGATCGGAAACAGCTTGGTGCGCGCATACCAATCGGCCGCGGTCTTGTGTGGATCGTCAAAGAGATATCGAACCTGCGGATGGCCCTGGTCAAAGCAGGAAGGCGCACGCGGCCCGATGACGGCGTCGATCTTCCCCGCCGCCAGAAGGCTGGAGATGGTTTCGCCTTCGGGAGCGTCTTCAATCCTGATGTCGCCGGGCAGGTTCAACGCGATCTTTTCGACTCGGGCCGGATCTTCGTAGCCGCCGCGGACCCAGGTCACGTCCGATGCCTTGACCCCATACTCCTCCTCGAGAAAGAGACGGACCCAGACATTAGCGGTGAGTTGGTACTCGGGTACGCCAATGCGCTTGCCCTTCAGGTCTTCAGGCTTCTCGATCCCCCGGTCCGCTCGCACGTAGATCGACGTATGCCGGAAGGCCCGCGACGGAAAGACCGGCACGGCCGTATAGGGCGACGTGCCCGCAGCCGTCTTGACCGAGTAGCTGCTGAGCGAAAGCTCGCAGATGTCGTAGTCGGCGTGCCGAAACGCGCGAAAGAAGATCTCCTCAGGCTCCTGCAGCATGAAGACCGGATCTACGCCGTCGATCTGAACATCCCCATCGACGAGCGGCCGCATGCGGTCGTAGTTGCCAACGGCGATAGACAGCCGAAGCTTGTGATTTCCCATTGCCTCTTCTCCTTGTTGCGAAACAATCGAAACGAAAGCGTCAGCACGGGCCAGCGAAACGGGCTGGAAGCCGGTCCGATCGCAATAAATTTATCCTGCATCGTATCATCCCATCAAGCATTAAACATGTCAAGAATCATGGCAGGTCATTGCCTTGTCTCATTTTCAGGCTGCGGGCGGGTCCGCGGTACCCGCCGCCCCTTCCTCACCGCTCCACGCGAAGCGCATTCAGCCGCACCCGTCGCGTTCACGTGTGCCCTTGTTAGGGACTTTCCCCAAGGGGGCTTGACTTCGTTCATCCCAAACAACATTATTCGATACAAATCTATCTCACAGCGCACAGCTTCAATTAGGAAGGCGTATCAATTACGCCGCAGGAACGTTCATTTTTCTAGTCGGCCCATTTCCGTTACTCATCAATCAGCCACGGCGAGGATCACCATGTTCTTCAAGCTTCGCGCATCACAAGCCGCAGTGCAAAAACTGCAAAGTCCGTTCGTTGCGCAAGAGACTATGCCCGCTCATCAGCGCGGCATCAAGAACCGGCGCGATCTTCGATACTGGCCAGGAATGATGCTCGTTTCGACTGCGAAAATTAGCGCCAGCCTGCTTCTTTCCACGGGTTTGATCTGTACCGTTGCCCACGCGGCGGAAAATTCCATCACGAACCATCAAGGCGACATCACGCCGATGTGCGGCACGAAGCCGATGATCGTCGGTGTGTCGGACGGCTACGGCGGCAATACGTGGCGCAAGACCGGCCTCGCGGAAGTCAAGGACGAGCTCAGTCGGTGTAAGAACGTCACGCGGATCATCTACAGCAACGCCAACGGCGATGCCCAGAAGGCGAACTCCGACATCAACAGCATGGTGGCGCAGGGCGTCAACGTCCTCATTCTGCTTCCTGACTTCGGTGCGGTGCAGCTTCCGGCAATGCGAGCGGCCATGAAGGCTGGCGTCGCGGTCGTCCCGTACTCGGCTCAGCTCTCTGGGACACCTGGCCGTGACTACGTTGTCAACGTAGTAGGCAATACGCAGCAGATCGGTGTCATGTGGGCTGACTGGCTCGGAACCACACTCAAGAAGGGAAATGTTGTGTTCATGGGTGGATCGCCCGGAGCGACCACCTCCCAAAACTTCATGGACGGTCTGAGAAGCGGACTCAAGAAATACCCGGGTCTGAAGTTGCTCAACGAGCAGTACATCGTGACGAATTGGAATCCCGTCGACGCCCAGAAGGCCACGGTCGGTCTCATCGCGCAGTATCCGAAGATCGACGCCATCGTGACGGATGGTGGCGAAACCGCGCTGGCCGCCGTAAAAGCATTCGAACAGGCTCACCTTCCAGTCCCCGCCATTGCGACGATCGCAAGCGACAACCAGGTGAATTGCCACTTTGTCGCGGCGAAGCAGTCGGGCAAGCCATATCCCTATTACACACTCGACGGCACGACGACTTACGTGCGCTTTGCGGTACGTCAGGGCGTAGCTGCCTACCAGGGAACCGTCAACAAGGAGTCCCCTTCGATCCTTCCGTACCCGTATGCGGACAGCGCGAAGGGTGTCGACCCGAAGTGCGACCCCGCGGCACCACCGGATGCCGACCTCACCTCCGCGCTCCCGCCGGAGAAGCTGAAGGCCGTGTTCGAGCATTGATAGCTGATGACGTGAACGAACAGCATTCCCTGCTGCAGATCGATGCGGTCACGGCGACCTTTCCCGGCGTGCGGGCACGACAACGTTACATTCTCGGTGCTCGCAGGAACACAGGGTCTCGTCGGAGAAAAACGGCGCGGGCAAATCCACCCTCACGGCTCTTGGGTGGGACGCCCTCGTCCCTGACAGTGGAGACGTCGTCATTAGTGGCGAGACAACCTGGGTGGCCGCGGATGCGTTCGAACAAACGCTCGACGTCTTCCGCAAACAAGTGTTCGGTCGACTCTTCAAAAACCAGGGACCGTGGGCCGGGCCGACCGCGCCTTGACGATTTCAACGATGAGGCGAGCGGCACTTTGATGTCCCGGCTCGCGCTTACGCCGCTGGCCCAACACTCGCCACCGACGGGCGACACAGGACCATCGCCCACGCGCCGCTCACCAGGGCATTCCCTGGCTCCCTTGACTTAATTCATTCTATATCGCATGATTCTTTATAAATCGATCGCTTTAGAAATGATCTTGTCGAAAGCGATTTTATTGCGAGAGAAACCAGCTCCTTGCATCCCGGCGCTTTTTAGTGCTCAAGGGTCGCGGGGGGCAGACGCGGTCTCGAGGATCTCGAATGCGTGGATATGGACGTGGTGAGGAGGTCACCGTGGTGTGCAAGCACTCCGGCCGCGGAGTTTCGGGCTCCCCCTCCAACGACGTGCGGCTCGAAGCGCCTATGCGGACAACCTGGGAATCCTCCACGCGGCGCAAAACGTTTCGCGTCTCGTGCATGGCGGAGACGGGCCGCGGCTTCTCCGGACCGCCCCGCCAAAACCTCTCCAATTGATTGCCGTGGGTTCGGAAGTTTTGCGAACCTAAATTCACTACCTGTGTCGAGGATATTTATCATGGAAAAACTGCCACTCTGGGAAGCCGCCAAACGCGAATTGGAGGAGTACCAGTTCATTGCAGGGGCCGAGCTGCAGCCCAAGTGGGACGTGTCGGAGAAGGTCGCAATCAACGCCGCGGTCTCCGGCCGCTTTGAAGACACGTCGTCCTTTCAGGCGTACGTGGATGAAGCGACCAGCGTGATCGAGGCCGGCGCCTGCGGCGTTCATATCGACTTTTCGTTCATGACCGACGCACAGGGGCGCCGCATGGATCGTGACATCCTGCCGGTCGAGGCCTACAAGCAGGTTATCGAGCCGCTGCGCGCCCGCTTCGGCAACGATTTCGTGCCCAACGTGAACGTGCTGAACGGCACGACGTTCGATATGTGCTTGAGTCCCGCTCGCGAAGGCCTGACCGAAGTGGCACCGTGCGCGCCGGGCCATCCTGAAGCCTTTGCGTTGCCGGCCGTCACAACGCTCGAGGAATTGGGCGTCAAGCCAGAGCTGGCGGTCCACAGCTCCGGCGAAATCGAGCTTGCCAAGCGTAAGCTGATCGATACCGGCATTCTCCAGAAGCCGTACAACTGGCTGATCCTCTACGGCCTGCCGTTCAACGTCGGCCGCACGCTGGTGTCGGGCACCTGGGTGAGCGACGCCCAAGACATGACGCAACACATGTTCCTGATGGTCGACCAGATTCGCAAGATCGATCCGACCTCGGTCATCAGCGTCTGCGCGGCGGGCCGCGCATCGCTCTATATGACCACCCTCGCCACCATGATGGGTCTGCATATCCGCGTCGGCACGGAAGACACGCCGTGGAAGTACCCGAACAGCGACGAGCGCCTTCAGAGCAATCTCGAGATGTTTCAGATGGCGAAGGACATCGCTGGCCTGCTCGGGCGCAAGCCGGCAACGGCCAATGAGTACCGGCAACTGATCGGCAAGCCGGCCCGGACTTAAAAAGATCGCACGGCCATGACCGGGCAAGCGGACAGCGGCGCAGGCACGCGGGAGTGGGCGACGGACGCGAAGATCAACGCCGACGAACCCCTTTCCGCATGGCCGAAACCGCTGTACCGCGTTGCACACGGGGCGACGTCCTCGTGGCTCACGAAGGAGGTCGCCAGGTCCTCCGGGATGAACACGCACGCGACCGGCGATGGCTTTCGAGTAGCGCAATCCTGTTCTGATTGGCGAGTGACATCGCTCTCACACCGGCAAGCGTGATGAATAGAATATTTGATGCAGAAAGGTGCGATACGGCTACGCCGAACGCCCAGGCGGCGCGAGTCCGTCGCCCTTTCGGCCTCTTGGTCCGCCCATTCGGCGTCTTCGGGATGGTTTGCGCATGAAGGGTCGTGCAGATCGAATCCCTGCCCGGGAAGCACATGGCGGGCGCAGTATCAGGTCTATTGCGAATGTGAGCGTTCGAGAGCAAAAGGAGAGTGACAAATGAGTGGCAAGCCGCATGATGCAGGCCCCCCGCCGGTGCAACTCTGGACCCGTGACGGATTCCAGGGGGCCCTGTCGGTGGTGACCCGGCCGACCTACGCGCCTGATTATCTTTCCGTGCAGGGGCCGCACGCACCGCGGCGAGCCGTCCTTGAGCGCTTGACGCCTGACGATCAGGACGACCCTGAGGCGCTTCCGACCACCGTGGCGACTTCCAGGCTCGGCGTCAAACTGCATGTGTCGGGACGGCGCAAGCCCATGCCGTACGTGGTGCGCAATGTCGAAGCGGACGAGATTCATTTCGTCCAATCCGGCACGGTCCGGTTCGAAACGGACGTGGGCTGTCTCACGGCGACGGAAGGGGACTTCGTCTGCATTCCCCGAGCCGTCGCGTATCGCTATGCACCGACGGGCGATGCCATGCGAAGCATCATCGTCGAGAGTCCTGCGGCCCTGAAGCTCGCGCCGCCTGCGCCAAGTGGCCTGCTCAACGTTGCGCGGGATCTGAAGTTTGCCGATGTCGACTCCACCATGCCGGCGGGCGGCCCGACGCGGCTGGTGCTGAAAACCCTCGACCCCGAGAACACGGTCTTCACGATGCCGCATGATCCGCTTGCGCTTGGTGTGCGCTTGTCGGACTCCGTCCCGGTGTGGAAGCTGAATCTGGCCAATATCCAGGTGCATGCTTACCTGCCCGAGGGCGGTCCGCCCAGCCAGTTTCTGTCATCCAGCACGGGCGACCTTCTGATGTTCAACCTCAGCGCGCGTCCCGGCGGGCGGCCACCGGTTCACATCAACGCCGATTTCGACGAGGTGATCTGCTACGTACGAGGCCCGGGCGCCTGGGGCGGTTGTACGGAACCCGGCACGTTGACCTGTGTGCCAAAGGGGGTCATCCACCACGGGCCGTCGGAGGACGTTGCTGAAGGCTATCAGGCCTGGTTGCTGGAAACACGCGCGACGATGCGTTGGACACCGAAGGCCATTGCCGCTTCGGAGCTGATGGAGACGGGCCAATACAGACCGCATCCGAGTACGGCGAAGTGACCGCTGGCGCGTAGTGCGACTCGATCGTCAGGTTACGTTCCGGATTCCCAGGTGGATTGCGCTCGCGATCGGCTTCAATCCACTGACCCCAGCGGCGTGGCATCGATTTACTTCAGCCGCGACGATTCAATCAAGGAGACCAAAGTTGGAAGCGAAACTTCAGCAGCTACTGGATGAAGCGGAGATTCGCCGCGTTCATATCCGCTATTGCCGCGGCATTGATCGGATGGACTGGGATCTCGTGCGGTCGTGTTATCACCCGGATGCCATCGACAGGCACGGCGCGTACAACGGCGGTGTCGAAGGTTTTATCGACTGGGCAGCCGAGTTGTTGCCGAGCTTCGAATCGACGCAGCACTTCACCGGCAACCAGTATGTCGAGGTCCTCGGCGATGTGGCGTTTGCGGAACACTATGCGCAGGCAAGCCATCGTACGAAACCCGACGGCGACAAGCCTGCGATGGATTGGGTGGTAAACATTCGCTACGTGGACCGCATGGAGCGGCGAAACGGTGAATGGCGCATTGCCGATCGGGTGGTCGTGCTCGACTCCCAGCGATCGGACCCGGTTCCCGGAGATCTGGCACCGCTCGAAAATTTCACTGTCGGGCGCCGTGACAAGGAAGACCCGTCGTACAAATACCAGATCGTATGACGGGTGCGGCCGGCTGCTGTGGCCGGCTCCAGAGGGGAAACCTCTGAGATCAGGCGCTCAACGTTACTGCAGTTACCTAAAGGTTAGAGGAAGCAATGGAAGGAAAATATCGTGTTGGTATTGTCGGCCTAAGCCCAGGGCGCGGTTGGGCGGCGACAGCTCATATTCCGGCCCTGCGGGCGTTGTCCGGCGTCTTCGAGCTCGCCGGCGTAGCGAATACGAGCCTCGCGAGCGCGCAAGCAGCGGCCGACGCGTTCGGCATCCCGCGGGCATTCGAAAGTGCCGCTGCGCTGGCCGCATCGCCGGACATCGACATCGTCGTCGTCACCGTCAAGGTTCAGCACCACAAAGAAGTCGTCACGGCGGCCCTGCACGCGGGCAAGAGCGTGTACAGCGAATGGCCGCTTGGCAATGGACTCGAAGAAACCATCGCACTTGCCGAACTCGCGCGCGAGAAGAAGGCATTGGCCGTCGTTGGCGCACAGGCGATCGCCTCCCCCGAAGTGCAGTTCATGCGCAAGCTCGTCGCGGACGGCAAGATCGGCGATGTCCTGTCTTCGACGTACGTCGGATCGGGTTTCAGCTGGGGCGACGACATCCTGCAGGGTGACGCCTACGCCATGGACAACCGGAACGGCGCCACACTGCTTTCCGTGATCGGTGGGCACGCGATTTCGGCAATTGATGCCGTCCTCGGCGATATCGAACAGATCGGCGCGGTGCTCTCGCAACGCAGGCAAACCGTGCGCGTCATCGAGACGGGCGAAACCGTCGAGATGAAAACGCCCGACCACCTCATGGCGAACGCGATTCTGCGCTCCGGAGCGCCGCTGTCGTTGGAACTCCGCGGTGGCCTGCCGCGCGGGACGAAGCTGCTGTGGGAGATCAACGGAAGCGAAGGCGATCTGCGCGTCACCGCAAGGAATGAATATGTCCCGGCGGTCAACATCTCCCCCTTGCGTGTCGAGTTCGGACGCCAAGGCCAGAACGGCTACGAGGAACTCGACGTCCCGGATCCGTTCCCGATCGATGCCGACGATGCCGTTGCAGCGCGCAATGTCGCCGGCATTTACCGGCTGATCGCCGATGACCTGCGCCACGGCACCCGTAAGGCGCCCAGCTTCGATCACGCACGCGCACTTCACGAAGTGCTCTATGCAATCGAGCAGTCGAGTGAAACCGGCAATCGGATCGAGGTGCGCAAGTAGCAAGCGTGTGCGGCTCTCGTATGCGCTGCACACGCCCGTGAGGCGCGCAAACATGCGTGTGCAGCGTCCCATCCGGTCCATGATCGGCCGGGGCCGGGAGCTGAGTTCTGCAGGTAGGTTACAGGTGAAGGGTCAAAGGAGAGACGAGCGTGATAAGCAGATGATGGCTAGCGCAGGAAAGTCGTTATGCTCGATGGTAGAACATTGGCTTGCTTCCACCTCGATGGACATGGTGCATGTGGTCGAATTCAAGAACCAGCGCGCGACACGGCAATACTATGTGTGCGTCGAGGCACGCAGGGCCGCAGGAACCGCAGCAATGTTCTTCATTCGTCGCAAGGACGGACTCTGGTGTATTTCCCCGCCGAGCCGGGAGCGCTCGACCATGCGCGCGGTGTGAGCGCGACCGCGCGCCGGCCTTCTCCGCACACCTGTCAGCAATGACCCCACGCAATCGTCGTCGTACCAACGACCGGCCGGCGGCTAGTCGATCACGGAGTCGTCCTGAGACATCAGGGTCAGGTTGTCTTCGATCCGGTGCATGACTTTCCAGAAAACCCGGAGATCTTTCGCCGAGATGCCTTCGAGCGAAGCCGAAATCATCCCGGCGACCTCAGGCAGCAATTCGTCGACAAGGCGTCGTCCTTCATCCTGCAGGCTGACGTAGTACTTTCTTCTGTCCTTAGGGTCGCGCGTCCGTTGCACGAGATTGCGCTTTTCCATGCTATCGAGCGCCGGTACGGCCGTGGTCGATGCAATGCCTACCCGCTTGCTGAGTTCGAGCTGGTTCATCTCGCCACGTTCGGCCAGAACCCGAAGATAGAACCAGTGCGCAACCGAAACGCCCTCCTTGTCCAGCAGCTTCTGGCCTTGGGCGTCGTAGAGGCGGTACACCGTGCGTGCCATCCATGGCACGGTTCGACCGCGGTCGTCAAAAACGTCTGAGCGCTGACCACTCGCTGCATCCAGCCCTTCAGCCGTTTCGTGCACTGCATTTGAACTCGACTTTGACATTGGCCGTTCCTCAACTGGGGTCACACAGCCGGCAACGGACGGACCGGGCTGGGCGGCATGCCCGATGCGCTCGATCCAGGAATTCTCCGGTGCTTTTTGACTTTGTTTATCCCAAAACACATCATTCTACTTACATCGATCAAATATAGATTTATCTTTTGAAAGATAATCCGCTTCTTGAAAATCATACAACATCCCGCCAACGTTGATCGAACAGATCGTCGGAGCAGGATATTCAATAGTGCAGGAAGATTGAGACAGTCCAGCAGGGCCTAGGGCACGCCTGCCAGTCGAGGGCGCCTCCCGGTGGAGGACATTGAAACGATCCACGAACGGATCGCCGCAGGTGCGAAGGATGATTTGAGATCAAGCGAAGCCAACAGATTGGCTACGCCTTGCCGCGTAATTCGAGCGGGGACCATCACTTCTCGCCAGTTCAGGAACGGCGCGCGGCGATGCATCATGGCCTTGTCGGTGCCGTGATCCCGTGGCGTGGTCCACTCACCGCTATAAACCCGATCGCCAGCAGCATGTCGCCGTGGCAGGCAAACGCGACGCGTATAGCCTGCGCGAAGGAATGCCGCCGTCGAAACTCGCAATCAGTCAGTCTACGATCGTGTCGCCTTGTGCCATCTGAATCAGGTTCGTTTCGATCTGGTGCATGACCTTCCAGAAAACGCGCATGTCCTTCTGCGAGATTCCGTCGAGCGACCCCGAAATCATGTCAGTCAGATCGGGAAGCATTTCGTCGACAAGACGCTTGCCTTCGTCCTGTAGCACGACGAAATACTTTCGCCTGTCATTTGGATCGCGGACTCTCTTCACGAGGCCGCGCTTCTCCAGATAGTCGAGCGCGGGGACCGCAGTCGTCGACGCGATGCCTACGCGCTTACTGAGTTCGAGTTGATTGATCTCGCCGCGTTCGGCCAGCACACGAAGGTAGTACCAATACGCAATCGGAATGCTCTCCCTGTCGAGGAGCTTCTGCCCTTGGGCATCGTAGAGTCGGTGAACCGTTCGAGCGATCCACGGAATGGTTCTGCCACGATCATCGAAAACGTCTAGGGGTCTCTCCGCTGTTGCCTCTACTGACTTTGAAGCGCTCGCGGCTGCCTTGACTGCAGATGGATTAGATTTGGGCATTCACTCATTCCTCGCCATGGGATCGAGCCATCGGTCGGTATTATCTGTTCAAAATGGATTCAAAACGCAGCGAAATCATACAACAGGATTAGCGCGGCCTCTACGGACGGCGAGGCGAGGAACGGCATAGGGCCGCGATCATGGCTTCGGTTGCAGCAAGCGGCACGCCTGCATGTGCTGAGAGTTCCGCGGAAGACTGCCCGCCCACGCTTGACAGGACGGCCGCATCAGGCGGCCAGGAGCATCAAATGGCGAGGAATCCCCCATCGACCGCCAGTTCGGCTCCCGTCACGAAGGATGCTTTGTCCGAAAGAAGCCAGACGGCGGCGGCAGCAATCTCCTCCGGAACGCCAATTCTTCCCAGTGGATGACTGGCCCGAACCTTCTCGATCAAATCGGCAAATTGCGGATCGGACACCAGCGCCTGAACCATTGGCGTGTCCACCGCACCTGGGAGGATGGCGTTGACTCGGATATGCTTGTCACCGTAGTCGACTGCTGCGCCTTTTGTCACCCCCAAAACACCGCCCTTGGAGCCACAGTAGTCTGCCGCACTGCGCATCGCCACGCGGCCCAGCGTGGACGAAGTATTGACGATGGAGCCGCCACCCGTTAGCAGCATGGCGCGTATCTCGTGCTTCATGCAAAAGAACACACCGTCGTAATTGACTGACTGAATTCGGCGCCATTGCTCGGCAGTCAGTTCGTGCAGCAGGACGTTCGTCTGAGAAAGACCCGCATTGTTGAATGCGCCATCGAGCCGCCCATACTTGCTCAATGCCGCAGCCACGAGTGCTTCGACCTGTTCTTCATCGGCGACGTTCGTTGCCAGAAAGAATGCGTCACCGCCTGCGCGCCGAATTGCCGAGACCGTCTCCTCTCCCGCCGCAACACCAATATCGGCAACCACTACGCGCGCCCCGGCCACGGAGCACGCCAGCGCCGCCGCTCGCCCGATACCCGAGCCACCACCGGTGACGATGACGGTCTTCCCTTCAAGTTCGAGATTCATTTCTGCGCCCCTGAGATCAACGCTCGAACAGTGGGGAAATATCAACGTAGATGCGGCATTCATCGATCAACTTGTCCTGCAACTTCCAGATCGTCACGGCCGGAATCGTCAGCGTCGATCCATCCTTGCGCGTGTAAGTCACGGATATCTGGGAAACGATGACATCCTCGAACGCCCATACATTGACGAGGTGATGTTTGATGCCCGCAAGCAGCTTCAGAAAATTCTGTGAAGCCGCAGCGGCGTTTGCGCGACCGATGACAGGATCGCTATTCGCATAGACGAATGTACAGTTCTCAGTCAGACAGTTCGCGAACCCCTGCTCGTTCATCGAATCAATCGCTTCATAAACCTTTGAAACAAACTCGATTGCTGCTTTGGGTGGTTGAGTAACTGACATCGTGAGTCGCCTCCTTTGTGATGATTGGGTCCATCACCGCTGCCGATGTGAAACATCGCCTGCGCGAAGCGCACCGCGTGCGCCACAGCTTGTCGGCCGATGGGTAAATTCGTCATTCCTGGCCACGCGCCAATCCGGGCGCCAACGTGACCTCAGCAATCACGATCGAAACGACGCTCGCACTTTACGCCGCGGGCAATCTCAGGCCTGACGTAATAGCGAGCGGCGATGCACTTCTGATGCAATCGCGCCCTTTCAAGCCCGGTTTCGATCGCTTGACCAATATAGATCTACACAAAATGATACGCTATCGCTTCGTTCTATATCAAATTGATATTTCGGAGAGAATATGAGATTTCGCACGAAGTCCGCAAGGGGTGCATTCCCTTCCGTGGCCGAACGATTCCAGCAAACTATTGCATCCGCCGGTTGAATCCGCAGCCCGATCTCTGCCTCACGCCGCATCGTGAAGTTCGCACTGCATCTACCCGACTACCCGTTTGGGTGGTGCGCACCCCCTGTCCTTCTGTCATTGTGAACCCGTCGTCACCACGCTACCGGCCAAGGATAGGTCAGGAATCGACGACGCGAGGCACAAGTAGGTCGTATCGCAAATGGCAGGAGACTTGAAATGGAAACTACATCTGCAAGCGGAAATCCTTTGATGGATCTCTCGGACAATCTGGCAGACATTGTCGAGCGAGTCGGGCGGAGCATCGTGGCAATACACGGACGGCATCGCATGCCGTCAAGTGGGGTAATCTGGCGACATGGCGTCGTCGTGACGGCTGCGCACACGATCAGGCGTGAGGACGGTATCGAAGTCACATTGACGGATGGCCGTACGGTCACCGCAGTCCTCGCGGGCCTGGACTGGTGCACCGACCTGGGCGTGCTGAAACTGGACGGCGTGGACCTGGACCCAATCGATTCTGGCGATGCCCGCTCACTGAAGCCGGGTCATCTTGCGCTCGCCGTCGCGCGTGCAGACGAGCTCGGCACCAGCGCTGATTTTGGCGTGATCGGCAGCACAGGGGGTCCTTGGCGCACGGGGAGAGGCGGACAGCTCGATGCGTTCGTGCGGCTGGACGGCGGTCTGCGCCCAGGTTTCTCCGGGGCGGCTCTCGCGGATATGCGCGGGCAGGTCATGGGCATCTGCACATCGGCGCTTGTGCGCGGTGCTGGCATGGTGATTCCCGCGATGACCGTGGAGCGCGTCACCGATGAACTGCTGGCTAAAGGGCGCGTCGCACGGGGCTACCTCGGCGTCGGCGCGCAGCAGGTCAGCCTGCTGGATGCGTGGGTCAACGAAATGAACCTGCCGTTCAGTAGCGGTTTGCTGATCAATTCGCTTGCGCCGGGCGGTCCTGCGCAACAGGCGGGCGTGCTGATAGGCGATGTGCTGATCGAACTGGACGGCAAGCCTTGCCGCGACATGGACGACGTGTACGCCGCGCTGGGCTCCGCAAGCATTGGACAGCAGTTGCAAATCGCGTTGATCCGAGGTGGCGAACGCCACGTGAGTTCGGTAACAGTGAGCGAACGCCCCCGGCGGAATTCGTGCAGGTGAGGTCCGGGAAGCGGCGAAATGTCGGATGGACAGAGGGTACATATGGGGCCGGTGCGGGTCGCGGTGATTGCGGCATCGTCGCAGGTGCGTGCAAGCCTGCAAATGCTTGTCGAGGCGAACCCGGCACTTGGGTTCGTGGGTAGCGCAGCCGACGCCGAAACGCTCGTCGATTGCCTGGCCGGTTCGGTGCCGGATGTCGTCGTGGCCGACATCGAGCCGGATGCGAGCGACCCGCTCAAGACGCTATTCGCACTCGGGCACGTGCTACCGGCGCTCGTCCTGTTGAGCGATGACCCGGACAACGACGGGATCCTCGATGTTCTGCCGGCCGATGCGGCGGCGATCCTGCCTCGCAACGCGATGCCTGGCGAAATCGTCGCGTCCATCGAAGCCGTCGCCGCGGGCCTTTGCGTGCTATCGCCCGACATCCTCGCAAGGCTGCTAGCCGGACGAAAACCGTCGCGCCAGACGGCATCCGGCGAACCGTTCGAAGCTTTGACGTTACGCGAGATCGAAGTGCTAGCGATGCTCGCCGACGGACTCGGCAACAAGGAGATCGCGCGGCAACTCGACATCTCCGACAACACGGTGAAATTCCACCTCTCCTCCATCTTCGGTAAACTCGGCGCGACCAATCGCACCGAAGCGGTGATGCTCGGTATGCGGTACGGATTGGTCATGGTGTAGACACGACGAGCCTGCCACCCGCATTAACATTGGCCACGGCTCTTGCGACCTCGACCCGTCAGCCAACTTCCGTCATCGACCCAATCCCGTTGTCCGCGCCCCATCGGCCGAGACAGTGACGTTCGCCAATGAAGTGCATCTGGCGGGGTCGTTCAACCTCAAGACCGCGCCGAACGCCGAGGGCTTCTTCGTCGGGGACTATCAAGGGTTGGCCGCGATCGGCTCGTGGTTCGTGCCGTTTTTCGTGTAAACGAACTCGGGGGATCTTGGCAATCGCACGGACGTATTCGCTCAGCCATAACAGTATGCGAGGGAGCGCTTGGCGCGCAGGTCAGCGCTGCTCCCCGACGCGGAAACACAGCCAATGCGTTGGCGCCGCCCCTTACCCCCGCGCAGAACTCGACACGCACTCGGACGAGAAGCGCAGGCCGTACGCATCTTCCCAGCGCCACAACTCGACGGAAGACTGTTCCATTCGGGCGGAGAGGCCCCCGGCAATTCGGAATGCCGCCACACTTGTTACTCCCGACGTTCGATTTCCAGTGCCAGACTATCTCACGGCGAACAACCCGCGATGAGCCGCGAACGGATGGCGCCGGAATTCGCCCTAATCAGGAGATTGCAAAAGCCATGACTACATCAACCGAGAACGGACGGAAAGACGGACAAGCCGCCATGCGCACACCACTGGTCGTGTCGCCGCAGGCCTGGGAGGCGGCACGCGAGCAGCTACTCGTGAAGGAAAAGGCCCAGACCCGCGCCCGTGACGCGCTGGCCGCCGAACGCCGGCGCATGCCGTGGATGGCCGTGGAGCGGACGTATGCGTTCGAGGGACCCGCAGGCAGAGCCAGCCTGCTCGACCTGTTCGACGGTCGGCGTCAGTTGATTGTCTACCGCGCCTTCTTCGAACCGGGCGTGTTCGGCTGGCCCGAGCAGGCCTGCCGGGGCTGCTCGATGGTGGCCGACCAGGTCGCCCATCTCGCCCACCTGAACGCCCGTGACACCACTCTCGTCTTCGTCGCGCGTGCGCCTCAGGCGGACATCGCACGGCTGAAGGCGCGCATGGGTTGGACGATGCCCTGGTTCACCCTCACGGACAGCTTCGACGCCGACTTCGGCGTGAAGGACTGGCACGGCACCAACGTGTTCTATCGCGACGGCGAGCAGGTGTTTCGCACCTACTTCATCAACAACCGCGGCGACGAGCAGATGGGGGGCACCTGGAACTACCTCGATATCACGCCCCTGGGCCGGCAGGAGGTCTGGGAGGACTCGCCCGAGGGCTATCCCCAGAGCCCGCCCTACAAGTGGTGGAACTGGCACGACAGCTACGTCGCCGACGCGGCGCCCGACAGGAAGTGGGTCGAGGTGTCGGATGCCGGAGAAGCGGCGTTCCGGAACCAGCAGGCGGGCACGCAGCCATGAGCGAGGCAGGATTCTGTGGATTCGATGGGCGGCGACGATTGTGGGTCTGAGGGTCGGTGATCGGCCGTGGCGTGAAACGAAAAGGCCTTATGGACGTACATCCATAAGGCCTTGATTTATCTGGTCGGGGCGAGAGGATTTGAACCTCCGCCCGCCTGCACCCCATGTCGCTGCGCATCGAAACGAAATCACTGGATTGCGTGCCTTTGTCTAACTTGCTGACTAAAAAACGTGCCAGTTCTGGTGCGGGTGTGCGGTCGATTTTCCGTTTAAAGTCAGACAGCTCGTGACGGGCCCGCAGCGGCTGGCTCGCCGTTCATTCCGCCGGGAGCGCCCCGTGATGCGAGGGGCGATTGCTCAAAGCTCGCACGCTATCGGCAATTCGGCCTCGGCTCAGCGGCCGAGGAAGGTAACGGGTTCCGGTTCCACGCCCCGCTTCATTGCCTCGACGCGCGCCGTGCGTCCGCGCCGCGCGTCTTCCGTATTGTGCAGGGGCATCGTGAGATCGAGCACAACCTGGTCCGCGCCCGCCACGCCGCCCGCCGACCAGGCTTTCAGCAGCGCACGAATGGCCCCATACGAGCGCGTGGGACCTTGAGAAAGCCGTATCGCCAGATCCAATGCAGTTGTTTCCACATCGGCTTCCGGGGCCACGAACGCGGCGATACCCAACTCGCCAGCGGTGGTGCCTGACATCTCCTCGCTTAGCATGACGTAGCGTGCCGCGCGCGCCGGTCCCGCACGTTCCGCGATCCGTTGCACGCCTCCGCAAACGGGTGCGGTGCCGACTGACGGCTCGATGCAGCGGAACGATGCGTTATCCGCAGCCACGATGAAGTCACACGCGAGCGTGAGTTCGAACGCGCCGCCCCAAGCCCGGCCGCGCACAGCACAAACGGTCGGAATCTGCAGCGCCTCGATCTTGCGATATGAATGATGCATATCGCTGATGAACGTGCGCCAGGCGTTGAATTCCTTGTCGATGAAGTCGAGGATGTCGCCACCCTGGCTGAAGTTCGGGCCTTCTGCCCGGATGAGGAGGACGCGGATTTCCGATTCGCTGGCCTCCTGGATGGCCTCGCTCAGGCGTTCGGAGAACTCGGTGGCGATGAGATTGAGCGGCGGGCTCCCCAGCACGATGTGGCCAACGGAATCATGACGCTCGAAACGGACGGATTTCATTTGGGGTTTCCTTTAGTGTGTGACGTGGGTGAAAGGGTTCATTGCCCGGACTCGGTGTCATTCCAAACACGGCGCCCGCCAGGCGAGCGATCGTTACCCGTTCAGAACTGATGGCGCATACCCACCATGACACCGGTTTGATCCACGCCGGGCAATGGCGACGAGGCGGGCGGGATCACGCCGCCATCAATCGTGAACGCTGCATCGCGCTGATTGAACACATGCCCTGCGGTGATGTAGACGGAACTGCGTTTGGACAACAAGTACGTCGCGCGCGCTGCGATCAAGGAGGCTCCCGCGGAACTCCCACCGTTCACCGATATATGGCCGAACTGGGCATCAAGGACAACTTGTGGCAGGGGGACATAGGTTCCGCCAAGCCACCAGTAGTTACTGACCGCGTCGGAAAGAGTCGGCGTCTGCACTCCGTGATTGATCCGATGGAGGAATCCCGCACCGATCGTCGAGGGACCGAACTTGACGTAGCCGTCGATGACGGCGCGCGTGTCGGTTTGCGAGCTGCTGGGCAGCGGCGAACCGGTGCCTCCGCCGCCGTAGTTGCGATCGAAGGCCGCCGCGACGCCCCATGTCGCCGCGTCATACTTCACCATTGCGGACATCGACTTGCAGGCTCGCCAGTCCGTTGGCGACTGGCCGGCACACCCGCCGGCCTCCGCCGGATCCACCGCGTCACGCCCGAGCGAATACGTCGCGCCCACGGTCAGACCGGATGTAGTGAACGAATACGCGATCGCGTTGTCGAGTCGCGGCTGGGCCAGGTAGGGATCCAGATCGGCGGCCGCATAAATGTTCGGCCCCATCGTGTCGCCCGTCATAGCCCAATATATCTGCGAATATTGGCGGCCGAGGGTCAGCGTCCCCCACTGCCCCGAAAGCCCGACATAGGCTTGTCGGCCGAACAGACGGCCACCCTGGTTCAGCGTGCCCTGCGACGGAGCGAAACCTGACTCCAGGACGAAGACGGCGCTGAGGCCGTTCCCCAGGTCCTCTTTGCCGCGCAGCCCCCACCGCGACGGTATCGATCCCGTGAGCGTCGGCACGCGCACGACGCTGGACTTTTTAGCGCCCACGTTATTCACCCACTCGACGCCCGTATCGATGATCCCGTACAGGGTGACAGAGCTCTGTGCGTGCGATGCGCCCGACGCGCATGCCGCAAGCGACGCGAGTCCCCAACAGATCGCCTTGCGCAACGGAAACGTGCGGCCGGATAACTTCGACGTCGAACTCATAGATCTCCTCCGATATGGTCAATCATTATCATCTTCCGTGGAAGATACGCGAATCATCTTCCACGTCAATTGATTTCAAACTTCGGAGTTTCCCTGAGTCCGGCTCATTTTTCGCGTACCGAGACCGAATTTCTCACGATAAATCAGGCATTTCGCACCGTACACGACAATTCATCACACTTTTACCCGATCAGCGTTTTCCCTATCTCGACATCATCATCTTCGATATATATCTTCCATGGAAGGCATTTAATCGACAAGCTTGACTGATTGGACCTACGTTGAAAATGAATACATCGGAAACAAGTTTCGTCTGGGACGATGACTACGCGCTCGGGCATCTGTCGATGGACGACACGCATCGCGAGTTTGTCGAGTGTGTCGACGCACTGCTCACGACGACGGACGACAAGCTCGCGGCCGCGCTCGAAGCCTTTGCCGGGCACGCACTGCGCCACTTCGGCGAGGAGGACGACGCGATGCGCGAGACAGCCTATGGGTCGGCCGGCTGTCATATCGACGAGCATGCGGCCGTGCTCCGGTCGCTCGACGAGGTGCGCAGCGCGCTGGCCGAAGGCCGGCCCCAGGTCGTTCGCTCGTTTGCCCGCGCGCTGATCGATTGGTTTCCCGAGCACGTGCGCGTCATGGACCAGGGTCTCGCGCGCTGGCTCATTCAGCGGCAACTGGGTGCAGCCCCGGTCGTCATTCGGCGTCGTCTGAACAGTGCCGCCTGACACGCTCCTCTTCTATCAGGATGTCATCATGGAAACGTCAAAGCCCCCTATCAGCATCAACGCCACGTTGCAGGTCAGCGTCTCGGTGAGGACGTGGCTGGCCGACGATATCGTCGGCTATGAATTCACGCCGTTGTCGGATACGCCGTTGCCCGACTTCGAAGCCGGCGCGCATATCGACGTGCATCTGCCCGGCGGGCTGGTACGCCAATACTCGCTGTACGACCTGCCGACAGAACGCCCGCGCTACCGCATCGGCGTGCTGCGCGATCCTCAATCCCGCGGCGGATCCGTGGCGCTTCACGACAGCGTGAACGCGGGCGATACGCTCACGATCAGCGTCCCGCGCAATCACTTTGCACTACATAGTGGTCCTGAACGGTCGATCCTGTTCGCGGGCGGCATCGGCATCACGCCGATCATCTGCATGGCCCAGCAGTTGGCGCACGAGGGCCGCCCGTTCGACATGCACTACTGCGGCCGTTCCCTGTCGCGCATGGCGCTTGTCGACCGTGCGCAACAGATGTCGCTCGGAGACGAAGCGCAGGTGCATGTGCACGCCGACGACGGTCCGCCCGAGCAGCAACTGAACGCGCGAGCCGCGATCGGTGCGCCGTCTGCCGACAAGCGCCTGTACGTCTGCGGGCCAACGGGCTTCATGGATCACATCCTGCAAACCGCGCGCGAACTCGGTTGGGAAGAAACGCATCTGCACCGCGAATATTTCGCGGGCGCGCCGATCGAGCCGTCGGACGAAGACGGTCCGTTAGAAATCGAAATTCACAGCAGCGGCGAAGTGATCGAGGTGGCTGCCGATCAAAGCGTCGCGCATGCGCTTCTGGACGCCGGATTCGACCTGCCGCTGTCGTGCGAGCAGGGGGTCTGCGGCACCTGCATGACCAGGGTGCTGGCAGGCGTGCCCGACCATCGGGACCTTTACCTGACCGACGACGAGCGCACGCGCAACGATTGCTTCATGCCGTGCTGTTCGCGCGCGAAGACGTCGCGACTGCTGCTCGACCTCTGACGCCACCCTTCACTCTCCGCCGACATCCGCAACCAGGGGATTCATATGTTGACCAAGCAGGACAACGAAATGATGTGCCGTACCAGTGCAGGCACCGCGATGGGCAATGCGATGCGCCGCTTTTGGCTGCCCGTGATCCAGTCGTCGGATATGCCGCAGCCGAACGCCGACCCGAAAACGATCGAGCTGCTCGGGCAGCGGTTCGTGGTCTGGCGCGACCAGCAAGGCCGGCCCGGGCTCTACGACGAGGGCTGCCTGCATCGGGGCGCGTCGATGCAACTGGCCCGTGCGGACGGCGACGGTCTGCGCTGCATCTACCACGGCTGGAAATTCGCGGTGGACGGGACGGTGCTCGAGACGCCGAACGTCGCCGACCCGAAATTCAAGGACCGCATCAAGGCGCGGACCTATCCGGTGCGTGAGGCGGGTGGCCTGATTTGGGCCTATCTGGGTCCGCAGGGCAAGGAACCGCCGTTCCCGCACCGGGCATTCATGGACCAGCCGGATTCCCATCGCATCAACGTCTGCGCGATCGTCAACTGCAACTTCGTGCAGGTGATCGAGGGGCTCGTCGACTCGTCGCATCTGACCGTGCTTCACAGCTCCGCGCTGGCCCAGACCAGTAGCTCCGATCTGGACTACGCGGGAAAGATCACGCACATGCAATTCGATGCGGCCCCGACAATCGAGGCGGAAGAGACGGACTTCGGCTTTCACTACGCGGCGATCCGCCAGAGCGGCGAGAGCCGTATCGCTCGCGTCACGTCGTTCATCGCGCCATGCTTCATCGCCAATGCGAACGGCGACGTGTGGCTTGCCGCGGTCCCCATCGACGACGAGCGCTGCTACTTCTTTCACGTGTGGTGGGATGCCGAAAAGCCCGTCGGCGAAGAGCCACTGCGCAGCGCGCAGCTCACCTTCGTCGGCCTCGACGAGCCGACGCTCCGCAAATACGGCATGACGCTCGACACATGCGACTCGCCGGCGGCCATGTCGTTCGTCAACGGCTACCGCCAGGATCGCCAGTTGCAACGCACCGGCCACTTCACCGGGTTCGACAGCATCACCCAGGAAGACGCCGCGTGCAGCATTTCGAGCGGCCCGATCCGCGACCGGTCGCAGGAAATGTTGACGAGCGCGGACCTCGCGATCAGCCGCCTGCATCGCACCCTGCTCGCCTGTGCCCGCGCCGAACGGGATCAGCAGGACATCCCGGCGCTGCACGCGGACGCGGGCGGTGCAGTCGGCAGATCCGGCGAGATTGGCCCCCACGAAGACTGGCGACAGCTGGTTCCGCACCATCGGATCATTTCGTCCGCCGGCGCCCGCACCCAGCGCAACCGATAACTTAGCTTGAGACAGGAGTTCCGATATGTTGAGCCAAAAAGACAATGAAATGATTTGCCGCGTCGGCCCGGGTACGCCTGGCGGCGCGTTGATGCGACGTTTCTGGCATCCGGTGTGCACGTCAGCGCAATTGCCGCATCCAGACTGCGCGCCGTTGCGCGTTCGTCTGCTCGGCGAGAACTATGTCGCGTTCCGGGACACCGACGGCAACGTCGGCTTCCTGGAGGAGCTGTGCATGCACCGCGGCGCGTCGCTCGCGCTTGGCCGCGTCGAGGAAGGCGGCATTCGCTGCCTGTATCACGGCTGGAAGTTCAGCGCGTCGGGCGACGTGATGGAAACGCCGAACCATGCGGATCCCAAGTACGCCTCACGGCTAAAGGCGCCGTCATTTCCCGCGCGCGAGGCCGGCGGCATCGTATGGGCGTACGTCGGGCCGAAGGAACTGCTGCCGGCGTTCTCGCGTTACGCGTTCATGGACGCGGAACCGAGCCACCGCGTCGTGCTGCGCATCAACGTCTCGTGCAACTATCTGCAACTGGTCGAAGGCGGCGAGGACAGCTCGCACGTCGGCGTGCTGCACACCAACATGGCACGCCCCGGCTGGAAAGAGAACGAGTTCACGCCCAACCCCGACGTGGTCAATCCCGCCGCGCTGGCCTCCAACGACCTGGAGCCGGCGCTGAAAATCGAGGATACGGCGTTCGGCTTCCACTACGTCGCGCTGCGCAAGACGACCGACGCGAAGGTCCGCAACGCGCGCGTGGTCCCGTTCATCGTGCCGTACGGCCGCATCATCCCTGCTCCGGCGTTCCAGTTCACGGTCCTCGAGGTGCCCGAAGACGATACGCACACGAGCACTTACATCGTCGTTCACGGAGACGTGCCGGTGACCGAAGAGAAAATCATCGAGTTGCTCGGCCTGAATGACCCCAAGTACTATGACCGCAAGAATTGCACTTTCACGGCCAGCTGGGCGGATTCGTTCGGCCAGAACCGCGAGCTGATGAAGGAGAACTGGACCGGACTGCGCGGCGTCGAGGTGGAGGACGCGACGATCGGACTGTCCCAAGGCCCCCTCTACGATCGTTCGCGCGAGCACCTGGTGCCCGCGGACCAGGCCGTCGTGCGTGTGCGCCGCGTGCTGCTGGAATCGATCAAGCGCGTCATGGAGAACCAGCAGCCCCCGGCACTCGGCCTCGATTTGCGCGGCGTGAGCGCCTGCGACCGGGAACTCGAGGAAGGAACGGCCTGGCAGGATCTGCTGCCGGCGCATCGCAAAGCGATCGAAGCCTAAGGAGAATAGTCATGACCATCAATCAAACTCACAGCAACACGCCGGACTACCTGTCTCTTTTGCGGCTCGACGGCCGGGGTTTCGTGGTACTCGGCGCCGGTCAAGGTATCGGCGAGCAGACAGTCCATGCGCTTGCACAGGCCGGCGCGCGCGTGCTCTGCGTCGACCGCGACGAGCAGCTCGCCCACAACATCGCCGCAGCCGTGGACGGGATTGCCTGCGTGGCGGACGCGACCTCGCGCGAGGACATGCAGCGCGTGTTCGACACGGCGCGCAAGCAGTTCGGCCGCATCCACGGCGTTGTCGACATCATCGGCGTCGCGGGCATCAAGCCGCTGGCCGCCGTCGACGATGCGTCGTGGGACCAGCAATTCGACATCGTCGTGCGCCATGCGTACCTCGCGATTCAGATCGGCGGCGAGATGATGAAGGCCGATGGCGGCGGCACCTTCGCGTTCGTCGGCTCGCTCGCCGGCGATCGCGCAGTGCCGAACGAGGTCGCCTATGCGGCGTCGAAGGCGGCGCTGCATCACCTCGTGCGCACCGCGGGCGTCGAGTATGCGCCGCACAACGTGCGCATCAATGCGGTGTCACCGGGTTTCGTCCGCACACCGCGACTGAATCAGCGTCTGGATGAAGCGACGTGGACGAGAGTCGGCGCCGCGATCCCGATTGGACGGGCGGCCACGCCAGCGGAAATCGCGGGCCACCTGCTGTTTCTGGCGTCCGACCTGAGCGCCCATATGGCCGGCGAAATCGTCACCGTCGATGGCGGCCTCAGCGTGCTGGCCGCGATTCCCAGCATCACGTTCGCGCCCTCGGCAACCCCGACTCCTTGAGATTCACGATGTCTTCTTCCTCTCAAAGCCAGATCCACCCGTCGCTTCGTGCGATCGCCGCGGCGGCCGCGGCGCAACCGAGCATGGCGCAGGTGAGCCCCGCAGAAGCGCGCGCCGGCGTCGCCGCGCGCACGGCTGCACGCGCACCCGGCCCGCGCATCGACAAAGTTTTCGATCTCGCCGTTCCAGGCCCTGGCCGCGGCATCCCGGTGCGCGTCTATCATCCCGAAGGCGCTGCCGGGGTGACGATGGCAATTCACGGCGGCGGATGGCTGATGGGCAATCTCGACAGCTTCGACTCGGTGTGCCGGCATCTGGCCAACGATTCCGGGCTGGCCGTGATCAGCGTCGACTACCGGCTCGCCCCCGAGCATCCGTTCCCCGCGGCGCTGGAGGACGTGTGGGCGGCGACCCGCTGGGTCGCCGAGCACGGTCATGAGCATGGGCTTCCGTCGTCGCGCCTGACAGTGTTCGGCGAATCGGCGGGGGGCAATCTCGCCGCCGTCGTGTGCCTGCTCGCACGCGAGCACGCGAGCACGCGCATCCTCGCGCAGGCGCTGGTCTATCCCGCGACGGACGCTCGACAGCAACGCGCATCGATGTCGGCTTACGCGGAAGGCTTCATGCAACGCACAGCCGACGTCGCGTACGCGTTTCGCACGTATGCGCTCGATCACGGCGTGCCGCCGACGACGTGGAAACTCTCGCCGTTTCTCGCGGACGACCATTCGCGCTTGCCACCGGCCCTCGTGATCACCGCCGAGTGCGACGTTCTGTGCGACGACGGTGAGGCCTATGCGCAAAAACTGGCCGAAGCGGGTGTCCCGACGACCAGCGTGCGGTACGCGGGCATGCTGCACACGTTTTACGGCATGCGGGGTGAGGTTGGCGCCGCCGCGCTGGCCCAGCGTCAGGTGGCCGATATGCTGAGCGCAGCGGTGCGGGCAGCCTGACCATGCCGATCAGGCACCCGCGCGACGCGCGGTGCCATCGCGATCGTTCGACTCACCGAGACCCCGAGGCGGTTCGCGCCGGCGACGCCCGATGCGTGCGCGTCGGGGAATTACGTACAATAGTTGGCGGCCCGCCCGCTACCTATGGGCGGCCCACCCACTACCATCGGCCGAGATCGCATGAATCGCAAGGAAGTCAACAAGATGAGCACTGCCGCCACCAAGCAACCCGCGCGTCCCCGAGCCAGCAAGAAGGCGCCAACGGCTCCGGGGGAATCCGCGAGGAAGCCCAATCGTCCCGGCAGCAGCCACATCGAGTTCATTTCCTTGCAGTGGCAACGCGAACATAGCGATCTCGACCTGTCGAACTTCCTGCTCGCGATCTACTTCATGAGCCTGGGCACGCTCGTCGAACAGGCCTTTGACAAAATGTGCCAGCGTCTCGGCGGGATCAGCGGATCTGACATGCGCGTGCTGCTCGCGCTGCGCCGCAGCGGTCATCCGTACGCGAAGCGCCCAACCGACCTGTATCGGGCGCTGCTCGTGACCTCGGGCGCGATCACCAAGAAGATCGACCGACTGGCCAGTCTCGGCCTGGTGGAACGGCAGGCCGATCCAAGCCACGGCGGCGGGTTCATCGTGCACCTGACGAGGAAAGGCCTCGACCTCGTCGAGAAGGCGATCGTGAAGCTCGCGGAGGAATCGTCGATCGCACCGGCGATGGCGCATTTTTCCGAGGAAGAGCGCGCCGCCGGCAATGCCTTTTGCTTGCGCACGCTGGCGTTGATGGAAGAGTTGGTGCTCCCCGGACTCGAAGAGCCCGAGCACGCAACGCCGCAATCACGGACCAAGGATGCGCGGCCCACGACCCGCAGCCGCGGATAGTCGAACCAGCGCGAGCCCGCGTTATCGCTGCGTGGCGTCATACCCGTCAATCCATTCCGCACGATGCATGGTCGTTTCAGGGTTACGCAGCCCGTGCAGCCTGAAGCCAGGTTGCGCTTCACGCGCGCCCAAGGTGAATGAGGATGCAGGTGATCCCAGGCAGCCTCGCCGTCCAGAAACGCCTGACCACTCCGGACAAGGACAACTAAGCAGGCGCTAGTGGTTTGGGTCTTCTATGACTGAAGGCCCCAAGGGCGGCAATGCTGGGCCTGTCAGCGCTGGGCGATGACCACGTGCGCCTGGATCTTGCCGTCGACCGGTCCCGTGCCGAATCGCTCAGCGATCGCAGTTGCGCACGCTGACGTAGCGTTCTCCGTACCTGCGCCAGACCGGGCCTCAATCTCACCGCGCAAGGGCGTTCCCTGGCAATAGGCGACGGCTGGCACGCGAGCCGATGCCGCGCGGCTACGCGCCGCAATCGTCTCGAAGCGTGGCGCCGCGCTGAAGCCCGCATCCGCGAGGTCGCGTGAAATCACTTGCGGGTCGAAATAGCCGTGCGGCGTGCGCACCATGAAAAGTGGCGGGTCCGCAGGGAAGAGACCCGCCAGCGCCGCCGTAACGGTATCGGCAAACTCGTTTTCCTCGATGCGATCCCAGACGTTGAACAACAGCACGCCGCCGCGCCGAAGTACGCGCCGAGCTTCGGAAAACGCGCGCGCTTTGTCCGGAAAGAACATGACCCCGAACTGGCAGACGACGATGTCGAAACTCGCATCGTCGAAAGGCAGCCGGGTCGCGTCCGCCTGTTGCCACTTTACCGGCCTTGGAGTGCCGATTGCGGCCGCACGATCCAGCATCGGCTGATTCAGGTCGGTCGCAACCAGGTCGACATGCATGGGCAACGCATACGCCATCGCGCGGGTCACTACGCCAGTGCCGGCTGCGGTCTCAAGCACGCGCGACGGATGTTGCACAGCTACTCTCTTCGCGAGATCTGCGGCGTACGGTTCGAAGATCAGCGGAACAAGGTGACTGTCATAGAGCTCGGGGATCGAGCCGGCGAAGCGAGTGTCGGTAGCAAAGCTGTCCATGCGCCTCCTTCTTGCTCTTGCGGCAATCTTAGGCACAGCGGGACAAATTGAACAGTCATGTTGCGAAGGTCTGCTCTGTCGCACTTCGGGCGCGAGCCTGGGTCCGCTTTCAAAAGATCGTTCGGAGTCCGTCAATCCTCCGTGGCAAACACTACCCTTCGTTCTTCACGTGAAGACCCAATTCCTGCACGGCATCTGTTTAGTTAGGCTGATGAATACATGAGTGTTTGGGTCCTGAACCGGTTGCTCAATAGAAAACGCCTGTTTCAAGGCGACGCAATATTTCCCCCGACCAGCCGAGGTCATCGCTCGCAATCTCGAGTTCCTCGCGCTTGTGCGCGCAGTGTTTGTTCTGTTGGGTGACCGCACACAGAGGCTCAAAAAAAGTTGTCGACAGACTGACATCTGCCGCTCCTCATCGAGCTGTGGTAACCCTCGTGGTCGGGAAAATATTGTTTATTTTCCGATGGTTAGCATCACTCGGAGGGCGCGCGAATCAGGCTTGGCATAACCCGTGCACGTGTCGCTGCGGGCACGACCGGTCTGTTGCTACCGCGACGGCGTCGGCAGCATTGCTCAGCTCCCGAGAAATGTGTTGTTCGTTGAGCTTCTTTGTTAGCGCGCGGCACGGCCCCACACATCGTCCCATCACCGTTGACCATAGCGCGCCGCAACGGACTTGATCCGGCTGCATTCGAACGCTCAACAAGCATATTGGAGTCGTCATGAAAGCGAAATCTCTCGCCGTTCTGTTAGTCGCAAGCTGCGCATCGTTGGCGGCCCCCGCGTTCGCGGGCGGTGACGGGCAGACTTCCCTCTATCGCGCCGATGTCGGTTCGCCAGTATCGCATCGCGGTCACGCCGTTCAAACGAAGGCCGCGGTAAAAGCCCACGGCAGCGCGGTTGACGGGAGCCGCAGTGGCGTCGGCGGTGCGGAATCGGGCAAGTCGCAATCTGGCCGGCGTGCCCCCGCTGATAGCATCGACCCAATGTATCGCGGTGGTTGATGAGTCTGTTCGCGCAGCGCCAGTTCGCTGGTACTCCGCGACTGAACCGCTGCTTCTCGCCGATCGGGGCTCATGTCTTGACGGTGACGTTCCGATGAACAGTGTGCTTCGAGCGAATGGTTTCCGCACCTGAACATTGGGGTCTTCCGGTACGCTAGTCGCCCAAAACGGTGTGGCTCCGTGCGGCGGCCGCGTGCATCCTAACGAAGATCGGCAATTACATCGTCACCAAGCCGAGCGTTACTATGCGGCGGCACTCGGTATGCGCGCACTGCCGCTGTGCAATATGACTTCGATCCGTCGCATTGAGCGAAGCCACGCAACGAAGGTAACTGACGGCAACAACGGTCGCGGCGACGAAACATCGCTTCGTTCGCGACTCACGCACGCCCGAGGACTTCCGCCCCTCTCCGGCCATTCGAGCTGGTGCGCGGTCAGCGGCTGTTTCGAATTGACCGAGCAGCCGCAGTATCGCTGGCGAGACCTCACCGCAGATCCGAACGCGTGCACGATTCAATTCGATCTCACAGACGCGCCCCGGGGACAACAAGTTGGTTTCGTGGCTCGCGGGTGTCGCCTCCGAGGACTCCGCGGCAACGCTCACCGGCAGCATTCGGGAACTCGCCGGATGATCGCCCTGCGCAACGGGCGCCCGCCTGAATACGGGTTTTCCCTTAATCGTGCAAGCGGCTTTGTTAGTAGCGGAATGTTGGCTATCTTTGACTCACGATCTGCCAAACCGAACAAGAGAGGCAATCATGAAAGCATGCAACGTTGTGAATCTGCTCATCGTCGTGGGATGCGTGACGCTGACGTCGAATGTCTACGCGCAAACCAGCAACGCCATGCCGATGGCGTCGAGTCCGGCTGCAAGTTCAGGCAAGGCGACGGCAGCGGACAAGATGCTGGCTCGCGATGTACGCAAGGCGCTATCGAAAGCGCCCAACTTCAACGTGTCGAACGTATTCGTCAAGGCGCGCGGAGGTGTCGTGACACTATCCGGCAGCGTGCCGGACGGTCCTCAGATCCAGCAGGCCGCGGACGTGGCGAAGGGCGTGCCGGGTGTAACGTCGGTGAGTAACCATCTGTCGCTCTATACGAAAGGGTATTAACCCTTCAACGCGGCGCCTGGAACAACATGAAGCGGTGATCAAGCTACCCGGTTCAGAAACCCTTATGAAGGTGATGCGGCGTGATACCCGCACGCGGTTGTAGAGCCTTTGCAATATGTGCGGCTGTGATTAGAGGTTTGTGTTCCCGCAATTCACACGCCGCGACCTGCGCCGAGACTGGTCTCGTCAATTCCCTGTGGCCAGGCGTTTTGACACGTTCTGGCCCGAACGCGGCCGGACGCGCTATATCCCCCACCTCAGCGACGGCGTATGCACCGGACTATCCCAATGCCGCGTCATGTCGTCGTTCATCACACACACGGTGATCGACGCACCGGCCATTTCCAGCGAGGTCGTCAGCGAACCGACCTGCACGCGCGCGATCTTCAGGTCGCGCTGTTGCAGCCATAAGCGCGTGGAATTGAACAACAGATACAGTTCGCCGAGCGGCGTGCCACCTAGCCCATTGATCAGGACCAGCAATTCCGAGCCAGTCCGCGGTTTCAGATCGGCGACGATCGCCGTCAGCAGTTCTCCCGCAATCGCGTCGGCCGCGGCAAAACGCGCGCGCCGCCGCCCCGGCTCGCCATGAATTCCGACACCGACTTCGATTTCATCGTCGCCGATCTTGAACGTCAATGTGCCCGCTGCGGGCACCGTGCAGCTCGAGAACGCAACGCCCATCGACGCCGTATTCTTGTTGATGCGGTCGCCGAACGCCTTGCATTGTTCGAGGTCCGCGCCGCTTTCGGCAAGGCTGCCCACCAGTTTCTCGACGATCACGGCACCCGCCACACCGCGTCGGCCCGTCGTGTAACTGGAGTTTTCGACGGCGACGTCGTCGTTGATCAACACCATTGCATTCGGTACTTCCGACATCTCCGACGCCATTTCGAAGTTCATCAGATCGCCGGAATAGTTCTTTACGATGAAGAGCGTCCCCGCGCCGGTATCGACGGCCTTCGCGGCAGCCATCATCTGATCGGGCGTTGGCGAAGTGAAAACCTGGCCAGGGCACGCCGCATCGAGCATCCCGTAGCCGACAAAGCCGCTATGCAAAGGCTCGTGTCCCGAGCCGCCGCCTGAGACCAGCGCAACCTTGCCCGGCTTCAGTGTCTTGCGCCGCACGAATACCGGTTCCTGATTGAGCACGACAAGATCGCTATGCGCGGCGGCGAATCCGGCGAGGCTCTCGGTCAAAAAGTCGTCGACGTGATTGATAAATTTCTTCATGGCCTACGCTCCTTTCACTCTCTGTCTTGCGCGAGCCGCGCACATACCGCCTCGATCATCAACTGACTCGAACGCGCGCCCGGATCGATGTGACCGCGCGAGCGTTCGCCGAGAAAGGACGCGCGCCCCTTCGTCGCGAGCATGTCGCGCGTGGCCAGCATGCTCGCTTCGGCGACCAGCGGCAACGCATCGAGCACGGCTTCCGGCGCCGCGTTGGTGTCAGCCAGTTCTGCAAAACGCGACGCGACGGGGATGAGCACGTCCATCATCGTCTTGCTGCCGATGCCCGCCTTGCCGCGCTGAGCGACGGCATCGACACCTGCGGCGAAAATCCGCGCCGCGTCCTCCAGGCTCAGCGCGTGCGCACTTTCGGCCGAGGCCTTCGCCATTCCGTGCAGCAACGAAAAGAACAACGGCCCGGACGAACCGCCGACCGTCGACAGCAGTTTCGACGCCGCAAGGTCCAGCGCGGATGCGAACGCTTGCGCCTCTATCTCCGCGCGCATCGCGAGCAGCGCATCGATGCCGCGTAACAAGTTGAAGATATGATCGCCGTCGCCAATCTGCTGATCAAGCGCCGCGATTTCGTCGGTGTGTTCCTTCAGCGTGGCATGCGCAGCCTCGATGCACGCCATGACCGTTTTGCCGTTCATGCCGGAATCCTCCTGCCATCGGAGCGGAAATAAAGAAGGCTGCGCGGCGGCAGCGACACGCCGACCGTTTGCCCTGGCGCGAAATTGCGTTCGGTCATCGTCGTCGCGACAATTGCGGTGCCATCGCGGTCCAGAATCAGCAGATGCCGAAGCGGGGAATACTCGAGCACGCGAAGGTTGAGCACGTCGCGCGCATCGGGGGCGTGCAGCACGATATCTTCAGGACGGATCGCGACCGTCGACGTGCCCGCCGGCATCGCGGCGGCATCGAACAGCGCGGGGGGCAGCAAGTTGATGGGCGGCGAGCCGAGGCGGCGAGCCGCGCTGAGGGAAGCCGGATTGCCATACACTTCGCGCGGCGCGCCCATCTGCACGATGCGGCCATGCTCGAGTATGCCGATGCGATCGGCGAGCGTCGTCGCTTCGACCTGATCGTGCGTCACGTAGATAATCGTCGCGCCGATCGTGCGATGCAGCCGCTTCAGTTCGATCCGCAGTTCCTCGCGCAGTTTTGCGTCGAGCGACGACAGCGGCTCGTCCATCAAGAAGACTTTGGGCTCGCGCACCAGCGCGCGCCCAATCGCAACGCGCTGCATTTCGCCGCCCGACAGATGCGTCGCCATGTTGCCGAGCTTGGACTCCATGTGCAGCATCTCGGCCACCGCCTGCACGCGCGCGGTGACTTGCGCCTCGCTCACGCGCCGCCGCGGCGAACGCAATGGAAAAGCAAGATTGCCGAACACGGTCAGATGGGGATACAGCGAATACTGTTGAAAGATGAACGCAACGTCGCGATCCGCCGGATGCGAATCCGTCGCCGCTTTGCCGTCGATGAAGATTTCCCCAGCGTCGGGCTTTTCGAGCCCGGCGATCAGGCGCAGCGTCGTCGTCTTGCCTGCGCCGCTCGGCCCGAGCAACACGACGAATTCGCCCTCCTTCACGTCGATCGACACGTCGTCTACGGCGACGATATCGCCGAAGCGTTTCGTCACGTGGTGCAAACGGATCTCAGACATAAGCGTCCCCATTGCCGTTCCCATTGACAGCCATCTGCCGCGCCGCGCCCGGGAGCATCTTGCCGCTCGCTGCGTCGTACAGCAGCGTGCGTTCCTTGCGAAACGACAGACCGACCTGTGCCCCGGCCGCCCGCCCTTCGTCCTTGCCGACCCTCACGCGCACAATGCCAAGCGATGTATCCACGACGAGGATCTGATGCGAGCCGAGATACTCGTCGGCGATCACGCGGCCACGCAAGGCACCGCGCGCGTCGATCAGGACGTGCTCGGGCCGGATGCCCAGCAGCGCCTTTGCGGCGCAGGCCTCAACGCGCGGCACCGGGACCGGCGCACCGCCAAGCGACACCCGTTCCGCACCCGCTTCGACGCCGGCGTCGACAGAAAGGAAGTTCATCGGCGGACTGCCGATGAACTTGCCGACGAAAACGGTGGCAGGAAAGTGATAAATCTCATGCGGCGACGCGGACTGAAGTACTTCGCCCTGATTCATCACCACGACGTCGTCGGCCATCGCCATCGCCTCGCTTTGATCGTGCGTGACGTAGACGGTGGTTGCGTTAAGCGTGTTGTGCAGCTTGCGCAGCTCGAGGCACATCAGCTCGCGGAAATCGGCATCGAGCGTGCCGAGCGGCTCATCCATCAGGAAGGCCTTCGGATGCCGCACGATCGCGCGCCCCAATGCGACACGCTGACGGTCGCCGCCCGAGAGTCCGCCCGTCTTGCGGTCGAGTATGCTTTCGATGCGCAGCATATGGGCGGCGGATTCGACGCGCGTTGCGATTTCCCGCCGCGAAATGCCCTCGTTTTTCAGCGGAAATGCGATGTTGTTGCGCACGCTCATGTGAGGATAGAGCGCGAACATCTGGAACACGAACGCAATGTCGCGCTGACGCGCGCGCAGCGCCGTGACATCTTTGCCGTCGATATGAATCTGCCCCGACGTCGGCAACTCGAGCCCGGCGATCATGCGCAGTGTCGTCGTCTTGCCGCAGCCGGAAGGTCCGAGCAGCACAACGAAGCGGCCAGCGCTCACCGTCAGATTCGTATTGCGCACGGCCGTGAAATCGCCGAAACGTTTGTGAAGATTTGAAAGAACGATCGTCGACATGGCTCAGTCCGGAAAGTGGCTGGTCACGACGAAAGCCAGCGCGCCCGCCAGGATCACAGGAAACGACCACGTATAGAGATCGACCGTGAACGGTTGAACAAGCATCGCGATGCCGACGCCGATGAGCACCGTCGAAGCGCCTTCACAGTAGCGCCGACGGAAAAAGCGCCGGCTTGGCAAGGTGGTTTGCACTTTCATTTGCGCACCGCTCCGAAAGTAATGCCGCGCAACAGGTGCTTGCGCAACACGACGGTGAAGATCAGGATCGGCAGCACGAACAGTGTCGTCGCGGCCGCGACGGCTGGCCAGTCCTGGCCGCCCTCGCCGATGATGAACGGAATGAACGGGGGCATGGTTTGCGCGTCGCCGCTTGTGAGCAATAAGGCAAACGCGTACTCGTTCCAGGCAAAGATCAGACAGAAAATCGCGGTTGCGGCAATGCCCGTGATCGCCTGCGGCAACACGACCTTGATAAAAGCCTGCAGCCGCGTGTAACCGTCGACGAGCGCGGCTTCCTCATATTCGCGCGGAATCTCGTCGATGAAGCCCTTCAGCAACCACACTGCCAGCGACACATTCACGGCCGTGTACAGCACGATCATGCCCAGGTAGCTATCGGCCAGCCCGAGTGCGCGATACATCAGATAGATGGGAATCGCAACGGCAATGGGTGGCATCATCCGTGTCGATAGAATGAAAAACAGCAGATCGTCCGCCAGCGGCACCTTGAAACGCGAGAACGCATACGCGGCCAGCGTGCCGAGAAACACCGCGAGAAACGTCGAGCCGAAGCCGATCACGAGCGAATTGACGAAACGCGGCAAGACCTTCGACGGTCCCGCAATCACCATACTGCGCTTGCGGACGTCACGGTCATACCAGGTCTGCGCCGGAGGCAGGCTCGCGATGAACTCCGGCGTCTGCCGCGAGCGGATCGTGAAGAGATTCACGTAGCCTTCCATCGATGGCTGAAACATCACGACGGGTGGATACGCAATTGCGTCCTCCTGCGTCTTGAAGCTCGTCAGGATAATCCACACGATGGGCAACGTCGCAACGAGTGCGTACGCGACCACGACGATGGCCGCAAACGTCTTGCCGCGCGGCGACGCGGCTACGACCGATTGTTGAAGGGCCAGGTCTGTCATCGCTGTTTCACCCTGTTGAGTGCCTTCACATAGATATTCGCGGCGCCGAACACGACGACGAACAGAATGATCGCCAACGCAGACGAATAACCCGTTTGCCACTTCTCGAACGCCGCGCGCTTGAGGGTGATCGACACGGTTTCCGTCACGGAACCAGGACCGCCCGACGTCAGCAGATTCACCATGTCGAACATCTTGAAGTTCTCGATGCCGCGAAACAGAACCGCCAGCATCAGGAACGGCAGCGTCATCGGCAGCGTGATCGACCAGAACTGGCGCCACGGCGAAGCACGGTCCACTTCGGCCGCCTCGTAGATGTAGTCGGGAATCGAACGCAGGCCGGCAAGACAGATCAACATGACGTAGGGCGTCCACATCCATGTATCGACCATGACGATGGTCCACGGAGCGAGCGCCACGTCGCCGATCATCTGGAACGAGTTGGGCGGAATGCCTGTGAAGAAACTGACGATGTCGTTGAAAAGGCCCGTTTGAGGTTGCAGCAGGAAAGTCCAGAAGTTGCCGACGACGGCGGGCGACAACATCATCGGAAGCAGGATCAGCGTCGTCCAGAAACTATGGCCGCGAAACTGCCGGTTGATCAGAAGCGCCAGCCCGAACCCGAGCAACACTTCGAGTCCGACCGACCAGAACACAAAGCGCGCGGTGACCTGCATCGCGTACCAGATGTCTTCGTCGGTCAGGATGTCCGTGTAGTTGTCGATGCCGACAAAACGCGCCGGTACGCTCGGCATGTTCGACTTGAAGTTCGTGAACGATAGGCGCAACGCCCAGATCAACGGAAAGATGTTGATCGCAAGCAGCAGTACGATGGTCGGAAGGATGAACAGCCACGCGATTGTCCGGTCGGACAGCCCGCGCAGGCGCGCCGCCGCGCGCGCCTGCGATTTCGACTGCAACCCTTCCGGAGGAAAAGGCTTGTTCGCCAACATGACTGACTCCTTTGCGCGGACTGCCCATCTCAGGCAGCCCGGAGCTCCGCGCGTTGAGGTCCCTTGAGTATTAGTTCTTCCCTTCCGCCTTGAAGACCTTGTTCCAGTCCTTGACCAGCAAATCAAGCGCTTCTTTCGAGGTACCCTTGTCGGCCACCACATAGTCGTGCACGCGTTTTTGCATGTCGAGCAGCAACTCGGCGTAGGCTGGCTCTGCCCAGAAGTCCTTCACGATCGACATCGACGTCAGGAAGGCCGGCGCGAACGGCGCGCTCTTTGGAAAGTCCGGTGCATCCACAACCGACTTCGCCGCCGAATAACCGCCGAGTTGCCACCACTTCTTCTGCACATCGCCTTGCGCAAACCACTTGATGTATTCGAGCGCATCCGCTTTGTGATCCGAATACGAAACGACTGATATGCCTTGCCCGCCAAGCTGCGTGAACTGCTTGACGTCCTTTGGATTGACGAAGAATCCGATCTTGTCGCCACCGACATTCGGGTCCTTATAGAGTCCGGGGAAGAAAGCGAACCAGTTCATCTGCATCGCGACCTGACCGGACTTGAACGCATCGAGTCCTTCCTGCATGTAGGCGTTCGTCATGCCCGGCGCGGTGCAGCACTTGTAAAGCGCCTTATAGAACTCAAGCCCCTTGATTGCTCCAGCCGAATTCACGAACCCATCGAGGTGATATGGCTTCTTTGGATCCTGATATTCAAAGCCATAGTTGTAGAGCATGTTGGTCACGCCCATCGTGATGCCTTCCGAGCCGCGCTCAGTGAAGATATACACACCGTATACCGTCTTTCCGTCGATCTTGCGCCCCTGGAAGAATTCGGCGGTTTGCTTGAGTTCAGCCATCGTGGTCGGCGGTTCGAGTTCACGTTTGTATTTCTGCTTGAACTCGGCGCGTAGTTCAGGTCTTGAGAACCAGTCTTTCCGATACGTCCATCCCACCGCGTCTGCCATCGCTGGCAAAGCCCAGTAGTTCGGCGTGTTCTTCGGCCATTCCGCGTAGCCGACAACCGTTGCCGGCACGAAATCGTCCATCGATATCTTGTTCTTCGCGAAGAAATCGTTGAGCTTCACGTAGTGCCCATTGACGGCCGCACCACCGATCCACTGGCTATCGCCGATGATCAGGTCGCACAACTTGCCATGCGAATTGAGCTCGTTGATGAAGCGGTCCGCGTAGCTCGTCCATGGCACGAATTCGAACTTCATCGCGATGCCGGTCTTGACTGTGAAATCTTTAGACAATTCGACGAGTGCGTTGGCCGGATCCCACGCGGCCCAACACAGCGTCAACTGCTTGCCTTGCGCGTGCGCAGCCGATCCGAAGCAAAGCCCCATCGACGCTAGAACCGCCGCGACTACCCTTGCTGACGTAAGACGTAACATTTGTTTTCTCCTTGTCTCTCTCGGGTCTCCAACCTGATGACAGACAGCACCCATGCGCCAGGCGCTGTATTTGGGCTCTGGCGGATTCAGAACGCGGTCCGCGTGTCGCGAGCGTCAGGCATGCGCATTCTCACGAAGATAAATTCGGGTTTCGGGCGTCGGAATGACCAGCACACCACGCACGTCGTTCAGGAAATTGATCGCCGCAAGGCCCGCCCAATGGACGATGCCGCGCACGTCCTGATCGAGGATCACGTCGATCGCGCGCCCGGACAATTGCACGCGCGTGTCGGTGGTGCATTCGTGGCCGATCAGGACGACGCGCGCCTTGTCGCCCGACTCCTGCAACGCGGACGCGATGCCGGAAATGCCGCCGCCCGTCACATACACGCCGACCAGATCGCGGTGTCCGGCAATCAGCCCTTGCACGGCGAGGCCCGCGCTATCGTCGTCTTCGGCGAAATCGGGTTCGGTGACCCAGCGCAGGTTGCGGAAATCTTCTTCGAGAACCTGAGAGAAACCGGTGCGCCGCTCGAGCTGATCGTGCAGCCGCGACGACGCGGACAACACTGCAACGGTGCCGATGCGCGAACCGACAAAGCGCCCCATGAGCAGGCCGGCAGTTCGTCCCGCGATGCGGTTATCGACGCCGACGTACGCAGCACGAGCACTCGACGGCAAGTCAGAGAACACCGTGACGACGGGCACGTTCGCATCCGTCATGTCCTGAATCATCCGCTCGACCCACGGGTAATCGAGCGGCACGAGTACAAGCGCATCGTAGTCGATCAGTTGCTGGGCGAATGACATGGCGTCTCGCTGGCTGGACAGGTCGCAGCGATAGAACGACGGCACGATGCGGTGCTCGCGGAAGAAGCTGGCCGACAGCGCGATATCGCGCTCGACCTGATCAAGAAAGCGGGAGTTGATTTGCGGCAAAACGAACGCGACCCGGAACGAAGTGGTTTTCGCGGGCCGGCCGCGGCTTGCACGCTCGTCACGCAGCGTCGCAAGCGCGAGATGGACGCGTTCGGCTGTTTCGGGGCGAACCCCCTGGTCGTCGCGTAGCACACGGTCTACCGTGGCAACGCTGACGCCGGCGCGACGCGCAATCATCATACGTGTAGCCGGCATGGGTCTCCTCCGGTGCCGAGCCAAGAGTCATTTTGTTAACTCAAGATAGTTTTCCGCTGGCGGAATGCAAGCTTTTTTATTTCCTTAAATGCGTCATTCTTGACGAAGGAGTTGCACCGGGTAAATTCCTGTATGCGCTTACTGTCGCTGCAACCCCGGCCCGGATGACGGGACGTCAATTCAGTTGGAGTGCCCGCTAAAAAACGTGCGGCTGCGAGGGTCGATACACGCATTCGACTACGAGTCGAACCCGAGGAATCGCGCAAAGTTAAGAACGGGCTCGCGCCCCATGTGCGGGTGGCTAGATGCGGCGGCTACTCGCCTGATGGCACTGTCACGTTGGCGCGTGGGTCTGACAAACTGACGGGGTAATGGGCCGGTTATCACCGCAACAGAAAAATCAATGAGTCATCAGAGCGGTGTCGCCCCTCTGCAGCCACTCGGGTACACGAGACATCCAATCGCTTTTGAACCTGTCAGCCCCGCGCCTTTTGAAGGTAATGCGCTCGATATCCAAAAACCTTGTCCCGGAAGCAGTTGGCCATTTCGCGATATACATCGGGTTGTCACGCACCTTTGCGAACAGTCACGAACAGCTGCGTTATGGCATGCTGTTCCATGACGCACTCTTTACATGGTGCAAGGACAATGCGCATACCTGGATGCATGGCCAAGCGAGCAGTCAGGGCACGGTTGTCTACATTGCTCCTTCCAGAAGGAGTCGACGAGGGCGCCTCGATCCTGCTTGTTGCCCGTGGTCTGCGCGGCATCTGCGATGGTTTTATCGCAGTACTGCTACCCGGCTATCTGCTGGTGCTCGGCTTTGGGCAACTGGCTGTCGGGCTCATCAGCACAACCACGTTGTTCGGGTCGGCCATCGCGACGGCCCTGGTGGGTCTCGTAGGCAATCGCATTGCGCAGCGGGGCCTGTTGCTCTTCGCGGCGGTGCTGATGATGGCTACAGGTCTTGCTTTCGCAGGACTGTCTTCGCTGTGGCCGCTACTCGTCGTCGCGTTCATCGGCACGCTGAACCCGAGTTCCGGCGATGTCAGCCTGTTTCTTCCGCTCGAGCATGCAAGGCTCGCGGAAGCCGCAACGGGCGACGCACGGACCGCCCTGTTTGCACGGTATAGCCTGGTCGGTGGACTGTCCGCCGCTGTCGGCGCCCTCGCGGCTGGCCTGCCCGGTTCAATCAGCGCCCACTCAGGTGCTTCGCCACTCACGGCGATACGCGTGATGTTCATCGTCTACGCGACGGCAGGATTCGTTATCTTGCTGCTCTACCGGCGTCTGCCGGCACGCGAGTCCAGGACCGACGCGCCGCGCGTACCGCTTGGTCCTTCACGCGGGATTGTCATCCGCCTTGCGCTGCTCTTTAGCGTTGACGCCTTCGCGGGCGGACTTCTCGTCAACTCGCTGCTGACCCTGTGGTTGATCCAGCGGTTCGGACTTTCGCTCGGCGCGGCCGGTCAGTTCTTTTTTTGGGCCGGGCTGCTTGGCGCCGGCTCTCAACTGGCCGCGGCACCGTTGTCGCGCCGCATCGGCCTGCTCAACACAATGGTGTTCACGCATATCCCCTCGAGCCTATGCCTGATTGCCGCAGCGTTTGCGCCTACCCTCACGCTGACCCTCGCGCTGCTTCTCGCACGCAGTGCACTTTCGCAGATGGACGTGCCCACACGCAGCGCCTACGTGATGTCAGTCGTCACGTCCGGGGAGCGTCCGGCGGCGGCGAGCTTTACTGCGGTTCCGCGAAGCCTGGCTGCAGCGCTCGCGCCCACCCTTTCAGGCGTATTGCTGGGCCTTGGGTGGCTCGGTGCTCCACTTGTCGCGTGCGGTGCGCTGAAGATTGCCTACGATCTTTCGCTGCTCGTCGCATTTCGTCATGTCAGGCCCGACGGAGGCTCGTCATGAACGATCGAATCGACACGAACCGTCACTACGCTGCAATGTTATTCGTCGTTCCTTTGATGGTCGCGATTGCGGCGGCACTCGTCGTCCATCACAGTGCGACCGCTGCTGGCACTTCACCCATGGTCGAACTGCCGCTGACGCATGTCGCCGACATCCCGCTGCCGGGTCGCGCCTCCCGGCTCGATTACGAAAGCTACGACCCCGACCGGCATCTGCTGTTCATCGCACACCTGGGCGACAACGAAGTAATCGTCTTCGACACGAAAAACTCACGTGTCGTTGCCCGCATTGGCAACATCGCTGCCGTTCATGGCGTCCTGGTGATACCTGAACTGTTGCGCGTGTACGCGTCCGCGACCGGCACGAACGAAGTCGTTGCCATCGACGAGGCCACCCTGAAAATCACCGCACGCATGCAGGGTGGCGTTTATCCGGACGGGATGGCATATGCACCGGACACCCGGAAGCTCTATGTATCGGACGAGACGGGTGGGACCGAAACTGTGATCGATACCCGATCCAATCGCCGCACCAACGCGATCCCGTTGGGTGGCGAAGTCGGCAACACCCAGTACGATGCAGCGTCCCGTCACATCTTCGTCAATGTCCAGTCGCGAGGACAACTCGTCGAAATCGATCCATCGACCGACACAATCGTCGCCCGGATCGATCTGCCGGGCGCACGCGGCAACCACGGCCTCTATATCGTTGCGCAACGACACCTCGCGTTCGTCGCGTGCGAAGGCAACGACAGACTGCTGACGCTGAACCTGCTCACCAGGCATCTCGTCCAGTCATTCGACGTTGGCGGTGATCCCGATGTGCTCGCCTTCGATCCAGGTCCGGGCACGCTCTATGTTGCTGGCGAAGCAGGCATCGTGTCGATGTTTACCGTGGGTCTCTCAACCGTGTCGAAAATCGGCGAAGGTCGGATCGGGCCCAACGCGCATGTGGTTAGTGTCGATCCATCGACGCATCGTGCCTATTTCCCGCTGAAAAACGTCGACGGACGTCCGGTGCTGCGTGTCATGGCGCCCCGGTGAGTTTTACCGTCTCTGTGAAACGATGACGGGCATAGGAGGGGACCTCGGGTTAGTCGGATTACGACGGGCCGCTTCCTGGCACGCTTCGGCCACTGGGTACTGTCGATGCGAACTGCACAGTCGACGAAACAGACAGACAAGCGGTTATTCGGCGGAAGATGTCGCACCATTGTCGACCTTCATCTGCGAAAGGCTCCGGCGCATCACGGCCACATTTTTTGGCCCGTTCATGATGCTGAACTGATGCTGCGCTTCAAGCCAAAGCGGCGCCGCCCGTTCAAAAAGATCCGTTCCCTCCGGAGTGAGTTCGACGATACGGATGCGACCGTCCGTGGGAGACGGCCGCATCGTCACAAAACCATCGCGCTCCAAAAAACCGATCATTTTTCCCATCGCTGTCCGTTCGATGTCGAGGCGTTCGGCAAGAGCATTGACCGAGGCGCTCTGCTGTTCATTCAGGGTCGCCAGGATAAGAAACTGCGTGATGCGAAGGCCGGACGGCTGGAGACAGGCGTCGTAAAGTCGCGAGATCTGACGGGCTGCTTTCCTCACCGTAAAGCAGTTGCATTGATCGACCCCGATGGGTTGGTTTTCCGGCAGCATCTCGTGTCCTCCTCAATGTTGATCAAATTGCCCAGGCTGCCTCGCGCGTTCGTCAGGCAAAAGCGCTCCGATACTTCTCGATGAAAGCCGGGACAGAAAGCGCCGGCGTCCCGGTGATTTTCTCGACGGCATCGTTAGTACCCTGGAACACCCCTTCCCGATAGTGCTGCGCGACTTCGACGAGGTGCTGCACAAGGAACGGAGGGAACTTGTACACCTGCTCCATCTGGCGTTTGAAATCTTCGATCGAAGCCGGGGCGTATTCGATCGTCACGCCGAGCACCTCACTCATGGCTGCAGCGATTTCCCTGTGGTTCATCTCGACCGGGCCGTGGAGAGTGTAAGTCTTGCCGCCATGGTCTGCTGGATTCGCCAGAATGTGAGCGATGACCCTGCCCTGGTCGTCCGAGCTGATCGGAGCGTGACGGCCGTTTTCGAACGGAAAATCGATCTTCTTTCTGGCCCAGATTTGCTTTGCAAAATGCGGGTAGACCAGCCAATCCGCAAAGAAGGTGGGCCGCAGATGCGTCGTAGGCACACCCGACCAGTTGAAGACCTGCTCCGAAATCCAGTGGTCCTGCGCCGCATGGCTGGTCGACCTTCGCCGCGCCGAAATCTGCGACATATTGACGATCGCAGTGACGCCGGCTTCCTTCGCGGCCTGCGCGAAATAGGCTGCGGCCCCGAGAATCCCCGGTGCGATCGGGTGAAGGAAGTAGGCGGAGCTGACACCCTCCATGGCCGCACGGATGTCATCGATGTCGGAGAAATCCCCGACGGCGATATCAACGCCGCGCGCCCTCAGCGCCGCTGCCCGCTCGTCGTCCGAGCGCACGTAAGCGCGTACACGCTTGCCCATCTGGAGCAGTTCGTCGATGGCTGCACCACCGGTACGGCCGGTCGCGCCGCTTACAAGAATGGTCGTTTCGTTCATGATCTTGATCCTCAGAAAGTTAAGAGCATATGCTCCTGCCAGTTAATATAGGAGCATATGCTCTTAGTTGCAAGTTCTTTTTGACATGAGGGCTCCGCAGGCAACCCGGGTGGCATCCTTCGACCCTCCCGGTCCTGAATGAGGGCCGCGCTAGAAAGCGCCCATGCCACGGACGACGCCGGGCCGCGCATTGTTCCTCGTGTACCACGCGTTGAGCAGCGGCAACCCGGACCAGTCGAGGGCATGCCGCTCGGCGAAGGCGCTCGTGTAGGCCGCGGTGTCGGCGACTGTGAAGCTGTCGCCCGCCATGTATGGCGCGTCTCTGAGGAATCGTTCGGCCTGAACGAGAGCCTCGAGCGAGCGGCCGGCTAAAAATGCGGCGCTGTGTTCGTGGCCTTCTTGTGTCAGCGCGAAAGCGCTGCCGTTGGGTGCGATAATTTCAGTGACGAAATAGAACAGGCGATCGAAAAACAGGCCTGCTGCCGGGCCCGATCCAGGCATTAGCCTTTCGCGAGATCGACTCGCCGCATACAGCATGATCGCGTTCGACTGGGTGAGGATGAAATCCGCCTCCTCCTCGCGTTCTTCGACCATAACCGGGATGAGGCCACGCGGGTTAAGTGCTCGAAATGCAGCAGTCTTGTGCTCTCCGGCTCTCAGATCCACCCGGATGACGGAATACGGAATGTCAGCCTCCTCCAGGGCAATGGCCGCCCTTCGGCTGTTACCTGTTTGCGCTCCGTAAAGACGGACCGCTGCCATGAGCGGATCTTCCATAACGTTCAGGGCAGGCACCTTCATTCATAAGCGCGCCCTTCCGACATCAACTGACACGGTGGCCGGCCACTGAAAGAGAGGAGCGCAGAAACATGCTTCGCGCGCCACATCTGTAGTGGCCCAAGCAGCATGCGTGCTAGCGAAGCGCTATGTCAGCTTTCAAACGGAGCATCATGGATCAGGTCGCACACGTTCGGAATGTCGAAACCGTGTACGTGGCGACGCCCGATATCGGCGATGCCTGTACCCACAGTCGTATGGGGTTTCTTTCTGGCGACTTCAGCCAACGCTTCGGTAAACGCCGCTTTGAATCCAACGCGCGGGTAAAGCGTAAGCGTGTCATCGATCAGTGAGGGCGTGACTTCGTCCAGAAAGAGCCCGAAGACGTCGAGATGGGCGCCCATATAGACGAGGGCGATTTCTGGCTGCTTGCGGTCGGCGAGGCCGCCAGCGGAGTGAAACGCGATTGCATCCCACACAAGTTCCGCTTTCGATTCCGGGTAGCCATGGGCCAGCAAAAGGCGGCTGGCCGCATCGGCGCCGTCTACTTCAAAGCGTTGGTCTGCGGCAAATTCATCCGTCAGGCCCAGATCGTGAAGCAGGGAGGCGAGGTACACCACTTCGCGGTCGTATTTCAGACCTCGCTTCTTGCCGAGGAATTCGGCGAACCACCATGTCCGATGCACGTGATGCATCATCGCCGTGGAATGGACTCTTTCGACGAGCGAAGCGGCTTTGGAGGCGATATCCGAGTCAGGAGCCCGAACTCCTCCGATAATCACAGGTTCACGCATGGCATGCCCTCCAGGACATGTGAAGTTGCATAGCAGCCCAGTCTAGCCAGTTCGAGGATGGCATAAATGACAGCTTATGGACGATTTATGCCACAATGGGTTGCCCTATGCCTGAACATGCGAATGCGGCTCTATGAGAAAACGGACGAAGCCGCTCGACCCGCCTGCGGGTGCAACGGCCAAGCGGATTGTGATATTGGGTTTGCCCCCGGTGGACGCGCTCGACGTGATCGGCCCAGCGGAAGTATTCGCGTGGGCGAATCAGCTGCACGGTGGTAAAACTGCCCCATACGCACTCGAACTGGTTTGCTCGGCTGCCGATGTGCACCTGGAGAGCGAAACAGGTATTGGGCTCAGGGGGCATCGCACCCTCGAACAGGAGCGTCGCGCGAACGAGCCGATCGACACGTTGCTCGTGACTACGGGCACCAGGACGTTCGATCAGCTTGATCAGACAGCCATAGAGTGGATCCGAACGCGCTCGCAGACAGTACGGCGCGTGTGCTCGATATGTGTCGGAGCGTTTGCCCTGGCTGCAGCAGGCCTTCTGAACGGACGCAGGGCGACGACTCATTGGGGCGCGGCACAGCGCCTGGCGGAGCGCTACCCCCAGGTGCAGGTTGATCCGGCTCCGATCTGGGTGAAAGACGGTAACGTGTACACGTCGGCGGGCATATCGTCGGGAATAGACCTCGCGCTTGCCCTGGTGAGCGAAGATCTGGGAAATGACTTCGCTTTGGAGATTGCCAGGAATCTGGTTCTGTTTTTGCGCCGTCCCGGCGGACAGGCGCAGTTTAGCGTCGCACTTCAGTCACAGCGTACACACAATTCAAGTCTGGACGAATTGTGCCTCTGGATCGGTGAGCATCTGCAGAGGGACCTTACCGTCGAGATACTGGCAGCCCGACTTTCAACCAGCGTCAGGACGCTGATACGCATGTTCCAGCGAGAATTGCAGACCACTCCCGCGAGATACGTCGAAGACGTCCGGCTCGAAGCGATCTGTCGTTCGCTTCAGCTCGGGGAGCGATCGATGGAAGAGATCTGTCGTCGGAGTGGTTACCACAGCGTCGACGTACTAAGGAAGGCCTTTACACGCCGCTTCGGGGTGAGCCCAAAAGAATACGCGCGGCGGTTCGCAACAAGCAAGTGATTATCAACGACCCGGGCAGCGACGCCGAACGTCTTAAATCGGGCCGAACCTGGCTGTTCCCGATGGAGACACGGTGCTTGAGAAACTACGCATGCCGTTCCACAAGAGCCGGTGACGACGAAGGAGCAAGCACCAAAGTGGCAACCTTGCCGTCGTTGTCGATTTCGACAAACCCGATTCTGCTGTACCAGTTATAGGCAGCCCGGTTGCATACGAAGACATTCAAGTACAGCGGTTTTTGTAAGTGACTGGACAACGACATGACCTTGGCAAGCGCCGCACTGCCGATCGACTTGTGTTGCATCTCCGGCACGATGCACAGCATCCTCAGCCATATGAGATCCGGTTCGACGTCCCAGTGCATGAACCCGCATCGACTGCCTTCCCATGTAACTATTTGACAAGAGCCTTGGCGAAGGCTTTTTGCAAACCCCGCTTGCTGCACGTCGTCGTCCCAGCCGTACGCTGAGGTAACGAAACGTTTCATCGTTCGCCGGTACGTGTCAAATAGCCATTCCGAGTCTCCGGGGACGGCCAGCCGAAAATCCAGATTCATCACAACCGCCGATCGCGATAAGCAGGTATTCGCCAGAGTAATGGATAAAGGGAATCGGCATCAATCGGTTGGGGCCGGCGAATGCCGACGGATGCGCAATGCCATTCACCGGACAGCTGAGTTACCGATCCGCTGACGGGCGAACCTGGGCTCCCGACGAGTCGCCGGAATCGACCCTGTATAGATAGTCCGTCCCGCTTTCATCGATACTGTGGGACTGGCAGCGAGCTGCCAGTCGAGGCGGGACATGCACCCGTGGACTACGAATAAGTCGACCCAAACGCTAGACGATTGCCGTTTTAGCTTCGAGTCTACGGGTGCGCCTGCGTCCGATAACGAATACTCAGCTTCCCAAACCCGTGCCGGGTACGGTGTTCCTGAAGAAACGATTTCACAATGGCGACGAGCTATAACGTGGGTAGCAGCGCCGCGATGACCGACAACCCACTGGTGCGAG
>NZ_VTUZ01000042.1 GCF_008369935.1 Paraburkholderia panacisoli | reverse complement strand
GGCTGTCACTGCGACGGCTCGCAAGGTAGCAGTGTTGTTCTACAACACGTTGCGCTACGGGATGGAGTACGTTGATCCCGGCGCCGAATATTACGAAGAGCGCTACCGACAACGGGTCCTGAAGAATCTCAGCCGACGAGCCGAATCGATGGGTTATGTCCTTCAGGAAAAGCCATCTGAATAGATCGAGTTTCTCAGGAAAGGCCTGGGCGTCGACCTGCGACTCCTGAGCAATCGGGAAAAGATGTCGCTGGTTGATGCCCTGAAGCAAACCTACGCACTCCCAGATCTATTGTCTGAGCTCGACCTTGCCCGCAGTTCCTATTTTTATCACCGGGCAAGATTACAAGTATCTGACAAGTACGCTGCTGCGCGCGGTGCCATCACAGAGATCTTTGATCTCAATTACCGTTGCTATGGCTATCGTCGGATACAGGCCGCGCTGGGTAGGCAGGACGTCTTCCTCTCGGAGAAGGTTGTGCGGCGTTTGATGCGACAGGAAAGCCTGAGCGTGACGACGAAGCGACGCCGCTATGGCTCCTATCAAGGAGAAATAAGCCCGGCGCCTGAGAACCTCATCAACCGCGACTTCCGTGCCAATGCACCTAATAAAAAGTGGCTTACCGACATCACAGAATTCCAGATTCCGGCCGGAAAAGTGTATCTATCGCCGGTAATCGACTGCTTCGATGGATTGGTCGTCAGCTGGTCAATCGGCACGCATCCAGATGCGGAACTCGTCAACACGATGCTGGATGCTGCTGTTGAAACGGTGGCCGATAGCGTCGACAGGCCTGTTGTTCACTCTGACCGGGGCGCTCATTATCGCTGGCCCGGCTGGCTCTCACGAATTGGGGATGCAAAGCTGATTCGCTCGATGTCACGCAAAGGTTGCTCGCCTGACAATGCGGCCTGCGAGGGCTTCTTCGGACGTTTGAAAACGGAGCTGTTCTATCCTCGGAACTGGCAAGCGACGACGATTGAGCAGTTCATCGAAGTGGTTGGCTCGTATATACGTTGGTACAACGACAAGCGAATCAAGCTATCGCTTGGCTCACTCAGTCCCTCAGAATACCGGGAACGTCTCGGTATCGGTACATAAACCAGTCCAACTTATCCGCCGCACCCCCTTCTGGCTCATTAGAAATGTCTGGTTTCCGGCTCCTGGCTGGCTGCTGTGGAACGGCTCAGTCTGACCACGAGGCAGGTCCGGCGCCTGGTTGCGGAACTGGAAAAGGTAACGCGGGCAGCCGGCATGTTGCGCCCAAGGCTGTTTCGCAGCTCCGCGATGTTTTTCTCTACCATGGCAGTCGACATGCCCTGCTGTCGAAACGGTGTGATCACATTGATGTGTTGGTGGCGCATTGAAGCGAGGGGCTTGCCATCGCCGCACAACGTAACAAACACTTCGTGTCCTGGCTTTCACGGCAAAGAGCATTCATCGCATCAGAGCCCGAACCACATCGGCCGGCACGTAATGCGGCCCGTCAAACAAATAGGTCCGATAGCAGTGATACGCGGCCAGTTGCGGCGCCAACTCCGCCGCGCTGGCAGCACGATAATGCCCGCCTGGCGCGGGGCGGAACGCCTCCGCAATAATCCGGACACGATGCGGACCAAGCTTCGCGGACAACGCATCCGCATATTCACGTGCCGCTACCGGACCGCGCGCATACACGCCACAACCGTCCTGAAAGAACACCCCGATATCGCGGGGCAGCCAGCTATCGAGCCAGTTGGCGAGCGCTCTTCCACCAATATTCGAGTTGTCGTAGACGCTGATCCATAGCGGTCTCGGCAAGTGCCCCAGCAGTGGGCCCAGCCTGCCCGCATCTTTCCACGTTGGATCCACCTCGACCGGAAAGTACCATCCGTCGATATGCACCGGTGGCCACGCGGCGGCAAGCTTGAGCGACTGCTCGACCAATTGAACAACCTGCGCGCGCGCTGCCGTTTCGTCGAATCGCCCCCCAGTCCGACGATCACGTTGCTCGCCCACGGCTCTTTCGCGATGCGCGGCCAGTCGGGCAGCCGTTGCGCGGCCGGTATCCCGGCGCCCGCCAGAAAGGACACGTCGTCGACGGCAGTCCATTGCACGAGCAGATCGCGCACGCCGAGCTCGTCCCACTGCCCGTGCGGATCAATGTGATCCGCGTCGATCTGCCAGACTACGCCTTGAGCCAGCGTGGCGGCGCCATCTTGGGATTGTAGTGAACAGCCTTCCGTCAACATTGCCATCAATGCGCCGGCAAGAACACGACGACGCGCGCGGTCGACCCGGCTACTCCGGCTGGGCAGCATGGGTGACGGCTTTGAAATGACCTCCACGATAGTCCTCTGCAAGCCGCGCACGGTCGATCTTGAAGTTGGCCGACACCGGCAATGCCCGGCATCCAATCAGTTCGGAAGGAATCATGTAAGACGGCAACCGTTCGGCCAGCCGCGCCTGCCAGTCGCGCAGCGCGTCCGGCAAACGCCAGTCGCCCTCGCCTGTTTCGACAAAGCCGACAATCCGCGCAACCGAGCCATCCGGCCGCCGCAGCGGCACGGCGGCCGCTGGCGCGTCACCGGGCAACTCGCACAGCGCGGCGTCGATCTCCATCAACTCGATCCGGTAGCCGGTCAGCTTCACCTGATCGTCGATGCGCCCATGGCAGAAGAGCAAACCGTCATCGCCAGCGGAGCCGAGATCGCCTGTGCGAAAACCTCGCATGCCATTGCGGGTGAACATGCGTGTGGCGTTCAGATCGTCGCGGTTCAGGTAGCCGCGCATCACATGTGGCCCGACGATGCATAGTTCGTCATCGTCGACAAACACCTGGCCCTCGCGGTTTGCATACCCGATCGGCAACGGCGAGTGGCGGGCAAGCACTTCATCGTCGATGACGATCCATGTGGTCGCCACCGTGGCCTCGGTCGGACCGTAGGTATTGATCAGGCGCACATCGGGAAAGCGCGTGCGCAGCGCCCGGACAAGCCCCACCGGCAGCACTTCGCCACAAAACAGGAACGTGCGCAGGGTCGGCAACCCTTGCGCCGAAAATCGGGAATCGAGTAGTTGCCGCTGTGCGAATGAAGGGGTCGACACCCACGTCGTCACGTTATGCTCAGCGGCACGCACAACCGGTGACGCACCCGATTCCAGTGGCGATCGTTCTGTCAGCACCACAGTGCCGCCAGACGAGAGCATGCCGAAAACTTCATACATCGAGACATCGAAGCTGAATGGCACCAGATTGAGAAAAACGGGCGCCGTCCCCAATTTGAAATGGTGCATCCAGTCAATCAGCGCATTCACGCTTTCCCGGCCGATCTGCACGCCCTTAGGTTCGCCGGTCGTACCCGACGTGAACATGATGTAGGCGAGGTGCGTTTCGCGCAGCGCGTTCGGCGCCATGCCGTCACGCAGTGGTACGAAAGCACGGGTGCGCGTGTCGTAGTACGCATGCGCGTCCAGCGTCCGCGCGATCCGCTGCATGCGTTCGTCGGGATAGACCGTGTCTATCGGCACGTACGGTGCGCCTAACATCAGCGCACCGACCATCGCTACCACGAATTCCGCTTCCTTGTCGCCTCGCACGATAACGGGCACGTCGGCGGCGAAACCCTTCGCGCGTGCTGCCTCGCACCACGCTTCGGACGCGTTGGCCAGTTCACGCCAGCTTAGATTGCGCTCAGAGCCGATAACCGCGAATGCGTCAGGGTCCACGTCCGCGTCGACAAAATGGCTTGTGGCAAGATCGAATCGCATGTTTTTGCAGCGGCCGTTGGAGCGCTGCTTCCTTGCCACGCACGGTAGGCGTGATTGACCGTCAGATACGCTGCGTGCAAGCAATCCATAAACCAGATACTGCAGGCCGGCGCCGTGCCAGATGCCGGCGAGCGCCATCGTATAGAAGGTCGGTACGGCCACTGTCGATGCAAACCCGCCCGGCGAGCGTTGCGCGAGCCGCCCTACCGGTTTGCCGCGAGCAGCGCGGTGACGATTGATCCGCATGGCGAGCGGATAGTACAGATAGGCGGTGAGATAGCGAGTCAGCGACATATGCCAGCGCTGCCAGAAATCGATCATGCTCGCGGCTTTGAATGGCGAATTGAAGTTCAGCGGAAAGCGCACGCCGAACATCTTGGCGAGACCAACCGCCATGTCCGAGTAGCCGGAGAAGTCGAAATACAGTTGCAACGCGTAGGCGGCGCAGGTGCCCCACGCGGCGAACCCTTGCAGTTCGTACGGGGCGGCGAAACCGGCATCGGCATACGGGGCGATCGTGTCGGCGAACAGCAGTTTCTTGGCGAGACCCATCGTAAAGACCGTCGCGCCAATCGGCAGATTGTCGAGTCGACGAGCCGATTGCCCAAGTAAAATGACTGCGCGCGTATATGCAGTAAGCAATGCTGGCACTGCACCGGACGCGGGAGCAATTGGTGAAGTTCCGCTCGATGCAAATCAACAGTTCACAGGTCTACGTACCGTTCATCAATGTTTCGCTTTACGCCGCAGCAGTGTTTCTCGTCGTCCTCTCCAGGTCATCCGACAATCTGGCAGCAGCCTATGGCATTGCGGTCGCATCGACGATGCTGCTGACGACTTTGCTGATGTACTTCATCAGCCACTGCCTGTGGAACTGGAAGCCGCTCGCTACGCTGGCGGTTAGGGCCGTTGGCTCTGGTCGACGCGATGTTCGTTTCGAGCATCTTGAAGGCGGCTGGTTCCCTCTTCTCGCCGGTGGCACGCTGTTCACCGTGATGACCACGTGGGATAGGGGGCGCGAGACAGTCGTTGAGCGCATGAAGAGTGACAACCTGCCTCTGGCACCATTGATTCACTCCCTGTGCGACGGCGCTCACTCGCCGCCTCGTGTCAACGGCACCGCGGTGTTTCCCGTTGGCGTAGTAGACATGGCACCGACCGCCTTTCTGCATCCCTGAAACAAAACGGGGTCATGCATCAGGTCAACATCTTTCTTGCCGGCACGACGGACAACGTTCCCTACGTACCGGACGAAAAGAAAACCGTCGTCGTCGCCCTGGGGCACGGATGCTATGCCGTCACGGTTCACCATGGCTTCATGGAGACTCCCAACGTCCCGGCGATTCTTGAGCTTGCGCGAAACAGATGCCTGACTGGCATTACGAGGTTACGAGGCCGCAGACACGTCGTTCCTCCTGGCGCGCGATACGATTATGGCCACCGGCGCAAGCAAAGCCATGCCGCTATGGCGCGAGAAGTTGTCCACATTTTCTTGCGAGAAACGCGGCGCAGGCGGCGGAGTATTACAGCCTGCCTGCAAACCGTGTTGTGGAAATGGGCGGCCAGTTCAACCTCTGAAGACCCGGCCGTTTTCAGTGGTGCAAGCTGGAAATCACGCCTGCGGATGGACAGGCACTACGAGACCGACACGCCCAGGAGCCGCCCAACACCGAACGTGAAACCTGCAGCGATCAGGCCGATAGCAACCTGGCGCAATGCAGAGAAAGCCGCACTTCTTCCGTTGAAAAGTGACGTGAAGACTCCGATGGACGCCAGAGCAAGAGCGCTCAAAACAATACACTGCGCGATGGCGCTGAATCCACGCGTCCATAAGAACGGCATGACGGGAAAAATGGCGCCGACCGAGAACAGGCAGAAGGAGACGCCAGCAGCCGACCACGGATTGCCGCCCAGCTCCGCCGGGTCCAGTCCCAGCTCCTCCCGTGTCAACGTATCAAGGGCCTTGTCCTTGTCACGCATTATCTGCGATGCCACGCGCTTCGCTTCACCGGCTTCGAGCCCCTTCGCGCGATAAATCAGCGCCAACTCATGCTCTTCGGCCTCGGGCGAAGTCTCCAACTCGTCGGCTTCTTTTGCAATCTGGGTGCTGGCCAACTCCCGCGCGTTGGTCACTGAAAGCCACTCACCGAGCGCCATCGAGCACGCGCCGGCAATCAACCCGGCGAGCCCCGTCAACAGGATTGCCTTGTTGCCCGTGCCCGCACCCGCGACGCCCATGATCAGACAGAAGTTGGAGACCAGTCCATCGTTTGCGCCAAGCACTGCCGCGCGCAGGTCGTTCCCCGACGCCACCCCCTTGTGCCATGACTCCGCTGCGGCGATGCGCGCACCTTGCGACATGTCCGGGTCGCCGCCACGAGCCAGCGTCTGGACCACTGCGGCGTGGTGATGCTCGTCGGCAGACATGCGCCCCGCATCCGGTTGCCCGTGATATTTATTCCGGTCTGCGTACTCGGCCGCGGCAAGCGTGGGCAATACAAAACCCGCGCCGAAAAAATGGACCAAGGTCCGCATCAGGCGCGTTTTGACAGCCTGCCCGCTCCCCTTCGGACGGACGCCGTTGACTCTCAGCTTTTCGGCCCACACCTGCGCATGCTCGCGCTCTGATTTGGCCAGGTCGCTATACACCTGCTTGCGGGTTTCATCTTCCTCGACTTTCGCGAGCGTTTCGTACAACGCGGCACTATGAAGTTCATCGGAGAGGTTCGCCCTGAACCGCTTTATTTCGTGTTTCGATGCCATGGTGAAGCACCTGTCTGTTTTTCTCTGGAACGCGAAGCGTAATGGATCCGGGGACCTGAAACACAAAGCCCCTAAAACGCGCCTTAACCGAGAACGTCAACAGTTCTCATGCCGATTTGGGGTTGGCCCCACATGCTGGCTTGCATACACCGTCGCAGGTGGTTAAAACTTTTCAGAACACGATATTGGTACGCACACCCGCCACCGCTTCATTGCCCACACGCTGTGACGGATTCCCCGGATCGGGAATGCCGCCCGCGGGCCGGAACGCGTACTGGAAGTCGGCCTGCAACTGCCACCATGGCGTGACCTGATACAGATAGGTTGCTTCGATGATAGTTTCAGCGCTGCGCACCGGGTACCCCGGCGTGGTAAGCGCGCCCGTGTCGCTATCGAGTCCGCGCGAATGCGAGCCAATCTTCGCATAGCCCACGGCCAGCCCGACGACGTCATTATCGCGCCCCCGAAACGGCGCCTTCAGTGTCATGCCGGCGTTCACGCCCACATCGACCAGGTTGCGGTCGCCTGGCGCTCCCATGACTCTGGCAAACACGCCGACCGACTGTGGGCTATCCGCGCTCGCGCGCCAGACCATCTGGTCGGCAACGGCGTAGAGACTATAGTTGCCCCGGTGACTCTGCGGCATACGCGTGCTTGCCGGATTGGCGAGCGAGAGGCCGGTGTTGTCGAATTGCTGGTCTGCGAAGCGTTCGGTGTTGTACCAGAAACCCAGTTTGTACGTGCCAGGGAGGGCCGCCGGTTGGGGCGCGGAAGCGTCGGCCGACCGCTGGTTGATCGCGTACTGTATTTCACCGATCAAGAGTGCGCCGTTGCCCAGGTTGAAATTGGTGCCGTGGCGATTCAGTTTCTGCGGGTCCCCGGCATCGCCGCCAGCCGGATTGCCGTCGAAAACGCCGGCCAGCACCGTCCATGCGTCAGACGGTCTGGCGCGCAGGCGCACACCCAGTGACGAAAGCGGATAGGCCGGGCCACCCGCCGGCATGTTGACCGAGGGCAGAACCGGCCAGCCGAATGTCGCGTTCATGAAAGGGGCGGCGTACTGGCTCACCATGAACTCCTGATCGAGACTCTGCTGGCCTACCTTCAGATCGGCCTTGCCTGCGAGCACGGATTGTTGATACCAGAGCTCCCACAGCCGCGTGGTGCTGTCGGCTTCGATGCCGCTCGCGCTCTGCAAGGTGAGCAGGTTACGCTGGGTCAGACTGGCGCCGTGAATTTGCAGACCGGACACGTTGAACGTGCCACCCGGCAGACCAACGGCTCTCTCCAGGTCGGCGTTGATCGCCAACTGGGTCAGCCCGTCGTAGGCGCCGCCGCGCTTTACGCCACCTGAAAGATTGTTCAGGTATTCGCTGGTTTCCTGCAGGCTGACGCTCACACCGTATTTGCCTAACCACGGTCGCAGCCCGCCCATGGCTCCCAACAGGTTTGAACGGTCCCAGAAACCCGTTGGCGCGGCTGGCGTCTGGTCCGCGTTCGCCCCGTCGTTGCCGGGTGCAGGTTTCGACGGAGATGGTGCTTCAGCCGGGGCCGAGTTTGCGACCGGGACTGCCTCCCCGCTCGCCTGGGCCAAAGCGGTCGGCATGATACCGAAAGACAGCAGGAGGGTCAGTCCGGCCGGAGCGCTGGAGAGCAGCAATCTGGTTTTAAGTCCTTTTTTCATGGCAGAGGGGCGCAAGTTCGTTTTGCACACGGGTCTTCTCGTTGATGGATATGACGCGGAATGTGGCGCTACCGTGAACGCCACGCCTCGCTCAGGAAAACCACCAGCTCAGCCGTAACGCACGGCCCAGTTCGTCGCCTGTGGACGAGACGGATAGCGCCGCGACCAGCGCGATAGCGCCAAGCGTGAGCGCCAGAATCGCGTAGCCGCCAGGCGTGAGTGGGCGGCCTGCATAGGCAGCCCGCAGCGCCGCGCGCGCAACCATCTTCCCAACACGACGCAGTTGGCTGATTGCGTCCCTACGGGTGCCGACGGGATAGCTAAGCCAACCGGCACTTCTGACGGTCACCCGATCAATGGATGGCGCGACGAGGAAGCCCACCCGGGCCGCACAGCCAGCAATCCACGGGGACCACTTATCGCGAGCCGCACTCCTGAAGCAGCTAACACATGATTTGATGAACATAGGCTCACTCCCGTCCAGCCCGGCCCGACATGGTCGGGCGACGTATGAAGACGTGACTGCGTCTCGCAAGCGAACTTGCGAAAGGCGGTCGAACAGAGGAAGCGTGCTGCTGACAGACCGGCAAACAGCCGGTCAGTGATGAAGCGCGCTAACCCGAACAAGGCGAGTTAGCGGCGAAGGAGTGGTCCTGCGGTCGCTAGCTCGCGGTTGCATCGCCGGCGCCAGCCGGCATCGAACTTCCACTACCAGAACATGTGTCCACGAAGGACTCCTTGAATGAGACGGGGCGGATTGTATTCGGCCCGCGCACGGACTTGCAAGCAAAAAATCATCGGAGCATTGGGCTCTGCATCACCTGACAGATCTGAATGACAAACAATGGCGAGTCGCATTCGTATCAGCCCGCAAACGCTTTCGCATGCCTTTCAAGTCTGATGTTCTGAAAGACTCCGGTGGCATACCGGCCGCTCCCACCGCGTTGAACAGAGAACCGAAAATTATATTGGCTCTGCTTAACGAATCGTGTTGACTTCCATTTCTTCACGCGCCTAAAATTTAGGGTCTTCACAAAAAGGGGCCTTTGCCTTGGACACCTGCAGTAGTCGACTTTCGAACAGTTTTACTGCCTGACTGGCAGGACGTCCGCGCTCCCTTCTTTCGCCGCCGTCCTGCCAGCAGGCAGGCGGTGCGCGCCGCAGTTTCTCCCCGTGCACCCTGATTAGCGCCATCTGGACGCGCCGATAACGCGCGTCCGCATGGCACGCGTCGCGAGCGTCAACTCGCGGCCGCGTTCGTTTGCGCCCATTCGAATTACTCGCGCAAACGAGCGCGTGGACGAACACGCGTGTAACAGACGCGCGTAGCAGACGCGTGTAACAGACGTGCGAACCAGACGCCGATAAGGAGCCGCCATGCCGGACAGTGATAGTTACCCCATATGCCGCCTCACTTCGCCCTTACCTGAGGGAAGCGAGTAGACCGCCCCGTCGCTTGTGCATCATGCGCTCGCGCTCCGAGTCTGCTGGCTTTCCGCGAACCGCGTCATGCCCGACGCTCGGAGAAATATCATGAACTTCGGCCTCCTCCTGCCGCAACTGCCGCACATCCGCGAATCGCGCGTCTACTACGACGCCATGCTTGCGTTGCACGCCCGCGAACCGCACAAATGTGCCGCATTCTGGCAGCGTCTCAAGGCGCTCGTTTCGTAAGCCCCGCGCCCTCCGGCCATGCGAAAGCGACGTCGTTGTTCCCGATGAATCACGCTCTTCCGTATGCCGGGGTCGCGCATTTTCGTTTCAATAACCCATGCTCGGGGAAAAAACAAAATGTCCACTCCATCGCACGTTTCACCACCACGCACGGCTGTGCTCGATGACGCCCACATTGGCGACATCAAGGGCGCTTTCGGCACCATCGCGCACCATGACACCGCCCCACGCGCGACTTGGTGGGCGCGCTTTCGCACTCTTCTGGCCATTCTCGGTCCCGGCCTCATCGTGATGGTCGGCGACAACGATGCGGGTGCCTTTGGCACGTACACCCAGGCAGGACAGAACTATGGGACCACGCTGCTGTGGACCCTTTTGCTGCTGGTGCCGGTTCTCTTCGTCAACCAGGAAATGGTGCTGCGCCTCGGCGCGGTAACCGGCGTCGGTCACGCGCGTCTCATCTTCGAGCGCTTCGGTAAATTCTGGGGTGCATTCAGCGTCATCGACCTGTTCATTCTCAACGCGCTGACGATTGTGACCGAGTTCATCGGCATCACGTTTGTCCTCGACTTCTTCGGTGTCTCGAAGATTGCCGGCGTCTGCATTGCCGCGGCGCTGACGATGGCCGCCGTCAGTACAGGAAATTTCCGGCGCTTCGAACGCTTTGCTGTGGTGCTCTGTGTGTTGAGCCTCTTGCTGGTGCCCGTTCTGGTGTCGATTCACCCGCCGGTTGCGCAAATGACGCGCGATCTCCTTCTTCCGAACTGGCCCACTCACTCGAAGCTCAGTGACGTCATGCTGCTCGTCATCGGCATCGTCGGCACCACCGTTGCGCCATGGCAGCTGTTCTTCCAGCAGAGCTACATTGTCGACAAGCGCATCACGCCGCGCTTCATGAAGTACGAGAAGGCCGACCTGTGGATCGGTATCGTGTTCGTGATGATTGGGGCGGTAGCGATGATTTCGTTCTGCGCCGCGCTGTTCGCCGGCAGGCCCGAATTCAGCAACTTTACGGACGCGGGTGGCGTCATCGCCGGCCTGGAAAAATACGCGGGACGCACGAGCGCCGTGCTCTTCGCCGTGGCGCTGCTGGATGCCTGTATCATCGGCGCGGCGGCGGTATCGCTGTCGACCGCGTATGCCATCGGCGACGTGTTCAAGATTCGCCATTCGCTGCACCGTAACGTGTCGGATGCAAAAGGCTTTTATCTGGTCTACTTCGGCATTGTTGCTGCCGCTGCCGCTCTGGTGCTGATTCCGGGCAGCCCGCTTGGACTGCTGACCGAAGCGGTGCAGACGCTTGCCGGCGTACTGTTGCCGAGCGCCACGGTGTTTTTGCTGCTGTTGTGCAACGATAAGGCCGTACTGGGACCCTGGGCCAACTCCAGGACGCTGAACCTGTTTACCGGCGCGGTCGTTTGGGTACTGGTGATGCTGTCGATCATCCTCACCGCGTCCGTCATGTACCCGGACATCGCCGGTCGGACCATTCTTCAGATACTCGGCGGGGGGACGTTGCTCGCCGTTGCGGGCTTTGCTGGAACAATTTTGTTGCGCAAGTTCCGCCAGGAACCAGCAACAGGGGCCGAGCATGACCACGGGGTGGTCTATCCCAAGGTGGCGCGCGACACGTGGCGTATGCCACCCTTGGACGAATTGCCCCCACCCAGGCTGACGCTGTCCAACCGCGTCTGGATGGGCGTGCTGCGCGGCTATCTCGTCGTGGCGGTTGCCTTGGTGATCGTCAAGGTCGTCCAGATGACCCTGCTGCAGTAAGAGAGTCGCGTCGCCCGCTGCCAGGCAGGTTGGCAGTAGACGAAGCACGCAAGATGACTCGCCATTTTGCGTGCCGACTTCAAAGGGCCTTGTGCGCACAACGTAGTTCGCTCGTCTCGACATCAGGTGTGCCCTCGCAGGCACGAATCGAATCAATCAACGCGACGCCTGATTTCATCTTGCGACTGCTCGCGGCCTTTGCCAGTGGGGTATAAAACTCAAGGGAATGCGACGTTCGAAAGTTATCGGGACGGCCCAGGCGGTAAACGTTCAAGCTAGTCTGCGCGCCACTCATTCCGGCATCGAAGTTCGTTGGAAGTCGTGGCCGAGAAAGCTATCCTACAAGCGTATCTTCTGGGGGGCGAGTGCGAACCATGCATCGTACGTACGCCGACGTTATAAGAGAACGGCTCCGATAAAGGCGACCTGCGTGGTTCCTCTCCGGCGCAGCGGCGATAGCGCATACCTGCGGAGCAAGAATCACGTCGCGCTGGAGAAATCAGTTGTACCCTGGCGAGTTCGAGCGCACCTGGAATGGTGCACAGAGATGTTTCGGTGTTTCATATTGGCACAATCGCGCCTCTCGTGCGTTGGAGAACACCATGAAGCCCCTACTCCAAACCCTGCCCGCCGCCGCGCTGGCGGCCCTTACCCTATGCCTGCCCGCACCAAAGACCCTTGCCCAGGCGGCGTCTGGCCTGGCAGGTTCATGGTCTTTGGTCTCGTTGACCGTCGTCAAAAGCGGTAGCGAAGTCGAGGTACTTGGTCCGCATCCGCAGGGCCAACTCATTTTCGGCAGCGACGGCCGCTACGTCCTGGTCGGACTTCGCGCAGATCTACCGAAATTCGCGGGAGATAGCCGGCTAACGGGTAGTGCCGAGGAGAACCAGCGCATCGTCCAGGGGAGCTTCGCACATTTCGGCACGTATACCGTCGACCCTGCCGGACAAGTGATTGTTTTCCACATCCACAACAGTACCTTTCCGAATTGGGACGGCGATGTTCAACGGCGTCCATTTACCCTTGATGGCGACCGGCTGACCTACGTCACGCCCGGGAGCTTCGGCTATGGGGCATCGAAAGTTTCGTGGCAACGGATGAAGTAAGCAACGTGCGTCCACACCGTCGCCGCCGTTCCGGAAAACAAGTGTCCGAAAAAAGCGAGCGCCGTCAAGACGAACTCGATCGTCTGTTCTGCGCCCCCATGGCGTCGGCAGCAACGCATCGAGCGCGGACGGCTTCACGAAGTCGAGTGACAGCCGAAGTGTCGCGAAGGCAAACGGCGGCGTGAATCGTCAGGTTCGTCAGCCATTCAGAAACCCCAGCGTTGCCTGCCATGCCTTGGCCCGTTTGCTCTGTTCCTCCGTATGGCTTTGCGCCAGCTTGAGCAGACCCTGCACCACCTTGTCTTCGGACGCGAAGCTGAATCCCGCGTCGTTCAGATAGCTCGTCCCCCAAATCTTCAGGCCATCCACGTAGCGGCATCCGGCCGTAAACTCGGACTGGCTGATCACCGCTTCATCGTCCTTGTACATCGCCAGAAAATGCATCTTGTCGCCGCAGATGCCGGAGTTCAGCGCTAAAACCGATAACGCGGGAATCGAAACCGAGTAACGCTTGAACCAGTTGTTGAAGGCAATCGGCTGCGTATGCAGCGCATCACGCTGATAGCGCGCTTGCCAATGCGTTTGCGCCTGACTGAAAAACATCTTCATGCGGACGATTTCGACGATCTTCCAGATGGTCTTCGCCAGCGTTTCGAGAATCGATACGACCGCGCTGACGATCGAAGCGGCGCCTTGCGACGCGATCTGAATGCCGAGACTTGCCCCGCCCTTGACCATGTCATAGACGCCCTCGCCCACGCTCAGCGACATCGACCGCCGGATCGCCTCGACGATCGTGCCCGGATGTCCGGTCAGAATCTGAACGTCGCGCCCCGCGACCCATTCGCGGTATTTGGTGATGCTGGCATCGATGGTGTTGGCAATACCCTTGGCCAGATCCAGACCCGCGCCGATAAACGGAGCCGCAGCCGCGAACAGCTTGCCGCACAGGAAGTTCACGAGCTTGCGCAGCATCCCCGGCAGAACATCCAGGGCGGTGCCACCGGGGTCCTTGCGGATATCGGCGATCTTGTCGCAGATCATGGCCCAGAGCCGCGTCGCCGCGTCGTGGATTTTGGCGCGGATCGCCTCGTACAGCCGTCGCAAGGCACTGTCGGTGGGCATGGGCGGGGTTGGGCCCGAGGTCAATTGACTTGCGGGGACCACTTTTTTGCCGAAATGCTGGGTCACCTTGTCCTGGACTTTGGCCGCCGCCATCCCGGCGGGCTTCTGCGCCAGGCCCAATACGTCGGATGCACGCGACGCCGCCGTATTGCTGTCCGGCGCGGTCCCCAGTCCTGCCGTCGTGACGTCGAATGCTCCTTCGAGGACCACCTGGAAGATACTGTCCTCGATCGACGTATTGGCAAACAGATACAACACCCCGAGCCTCGAATTGATCAAGGCGGGCGCCATAAAATTCTGCGCGCCCATCGCGACATCGGTATCCCCCAATCCTCTCAGCTGCTCATCGAGCCGCGTGAAGCACTGCTTGTGATTGCGGGGGTCTTTCTTCCACGCGTTGCCCGCACCTTTGCCGTCCTTCCACGCCTTGAAATGAGTTTGTACCTCGAAGAAGCGATAGACGGTCGGGTTGCGCTGGTACTGGAGGATCTGCTCGTCCAGCGCCTTGAGCAGGGCATCGCGTGGCTGAATGGTCAGCGCAGTGTCCTTCATCCACGTTTCGTAACGAACGAGTTGCTGCAAAGTCGAACTATTGGAAGGCATCGAAGCTCTCCTGGGGCAATGGGTTACTGCAATAAAAAGCCAGGCTTGCGCTGCGGCGGCGGCTGGTTCACCAACGGCGCGAAGTTGCGACCAGCCGGCCCATGCAGCGTTGTCGCGGTATCGGCAAGGAAGGTGTTCGGCACGGCGGCGCCGCTCGCAAGCAGTGGGTCCGCCTCGTAGAAAGGGACGCCGAAGGCACCAGGCGAATCGACCGTGGCCAGATCGCCCGTGTGCCGCTGCATGCGCGCCTGTTTCAGTTGCCGGAGCGCAGCACCACCGAAAAACTGACCGGCGCCGAGCTTGTCAACACATTCAGGTTCATCAGCGAGCGCAGGGCTTCCACACCGTCCTGCAGGCCATAATCCTTCAGATTCACGACAATGGGTGTGCGCGTGCCGACCAGCAACGCGTTTGATGCGAGCTTGACGACGCGCAGATTGGCGCTTAGCGGCTTGCTCTGTCCGGATAGGGTCAGTTGGCCGGTCAGTTCGATATCGGCGTTCGCACCCACACGCAGCGCATCGAAGCGGTGAACATCGACTGCCCCGGTGAACACCGCCTGCGGATAGTCCGCCACTTTGAACAACAGATCTTTCAGGCGATCGTTGCGCAACGGGATATTGGTCTCGACGCTGGCGAGATCGACGTCGAACCGGAGCTTGCCATCGTCACCGACCGAGCCGCCCACCTGTTTGAACGTCTGCACCTCTTCGATCCCGCCAACGCCTGGCGCACCTGCCTTGGCTGTCACAAAGGAAATGGTCGACTGGGAACTGTCGACGTGCCACGCGGCATAAGTCGACGTAGCGGCCAGGCAGAGCGCGGCGGCCGCAACATGGAGAATGGAGTGACGCATCGTATATCTTCCTTAAAGTTGTTTGGCGACCCGGGTCGCGCCTGAATGAATAGATCGCTATCCTGAATATGTACCGTTCCATGTCGCGCCGATCACGCATTGAAAGCTTGCGAAACTAACGCGAGCGAAACGAGTTCGCACAGCGATGGAGTCCGCGCAACCGTGCCGGATACTCCGCTGCCCGATCCCGTCCTGCCGAAAACAGCCGAGCCTGCGTGCTTGTTCCACGCATCGATAAAAATATTTTCGATGGAATAGAAGCCCCGCTCTGGCTGTTCTCGACGTGATCCCACTCATATCGAGGAGCGGCGGCGATGAACCTTCCGCAACGCGCAACGTCACGCATCGCCGCATGGCTGCGGCGCGGCACCATCGCTGTATGCCTGTGCGTCACGCCGTTCACGCATGCCTCGGCGTTGTTGCTGTTGCCGGAGGGCTCTGTGACGCTGATCCGGGGCACCTCCGTGTTCGCGGTAGACGCGCCGCTCGCCACGCAACCCGGCGACCTCCTCACGACGAACGCCCAGTCAGGCGCCCAACTGGAAGATGCCAACGGCACGCTGGTGGCGCTCGGCCCGCTGACGCGGCTCTCGATCGACGCGCCGCCTCACGGCGAAGACGCTGCCGGCCTACCCTCGCTGTCCCTATTGGCGGGGTGGATCAAGCTGTCCCGATCCGGCGCTGGCGGCCCCGGACCTCTGCTGCTAGATACGTCATCGATACACATCGCGTTGCGGCAAGGTTCGAGCGCGGTCCACGCTGCCGGTACGTCGAGCGCCCTGTTTGTCGAAACCGGCAGCGCCATGGTGACCTTGCCCGAAGGCCGGGACGCGCCGCAGACCATCGCCGCCGACGGTTACCTCGAACGCGAGCCCGGCAAGCCGCCTGTGCTATCCGCTCGTCCTGCGACGGCATTCGTGAGTCAACTGCCGCTCCCGTTTCGCGACCCGCTCGCGCCGCTGACTCCGCCTGCGGCGCATAACCCGGCGAAACCCGTTACACCGCTGCAGGGCAGACCGGTTGCTTATGCGGATCTGGCCGACTGGCTCGCTTGCAGCTTGCCGGTGCGCCACACCTTCGTGTCGAGGTTTCGCGGGCTCATCCATACCGAGCCGTTTCGCACCCAGATCCGCCTCAATCTGCACGCGTTGCCCGAATGGCGCCCTGTCCTTTACCCGCCGCCGCCCTTGCCGCCCCAGCGGCCGCGTGCTCCACGTCCGTCCGCGGAGGAGTCATGAGACTGTCGCTGAGCGTCAAGTTCAACCTGGTTTTTCTCGGCATATTCGCGGCCGGTTTCGTCGGCGCCGGCTGGGTCGCGAACGACCTGTTGCAGCGCGCCGCGGTCGAAGAGACCGTGCAGAACGCACGAGTCCTGATGGAAGCAGCCAGCGCCTCGCAAAACTACACCGCCGCCCAGGTCACGCCCCTGCTGCAAACGCAGCTGAAGTACAGCTTCGTGCCGCAGTCCGTGCCGGCCTTTTCCGCGGTCGAGACCCTGATGTCGCTGGAAAAGCACCTGGCCGGCTATTCGTACCGCTCGACCATGCTCAATCCCACCAACCCGCGCGACCGGCCGACCGACTGGGAGACCGACGTGATCCGCCGGCTGCACGACAAGCCTGAACTCAAGGAAGTGGTGGGCCTGCGCGACACGCCGAGCGGTCCGAATCTGTATATCGCGCGCCCCAACCGGATCAACGACGCGGCCTGCATGGAATGCCACAGCGTACCGTCCGCTGCGCCCAAGACCTTGCTCGACAAATACGGCCCGAATAACGGCTTCAACTGGCCGCTGCATGAAACCATCGGGGCGGATTTCGTCTCAGTGCCGATGTCGCTGCCGATCGCCCGCAGTCACGGCGTGCTGCGCACGTTCCTGATGTCGCTGCTCGCCGTGTTCGGTAGCGTCCTGATTGCGCTGAACGTCATGGTTCATCTGCTCGTCACGCGGAGAATTCGCGCGCTCTCGCAAGCCGCCGACGAAGTCAGTCTCGGCAAGCTCGACGGCGCGGATTTCGTCGAACGCGGGCATGACGAGATCGCCTCGCTGGCGGCCTCGTTTGCGCGGATGAAGACCAGCCTCGTCGAGGCATTCCGGATGATCGAGAGCTGACGGACCACACGATGGATTCCGCTCCTATCACGTCGCTCGGCAAATACCGGGTCGAAACGACGCTCGGCGCCGGCGCGATGGGTGTCGTGTATCGCGCGTTCGATCCGCATATCGAGCGCCGCGTCGCCTTGAAGACGATCCGCAACGAACTGTTCGACAGCGGCGAGCGCGCAAGCCTGATGGCGCGATTTCGCAACGAGGCGCAAGCTGCGGGGCGCCTGTCGCACCCGAACATCGTCGCGGTCTACGACTACGGCGAAGCTGACGGCACGGCCTACATCGCGATGGAATACGTCGACGGGCGCAGCCTCGAAGCCTTCCTCCGCGCAGGCGAGCCGCTCGATCTTCACACCGCGCTCGACTGGTTCACACAACTGCTTGCCGCACTGGCCTACGCACATGAGCACGGCGTCGTGCATCGCGACATCAAGCCCGCCAACCTGCTCGTCACCACACGCGGTCAACTGAAAGTCACGGATTTCGGCATCGCCCATATCGAATCGTCGACGCTGACCGTGGTCGGCTCGGTGGTGGGCACGCCGAGCTACATGGCGCCGGAACAGTTCTGCGGCGACTCGGTGGATGGCCGCTCGGACCTGTTCTCTGCAGCGGTGGTGCTGTACCAGATGCTGACCGGCCAGCGGCCGTTTGCGGGACCGCCCGCGTCGGTGATGCAGCAGGTGCTGCGCGCTACGCCGCCGCGCCCCACGCAACGCAATCCAGCCCTGCCCGCCGCGCTCGACGCGGTGCTGATGCGCGCACTGTCGAAGGAGCGGGCCGCGCGCTACCAGACGCCGGCCGAACTGCGGGCGGCCTTGGTCGAGGCGCTCAACGGCGTGTCATCCCATTCGACCCATTCGACATTCGCAGAGGATGACCGCACGGTGTTGATGGCGGCGGCCGCTGGCGGGACCGCTTCGTCGGCTTTCCGGCCGCCGCCTGCGCCCGCGACGGTCGAAAAACTCCCCACCGTTTGGCCCGCTGGCGATCTCGCCGCGGTTCAAGCGTCGCTCGCCGCACAGGTCGGCCCGGTCGCGCGTCTGCTGGTCGCCCGCGCGGCAGCCAGAGCCGCGGACTTGCCGACGCTGAGCGCGCTGCTAGTTCCGCACATTCCTTCCGACAAGGGCCGCAAGCAGTTCGCCGATGCCCTCAGCATGCTTGCGGAAGACGCTTCCCACGGTAGCCTGCGCACCGATACGAGCCAGCGACCTTCGCAGCCGCCGGCCGCGCCGCGCGACGGGACTTCAATGAGTGGCTCAGCGCCAGCCACGTCGCTGACACCGGAGCAGATCCGCGCCGCCGCGCTGCAACTGGCGGTCTATCTCGGACCGATTGCACACCTCATCGTAAAACGGGAAGCCCCACGCGCGCTCGATCTGCGGATGCTGCAACAGCGGCTCGCCGACGCGATTTCCAACGATCACGATCGCGCCAGTTTCCTGCGCGTCACCGGATTGAGAACGGACTGAATCCATACCGAACCAACCGGCCGCGTCTCGTCGACGGCGGCCCGCAGGAGAACCGCGCATGCCTTCCGCCACACTGTCGCCCACGCTGCACCGCTTCAACCATTGCACGGCGTGCGGCTTGTCCGATCCAGGGCGAGTGCGTCGGGCCAACGAAGACCATTTTCTGATCGACCCGGTGCTCGGCCTGATCGCGATCGCCGATGGCATGGGCGGTCACGCGGACGGCGCACTCGCCAGCGAGACCGCTTTGCAACGCATCGCCGCAACCGTTAGCGCCGCCTGCGCCGCAACACCGCGCGCAAGCGCTGGCCCGATCACTGCCGGCGATCCTGACGCCACGGTTCACGACGACGCGCTCGACGCGATACGCACTCTGCTCGATGCGCTCGATCAGGCAAATGCCACGCTCTATGCGCTGAATACGCGTGAGCCTGGCGCGCTCGAGCGCGGCATGGGCACAACGGTGACCGGGCTCTGGCAACCTCCGGCATCGGATCTGCTGGTGGCGTTTCAGGTCGGCGACAGCCGCCTGTACCGCTATCGCGACGGCGCGCTGCTGCAGCTATCGCGAGACCAGACGCTTTACCAGCAGGCACTCGACTTCGGCAACATCGACCGCTTGCCGCCGCGCAATGTGTTGCTTCAGGCCCTCGGTCCGCTGCCGGCGGTGGCGCCGGTGGTGGAGACTCATCCCTGGGCGCCGGGCGATCGTTATCTGCTATGCAGCGACGGCTTATACGGCGAAGTGCCGCATCATGAGATCGAAGCGGTGCTGGCAGCGGTGAGCGTCGATACGCTGGAGGTGGCCTGCCGGCGGCTGGTCGAACTCGCGCTCGATGCTGGCGGAAAAGATAACGTGACGGCGGTGGTGGCCTGCTATGACAATGAGGCGGCCGGTGGCATCTGAATCCCTGACGCTGTTGGCAGGCCTCGTTCTCACCGTGCCGCGCCCCTACTGCGAACCTCGATAGTCACTCGGGCGCGCCACCCGGGCACGAACCATGCCATAGCCAACCCGTGGTGCCGCCGTCAAACAGCCCAGCGACCTGCAACGCATCCGGAAGACCCGCGCATCCGCGCATCGACGGCGGGAGCGTCTCGCCACCGTCAGTCCACCAGACGCAGTTCCCACGGCTGCCAGCGGTCCCAGCGCGTATTGCATCCGCTACGGTCGAGAGCACCGCATCGCGAGGCAAGCGGTCAGGCAGATCGCCTTCACCCGTCCCATCCGCAAGCGCCGCGAGTCCGGCTTCCAGTTCCGCGAGCTGCGTGCCGCTGCCCAGTGTGGCCAACGCGAGTTCACCGCAGCGGACGAACCAGGGACGCGCCTCGCCCAACCACGTGGGAAGCACGCAGGCATCCAGGGGCGCCGCGATCGTCAGCGGGAAATGACGTCCGACACTGTCCACCCCAGGCATCAGCACCCCGGCCCACGCGGTCGGACCTATCACGTCAGCGCCAAGCACGAAGTACCACAGCGGTGCGCTCAGGTAGGCCCCCAACCAATCGTCACCTAGCGCGCCCCGGCCTTGCAGAACACCTGCCTGCAACATCATGTCCCAACGCTCGACGAACTCGGGCGGCAAGTGCCTGGTGACAAAATCGCCGTTGCAGCGCACCTTGCCGAAGCAACCTGCCAATCCCGGTGCGCGCTTCATAGATGGGTCGGACAGCTAAACTGTTCGAGGGCGGCTCGCCTGAATGGATTCACCACGCTGGCCGCGTCGAGTTCGACGACCGCCTTGCGGCCTGCCGAATCGAAGGTCAACCGGAAATGGTCTGCTTGCGCAGTCGTCTCCAGTTGCCCCGCATCGACGAGATGCAGGAGCGCCCACGGGCCGCTTGCGTCAAACGACGCGCGTTGACCCGCTGGCGGCGTGAAGTCCAACTGCGCGCGGCCCGTGTTCTTGCCGCTCGGCCATTGAAATTGTGCGGATTGCAGCGCGTCGTGTGTGACCACCAGTTGCTGACCGTCGATGTCGAGCGTCAGCTGGGTCAGCGACGCGTCGAGTGAGAGCGGCTTGATGCCGAAGCGAATCGACACATCGCGCCCGCCGTTACGGAAAAACGCATCGCGGATCTGCGCGGCGCGCTGGAATTGCGCCAGCACATCACGCGATAGTCCAAGCGGCGCCGCGCCCGCGCGCCATTGCCACACCGGCGTGCTCGAATCCACGAGATTCGCGAGATTCTTCTGGAAAAAATCGTCGATCAGCCCGCCCGGGCTGAAGAGCTTGCCGAAGTCGTCGGCAGCCGCATCGCGGGTCGAAGTCCGCACCAAGGGATAGCGGCCGTCCAGCGCGCTGTGACACAGTTGTCCGACGCTGGAAGTCCATAGTGCATTGAGCCGGGCGCGCTCGCCGCCTTGCAACAGATCGCCGCCTGCCGCCGATAGCGTTGCTGCAATCCCCGTCAATGGCGCAGGTTGCGTCTGGCCCGCAAGCTTCAGCTTGCTCAGGGCGTCGCCCGCCGGCGCCGGTTGGCCGAGCCGGCGCGCCGCATCGGCTGCCTCGAGGTAGACGGCGGCGTCCTTGAGCGGCGCAACCGCCTGATCGAGGGATGCATTGTCCGCAGCAGCCGTGTCGCCGTTAGCCGCCGCAGCCGCTTTGCCGGCCAGTTCGTGCAAGGTCTGGAAGTGCGCGTCGACCGGCGTGGGGAGCGAGGCCTGGCTTGCCGAACCGGCTGGCTGTGTGTCGGATGCGTTGCCCAGCGCCGCGCCAAGGCGCTTGCGCGCGGCATCGAATGCGCCGGCGAGGGTCGTGCCCGACGCACCGTCTGCCCCATCCTTGCCGTTGTTCCCGACGATGGCGCTGCTTGCAGCACCCGTCGCCGCATCATGCACACGCTGCCCGATGGCCGGTCCCTGCACCCCGACATCCGCCAAGGTGGTCTCGCGGGCCGCCGCCACGATCAGATTGCGCAGCGGCGAATCGTGAGCCGCCAGCTGGTTGGCGATCCGCGCGCCATCGGCGAGGCTGGCAAACGGCACCACGCTCAAGTCCGCCAGCAGACTATCCCAGGCGTGGTCATAGGCGTCGAAATAGCGCTGGGTGAGCGCGCCGCGCAATGCGTCGGTGCCTGCGGGCGTCGGCGGGACCTCTTGCCGGCCGAGCACCCAGGCGTCCCGGGCGACGTCCGCGAGTGCCGCCTCGCGTAGCTGCACGAACCGTGCATAACCGCTGCGCGTGTACGCACCCGGTACGCCGCCCGTCAGCGGCGCGCCGCTCGTGCGTGTCAGCAGCAAAGGCGCGTTCGGGCCCGCTGCCGCGCTGACGCTGAACGGCGTGAGGTTCGCCTGTTCGAGATCGCGCTGCACGCGGTTGGACAGACGCTCTTCCAGCGGCAACTCGCCGAGCGAAGCACGCGCCTGTTCGATCAGGTGGCGATCGAGCGGCAATGACGGGTCGAAACGCCGCTTGTCGAACAGCGCCGCAAGATGGCCGTCGAGTGCATTGCGTTGTACCGCGCTCGCACCGTGCAGGACATCGCGCTGCCAATCAAGGTCGACCCACGCGCGTACCGTATTCGCGTCGTAGTGTTGCGGGTCGCCGAGCATCAGGTAGGTGCGCAACGCTTCATACTGGTATTCCTGTGGGTTCGCCGCGCCGCGCCGCAACTGCGCTTCGAGACGCTGCACCACCAGCGGCAGCAGCGTCTCGTTCAGCAGGCGGCGATAGGTGACCTGCGCCTGGGCGCCGAGCTTGTCCCCCTGGTACAGCCAAAGCCGCGTCAGCAACGGCACCGGCTTGCCCGCATCGGCATAACCACCGGGCAGATCGCGCGCGGCATCGAGCAACGGCAGCAACGCAAGCGGATCGCGTTGCGCGTCGGCGCTGTGGGCGAGGCCCTGGAGCCGGGTCATCTGTTGATTGAACTCGGCCACATACGCGCGGTTGCGTTGATAGCTGATCGCGAGGCCAGCCAGCGCGAGCGCCAGCACGATGCCGATCACACCCAGCGCGCCGCGTTGCAGCCACGCGCGCAGCCGTTCGAGGCGCGCGTTCGCGCCCGCCAGCGCAGCCTCGCTGAAAATCACGTCCTTCATGAGCCGCTTGATGAAGTACGCGCGGCCGGCTGCGCCCTGATTGACGCTGACGTCATGACGCAGGCCGAGCGATTGCGCGAGCGCGCCGATGGCCCGATCGATCGGCCGTCCCTGCTGGGTGCCGCTCGTGAAGTACACGCCGCGCAACATCGGTGGCGCGTCATACCGGGTACCGCCGAACGTGTCGTCGAGGAAGCTGCGCAGCGCGGGCTGCAAACCGGCAAACTGCTGCGGAAAACCGTAGATCAGCGCGCGTCGGCGCACGTCGCTCTCGCGCTGCATCCGGGCCAGCACGCGTGCCTGCAGCCGTTCACCCAACGCGTCGAACCCGGCGGGAAACGCGCCGAGCGCCTGCTCGGGACGGCCGGTTTCGTCGAGCGGAAACGTGATCCCCCACACCTGTTCGCGCTCGTGCTGGCCGAGGTCGTCGAAGAACTCCGTGAAGCCCGCCAGCAGGTCGCATTTCGTCACGACCAGATAGACCGGAAAGCGCGTGCCCAGACGCTCCGCCAGTTCGCTCAGACGGGCGCGGATCAGCCGCACGTGCGCGGCACGCGCGGCGTCGTCCTGCTGCACCAGGTCCGCGGCGGACAGAGTCACGATGATCCCGTTCAGCGGACAGCGCGGGCGATACTTGCGCAACAGGCTCAGGAAGCCGTTCCAGGCGGACTGGTCGGCGTGAGCATCACTATCCTGGGTCGTGTAGCGGCCGGCGGTATCGACCAGCACGGCCTCGTCGGTGAACCACCAGTCGCAGTGACGCGTGCCACCGACGCCGCCGATCGCGTCCTGGCCCAGCGTGTCGCGCAACGGAAAGCGCAGGCCGGAATGCTGTAACGCGGTGGTCTTGCCGGTGCCCGGCGCGCCGATGAACATGTACCACGGCAACTGATAGAGCCACTGGCTGCCGAAGCTGCCCTTCATGCGCGCCTTTCGCAATACCGCGAGCGCCTGCTCGAAGCGCTGCCGCAGCAACGCGACTTCCGCGCTGGCGGCGCGTGATGCGGCGAGCGCGCCACTATCGTCTGTCGTCGCCGCGCTGTTCTGCGCCGCCACGCCGCTGACAAAGCGCAAATTGACGAGCCGCGCCAACAGCCAATGAACGAACCAGCCGAGCGCCCACGCCAGCAGCAGGCAGGCAACCGCGATCCAGCGGCTGCGATCGGTTTCGAGCGGCACGCTGCCGCTGAACGCCACCAGCGGCCCTTCGAACCACAGCACCAGCGCGAGTGCGGCAACGCCGACCAGCGTGAGGCCTTGCGGCGTCTTGATCCAACCAGCAAGCTTTTTCATGCGACGACTCCCGCACAGGTAATGGAAGTGCAGCGGCGCGTCATGACGACGCTCCCGGTGCCAGCAAGGTGATCTCGACGCGCCGGTTCTTCGCGCGGCCCGCAGCGGTGTCATTGGGCGCAAGCGGCTCAGCATCGCCGCGCCCTTCCGCGCTGAAACGCTCCGGCGTGCCGATGGTGGCGGCAAGCAAAGTCCGCACACTGTCGGCGCGCGCCTGCGACAGAGCCCAGTTCGACGGGAAGCGTGCCGACAACGGCGGCTGGTTGTCGGTGTGGCCGGTGACGACGACTTTGCCGGGCACCGCCTGCAGCGCTTGCGCAATGCGCGTCATCAGCGGCTGGTAGGCCGCTTCAAGCGCCGCGCTGCCCGACGCGAACAGACCATCGCCGTTGATGGTGACCACCGAGCGGTCGGCGCTGTCGCGCACACTGACGAGTCCCTGTGCGATCTCCGGCGCGAGAAAGGTCGCGAGCTTCGCTGTCGCGGCCGGCTGCGCGGCAGCGACGGCAGGCATCAGAGGCTGCGCGCTCACGCGGATGCCATTCAACGCGTCGAAGACCTGGTCCGACGCGCGATTCAGACTCACGCCGAGTGCGATATGCGTCACGACCAGCGCCACGCCGGCCAACGCGGCCGCGACCCACAGCGGCACCCGTTGGGTCAGCGACCGGCGCGCACGCTGCACCGGCTGCCATTGCACCGACAGCTCCGCTTCGAACGAACCGCGCTGCACCCGGATGATCTGCGCGAGACGCTCGCGCACCGATTCGAGCTGCGCCCGTCCGCCCTCGATCAGCCGGTAGCGGCCCTCGAAGCCCAACGACAGCATCACGTAGATCAGTTCGAGCACATCCACGTTGCGCGCCGGGTCCTGCGCGAGCCGTTGCAGGATCAGAAAGAAGCGCTCGCCGCCGGATGCTTCGTTATGAAAGATCACCAGCAGGCTGCGGCTCGCCCACATGCCGCTGCCCCACGGCGTGCCCGAGATGGCTTCGTCGATGCAGGTGCACAGGCAATAGCGCGCTGCGGCGAGCCGTTCGGTGTCGAAGCCGCTCGCGCGCGCCTCGGCTTCGAAAAGCTTCACCATCTGCAGCAGTTGCGCGCGCAGCCCTTCGACATCGGCACAGGCAGGCAGGGTGCGCAGCGGCAATGCGAGGTCGAGCAGCGGATTGGCCGCGCGCACCAGCGGGTTCAAGCCGCTGGCCGTTGCGATGAGCGGCGCGCGGCGGGCGGCAGCGGGCGCCGCGGCGCGAGGTCCGCTCGGCTGCGCGGTGGCCACCGTCGGTGCAGGCGCGGGCGCGGCCTGACCCATGTGCGGTCGTGCGGCGTTTGGCGATTGCAGCGGTGCACCGCCTGGTGTCTGTTGCGGCGTGCGCTCTGCCTGCGCGGCGACGGACGGCGCGGCGCGCAGCGCCGCCGCATCGGCGGGCACAGCGGACGGCGTCGCAAAGGGTGAGCCCATGGCAGCCCCGCGCCGTCCGCCGGGCTGCGGAATCAGGATGGTTTCGTCGGAGTTGGCGTCAAGCGGCCATGGAGACGGCGTATTCACGATCGGTTCCTTATGCGAGGGCTGGCGTCACGCCCGCTCACGGACGGATGGCCCAGAACTCGAGCGCGAGTCCCGGGAAGTCGCCGGCAACGTGCAGCGCCACGCCGGCAGAGGTCGAAAACTGCTTCCACAACTCGCTGCCGCGTTCGAGTTGGAAGTAGGTGAACCCCGCGTGGAACGGCAACTGGCGCGGCGCGACCGGCAATGCGCGCAGTCCGATGCCCGGCAATTGCAGATTCACCAGATCGCGAATCCGCTCGACCGGGCCCAGCTTGGCTTGCGGCGGAAAACCGTTCAGCAGCGCCGCCGGCGCGAGGTCGGCCTTCACGGCGAGCACGAAGCTCGCTGACCGGAACAGGTCGGTGTCGGGCACCACGGCAACCCGCAAACCGTACTTGCGTTCCTCGAGCGGAATCGGCACCGCATGCGGGTCCATGACCGCGCTCAGCGCGTTACGCAATGCATCGATCAGTGGCGTAAAGGTCTCGTCGAGCCGCTCGTGGCGATAGACCGGAAATGCTTCCGGTCGCTTGCCTGGCTGGCAGAAGGTCGCGAGCTCGCCGGCCAGTTGCAGCGCATGGTGATGCAGGTCGTGCGGATGCAAGCCGGTGCTCGTCGCCAACGCGGCGAACAGCGGCTCGGCGCGGTTCAGCGCCTGCAACAGCAGGAAGTCGGCGATTTCGGCTGCGCCCGTCAACGCCGGCTGGGCGAGGCGCGCGGCAAGCGCATCGGCGCGCTGATGCAGCAGGCCCAGCAATTCGTCGACGAACGACGCCAGCCGGCGCGTGACGCGATAGTCGACGCACGGCGGCGCGTAGCCGGGATCGAGAACGACGCGGTTATCGGCGCGCCGTTCGACCACATGCACCACGCCCAGCGATGCATAGGCATGGGCGACGTCCGCTTCGAACGCGAGCCGCAGGCGCAGGTTGCCGACCTGCATCAAGGCGGCGCCAGTGGCGCCGTCGTTGCTGTCACGCACTTCCGTTTCGGCGATCCGGTGCCGCGCGAAACTGTCGTGCGCGTCGCCGCTGCCGGCATACGCGGCCTCCGGCACACCCGGCCGCGACACCGGCAACGCCAGTACCACCTTCAGATTGCGCGCGCCTTCCGGCACGGCGAGCGGCAGCGGCAGTTCGTCATCCGCGGGCAGGCGAAACGGCGTGCCGTCCGGCAGCACGCCGGAACACTCGGTCAACGCGATCCGGCCGAGCTTGAGTTGCTCGGTGTCGATGGAGAGCGACGAGAAGCCAAAGGCGTACGGGCGCAGCGCGGCACAACGCGTGTCGATCAACGCGTGCAGATAGCGGTCGTGCTGCTGCAGGTGCTGCGGCTGCAACAGCATGCCTTCGGACCAGATCACCTTGTTATTCATGGACATTGTCGTCTCGCTGCGAATGAGTAGAGGTCAGCGGCAGGCCATCGCGCAACAGGCCGGCTTGCCGTTCGTAGGCATCGTTGAAGGCGCTGCCGCACAGCGCCTGCAGGTCGTCGTCGCTCGCGCGCGCAAGCTCGCTGTAGAGCGCGGTGAACTGGTCCCACAGTTGGGCTTTGCGGCGTCCAGGCAGTTTGCCGAGCCAGCCGCGCGCGTCTTGCGCGTCGGACGCGGCGCTCAGCGCGTGCGGATCGAAACGGCCCAGCACGTGCTGCAACGCGGCCCGCATGCCGGCGAGCACCGCCAGTTCGTGTCCGCGGATGTCGTCGAACGCGCGTTGCAGCGCCGCTTCCGCGGGCAGGTAGCCGCTGCCGCGGCCGCTCAGCATCTGCTGCAACGCGCTGTCGCCGTCGGGGAAGAACTTCAGCGGGTTGTTGTCACGCTGCAAAAGCAAGGTGGTGTCCAGACGCACTTCGCGCTTGAGCACCGAACGCGACATTAGGACGTTCACAGCGCCGCTGACTGCCGTGCGCAGCATGCGGCCCGCCAGACGAGCCAGATCGGCACCACTGCGCTCGCGCACGGCGGACCGGTCGAGGCCGAGGCCGTCGAGCAGCGCCGCGAGGGTGAGATCGGACGAGGCAGACGCAGCGGATTGCGCCACGACTGTCGAAGCGACTGTTCGCGGCACGACAGCATCGGCGCCACCTTCGCCGTGGCTACGCGCATGCCGCCCGAGCGCCGCATCGCTCAATGGATCATAGTCGTCAGGAATGCTCATCGCCGGCTGAACCCCATGCGCCATTTCCGGCGGCACAAAAGCGAATTGCTCCGGCGACACGTGATCGTGCTCCGACCCGGCGAATGCAACGCGGCCATCCGCGGCCCGCATGGACTGCCGCAGCGGCGCGCCCAGCGGATCGAACGGCGCGCCGGGCAAGCGCGCGCCCGCCAGGACGGCCGCATGCGCGAGTGGATCGCCCAGCAGCGCATCGGTTGCGAACGGCGGCACGCCGCCCAGCAGATCCGCGGCGTGATCCGGGTCAGTCAGACCAAACACACCTTCTGCGTCGTGGCTCGCATTGCTTGCCGGCGCGACGGCCAGCGCTTCGATCGTCACGTCGAGCACATAGGCGCCGATCTCCAGCCGGTCCCGATCGGCGAGCTGCGTGCGCGCGTCAGCCGTCACCGGCCGGCCATTCAGCCGGCTCGGGTTGCTGCCGAGATCGGTCAGCCACCATGCACCGTCCGCGCAATCGAGCCGCGCTTGCACACGCGACACGGTTTTTAGCGCGTCCGGCAGGACCATCGCGTTATCGGGCCCCCGGCCGATGGCGCCCCCCGCCGCATCGAAGCAGTGGGCAAGCGGCGTCGCAGGTAGCGCGCCCTGGTACGATCTGACTTCGAGCGTCATGCGCGATCCAGGCCACGCGTTGTCGTGTGCGTCTGCGTGAGGCGCGAAGGGGTGTGCGAGCGTGTTCATCGCGAACCGTCGTCAGCGAGTTGCGGGTCGGTCGGCGCATCGGGCGAGGCGCTCTGCGCCCCCGCACCGCCGCCACCGCCGCCGCAGTTGATCTGCACCATCGGTCCATCGATCGTCACCGGCCCCGCGCCGCTGATGGCGATCCCTTCAGGACCGAGCACGATCGTGTTGCCGCCGGCCTTGAGCGTGAGCATCATCCCCGCTTCGATCGTGACGTTCATGCCGCCCTTGATGTCGACGTTTTCGCCCGCACTGAGCGCGAGGTTCATGCCGGACTTGTGCTGGGTGTCCTGCCCCACGTCCAGAGACAGCTTGCCGTCGATCTTCCCGTTGTGATTGCCGGTGAGCGCATCGCTGCGATTGCCGCTGCACTGCGCCAGATCATCGCCTTTGACGATCACATGCCGCTGGTGGCCAATCCAGTACAGCGCGTCGTGCTTCACATACGTATCGAGGTTGCGCTCCGCATGGAAGAACAGTTGTTCGTTTCCTTTACTGTCGTCGAAGCGCATTTCGTTGAAGCCGTCGCCGCCCTTCGTGGAGTTGCTCCTGAAGGTCGCGCGTGCGGCATGCTCGGGCAGCGCATAGGGCGGCATTTGCGCAGCGTTATAGACGCTGCCCGTGACGATGGGCCGATCCGGATCGCCCTCGATAAACTCCACCAGCACTTCCTGGCCGATACGCGGCAAGAAAAACGCGCCCCACTGCTGCCCCGCCCACGCCTGGGCGACCCGCACCCAGCAGCGCTGCAACGCCTGATCGCCCGCGGGTGGCGCAAACTGCTCCCAGTGGAATTGCACCTTGATGCGGCCGTACTTGTCGGTATGGATTTCCTCACCGCTCGGACCCACCACCACGGCCGTCTGCGGGCCACACACGCGCGGACGGGGCGTCATCCTGGCAGTGCGAAACGCGCTGTCGCGACGCAGCGCCGTGAACGAACTGTCGAACACGAAGCGCGGCGCACCGGTTTCTCGCGCGGACAGGTACGTGTCCACTTGCAGTTCGTACCGGGCCGACACGACCAGGTACTCGCCGTTCTGGTCGCCACGCGGATGCCCACTGAGCGTAAACAAACCGCCGGGCCAGATGCCGCGCGCGGTGGTGCGGCCGCTCAAGCGCTCGTTCGCGGCCTGATGCGCCTGGACGTGCGCCTGCGCGTAGCGGTCGGCATCGGCATGCTGCGTATAGCCGACGCCGTGTTCCTGCATCGCGTAGAGCACCGGATCGAGCGGCTGCGTGCGCAGCGCGCGGCTCAGCAAGCCCTGTTGGGCGCTTTGCACCGGCTTTTCGAAATCGTAGTCGTTGACCTCGTTGATGCCGGCCTGCACCTCGCCGCCACACGACCATGCATAGATGCATTCGAATTCAGATGGCGCAGCAAGCTGTGCGCGATACGGAATCTGCGAGTAATGCGGTGTCGCCGTATGCACCTGCGGCGAATCGGCGAGGATCAGCTTGTGCTTGCCGCCGTGATGCTCGAAGTAGTAGTAGATGCCTTCGTGCTCAAGCAGACGGCTGACAAAATCGAAGTCGCTCTCGCGGTACTGCGCGCAATGCTCGCGGCTCGTATAGCTCGCCGTGCAGCGGTTGTCGAAGTCGATCTGGTAACCGGACAGCACCTGGCTCACGATCGCAGGCACCGTCATCTCGTAGAAAAAGCGCCAGTGCGATGCGCGCGTCAGCAGCCACAGACGCGGCCGCACCGTGGCGCGATAAGCGGCCGGCCGGTTCGGATTGGCGCTCGCCGGCCGCACCAGTTCGAAAGCGGTGACGATGCCGTTGAATTCGCGCTCGCCCCCGCCCGGCAGTTCGAGGCTGACGGACAGGTCGCTGCCCAGCATCGGCGCGACCGCCAGATCCGAGCGCTCGGCAAGCAGTTCGAGGTCCCACTGTGCGAGACGCCCTAGTTCTTCGTGGCCGCGCATCCGGAACAGCACGAGTCCATCGGCTTGAAGCGCGCATTTGAGCCGGATCGCACGGTTGGCGTCGGTCAGCATCATCACGGTTTCCATTTCAGGGCACCTGCGTTTTGACTGTGGCGGGATCGACGATCGTGACCGCGCCGCCCCACATGCAGCTGCAGGTGGACACGTTGTCGAGCGACGGCTGATTGCCGAGCAGCACGTTCACCGCACCGGGCGCCCACGGCGTGACGGTTGCCGGCACGCAGGGCATCGGCGTAGGCACACCGAGCGCGGCGGCGGTCGCCGCAGCCACCTCGGGGTTGGCCGGCGAACTGCACATGCCGAACGGCATGATGTTGACGAGCGGGATGTGGTCCATGATGTTGGCCGCCGGCGGTCCTTCGCACAGCACGCGGTTAAGCGGCAGCACGACCAGTGTCGACGGCGCGACGCCGAACGAACATTGCAGCATCGCGCCCATGGTGACCTGTTGTGGCATGAGGTTCTCCTTTGGCTCTCGTTCAATCAAACGCGTAGGTGAATTCGCCGTCGCTCGCACCAACCTCGACCTTCGCGACCGTCCGCCCGTCGATCAGCCGCGTCAGGAATTCGGCGCTGATGCGCGGCAAAAGCGTGTTCGTGAGAATCGCGTCGATCATTCGTCCACCGCTCTCGAACTCGGTGCAGCGCGCGGCGATCTGCCGGACCATCGCGTCGTCGTAGTTGAAGGACACACCGTGCTGTTCGACAATGCGTCGTTCGATGCGCGAGAGTTGCAGCCGGATGATGGCGTCGAGCATCGCGTCGTCGAGCGGGTAATACGGAATCACGGCGACGCGCCCCAGCAACGCCGGCGGGAACACCTCGACGAGCGGCGCGCGCAGTGCGCGTGCGATCTGCTCCGGGCTCGGCGTGCTGTCCGGGTTGCCGCACAGTCGGGTAATCAGTTCAGTACCGACATTGGTGGTCAGCAGGATCAGCGTGTTGCGGAAATCGATCTGCCTGCCCTCGCCGTCTTCCATGCGGCCCTTGTCGAACACCTGGAAAAACAGCTCATGGACATCGGGATGGGCCTTCTCGAACTCGTCGAGCAACACCACGCTATACGGACGGCGCCGCACCGCTTCGGTCAACACGCCGCCTTCGCCATAGCCGACATATCCCGGCGGCGCGCCCTTGAGCGAGGACACGGTATGCGCTTCCTGGTACTCGCTCATGTTGACGGTAATGACGTTCTGCTCGCCGCCATACAGCGCTTCCGCGAGTGCGAGCGCGGTCTCCGTCTTGCCAACCCCCGAGGTGCCGGCCAGCATGAACACGCCGATCGGTTTGTGCGGATTGTCGAGACCGGCACGCGAGGTTTGCACGCGCCGCGCGATCATCTCCATTGCGTGCGCCTGGCCGACGATCCGCTGATTGAGCGTATCCGCCAGCTTCAGCACATTCGCGAGGTCGTCGCGCACCATGCGGCCGACCGGGATACCCGTCCAGTCCTGCACCACGGCGGCCACTGCATGCCGGTCCACGCCGGGCAGAATTAAGGGCTGATCGCCCTGGCGCCGTGCGAGTTCGCGTTGCAGAGCCTGCAGTTCGGCGACGCGGTGATCGCCGGCGGTATCCGTGCTGGCATCTTCTTCGAGTTCGCACCGCAACGCGAGGATGCGTGTGACCAGTTCGCGCTCGCCTTCCCAATTCGCGATCAGCTGCGCGAGGCGTGTGCGCTCGGCATCGAGCTTCGCGGCGATATCCGCGGCACGTCCGGCGGTGTCCATGCCGAGTGCGCTCTCACGCGCGATGATCCCGGCCTCGGTCTGCCACGCGTCGATGCGGCGGCGCGCGTCCTCGACCGCCGGTGGCACCGCGTGCTGGCTCACAGCGACTCGCGCGCAAGCGGTATCGAGCAGACTCACTGCCTTGTCGGGCAACTGGCGGGCTGGAATATAGCGGTGCGACAGCGTGACCGCCGCTTCCAGCGCTTCGTCGAGGACCAGCACGCCGTGATGCTGTTGCATCTGGCGTACGATGCCGCGCATCATCCGGATCGCGCATTCCTCGGACGGCTCCGGCACCTGCACGACCTGGAAGCGCCGCGTCAGCGCGGGGTCTTTCTCGATGTGCTTCTTGTATTCGCTCCACGTCGTCGCAGCAATCGTGCGCAGCGTGCCGCGCGCGAGCGCAGGCTTCAACAGGTTGGCCGCATCGCCGGTGCCCGCCGCGCCGCCCGCGCCGACCAGCGTGTGCGCTTCATCGATGAACAGGATCACCGGCCGCGCCGACGCCTGTACTTCTTCGATCACCTGGCGCAGGCGGTTTTCGAACTCGCCCTTCATGCTGGCGCCGGCTTGCAGCAAGCCGACATCGAGCGTGCAGACCATCGCGTCGCGCAGCGCGGGCGGCACGTCGCCCGCGACGATGCGCTGCGCGAAACCTTCGACGACGGCGGTTTTGCCAACCCCCGCTTCCCCTGTCAGGATCGGGTTGTTCTGCCGCCGGCGCATCAGGATGTCGATCACCTGGCGGATCTCGTCGTCGCGGCCCACGACCGGGTCCAGCTTGCCACTGCGCGCCTGTTCGGTCAGGTCGACGGTGTAACGGCGCAGCGCTTCCTGGCGGCCGAGCGCGGCGGCGGGCAAGGCGCCGCTGCCTGAACCTTCCGCCGTTGTGGCGGCGCCGTCATGACGCGTGCCGACACCCGGCGCCGTTGCCGCCATCCCCGCTTCCGGCGATCCGTCGAGCAGCACGGCAAAGCGTTCCGTCAGCGTGTCGAGCCTGATTTTTTCGACCTGACGCGAGATCGCGAACAAGGCGTTGCGCAGATTCGATGTGCGCAACATACCGACCAGCAAATGCCCGGTACGAACCTGGGTCGAGCCGAACATCAGCGAGCCGAATACCCAGCCCCGCTCGACGGCTTCATCCACCTGCGCGGAGATATCCGAGATCGACGTCGAACCACGCGGCAAGCGATCCAGCGCGAGCGCGATATCGCGAGCCAGCGCACCTTGATCGAGCTCGAAGTGCGTGATGACGCGCTGCAGGTCGGAGTCCTGAGCAAGCAGAATCTGATGTAGCCAGTGTACGAGCTCGACATAGGGATTGCCGCGCAGCTTGCAGAATACAGTGCCACTTTCGATTGCACGGTATGCCAGCGGATTGAGTTTGCTGAACAGCGCGACCCGACTGATCTCAGCCATGAAGAGTCTCCGGTTGACGAGGCGTGTGGGTAGGCGCGTTCGGCGCGATCACGACCCGATGTTTGTCATGGACAGGTGCGCCGCTCGACAGCCACGTGGTCCAGCCAAGCCGCGCGCCGCAGTTGCCGGGTACAGATGCTTCAGACGAAGCGGCCATGTCGCCGCACAGCCGCAGTGCGGGCACCTCGTCACGTCGCAGATGCAGCGTGACGTCCCAGTCGAGCGGATCGCGCAGATAGTTGCGCACCCAATCCACCAGCTTGCGCAGACTGGCGCCGCCAGGCAAAAAGCGTTGAAAGCCTTCGTAGCCGAGCGGCCCGATCACGATCCGGAACTTGTGCTGACAGTCCCAGACCTGGGTGCCGACGACGCTCGACACGCCGAGCCGCGCGCCGCCCAGCCGGGTGTGCTGATCGGCCGGCAAGCTCAGCCAGTGACCGCTCCACGACTCGAGCTCGACCGGCACGCCGAAGAACTGCTCGAGGATCAGCCGCAGCCCGCCCGCATGCCGCGTCGGCGCCGCCAGCAAGCCCGCAAAATGCAGCTTCGCGTGATCGGGCACCGTGTCGCGCTCGCGCAGCGCCGGAGTACCCAGCCCGAACAGGCTGCCGACATACGCCGAGAAGCGGTCCTCGTCCGCGCGGTCTGCGCTCACGACCGGCTGCGCCGCTGCCCACGCGCGGTAGAACAGCGTCAGCATCCGGTGATGGAACATGTCGAGAAAGCGCGCGAGCGTTCTGTCGTTCGCATGGCGCTCACGCTCGCGCACATACGCGGTCAAATGCGTGGGCAGCGGGCCGTTCGGGCCGAGCAGTCCGAGGAAATTCACCGCCAGGCGTCCAGGCCTGCCGTCCACACCTGGCGTATAGCCGCTCAGCGTGCTCGGATGGAAAATCAGTTCGGCATCCTGCGCAACGCGCACGGCGTCGTCGCGTGCGCTGGGCGACGTACCCAGACGCGGGCGCTGTGGATGCGCGCAGTCGATCAGCCGCAGCGCCTGGAAAAAGTCGAAGTGACGCGCGTCTTGCTGCAACTGGCGGTCTAGTTCTAGAGCGTCGCGCATCGTCCTGCCCTCGCTGGCCAGCGCATGATCTCGCCGCGCGTCGAGGTCGACGCAACGGTCTCGGCAAACGAATTGATCGATACGTATTGCGCAAAAAACTGCGCTAGCACGGCGCCAAGCAGAAAGGCACTGGCGCCTTCGAACGCGGCATCGTCGAACTGCAGCGTGATTTGCAGCCCGCGCCCGAACACGATCGGCCCCGGCGACGGCAGACGCCGCACGACCGGCGTGGAGTCGATCGAACGCAGACCGTCGATCTGACGCTGCGTGGGGCTGTCGCCCGCCGGGCAGTACAGCGCGAGCAATTCGCGCAACGCGTGCGCGCCCTGCTGCGGATCGCTGTCGAGCAGCGACGCGTAGTTCAGCGACAGATGGTTCAATAGACGCCACGCCGCCGGCCCTTCGGCGAACGACGGCAGCGGCCGGCTCGGACCCGCCACGCAGCGCACCGCCGCGACCGGCACTTCGGCGTCGACGGTGAAATCGGTCGAGCCGACGCCGACCGGCATCGACAGCGGCAGATCCCGGTTGGTGCACCATGCGCTCACGCCTAGCTGGCGCAGGTCACCGTGCAGCGGCGCGCTGGCGGCGTCGACCAGCGCCACGAACGTTTCGCTGCCCAGATAGCTGCTGCGAGCACCCTGTTGCTGCTGCCGTACCGAAGGGCGGCGTGCTTCGCGCCGCATCTGGTAAAACGCGCCGCCCTGTTGCTGCGCATCGAGATCCTTCGCGCAGTAGAACGGCCGGAACGGCTGCTCGGCCAGCGCGCCGGCGCGGTAGCCGGTGACCGCGTCGATCTGGTGGATCTCGTAGTCCATCGGCCGGGTGCGGTCCACGACCACGTGATATTCGAACGCCGTGTCGCTCAGTGCGATACGGTCGGTGCGGCGCAGAAACAGGTTGATGGCCGGCGTGCAATGCAACGCAAAGTGCGACGCGTCGACCGAGCGTTCGAGCAGCGGATCCTCGCGATCGAGCAGCACGACCAGTTCGACCTCGCGTCCGGCGCAGGCGCGCAGTGCGTCGCGCAGTCCCTCGATCCGCACGAACAGGAAGCGCGGCGCGAACGCGAAATACTCCTGCAGCAGGCGGTAGCCGTCGAATGACCGCTTGGCGACGGGCAGCAATGCTTCGCTTTCGCCAAAACCGAGCGGCTGCAATGCGCTTTTCGGCAGCAGCGCAGCGGGAACCGCTCCGGACGCGCCGGGCACCACCGCAACGCCGACGCATCCGGCGAGCAGACACTCGTGGATCCGCGCAGGCAGCGCGTCGGCGCCGCGCAGGTAGATCGCCACGCTGTCCAGGTTCATCCGCTCGAACGGCAACGTACCCGTCGCACGCAAACGCAGCCGCAGTCCAGCTTTGACGCCGGCGGGCAGCGGCACGCCGCTCGTGCTCGACGAACCGGTGTGGGTGAAGAACTTCGCCTGGGTGATCTCGATCGGCCACAGCGTCACGGCATGTCCGGTCCGGTACTCGCAGCGGGTCGACCCCGCTTTGTCGAGCAGGCTGCGCAGTACGGTATGACGCGGCACCGCCACGCCATCCGCCGCTGACGCGAGCTGCGGATTGGTGTGATCCGCCTGCAATTGCACCACCGCCATCGACGGCGTAGGCGCCAGATAATGCGGATACGTCAGCTCGGTCAGATGCTGCGTGAAGCGCGGAAACTCGGCATCGAGCTTCATGTGCACACGCGCGGCGAGAAAGCTGAAGCCTTCGAGCAGACGCTCCACGTAAGGATCGGCGCAGTCGATGCCATCGAGCCCTAGCCGCCCCGCGATCTTCGGAAACGCAGCGGCGAACTCTCCGCCCATTTCGCGCAGATGCTGCAGTTCCTGGCTGTAGTACTTGAGCAGGGACGGATTCATGACGGCTGCCCGGTACGCACTGCAGCGCCGCTGGCCGGCGCAGGCGCAGGAACAGACGCAGGCACGGCGGCAGCGGAGTCGAGAATCCGCACCTCGCCTGCTTCGAGATCCAGTTCAGTACGCAGATACAGGCGCTCGGGATACGGCTGCGACCACATATCGGCCTCGATCTCGAAACGCAGCACGTGCTCGTGGCGGGCGCCCTGCATGTCCTCCAGCGCGGCGACACGCACGGTCTCGCGGATGAGGCGCGGCTCGAAGGCCCACAACGCATCGCGGATACGCCGCTCCAGCGCCGCCGTGGTGAGCCCCGCGACATGCCGCCCCGCGAGGTCCGGCAAACCATAGTTGAGCACCGAGGTGGCGACATGCGGATAAGCCGCGACCTCCTGCACCCCATCCAGTCCGCTCGCATTCAGCAGCCAGCCGATATCGCGCTGGACGCTATCGCGCAACGCCCGTTGCGACAATACGCGGCGCTCGCGCGGCTCGTGCCGCACATCGGGTTCGAAATCGGTGAGCCGGTCGAGCAGCGAAGGCTGCAGGCGGTCACGCGCGGTCAGTTCGGTCATCGGAAACGCTCCGTGGCGATAGCGGGCCCGCAGGCCCGTGGAACTCAGGCGGCGGCAGCCGTCGGCAGCCTGGAGACGAGGCGCAACGACACGGTCAGGCCTTCGAGCTGGTAGTGCGGACGCAGGAAGAACTTCGACGTGTAGTAGCCCGGATTGCCCTCCACTTCCTCGACCACCACCTGAGCATCCGCGAGCGGCTTGCGGGCCTTGGTGTCATCCGACGAATGGGTCGGATCGCCGTCGACGTATTGCAGAATCCAGTTCTGCAGCCAGCGCTGCATATCGTCGCGTTCCTTGAACGAGCCCAGCTTGTCGCGCACGATGCACTTCAGGTAGTGCGCAAACCGGCAGCACGCGAAAAGATACGGCAGACGTGCGGCGAGATTGGCGTTGGCGGTCGCGGCCGGATCTTCGTATTCAGCGGGTTTGTGCAGCGATTGCGCACCGATGAACGCCGCGAAATCCGAGTTCTTCTTGTGCACGAGCGGCATGAAGCCGCTTTTGGCCAGTTCCGCTTCGCGCCGGTCGCTGATGGCGATTTCCGTCGGGCATTTCATATCGACGCCGCCGTCATCGGTCGGGAAGGCGTGCACCGGCAGACCTTCGACGGCGCCACCCGATTCGACGCCGCGAATCCGCGAACACCAGCCGAACATCTTGAACGAGCGGGTGATGTTGGTCGCCATCGCATACGCGGCGTTGGCCCACGCGTATTTGCTGCTGTCAGCGCCAGCCGTGTCTTCCTCGAAGTCGAATTCCTCGACCGGGTCGGTCTTCGCGCCGTAGGGCGCGCGGGCCAGAAAACGCGGCATCGCGAGGCCGATATAGCGCGAATCCTCCGACTCGCGCAGCGAGCGCCACGCGGCGTGCTCGGGCGTCTGGAAGATCTTGGTGAGGTCGCGCGGATTGGCCAGTTCCTGCCACGAATCCATCAGCAGCGCGGCCGGATCGGCACCGGCGATGAACGGCGCGTGCGCGGCCGCGGCGATCTTGCTGATCTGCGTCAGCAGATCCGTGTCCGGGCCGCCGTGATCGAAGTAATAGTCCGCCACCAGCGCGCCGTACGGCTCGCCGCCGAACTGGCCATACTCTTCTTCATAAAGCTTCTTGAACAGTGGACTCTGATCCCACGCGACACCCTTGTACTTCTTCAGCGTCTTGTGCAGTTCCGTCTTCGACATGTTCATCACGCGGATCTTCAATGACTCGTCGGTTTCGGTGTTGTTGACGAGGTAGTGCAGACCGCGCCAGGCGCTCTCGACCTTCTGGAACGGCTCGCTATGCAGGATCAGATTGATCTGCTGCGTGAGCGTGTGATCGATCTGTGCGATCAAGGCTTCGATGGTCGCGAGCGCGTCGCCGCTGATCACGCCGGTGTCGCGCAAAGCCTGCTCGGCCAGCGTGCGGACGGCGCTTTCGACAGCTTCGCGGGCGCGTTCGGACTTCGGCTTGAATTCTTTTTGCAGCAAGGCCGAGAAGTCGTCGAGGCCGGCCGCGCCGTCGGCTGTGGCTGCGTCGCTCGCGGCGGACGCCAACTCGCGCTGGGTGCTGAGATCGTTCATGGCGTCATGCTCCGGAAGAAGGGGCTTGCGGGTCTTGCCCAGCGTGACCGCCGTCGTCGGCCTGCGCCTCATGCGCTCGCGGTGTGGCGGACAGGGCCTGCATCAGCGCGGGCTCTTCGAGCAGCTTCGCGATCAGCGCTTCAGCGCCGCTCTTGCCGTCCATGTAGGTCAGCAGATTGGCAAGTTGAGTGCGGGCTTCGAGCAGACGGCGCAGCGGCTCGACTTTGCGGGCGATTGCGGCCGGCGCGAAGTCGTCCATGCTCTCGAAGGTCAGGTCGACCGCCACGTTGCCTTCGCCGGTCAGCGTGTTCGGCACCTGCACCGCGACGCGCGGCTTGATCGACTTCAGGCGCTCGTCGAAGTTGTCGACGTCGATCTCCAGAAACTTGCGCTCGCTGGCGGGGACGAGCGGCTCGGCCGGTTGTCCGGACAGGTCCGCCAGCACGCCCATGACGAACGGCAGGTTGACCTTCTTCTCCGAGCCGTAGACTTCGACGTCGTACTCGATCTGCACACGGGGCGCCCTATTGCGCGCGATGAACTTCTGACTGCTTTCCTTTGCCACGATTGCTCTCCTGTGTCGACCGGAGTTAGCGCTTTAGCGCTTACTCCGGTCCCATGCAAGGTGTATGTCGACCGGAGTTGGCGCTTTAGCTGTCGGCCGGAGTTAGTGCTTCAGCACTTACTCCGGACCCATGCAAAGCACTTACTCCGGTCCCATGAAAGATGGTTGCTGTGAATTCAAACCTGCCTGCTCAAGGCGCTGCGCATCTTCACGCGACGCCGCCCAGATGCCTGAATTGACCGACGCCGTCCGGTGCCACGTCTTCGACGATTTCGATGAAACTCTTGCCGACCAGCCGCCGGGCCCGTTGCAACAACACCGGCAGTGGGCTCGACGGTTCGTGCTGCGCGTAGTACGTGCAGATCCTGTCGAGCGCGTCGATCACGTCCTGTCCGCTGGCGATCTGGGTGCTACGAAATGCTGCTGCCGGGTGCCCCGGGGTTGATGCCGTGATTGCGGCGGCGGTGCCCGCGTATTCGTCCGCTGCAACATCCCCCTGCACGTCTTTTGCCGGCACGTGCGCCGTGACGACTTCAGCGATCCGCGCCAGCACCCTGGCGAGCGGCGTGAAGTCGAGCGCGCGGGCAGGTCCAACGCGTTCCGTCAGCAACGCTTCGATCCGCGAAACCGACGCAAGCGACCCACGCACCGCGGCCAGCGCCGCCTCCACTTGCGGCAGACCGGTCAGCGCAAACGCCGCGTCGATCGCTTCCTGACTCGGCACGTCAGCGCCGTCTTGCTGCTGCTCTCCCGTGGCCAGCTCGACATGGCGCAGCGTGATGCCATGCTGGCCGCGCGGCACGATAAACGGCACATCGCGCAAATCAGCCGGCAGCGCCGCGCCATCAATCAATCCCGACATCGCGTTGACTCGCGCGGTGGGATCGTTCTGATCGTTCGGATCGAGCTGCGGATGAACCGTGTCCCAACGCGTTTCGAGCAAGCCCTCGATCAGCCCGAGCCCCCTCTCCAGCCCGCTGAAACCCTCGCGCATCAAGGCCGCCCGCGTGTAGTGCACGGCTACCCGCAAATCGCGGCTGCGGGCGAGCAGCGCGCTGGCGAGCGACAGCGCTTCGGCCCAATCCGGCGGCGTCGCCGGAATCACCGTGTCGCCGTACTGCGCGTCGGGCTTGCCGGTCACCGCCTGCTCGAGCGCCCGGAACTCCGCGCTGTACTCCTCGTCTTCGCCGCACGGCAGGTCGGTCGTCAAGTCGGTCAACCAGGCGGCGCTGTCAGCTTGATTCATCTCGATGTCCATGCGTTGGGGGTGTGGGCTGCCCGCGCGCAGCGAAGCGCGCGCGGGCAATCACGGTTCCGGTTCGGTTCAGGTACGGGATTGGCGGGCCGCGTGCTACGCGTTCAAGCCGAGGCGTTCTTCGGGATATGCCACTTGCCGGTGACGGCGCCGCCTTTTTTCGCGCCGGTGTTGTCCTGCGGCTGGTACTCCATGTTGAATTGCGCAAAGTTCAGTGTGATCGTCTCCATCACTTCGTCGCCGCCGCTCGAACCGAACGTATGGCTGCTTACCAGCACCTCGTTGAGCTTGATCTTCAGGTACTCGACCGGCGAGGTGCCACCCGCCTTGCGCAGCGTCAGCAGCGCCTCGGGCATATGGGTGCCCGCGCAGCAAGCCTGAATCACCGTCGGGCTGCTTTTGTCGACGTACTTGCAGATGGTCAGATCCTGCACCTGCACGCAGCCCGTGCCGCCCCCTGTGCCGCTATGCGTGCTGCCGGTCTGCGCGCAGCCCCACGACCAGCTCAGCAGCTCCATCTCATCCACGTGGTCGGTTGCCTGCGATTCACCTTTGATGTCGCCCAGTTTGAGGAACATATCTACGGCCATGTCAGTCTCCAAAAAAAGAGTGCGCTTCGTCGCACCAGAAAAAATCGTGTCATGGGTTCGCGAAAGAAAAGCGGCGCGCAGCAAGCGATGCTTTTTGATTCGGATACCTAATCATTGTGGCTGGATCGCTGTTCAATCCAAAACCTGCTTCACCCTGCAATCATGCGTTCACTACGTTCACTTCATTGCCTGCGTTCACTGCGCTCCCTGCGTGGACGCATTGCCTGGACTACGCGAACCGATGGCGCTCCGGATTGCCGCCGCCACCGCTGCGCCCGCGCCGCCTTCGCACAGTTCCGCCCATTCGCTAAGGGTCTCGCGATCCGCCAGCGGGGTCTCGCACAAGCGGGCAAAACGCTCGAGCGTGCCTTCCGACCCCACTACGCTATGAAAGCGCTGGTGGCCGATGCAGGCATCGAGCAATACCGTCATGCCGGCTTCCCGGGCCTTGTCAAGGACGTTTTCCATGGTCTGTCTCCTATGTCGATGGGAGTTAGCGCTTCAGCGCTTACTCCCATCCCATGCATGTTGTATGTCGATGGGAGTTAGCGCTTCAGCGCTTACTCCCATCCCATGAAAGATGGTTGCTATCGAGCGGTGCATCTGCGCATCTAGTGACCCGAAAACAGCCGGGCTCACCTGGTTATTCCGGAAAAATCGCGAAAAAAACCCAAAAAAACCTTGGAATAAAGATCGGACTCAACTGTTATGTAGGTACACGCGCGATATGTAGAGGAGCGCCGCCGATGAACGACGATGATCTGCCGGCCGTCCTGCCGACGCTGCTGCCCCGGTTGTGGCGCTTCGCGCTGCGCCTGACGCAGAACCAGCACGACGCGGAGGACCTCGTCCAGCGCGCCTGCGTCCGGGCGCTGGAGCGGCGCAGTCAACTGCAGCCCGGCACTTCGACGCTGAGCTGGCTGTTTTCGATCGTGCACTCGACGTGGATGAACGAGCTACGGGCCCGTTCGATCCGGGGGCGCGGCAGTATGGACTGGCAGGACGAAGAGATCGAAGCCTTCGCCGACCCCTCAGCGCACAATCCGGAGATCGACCTGATGCATCGCCAGGTGATCAACGCAGTGGAGGCCCTGCCGGACGCGCAGCGCGTCGTGATGGTGCTGGTGGCAATCGAAGGATTGAGTTACAGGGAGGCCGCGGAAGTGCTCGACGTGCCGATCGGCACGGTCATGAGCCGTCTGTCGCGGGCAAGGCTGACAATTGGCCAACAATTTGGCGTGCAATCGTCGTCTGCAGCTCGCAAGGGAGAATCAATATGATGAACGTCGATGACTCGCTGCTGATGTCGTATGTCGACGGGGAGCTTCCGCCGGAACAGCGCGCGGAAGTCGAAGCGGCAATTGCCCACTCGGACGATCTGTCCGCGCGGGTGGCCGCGTTGCGTGCATCGGTCTTACCGTACCGCGCCGCCTACGAGCGTCAACCGGTGCCGCCCGTGCCGGAGAGCCTGAAGCGCCGGATCGACGAACTGGTCAGTGTCAGCACGCCGTCGCAGCGCAGCAGGCGCGATGGGCGGCGCGCGCCGATGCAATGGCTGGCGGCTGCATTCGTCGCGGGCGCAATCTGCTCGGGCGTGTTGACCGGATACCTCGGCGCCCTGACGCCGTTCCACTCGAAGGTCTCGCCCTGGGTGCAAAGCGTGGCCGACTATCAGGTGCTATATGGACGCGAGACGGTCGCCGGCATCAAGGAGGACCCTGCCACGACCGAGCAGGTACTTGCCGACATCCGGCAGCGCGACGGCATGCCGGTTCGCGTGCCGGATCTGCGTCAAGCGGGGTTGAAGTTCAAGCGCGTGCAGCGACTGGACTACCACGACCGACCGCTGATCCAGATGGTTTATCTACCCGAACGCGGCGGTCCGGTTGCGCTCTGCGTGATTGAAGACGCGAACGCTGATGAGCCGATTCACGCGCAACAGGTCGGCGATATGAAGACGGTGACCTGGCGCGCGAACCGGATGGCTTATGTGCTGCTTGCGAAAGACGCTTCCGTGGACCTGCAGCAGATGGCCGAACGGATCGCGGCCGGCAAGACGGCCAACCTTTATAGCAAGGCAGCGGACGACGACGCCGTCAGCAGTTGAGGTGGCGATCTGAGCGGCGTTTTGGACATTGGCAACGTACTCCCGGGATATATAGCGGCGCCCCGCCTTGGGGGTATCCGGTCAGCGTAGGGGTGCGCTTCCGGCTTATCTCTGGATTAACGGCTCGACGACAATTTTGTCGGTAGGGGCGTTGTGCGCTTCTCCAGTTTCCTGAAGCATTCGGGCGCGGACCTCACTGCGAAGTACGTGTCGCTGCACTGCGCGGACAGCTATTGGACCAGCATCGACATGCCCACTGCCCTGCATACGCAGGCGCGGCTCACGCTGACCTACGACGGCCGGGTGCTGCCGTCTGAGTTCGGCTTCCCGATGAAGCTACGCATGCTGACCACGCTCGGGTACAAGATTCCGAAGCACATCGTGGCGATCAGTGTGACGAATGGATATCCCGGTCCACCCACGGCCGCTCTGCTGCCGGGAAAACGGTCGTCAGAACTGGAAGCCAGGCCACGAAAGCACCCATGGACTGCGCTAGACAATGACCTTGAGGCTTGTGTAAACGAGTCGAACGCCGATTACAACCAGGATGATGTACGCAAATTTATAGAAATGCGTGACGTTTAGCCGGCGGTTCAGCCAAACACCTGCACAGATCCCAAACACCGCAATAGGCGTGAGAACGAGGCTGGCGAGTAAAGTCGTGCGGGTGAACAGCCCAAGCATGGAAAAGCTGACCAGTTTCGCCAGATTGACGACCGCGAAAAATGCCGCCGTGGTGCCGGCAAAGCAGCGCTTGGTGAGTTTATACGGCAACAGATAGATGGCCAGCGCCGGTTCGCCCGCGTTAGCCATGAAACTTGTGAAGCCAGAGGTGGCGCCCCAGAAGATGCTCGAGGCCGGGTGCAAACGATGACGCTCTTCCCGTGCAGGGCCACGCGACTGCAACCAGCGACGCCGGGCAAAGTCGATTGAGATCACACCGACGCCGAGTCTTAGCCATGCTTCCGAAAGATGGTGTATCGCCAGTGCACCGAGTCCAGTGCCAACGAGTGCGGCAGGGATCACGATACGCAGCAATGGCCAACTCCATTCGCCGCGATATTGCCAGAGCGTGACCAGATCAGTCAGGCAAAGGATGGGCAAAAGAAGTGTCACCACAACGGGCACTGGCAAGTGCAGTGCGATAAGTGGCACGGCCACGACGCCGAGGCCAAGCCCGAGACTACCCTTTGAGATGCTGGTCAGCAGAAGTGCCGGTATGCTCGCAACGTAGAACCAGGGGTCGCTGATTAAGGAAGTACCAAGCATCTAGTGAATTTCTGTGCCGACGCGTTACGAACCTTGAGGCGACTATTCAACCGCGGCTCGTCCAGACGCAGTCGCCAGCTCCGGCACAACCGACCGGGCAGGTCGCATGCGGTGCAACTCAGATTCGAGGGCGCGTTAGTAGCAATGACTACCGACGCGAATGACAAAACCCAATAGCGGTACATTTCGCGCGGCAGCCACTATGAAACCGCACAAGCGCGAAAGTTGGCATGCTACATCGACTGGATCACGGGCGCAATGATAACGATTATTATTTCTCTTTTAGCCGGCTGTTGGCCGGATTGTTGCGCGTCGAATGCTATATGGCTGCCCGTAGTGTCGAGGCAGTGCCACTCATGCAGTCGCTTCTTCGGCGTCGTCACCGGCAGCCGCGGCATCGATCAGGCAGCCGCTGCCATAGCCTTGCTCGCAAGATAATCGACCATGCGCCGGGCGGCCGGCTGCAACGCTTCCAGCTCACGAAAACACACCACGAACCGGCGCAGAGCCCACGAGTCGGTCAGCGGAATCGTTTCGACGTCGAAGATGCGCTTGTAGGTCTCCCCCACTTCGAGCGGCACAACGCTGATGCCGAGCTTGGCGGCGACCACGCGGAACGCGGCGTCGAAATTGGACACGATCACGCGGTATGACACCGTCCGCCCCGCTTTGGCGGCCGCGCGTTGCAACATCGCGTGGACGGCGGTTGCGGGCGGCATGCCGACGTGATCATGCTCGAGCGTCTGCTCGAAATGGGCTGACTTCAATCCGGCCAATGGATGTCCGGGATAGACGGCGAGCGCAAGCCGGTCCTGACGATAGGGCACGTGTTGCAAGCCCTCGAGGTCCGCACTGTCCCAGCAGACACCGACCGAAGCCGCCCCTTCCCTGAGCTGGCGAACAAGGTCGACGGACAGACGTTCCTCCACGTCCACCCGGATGTTCTGGTTGTCCGGTGCGCGCATGAAGGATGCGATGTCGTCCAGCAGTGCCTCGGCGATCGCAGAAGCCGTCGCGCATATGCTGACGCTGCCTCTCAGACCGCTGCCAAAGGCTGCGACATCGCTCGCGATCCGGTCCATCGTGAACAGGACATTGCGCGCGTGTTCGACCAGAGTCAGCCCCGCAGGTGTCGGCTGAACGCCGCGACGCGAGCGCGTCAGCAACGGGACGCCGAGGTCGGTCTCCAGTTGAGCGATGCGCTTGCTGATCGCAGATGGTTCGATGTGCTCTTCCTCCGCCGCGCGGCCCATGTTGCGGTGCTCGCAGACGGCCACGAACAGCCGCAACGTCTTGAGATCGATGTCTCGCATTTCTGTCTCCTCACCGCCCTTTACTTTCCATATCGGAATCTCTCCGGTTCCAAAATACCTCTTTATGTCGGACGTGGAAAGCCTAAAGTGCACACATCGCCAGCACACATGACTGGCAGGTATCCAGGAGACACACATGTCCTCGTTCCCCCCGAACGTCGTCATCCGCGAAGTAGGTCTGCGTGACGGCCTCCAAAGCATCCAGACCATTCTTCCGACGGAACGCAAGATCGAGTGGATCGCCGACGCCTACGCCGCGGGGCAGCGCGAAATCGAAGTGGGTTCGTACGTTCCCGCCAAACTCCTGCCGCAGCTCGCGGACACCGCCGAGCTGGTCGCCTACGCGAAAACCCTGCCTGGGCTGCTCGTCTCGGTCCTGGTCCCCAATCTCAAGGGCGCGGAGCGCGCCATCGAGTCGCAGGCGGATCTGATGCTGGTGCCGCTGTCGGCCAGCCATGCCCATAGCCTCGCCAACCTGCGCAAGACGCCCGACGAAGTGATCGCCGAAGTCGCCCGCATTCGTGCCGCACGCGACGCCGCCGGCTCCAAGACGCTGATCGAAGGCGGCATCGGTACCGCCTTCGGCTGCACGATCCAGGGCGCTGTCGATCAGACCGAAGTGCTGCGCTGCATGCAGGGCCTGCTCGACGCGGGCGCCGATCGCGTGAGCATCGCCGATACGGTCGGCTATGGCGGCCCTGCCGCCGTGCGCGAACTGTTCGGCAAGGCCCGCGCGATCGCCGGCGACAAGTTCTGGTGCGGTCACTTCCACGACACGCGCGGTCTGGCTCTCGCCAACGTCTACGCCGCGCTCGAAACCGGCGTGGCCCGCTTCGACGCCACGCTCGCCGGTATCGGCGGCTGCCCGCATGCGCCGGGTGCGAGCGGCAACGCGTCGAGCGAAGACCTTGCATTCATGCTTGCCGACATGGGCATCTCCACCGGCATCGATATTCCCCGCCTGCTTCTTCTGCGGGAAAAGGTCGCGCAGTGGCTATCCAGCGAAACGCTTCACGGCGCGTTGTGGCTTTCGGGTTTGCCGAAAACCTTCGCGCACTCGTCGACCGCAACACTCAACGCCTGAGGTCATCATGAATACCCCGAATCCGCTTCCTCTCGCCGGTGTGCGCGTCATCGAGTTCACGCACATGGTCATGGGCCCGACCTGCGGCATGATCCTCGCCGACCTTGGCGCCGAAGTCATCAAGATCGAGCCGCCGGGAGGCGACAAGACGCGCAAGCTGCCCGGCCTCGGTATCGGCTTCTTCCGCACGTTCAACCGCAACAAGAAGAGCGTGGTGCTCGACATCAATACCCCTGACGGCCACGCCGCCGCTCTGGAGTTGATCGGTCAGTGCGACGTCATGCTGGAAAACTTCCGGCCGGGCCTGATGACGAAGCTGGGTCTCGACTACGAAACGCTGTCGAAGATCTATCCGAAGCTGATCTATGTCTCGCACAAAGGCTTCCTGCCCGGCCCGTATGAAAAGCGCCTCGCACTCGACGAGGTCGTGCAGATGATGGGCGGCCTTTCCTATATGACGGGACCGGTTGGCCGGCCGCTGCGCGCCGGCACCTCGGTCAACGACATCATGGGCGGCATGTTTGGCGCGATCGGCGTGCTGGCAGCACTGCGTGAGCGCGACACGACTGGCCGAGGCCAGGAAATCCAGAGTGCGCTGTTCGAGAACTGCGTGTTCCTGAGTAGCCAGCACATGCAGCAATACGCGATGACGAAAGAACCGCCGCCACCGATGCCCTCACGCGTTTCGGCCTGGAGCGTCTACGACGTCTTCACGCTAGCCGACGACGAACAGCTCTTCATCGGCGCCGTGAGCGACAAGCAGTTCATCACGTTGTGCGACGTACTGGAGCGGCCCGATCTCGCCGCAGAGCCGCAGTTCGCCAACAACGCTCTGCGCGTGGCGGTTCGGCCCGAACTGCTGATTCGCCTCGGCGAAATTCTCAAGCATCACCGCGCCGATGAGCTCTCCCCGAAGCTCGAAGCCGCCGGCATTCCCTATGCGCCGATCGTGCGCCCTGACCAGTTGCTCGACGACCCGCATCTGAAAGCAAGCGGTGGCCTCGTGCCGATGGAAACCGAGGACGGTATGACCGACGTCGTGCTCCTGCCCTTGCTGATGGGCGGACGCCGGCCGGGTGTGCGTCAGGCGCTGGCCCGTGTCGGCGAGCATACGCAGGAAATTCTCGCCCGCCTGACCGGCCGGGCAGCGGCTTGAGTCACTTTTTGCAACCTGAGTTCATGACTATCTACAGCATTAGCGGCAACGCGCCGCAAATCGCAGGCAGCGCCTGGGTTGCTTCTCAAGCCACGCTGGTCGGCCGCGTCGAACTCGGCGAACGCACGAGCGTCTGGTTCGGCGCCGTGATCCGCGCCGACAACGAACCCGTGAAGATCGGCGCTGGCAGCAATGTTCAGGAAGGCGCGGTACTGCACACCGACCCGGGCTTTCCGCTCGATATCGCCGGCAATGTGACGATCGGCCATCAGGCGATGCTGCACGGTTGCACGGTCGGCGAAGGATCGCTGATCGGCATCCAGGCAGTGGTGCTGAATTGCGCGGTCATCGGCAAGAACTGTCTGGTGGCAGCAGGTGCGATCGTCACCGAGGGCAAGAGCTTCCCCGACCGGTCGCTGATTCTCGGCGCGCCCGCGAACGTGGCGCGCGAACTGAGCGATGAAGACGTGGCGCGTCTTGACGAAAGCGCTGCCGACTATGCACGGCGTGCCGAACTGTATCGCGGCGAACTTCGCCACATCGGCTGAGCGTAGACCTGAGATCAATGTTTTCCTGAATCGTGGAGCTTGTCATGGCTGATCTGTTTGAGAACCCAATGGGCCTGATGGGATTCGAATTCGTCGAATTCGCTTCGCCCACCCCCAATACGCTGGAACCCGTGTTCGAGAAGCTTGGCTTTACGCTGGTCGCGCGTCACCGGTCGAAGGACGTGGTGCTGTATCGGCAGGGTGATATCAACTTCATCGTCAACAGGGAGCCGAAGAGCCCGGCGGCCTATTTTGCCGCTGAACATGGCCCGTCGGCTTGCGGTCTTGCGTTCCGGGTGAAGGATTCCCACAAGGCCTACAACCGCGCGCTGGAACTCGGCGCACAGCCCGTGGAGATGGCCACCGGTCCGATGGAATTGCGCCTGCCCGCAATCAAGGGTATCGGCGGCGCACCGCTCTATCTGATCGACCGTTTCGAAGACGGCAAATCCATCTACGACATCGACTTCGAGTTTGTCGAAGGGGTGGATCGCCATCCGGTCGGGCACGGACTGAAGCTTGTCGATCATCTGACACACAACGTCTATCGCGGCCGTATGTCGTTCTGGGCGAGCTTTTACGAGCGCCTGTTCAACTTCCGTGAAATCCGCTACTTCGACATCTCCGGTGAATACACCGGCCTGACCTCGAAAGCGATGACGGCGCCCGACGGCAAGATCCGCATCCCGCTGAACGAAGAATCGTCGAAGGGCGCCGGGCAGATCGAAGAGTTCCTGATGAAGTTCAACGGCGAAGGCATCCAGCACGTCGCGCTGCTGAGCGACGACCTGCTGGCGACGATCGACAGCCTCGTCATGGCCGGTGTGCCGCTCATGACGGCGCCGGGTGAAACCTACTACGAGATGCTCGAAGAGCGGCTTCCTGGGCACGGCCAGCCGGTGGCGGAACTGCAGACTCGCGGCATCCTGCTCGACGGCAATACCTCGGGAGACCAACCTCGGCTGCTGTTGCAGATTTTCTCGGACACGCTGCTCGGTCCGGTGTTCTTCGAATTCATTCAACGCAAGGGCGACGACGGATTTGGCGAAGGCAATTTCAAAGCGCTGTTCCAGTCGATCGAACGCGATCAGGTTCGCCGTGGAGTGCTTGCGCGGGAATAGTTCGTGAATTCGCCGGTACTTCTTAAGCGGAATCCGGCGACGCAATTCCCATCAGGCTTTCTAAAAACAACACGGCCACGGGACATATCAAGGAGACACTCATGCAACGCGTCATCACTACGGAAATTCCGCCGGTCGCGGCATCCGATGCCCGAACGCAGGCACGTACCGCTGCGGTGCTTTCGGCGCGGATGGACCGCCTACCCGCTACAGGCTATATCTGGATGCTGGTGTTCCTCATATCGCTCGGCGGATTCTTCGAAGTCTACGACCTTATATTCACGGGTTATATCGCGCCGGGCATGGCTAAAAGCGGCCTGCTGCAGACGACCACCCAAGCATTTTTCGGCTTTCAGGGGATCGCCGGCTTCATCGCGGCCACGTTCGCGGGCCTCTTCGTCGGGACGTTCGGGTTCGGTTGGCTGCCTGATCGCTACGGGCGCCGCGCCGTGTTCACGTTCTCCCTGCTCTGGTATTCCATCGGCTCGGCCATCATGGCATTTCAGACCACGGCCGAAGGTGTGGTTCTGTGGCGCTTCATCACCGGCATCGGTGTGGGCATCGAGATCGTGACGATCGACAGCTACGTCACCGAGCTTGTCCCCCAGCATATGCGAGGCCGGGCGATGGCCTTCAACCAGATGATCATGTTCGCCGCTGCGCCGGTGGCCGCGATCCTCTCGTTCTGGCTGGTGCCGACGACCGTGTTCGGCCTCGACGGCTGGCGTTGCGTGGTGCTCATCGGTTCGATCGGCGCCGTGTTCGTCTGGTTCATTCGCCGTGCCGTGCCGGAAAGCCCGCGGTGGCTCGCGTCGCATGGCCGCGAGGAGAAAGCCGAACGCATTGTCGAGAAAATGGAGGCGAAAGCCGTACAGCAGTCGGGTCGTCCTCTGCCCCCGCCTGCACCTGCTGTCGAGCAGCCGGCCCATCGTCGTGCTTCGCTCGCCGAGCTTTTGCAGCCGCCCTATCGCAGCCGGTTGATCATGCTCGTCGTGTTCAATTTCTGTCAGGCGATTGGCTACTACGGCTTTGCCAACTGGGTGCCGACGCTGTTGATCGGGCAAGGTATCACCGTCACGAAGAGCCTGCTGTATTCGTTCGTGATTGCGATCGCGCTGCCTGTTGGCCCGATGATTGCCATGCTGTATGCGGACAAGGTGCAGCGCAAATGGCTGATTGTCGGCGCCGCGTTCGCAGTCGTGGTGTTCGGGCTGCTCTTTGGACAGTTGAGATCAGTCGTGCCACTCATCGTGCTAGGCGTATTGATCAGCCTCGCCGGGCAAACGATCTCCGTGTGCTACCACGCGTACCAGTCGGAGTTGTTCCCCACCGCTGTGCGCTGCCGCGCCAACGGCATCGTGTATTCGGCGAGCCGGGTCGGCGCAATGATGTCAGGTTTTCTTATCGCCTTCCTGTTGCGCGACTTCGGCGTGACTGGGGTGTTCGCCGGCATTACCGCGTGCATGGTGGTGGTGATGATCTCGATCGGTGCGTTCGGTCCCAAGACCAACGGGCTACGGCTTGAAGAAATCAACCACTGAACGCTTCCAGTATCGAAGGATCTGGCGACGACCACTCATCAATCGGGCTTCGGCAACAGTTTCGAATCGGAGGCGTTGCCTGGTGCGCTGCCGCAGTGAGGCCGACATCGCTTTGTCACTGCATTTGACCGCGGTCCTTGTCATTTCCACGGGGATCTTCAGGGCCGTCTTCGCGCGATCGATTCTGACCATGCTTCGCACCGAAGAGCCGGCCGTTCGCGGATTCGCTCCTGACGTCGCGTCGCACGGCATCGGCTCGGCCAGGGCCTTTCAGGTCAGTGAGGAAATGGCCGCATTTGCGGGGCTCGGCATGGGGCTGAACCGCGTGCTTACTGCCTTTGTTGTGCCTGTGCCGATGCCGCTCGCTGCGCACCGGGTTTCTGTCTAACCGATATTGGCACCGGCGGGCATCGCGCGCAGTGCAGCGGCGCACTGCGCGCCTTACCGTGAGAATCTGCAACGTAGGAGCCCAATCATGGGAAACGAACATGATGAGGTCGTGGTTCAGGAAGTCGGTCTGCGGGATGGCTTGCAACGATTGTCCAGCATCATGCCAACAGGCGACAAAAAGCATTGGATCGACACCGCATACGCGGCGGGGGTGCGTCATATGGAGCTCGCGTCGTTCGGGGTACTGGCCACGCTGCCGCAACTCATTGATGGCGCAGAACTCGTAGCCCACGCCCGCCGCCATGATGGCCTTGTCATCACAGCGGTCGCGACAGATGAGGCGGGGGCGCGAGCCGCATTGGCCTGCGGAGTACACCGGATTGTCGCTCCAATCTCCGCCAGTGCGCTGCACAGTCTCAGCAATGTTCGACGCACGCCCCGCGAGATGATCGAAGAGTTTCGCAAGATCCGTGAACTGCGCGACAGGACAGATGGAACCCGTTCGACGAAAGTCGTCGCCGCGTTAGCGACCGCACTGGGCTGCGCGTACAAGGGCGCGGTACCGCACGTCGAAGTCTGTGATGTCGCGCTCCAGGCGGTCGACGCCGGGTGTGACGAACTGGCCCTCGCCGACACGACTGGGCTGGCCACACCGGACAAAGTCGTCGACCTGATCGAGATCCTTCGGCCATTTTGCAGCGACAAACTGAAGACAGCCCATTTTCACAACACATGTGGCCTCGGCCTCGCCAACGTCGTGGCGGCGTTGCAATGTGGTATCCACTCATTCGACTCTTCCCTCGCGGGACTCGGTGGCGCGGACGGCCCGAAGAGCGCGTCGGGCAATGTCGTGACAGAGGACCTGGTCTTCATGCTGGAGAGCATGGGCTATCGGACCGGGATCGATCTGCGCAAACTGATGGGCTGCCGGACGGTATTGAACCGAACATTCGGACAACGAGCGCTCGAAGGATTCGTCGCCCGCTCGGGGGTACCTGATGAATTTCAATTGCAACCGATGCTCTGGTCAAGCACGCACGCCTGATCGTGAAAGGTCACGAAGGCCGACAGGCGGAATCGAGCGAGTACTCAACCGGCGCGCGCGGGCACGTGCGTGTGCTTGCGAATGTCTCTTCAATGATTGAATTTCTTCCCAAGGCGCTGTCCTGGTTCCTGAAGGAAAATCCGGCCGTCCACGTTGACGTAGAAGCACGTATTAGTGCCGAGATCGCGCGAGACGTGCAGGACGGCTTTGCAGACATAGGAATTGCCGCGACCGTACACCAACGGCCGAACTCTCCACTTGGACGTACCGCTTTGACAACCTCACGCTCGTCTTGCCCAACGGACACCCGCTGGCAGTGGAGACGTCTGTCGATTTTGTGCAGACGCTCGTGTCGACTTGTACGGGTTGCGGATCGCCTTCAAACGCAGACTCGCGTGTGCTTGCCGATGTGACGAAGCCGAGCCGGCGTGCCCGAGCCCGAACGGCATTGCGGTTCATTTGTCGCAGCCTGCTGGCTTCACCCGTTGTTCTCTCAGCGCGATTGCCTTATCCAGCACCTGGACTAGCTGCGTCATCGTGTTGGCTTCGAATTCAACACCAATTATTTTCAGACGTAGTTTCCGGCCGGCATTCGCCTCTAACCACGCCCCGAGAGCGGCGCTTAGTGCCGGCCCTACTTGGGCCAGAGAAAAAACGAATTCGCCCATTAGGGGCCTGCGAGCGTCGACAATGTCCATGTTCAAGGCGACAGAACTGACCTGGATGTCCGCGGCATCCAGCGTCTGGAAAAATGCCCGTAGGTTGGCCTGGAACTCGTCACTGAAAAATGGGCTGTCATCGGCGCTCGGAATCAGCAGGATTCGAAGCCAAGCTGGGCTCCTCACTGTCTTGTACCTCCATGAATCGAGTAGAGCACTCCGCCACATTTGTGTGTACTACTCGCAATGAGCGGCATCGCTCGCCCCCCCTTCTCTATTCCGTCATTCAGGACACTAGAAAAGCGCAGGATGTCGCGCCGGTTCGGCTGGCAATATATTGAGCTCTGCAAGCCGTTTGCCCCTCACTTGATCACTTGGCAGCCGCCTCTGCATGCGCTTACGCCAGGTAACCATACTGCCGATCGAACCGTAGGGCCTCTTCAACATCAGTGAAGTCTAGCCGGAACAGCTGAATGCAAGCTTAACGACTCCAAATTCAGATTGAGTTTTTCGGATATGACGCATATGGTGCACAGAAGCATTGCCTATAGCAACGACGGTAACCGCTGGTTTCCCAAGTTACACATAGACGTTTGCTTCGACTCCGTCTGTCGTGCGGCGCGTGATGTTGACAAGCAAACGCGTTTAGTTTTGCTACCTCTGCGTGCTCTGGCTATCGGCGGACGACTACGCCGAAAGAGCGCTTTCTGGAGGAATGTAGAAGCGAACGTTGCGCCGGTCGAGCAACGTTGTATAGGCTCCAAATACCTCGACAACCACAAAGAGGCGCCCGTCGCCTCTCCTTGTCACGGTCTCAGTTGCCAGAGGCGTCTCATCCAAGCTGGTCTCGGGGTACATGACGAACGTCGGTGCCACTAACCACATACACAACGGTCTCGGCGATATTGGTCGCGTGGTCCCCAATACGCTCGATGGCCTTCGCAATGAACAGGTGATCCAGTCCAGTCGAAATTGCCCGAGTGTCTTCCATCATGTACGTCACGAGCTTGCGCACGAAGGCTCGGAACTCATTGTCGATGGCCTCGTCATCCTTGATGATCTGTGCTGCTGCAACGGTATCCATCCGCGCAAATGCATCCAGCGCTCTGCGAAGAATGTCTAAAGCCATTTCGCCGGAGGCCATGATTTCAGAAATGTTGATTCTTCGGGCCGCTGTATCCATGGCGATACGGCGTGTCTGCTTCGCAATCTTCCGAGCCTCGTCTCCCGCCCGTTCGAGGTTGGTGACACACTTTGAAGTGGCCATCAGTAGGCGCAGGTCCCGGGCGGCCGGCTGCCGACGTGCAATGATGTTGCTAATTTCTTCGTCGATTTCAGTTTCCATCTGATTGAGTCGACGTTCGCCGTCGAGGACTTGCTCAACAAGTTCCAGGTCGAACGAAATCATTGCCTCCATCACGCGTGAAATCTGCGACTCGACGAGACCGCCCATTCCGAATAACCGGGTTGAGAGCTGTTCGAGGTCGCCATCAAACTTGCTCGAAGTATGTTTGTCCGCCATCTTATTCCTGTCTACCAGACTGTAGGCGATAGAGCCCGGCGCAGCATTCGATTAAAAAAGCCGCTCCCCTCGACCTGCAACCAACGATGAGCGATGCTTACGGATACATGGCTTTAGAATATAGATTCTCTATGGCACTCGAAGTATCCCCTTATGAAACGCATCCGCCTGTGTCTGCGTTTCGACATACCTCACGCGTACGCGTCCCACATGAAAAAGAAGGCCCAGAATCGCTTCCGGGCCCGACAAGGGTAGTCATGGCATAGTTCTCTCGGCACAAAATCTGGCTGAACCGAACTTCGCCAGCGGTGCCAATCAGCTGCTTGTTGAACTAAAGGAAGCCGCACGACATGCGGGCGTCTTGATCGTCTGAAAAGGAATCCAGTACCCGCTCCTTCGGCATCAATTTAGCAACCGCTCCTTAAGAGAAGCTTATGCAACGAGGAAAGGATTCGAAGGATTGCGGCCTTCGAACCGGGTCATAAAAAGGCAAATTGCCTGAGACGTCTCACAGAATCTTATAAACGGAACTTGCGAATTGCCTTAATTCGTCAAACTGGGTAACCAATTCCAGGCAGAGCACAAATGCAAGCATCGCCGACAGTCCCGGGTAGCGTTCCATCCATCGCAACACAGTCGGCGCATAAAGGTTTCGGATGGAGTCCCGGGTCATACCGTAGGTAATGACAATCCCGATCAGGGCTCCCGCGAGCAAGTCGGTCGGGTAATGAATACCGAGGTAAGCGCGCGGAACGCAAATGAAAATCGCGGTATAGAGGAGCGCAAGGACCCCGACTCTGCGGGAGATGATGAAGATACCCACTGCCACCGACATCCATAGCATTGCGTGATCGCTCGGAAAGGAACTCCATGTCGGCAGCACGCTCTCCTGGTGCAAGATAGATGCGAAGTGCTGATGCAACTCCGGGGTGTTGATCGGTCGCGCGCGGAATGGCAAAAAATCCGCGAGGACCCTTCCAATGAAAAGAGCCAAAATGCCGCTCAGGATTGTCGCGATAACGATTTGGCGTGTCCATTCCCTGCGCTCGTCCGCGCGGCACCATAGCCACCACAAGACGGGAATGAGCACCAGCCCCTTGAATGTGTATAAATTCGATACGGCGTTTATCGCGTGGTTACACAATGGGCAAAAATTCAGTCTTGCGAGATAACTCTCGAAGACCGCATCGATGTTGTTCATTTCGCGGTAGCTATGACGTTGGGTGCAGCAGCGCGAGCCTTGCACTTTTGCTTGGAATGGGCTGGCCGATAAATCGCCATCAGGTCTATTTATTGAAAGGTGCAGAGTAAGCTAACTCATGATGACTTGGAACTCACATTTTGCAATCGAACACGCGATTGCCCACAGCAGGTTCATCGCGCTCCAGGGTGGGCATCATACCCGCACTGAAGGATGCGGTAGTGGAGAAAATGAAGGAACTGCGGCGCGTCATCCCGTCCGATGGGTTGCCGATCATCAGCACAGACGCTGCGCCCCTCCTTAACAAAACCTTAAGATTCTGCGAGCAATTTCACGTCACAATCTTCCGATCGAGTCGCACATATCTCCACACCGGCACAGGACTGTCAATGCGGGCCTGCGTCTCACCTCCTCTCAGGATCTAGCTTGCCTCGGATGCTAGACCTTTAACGCCGGCCTCGCGCCGGCTTTTCTTCTCGCCGATAGATTTGAGTCATGGGTCCCGCAGTGGATTCGACCACCCCTACCCGCTTAAGGCTTCCTTCAGCATTGCGCAATAGAAATGTGGACCGTTTTTGCTGCTAGTGCAACCGAGCAATATCCCTGTATTCCACATCGCCCTCTCTTCGCGGTTCGCCCGATATGCTGGGAATGCCCGCGCAGCAGACTTTCTGGATTGACCTGGCCATGGCACGACAAACGTTCGCTGTCAGGCCCGCAAATTGCGCAGCAGTAGCTGCCCTTTGAGACGAGAGGACTGATCCACGAGAGGCCACATCTTGCACATCGAAGATGGTTCTTTCCCGATCGTATAGCAGTCGCAGAGCGATCAGGAGACTTGCGCATTCGCGACAACCGCTAGTCGATCGGAGCGGGCGCATTGGCACCGGGGTGTTGCAACTGGTGTCGACTGGTTACTGCTTGTCACAAAAGGAGGGTCAACGTCTGCTCATCTTTCGACGTTGATACAGACAGCACGGGCCAACGCCGTGCACATTCAAGGGAGTGTAACGTCATGAAGAAGATCCTCACCGCGCTCGCATCCGCGCTGCTTATCACGTCGGCGTTTGCGCAAACCGCCGCGCCTGCTGACAAGGCACAGGCGAAGGCAAATAGCGAAAAGAGTGAAGCGCAAGCTACAGCGAACAAGAAGAAGGCGGAAGCACAAAGCGATGCCGAAAAGGCGCAGGCGTCTGCAAATGAAGATAAGGCATCGGCCCAAGCCACCGCCGACAAGAAAGCAGCGAAAGTTGAGAAGGCGACTACCGTAGCCGAAGCGTCCGATGCGCGCGCTGACGCCACCAAGGCGCAGGCCAAGGCGAATAGGAAGAAGCACGATGCCCAGGCCAAGGCTAACGAGAAAAAGCGGGAGGCTGCCAAGGATGCTAACGTGGCCCAAGCGAAAGCTGACAAGGAAAAGGTCGAGGCCCAAAGTGATGCGAACAAGAAGGCCGCCGATGCGAATGTCGATGCAGCGAAGAAGCAGTAACAGGTTCGTCGCCCGGGCGGCCTAGGTCCGGCAGCACATGAGCCGGCAGATGACATGCTCCAAGGGGCGAGCCCATTGGACTCGCCCCTGACGCTGTGCGCCATTCAATGGCGCTCGGGCCGTCGCCTGGGCGGGTGCTGGGTGGCGTCGGGCGTCATCGGGCCCGAGCCGCGCTACTTGAAGCGAGCTTAACGTGCGGGCCAGGCGCGCCCGTCCGTCACACCTGAAGCCAGCAGTCGCCTGATACGGTGGGCACCTCAACCACCTTGAATGACACTGCAACCATTATAAATAGCTCGAAGCACGCGCCCAGGAATACGATCGTGCTTGCTTGGTCCGTACCTCAATACGCGCGAAGCCCCGCTCCCGGCACGACAGGTCGCCGAAAACGCAACGCGTTTCTTGGAGACCGTCTCGATCGCAGCCGGGGAACCTGGTCGACGATTTCGAAACCGTCTAGCCCACCGGTGGCTCTCTCGCTGGTGGCTCCTTGCGCGCGCGCAGTTCCAACGGCACGGTGGGTGCCGCCCCGCGGCGAGGCTCACTGTTCGCGTCGTTCGCTTGTCGGCTCTCGTCCTGGTCGCCATCGTCAGACTGCGACCCTGCGTTGGGCTCGTTCGCCGAGGTGTGAAGCCGCATATGCGGTACCGGAATCTCAATCCCCGCCTCATCCATCTTGCGCTTGAGCCGCGCGTTAAAAGCGCGCGCCACGCTCCATTGCTGCAGCGGCCGCGTCTTGATCTGCCCTTTCACAACCATCCAGTTAGCCTCAAAACGGTCGAGCCCCCACACTTCGACGGGCGCAAGTATTTCCTTGTGCAGGCGATAATCTTCCTGCAGATCGGCGCCCACTTCCACAATCATGCGTGTGACGTCATCGAGTTCGACGGCGAACGGCACCCGTACCTCGAACACCGCGTTGGCAAAGTCGCGCGACAGGTTCTTCACGATCTTGATCTGCGAGAAGGGAATGGTGTGAACCGCGCCTTGTCCGTCACGTAACCGGACCGTGCGGATCGTCAGGTCCATGACGGTGCCGGCATGGCTGCCGTCAATCTCGATCCAGTCACCGACAGAGATCGTCTCCTCGACAATGATGAAGAGCCCCGTGATCAGGTCGGTGACGAGCGCCTTCGCACCGAAGCCGACTGCAAGACCGATCACGCCCGCACCCGCAAGGAGAGGTGTCAGATTGACGCCCAGACTGGCGGCGGCGACGATGGCGGCGAGGGTCGCAACCGTCACGAAAACTGCGTTGCGCACGAGTGGCAACATCGTGCGTGCGCGCACGCTGGGATCGAGTGCCTTGTTGCGCGAACTGCTCGGTCCCAACGCGTTGAGAATTGCGGTATCGCAAAGTATCCAGATGAACCAGGCGCCGAAGACCGTCGCGATGACTGTAACCAGCGCATGCTTGAAACTGGGTGTCATCGCACTGTGCTTGATCATCCGTGCGATCGGACCGCTCCACAGATCCAGTTCGAATTGAATGAACGCCAGCCACATCAGGAGGACGACCAGCGTGCTGGCGAAGCGCAAGAGTCGCATCAGATGCGGCGCGCGGCGGTGTGCGCGCGTGTCCCTTCGACGCGTCACGTGCAGCAGCAGCGCCGACACAAACAGCGTGAGCACGAGTAACAGCGCACTGACAAGCGACGGCTGCAATACGTTCTCTTCCGAACCGCGCGCATCGATGATTGCAACGACCGAGGCGATCGCGATTAAAAGGATCGGGATGTGCCAGAGCGATGCGAGGATATCGAGCGCTTCGGTGGCGAGTTTGTGATCACGCCTTCGCGCATACGGGCGATTGCGTATCAGATGGGTGACGGGTCGGCGGTAAGCCAGTGCGAAATATCCGATCATGACGGCAGCCGCCACATTTGCGGATGCCGACACGAGCCCGGCGAGATTCACGCCGAGCAGGCCTGTGACGTTCGGGTTGGCCGTCGCGTCGCCTAGCGCGCCACAGGCACCAATCGCGAAAAGCGGCCAGCGGCTTTGCGCGAGCAACTGATGTACTGCGACACGCCGGTGTGCCGTGTTGAACGCCGAGAACACGATCAGGCAGATCGCCGAGAAGAGCGAGCCCGCGACTATCGCATAGACGATCACAAGCCCCAGCGTGCTGCCGAGCGCGTCAGGCATTCCCCGCATGAACAGCGCCACCGCCACGAATGCGACGATCCAGGGCGCCGTCCGCCAGAATACGAAACTCAAGAGCTCGAACGACGTTGGATTCGGTTCCAGCGCGACCTTCCAGCCATAACGCGCACTGATGCGCTGGCGCAGATAGATCAACAGGCCAGCGCACGCGCCCCAGCCCGCAAGCGTCGCGATCATGCCGAGCAGGACGTGGCCGAACGACTCCCCGCTCCCGCCTTTGATAATGGTCCAGAGATCACTGGCCGCCGCGCTCGAACGGGCCGCCCAATAGTGCAACGGTGTGCGGCCCTCGCTCAGATCCATCTCGACGGACGCAATGCTTGACGCAATTGCGCCGAGCAGATCGCCGTTGCCCTGTGCGGACGATGCCGGCACCGCGAGTGCGGCACTTTCGGTCCCTGCACGCAGCCCCTTCAACTGGGCAACCAGCGCTTTGCGTTGTGGATCGCTCTCGAGCGTGCCGATCAGGCCGTCCAGCGAGCGCGCCAGTTCGGCCTGACTGGCGGGCGTTGGTGCCGATGCGGCCTGCACAGCCGAGGCTGGCGGTGCAGAACCGCCCGTCGCATTGTTGATGAGGTTTTGCAGCCCGGCGGGCAATGCGGCTGCCGCCGGATTGCCCGCCGTCAACAGAACGAGGAAGCAGGCCATGGTCAACCGGAAGCTAACGCACCCAATGGCGCGCCACACGCCTGCATGTAAAACAGCGCGTGCCGGCAGTCCGACGACGACCCTGGCATGGCTGGATTCACACTGCAAAAATGCGGTCATGGCGATCCCTGATGAAAGCCTTTGCGCGAGAGAGCCGAAGGCGCATCGCTTTCTGTAATGTACGCTTGACGTGAGCCCGGCCCCCACGTGACGATGTTTCCGTGCACTGTATGACCTCTCCCCCTGACCCATGGCGTGGCGCCATGGGCGACGCCCAGGGCTAACGAAGCGCCGAGGCCGAAGCAACGCAAGGTCGGTACCCGCACGCAGCGCGAGCTGACCCGTGAGCAAGTTGAACGAGGCTATCCTGAGAAATGCCGGAACGCGGGTTGGCTCGGCACCCTGAAAGCCGCTGGACCAGTCCCGCGCAACCAGCCTAATCCTGAACGCTAGCCCGGTGCGCAGCTTCCTGCACGCCCCGGACGGCTGCCGCAACGATCAGCCCGGTGAACACCATGCCGGTCAGCCCAAGCAATATGGCATCGATCCGGCCAAACGTCGACGTAGGGACCACGTCGCCGTACCCGATGGTCAGCGCCGTGATCGCGCAGAAGTACATAGTTTCCCCCATCGGCGAAGGCGTTCGCTTCACCGTCTCCACCGGGTCGCCCATGTAATACATGGCGAATGTCAGCAGCAGAAACAGCACCAGTAGGCCCGCAAGGATCATTCGCAGGTACCAAAGCGTTCTGCCCGACTCCCGCAATATCTCACGTGCTCGGACGCGGACGACCACGTCGCTTGTCGCATTGCCCATTGCAAGGTACCTCCTCGATCGTGCTCGCACGGACGCCAATGTGTGCGCCGGGCAGAGGCTTTGGTGCGCGCAGCGTCATCACGCGGGACGGCGTTGCTCGAAAATCAGCAACATCAGACAGGCGTAGACCGTGACGGCCACAAAGAGTCCCATACGGACCGCGAACGCCGTGTAGACGTCCTTTCCCGCCACGCTGTCCTGCACCGATTGGCCCAGCAGAATGATCATGGTGACGAGGCTGTTCAGCCAGAAACCCGGTGAGTAGCGCGTTGGGCTGATGCGATAGAGCTTGCGTCCCACCAGCAGGCCAAACAGCAGCATCCACAGGTAGAACATCCACAGGTCCACAAAGAGCCTGAGGGCAAACCAGAACACGATCGCCAGCAAGCCACCTAGCAACGTGGAGCCGATCAGGTCGCGCGCTGCGCTACGGGCCGTCGTGGTACAGCTTTGTCGGCCGAGACTGACGGACTTCATGATGATCGGCATGTAGCTTGCTGGATCGGCGATGGCGAGCAGATACGCTGGCATAACCACGAGCGCGGCGCGCAGCGCGATGCGCGCAGCCTGCCCGTCGGGCATGACCTGAGCGGCAGGTTGCGGCCCCGTGCTCACGGGCTCGGGAAACAGCATGTGAGTCAATGCCGCCACCAGCACGGCTAGCACGAGGCCCTTCACCAGCGCCCCAACAACCGTCACGGCCAACTGGAAGTCAGCGGTTCCGGCAGCGGAGATCATCGTCAGGCCGGCCACCAGAAAGGTCGAGACCAGATTATTCCCGCCGCGCAAACCATAGCGAAACGAGAGGAAGAGCATGAGGCCTACAAGCATCACGCCAGCGAACGCGTAATGGCGAAGCAACGGAACAAGCAGCAGGCCGCTGCCCGTGGTCAAAGCCACGATCAGCGCGAACGCTACGCCGGCCTTGAACGACAGTGGGCGGTTTTGCGTCGCGAGAAGAAAGACGGCGAACACCGGCGCGATGACGGGGACCGACAGGTCCAGCGCGAAGCTGATCGTCAGACAAAGTGCCGTCCCTGTGGCAACGCGTAGCGTACGTCGACCGAGAAGCTGATGCCTGTGTTCCATAGATGCAGTGGTTAGCCATTCAGTAAAGGTACGAGACCCAGCTCATCACGCGCAGAAACAGGCGACCCAGCGGATTGAGCGGATTACCCGGATCTGGAAACGCCATCACCTCTGCCTGCCCGCCGACACGAACGTTGCGAAGGCGCGCCCTCTCACCCGGTTCGAACTCGACGATGACCGGAAAGCGTTGCGCGGGGCGCAGCCAGTCGCGGCTGTTCTGTACGGTGGGCAGACTGCCGGGCGGCGTGCTCTGCCCCACGCTCACGCCATAGCCGATACTGCGAAGCCGTCCCGCGAAAACTTCGCCGGGTAGCGCGTCCAGCGCAATCGCTACGGGCGTGCCGGGTCGCAGATGCCCCAGATTGTTTTCGGTCATATCCGCACTGACCCACACGTCGCGGATTGCAATCAGCGTCATGACCGGATTGCCCGCCGCTGCGAACTGGCCGACCTCCGTGCGCAGATCCGTGATGACGCCACCTGAGCGCGCCCTGATTTGTGTATTGGCAAGATCGAGTTCGGCCTTTTCCAGCGCGGCGCCCGCGCTGCGCAACTGTGCGTTTTCCGCCTCATTGCCACCCTGCTGCTCGCGAGCCCGCTCCACTTCGGCCCGCGCTGCGGCGACCTGGCTCTGGGCCTGCTCGTGCGTCGCTCGCGCCACTTCGAGGCGCCGCAGCGAGACGGTGCCCTCATCCTCGCGATACAGCCTATCGAGCCGCTCGCTGTCCTGGCGTGCCTTGACTTCATTCGCGATAGCCGCGCGCAACGAGGCGAGCGCCGCATCGATCCCGGCCGTGCTCGCACCGATCTGCCGGCGCGTCGACTCGAGGTCGGCCCGCGCGCGATCGACGGCGATCCGGTATGGCACGCTATCGACCTCGAAGAGCACGTCGCCCGCTTTGACTTCCTGGTTGTTATGCACGAGGACGCGGGTCACTCGCCCCGATGCTTCCGCGGCGACGGATACGACGTAAGCCTGAACGCGCGCCTGTTGCGTATAAGGCGTGAAGCGATCGGCGAACAGATACCAGATCAGGCTGACGACGATCACGCAGACAACCCACTTCACCGCTTTGCCCGATGGGTCGGCGGCTGGCGCCGGCGGCTTCGGCGGCGTGACGGCGGTGGGCTCGGGCTTGTCGCTCATCGGGACGAACCTCCAGACGAGCTGGCGGCGGCGGATGGCGCATTCGACTCGTTGAGCAAGTCGCCCCAGTCGGTGCGCTGCTGCATCTGCTTGCGCGTCGCGGGATCGACGAGCGGCTGTTCCGAGTACCAGCCTCCTCCGAGCGCCTTGTAGAGCGCAATCAGACTGCCCACCGCGTTGCCGCGGTTGACGATGTACGCGTCCTGTTGCGCGAACAGGGCACGCTGCGCGTCGAGGACCCGCTGGAAGTCCGAGTACCCTTCCCGGTAGATCGTATTGGCGAGCTTGAGCGAGCGCTGCGCGGCCCCTTGCGCGTCGTTCAGGATCGAGTCGCGCTGCCATGCGGCGATGATTGCCGTGGCGGCGTCGTCGGCCTCACGGGCCGCTTCGCGCACGGTATTCTGGTAGGCCACCGTCAGCTCCTGCAGCCGGGCGTCCTGCACGCGCACGTTGTTGGTGATCTTGCCGTGATCGAACAGGTTCCACGTGGCGCTCGGGCCGCCGACCAGGGCCAGCGTGCTCGGAGCGCCGGTGAGCGAACTGGCGCTCCAGACAAGGGAGCCCAGCAACGACACGGACGGGTAAAAATCGGCCTCGGCCACGCCGATGAGCGCGGACTGCGCGGCCATCTGCAATTCGGCCGCGCGCACATCCGGGCGGCGCAGCAAAAGATCTGCCGGAACATCCTGCAGTACGGCCCGGTCCACGAGCGGCACTACCTCCTCTTTGCCCGGTTGCACATTCAGTTCCGGCAACGGGCCAGGTGGCCGTCCAAGCAGCACGGATAAAGCGTGATGCGCGAGCACGATCTGGCTCTCGAAGTCGGGAATGCTGCTTACCGTGCTGAGATACTGCGTCTTCGCCTGCTGGAGATCGAGTTCATCGGTCTCACCGCTTTTGAAGAGCTTTTGTGTGATCTCGTAGCTGCGCTTTTGCAACTGGGCGTTCTCGCGCGCAATGCGCAGGCGCGCCTCGGCCGTGCGAAGGGTGAAATACGTATCGGCGACCTGTGCGTGCAGCAGGACCAACGCGTCATCCCGGTTGGCTTGCGCCGCGAAAAACGCGGCATTGGCCGATTCGATTGCGCGGCTGAAGCGCCCCCAGAAATCCAGCTCCCAGCCGACACTGAAGGCCGCGCCGTACTGCCAGTAGCCGCCCGAGCGCGGATTGAATCCATCCGAGCGTTTGCGCGCAGAGTACAGGACGTCGGCATTGGCCTGTTGCACCTGCGGATAGCGGCCCGCGACCGCGATGCCCAGTTGGGCGCGCGCCTCGAGCACGCGCAGGCCGGCAATCTTCACATCGCCGTTGTTTGCGTCGGCCTGCGCGATCAGACTCTCGAGGTTCTGGTCCGCGAAGATCCGCCACCATTGCCGGAAGTCCGGCTGTGTTGCCTGCTGTGTGACCTGCTCGATTGACGCGCTGCTCCAGTGTTCGCTCCAGGACTCATGCTGCGGTTGAAAGTCCGGGCCCACACGCATGCATCCGCTCAAACAGCCGGCCGCGATCAGCAGCCAGTGGGCGCGCGCGTTGTGGGCCACGGCGGACACGGATTGGCCCCGGCATACTCAGGTCTGTTGTTCTTCGTCTAACCGCTCGGGCTTTGCCTGGTCTTTGACCCATCGCCAGAACAGCTCGTAACCGACTGCCAGCATCACGGGACCGATGAACAGACCAATGACACCCCCTGTGACCATACCCCCGAGTGCGCCGATCAGCACCACAGGCATGGGAACAGCGACGCCGCGCCCGAGCAGCAATGGCTTGAGCACGTTATCGGCAAGCCCCGCGACGAACACGTACACCGAGAAAATGATCGTCATTGCGCTCACCCCTTCGGTGGTCATGATGAAGACGATCACCGGCACCGTGATCAGCGTGGCTGGCAACTGCATGATGCCGATCAGCAGCACCGCGAGCGCAAGCAGCCCCGCACCGGGAACACCCATGACCACGAACCCGATACCGATCAACAGCATCTGGATGAACGCGATCCCGACCACGCCTTGAGCGACCGCGCGAATGGTGGCCGTGCAAAGATCGGTGATCTGTGGGCCGTTCTCAGGGCCGGAGATGCGTGAGGCAATCTGCACCGCGCTGGTGTGGCCTTTCTCGCCGTGCGCCATCAGGATGCCAGCGACAATCAGGGCGACGAAGAATAGCAGCAGCCCTGCGCCGAGCCCGGTCACCATTCCAAGCAAAGCGAGACCGGCTTCCTTGAGTTGTGGCGCGAACTTCAGCACAAGACCCGTGAGGTCGATAGAGGCCTGCTGCCAGAAGTCGTGCACGCGCTGGCCAATCAGCGGCCAGCTGGCCACCGAGTCGGCGGGTGGTGGAATGCTGAAGCTGCCGCTTTTGAACATGATCATCGCATGGTCGATCGATTCGGCCACCGCGCCCCCCAGCAGATAGGTCGGCACGAGGATGACGCCAAACGCGACGAGGATGATCAGCGTGGCGGCCACGCCATCCTTGTTGCCGAGCATACGCCGGAGCCTGACGTGAAGCGGATACAGCGTGATCGCGAGGATCAGAGCCCAGACCATGAGGTTCAGGAACGGGACGAATATCCGGAAACAGAAGATGGCCAGAACAGCAACGAGTCCAGCACGGATCAGTACATCGAGCAATTCTCTGGACAACACCCGCTGGGTAATCGGTGTCAGCAGCATAACTTGTCTCCCGGCAGGACGGCTGCGCACATGCTGGGATCAGGTCTCGATAGTCTGGCGTGGAGGTGCCGGCGTCAGATGTCGAGCTTGCTGATCCTCGTGCCTTCGAAGCCACGATCGGCCATCGGGCCGGAGTTCATCAGAACGACCTGCCCCGCTGCCCGCGCGCAAGCCGCTCATCCCGATCCGCCCTGATTTACCGCAGTTCCTCAAGCGGCATCCTCAGCATTTGGCCGGCGTCGTGTTTTCCGCGGAATGCGCGTGCAGCGCGGGAGGCTTCGCGTTTCCGCCATTTCTCTCGAGAAATTTGCAGGCATTGACGATATCATCGGCGAGCAGTCCCGCCACATTCCGATTGATATGCGGCCGCACCACGACCCGCAGACTTGTTACTTCCTCGGCATTGGGCGGCATCGTGTATGCCGCGAGCACCCAGCCTTTTTCCCGTACCTTGTTCGAGACATCGAATTCGTTGAAGTTCTTTACCTTCTTGTCGAGCGTCACCGCTACCACGGGTATCCGCTGCGCTTCGTTCATGACCGTGAAGTAGCCGCTATTCACGAGGATTTCCCGCAGGGCGACGGCATTGTCCAACGTGTGCTGCATGACCCTTCTGTAGCCTTCGAACCCCTGGCGAAGGAACATGTAGTACTGCACCGCCACCTGAAAGGCGTTGCGGCTGAAATTCAACGTCGCGGTCGGCATTTCGCCGCCGAGGTAATTGACGTAGAAAACCAGCTCCTCGTTAAATACTTTGCGCTCGCGGAAAATGACCCATCCAAGCCCCGGAGGAACAAGACCGTACTTGTGTCCCGACGCATTGATGGACTGCACGCGCGGCAGCCGGAAGTCCCATTTGTAGTCGGGGTAAAGGAACGGATTGACGAATCCTCCCGACGCGCCATCGATATGCATCGGAATCGACACGCCGGTGCGCTTCTCATAGTCGTCGAGCCAGTCGTGAATGCCCTGGATATCGTCATCCTCGCCGGTGAATGTTTGACCTGCGATGGCGACCACTGCAATGGTGTTTTCGTCGACGTACTTGTCGAGCTCTTCCGCCGTCAGGCGGTAGTTGCCGGGCCTCAGCGGCACGATGCGCGGTTCGACATCGAAGTAGCGCAGAAACTTTTTCCACACGATCTGCACGTTTCCGCCTGTGACCATGTTCGGTCTGGTCGCGTCCTTTCCTTCGGCTTCCCTTCTCTTGCGCCAGTTCCACTTGTGCGCGAGACCGGCAAGCATGCAAGCTTCCGACGAGCCCACCGTCGCCGTACCGTACGGCTCCACGCCTTTCGGGCCGTTCCATAACTGATGCAGCCACCTGACCATCCGCGTTTCCATCGCGAACACCTGCGGATACATGTCATGGTCGATGTAGTTCTTGAATATGTTGCGCTTCGCCGTCTCCGCAGCCTCCGGCTCGGCCCAGGTGGTGACGAACGACGACATGTTCAGCATCGGGTTCGCGTCGGTCCACTCGGCGCTGATGACGACCGCGGCCGCCGCGCGCGCGGACATCCCGTCTTTCGGAAATTCGTTCTCTGGAATCGGATAGTTGAATTCGTCATAGGGCGTGATCTTTTCGCTGTCCGTAGTCATCTGGTACTCCTCGATGGAGAAAGGTTGGATGCGAAGGCCACCGTGACCGGCTGGATCGCCAGTGGTGTCCGAGGCCGGGATCTACAGCACCCTGTTCTTGTCGAGCTTGTTGCCGGTCGCGGCGTTGTAGCGCTCGACATAATCGGCAAGCAACGTTCGAATGGCGCGGCCTATCTTCCGATAGTCGGACTCGTTCAGGTTCGCGAGCGATACGCGGCCGGACGGATGCGGCGTGCCGAATCCCCGTCCCGGCAGCAGCACCACGCGCGCTTCGCGGGCCAGTCTGAAAAGCAGTTCCGACGGCTCGGTATTCTTCATCAGCCACTCGACAAAATCGCGTCCATACGCCCGTTCCCCGAGAAACTCCATGTCGAGAATCGTGTAATAGTCGACCTGGTTGGTGTCGTCGTCGTCGAATGAAATGCCGATCTCTTCGTAAAGGGCGCGCTTGCGGCTGCGGATAAGGCGCTTCAGCGCTTTCTTGTATGCGTCGGGCGTGTCCATCAGCGAGAACAGCGAGAACAACACCATCTGCACCTGCTGCGGCGTCGACAGACCCGCGGTGTGATTCAGCGCGACGGTGCGGCTGTCGGCGACCAGGCGGTCGATGAACTTGAGCTTGTCCGGCTCGGTCGTGATCGATTCGTAGCGCTTGTGCAGTTCCTTCCTGGCGTCCTCGGGCAGTTCAGCGATCAGTTTGTCGAGCACGTTGTCGCGATGCGTCGCGATCGTGCCGAGACGCCAGCCGGTCGCGCCGAAATACTTGGAGTACGAATACACGAGGATGGTGTTCTTCGGCGCGAGCGCGAACAGCGAAACGAAGCCGTCGGCGAAGGTGCCGTATACATCGTCGGTCAACAGGATCAGGTCCGGCCGTTCCTTGACGATGTCGGCAATGTACTGAAGACTGTCGTCGCTGATCCGCACCGACGGCGGGTTGCTCGGATTCACGAGGAAGAACGCCTTCACCTTCGGGTCGCGCAGTTTGTCGAGTTCCTTCTTCGAGTATTGCCAGTTTTTTTCCACATCTGCATTGACATCGACAACCTTCAGCTGATAGTCGTTCAGATGCGGAATCTCGATGTAGGGCGTAAAAATAGGCATGCCGAGTGCGATCGTATCGCCGGGTCTGATCAGCCGGTTCTCGCGCATCGTGTTGAAGATGTAGGTCATCGCGGCCGTGCCGCCTTCCACCGCGAAGATATCGAACTCGCCGATGAACGGATGGTCGCCGATCATCTCGCGGCGCAGATACTGGCCGACGATGACCTCCGACAGCCTCAGCATCCGGTCGGGCACCGGATAGTTCGACGCGAGAATGCCTTCGCACATCTCGTACAGGAAGTCGCCGTCGGACAGCCCGAGTTGATCGCGAACGTACGACACGGCACTCGCGAGGAAGTCGATGCCGGGCACGCCCTTGTTGCCGCGCAGGAACAGTTCGAACCGCTCGACGAGTCCGTCGCGCCTCGGAAAGCCACCGATGCCCTCCGGCATGTACGCAAACGACCGCTCCGACTCGCGCATCGCGAAGAGGCCGAGTTGCCAGAAGCCGTGGCGCGGGATTGTCGCGAGAAAATTCGGATTGCCGCGCCCGGCGTTGAGCATCGCAAGGTTCGCGGCTCGTTCGACCGCACCGCCTCCCGCCGCCTTGATCAATTCGTCTTTCAGTTCAAACGGACTGAGTGCGGCCAGCCTCGCCGCCTTCCCGGCATCCTGCTTTTCCCGCTTGCTCATTTGCGCTCTCCAGAACGAAGTTTGCCCGATCGGTGTCGCCCGTCGCGACGCCCTCTCCGGCTCAAGACAGAATCATCACGATGACCATCCCCCAGATCGTCAGGAGCGTGTTGCCCACCGCGTAGGTGACGGTGTAGCCCAGTCCCGGAATCTGGCTTTTCGCTGCGTCACAGATCATCCCCAGCGCCGCGGTCGTGGTTCTTGCACCGGCACACACGCCGAGCAGGATGGCTGGATGAAAATGAAAGACGTAGCGCGCGATAAACATGCCGAGAATCAGCGGAACCGCGGTGGCCATGATCCCCCACAGGAACAGACCGAGGCCGAGGTTCTGCAGCCCGGCGACAAATCCCGGCCCCGCCGTTAGACCGATCACGGCGATGAACACATTCAGACCGACCGAGTTCATGAACCACACCGTGGGTTCCGGAATCCGCCCGAAGGTTGGGTGGATCGCGCGCAGCCAGCCGAACACGAGACCGGCGATCAGCGCCCCGCCCGCTGTCGACAGCGTGATCGGAATGCCCGCGACATTGATGACGATCGCCCCCACCAGCGCGCCGACGGTGATCGCGAGGGTCACGAAAGCCACATCCGTCATGTTGGTCGGCCGGTCCAGCACGCCGAGAACTTTGGCGGCGGCACTCGTGTCCTGGGTCCGTCCGACGATCGTTATCGTGTCGCCGCGATGCAGCTTGGTGCTGGGCAGCACCGGGATCTGCGTTTCCGTGGGGCCCCGTTTAATCTTCCGGAGATAGACGCCGCGCGCTAGCGGCAAGCCAGCCAGCTCCTGCAAGGTCTTGCCATCCACCGCCTTGCTCGTGATGTAGACGTCCACGCCTTCGGCAGGTACTGCGAGCAGTTCGGGATCGTCCACTTCCACTGCCCGCGCTCTGCGAACCGCAACGGCCTGATCGTCCGCGTCCTGTCCAGTCGCGCCGGCGGCCCCGAGCACAGAGAGCAGCTGGTCGCGGGGACCCGCTATCGCGACGACATCGTCAGCCTGCAGAACCAGATCGAGGGTCGCCTCCTGGACCGTGCTCCCGCGCCTCACGCGTTCGATGAACAAGCGCGTATTTTCAGGCTGCAGCGCTTCAACCTGACTGACCGTTTTGCCGCACACGACGCTGTCCGGCACGACCCGAAAAGCACGCAACTCGTACCGGTGCCAGGCCTGGCCGGCGCCACCCAGTTCCGTGGTTCCACCGAGACTCGCCTCATATTCCTTGCATGCCGCGACGAGGTCGATGCGCAGCAGCTTCGGCCCGAGCGTCGCGAGAATCACCGCGGAACCGATCGTGCCGAAAATGTATGAGATGGCGTAGGCGGTCGGCATCGCGTCGAGCATGACTTTGGTCTGATCGGGCGGCAAGCCCAGCCGGTTGATGGCATCCGTCGCCAGTCCCATCGAAGCCGAGATGGTCTGCGATCCGGCAAAGAGTCCGGCCGCGGAACCGAGGTCGTAACCCGCCACTTTCGCAGCAACAACCGCGGCGGCCAAAGACAGTACGCATTGCACGACTGAAAAGAGTGCCTGCGGCAAGCCGTCCTTCGCGATGCCGCGCACGAACTGCGGCCCCACCCCGTAGCCCACGGCAAACAGGAACATCAGGAAGAACACCGACTTGACGTTGGGCGATACGGTGATATGAAGCTGCCCAATCGCAATCGCAGCCAACAACGTTGCCGTAACGGCGCCCAGACTGAAGCCTTTGAAACTCTTTCCGCCGACCCAATAACCGATTGCAAGTGACAGGAATATAGCTATCTCGGGATAGCGTTGTAATGTTCCGGTTAGCCATGCCATCGTAGCCCTCGTCTGCGGTTTACCCTGTGATACACATGTGCGAATGGGTGTGTTTTCAATGAATCATGACCGGCCGTCTCCAGCGAGAAATTTGCCAATCTCTCGAACCGTTCTGTCGCCGTTACTACAATGATTCTTCTCACGGTCATGGACAATACGACCTTGGTCTCACGTATGGGCGCAAAGGGTAAGCCGCCACCGCGTTCCGGCAGTAGACAGTTCATTGCAGTGCTTTGCCGTCGACAAGGCATGCCAATGCGATCAAACCGCCGCGAGGCGCCTCGCACGAGCACTCATTGCCTGATGATCTTCCAGGGTCCGCTGCCCTGTTTGCAGACTTTCGGCGTCCAGCTTTGAGTCTGGCCTTTGGCCATCGCGACGAGCGTCGCGGTCCGACAGGTTCTATCGCCTTCCTTCGTTGTAGTCTGCGGCGTCACTGTGCCTGTGATAGAAACGGAGTTGCCGGTGCCCGCATTGCTCCATTCCAGCGATTCGCCATCCTTCTTGGTATCGAGCGCCACTTGTGCCGCACTGTTGAGTGCCTTACGGTCAGCGTCCCTCATGTAGCTCACCGGCGTGTCCTTCAGGAAATTCAGGTTGGTCGCATGGCCGAACGTCGCGCCGACCAGCAGCGCAGCGCCCACGATGCAGCGCGGCAACAGGTATACGGTCATATGGGATTGGGCTCGCATAGATCATCTCCATCGATAGCGGGTTCGGCCACAGGCTATGTCGTGGCCCGTGGCGCCACATCGGGGCCGTCGACGACGCCCCGATGCGACTGGAATTCGTCCACCACGTCGGCCACCGAGTCGCGCCGGCCGATGTGGCCCAAACGATCTTCGAGACCTTCGGCGCGCAGCATGTCCCGCACGTCCGCGTGTGCGGCCACCACTTTCATCGCCGTGCCGCAGGCCTGAAGCGCTTCGTGCAATGCCTTCAGCATCCGCGCGCCCGCCAGGTCGACAACCGGCGACGCGGACAGGTCGCAGATCAGCAATGCCACCGGCTCGGACGCCGAGCGGATCTTCCACAAGATCGTCTCGCGCACGTGCTCGACATTGAAGTAAACCAGAGATGCCTCGACGCGCACTGCCAGCACATGTGGAATCGCCTCGTTCTCGGCGTGCCGCTCGATGTCCGAAAAAATCCGCGTGCCGGGGATGCGCGCAAGAATCGCCACATGAGGATGCGCGGCACGCCGGATCAGCAGGAGCATCGAAATCAGGACCGCGACAATCACCCCTTTCAGAATGCCCAACATCAGCACCGCCGCAAACGCGACCATGGAGATGGTGAATTCAAAGCGGCTTACCCGCCAGACATGCCGTAACTCACCGATATCGACCAGCCCTTTCACGGCCACCAGCACAATGGCCGCCAGAACGACATTGGGCAAATTGGCGATCAAGCCCGTCAGGAACATCAGACACAGGCCGATGGCAATCGACGCGAACACGAGTGCAAGCGGGGTCTTCGCGCCGGCTTTGTCGTTCACCGACGATTGAGACAGGCCGCCTGCGACCGGGTACGCCTGGAACAATCCCGCAGCCAGATTCGCGGCGCCGAGACCGAGCAGTTCCTGACGCGCGTCGATCTCGTATCCGTTTGCCTGAGCGAGTGCGCGCGCCGCCGACACGCTCTCGACATACGCCAGCAACAGGCACGCAAAGGCGAGCGGAATGACTCCATCGACATCACGTATGCGCAGTCCCGGCAGGCGGAAGTCGGGCAAGCCTCGCGGCAGCGCCCCTACGAGCTTGAATCCCAAACCGGCCAGCGGTGTGACGGACAACACGACGATCGAAGCAACCACGACGGCGAGCGCAACGGGACGCCCCGGCAGAAATTTCTCGCCGAGTAGCAGTAAGGCGATGCAGACCAGACCGAAAGCGAGCACGGCGAGATTGGTCTGCGCAAGCTGGCCGCCGAGCACCGCAATCCGTTCGAAGAAAAACTCCCCGCCGCCCTTGACCCCGAAGAGTTTCGGCAGTTGGGTCATCGCGATAGTCAGCGCGGCGCCCGCTTTGAAACCGAGCAGTATCGTCTCGCTGATGAAATTGACGAGTGAACTCAAGCGCAGCAGCCAGGCCACGACACACATGCCGGCGATCAGCACGGCCGTGAGCGCCGCTATCGAGGCCCAGCGCGCGGGATCGCCCTCGGCCATCGCCGCTACCGTGACGCCCACCAGCATCGAGATCGCCGAAGTCGGACCGATCGCAAGCTGGCGCGACGAGCCGAACAGTGCGTAGAACAGTCCCCCGACGAGATAACCGTAGATGCCGTATTGCGGCGGCAAGCCGGCAAGCGATGCGTATGCGAGCGAAACCGGAATCCCGTAGGCCGCGAGCGTCGCACCCGCTATCGCGTCGTTCACGAGCCATCGAGGCTTATAGACTCGCAGCCACTGCACGGGGGGAAACGCGCTGCGCCACCCGCGCACGGGCAGGTCGGCGGCCACCGGATCGGTGGCACTGGATTCGTTGGTCAACGTAGCGCCTCGCGTACGGAAGCAGACTCGATAGAAACACGGGCGCACCCGCTTCGATGATCCAGCGCATGACGCCCCGCGAGCGGCCCGTTCCGTTTTTCAAGTGTAGCCAGTGGCGCGCGCGATCCACATCGGACCTTGGTCCTGGATGCTTGCGCACACGCCTGCACCGCAAGCGCCGGCCAGCAGCCCGCAACAGGCGATCGGTTCAGAACGGATCCTTAACGCGCTGCCATGTGTGATCCGGGTTGAACTCGGTGACAGGCGGCGCGTTCGCGCCACGATTCTTCTGGTAGATCACGCCGTTGTTGTTGACCACGAAAGTCATCACGCCGCTCGTGCCATAGATGGCTGGATAGGCGACCATCGCGAAACCGGCGATCATATGCCCGTTGATGATGTAGCTAAAGGCGCCGCCAGCGGCGTCCTTGCCTTGCCTCGTCAAAATACGGAAGTGATAGCCCCGGTAAGCGTCGCCCGCCTTGTGGCCCTTCAGATACTCCGAGCTGACGGCGATCAGCGGTCCAAACGGACTGGCTTCTTCACCGCTGCTCTCATCCGTGTGCCAGTAAAGCCCATCATGCTTGCCCGGCGTACTGGCAAGTTTTTGCGCGTATTGCAGCAGACCATCGTTGTCTCGATCACGTGACGCGTATTCCCGCTGCGCGTCGAGATAGGCGCGCAGCACGTTGATCGCCTCGCGTTCGTTGGCGCCGATACGGCGATTCAGCATTTCGTCCTCGCCGATTTCCGTGGCGAACCGCCAGCTGCCGTTCTCCTTCACGATGGGGATAGGCATTGGCCATGCCTCGTCGCCGACCAGCAGAATCCGGCGATCCGGTCCCGCTTCATCGAGGACGTGAAAGGCATCCAGTTCCGAGCTAGCCTTGGCCCAATTCGCCTCGTTCTCCGCCTGATCCGGCGAGACCACGAGGCTCTTGTGCGCCTCGCCGAAAATGGCGACCAGCGTCGCTTCATCGCCGGACTTCAACGCCGCGGACAAAGCGCTGACCGCGTCCTCCGGCGTGGCGAACGTCCGTTGCCCTGCGGCGAGGGCTCCGAACGGAACCAATAGGGCGAGAACCAGGGCGTACAACCCGCACCATGAAGCGAGTCGGGGCCGCGAGTGCGCGCGTGGGTTCTTGCCGGTCGTGCTCCGGTCAGTCATTGTCATCCCCCTATCGCCGTCCACCACCGCGACCGCCACCGCCGCCGCTACGTGAGAACCCGCCACCGCCACCGCCGCCGCTGCGTCCGCCACCCGATGAAAATCCGCCGCCGGTGCGGGCGGAAGCCTGGGGAGACCGGCCGCGCGTCTCGGACATGGACTGACGACTCGCCGCGCCTCTTGAACTGTTCGCCTGCGTGTCGCGCGCCGACCCGTAGCCGCTAAACGCATCGCCCCCGCGCCCCTGCGAGGCCCGCGCGCCCTGGTCCCTTGTGGCTGGCGAAGCGGAGCGCTGAGCGCCCTGGTCCCTCGTGGCCGGCGCAGCGGGACGTTGAGCCGCTTGCTGCCGTCCGCCTGAAGCCAGGTTGCCGCCTCCCGCGGCGCCGCGGGCCGGGGCGTCGCCGACCCGTTGCATGCCACCGGTGCGGCCTGTCGTGCCGCTGACCTGGCCGGGCTTCTTTTCGGATCGCCATGCGGTCGACTGCCCGCCCTGGCCTCGCGAGCGGTTGACATCGCCCGTGTTGATATTGCCTCGCTCGACGTTCCTATCGCCTCGCTCGACGTTCCTTTCCCTGTCGCCTCGCTCGACGTTCCTTTCCCGGTTGATGTTGATGTTGTTATTGCCGCCGCCACCGTAATGAGCTTCGTAGTGGTTGCCGCTCCAGGCCGCGCCCATCGCCGCCCCCCAGATCAGGCCCGTCGCGAGCGCCGCTCCTGGCGCGTAGGGATAGTAGTAGGCCGGATAAGGCGCAGGCAGGTAGCCATAGGTCGGAGGTGCGCCGGCTACCACGACGGTCGTCGGGTTGTACTGCGGCACGTAAATCACTTGCGGATCGGCTGGGGCAATCTTGATCACCTCTTTTTCCACCACCACGACCTGCTTGTCATCGGATTTGAGTTGACCCGCCGCCTGCGTTTGACGCCGGAAACGCTGAACGGCCTCGAGCACCGCGCCCTGATCGGCGACGACGGCTTCGCCGATACTGATTGTCCAGTCGAGATCGGTACTCATTCTCTTGACGATGTCAGGGTAATTCAGCAACGCCTTTACGGGTTCGTGCCAGCTCTCGTTGACTTTGAGCGACTTGTCACTCTTGCGTTGATCGAGGAAGCGATCTGCCTGCACGATCTCCACCGGGTAAGTCGCGGCGGGAAGAATGATGGCGATGAGATCGTCCGGATATAGCGCAATGGGCCCGACGAGTTTGTCGAGGGTCGCGGCAGGAACGGGGGCCGCAGCGCCGGTATCCGCGGCGGGAGCCTGCGCAAACGAGAACGTGACGGATGACGTCGCGCCAACCGCCAGCATGGCGGCAACGAGCGCACGGACCGCAACGCGGGCAAGCCCGGGCTTCTGAAAGGCAACCGTTCGCCCGCACCCGTCGAGCGCCGACTCAATCGGGATGATCCGTTCCGAAGCACGCGTAACGCGGTCCATTGATGCGTCCCCTCACTCTTCACCATGCGACTCGGGTTGCGATCTTTGAAAGACAGTTATCCGAAGCAATGAGACGATACGCAAACCTGCCGTACAGATACAGTTTGGACCGAGGACGTGCCGTATTGCAAATACGACCTTGGTCCGATTGCGCACTGCGCGGCTCGGCGCAATGATGGAAGCGAAACTGCCATTGCTGCACGCACACCGCCAGGCGCCCGATCCCGACAGGACCGCGACGACCCATGCCGGTTTCAATTTCAAGCCCGCCCGAACAGGCAGCCGGCGGTCCGCATTGGCGTGGGCTCACGCAAGGAGTCGTCGTGACTACATTGACAAAGTACTTCCTTCTCGCCGCCCTGGCAGGCTCGATGTCACTCGATGGTATTGCGCAAAGCAAACCCATTGCCTACCCCGCGAAAGGACAAAGCCAGCAAAAGCAGCAGCAGGATGACGGCGCATGTTATTCATGGGCCAAGAGCAATACCGGCGTGGACCCCGCCGCGCTGGCCAATGCCCCGCCCCCGCCTTCGGGACCTGCGGTGGGCGGTGGTGAGCGCGTTCAGGGCGCCGCGCGCGGCGCAGCCGGCGGAGCCGTCATCGGAGCGATAACGGGTGACGCGGGAAAAGGCGCGGCGGTTGGCGCCACGGCGGGAACGATGGTCGGCGGATCGCGCGCGCGGCAGAACCGGCGCGCGGCCACGGCATCGTCGCAGCAACAGACGCAGGGCGCAATGGACACCTTCAATCGTGCCTATGCCGCGTGCATGGAAGGGAAAGGCTACACAATCAAATGAACTGCAGCGTGTAAGCGCGGCAACGTACTTCCATATTGCAAGACCGGCCGCCAGCCTCGCCGCGCGACAACGTGCGAGCAGGCGTTCAAGGAGAGCAGCATGAGAAACAGCAAACTCATCATCGCGGCGGCGCTCGTGTCTCTGGCGACTGCGGCTTACGCGCAGACGGAACCGCAAGTGGCGGTCAACAGCGCGCCCGGCAAAGTATCCATGACAGGCACGGTCAAGACGACCTCGACTGTCGTCGGTATCGAACCGGCCACGCGAACCGTCTGGCTGAAGGACGCCAAGGGAAAGGTCGTGCAGGTCGTGGTGGGTGAGGAGGCCCGCAACTTCGACCAGCTCAAGATCGGCGACGTGGTCGCGGCGGAGTATTCGCAGGCCATGACCATCACGCTCAAAAAGGGAGGCGCGCCGCTTGGCGCCAGCGAAAATGCGACTTTGGAACGCGCGCCGATGGGCGCTAAACCTGGCGGCACGGCTAGCAGGGAAGTGACCGTCATGGCCGCTGTCACCGCCGTCAACCATCAGACCGGCGCTGTGACCTTGAAAGGTCCGCAAGGCAATTCGCTGGACCTTATCGTGCAGGATCCCGAGCAGCTGAAGCTGATCAAGAAAGGAGATCATTTGGAAGTCGTCTACACCGAGGCCATCGCAATTTCCGTCGAAGCCAAAGCCAAATAGCCGCGCAGGTGCCGTGCGGATCGCACGGCCGATCATCGCTCCCGGCGGCGCATGTACCGGTTGACTGCCGCTCGCCCTGTTCTTCTTCGGTGGTTGCGTCCGATCGAGTTGGGCGGCCGTCCGGACCAACCTCGCGGTCGGCACACTCGTTCTGGCGAAGCCCATGCGCATGAGCTGGTTGCGCAGTCCAACCGGAGCCGAACAGACGATGGACGATATGGCCCACCCCATCCCGAGTCCGGAGCCGCAGCGCCAGACCATTCGTCCCACCGTCGATCTTGCCCGGATCGTGCTGGCTGTCGCCGCACTTGTCCTGCTCATCGGCGGCAGCCTCTACATCGTGCATCCGTTCGTGCCCGCGTTGATCTGGGGCAGCACGATCGTCGTCACGACATGGCCGCTCATGCTCGGAATCCAGCGGCGGCTCGGCGGACGGCGCTGGCTCGCCGTCACCGTCATGCTGTTGCTGGAAATCGTGGTGATATGCATCCCGACCTACGCCGCGGTGTCCACGCTTGCCGGCCATACGGCCGACATCATGACCTTCGTCGAACAGCTGCCTGACTATGCGCTTCCATCGCCCCCGGGCTGGCTGCGCAGCGTGCCGTTGATGGACCATGCAACCGACGAGTGGCAGAAACTGTCCGATGCGGGCCCAGGGGGCATCCTCGCCAAGGTGGAACCCTATGCCGCCGTGGTCGCGAAATGGCTTCTGGTGCAGATGGGTCTCGTCGGCTCGTTTGCCGTGCATCTGATACTGATGCTGATCGTGTGCGGACTGCTCTATGGGCACGGCGAAGGCGCGGTCGGTCTCGTTACGGCATTGGCCTTGCGCGTGGCGCCGGGCAACGGCGCCAACATCGTGCACCTGACGGGTCAGTCAATCCGCGCGATCGCACTCGGTGTCGTGGTAACGGCGCTTGTCCAGGCGTCGCTCGGCGCGGCCGGCGTCTGGGTCGCGGGCATTCCGTTCGCAGGCGTGCTCAGCGCATTGATGCTCGTCATGTGCCTCGTGCAATTGGGGCCGCTAGTGCCGCTGCTCGGCTGCGTGATCTGGCTATTCATGCATGATGCGCGATTGACGGCCAGCGTGCTGCTAGTCTGGGCCATCGGCGTCTCGGCGCTCGACAACGTCCTGCGGCCGGTACTCATCCGCCGGGCGGTTGCGCTGCCGATGGTGCTCATCCTCTCGGGCGTGCTGGGTGGTTTGATCGCAATAGGAGCCGTCGGTCTTTTCATCGGCCCGGTCATCCTGGCCGTCACTTACCATCTGCTTCTGGCGTGGATCGACCAGCCGAACGGGTCGGCGGCGCAAGGCCACTCCGCCGGTCCGGCCGACATCGACTCGCACCGGAGTGAATGATTCGAGAACACGCGCTCTCCTGAAGCAACGAAGCGACCTTCGCGGCTCACGGAAAATCGCCCGGCGTGAGCCTGATGCGCTCTCCGTGTTGACGTGCGGCCCGGTGCACGGCCTTGCGGATTCTGGCTTGTCCGATAGCGAATGCCAGCAGGATCTGTCGGGGCGACTCGTCAATGCTGCCGAGCACTTGATGGGCGACGACGGCATCCAGCGAAAAGGCGCAATATCCCCAACCGAACGCGTAGGCGGAAAAGCACAGTGCGTTTTCGCGGTCGAAGAACGGACGGCCAAGTCGAATGAGCGTCGTGTCCACCGTATTCTCACGTACGATGATGCTCACGCCATGTCCTCCCCAGAGTGCGAATCGCCTTTCGTCAAATCAGCAATCGCCGGGCTTCCGCCAGCATGTCGCGCGCGGGCAGAAGATCGGCTCGCCTGAAGCGCACCATTGCAAAGGCGCGCATCGCATCGGAACTCGCTGGCAGACGGGCCAATTGAAGTTCCAATTCGTGCGCCGGCCGGGTGCCCCCATCGTCGACGACGACGTTCAACCGATCCAGCAGAAACTTTTTTTTCTGCACATGGAAATGTGCATCCGGCGACGACAGCACGCTGCACACCATCTCCAGGTGCCGTTCGAGCGCCTCGGTTTTCAGGCCCAGATTCGTCAGCGCCTGATCGTTCTCATCGATTTGCGTCTGCAATTGCGCCACTTCCGCGAAGCTGCACGACGCGTCGCTTCCCAGTAGCGACCGTGCCCCTGTCCCCTGCCGCTCGAGCATCCTCAAGCGCGTCCTCAGCAGCGCCCGCTCGTGCTCCAGCGAATCGCGCCGCTTCGTGTCCTCCGCAATTTTCCCGAGTGCTTCGAGCGCAAGCTGATCGACCACTCGCAGAATGATTTCCTGCCGAAGCGCCGCTTCCGACCCGGCGCACAGGCGCACCTGGTGATCGCTGAAGCCGACGGTCGTCTGCACGACATCGGTACGCGTCGTTGCACCAAATTGCGCGGCACCGAGAGTCTTCCGCTCGTTGATGTTCATCCCCAGTACGGCGACGGCTTCGTCCGCGCCGGGATGATCGTCGAAGTAGGCGCGTAACGCCTCCGAGTGGCTGAAGACCGGACAGACATCGTCCGGCGTGGCAAAAAAAGCATGAATGTACGGGTCCGTTGCCCACGCCGCCGCGCTGGCCTCCCGCGGCGCCTGCATGTCCGCGACGAGCTCACGCAGAAAGTCGATCGACCGGTGCACGGCGGGCGCCATGCGCGCCTCGCAATCGCGCGCAAGACGCAATTGCGGACCGAGCCTGACGATCCGCTCGACGATTTCCTTCGCCTGCTGGAGATCGCCTTCTTCAGATGCGCGGTTTTTCCCAAACCACCACGACAGCAGGCCCATACGCGGCTCCTGGCGATCTAGGATTCATCGCGGGTCGGAAGCAGCAGCGCGCTAATCGTGCGGTCCTTCCAGAACAGGTTATGGATGCGCGATTGCAGTATGCGCAATCCGTCCGCGGTCACGTCGTTGAAGATCACCAGCGCCGCGGGCCGGGAGCCCGCGCCCGGCACACGCCGGATCTCGCTGAACTGGGGAAATCCATACCGTATCAGGAACTCGCCGATTTCTTCATCGGTGACGCTTTCTTCCACGTTTCCAAGCAGCAGTTCAGCCATGATGATTGCTCCTCGACTATCAGCCTACGCGATGATCTTCTGCCTGCGGTCGCTATGCAACGCGTGGACCCGGAAACCGTCGTGCGGACGGTATGGCCGGAAATGCGCAGGTGTAGCCCACATCCAAGATTTCGACCAGCTCGGGCAGCGGCGCGCGATGCACCGTTTGGCCGGAGATCAGCCCGAAAATCTTTCAGCCCCGCAGCAGAACGGGTCCCGGCAGACCAGCAGGAAACGGCGTGCGCGCTCATGACGCTCGACATCCCCGGCAAACCGGGCAGACTTTCTTTGGTAGAGCGCCTTCGACGCGTCCGTCCACATGTTATGACACATGGTGTCGAAGCACGCAACCTGCGGGATGTCGCGGCGCGACCCACCTTCGCGAAGAAGACGATCGTCGGGTCGTCGCAGCGCTCGACACGAAGTCGGGCAGCATATCCATGACCCTCGTCAACCGCGACGACGTGTTCGTGCTGTACGGGACCTGCACACCATCGTAGGGTGATCCCCTGCCGAAGACCGGTTCGCGCAGGCGGATGCGGTCGGCCCCGCATTGCCCGGCCATGTCGTCTGACGATATCAAGAACCAAACGTCAAGGAACTCCGAAACGGCTGCCTCATCAATGCGGGCAGCCGACGGCGACCCTGCAACCATTGAGCAAAGTGGGTGAAGCCATCTCGGCAGTTCGCGAATGTGCTAGTCGGAACCGGCGAGTGGATGTGATCGGGGCCGACAGAGACCCGGCTTGTGCGCTGAGCCGCTTAAGATTCATCCCGGTAGCGTTTGGCGTATGGCTGCGGCAATGTCTCGGCTCACCGCAGCCAGTGCGCGGCTGTGGGCCGCCGCGATGGCGATGTAGCCCGGTCCCGTCACCGGTTCGTGCGCGACGGTATGACCGGTTACCGACGAGGCTTGTTTAGGAGCATGCACGGTCCACAACGCATCGATGGTGACCGAATCGCCGGGTACCGACTCGAAGCGCAGGATGGCGACGCTAACCTGGTAGCCCCCCACCTCCCCCCCTTGCGGAAAAACGGACACATTGCCGGTACCCAGCAACTGCACGAGATTGCCCGCGATCACCTGCGGAATATTGCTCTTGAGCGATTCGCCCCAGCGCGCGAATTCGTTCAGCGCGACCTGATTGTCTGAGACTCGCGTCACCATCTGCGGACGGTCAACGAGTTCAGGCACTGTCACCGGACCGACCACGATGCTGATCGGCACGGCGGGGCCGCTGCGCTCGAGCGTGGTATCGGAGCTTAGGGTGTAGAAGGCCGCCCTCGGCGAACTGCAGGCCCCGAGCGTCCCGACCGCGAGCGCAGCAAGCAGGAACAGAATCGGACGCATCATTTCTGGTCCTCCGGTTTGCCTCGAAGCAGCGCTTCCGGATGTCGCTCCAGGTAGTCCGCGAGCGTCCGGAAGGCAGCCGCCGTGCGCGCCAGCTCGCTCAATGCGTCCCCTGCACCCTGCTGCAACGGCGAGTTGGGCAGCAACGCGTTGTTCGCCGAGTCAAGCGCCTTATGCGCCGCGATGAGCGTTTCGCGAGCCTGTGGCGTAACCTCGGTATCGAGCCGTTTGAGCAATGTGTTCGCCTCGACCAGCGTCTGTTGCGCGTTCTTGCCGATCGCGTCGAACGGGATCTTGTTCATTTTGGTCATCAGACTCGTCAACGAGTCCTGCAGCGATTGCAGATTGCCCGGCGTGGTCGGAAATTCAGGCGGGGTCTTGTCCCAATTCATCGAGGCCTTCGCGGCGTGGGGGAAAAATTCGAGCGCGACGTATAACTGCCCGGTAATCAGACTTCCTGTTCGCAACTGCGCCCGCAGTCCACGGTCGACGAGCAGGGTCGAGAGCGCCCGGCGGTCGCTTACGTCCTTTGCGAGTCTGCCGCCTCCTGCTGCGCCCGACTCGTAGCGCGAAGTGAAGCGCTCCGGATAAAGGTGGATCTCGACCGGAATGCTGAACTGTTTCGTGACCGGATCGAAGCGGGTATAGATCGCCGTCACCTCGCCCACGGTGATCCCGCGGAAGTCGACCGGCGCGCCGACCGACAGCCCGCGAACTGACTCGGTAAAGTTAAATACATAGGTATCGACGATGCGGTCATGGCGCTTCATGGCCTCCGTGCGGTCACGGAATAGCGCGAACACAGTACCGGCGGCGGCCTCGCTCTTTTCCGCATTCTCCTCGGGCGTCTGGAATGCGAGCCCGCCGATCAGAATGGCCACGAGCGACTGGGTGTTGACCTTGACGCCATTTGTATCAAGCGACACGTCAATGCCGCTAGCCTGCCAGAAGCGGGAATCATCCTTGACATACTTGTCATAGGGCGCGTTGACGAACACGCCCATCGTCACCCCTTTGCCATCTCCATCCAGCGCATACGACGTGACCTGTCCGACCTGCAGACGCCTGAAAAAGATGGGAGAGCCCACATCGAGTGAGCCCATGTCCTCACCCTTCAATACGAATTCCCGCCCAGGCACACCGGTGGCAATGACAGGCGGCGTCTCAAGCCCGACATAGTCACGGTGCGACCCATTCCCGGTGCCCACATCCATGCCGATGAAGGAACCGGACAACAGCGTGCCAATGCCCGATACGGTGCCGCCGGAAATGCGCGGGCGCACCACCCAGAAACGCGTGTCGTCGACCAGCAGGCTCGCAGCGTCCTTGGCGAGATCTGCACGCGCAATCACGTGGCTGTGGTCCGGCGACAGCACCACGCTCGTCACAGTACCGATGTCGACGTTCTTGAATTTGATCTTGGTCTTGCCTGCCTCGAGCCCTTCGCCGGTTGCAAAGGTGATCGTGATCGTCGGCCCCTTGTCAAGGACCGCCTTGACGGCAAGCCACCCGCCGATCAGCACGGCGATGAGCGGCACCAGCCAGATCAGCTGGACGCGCCAGCGCTTGCGCGGCGCGACAACGGCCTCGGGGATGTCGGGCGGAATATTACCGGGCGGCCTGGACATGATTTTTTCCCGCCAGATCCCAGATCAGACGCGGGTCAAACGACATCGCGGCAAACATGGTAAGAACGACGACCGAGCCAAAGGCAATCGCTGCCGGACCGGCCTGGATCGTCGCCAGCGCTTTGAACTGGACAAGCGCGACGAGCATCGTGATGACGTAGATGTCGAGCATCGACCAGCGGCAACAGCGCAGCACGCCGTTGTGCGGCAACGGCGCCTCCCGCTGCAACAGGTCGCACTCGTGACAGGCGAGCAGAGGCGCGGTTGTCATCGCGTCAGCCCCGCAACTGCCGGGTTCACTT
>NZ_VTUZ01000041.1 GCF_008369935.1 Paraburkholderia panacisoli | reverse complement strand
ATTCGCAGGCCAAACTCAATGCCGTGGCAAGACGATTGAACGAGCGTCCGAGAAAGACACTGGACTACGAGACGCCCGCCGAACGATTCCAGCAAACTATTGCATCCACCGGTTGAATCCGCCCGCCTTTACCGGCCACCCGCTGTCGCCGGACGACTGTCTTTTCGTGGCCGACTTCTGCCTAACGCGCCCCGCGGACGGCGAACCGGAGGGGCGTTCGAGCCGCATGTGCGGCTCACCACTTCAGCCGCACATGGGAAGGAAGGCGTCCTCGCACACGAATTGGGCTCTCTTTGCTCGTTTGGCCGTACCAATTCATTCGATCGTCGTCAAAGCCCGGTGTCAGCCGGGAGACTGCGATGCCCATTCGCTGAAGCTGGGTCCACCATGAACGGTTTTATGTCTTGCCCATTCCACCTCGGCGGCAGTGGCATACGTCATCCCAGGCTCCCACCAAAGTGCCGCTTCCTGCCGGAAAGAGGGTCGTCTTTCCATTCGCTCGACCAATGACGCGAGCTTGGGTCGACCCGGAGCGCGCCAGGACAATCGCAATGGGCGTGTTTCAATGAACCGACAGAAACAGGTGAGCAAAATATCCTGCGCGGAGATCACACCGGGGATGAATGCGCCGTCAGTGCCGATGAGCTGGGCCTCAAACCAGTCGAGAAGATGCTGGTTCCGAATGGCGCATCGGGTGGCATGGCCATTTTCTTCATGCCGGACCCCAGACCATTGCAGTTGCGACACCGTCGTCGTCGACACGCCGAAGGTCTGCAGCGTGGCGAGAACGAGCCTATCGTGCCAGTTTGCCGCGCGCACGTAGTCGGTCGCGAGGGGCTCCATGCCTTCCGGCGCGGGCAAACATGGATAGCTGGACATGAGGTAATCGATGATCACGGCGGAATCCCAAAGAGTGAGGTTGCCGTCGACCAAGGTCGGGACCTGTAGAGTCGGCGCGATCTTCGCGCGCTCTTCGACGCTGGGCGTCGTGAAGGTCTCTACACGCTCAAAATCGAGCCCCTTCTCGACGAGCACGATGCGGACGGCGCGGGCGAAAGGCGATCCTGTCGTGAAGAATAGCTTGCGCATTTTGCTCCCTGGATGATGGACCGCGTTGAGAACCATAGACAGGTGTACGTGCCTGTCGCTTAACCCCGCTTAACCCAAACGACCCGCCCAAGCCGCCGTTTCCGACTCGGCGATATGCCGCACGATGGTCGCGTTGACCTTGTCGGCGTGCGTGAGCGGTCCCATGTGTCCCGCGCCCTCGACGATTGCAAGGCGCGCGGCGGGCAGCAGCATCGGCAGCCGCTCAGCAATCGCGCGCGTCGGGAGGGGCGCGTGCTGGCCGCGCAAGATCAGCGCCGGCACACTCAGGCTCGTGTACGCGCTTGTGGGCGTGCGTTCGTCGAGCAACGCGCGGAAGTCGAGTGGCGCCTTCGGCGCCCAGCGCGTGAGCGCGGCCTGCACCGAGGGCCGCAGCGCTTCCCATGCGCCGCGGCCGCCCCAGTAATCAACGAACGAAGCCGCCGCGCCCCGATAGTCGCCACGGCTCACGCCGTCGGCGGTGCGCTTCGATATCGCGATGATTTCCGCAAGCGCGTGCGCTCCGTGCGCGCCCATCACCTTCAGCAGATGAAACGCCGAGGGCTCGTAAAGCGTCAGGCTCGCGATGCGCTCCGGCCGCTCGACGGCCGCGCGCAACGCCACGCCACCGCCGTATGAGTGGCCGACGAGATGCACCTTGCCACGCGCGGCGTCGATGATCCCGATGGTCCTCGCGGCCTCGTCGGCGAGCGTGAACGCGCGCTCGCCGCTCCACGGGCCCGTGCTATCGCAGCCGTAGTGCTCGGGCGCGACGAACGCGTGGCGCGAGCCGAGCGCCTCGCCGAGCTTGCGCCATTGTGCCGCTCCTGAGCCGGAGCAATGCAGGGCAATGACCGTCGTTGCGTAAGAGAAGACTTGCGATGCGATGGTGCTATTCATGGCTTTCACAGAACTCAGGAGTTGGGCACGCGGATGCCGGGCCGAGGGAAGTCTCCACTATCGGCCCGGCGCCGGCGGCTGACTATGATCAGGACCCCGGCGCGCATGCTCCGGCATCCGGATCGTTCAATGGAGGATGCGTTGGCTTGTCACCTCAGCGGTCAATCTCCATTGAACGCATGCGGCGTTCAAGTTCGCCCATGTCGACGGCGGACGCGAGGTACGCGTCGCGGCGACTGTGCTCGGCGCGATCGAGCGCCTTTCTCAGCAGCAGGAAAAGGTAGATGAACATGATGTCCTCCGGTCGGTGATCTGGTCGATTGCGTATCGGCACGAGCAAGCGCGACACGTGGGTTCCAGGCGTGCATCCGGGGCGGGGGCATCCGGGTTCGGTGGATGGGCGAGGCGTGCTACGGCTGGACGTGGTGTAAGGCAGAGTCCATGCCACATTGCAGCAATCTTTGTCTGGCGCGCATTTCAGCGGTCCTGAGAGATGCGTATCGGGCGGAATGTCGTAGCGTGGCCAACACGTTTTCAAGCGTATGTGGGCCGGGACAAACACTCGTTCAGGCGTGTCGCACTCGCCAATCCGAGGCATCTCACCCCCTTTCCCCGTGGCGGGTCGAACGAATCGCAGCGCTCATCGGAGAACGAACATACCAGCGCGCTCATATGTTTGTACCCGTTAATTACCAGCCCCCGCATCCTGAGGGATGTGCGGTCCACGTGTTCGATACCGGGACAGGACATCATCCGCCGCAAAGGGAGATGCTCTGCGACCGGCGCCACCTGCGGTGACCTGCGCGTTGCCGAGGAACAGCTTGTTATAGCGGGCGAGCAGATCGCGGCTGAACGGATCGTCGACCTCCTGGTAATAGTCGAGGCAGCCGTAGAGACCTTCGACCTGCTAGGCGGGCACCGGACTGAGGAAGTTCTCGTCGAAGTAGGTGCAGACAAGCTTACCGCCACGCTTCTGGAAGCCGGAGTTGTAGAGTTCCTCAAAGAACGGCGTGAGGGCGGGCGGGACGATCGTATTGAAAACGAGGTCGGCACTGCTGGCCACGACTTTCTCACCGTCTCGTGATAGTCCCTGGAGTACACTGGAATTGGACCTTCCTGCCCTGCGGGCTACGTTATGCGATTTGATGTGTCCGGAGAGCAAGGGAGCCAAAATGCTCCAGTAGGAGACGAACATGAGCGATCTACGGTATCCAAACGAAAGCAGACAGTATCGCGATGCGCGTGACTTATTGCTTAAAGACGAACAAGAGCTTGTCGACAAAGTAAAATTGGTGGCAACAAGACGCCGCAATCTCCCTCTAGGTGGGCAATTAAAAGAGGACTACGTGTTCCAATGGGCCAACGATGGCAAAGTAGGGAAGAGCGTGAAATTCTCCGAGCTATTTGGAGACAAAAATACCCTGCTCCTTTATTCATTTATGTTTGGTCCGAACTGGGACAATCCTTGCCTTTCCTGTACGTCGCTGGTCGATGGGTTTGATCGCACCTGGTATCAGGTCACTCAACACGCGGCGTTTGCAGCAATTGCCAAAGCCCCGGCTGATCGAATCAATGCATGGGCCAAACAGCGTGGATGGTCGCAGATCGCGCTGGTTTCCGGATCGGAGTCTGCCTATCAGGTCGATTACAAATGCCAGGGGGACTCCGATGACATGCAATGGCCCGTGATGCATGTATTCAAGAAGCAGGATGGAAAGATCTTCCATTTCTGGGGAACTGAATTGTCGGCGAATCATGTTGACACCGTGTGGCCGTATTGGAATCTCATGGACTTTACGCCAGAGGGTCGGCCAGACATTCTCACTCCGCCACAAAATTTCAGGTCCAGGTTTTTGGAAGAGAACTATCTGAATGAGAGGTAGATTGGCGCCTGATAGCACTGACTTGTAGAGGCAATCTGAGGAGCTTGTCATCAAATCGTCTTCATAGTGACCGACTCCAATCCTGCCTCCAGGTCGGATCATGTGTGTCGCTCGTGGCAAGTGAGCGGCCGCAATTGTAAAGGGTTATTCGATGGCTGCCCTTAGTTGGATCTTGAGCTTGCCGCAATGCGTGGGGGCAGGCGGTGAATAACCCTTGAACAGTCTGAGCCGTTGCGCCCTGCGAAAAGCTGAGTGCAAGTGGTGAGTTACGGAGTCCGAGGCGCAGGCCGTATCGGATATTTCTGCTTTACTCCATCCGCGATTGCTTTGCGTCAAGGGTAAGCTCATGACCAACACACCATCCGGCCTTGCGACTGAGCAACTCGACCATGTCTCAGCATGGAGTCTGATCAAGCCGTATTGGGTGTCCGAGGAACGCGGCACTGCGTGGGGACTGCTGACGGCTATCGTCACAATGGACCTGTTGATGGTAGGCATCAACGCCCGCCTGAACACATGGAGCCGCGATTTCTACGACGCGCTGGAAAGCAAGAACGTACGCGAATTTCCGCAACTTGTGCTGATTTTTGCGTTACTCGCGTTCGCGTTCATCATCCTCTCGGTGTACAACCGCTATCTGCGTCAGATGCTTGGCTTTCGATGGCGCCAGTGGCTGACTCGCCGCTATCTGAACAGATGGCTGGGCGGCGGCATCTTCTATCGAGTCGAGCGCGATCGGCTTGCCGACAATCCAGACCAGCGTATCGCCGCTGACCTCAGCCTGTTCACGACCACAACCCTTTCTCTCACGCTCGATCTGCTCTCGACGGTCGAGACGTTGGTCTGGTTCTCCATCGTCCTGTGGAGCACGGCGGGTGCTTTGACTGTTATGGTCGGCTCTTCATCCATTCAGATTCCGGGCTACATGCTTTGGGCAGCGATCGTCTATGCGATCGTCGGCGCACTCGTGACTAACAGGATCGGTCACCCGCTCGTGTCGATCAACTACCAGTTGCAGCGCGTCGAGGCAGACTTCCGGTTCGGCTTGATCCGTTTGCGCGAAAACGCCGAGGAGATTGCATTTTACGATGGCATGCAAACCGAGGAATCGAATGCCAACGATCTTTTCGCCCGCATTCGTGAAAACTGGTGGCGCTTCATGAAGTATACGAAGCGTTACAGCTTCGTGCTCAACTTCTATGCTCAAGTCGCCGATATTTTTCCGATCATCGTAGCATCGCCCCGCTATTTCGCAGGCGCGGTAAGTTTCGGCACGCTGATGCAGATCACGGACGCATTCGGCTCGGTTAGCGAATCACTCTCGTGGTTCATCAACAATTACGATACGCTCGCCGAGTGGCGTGCGACGGTCAACCGTTTGAGCGAATTCGAGCGGGTCATGCAGCAATCCCATCTGAAGGAGTCTGTCTCGCCGGCCACCGAGCATGGCGGTATCAATCTGCACTATGTCGATGAGAACCAGCTCGTCACGCGCAACCTCTCTCTTGCGTTGCCAGACGGCAGAACGCTTGGGAATGTGCGTGACATCGCAGTGAAGCCTGGATCGCGCTGGCTTGTCCGCGGGACGTCGGGTTCAGGGAAAAGCACGTTTTTGCGCGCGCTCGCAGGTCTCTGGCCGTTTGGCAATGGTTTAATCGATGCCCCAGTGGGCGCGCACATGATGTTTATCCCCCAGCGGAGCTATTTGCCGGCGGGTACCTTGAAGGCCGCACTTGCCTATCCCGCGAAGGCTGATACCTTTAGCGACGACGAGTGCCACGAGGTACTGCGTGCGTGCCGGCTCGAAGGCTATGCAGACCGCCTTCAGCAATCGGAACCTTGGTGGCGCATTCTTTCCCCGGGCGAGCAGCAGCGGCTGGCCATTGCGCGTGTGCTGCTGCACAAGCCAGACTATGTGTTCCTCGACGAGGCAACGAGTGCGCTTGACAGCGAAACTGAAGCGCATCTGTATCACCTGCTCACAGAACGACTGCACAAAGGAGCGATCGTCAGCGTGGCGCAGCGTGAGTCACTCGTGCAGTTCGACGAGGAGACACTCGATATCAAACGTCTCCCCGAATCGGCGACCTGACCGTATTCGGGCGTTACCTCAGCGAATTGCCGCCGCAATCGGGATGACACGTCGGGATGGCGAAGTTCGGGCCAGTTGCTGCCGCTCGGCCATTCCACAAAGCCGCTTTGAAGTTTCGCCAGAGCGCTCAGGGGGCGGACCCTTGCGGTACCGGCGGCGGGAAGTAGGGCTTGTAGTTGGCAGGTGGAGTCGCGGGTGGCGCCGCAAGCATCTGGCCATAGACCGGGACCCGGTGTCCGCGCGCGTACATGCACTGGATGTAGGCGGTGTCGTATTGGTACTGTGCGCCGTATCCTGAGTCGCTTGAATGACTGGGTCCGACCGCCGAACTGCTGACCGCCGCCGTGTTGGAGGCTTGCTGCGAGCTCACGCCGCCGACCTGGCCGAGCGCAAACTGGCGGCAGTCGTGGTCATCACCGAGAAACTGGTCGAAACTCTTGGTACTGCCCGGGAGCACCATCACACTGGGGCCCGACGGTATCGCCGTACAGGCGGCCACAACGAGCGCGGCCGCCATCAGCAGGGGAACGGAACGCGGCTTCATCAGTACCTCCGCATTACGGCGACGGCTGGGCCGGTACCGTTTGCCAGCCGCCCGGACAGCCCTTGATGTACGGGTAATAGCCACTGGGCTGGTCGCAGCGGTACCACCATGCGTTCGCCGACGTACCGTCCAACCCATCGCCTTGCTCGATGTATTGCACCGCGTATTGCGCCGCGGGCGCGTAGTAACCGGGGTAGGAATCTGGGTATGGCCAGCCGTAGTATGGATATCCCCACCAGCCCGGCCAGCCACCGCCTACTATGAAGGTCACGTGCCCGTGCCCATGGTGAAAACCGTCATGGTGGAAGAAGCCATCATGACCGTGAAAGCCGCCGCCGTGCATGCCGCCACCGCCGCCACGATCGCCGGCCAGCGTCGGACCGCCGGCAGCCATCGTCGCCACTGCCACTAGTGCCAAGGCAACCTTACAAAGCCTGCGCCCGTTCATGATGTGCCTCCCGCCTTACTGCCTGCCGGGCGGGTCACTTGGGACCCGCGCCGGACCGTCCCCCTGTATCGTTGAGTTTGTTTAGATACCCCGTGCGCGTATCTCCGTTTGTACTGAATATTAGATTGACGCATCCGGCGCCCGGCCCATGGAGCCACTGAAAATGAGGCGTTTCTACTATCACCGGCAAGACGTCGGCGGCGCCTGCTGATATGAGGCTCCGCAATATCGTAAACGGCTGACAGGTCGGATTTATTCCGTCAACCAGACCCCACTTCCCATCGTGCTTTCATGAAATATCAGCGGATGAAGGAGTATCTCGAACGATCCTTCCGGAATGCGTCGAGTCGGCAGCGACTGGTCGACTTACTGCCTTATCACAGATGCAGTTTTCAAGTGGGCGGGAGCAGTACGAGCCAGCGCAGGCTGCTTGACACTGCTTCCTGTAATCCAATACGACGCAGACTCCAGGTGGAGCCGTGTAATACCCTTGATCTTTTGAAGACCGCGAGCCGATGAGCAAGCTGAAAGATCTCGAATGGTTGTTTAACGAACGGCATCGATCGCCGCAAGCGATCGTATGGAACAGCGGGCGGATCGCCCCGAAAGTGCGGCTGACGCCAAAGCCGCGGCAACCCGCACGCCAAAGCGAGGGACTCGTCGCAAGAAGAGCGGCGAGCGTTTATGCGCCCTCGCATTTGGCGCTCTGCGAGAGCGGTCCCCGGGAAATACGGGGGGATTTACTTATAGTGATTGGCGCGCGCCTTAGCCGCGGAGGCTAACGCCTCCCGATAGGCTGCTCGTTCTGCCTTCACCTCCGGCTTCAGTGCAACACGTTTTTCGCGGCTCTCGTGATAGGTCTGGGATTCGATAAAAAGACGCAAACTCCCTCCTGTTGCCTGTCCGAGATTGCGCAGGACGGGTGGTTGATCCGGATCAACCCAGAGAATCTGTTGCATCTCGTTGGTTGCCGGGTCCACCCAGCTGATGTAGCCACCCGGCAGAATCTGTCTCGGATGCTGGACTGCTCCCGTGAAGCTGTACCGGGCGTCCGGGGTGACATTGGGGTCATAAAAGTGCGGCGTAATGAAGTCGGACACCGCTATGCCATCAATCGTGTAGGTATAGGCGTCGGCTTCACACGGATCGCAGGCCTCAACCAGATATTCGAATCGACCCGTGCCATCCTGAATCTTTCCGCCTGCGATCTTGATCGAGTTCGAAGTCTGTAGCCGGTTGCCATTCGGGTCGATGAGCATTTCTATGGTTTCGTGACTTGCATCGACTGCCCATTCTTCGCTGCCCGGCGTGACGATGACTTTCGCGTACGGCTGGTGATGGCGAGTCATATGAAAGCCGCCTTCGTCCGGAGGCAGGCTTTCGACGAGCTGGACGGGCCAGACGCCCTGGGGGATCTTCTTTGGATCGGCCAGATACGAGACCGAGGCACTGACCGGCCAGTATTTCGGCAAATCCCGTGTCACCTGCACATTGAGCGCCGCAGCCACCGCGGCCATCGTTTGAGTATCGACCGTACCCGTCGTGTCGACGAGCCCGACTTTGGTTGCCAACATAAGTGCCTCCTGTCCATCCGATTTAGCTCACGCAAACGAGCCATGTCGGGCACGAATCTGCCCGGTCTTTCCGCATCGTCTCCACGTGAGAGCCAGGGGCGATGCGGAAAGAGGTGAACGATCGAACTGCCGATGCCGCACAAGCAGTACTTTCAGCCGATCAATGTCGGGCGCCCGACGTCAACTGTTCGATCATGTTCCTGATCGCGCGCATCTGAATGCCTTGCTGGTCGGCGAAATGGCTGTCGGTGTAACCCCACCAGTCCCAGCATCCGTTTGGGTTGAGTCCAGGAATCGATACCGCCTGCGGATATAGCACCACGATCCGGTTGTTGTCCGCCCATTGCGCATAGCCAGCGTGCCGGACGAATGTGGTGCCAAAGAAGAGGCCAGGCCGCGAGTCGAGCGGGACATAGTCCTGACCCTGCTCGCAACCGTGCAGTGCAACGTGCAGCCGGCAAGAGGCGCCGGTAGCACAAGTGCTCGGGACGTAGAGCCAACCGGTGGTGTCCATCCCCGTCGTCCAGGAAAAGCTCGCTGGACGGTTCGCCGGTAGATAGCGGCTCTGATCGAAGCGGATGAAGCGTCCCTGTGGCTTGGCTGCAGCGGGCGGCGCGAGCGGAGCAGGGCCGTAGATCCAGCCCAGTATCATCTTCGCGCCATCAAAATCGCATTTGCCGATGAACGGCGATTCGCTTTTTGCGCAGGCCGCTCCATAGTCGACGGTGGGCATGGTGTGGCCTGCGTCGGTGATTTCGGAGTGCGCCATGTTCTGCGCCGGCACGCCGAGCGCCGCATAGAACTGCTGCAACTGGGTGACGACAGGCGACGGCACGGTCGCATCTTGCGCCCCCGAGATCGTGAAGATGCGTTGACTCGCGATACCAGCGACGTCGTCGATCATGTGATTGGCCGATAGTGTCCTGGCCACCGAGACGAGCTTTGGCACGTCGGCACTGTCGGCCGACACCCGGCAGGCGCTCGCCGGCTGGATGGTGCACGAGCACCGGGACATGGCGATCAGAAGGTTGTTTTGCGAGCAATAATACGGACCGGCCGCGACGACGCCCACACCCTTGATGATCGACGAATATGCGACGGCCAGTTGCACCGCCATGAACCCTCCCGACGACAGGCCGGAGACTGACGTCTGCGAGATATCGAGGTTGAGCGCCGGCAATGGCGGATAGCTGGCCGCCTCACCGTAACAGCGTGCTGACAGTATCAACAACGTGGCAGCAAATATGTAGAGGACGTTCACCGACTGGCCTCGCACTCTGTTGCATTGCTTGCGGACACATTGCGGATAAGTTGAGACCCGCCTCGGATGTGCTGTGAGAAGCGGCACTTGCCTCGTGCTGTCGCTTCCAAGGGCGAATGGGACGAGCCGATGGGTGGCGGCGCGTTCGCGAAGTCGAATGCTTAACCGTAGAACGGCCGACCGGGTAGTCGTTTGAAGCGTGGTCGCGGAGATTTACGCGTAGTCGCGCCTATAACCTGACAATCGGCAAGCCAATGATCGCGCCATACGACATCATGGGAACCGGGTTGCCTTGGTACGCATAGCTAATGGACTGGCCGCAACCCCAGCCGCGCAAACCACCTACGGCGACGTCGCGCCAGCAGCGGGTCAGACGCTGCGGACGTTCCAGGGCAGCTCACGATCCAGCCGCCACAGCAGATTGTCACGCGCGCGTGTTTCCCAGAGCGCGTGGCATAGATCGGTGTAATAGATGCGAGGACGGGCGAGAAAATTGCTGAGGACCGTCCGTTCATAAGCGTCATATGCGCGATCGTCGAGGTCGGGACGCTCGGCCCGCAACCGCGCCCCGTCTTCACAAAAGCACTGACGCTCACCGCCGAGGACTGCGAGGTCGATGTCGACCACAAAGCAGTCATCGGTTAGGGTCGGCGCAGTGGTATGCCGGGTCGCCAGAATCATTTCGCAGATGCGATCGTCTGACGCGATGCGGCCATTCGCCCAGCGTCGAAACCACTCGATGCTGCGCTGCTCGTTGTCGCCGGCCCCCGGAACATAGATCACATCGTGGCACCACAGCGCCAGTTCGACAGTGTCGGGATGCGGAACGGCGTCATGCGTCGAATCGAGATTGTTCAGGCAGCGGTGGATATGGCGCAGCGTGTGATAATGGCGTGTCGGCTCGGTATAAAGACGCGCGAGGTCCGCGTAGACGGCTTCGCCATCCACGCCGCCGCTGCTAGACCACAGCGCGATGAAGCGCATGGCCATCGGGCTCACCGCCATCTCTTTCCTCCGCTTGCACGCTTGAACGCGCGCCATCGAACAGCACCGCCGCGCATCGCCGAACCAACTATCACGCGCATTCTTAGCGTACTGCGAGATACTCGAATCGCCAAGGTTTGTGTTGTCGATCCCGGCAGCCCCGGTTGCCTCTGCGGGCGCCATGAGCGGTGGAGGATTCGTCTCCCGAACAGAATGCCTTGCCGTATAGTCGACAGACATCGTTAAAAAGCCCACGCGTTGACTCGTTTGGGTTTCACATTGCAGGGGTGCGTTATGGAATATGCCGGTCTTCAGTTGCCTCGGTTGCCCGCGTGATCATGCGACGCCTGCATTTGCTCGAAATCGAAGACGAGCCGTGGTGCCCACGGGCCGTCCGTGACGGCGCTACCGACTGGCTGCACTTTCTGGCCAATGCCCACAAGGGCTTCAACGTCATCGCGGTCAAGCTGCGCGACGCGATGCGGCGGGTCGGCAGCGACCGGATCGTCGATCTCTGCTCGGGCGGCGGCGGCCCGTGGCAGACACTTGCACCGTTGCTCGCGCAGTCCGGATGCGTGACGGTGCAGTTGACAGACTTCTATCCCAACCGCGCCGCGCACGAGCGGGTATCTGCCGGGTCGACCGGCCGCGTCACTTATGTAAGCGAACCGGTGGATGCGATGGATGTGCCGTCGAGATTCGACGGTGTGCGCACGATGTTCAATGCTTTCCACCATTTTCGGCCACACGATGCGCGGGCGATCCTCGCCGATGCGGTGATGAAGCGCCGCGCGATCGTCGTCGTCGAGGGCGCCGACCACCGCCTGCTGGGTATCGTGTTCATCCTGCTGATGCCGCTGATGATGCTCGCGCTGACTCCGCTGATCCGCCCGTTTCGCTGGTCGCGACTATTGCTCACCTATGTCCTCCCGGCCATCCCGCTGCTGTGTCTGTTTGACGGCATTGTTTCGATGCTGCGCATCTACGATCCCGACGAATTGCGTGAGCTGGTGGCGAGTATCCCGGACGAGCAGAGCTTCGAATGGGACATCGGCACGCAGCCGGTGCACGGATCGCCGCTCGGTCTCACTTACCTTGTCGGCGTTCCCCGCCGCCCCGCAGGCTGAACGCAATCGGGCGCTGTCGGGAGCGGCGGGCTGATCACTTGCCGGCCAGATGGTCGGATCTCTCGTTGCTGCCTGACGGCAACTCGCCCATCGCCTGAAACAGCGTTGCCGTATCGGTCAGGCGCTGGCCGATCAGGCGGATTTCTTCGAGCCTCGCAGCCTGGTACTGCTGCTCGCCGCCGCGGGCGGATGAAGCGGGCAGCGCGCCGAGCCGGTGGCGTGACGCGACTTCATCGAACGTCTCGCGTGCAGCACGGGTAGCGACGCTCGCGGCCTCGAGTGCCTGCGCGTCGTGTTCGAGCGACGCGAGGGTGTCCGCGACGTTTTCGAACGCCGCCAGCACGGTCTGCTTGTACTCGAATACGGCGGCCCCGTAGGCGTCGATTGCCGCGCGCCGCTGTGCGACGAGCGCGCCGCCATGAAAAAGCGCTTGCGAAATCGTCGCGCCGATGCCCCAGATCGCGCCGGCGCCCGACAGCGCGAGCGGCCAGCTGAACCCGCCTTGCCCCATCGATGCGGACAGCGACAGGATCGGAAACAGCTGTGCCGTTGCGACGCCGACGTCGGCTGCGGCGGCTTTCAGCGCCGCCTCGGCAGCCTCGATATCGGGCCGCGCGCGCAACAGGTCGGATGGCAGCACGACGGGCAGGTCCTGCGGCAAGTGCAGGCTCGCCAGATCGGACTCGGGCGGCGCCGCGTCGGGCGTGCGGCCAAGCAGCACCGCAAGCGCATGCCTTGTCACGGTCAGCCGTTGCCGCAGCTCGGCCACGCTGACCGCAAGCGTGGCCATGCTTTGCCGTGCAGTCAACACGTCGGCGTGCGGCAGCGATCCGAGTTGGTAATGCCGTTCGGTATCGTGAGCCTGATCGCCCGCAAGCGCGATCAATCGCTCGCTCGCATCGATCTGGGCACGCAACATCGCCGCCTCGATCGTCGCCGTGACGATGTTGGTGGCCAGTGCGCGCCGCGCGGCTTCGCGTTGATACGCTTCGATGTCGACACGCGCGGACTGGGCCGCGTTGGCCTTGCGCACCGCGCCAAACAGGTCGAACGTATATTGCGCCTGGACTGCGCCGACAAACTGGTTGTAAAGCAGCGTATTTGGGCCGCCGGGAACCGGAATGCCGAGATCGCGCCCGCGCGATGCCTGCCCGATCAGGTCGACTGACGGCAGCAGCGAGCTGCCGAGCTGGCCCCGCAGTTGTTCGTGCGCCGCGGCGAGGCGCTTGTCGGCGGCCGCGAGCGTCGGGCTGTTGCGCAAGCCTTCTTCGACGAGGGCATTCAACTCTGTCGAGCCGAACAGCCGCCACCATTGCGGCGCAGGCTGCGCGCCGGTGGCGAAGCGCTGCGCGACACCGAGCGCCGCGACCGTTTGCGCGGGCTGGGGCTCGACGCCGTAATGGGCGGGAGAGGGCATCGCAGGCGGCTGGCCACTCGGACCGAACGAGCATGCGCCAAGTGCGATCGCTGCGGCCGCACCGAGCGCCGCGCGCCAACCATGGATCGCCGCTGCACGCGCTCGACCCGGCGCGCCGGCGAAATGCGTCGCGCTCGCCGGCGCCGGCCCGACAACGGGGTTGCACTCTGTAGCCACGATCAACTCCACGTATATCCGACTGTCGGGGTCGCGGTTTGCACACCGCGTTCGCCGTGCCGCACTTTGAACGCCGTCGCGTATAGCGCGGGCAAGAAGAACAGCGTCAGCACGGTGGCGCACGTAATGCCGCCCATCAGTGCGGTCGCCATCGGTCCGAAGAAGGCCGAACGCAGCAGCGGGATCAGGGCGAGCACCGCTGCCGCGGCGGTCAGCATGATCGGGCGGAAGCGCCGGACCGTTGCGCCAACGATCGCATCGACGCGCGCGTGGCCCGCGGCGATATTGCGTTCGATCTGATCGACGAGAATGACCGAGTTGCGCATGATGATGCCGGACATCGCAATGACGCCGAGCATCGCGACGAAGCCGAACGGCTTGCCGAACAGCAGCAGCGCGCCGACCACGCCGATGAGCCCCAGCGGCGCAGTGAGCACGACCATCAGCACGCGCGCGAAGCTGCGCAGTTGAATCATCAGCAGCGTCAGCACCACGACCAGCATCAGCGGAAGCTGCGCGATGACCGACGCCTGCGCCTTGCCGCTGATCTCGCCCGCGCCGCCCGTCTCGATCCGGTAGCCGATCGGCAGCGACGCGCGTAGCGGCTCCAGCGTCCGATCGATCGCCTGGATCACGTCGATGTCCAACGCGTTGCGGCGCACGTCGGACTGGACCGTGATCGTCGGGTGACGGTCGCGGTCCCAGATCACAGCGTATTCGAGCTCGTTGTTCAGGTGTCCGATCGCGCCGAGTGGAACGGAGCCGTTCGGCGTCGGCATCGCGAGGTTCACGATCTCGTCGGGGTTGACGCGCTCACGCTGGGGCGCGCGCAGGTCGACGCCGATCAACCTGTCGTGGACCCGGTAATGCGTGAACGTGTAGCCCGACAGCGTCATCGCGAGGAAGCTCGCCACATCTTCTGACGTGATGCCCAGCCCGCGGGCCTTCTGCTGGTCGATCTCGAAGCGCACCGAGCGTTCGCCGGGTTCGTCCCAGTCAAAATGGACGCCCGTCGTGCGGTCATCGGCTTTCATCGTCGCCGCGACTTTTTCCGCAATCTCCCGCACGGTGCCGAGGTCGCTTCCACTTACCCGAAACTGCACCGGATAGCCGACCGAGGGGCCCGTCTCGAGTGGCGAAACGCGCGTACGCACGGCGGGAAAGCTGTTGCGCAGCGTGCTGGCGAGCCAGCGCTCCAGCTTCGCGCGGTCGCCGACGGACTTTGCGGTGATCACGAACTGCGCGAAGTTGGGCTGGGTCAGTTGGACGTCGAGCGGCAGATAGAACCGGGGTGCGCCCGCTCCGACGAAGTCGACCAGATGATCGATCTCGGGCCGGCCCGCGAGCGTCTTTTCGAGGCGCGCGGCTTCGCGCAGCGTCGCTTCGAACGACGCACCTTCGGGCAGCCGCATGTCGACGAGCAGTTCGGGCCGCTCGGAACTCGGGAAGAACTGTTGCGGCACGAGCGCAAAGCCGGCCAGTGCGGCAACGAATAGCGCAGCCGTGACGCCGAGCACGAGGAGGCGCCGCTTCACGCACCACGCGATGCAGTCACGCAGGCGGCTATGAAAGCGGGTGGCGTGGAGCGCCGCCGCCGGGGCCGGGCCCGGCGGCGCGTCGTCGTGCCGGCGCATCTTGCGAAGCGCGTGCCAGACACCGTGCCCAGCAGGCTCGCGTGCGGTGCGCCTGCGCTCGGGCAGCAGGTGATAACCGAGCAACGGAATCAGCACGACTGCCGCGAACCACGAAGCGATCAGCGCAATGGCGGACACCTGAAAGATCGAGCGCGTGTATTCGCCGGTGGCCGATTTTGCCAACGCGATCGGCAAAAATCCCGCCACCGTGACCAAGGTCCCCGTCAGCATCGGAAACGCGGTACTGCTGTAGGCGAACGCCGCGGCCCTTGTGCGGCTCCATCCCTGCTCGAGCTTCACGGCCATCATCTCGACCGCGATGATCGCATCGTCGACGAGCAAGCCCAGCGCGAGGACGAGCGTGCCGAGCGAGATCTTGTGCAAGCCGATGTCGAACCCATCCATGCATAGCACGGTGACCGCGAGCACGACCGGGATCGAGATCGCAACCACCACACCGGCGCGCCAGCCCAGTGAGATGAGGCTCACGGCCAGCACGATCGCGATGGCTTCGGCGGCGGCCTCCAGAAATGCGTTGACCGAATGCGAGACCGCGTGCGGCATGCTCGACACCTCATCGAGCTTGAGCCCCGCAGGCAGACGCGCACGCAATTCGGCGGTCTGCGCGTCGAGCAGCTTGCCAAGCTGAATCACATCGCCGCCGGCCTGCATCGTGATGCCGATCGCGAGCACGGCACGGCCGTCGGTGCGAACCTGCGAGACCGGCGGATCGTCGTAGCCGCGCCTGATCGTTGCAATGTCGCCGAGACGAACCAGGCGGTGATTGATGTTGATCAGCGTGTCGGCCATCGCCTTCAAGTCGGTGAACTGGCCGCTCGGACGCACGTACACGCGGTCGAACGCGGTGGCCAGCGTGCCGCTCGGCGTGACCGCGTTTTGCGCATTGATCGCCTGCGCGAGCTGTTGCGGGGTGATGCTGAGCCGCGTCAATTGCGCGTTGGGAATCTCGATCGTGATGTGCTCGTCGGGGTCGCCGAAATAATCGACTTTCGCGACGCCGGGCACGCGCAGCAGTACGCTGCGAAGTTCGTCGGCATAGTCGTGCAATTGGGCCGGCGAGAACCCGTCGCCCGCGAGCGTATAGATGTTCGTGTAGACGTCGCCGAACTCGTCGTCGAAGTACGGCCCCCGCACGCCGGGCGGAAGCGTATCCGCGATGTCGGCCACTTTCTTGCGCACCTGGTACCATGTCTCGCGCACCTCGTTCACCGGCGCAGAGTCTTTCATCGTGAAGACAATCAGCGATTCGCCGGGACGCGAGTAGCTGCGCAGATAGTCGAGATCAGGCGCTTCCTGAAGCTTGCGGCCAATCCGGTCGGTTACCTGCTCCTCGACCTGGCGCGCGGTTGCGCCGGGCCAGAAGGTCCGGATCACCATCGCGCGGAACGTGAACGGCGGGTCCTCGGATTGTCCGAGCCGGGAATAGGCGAGCACGCCGAACAACGTCGCCAGCACGACGGCGAAGATGACGAGCGCCTGGTTGCGAATCGCCCACGCGGACAGATTGAAGCGGCCCGTATCGTCTGCTGCCGGCCGCCGCGGTCCACCCGCTCCACCGGGGCCACCCGGTCCGCCGGACCCCTGGTTGAACAGCCCTCTCATGATGCGAAGTCCTCGGGATGCAACGGCGCGACCGCGCGCACGGTCTCGCCGGCGCTGACGGTATGCACGCCTTGCAGCACGACGCGCTCGCCGTCGTTGAGGCCTTGCGAGATGGAGATCGTGCGGTCGTCGTAGCGGCCGAGCTGGACCCGGCGCAGCTCCAGCGCATGGTCGCCGGGCCGAACGACCCAGACGGCCGGCGCGTTGCCTTCGTGAAAGAGCGCGGTGGCGGGCAGCGTGATCGGATCGTCCGCTTGCGCGTCGCCTGCCGCGTCGGCGAAGGTGACGGTGGCCGTCATGCCGAGGCGGACCTCGGGGCCGGGCGCGTCGAGCGTCAGTTTCGCGCGATAGGTGCGGCTACCGGGATCCGCGGCCGGCGACAGCTCCCGGACGTGCGCCGTGAAGCGTCTGCCCGTGACGGCCGGCAGCGAGACACTGGCCGCGCTGCCGACCGTCAGCGCCGTCAGCAGGCTCTCGGGCACGTCGCAGAGGATATCGACCGTGCCGGACCACGCGAGATGGTAGACCGCTTGTCCCGCCGCGACGTTCTGCCCGGTATCGGCGTCTTCGGCGGTAATGACGCCTGCATGGTCCGCCGTGAGGACCGTGTATTCGGTCTGATTCTTCAGCAGCGCGAATTGCTGTAGCGCCTGATCGCGCTGCGCGACGGCTGCCACATACGCGTCCTGCGTTTGCTCCAGCTGCGCCATCGCGATCAGCTGTTCCTGCGCCTGCGCCCGGTCGCGATCGAGTTGCTGCTCGGCGAAGCCGAGCCGATGCTGCGCCGCCATCAATTGGGCCTGCGCGCTCGCGAGGCTCCGTTGCGCGTCGTCGGGATCGAGCCGCGCGATGACCTGGCCGGCCGTGACCGTATCGCCGAGACGCACGTTCCGCTCGATCAGTTTGCCTGCGATGCGAAACGACAGCGGCGTCGCATAGCGTGCGTTGACTTCGCCCGGCAGCGTCGCGAGAACGGGCTTGCTGTCCCGATGCACGACCACGGCGATGACCGGGCGCGGCAGCGTCACCTCGGCTTGTTTCGCGTGACAGGCGGCGAGCGCGAGCGCGCCTGACACCGTCAGCATGATCCCGCGCCAGCGCATGTGGCTCACGTGTGTTCCTCCAGCTCGCCGGCTTCGAACTGTGCCTTGGTCCGGCGGCGCTGCACTTTGCCGCTCGAGGTCCGCGGCAAGCTGCCCGCCTGCACGACCGCAACGTGACCGACCTGCAGGCCCGCGCATTCGGCGACCTTCTGCGCTATCGCACGCCGCAGCGCCGCGGCGTCCGCCGCCTTGCCCTCGGCACAGACCACCAGCGTCTCGTCGCCGTCGCGCATCACGCTGAACGCGATGACACCGCGACTTTGCACCGTCGGCAATTCGGCCACCGCCCATTCGATGTCTTGCGGATAGTGATTCGAGCCGTGAATGACAATCAGATCCTTGCTGCGACCGCAGATATAGAGTTGGTCGTCGGCGAGGTAGCCGAGGTCGCCGGTTTGGAGCCAGCCGTCGCGGTACGCGGCGGCGGTCGCGTCGGCGTGGCCGTAATAGCCCGCGGTGATGCTGGGCCCGCGCGTGACGATTTCGCCGACGCAGCGTTCGGGCAACGGTCGCCCGGATTCGTCGACGATCCGCAACTCGTGTCCGGGGAAGCAATGGCCGCAGCCGACCAGTTCGATCGTGCGCAATCCGGTATCACGCGGGGCCGGTATGGCTCGACCGAGCCCCAGGGCGGACGTGTAGACGATGTCGGTGACGATCGGCTGGCCGTGGTCGTGAAACGTGATCGCGAGTGTGGCCTCGGCCATTCCGTAGCACGGCAGCAGCGCTTCGGCGCGAAAGCCCGCCGGCTCGAAGCGCGCGCTGAACTGGCGCAGCGCTTGCGCGTTGATGGGCTCGGCACCGCAGCCCGCCACGCGCAGCCGCCGCAGGTCGAGGCCTTCGAGGTCCTGCTCGCGGGTACGGCGCGCGGCGAGCGCGTACGCAAAGTTCGGCGCGAAGCTGATCGTGCCGCCGTACTTCGTGATCGCCTCCATCCATAGGCCAGGCCGACGCACGAATCCTTCGGTTGCCAGCAGCACGCTAGGCAAGTCGCAGATCAGCGCGCCGAGCACGCTGATGAGCCCCATGTCGTGGTGCAGCGGCAGCCAGCTGACATAGACGTCCTGCTCGCGCAGATCGATGCCTCGGGGTCCGAGGAACGCCCTGGCATTCGCGACCAGATTGCGATGCGTGACCATTACGCCTTTCGGCAGGGACGTGCTGCCCGACGTGTATTGCAGAAAGCACAGGTCATCGGGATGCAGCGTGGGCAAATCGCAGGCGGGCGGCTCGCCGTCGACCAGCGCTTCAACGGTCACGATGCGTTCGAGGCCGGTGTCGGCGGCCAGCACGTCCTCGATGGTCTCTCTTGCCGCACTCGACGTGAGCAGCATCCGCGCGCCTGCCGAGCGCACGATGTGACTCACGGTTTCGGCGTAGCGCGTGCGGGTCCTGAAGTTGAGGCTTCCGCGAGGAAATATCGGTACCGGGACGAGACCGGCGAACGATGCGCCGAGGAAGCTCAGGATGAACGCTTCCGGGTCGAGGATCACGAGCGCGACGCGGTCGCCCTTGTTCAAGCCCAGTGCCGCGAGCTTTCTCGCACGCTTGCGCGCTTCGCGCTCGAGCGCCTCGTAAGGATAGTAGTGCTCATCGCCGTGCGAGGAGACAAAGCGGAGGCCTCGAGCGTCGCCGCGCGGCAGCGCTGATACGGCATCGACTAGCGTCTGGTCCATGTTGACGGGTCCTCGGTTCTGTAATGGGCTTCAGTGATCAAGCGAAGCAGCGGACAACGCGCGCGTGGCTTGCGTGATGTGCATGGCTTGCGTGCCTCAGGCGGCAGGCTCGGCGCTCGCTTCGGCAGCGGGCGTCCAGTCGCGGATCGGCTGCAGACGGCGACGCAGCAGCGCGATCACCTCGTCGTCGCTGCGCGCCGGCGCACCCGGCAGGCGCACGAAATGCGTTGCGAGCTTGCGGTGCTGGCGCGTGACGAGCAGCAGCCAGATCTGCGCGATGTCGATGCGATCGAAAACGACCGCGTCCTCGCGACCGTACTTCTCGAGATTCGCTGCGAATTCCGTCGTGAGCTCGCTGTAGTGCGTCCCTTTCCGGACGTGGTGGTAGATGTGATAGCCGGCGTTGAAGACGCGCGCATTGAAACGCGAGTCGATCGTATTGACGCTGCTCGTGTACGGGTTGTCAGGATGATCGGGGTCGATGAACGCGTGCTGGACCCAGTTGCCGATCATCATCATCAGCCGCACGAACAGGAACGGGAACACGAACACCACGAGCGTCGCCCTCAGGTTCCAGTAGGCTGCCGCGCTAACCGCTGCGTAGAACACGAGCTCACCCACGAGCAGTTGCCTGATCAGCTTCGTATTGCGCGAGCGCCACAGATAGATGGTGAGCTCGAGTGGGACCAGCGCGGCGAAGCGCAGGTAGTAGCGCAGAAAGCCGCTCACGCTATCGCGCTGAAACCGCATCGTGGAGCTCAGGTCGTGTGGCAGGTTGTCGTCGATGTGATGCATGCCCATGTGATGGACATAGAAAGTGCCCGGCGTCTGACCGAACAACGGACACAGCATCCAGTCGAGCAGGATCTCGCACGCCCGGTACTGTTTCTTGAAGAGCCGCCGATGCAGCGTGCAGTGGTAGCTCATCGTGAAGCGGTCGCCGAACGCGTTCCAGACGAGCACATACATAACGCCTAACCACCAGGGAAAGTGGCCGAGGCCATACAGCACGGCTGCGGCGGGGATGAATAGCAGCGCGCACTGGATGTAGAGCCACAGATGGGGCAGGTCGCGACGATCGTTGAGAAGGCGGTACATGGCGATTTCCTTTGCAGGGGCGGTTTCAATGGTCAGGGGGCAGGCAATTCATTTCAGGTCGGCTCGGCCAGTTCGATCACGCCGCTATGGCCATCGACCCTGAGCTGCATCCCCGACTGCACGCGCGTTGTGAGGCCCGGAATCTGGACGACGGTCGGGATCCCGATCTCGCGTGCGACGATCGCGGCATGGGTCAGCGGACTGCCGCGCTCGATCAGCAGCCCGGTCGCCGACGCGAATACGGGTACCCAGCCGGGGTCGGTCCGATAGGTGACCAGGATGCCGCCGTCGAACTCGTTCGCCTCGCGCACGACCTTCGCCGGCCCTTCGGCGAAGCCCGGCGAGCAGGGCGTGCCGCGCAGCGTCGCGCCGGCGGCGTGGGGAGGTACCGCGCGCAGCCCGGCGAGGTTCGCCGGTTTGCTGAACCAGGCCGCAACCGGGCCATGTGTGACGAAGCGTGGCGGCAGATCATCCATGTCGCGATAGGCCGCATCGTCGCGCTTGCGCTGCTCGACGAGCGGCCGCAGCTCGCGATGGGAGACCGTGCCTTCGAAGCATCCCCGAATTTCCTCGAGGCGCAGATGGAAGATGTCGCGGCCCGTCGCCAGCACGCCGTCGCCGGCGAGACCGTCGCCGATCGCGCGGAACATCCGGCGCGCGACCCCGAACGCACGCGAACGGCAAAAGCGCACGGTCTCACGCGCCCGGATCGCGGCGCGCACGCGGCTGCGCGCGCGGGCAAAAATCCAGCGCTGAAGCGGATTGAGCCGCTCGCGCAACAACGCTTCGATGCGCGCTTCGCTGGCCGTGCGATCGATCGACGCGGCACCATGCGCGAGCGAGGCCTTCAACATATCGAACAGCACGCCAGGGTCTTCGCGCAGATCAGGCTCTTCGAGCTTCAGTTCGTTCTTGCTGCGGTACGCGAAGTCGGCGAGGTAGCGCTCAATGTCGGCGACGATCTCGGGGGCGCCGCAGCCGCGCAGCGCCGGATACGCTTCGGCTGACGGCGTGTTGCGGATGAGTGCTTCGACCTGAGGCTTCGCCCGCACGGCTTCTGCAATCGCGGCCAGCCTGCGGACCGGCTCGATGGACTCGATGTCGTCGATGCCGCCGATGACCGCCACTTCGAGCCAGTCGGGCGCACCGGGCATCCACCGCTTGATCAGGCGCCGGACGACGCCGTAACTGAGACCGATCGCCGACTCGAGCACGATCATCATGCCCCAGCGCGCGAGCAGCGCCTGCTCGAAGCGACGGTAGTGCGCATAGACCGCGTCTGCGGGAAGCGAGCGATAGTCGAGCGCGTTGAACTCGTCGTAGACCGGATAAAAGAACGCGCGGAAGCGCTCGACGTTGCGCTCGAGACGCGCGAAGTGCCACGCGAACTTCGCGCCGCTCAAGGCCCGCATGCAGGCGAGTCCGGCGCGCGAGCCGGCCGTGTACGGCGTGATCAGCGCGGCGAAGCTCGCAAGATCGAGCGGCTCGCCGACGCCCATCTGGACTTCCATCATCTTGCGCCCGAGGTCCTGGAACGGCGCGAGCCCGGAAAGCTTGTACCAGTGCAGCAGGTTGTAGTACACGCGCCCGTTCAGGAACGCGAGCGTCGAGCCCAGGAATCCATCCATCTCGCGCCGCTGCTGGTGCGGAATCGCGAGCAGCCGGGAGAACTCACGGAACACCTGCGTATAGACGTGCTGCGCGAATGTGAACGTCAGCTGCGTCGTCACGCCGGGATAGTTTTCGACGATGTTGGAGTTGTCCCACAGCTGGAATTCGCCCGCCTGGGTTGTGACCGGTGCGACCGGCGTGGTCACCGGGCGCGCCTGCAGGATCCACAGCTGGTTCTCCGCGATACACCATTCAATATCGAGCGGCTCGCCGAGCGTGCTTTCGAGCGTGCAGGCCGTCGCAACGACGCGCGTGATCTCGTCATTGGAAAGGGCCGCTGTATCGCGCAGCGCGGCCGGCACCTCGCGGAGGTGGTGGCCGTCATGACGCTCGCGCTTTTCACCGATCACCACCTGCTTGTGTTGTCCGGTGCGGCGGTCCACGGTGATCGTGTCAGCGTCGACTGCGCCCGACACGAGTCCCTCGCCGAGCCCGTAGACGGCGCTCAACACGAGCTCGTCGCGCTTGCCGTTCGCCGGGTTGATCGTGAACACGACGCCGCTTTTGTCCGCCTGAACGAGGCGCTGCAGGATCACGGCCATGCCGGCGCCGACGATATCGAGTCCGTGCTGATGCCGGTAGCGCAGCGAGCGCTCGGAATACGCAGAAGCCCAGCACCGACGCACGTGCTCGAGCGTCGAGTCGAGGCCGCGTACGTCGAGGAACGTATCGAACTGGCCTGCGAACGAGAAGCTCGCGCTGTCTTCTTCGACGCCAGACGAGCGCACCGCGAGCGGCCCGTCTCCGATGGTGTCGTGCGCGCGTGCGATGTCGGCGCGCAACGCGGCGCTCATGTCGCACGTCAGCACGGCCTCGCGGATCGCGCTCGCGATCGCGGCGGCGTTCGCCGGCGTGAAGTCGCCAAGCAGCGCGCCGATGGTTTGATCGAGGCCGCCGTCGCGGCGGAACTCCGCAAAGCAGTCGGTGCCGAGGATCGCCCAGGGCGGCACCGGTACGCCGAGGTTCGCGAGCCGATGGAGCGATCTTCCCTTGTTGCCGGCAAGCCGCTCGATGGTTTCGGCAGGACTCGCCGAGGTGAGGATCACGCGTGGCGATGCTGCCGGGCCGGTGCTGCTGCTCGCGGCGTGGGCCTGCTGGGGCGCGCGGCTTCCGGCTGGGTCGATCTCGCCGCGTGCGGGCGCAATGGTGTCGAAATTCATTCGGGGCCTCGTTGCTCAGGTGCTCGACGAAGCGAGCAGATCTCTCGCTTCCTCGGCGGTACCGCGCCCGCCGTGAGCGGTCTGCGGGAAGCGCGCGTGGAGATGCGCGCCGAGGTTGATCCAGTCGTAGGCGGCGTGGATCGTCCCGCGCCAACCCGACGTCGTATCGAAGCTCGCCGGAAATTGCGGGTCGCCGCCGAGGTTGCGCAGCCGCTGCGCCAGCTCATCGGCCAGCGCGACGTAACGCTGCGCGTCGCGTGCCGCTCCGATCGAACACTGTTCGAGTTCGCGGATGCCGTCGATCAGCGCCGCATCGAGAGGCAGCAGCCGGATCGCGTCGAGCGTCGCTTCTTCCATCGTCGACTGCGGCGTCACGCCGTGCGCCCCGAGCGTGACCATGCAGGCGGTCTGCATCATCCGCTGCAGCGCGTACTCGAGCACCTTCCATTGGCCGCGCTGGAGTGCACCTTGGGCGTCCTCGCGCGCGTTCTCGAGACCGATGTTGGCCCAGATCATCTCGAGACCCGCTTCGGCGAAGCGTCCAGCGGGCATCGGCAGCAACTGGGCACCGGTCTCGCGGCCGGCCGCGAGGCGCGCGCCGTCGATCGAGATCAAGGGGGCACGGGACACCGGCGTCGAAGTCGCCTGCTGACGGGCGTGGATTTCTCCGCTGCCCTTCCAGCGCAGGCTGACGAGGCCCAGCCGGCTGAACCCGGCGATCAGCGCGCGGCGCCGGCTGGCCGCCTGCGCGTCGCCAGCGCTGGCGATGGCCGTGCAGGGCGTGTCGAAGGTGATCGCACGCCAGGCCCGGGCCGCTTCGTCGTCGAGCGCAAAGACGTCGCTACCTCGCAGCACATGGACTCGCTCGCCAATCTGCCACGTCGTCGTGTCTTTGCCAGGGCCGATCAGCACGTTGTCGGCCACGAGGTTCACACCGTTGACGCCGAACTCACGGATCAGCGCGACCCCCGCCGCGAGGAACCCGCTTTCCGCGCCATGCTCGCGCGGTGCGTGCAGCAGGTTCCAGAGACGGCCGACGCGGCCGGCGTCGACGGCCGCGCGTTCGAGTTGCAGCGACAGCCATTTCGGGCCCATGTAGCACTCGCCGAGGCGTGCCACGTGACTCTTCGCCGCATGAAACGCGGCGGTCCTGATCCAGGCGCGTGCGTAGTCGGGCTCGCCGAGCGCGAACATCGCCACCGCATAGCGGCCGGTCTGGCGCGCGAAATCGTCGAACCACAGCGCCACCGCCTCGCAGAGCGCCTCGCGGCCGAGCCCGGCTTGCAGCGTCTCGATCAACGCCGGGTTGTCGATCGGCAGCGCGCCGATAAAGCGCTGGCAACGCTCGAGCAGATTCCATGACAGGCGCGCAACCGCACGACGGCCTTTGCCCAGTGCTTCGCGGACCTGCGCGAGTTCGCGGCGCAGGCGCGCCGGACTCAGCAATCTCACTTCGACCCGGCGGCCGTCGATGAACAGGATGTACGGCATCGTGGCCGGTTCGAGCCCTCTATCGACAATCGCGACGAAGTCGACGTCGGAGCGCTCGTTACCGAAGCCTTCGGCGATCGAGCCTTCGAGAAAGACGGCGCTCGGTGCCCGCTGTTCGAACTGGGTGCTCAGTGCGGCCCGCGATTTTTGCCAGAGGTCGGCGAGCATCGGATCAGTCATCAACATGGTGAGGCTCCCTAAACGTCAAGCCGTGCGCGGCACAAAGTAGCCCGCCGCGATCCCATAACGAAAGATCCTGCGCAGCAGCGTTTTGCCCGTCGCGCGCGGCAAAGCCGGCAGGATGGCGGCGGTCGCGTCTCGTGCAAAGCGCACCTGGCGCGTCAGGTACGATTCGTAGAGTTTCACGACCTCATCGTAGTAACGCCGCTCGAGCGGTTTCATCGCGGCGGCATCGAAGACGTGCCGCGGCACATAGCGAGGTACGTGAAACGATGGAAACTCCGCGCATACGTCGTTGATTTCGCGCAGCGTGGTTGGCGTGCCCGAAGTCAGATGCAGCGTGCGTCCTCGCACGAGCGGGAACTTCGCCAGCGCCTCGACTACGCAGTCCGCGACCCAGTCGATCGGCACGATGTTCAACGTTGCGCCGTAGTCGCCGGGCATCGTGCGCACGAGTCCCGCGGCCGTCAGGCGCACGACGGTGTAGAGCGTGTCGAACTTGCGGATCACGCCGGTCGCCGAGTCGCCAACGATGATCGACGGGCGCAGGACCGCCGCGGGCAGGCCGGTGCGCATCGCCGCTCGCACCGACTGTTCCGCGCGGTACTTGCTCTGCTCATACGGGTTGCCCAGACGCTGGCCAAGTTCGAGATCGTCCTCGCTGAACACGCCGGGGCGCTCGCCGCAGACATAGGCGGTGCTCACATAGAGCAGCGGAATCGGCGCATCGCTGCGTCGTTGCGCGAACTCGACGATGCGCTCGGTGCCGCGAAAGTTGATTGCCTCGTAGACCTCGGGCTTGCGCCCAAAGCTGGTCAGCGCGGCACAGTGGACGATCGCGGCTGTCGCCGCGCGCAGTGCATCGTAAGTTTCCGCATCGAGCCCAAGGTGGGTTTCGGCGACGTCGCCTTGCACACATGCGAGGGTTCCGGCAGCGGGCGTGTGGCCGCGGTACGGCGTTGCTGCGAGCGGCGTGCCGTCGTTGCGGACAACTGGACCATCGGAGCGCAGAAATGCGACGACCGGGTATCCCATTGCCGTCAGCCGGGCGATCACTTCGGCGCCCAGCAGACCTCGCGCACCGGTGACGAGAACGTGCTTATTCATTGTGGAGGACCATCCAGAGTTGCATGTCATTTGAGGAGAAGCCCGGCCAGCAGTCCGAACTCGACGGCGACGACGAAGCGGGTGCCGGCCCAGCGTGGCCGGCCCGGCCTGCTCGCGGGGCCCGGCCAGCGCGCGTTGAGCCAGACGAGCCACACGAGTGGCAAGGTCGCGGCATAGATTGAGTACGTTTGCGACAGGCCTGCCAGGTGTGCAAGCGACACGTTGACGCTCAGCGCCAGAATCAGGAGGGCATTCAGCGCGACCCGGACTGCGCGCGCAGAGAGGTGATAGGGCTGCAGTGCAGTGGTGCCAACCTTGCGCGAGAACTTCCAGAACTCGTAGCCGGTCCACATCGAACCCGCTACGCACACGACAACGTAGAAGCTCAATTCGCGGTCGGCCATATCGCGCCATAAGAAATAGCAGTACATGAAGATGGCGAATGGCGCACCTTCGAAAGCGGGTAAGCAGAGCAACGGACGGGTCGGGAACAGCCGCTTGAAAGCGAAAGGGGCGGCGAAGGCCAGTGCGGTGGCAGCAGCGGCGGCTGTCCATGCGTGCTCCATTGCGCTGTTCAGCGCAACGAGCAGGATCGCGCCTGCCGCGAGGCTGGCGAGCAGGCGTGCACGCAGTGCCGCGCGTCGCGCCGACAGCGCGTGTCCGGCGGGATAGTCGCGTTCGAGGTCGTCGAGGTCGTCGATCAGGCGAAGCTGGACGAACAGCAGGAAGAAGGACGCAAGGCCGGCCAGTACACGCCAGCCCGGTTCGAGGGCGACGCCGGCTATCCGTCCGTACAGCAGAAGCGAGCAGATGAACGCGCCGGCGATCGGCATGGCCTCGGCCGCCAGCGGTATGCGGCCGAGCGTGTTGCCGAAAGCGGCTGCCGCAGCGGCAAGCCGGCCACGCCGGGTATGCGAGGTGGCCAGAGAAAGACGCGGGCTCATGCGCGCATCCCCTCATCGGCGGCGACACAGACTGCGGCGTGCCGGATGCACAGGTCCACCAGCGATCCGACTGTGAAATACGCTTCGTTGCCTCCTTCGTTCAACGCTTCTAGCGGTAGGCGCTCGATGCCGAACGCCTGCTCGAGTGCGACAACCGCTTCGACGAGCGATAGCGAGTCGAGGCCGAGATCGGCGATGAGTGAACTCTCAAGGTGAATCTCGGCGTCGAAGTCGCGCTGATGCTCGCGGCAGACGTGCAGAAGCTGTGTGCGTACGATTTCGAATACGCTGTTTCGCGTCGACGCATTCTTCGGTGTGCTGGCCATGCTGGGATCCTCTCTGTTCACGCGTTGCTCGACGCGGCGTAGCGCCACGGCAGCGTCTGGCCGCCGGCCAGGATGCCCTGTGGGTGGGCGAGCGCGACCGGCTCGATCGCCAGCTCGGAGCGGACGGCTTCGAGTGGCAGCTGTAACGCGACTTCCCAGCGGTATGAAAGGGGAATGCGGGCGCGCTTCCCACGCAGCCACGCGCGGCGCAGAAAACGATGGACCCAGAAGTTCGGCCACCACGGCGCAGTCAGCGCGGTGCCGAGCAGACCCACGAGGCGCGCACGCATCGGTTCGAGGCCGCAGTCGAACGCGAGAAGCGAGGTCTCGCCGGCCCAGTCCTGCCCATAGCCTGTCAGCACGTGCAGCAGGTCATGAATGCAGCCGCTGCGCTCGATGAACCACTGACGGTCCGGGCCGGGGAGGATTTCTTCGAGGCCCGCGGCCAGCCGGCTCGCCTGAAGCAGACCATCGGCGCGATAGCCGCTGTGCTCCATCATCGCCATGTAAGCGCGGCCGAACGAGCCCGGCGGCAAGTCGAGCAGCGTGTCGGAATCCCCGAGCGTGGCGAGCAGTGACGGCTGCTCGGAAAGCAGCGCCGCGGCGCCCGGCTCGCTGAGAAAACGCTGGTACATCGTCTCCATCTGGCCGCCGTCGAGCGCGATCATCACTTCATAGGCATGCTGAATATCGTCTGTATTTGCTCTCAGCGCCTTGATCGCCCGCAAAGCGCGCGGCCAATCGATGCGGCGTCGCGCCAGCGCGTTGCCATTCAAGGTTGCTGTCATCTGCGGCTCCCGTCAAAGATCAAGAGGGCGAGTCACGACTGGCAATCGACCGATGCCATGCGATTCGGGTTCGGATACGGCAAAGGGGAATCGTGCTAAGACGGCCACTGCCTGTGGCGACTTTTCGCATGATTCATGCCAGTCATTCGTGGGCAGCGCGAAGGGCATCCACTTCCCTGCAGTGACGGAACGGAGCGGCCGGATTTCAAAAGAGGGTCGCCGGTATCGCGCGGATTCAGGCGGGTCCTGCGATTTGTCGACGCACGTTCGGGGAGCCGGTCGCCGCGGCCTGGATGTCGGTGCCGGGCCAACAGGTGAAGCCCATCTGTTGGTTGCAGGTCGCCAGCAGGACGTCTGATGCCGGGCTGGTTCATCCACCGCGCCCTGAACGTCTATACGTTCTCCGGCATTGCGGTGCCTTTTGAAATCGGGCTGGCTGCTTTCGTCATTGCCTCGAACGAGGACTAACCGCGTGTCGCAGAAGAGTGCCTGGCACGAACCGTGCACGATGAGCGCGAACAATCGATGGCTGCGGGGCAGCGTGTCCGCGATGTTCATGATGTTTGCGATGTCCGCCGTCATGAGACAAAGACCGGTTGCGCATTTAAGTTCGTAGAGCCAGGTAAATGGTCGAGAAACGTCTGGCAAACGAATACTCACGAGGATGGAGGTAGAGCAATGAATCAGGCGTGGAAGGCAAAAACGGGGCAGTTCCTGCCGGGAGCGAATTTGACTGTGCTGCCGCACTGGGAGCGCGAGGCGCTACCGAGCTACGATCATGCAGAGGTCTCGGTGCCGGGGCGCCTTCACTTCGCGGTATTCGACTTTATGCAGATGGCGCCTGGCTTCGGCGGCGGCGGGCTCGGCGTGTCGACCAGCACGGTCGGACACCGGATCACCGTCACCCGGACGACGAGCGGCGAGGGCGGCTGCGACGTGCCGAGCGGGCGTCACATGCTCGAGTTGTTCAAGCGAGCCGTTGGCTATGCACGCGACGACATCCGTGTTGATCGGATGCACAGCATCCAGCACAAGCACAGCGGCTTCGGCTCGAATGTCTCGTTCAACACCGCGACGCTCGCCGGCTTGAACGCGTTGTTCGGCTCTCCGTTTTCGCCACACGACATGTGGGAAATGATCACCCGCAACTACGTCGAGAACGCGAAGGATGACGAGCATGTGTATTTCGGCCTCGAGACCGGCGTCGGCGAAGCGTGCCTGTTTTTCGGCGGCCTGGTCTGGGTCGACGAGAAGCACGGCAACGGCCGTTTCCTCGGCAACCTGAGTTCGGAAAACCTTTGGGTGACCACCGCCGTCGGCAATTACGACACGCTGTCGACCGAAGCGCTGCGTGCCCATGGCGAGGGCGCGGACATGTCCGGCACCACCGAGGCGGGCTTCGTGCCGACGCATTTTGTCGAGTGGCAGAAGCGTTACGGCATCGCGTGGCGCGAGTTCATCGAAAAGAAATTGCGGCCGGCACTGCATCGCAACGACCTCTTTGCGTTTCTGAAGCACGGCTGGGAGCTCAACAGCATGAGCAACATGAAGGTGCTCGAGGGCATTTTCCGGACCGACGTGATGCTTGAGTTCGACCAGACGATGCAACGCGAGGGCGCGGTGTATGCGGGGATGAGCAGCGCTGGTCCGGGCTTCTATGCATTCTCCGACTGCGAGGAAAAGGCGAAGCACCTCGCAGCGGTGATGATGCATCGGTTCAGTGAGTTCATGAGCGAGATGACCGTGGCGCGCGCGGGCCAGAAAATGTCCATCGACGTCGCCGGCTAGCCGCGTTTCGGCGAACCCTCGCGAACCCTTCTCCTGGAGCCGATCGAACATGGCCAAGCGCGTCACCTTCGTCAACACGAACCAGATCAAACCGGCGATTGCGCCGATTGCGTTCGACTACCTGTCGGCGCCGATGGAGCGAGCGGGGTTCGAGCTCAATTTGCTCGACCTCTGCTTCTCCGACGACTGCGAGGCGGCCATTGCCGCGCACTGCCGCACGGCCGCACCGGATTTCTGGGGGGTGACGCTGCGAAATACCGACGACGTCTACTTTTCCAGCGGCTACAGCTTTCTTGAGAGAATCAGGGACATCGTCGCGCTGCTTCGGCGTGCGCGCGCGGTCCCGATCGTGATGGGGGGGGCGGGTTACTCGGTGATGCCGGAAAAATTGCTCGCCTACCTCGACGCCGACTTCGGCATCGTCAGGGAAGGCGAATTCAGCTTTCCCGAACTGCTGACCTGCCTCGAAGAAGGCAGGAGTTTCACGCATATACCCGGTGTGGTCTACCGCGATACGGCTGGCGTGCACGCTACGCCGCTCGCCCCGAACGGGTGCGGACCGCTAGCCACGCTAGGGCCCCACAAACGTGAGCTGGTCAACAACGAGCACTATTTCGCCAAAGGCGGCCAGATCGGCATCGAAACGAAGCGCGGCTGCAACCGCTCGTGCATCTATTGCGTCGAGCCGCTGATCAAAGGCCGCACGGTGCGCATGCGCGAACCCGATGATGTCGTCGCTGAGATGGCATCGCTGGTCGAGCGTGGGGTCAACGTCTTTCACATCAACGACTCGGAATTCAATCTGAGCGTCGCGCATCCTCTTGCGCTGTGCGCGGCCATCATTCGACACGGGCTCGCCGGCAAAATCCAGTGGTATGCATACGGTATGCCGCGGCCGTTTCCCGATGAGCTGGCGGCCGCGATGAAAGCAGCCGGTTGTGTCGGCATGAACTTCGGCGTCGACAGCGCCAGCGAAACGATGCTGAAGATACTCCGCCGCACTTTTGGCGCCCCCGACATCGAAGCTGCGGTCAATACGGCGAAGCGCCACGGCCTCGAGCACATCATCGAGCTGCTGTTCGGCGCGCCCGGCGAGACCCAGGAAACCGCGCGGGAGTCGATCGAGTTCATCAAGCGGGTCGATCCGGAGCGCGTTTCGGTGACGGTCGGGCTGAGGATTTTCCCGGGGACCGAACTCGAGCAGATGATCCGCAGCGAAGGCCTGAACGTCGGGAATCCGAATCTTCACGGCCATATCGAAGGGAACGACGATCTTTTGCATCCGGTGTTCTATCTGCCGACCTCATTGGGCCCGGATCCGCAGAAATTCATTGCCGATCTGATCGGCAATGACCGGCGGTTCTTCGGGACCAATGCGAGTCTCTTCAACTACAACGCGAATGACGCGCTGGTCGAAGCGATCGCGCAAGGCGAGCGCGGCGCGTATTGGTCGATTCTGAACCGGATCGAGAAGCGCTTCGAAGCGGCCCATGCCCACAACGGTCGCGGCCTTCACGGCGCAGGCGCGGATGGCGGCGCCCCGGAGCGGACCCCGATCGCGGTTTTGCCGATCGAGCAAACCGTCTGATGCGGTGTGCGATGCCCGAAGCGGCCAGTCATCCGATGGCCCGCGTACTTTCAACGCAGGAGGAGTGCATGCTTTCAGAAAGCCAACCTGAGCCGTACAGGATCAAGATGGTCGAGCCGATCAGGCTGATCGACCGCGATCAACGGCAAGCGCGGCTTGCCGCTGCCGGGTACAACGTGTTTCGCCTCGAAGCAGACGATGTCTACATCGATCTGATGACGGACAGCGGTACCTCGGCGATGAGCGCGAACCAGTGGGCAGGCATCATGACCGGCGATGAGTCGTATGCCGGTTCCCGCAGTTTTACGAAGTTGACGCAGGCCGTGCGGGACATGCTCGGCTTCGACTACGTATTGCCGACCCACCAGGGCCGGCCGGCCGAGCACTTCCTGTTTCGGACCCTCGTGCGCCCGGGGCAGGTGGTGCCGTTCAACGCGCCGTTCGATTCGACCGAAGCACATGTATCGATTGCCGGCGGTACCTCAATATCGTGCGTCGCCGAAATCAGCTACCAACCCGCTGTCGAGCACCCGTTCAAGGGCGACGTGGATGTGCAAAAGCTACGCAACGTGATCGAGAGCGAAGGGCGCGACAACGTTCCGCTGATCATGGTCTCGCTGACGAACAACGCGGGCGGCGGCCAGCCGGTATCGATGGCGAACCTGCGCGCGGTGAGGGCGTTGGCCGATGAGTTTGCGATTCCGGTGTACTTCGATGCGGCGCGCTGCGCAGAGAATGCCTACTTCATCCAGCAGCGCGAAAGCGGCTATGCGAACCGGTCGGTGGCAGACATTCTCAAGGAGCAGTTTTCCTATGCCGAGGGCTGCACGTTCAGTTGCAAAAAGGATGCGCTAGTCAACATCGGCGGCTTGCTCGCGACACGGTCGCGGACGCTTTACGAGCAGGTCGTGCCGCTCCTTGTGCTGCACGAAGGCTTCATCACCTACGGAGGGATGGCAGGCCGCGATCTTGAGGCGCTCGCGATCGGTCTGCGCGAGATGGTCGACGACGAATACCTTCAGCACCGCGTGCGTCAGGTCGAACGGCTAGGGGAGCGACTGCTTGCCGGTGGCGTTCCGATACTGAGGCCGACTGGTGGACACGGGGTGTATGTCGATGCGGCCGCCTTCCTGCCGCACCTGACGCGCTCGGAATTCCCGGCCGAGGCGCTGGCTGCCGAGCTTTATCTCGAGGGTGGTGTGCGCGCTGTCGGTCTGGGCTCATTGGCGTTCCTGAAAGAAGATCCGTCGACGGGGACGGTCAACCCCCCGAGGCTGGAACTGCTGAGGCTGGCTATTCCTCGCCGCGTTTACACCGATAGCCACCTCGCTGCGGTTGCCGCAGCGTTGATCCGGGTCTACGAGCGACGCGATGCGATTCGGGGCATGCGCATCGTCTCCGCACCACCGATGCTCAAGCACTTCACAGCGGTCCTCGCGCCGATCGAGGCGCGTGACGAGATGCTCGCGGAGTCACGCGAAGTTTTGGTCTGAGGTGATCACATGTCGACTGGTGTCTTCGAAGCGCTGAAGCTCAAACCGCACGTTTATCCGGGCGTGCTAATCACGTTGTGCGGTGTGGATGGAGCGGGGAAATCTTCACTCATGGAAAGCCTCGAAGGCGCGTGCACGCGTGCGGGACTCAACTGCGTGACGACGTTTACGCCGACCCGTCGGATCCGCAAAGATGCGGTGTTCCGACATCTGGTCGACAGCAGTTGGCATAGATCGGGCTCCGGTTCCGGACCCGACGGAGGCGGACGGCGCGTCGACATGCTGGGCATTCTGCTGTCCATCATGGGAGACCTCGTCCAGCATATGACCGACACGGTCATACCGGCACTGGAACGCGGCGACGTCGTTTTTTGCGACCGCTACGTGTTCACGTCTCAGGCTGAAATCGGTACGCGTTCCGATCCCGCTGAGACTGCACCTGTACTCCACAGCATCGCTGGCCATCTGTTGCGTCCCGACGTCGCCTTCGGCCTGAACGTTTCCGGCGCGACTTCACATCGCCGCGTGCGGGCAAGGAACGATGAGAACGACCAGCCGCCGCCGATGAGCTTTCTGATGCGTCAAGTGGCGGCCTATCGCGACGTGTTCGAGGTCAACGGCGTTGTCGCGCTGGATGCGGAGCGCAGTATCGACGAGACGTTCTGCACGGCACTCAGCCATATCGTGGCTATCGAACGTGTTGCGAGGCGGTCGGACTCCATCGCGGTGGGGCGCTTGACGCGAACGGTCGCGGCATGCTGACCTCTACTGTGGGTGTCTACGGGAGTTCATCGTCCGACGGGGTCCAGCCAGCACGAGACGCTCGCCGATGACTCATCGGCCTCGGGCTTCGTCGCAGCGTGTTCGGGAACGACGTCGACAACCTGATACGGGGACCCAGTTTCGACAGGTTCGATGATGGCCGAGAGGCCCGCTTCTGCCCTGGCATGGCGTTCGAACAAGGCGAGCAGTTCGGGGCGCAGCCCATCGCCGCGTTGGGCTGCGAGAGCGTGAAGGGAAAGAAATGGCAACATGATTAAACTCCATTTTGAGCGCCTCGCACGTCGCGCCGACTTGCGTCCATTGCGCTCAGGTTGACAAGGCTCGGTGCCGATTCGTCGAAAGCAATACATCGTCTCTGCGCTGGCGAGCGACCGCGACAAATGCAGGTCCCGGTCACTCGCGTGTCTGCGTCAACTCATGATTGGCGCCATCGCGGTTTCGATGCGAGCCGCCTGGCTTTCGGTGATCATGCTGCCGAGGATCTGTCTGAAGCGGGGTTCCTGCACGCCGGAAATAATGTATTGCCATCTATAGGCCGCAAGCAGACTTGTGCGCACGCATTCCTCGTCGCACTGCGAGAACGATCTTCCGCAGACTTTGAGGAAGTAGTCCGCGTCGGCGCGAGCCTGCATCTGCAGCAATCCATCGACGGCACCTACCAGTTCAATCAGATCAGTCACCGCCCGGTCGCGTTCCTCAGGAGAGAGTTGGGCGTGTTCGCGCCGCCACTCCATTTCGTCGAGAATCGCGTGCTGCGATTCCTCTCGCCAGTGGTATAGAAAGACGTCCTTCCACAATCCGGACGAATTTGCGCCAGCGCCGATGCTCTCGCGATAATGCGCCAGCACGAAGAGCTCGATATGACAGGTCAGGGCGAGCACGGCCCATGTGGACTTGGCGAGCACAACCGATGCGACGCTATTGGGCTCCGGTAAAAAGGCGTAGCCGTCCGGCATCCCCTCTGCGCACATGCGCTCGATGCGGCGAAACAGCTCCTGGTGCTTGAGCTCTTCATCACCGAACCGTACGAGTGCTTCCAGCGCGTTCTGGTCGCCCAGCCGGTAGTTGCCGCTCACCTCGAGTACTTTGGCCGCGATGAAGCGTTCCACCAGGCCGAACATGTTGGCGTAGGTCCGGCCCTGAATCTGACTGAGCAGGCGTTGCTCGTCAGCGGTCAGGACGAGGAGACGATCGACCTTCGAAAGACTGTCTGGCAGGAACTTCTCGGTAAAGTCAAAGGTTCGGCCGCGAATCACGTCGCGGTCGATGTCCCAGCGAACTCGCCTGGACGCTGCGATGCACCTGGCGTATCGGTCGGTGTCGATTTGATGCCAATCAGTTAGAACTTCCATTTCAACATCTCCAGTCATTTGAGTTTCAAGTACGGCTGACACGTTCGATGCGCCCCGGACATCAAACACTCGCCTTCCGGTCGGATACGTATAGGGCAGCCAGGCGACGAGCCTTCGGCCCGTAGGGTGCGCGCGGCGCGGTGCCTGGCTGGTCGCGTCGCAAAACTGCAAAAATTGATGTCCGCCCTCGGATTCGGGCTCGACGCGCGTCGCCATTCACCGACGTCATGCATGGTCACCGTGGTAACGCCGAAACCGTTCGCCGCAGCGAGTTCATCGCGTACAGCCTGGCTCGCATCGAGCTGATCATTTTCGGAAAACACGGCGCGCCATCCTTTCGCGCTGCGGAACATCTATTTGATGTGTGAAGTGTCCGTAGCCGACGTGATTGATCCGTGAATTGCGTGCTGAAACGCGTAAAAAAGCCGTCAAAAAACAAGGCAAGGCACGCGACACCACCGTGGGAGAACCGGCGCCGGGCTCGAATCCGGTGCGTCCGCGAGTAGTAGACTGTTTATGCCGCGACACTTCACCTCACACTTGACATGACCCGGCTCACGATCGCAGTCCTCGGTGGTCTGAACATTCAGGTCGCCGGGGCTGATACGCCGCTGGATTTTCCGACCCGGAAGAGCAAGGCCTTCCTGGCCTACCTCGCCCTGTCGCCCGGCATGCTGCGCTCACGCGAGCAACTGGCTGCAACGTTCTGGGACCGCAGCGCAGAAGAACAGGCGCGTGCGAGCCTGCGCCAGACCCTTTCGAGCCTGCGCAGGACGCTTTCGAGCGTGCTCGCCCTGCTCAATGCAGACTCAAATACTGTCTGGCTCGACGCGCGAGCTGTGGAAGTCGACGCGTTGCAATTCGCGCAACTCGCGGTTGAACGCTCCAGAGAATCCCTGGAGCAGGCAGTTGCACTCTACCGAGGTCAATTGCTCGACGGGTTCAGCCTGCGTGAAGAACACTTCGAGCAGTGGATGACGGCTGAGCGGCGGCGTTATCACGAGTGTGCGGTGCAGGCCTTTTCTGACCTCGTCAGCCACTACGAGCGAGTGGACCAATTCGATAGCGCGATCCCGGTTGCAGCGAGATTGCTGGCACTCGACCCCTTGCTCGAATGGGCTCATGCCGCGCTCATTCGCCTGTATTCGCGAACTGGACGACGAGATGCCGCCCTTCGTCAGTATCAGGAGTGCGCTCACATCCTGAGCGCCGAACTCGGGATTGCCCCAGCCGAGGAAACACGACGACTGGCGGCGGAAATCCCCCGCGCATTCGCCCTTCGCGGCGCGCCTCGCGCGACAACCGCTCCCCCGGCCGACCAGCGTCTCGCCGGACCATCAGAGACCGCCTTGGCCAGGGGCGACGGACCAGACGACCGTGTCCCGGTGCTTCCCGCCGAGCGCAAGCAGCTCACTGTGCTCTGCGCGCACATCCGTGAAGCCGTCGACGATCAGGACATCGAGGCGGCGCTCGAACGTATCGATCCTGTTCTTGAGGTCATGGTCGAGGCGGTCAAGCGTTTCGACGGCACGATCACCCATGTTCGAGGCGATGGGGTGACGGCATTGTTCGGCGCTCCTCTGGCACACGAGGACCATGCGGTTCGGGCTTGCTACGCGGCGCTCGCGATGCGGGAGAAGATCCCGTCGCGCGCTCATCGGCCCCTGGATGTACGGATCGGCATTCATTCTGGCGAGGCGGTCGTCCGCACGATCGACGACGGTCGGTCGCGCCACTACGACGCCGTCGGTCCCGTGCCGCAGCTCGCGAGCCACATCGACGCTGCACTCGCCGCCGGCGAGATTGGCCTTACTGCAGATGCCGTCCGATGCGCGGAGGGATTCGTCGAACTCTCGGGGCACGCGGCGAAGCTGCTCGAGGGCGGGCCGACTCCGGTGGAGCTCTTCACACTTCGCACTAAGTCCGCGCTGCGTCTGCGCTGGGACGCGCGCATTGCACGGGGCCTCACGCGGTTCGTCGGCCGCGACGCCGAAATGGCTCAACTCAGAGAGCTGCTCAGCTACGCCGCGCGCGGCTCTGGGCAGGTGAGCGCGATCGTCGGTGAACCGGGGATGGGAAAGTCGCGCCTCGTGCATGAGTTTGTCCATACCCGGTGCGCGGCCGGGTGGACGATACTGGAGACGGGCGCGACATCATTCGATTCGAGGGCGACCTACGGTCCCATTGCGAATCTGCTACGCACGCGGTTCAGGATCGGGGAACGCGACACGCAGGCGGAAGCGGGCGAAAAACTGCGTCGTGGCGTCGAAGTCCTCGACCGCGCGCTTGCACCCGCTCTTCCTGCGTTGGCTGCGCTGCTGGATCTCCCGCCGGACGACCCTCAGTGGTCGATGTTGAGCCCGCCGCAAAAGCGTAAGCGCACCCTGGAGGCGGTGACAGCGCTGATGATGCGCGAGAGCGAGGTGCAGCCCCTGATCCTGGTCGTGGAAGACATGCACTGGAGCGATGCCGGCACGCAGGCCGTGCTCGATCATCTGGTCGACACGCTCGCTGTCTCTCGCGTGCTGCTCCTCGTTACCCATCGACCAGAGTATCGGCACGAGTGGTTCTCGAAGAGCTACTTCTCCCAGCTGCGCATGAACGCTCTCAGCGCGGAAAATGCCGACCTTTTGCTGCGCACGTTGCTGGGTGACGATCGCCAGCTCGTTGAGCTTCGCAGACAACTGATCGAGCGCACGGGAACGACGCCGCTTTTCCTTGAAGAGTCGGTCCGTGCGCTCGCGGACACCGGTGCGCTTGCGGGCAGCCCCGGTGCATACCGCGCAGTCCGATCGTTCGAAACATTTGAGATTCCTTCCACGGTGCACGCGGTTCTCGCGTCGCGGATCGATCGCTTGCCGGCCGAGCAGAAGGCGCTGCTACAGATGGCAGCCGTGATTGGCCAGGACGTTCCTGTAGAGCTTTTGGAGCCGATCTCCAATCTTGATCGGGATCGACTTCTCGAACTCCTCGCCGACCTGCAGGCCGCGGAGTTCCTCTATCAGACCCGTTTGCTGCCGGAGCCGCAATACACGTTCAAGCATGCCCTCACGCATCGGGTCGCGTACGCGAGTGTGCTCAAGGAGCGGCGGCGCACGGTACATGTGCAGCTCGTCGAGACGCTCGAGGGGCTCTATGGGGAACGCCTGGACGAGCATGTGGAGCGCCTCGCACATCACGCCCTCGGCGGTGAGCAATGGGACAAGGCCGTTCCCTATCTCTATCGGTCAGCCGTCAAGGCGATTCAGCGCTCTGCATATCAGCAGGCGATCCAGTATTTGAACAAGGGGCTAGACATCATCGGAACCTTGCCCAGATCGCACGCGCGGCTCAGGCAGGAGCTCGACTATCAGAAAGCCATGGGCGTGACGATGATGGCGGCGAAGGGTTGGGCAGCCACGGAGGTTCTGAACGCGTACACGCGAGCGCGAGTGCTATGCGAAGAGCTGAAAGACCAGCGCGAGCTGTTCGCCGTCTTGCGCGGTGAGGGTCAATATCGCATGATCCGGGGCGAGTCGAAGATCGCGCGCGAACTTGGCGAACGGTGTGTCGAGCTGACCGCAGGCTCGAAGGATTTTGGCGCGCGCATCGAGACGCATCACCTCTTCTGGACGAACAGCTTCTTCATGGGCGAATACGCCAGTGCCCATTTCCACTCCACAGAGGGGATATCGCTTTACGAACGCGAGCGGGATCACGCACTGACCTACACCTATTCAGGCCACGATCCGGGCGTGTGCTGCCGGTGCTTCTCGGCCCTGACCCAGTGCCTCTGCGGGTATCCCGACCGGTCGCTCCTGATTTGCGAAGACGCTCTGACGCTCGCGCAGCAACTCGAGCACCCGCTCACGACCGCACTGGCACACTGGGCGTACAGTTTCGCGCACATGCTGCGCCGTGAACCGGAGCCCGCGAAGCATTGGGCGCAGCGCGAGATCGCGGTCTGCGAGGAGTATCTTTTGCCACTGCTCCTTTCCCAAGGGACTTTTCAGCTCGGCTGGGCTCTCGCGGAACTCGGCGATCTCGACGAAGGAATTGAGCGGATGCGCGAAGGCATCGCGGCAATCAGCGCGACCGGCGCGGAAATGGGACTGCCGTACTTCGTCGCGCTGCTCGGCGAAGCACTCGGCAAGGCAGGTAAACCCGACGCCGGACTCAAGGAGATCGACCGGGCACTGGTCACCGCAAACGAGCGCGGCGGACGGTTCCAGCTTCCCGAGATGCTGCGCCTGAAAGGCGAGCTTCTGGCGATGCTCGCGCGCTCCAGGCTCCCTGAAGCCGAAACGTGCTTTCGCGAGGCGATCGCGGCTGCCGATAAGCAAGGCTCGAAACTGCCGAAGCTCCGGGCGGCCATGAGCCTTGCGCGGCTGCTCGCCGACAGCGGCGAACCAGGAAAGGCGTGCTGCGTGTTGCAACCCGCCTACGAGGTGATCACGCAAGGCCGCGATTTGGCGGATCTCAAGGCGGCAAGAGCGCTGCTGGCAAATTTGAAGAATCAGTAGCCCGACGCTTACAACGGCCGATGAGTCGCCCATTGCCGTCCCCGCGCCGAATGTCCGCCCTCCTGATTGGACATTCCCGAGGACATCATGAGGGGCCGTTCATGGCCGGTTGTCCGCGTTCAGTCTCCCGCACCGTAAGCCTTCCTTGTCGGTATCACCCATGTTCATGCCTGCGACAGCATCCCGTGAAGCCGTTTCGCGACAATCTCTTCGGCCTGGTGCATGATTCGTTCGACCAGCTCGCCGACCTTGGGGATGTCATGAATGAGTCCGGCAACCATGCCGCACGACCAGGCGCCGGCGTCCAGGTCGCCGTCCTTCATGACACGCGGATAGACGCCACCTACCTCGTCCGCGATGTCCGGGAAGGCGATGTCGGCGCCGAGCCGCCTTTCCTTTTCCAGCAGGCGCTCGACCCCAGCGTTGTTCAGCACGCGTTCGGTATTGCGCAGCGGGCGCATGACGAGCCGCGTATCCAGTTCCGTTGCCGCGACGATGGCCTGCTTGACCTTCTGGTGGACCGGCGCTTCGTGGGTCGCCACGAAGCGCGTGCCCATGTTGATGCCGCCCGCGCCCATGGCAAGTGCCGCCACAAGCGAGCGACCATCGGCCATGCCGCCCGAGGCGACGAAAGGTACCTTGAGCTCGTCCGCGGCACGGGGCAGCAGGATGAAGTTGGGGACATCATCCTCGCCGGGATGGCCCCCGCATTCAAAGCCGTCCACGCTGACCGCATCGCAGCCGATGCTCTCGGCCTTCAGTGCATGCCGCACCGATGTGCATTTGTGAATCACCTTGATGCCGGCTTCCTGCAGCATGGGCAGCCACTTCTGCGGATTGTTCCCAGCGGTCTCGACGATTTTCACGCCGCCATCGATGATCGCGCGCACATAGCCGGGGTAGTCCGGCGGATTGCGTGCCGGAAGGAAAGTCAGGTTGACGCCGAATGGCTTGTCGGTCATGTCCCGGCAGCGCCGGATCTCGCCCGCCAGCGCCTCCGGGGTGGGCTGTGTCAGCGCCGTAATGACGCCCAGGCCGCCCGCATTGGACACCGCAGCCGCCAGTTCCGCGAATCCTACGTAGTGCATGCCGCCTTGGATGATGGGATGCTCGATGCCGAACAATTCCGTGATCTGCGTCTTCATTGCGAATCTCTCTTGAATGGATGGATAGTGGTACGGTGGGATACCCGTCCGAACCGGGCCGGCAATGCCATTAAGCCGCGCCCGTTGCCACGCGCTGCAGCAGGACCGGAACCAGTGGCAATTCACGTATGAACCATTAGGATCACCGCCCCGTGAAGCTCGCCTCGCGACGCTCGACAAAGGACTGGATCCCTTCCCTGAAGTCCTCCGACGCGAAGACCTCCTCTCGAATCTGCGGGATGACGGCAATCGCTGCCTGCTCGCCGTGCTCGATATAGGTCAGAGCCGCGGCCTTGGTCGCACGCAGGCCGATCGGCGCGACCTTGCTGATCGCCCGGGCGATCTCCATCGCACGCTCGCGGTGCCGCCCGTAGGGATGCACTTCCTGGACGAAGCCGCAGCGGTATGCCTCCTCGGCGGAGAATTCGTCACACAGGAACAGGTGGTACATCGCATTGCCCCAGCCCGTGCGGGTAAGGTAACGGTAGTGCGCGCCACCCAGCGGCGCGATGCCGCGTTTCGATTCCATCTGGCAGAAGCGAGCGGTGTCGGCTGCAATCACGATGTCCGAGGCCAGCATCTGCTCGAGGCCGATCGTGTAGGTAATGCCATGGACGACCGAGATCACCGGCTTGCGGCAGCGTTTGCCCAGACCGAACGGATCGACCTGGTCGTCGGGGATCGGCTTTGCCGTGGCGGTCGGGCCGAAGAACTTAGGCATGTCGAGGCCGGCAGTGGTGTGTTCGCCGGCGGGGTCGAGAACTGCCACCCACAGGTTGTCGTCGTCGTCGAACTCGGTCAGCCGCTGCGAGAGCTGCTGCATCATCTCCGGGGTGAAGGCGTTCTTCCTGGCCGTGTTATCGACCGAGATGATCGCGATATGATCCTCGATCGACATGCGGACTTCGGGCGTCGTTGCTGCGTTGCTCATGATCGTCTCCTTCGCTTAGGTGGATTGGCACTTCGGATGGATTGGATATAGCCGGATGAAATCAGACGGCAGTCACGCCGCCGTCCACGGCAAGAATCTGGCCGGTAATGTGCTTGCCTGCGTCACTGGCGAATAGCAGGGCTGCGCCCTTGAGATCGTCGTCATCACCGATGCGTTGCAGGGGCGCGCGCTCCGACAGTTTCTCGATGCCGACCTTCTCGATCGTTGCCCTGGTCATCTTCGACGGGAACATGCCCGGCGCGAGCGCATTGACGGTGATACCGTACGGCCCCCACTCGCCGGCGAGCGCACGGGTGAAATTGACGACCGCACCCTTGCTCGTGTTGTAAGCGATGGTCGGCTGGCCCCAGGGACCGTTGCCCTTGAGGCCGGCAATTGAGGCGAGGTTGATGACGCGGCCATAGCGATTGGGGATCATCGACAGCTTCCCGATCTGCTGCGTGAGCAGGAAGATCGCCCGTACGTTCAAGTTCATGACCTTGTCCCAGGCGGAAAGCGGATGGTTAGCCGTGGTTGCGCCCCACGTGGCGCCGGCATTGTTGACGAGGATGTCGACCTTGCCCAGTCGTTCCATCGCTTCGTTGGCAAGGCGCTCGACTTTATCCTCGCTGGCGTTGTCTGCCGCGATCCAGCTTGCGTCCACACCCAGGCCGGCCAGATGCGCCTGTGCGGACTGAAGCGCGTCCGCCTTGCGCGCCGAGATCACCACGCGGGCACCTTGCGTGCCAAGCGCCTCGGCAATCTGCAGGCCCAGGCCGCTGGACCCGCCGGTGACGAGGGCCGTTCGGCCCTTCAGGTTGAAAAGATCCGCCACAGCAGTCATTGCAGTTTCCTTGTTGATGGATGGAACGAACATCCTGCGGGATGTAGATGCCGGAGAAGGGCACCTCGTAGTCCCCCAGATCAATGCCAGGTTCGTCCGGTTCGGGCATTGCCGCCGTCGCTTCGCGCACGGGAATCCGGGGGTACGGCCCATGTTATATTTCGCACGCGAATTATTAATTTATTGACGCTCCTGCGACGGGAACGAAGAACGAGGTTTCGGAAATGGATCATCGGCTTGTCTATCTACTGAATGTGGGGCAGCGGCGCCTACATCGGTGGTCGCAGGCGAGGACAGCCGCCGGTGGAGTGACAGCAGCGCAGGCTGGTCTGCTCTTTTTTCTGGCAAAGAACGACGGTGCCCTCATGAATGAAGCGGCGGCAGCCCTTGACCTCAAGGCGCCGGGCATGAGTGGGTTGGTTGATCGAGCCGAACGGGCTGGTCTCATCGAGCGCCATGCGGATGAGTTCGATCGACGCGCGTCGCGGCTGTGGCTGACGGAAGACGGGCGCGCTGCACTCAAGCGTTCGAAGGCAGTTCTCGCTCGCTTGAATGCCCGGCTGACCGAAGGGTTTACAGCGTCCGAGATCGACATCGTAGTGCGATGGCTGACAAGTTTGCAGGAGAAGTTCCCGGCCATTGACGAGGACCCGCACTAGGGGACACCGACGGTGCCCCCTGGTGCGTACCGTTCCTATTGTCGAACGATTTTGGTGAAATCCGGCTGGCGCTTTTGGGCAAACGCCGCGAAGGCTTCTTTCGCTTCAGCGCTGGCTAGTCGTTCCACGAAGATGGCGCTTTCGCAATCCATCTGAGCGACCAGCTTCTCAGCGTCTCGCATTAGTCGCTTCATCGCGGTCAGCGATCCAATGGGCTTGGCAGCAATTTTCTCGGCAACACGGCGTGCCTCTGCACGGAGTTCCGCGTTGGAGACAGCCTTATTTGCAATACCCCATGCAACGGCAGCGTTTGCAGGAACGGCGTCCCCGAGGGCGAACATTTCGAATGCCTTGACATGCCCAATTCGCAAGGGAAGCAGGCAGCTTGAGGCAGCTTCGGGAACGAGTGCCAGATTCACGAAGGGGGTGATCAATTGCGCCTCTTCGGAGAGAAGCACATAGTCACAATGGAGCAACATGGTCGTTCCAACTCCGACGGCCTTGCCCTGGACTGCGGCAATGATCGGTTTCGTGGCATTCGCCAGGCTTCGCAGAAAGCGGGTGACGTTGCGTTCTTTCGGGCCGTTGCCTGTCGCCTGCGCTGCGAATTCCGAGACGTCGTTGCCGGCCGTGAATGTGTCTCCATCGGCCTGAATCAACAACACACGGATCTCGTCGTCGTCACTAGCTCTCGTGATGGCATCTGCAAGTGCGCCATACATATCGTTAGTGAGCGCGTTTTTCTTATCTGGTCGCGCAATCGTGACGGCCAGTACACCACTAACTGATAGTTCAACTTTGATTTCCGGGGTCATTAGCTTGTCTCCTAAAATTGGCGGCGTCGAGAGGTACCTCCTCTGGAACGCCATCGCGTTGAAATGTTCGCATGCGAAGTATAAATCCATTCGCGTGCGAGACGCATCCGTGAAGAGTTGACGAGCTGTCAACTGAAACTTGACATCAACGCGGCTGCGACACCTTGCCAGGTTGCACGAGCGATGGTATTTCGCGCACTCGCGCGTCATGGCGAGAGCCGCATAACCAAGGCGGTGCTGATCAGCGCTGTGCCGCCGCTCACGGTGCAGACAGCCGGCAACCCGGAAGGCCTGCCCAAGGACGTTTTTGGCGGGTTTCAGGCGCAGGTTGCCAACAACCGGTCACAGTTTTATCGGGACGTCATCAACGCGCCGATGGCAAGCGCGCAGCGGCAGCGCCACCGGTGTCGTCCCGACTCTGCGCCCGTCATGAGAGAAGGCCACGGGCGCACCGCTTGTCGCGTCGAGCTTCAGCCTGCCGGCACGGCCCGACCGTCACGCTGGCCGGCGACGCAGTGTTCGCAGGCTTGGGCGGCGTCGCGGGCAGGTTGCGCCTGTTGGCGCACTCACGACGTCGGGGAAGACGAGTGACTTAGCGAAGCACACGTCTCGTGCTCCTTATTGTCCTTATTTAGCACCCGACAGCGTTTGTTGCTATTGGATTGTTGACGCATGCTGCGCAACTGAATTTCAAAAAGTTGACCGCGAACTGGTTTGACCACGTGCATATGCACATGTAGACTGTGCCACATGGAGAAGCCGATATCTCACGACGATTGCAACTGGGTCGCGTTGCGTGACGCCGTCCGGTACGTCACGCAGATCCGCGAGCGCCGTCTCGTCAAGTAGCACCTCACGGCGGCCTGGTTCACGATCATCGCGAAGCTTGCGCGAAAGCCGGGACCGTCGATGATGGACCTGCCGATACGATGGTGATGGAGCACGCGATGAGATAGGGCGCAGACGTGATTCAACCAAAGGGGCGCGTGACCACATCGGACGTACCGAGGACGATAGATTGTCAAGTTCCAGTTAACCGTCCGTCAACTACTGATGAGATTGTCAATATCGTCGCTGTGACTAACAATCGATCGTCACGCGTTACATCAAAGCGGCTTGCAGCTGGCTAGATTGCTCATGAGTCGTCAGGCGGGAATGTTCAGTCATGTCCTTACTGTAGTCGTCGACGGCACCGGTTTGGAAAACTAGCCTCAACTTGCGGCGCGCGGCTCGCGCCGGCATCGAAGGCGCAAAGACGCATTCGTCCGTCGACGTGATCTTGGCCGTAGCCTCGTAGTGGAACCGGTGAGTTGGGGTTCCTGCAAGCTTTTTGAACAATCTGATAATCACCGCACCGAGCGACCACGCTTGCGCTGGACAACTGGCTGCGGAAAGACGCGTGCCGCTGCTCGTGCCACACGTCGTCTATCGCAAAGCAATCAGCAAAGATTAGTACCACCAAGGTCATTCGAGGTTGGTTGGTGAACGAGCAATCGCACCCGTATATCAAGGGTGCCCACGTGTAACTTCAGCAGGAGCTCGTATGCCAGACCTCAATCCTCCCCAGATTCCGTCGCGCCGCCGTTTCGTAGGTGTGGCGGCGGCGACCATAGCGGTGGCCTCACTAAGTCAGCTCGTTTTTGCGGAAGCGAGTCAAACGATCACTGAAGTTTCACACCCCAAGGGCGGTGACAAGAATGCTATTCGTGAACTTCATGTGCGCGTGCCGGAGTCCCAACTCGTCGATCTACGAAGGCGCATCAACGCGACAAGGTGGCCTGAACGCGAAACGGTAACGGATGCATCGCAAGGTGTTCAACTAGCGACGATGCAGAAGCTCGCGCGTTATTGGGCGACGGACTACGACTGGCGCAAGGTGGAAGCGAGGCTGAACGCATTGCCACAATTCGTCACTGAGATTGATGGACTCGACATCCATTTCATTCACGTTCGTTCGAAGCATCCGAATGCGTTGCCGATCATTGTCACGCATGGATGGCCCGGCTCGATCATCGAGCAGTTGAAGATCATCGATCCGCTGACCAATCCGACGGCTCATGGCGGAAGTGCATCGGACGCTTTCGATGTCGTGATTCCGTCGCTGCCCGGCTACGGGTTTTCAGGCAAGCCGAGCACGACCGGCTGGGATCCCGCGCGCATCGCACGCGCCTGGGTCTTACTGATGGAACGCCTTGGATACACGCGGTATGTAGCGCAAGGTGGCGATTGGGGGAACGCTGTCACGGAGCAGATGGCGCTCCTCACGCCACCGGGAATGCTCGGCATCCACACCAACATGCCGGCAACCGTGCCGGATAACGTCGCGAAGGCACTGAAGTTCGGCGATCCCGCTCCAGCCGGCCTTTCGCCTGATGAGAAGCACGCGTTCGATCAACTCGACTTCTTCTACAAGCACGGCCTCGGCTATGCGCAGGAAATGGCGAACCGGCCGCAGACGTTGTACGGTATCGAAGATTCTCCTATCGGCCTCGCGGCATGGATGCTCGACCACGATGCGTCCAGTGAGGCGCTGATCGCACGCGTGTTCGACGGACAGTCCGAAGGCCTTTCGCGCGACGACGTCCTCGACAACGTCACGCTCTATTGGCTGACCAATACGGGCATTTCATCGGCTCGCCTGTATTGGGAGAACAAGTTGCAGTTCTTCGCGCCTAAGCACGTCACCATCCCCGTCGCCGTCAGCGTCTTTCCTGACGAGTTGTACGCCGCGCCGCGAAGCTGGGCAGAGCGCGCGTATCCGAAGTTGATTCACTACAACCGTCTTCCGGAAGGCGGACATTTCGCCGCCTGGGAGCAGCCGCAAGCTTTCACGGAAGAGCTTCGCGCGAGCTTCAGGTCCCTGCGCTGAACTCGATCGGCGTCGGTCGCATCGCGTGCGATGACCATTTCGCGCGCCGCACGGCAGTCGCCGGCTCGCGAAACATGACAGCGATGCGCCGTTCCTTCAGGACGTTTGATCCGTGGCGGTTGAGGACATCGGCGTTCGACACTCCGCAGCGTGCGTCGATCTCGCCGTGCAACTCACGTGCGCGCGTGTTCTTGAAGCACTTCGCTACATCCCATCGTGCGTGGCTCCACGCGAGTACCGAAGCAGTTGACAGATTGACCATCACTACAATGCCAATTCGGCTAGAGTTGGCAGTGACACAATGCGCGAATCCGTATCAATGGCTCCCGCAATTTCGCTGCGTCGCGCAGACACCAACTCTGACTGGAGGGGCCGCGGCATTGAAGCGCTGCACGCACGTGTCGCATGCCCGCAAAACTTGAACAGCCCGGACACGGACCATGGACCTTAACCTCATCGGCCTGTTCGTCGAGATCGTCGAATCGCGCAGCCTCAGCGCCGCAGCGCGCAAGCTGGGCATGACGCGCGCGAACATCAGTCAGCGGCTAAAGTTGCTGGAACGTGAAACGGGCGCCCAACTACTGCGTCGCTCGACACGAAGCTTCGAACTCACGCAAGCCGGTCACATGCTGTACGACTGCGGCCAGCGCATGCTGGAAGACCTGAGCACGGCTCGGGCATCGATCGACAGCCTCGGGCAGACCTTGACCGGTCGTGTTCGCATCAGCGTGCCGACTGGTTTCGGCAGGATGTTCATCGGAGCGAAACTCCTCGAATTCGCGCACATGCATCCGGGTATCACGCTCAATGTCACGTTCAATAACCGGATCGAAGATCTGATCGAGGCGGAAGTCGACGTCGCGCTGAGAATCACTCGGACACCGCCGCTGGATTGTGTGGCACGCAATATCTGCGCAATCGACTGGCAACTGTATGCGTCCGCCGACTACGTGGAAAAACACGGCCCGATCGATTGCCCGGCGGACCTCGAAAGACAGACGCTGGTGGCATCGCCGCATCCTGACCGGCGCATCACGATGACGCTCACGCATCGACACGACGAGGCCGAGGTCCACGCCATCACGTTACGACCCGCGCTGCAGTCTTCGGACTATCCGTTTCTCACCGAGGCGGTATGTGACGGCATAGGAATTGGGCTTCTCCCTGCTTATGTGGCGTATGCGCCCACGAGCCCTCGACTGCTGCGTGTCCTGCCGCAATATCGTGTCGCGGGACCACAGAACGTGTTGTATATCGTGACACTGCCCAATCGCTATCCGTCGCCGGCGACGCAAGCACTCATCGACTATCTGCGCGCTGAGATTGTCTCGCTCGCGCAAACCTGGGCATGAAGAGGCCGTTGCTGAGCTTCATAGCCGATTGATCGTCAACTTATAGTTAACAGGTCGTCAAGCGCCACCTGGATTGTCAGCGCGATCGCTGCCTTCCACAATCGCCCTACACCAGACAGATGGAGACAAGGGCGATGACCCCAGAAATTTCCCGCGACGTGAATCGCGGCGGACCGATGAAGTATGCCCACACAATCGGCGTCGCGAAGATGCTCGCGGACATCCGCCAATTCGCACAAGACGATCGGGTCTCCTCGCGTCCGTCGCCGCTCATCGTCGATCTCGTGGAACCGGGCGTGACACTCCAAAGCCTCAACCTGGCCGCCTGAACCGTTCGACTCTTCCATCCCCCGTTTCAGCTTGAGGACCCAGATCATGCGAGAAGCCGTCATCGTTTCCACCGCACGCACGCCGATGACCAAAGCGCATCGCGGCGAATTCAACATCACACCCGGTCCCACGCTTGCGTCGTTCGCCGTGCGCGCCGCCGTGGAACGCTCGGGCATCGACCCGCAACTGATCGAGGACGCGATCCTCGGCTGCGGCTATCCGGAAGGCACTACCGGGCGCAACGTCGCGCGCCAGACTGTGATCCGTGCGGGCTTGCCGCTGTCGATCGCGGGTACCACCGTCAACCGCTTCTGCGCTTCGGGCCTTCAGGCCATCGCGATGGCTGCAGGTCGCATCGTTGTCGACGGTGCGCCTGCGATGATCGCTGGTGGCGTCGAGAGCATCTCGGGCATCCGCACGCGTGAAGACGGCGTGAGCGGGCTCGACCCGTGGATCGTCGAACACAAGCCGGCGCTCTACATGACGATGATCGACACCGCCGACATCGTCGCCAGGCGCTACGGCATTAGCCGCGAGGCGCAGGACAGTTTCTCGGTGGAAAGCCAGCGGCGGACCGCGGACGCGCAGCGCGCCGGCCGCTACACCGACGAGATCGTGCCGGTCACGACGACGATGGCCGTCACCGACAAGGAAACGGGCGTCGCGACATACCGCGAGGTGACGGTCTCTGCCGACACCTGCAATCGTCCCGGCACGACGTACGAAGCGCTCGCGAATCTTGTTCCGGTGAAGGGACCCGACCAGTTCATCACGGCGGGCAACTCATCGCAGAACTCAGATGGCGCCTCCGCCTGCGTGATGATGGAAGCGAGAGCCGCCGAACGGGCCAACGTTTCTCCCCTTGGTGCGTTTCGCGGCCTCGCGGTCGCGGGCTGCGAGCCGGATGAGATGGGCATCGGTCCGGTGCTCGCCGTGCCGAGGCTGCTCGCGCGTCATGGACTCACGATCGACGACATTGGCCTGTGGGAACTGAACGAAGCGTTCGCATCGCAGGCGGTCTATTGCCAGCGGCGTCTCGAGATTCCGACCGAGCGGCTCAACGTGAACGGCGGCGCGATCTCGATCGGGCATCCGTTTGGCATGACGGGTTCACGGCTCGCGGGACATGTCCTTATCGAAGGACGGCGGCGAGGGGTGAAGTACGCCGTCGTCACGATGTGCATGGCCGGCGGCATGGGCGCCGCCGGGCTCTTCGAAATCTATTGAGAGAAATGCAGTCATGGATCTGAAATTCACTTCTGAGGAAGAAGCCTTTCGCGCGTGCGTCGTGCGCTTCCTGAAAGAGAAGCTTCCCGAGAGGCTTTCCCGCAAGGTCCGCAGCGGCTTGCGCCTCACACGCGCCGACATGACCGAATGGCACGCCATCCTGAACGAACAGGGCTGGCTCGCGAATCACTGGCCCGAACAATATGGCGGTCCAGGATGGAATGCCGTGCAGAAGTTCATCTTCGAAAATGAATGCGCGCTTGCGGGCGCACCGCGCATCGTGCCGTTCGGCGTGAACATGCTTGGGCCTGTGCTCATCAAGTACGGCAGCGAAGCGCAGAGGCGCTACTGGCTGCCGCGCATCCTCGATGGCTCCGATTGGTGGTGCCAGGGCTATTCGGAGCCGGGTTCGGGTTCCGACCTCGCGTCGGTGAAGACGACCGCAGTGCGCGGCATCGACGGAGAAGGGGAGCACTACATCGTCAACGGCCAGAAGACATGGACCACGCTGGGCCAGCACGCGAACATGATCTTCTGCCTCGTGCGCACCGCAACCGACGTGCGCAAGCAGGAGGGCATCAGCTTCCTGCTCGTGGACATGAACAGCCCGGGCGTCGAAGTGCGTCCGATCATCACGCTCGAAGGCGAGCACGAGATCAACGAAGTGTTCTTCACCGATGTCCGCGTGCCGGCGGCCAATCTCGTGGGTGAGGAGAACAAGGGCTGGACGGTCGCGAAATATCTGCTCACGTATGAGCGCACGAACATCGCGGGCGTCGGGTTCTCGGTCGCGACGCTGGCGCGTTTGCGCCGGGCCGCGACAAAGGTCACGCGCGACGGCCGTCCGCTTGCCGACGATCCGCTTTTTTCGGCGCGCCTTGCCCGCGTCGAAATCGACCTGGAAAACATGAAGACGACGAATTTGCGCGTGATCGCCGCGGTGGCGGGTGGTGGCGTGCCGGGTGCGGAAAGTTCGATGCTCAAGATTCGCGGCACTGAGATTCGCCAGGAGCTCTCGTCGCTGATGCGCCGCGCGATGGGACCGCACGCGCAGCCGTTCATCGAGGAAGCACTGCACGAGGGCTATGACGAGGCGAGCGTCGGCCCCGAGGAAGCCGCGAGCGCCGCCGCGCTTTACTTCAACAACCGCAAGCTGTCGATCTTCGGCGGCTCCAACGAAATCCAGAAGAACATCATCTCGAAGATGATCCTGGGACTGTAAGAGGATCGCGATGAATTTCCAGCATACAGAAGACCGCCGCATGCTCGCGGATACGCTGAACCGGTTTGTGCATGAGCAGTATGGCTTCGCGACGCGTGACACGCTCGCGCGCAGCGACTCGGGTTTCAGCCGCGAACTGTGGGTCCGCTTTGCGGAACTGGGCATCGTCGGCGCGCTCTTCAAGGAGGCTGATGGCGGCTTCGGTGGAGCGGGCTTCGATATCGCCGTCGTTTTCGAGAGCCTCGGACGTGGCCTCGTCATCGAGCCGTTCCTGGGTGCGCTGGTGGTCGGACATGCGCTTGCCCATGCAGGCGGCGACGCGCAGAAGGCCCTCATTGCGAGTCTGATCGAGGGTCATGCCGTCACTGCACTCGCACATGACGAACCCGGCTCTCACTACGAACTGGCGAGGGTGTCGACGCGCGCAGTGCGCGGCTCGAACGGTTGGGTGCTGACGGGGGCCAAGAGCGTCGTGCAGCAGGGCGCTGAGGCCGACTTCTTCCTCGTCTCGGCGCGTACAAGTGGTACGTGCGACGCTGAAGAAGGGATCTCGCTTTTTGTCGTTCCGCGCGAGACAGCGGGCCTCGGTGTGCACGGCTATCGGAAGATCGACGGCGGACGGGCCGCGGAAATCTGTCTGAATGAAGTGTGTGTCGCCGACGACGCCTTGCTCGGCGAACGGGATGCGGGATTCGCGACGCTCGAAGCCAGCATCGGCGCCGGCGTGCTGGCGTTGTGCGCGGAGGCGCTTGGCGCGATGGAGGTGGCGAAGGAGCACACGCTCGAGTATCTGCGCACGCGTAAGCAGTTCGGCGTCGTCATTGGCAGCTTCCAGGCGCTGCAGCATCGCATGGCCGACCTGCTGCTGGAGGTCGAACAGGCTCGCTCGGCGGTGATCAACGCCGCCGCCGCGCTGAGCGCGGGCCGCGTTGCACGTGAACGCGCACTGTCAGCGGCAAAGTACACGATCGGGCGCATCGGTGCGCGCGTTGCTGAGGAATGCATTCAGATGCACGGCGGCATCGGCATGACGTGGGAGCTGCCGCTTGCCCACTACGCGAAGCGCCTTGTGATGATCGATCATCAACTCGGCGACGAAGATCACCATCTCGAACGCTATATCGCTCTGGGCAGGAGCCAACGTCATGAATGAACCGATCCTTGCGCACCGCGACGGCGCGGTGCAGGTGCTGTCGTTCAACAACCCGGCCGCGCGCAATGCGCTCACGCCCGAGGTGTATAAGGCTCTTCCGGCTGCGCTCGACGACGCGCAGCGCGATGCCGGCGTAGGCGCGATCGTGCTGACGGGCGTGGGCGGAGCCTTCTGCGCAGGCGGCGATCTGAACCGGCTCGCGCAACGGCGCGCCATGACACCACCCGAGCGGCGCGCGGGCATCGAAGGTCTGCATGACTTGATTCGCGCGATCCGCGACTGCAGCAAGCCCGTGATCGCGGCAGTCGAAGGACCGGCGGCCGGCGCGGGCCTGTCGATCGCACTGGCGTGCGACATGCTGTTCGCCGCTCCCAATGCGTCGTTCTCGGTGGCGTACGTCAAGGTCGGCCTTTCGCCCGATGGCGGCGCCACCGCGTTTCTGTCCGGGTTTGTCTCCCGGCAGCTGTTGACCGAATTCTGCCTGACGGGCAGACCGGTCACGGGCGAACGCATGCATACGCTCGGCGTTGTAAATCGCCTCGTCGAGCGAGGCAACGTACTCGTGGAGGCAATCGCCATGGCACAGTCGCTCGCGACCGGCCCGGAGCGCGCGATCGCCCGGATCAAGACCTTATGCCGTCACGCCGGTGAGAACACCCTCGAAGCCCAACTGGACCTTGAGGCCCGGTACATGACCGAGTCGCTCGGTGACGATGAGGCGGCCGAAGGCATTAGCGCCTTCTTCGAGAAACGCCCCGCCGATTTCTCCACCTTGCGTCGCACGCCGGCCGTGCATTCGCAGTAGACGTGCCGCGCTCGTCACTACCCTTGTCATTCTGGATTTGCCATGTCGAACCTGAATTCCTCTTTGCCGCTCGCCGGCGTTCGTGTTCTCGATCTATCCCGCGTGCTTGCCGGACCCTGGTGCGGCATGGTGCTCGGCGATTTCGGCGCGGAAGTCATCAAGGTCGAGCATCCAAAGCGCGGTGACGACACACGCGATTGGGGCTTGCGCGTCGGCGCCACCGAAACGACCTATTTCAACAGTGTGAACCGCAACAAGCGTTCGGTATGCCTCGACCTGCAAACCGCCGAGGGGCAGCAAATTGCACGGGAGCTGGCGCAGCAGAGCGATGTCGTGATTCAGAACTTCAAGTTCGGCGGCGCGGAAAAGCTCGGCCTCGGCTATGAGCGGCTCAAGGAAGGGCGCGAGGATCTGATCTACTGTTCGATCTCCGGCTACGACCGCCGCGGACCAGAAGCGGCACGTCCCGGCTACGATGTCGTCCTGCAGGGCGAGGCGGGGCTGATGGCGCTCAACGGCGAACGCGATCAGCCGCCGCTCAAATTCGGCGTGGCTGCGGTCGACCTGTTCACCGGCATGTACTCCGCGCAGGCAGTGCTCGCTGCGCTCTTCGAGCGTCGGAAGACCGGCAAGGGACGCCACATCGAGATGGCGCTCTTCGATTGCGGCTTGATGATCACGTCGTACTACGGGCTGGAGTCGATGATCATGGGCGAGGACCCGCCGCGCTACGGCAATGCGCATCCTTCGATCGTGCCCTACGGTGTATTCGACGCAGAGGACGGACCGCTCGTCATCGCGGTCGGCACCAACCGGCAGTACGAGCGCTTCTGTCGCGAAGTGATCGAACGCCCCGATCTGGTCGACGAGGACCGGTTCCGTACGAACATCGTGCGGGCCGCCAACCGCGAGGTACTCGTGCCGGAACTCAAGCGCGAGATTGCCAAAAGAAAACGCGAGGTCCTGCTGGAGCGTCTGGCCCGGGCCGGCATTCCCTGTGGCGAGGTGCTAGGCCTTCATGAGGCGCTCACTTCGCAGCGCGCGGCAGAGGCCGGGCTCGTGACGACTTACGCGCATCCCGAGGCCGGCAGCACGCACGTGCTCGCTCCGCCTTACCGCTTCGACGGCGCACGCTTGCCTGTGCGAAGCGCCCCGCCGCAGCTCGGGGAAGGCACGAACGAGGTTCTCCACTCGCTGCTCGGGTTGTCCCACGAACGACTTTCACAACTGAAGGCCGAAGGCGTCGTCTGACGGGGCGTAGCGCCTCACGATTAGAGGATCGTTTCATGAGCCAGAGTGTTTTTTCCAATGCCGTCACCGAGCTCTTCGGCACGCGTCTGCCGATTGTCGCCGGCGGCCTGATGTGGCTCGCCAATGCGGACTATGTCGCCGCCGCGGCGCGCGCCGGCATCATCGGCTTCATCACGGCCGCGAGCTTTCCGGAGCCGCACGCGCTGCGCGCCGAGATCCGGCGCTGCCGCGACCTGTGCGAAGGCGGCCCGTTCGGCGTCAACGTCTCGATGCTGCCAAAGCTCGTCCCCGGCGAGAAGACGCGGGAAGTGTTCGAGCTCGTCGTCGATGAAGGCGTGAAGTTTGTCGAGACCTCGGGGCGCAATCCCGAGGAGTTCATGCCGCTGCTGAAGCAGGCCGGCGTGAAGGTGCTCCACAAGGTGCCGTCGGTACGGTTTGCTGTCAAGGCGGCCTCGATCGGTGTCGATGCGGTCGCGATGGTCGGCGCCGAATGCGGAGGACATCCGGGGCTGGACATGGTGGGATCTTTTGTCAATGCCGCGTGGGCCGAAAGCCAGCTGGACATTCCTTATCTCATCGGCGGCGGCGTCGGTCGCGGTTCGCAACTCGCCGCGGCGCTCGCGATGGGCGCCTCGGGCGTGGTCGTCGGTACCCGCTTCGTCGTGGCCGAGGAGATCTGGGCACACGCCGACTACAAGCGCCGGCTGGTCGAAGCCGGCCCGACGGACACGGATCTGTGCATGCAGTCTGTGCGTAACACCGTGCGGACGCTGCGCAACGAGACCACAGCCGCCGTGAAGGAGTTCGAGGCACGGAACCCGGAGGTGACCATTCAGGATCTGATGCCTATGGTCGCCGGGAAGATCGGCCGCAATGCGTACGTCACGGGCGACTGGTCGAAGGGACTGCTCGCTGCAGGACAGTCGCTAGCGTTCGTCGACCGCATCGAACCGCTTGCCGACATCGTGAGCCGCTTCGAGAGCGACATGCGGCGGGCGCTGGCGCGGGTGGCGATCGCCTGATCGGGGCTCGTTGACGCCGTACGGCTCGTGCAGGCGTTGATCATTCATTCACGCAGCGTGAGGCGAAGGCTCCCGCGCCTGACGAACACCGCCCCAATCCAGAACAAGCGCGGCCTGAAGCAGCGCGCAACGCAGTTGCATCGAGCCGCAGGCTCGTTTCATTCTTCACCGAAGACGTCAGCAGACAACAGGCAGGAGACAAACCCATGCAGCAGGCCCACATCGATTCAATCAAGGCGAGCCCCGCGTTCCGGCGGCTCATCACGTCACGCCGCCGCATCAGTTTCACGCTGACAGCGCTGATGATCACCACCTACTACGGCTTTATCCTGTTCGTCGCCCTCGCACCGCAAGTGTTGGCCCGTCCGCTGTATGCGGGGGCCACGACGAGCATCGGCATCGTCGCAGGTGTCAGCATCATCCTGATCGCGATTGGGATGACCGGCTGGTACGTGCTGCACGCGAACCGCACGCTTGATCGGTCGATGAGTGCGCTTCTCGCCAACGCCTTGCAAGGAGACTGAAGATGAAACTCGTTCGCTTCATCTCCTGCGCGAGCCTTATTTCGATGGCCGCGCTCGCTCACGCCTCCTCCGTCGAAGGCCCGGTGCCGGATCATGTCGAACTGAATCCCGTCGCGATTGGCATGTTCCTGGTGTTCGTTCTCATCACACTCGGTATCACGCGCTGGGCGTCGCGCAGGACCCGCACGACCAGGGATTTCTACAGCGCGGGCGGCGGTATTACCGGCTTTCAGAACGGGCTCGCCATCGCCGGAGACTACATGTCCGCGGCCTCGTTTCTGGGTCTCTCCGGCATGGTGTTCATGTTCGGGTTCGATGGTCTGATCTACTCGATCGGTTTTCTCGTCGGCTGGCCGTTTGTGATGTTCCTGCTCGCTGAACCCTTGCGAAACCTCGGTAAGTTTACTTTCGTCGACGTGGTCGCCTACCGTTTCGAGCAGGCGCCGATTCGCCTTCTGACTGCGAGCGCGTCGCTCGTTGTCGTGATTTTCTATCTGGTCGTACAGATGGTTGGCGCGGGCAAGCTGATCCAGTTGCTGTTCGGATTGCAGTACTGGATGGCCGAAGTCATCGTCGGCGCGCTGATGGTGATCTACGTTTTTTTTGGGGGTATGACGGCAACCACCTGGGTGCAGATCATTAAAGCCGTGCTGCTGCTATGCGGCGCGACGTTCATGGCCGTCACCGCGCTTGCGCAATTTGGCTTCAGTCCCGAGGAGATGTTTCGACGCGCGGTCGACGCTCACCCCGGCGCACTCAGCATCATGGGCCCCGGCAAGCTGCTGAAGGATCCTCTCAACGCGCTTTCGCTTGGCATCGCGTTAATGTTCGGCACCGCGGGGTTCCCCCATATCCTGATGCGCTTCTTCACGGTGCCCAGTGCGAAGGAGGCGCGCAAGTCCGTGTTCGTGGCGACAGGATTTATTGGCTATTTCTATCTGCTGACCTTTATCATCGGCTTTTCTGCGATCGCACTGCTCGCCCAGCATCCTGAGTTCTTCAAGACTGCTGCCGACGGGCAGTTCAATCTCACGCGCGACCTGCTCGGTGGTTCGAACATGGTCGCCGTCAAGCTGGCGCAGGCGGTGGGCGGCAACCTTTTCTATGGCTTCATCGCCGCGGTGACCTTCGCGACGATCCTGGCCGTCGTGGCAGGTCTCACGCTGTCCGGCGCGACCACGGTTTCGCATGATCTCTACGCCTGCTGGCTCGCACACGGCAAAGCCGACGAAGCCCACGAAATGCGCATATCACGCATCGCGACATTGATCCTGAGCATGGTCGCGATCGGACTCGGCGTTCTCTTCGAACACGTCAACGTGGCGTTCCTGGTCGGCCTCGTCGCGGCGGTCGCGGCGAGCGCGAATTTTCCGGTGCTGGTATCGTCGATTTTCTGGCGTGGGATGACGACCCGCGGCGCTGTGATGGGCGGCAGTCTCGGGCTGATTTCCTCAGTGCTGCTGACGCTGTTTTCGAAATCGGTATGGGTCGACGTGCTGCATCGGGCGCACGCGCTGGTGTCTCTCGACAACCCCGCGCTGGTTTCAGTGCCGCTCGCGTTCGGAGGCATCTGGGTCTTCTCGATGCTGGATCGCGGTGCCCGTGCGCACCGAGAGCGGGAAGCGTTTGCGCTGCAGGAGTTTTATGGGCAGACAGGTATCCTGTCGGTGAAGGCAGTCGATCACTGAACACGATTCACGCAGACAACCAGAACGAATGCTTTCGCGGCTTGCACGCGCGAGCCGCGCCGCGTTTTGCGTAAATCGAAACGCGACTGGTCAGCGGTCTCCGAGGATACGACGGCGGCAGTTGCGAATGCTTCTGCATCGGTTGGTCCAAGATGCGCCATACAGGCAACGATTTCTATGTTCGGCAGTTGCGCGACATGTAGGGCACATTCGACTTCACTACTTTCGACGTTGAAGATCCCGGCGAATACGCGGTTTCCTGTGCCCCACGCGCTGGCCCATTCGATGGCGAAAGCGGGCGATCCCGCATTGCTTGGCGGATAGGTTGGAAAGTCGGGTGCGTTCGACGAAGCCATCGAGCGATTCGCGCTCGCTTATGCGGAACAGAATGAGGCTGACTGGACGGTTTTGAAAGCGGCAGTCACGGCGGGGCGCTTCCAGGTCATTCGTCAATTAGTTTGGAGCGCACCATCGGTTGTGCGCATCCGCATTTACTGATTCTCGATGGCATCGGCAGAAAAAAAGAAGCACCGCTGGTGCGGTCCGCCGCTGCGCACCAAACCGACCCGTATCGAAGGTGAAGAGGCTGCGACGCTCGCGGGTCCTTGCCGTTTGTTGTTGCGATAGCTGTCCGGGCCGACCGTGGCTCTATCGTTCGACGTTTCCTCGATCCCCCGTTTCGGGGATGGTCGTAGACCGCGTTTGTCCCGATGATTGACATATCGGGACGGCACTGCAGCCGAACGCAACGGTGAGCCTGTGTTCACCCGTCACGACGGTCTCGTCCATTGCGGCCTATGGCCAGCCTGTTTTGACCAACAGGACGTATGTCAAGGCCAATCGGTGGATCGCATTCGTCGGGATTGGATACCGGTTCGAATTGTCGGAGGAAATACGGTTATGAATATCGACGCCTCAAATCGTCACCTAAGAACAGCGAGGGAGCAAGGTGCGCTGCGATTCCTGCGCAACGTGAGCCTGAGGTTGCAGCTCCGGAGGGTGGCTACAGACAGGGACGCCTTCGCGGACACGCTTACTCCCGTCGAGGAGGCAGATGTCGCGGGTATTCCAGGGAAGCGTGGCTATCCTGACGGGCGGCAGATCTTGGGTCAAGAACTGGCTTTTCCCCAGGTGGTCACCATCCGCGAAGATGATGCTCGCGAAATCATATCCGCCTTGCTTGGCTGCTGGCCGGAACCGTCGCTTGCAGTTGCGAAACGCGTAGGCATGGCAAAAATTGAGCTCGATTCCTACCTTGCCGGGCAGGCGACTTTGTCCGACGCGGCATTGTCGCGTCTGATGGCAGTCTTCGGGCTTACGTCCGTACACCATGAGCGTTTGACCGGCGCGAAGCGCCCCGTGACGACCGTCGAGCACTACGTCCTCCTGGCGGGCAATGCGCCGGAGCGGGTTTCAACGGTCTACGACTTTCTGGTTGGAGAAGATCCGATCAGATCAAGCGTCGAGCTCGTGCCGGCTGGACATGCACCTGGCCACCGTTGGCGATACCTGCTCATCATGCGACAGCCGGACATTCCAAGTCTGATCTGTTTCTCGCGGATTGGGCGCAGTGCCCGGATGTTGGACGAAGGGCAACTGCCGCAGTTTCGCGGACAACTCGCAGTAGGTCTGGCCTTCTACGATGCTGTCGAGGCACTGCGCGCCGATGTCGAACAGCGGCCCGCTCGCGTTCTGGAAGCGATGCGCGGGTTGCATGGGACGTGGGAAGCCGATATTGGACAGATAGGCGCCCGGCTGCAACGTATCGGCAAGAAGCTGTGACGGATGTACCAGGAAGACAAAGGACGCGGCCATGTCCCACTAGCCGCCGCTCGCCATCTCCGTCAGGTGACTATTCGAGCGGTGGCTCCGCACTCGGAAGGGGCCACTGGCGCAATGTCGGTTCGAATGACGGCTCGAGGTCGCATTATGCCCTGTGCATAACTTGCGCCGTCAAGCTGCGCGGCTAGCGAGGCCGTTGCGCCGGCAACGACCTTGCCGGGGCTGCGCTTGAACCTCACCGCTGCGGCTGCAACTGCCCCCAGCTCACGAGAATCGCCTGGATGCTGCGCGCGTAGGCGTCGCGCTCGTGCGGCGATTCCGAGTGATACGCGCCGATTGCGCGCCATGTGTTGCCGAACCGCACCATCTTCTGCTTGAGCAGCCAAGCGGCCACAAAGATATTCACGCACGGGTCGGTGAGCGCGCGGTGCGGGATGCCCCGGCTCTTGAGTTCCGGAAAGTGGATCGAATTGATCTGCAATTGCCCCACGTCGATCGAACCGTTGGCGTTGCGGTTGATGGCGGTCGCGTCGCCTTTCGATTCGCGCCATGCGACGGCGCGCAGCACGAGCGGATTGACGCCCTGGTAAGCGCCGGCCTTGTCGAAGCAGTCGTCGGCGGGCGGGGTGGCTTGCGCGGCCGAACTGCCGAGCGCCAGCAGCGCCGCCAGGGCGCAGATGGCCCACGACCGCAAAGGGCGGAAGGCGTTGGTCTTGTGCTGGTGCATGGGTCGAGGCTCCAGATCCTGCTTTACTGCGCCAGCGCGGAATCGAGCTGCCGCTCGATGTCCTTGAGATAGGTGCGCGACGCATCGGAGACGACGAGGCGCGGCGTCGGCATCGCGCAGCGGCAATCGTGCTGGTGCGTCTTCTTCTTGTTGTGCGACGTCGAGCGTGGCGCGGGAAGGTCGTCGTCGTCGCCGGTGGAGGGCGGCAGCATGGCGAGCGTGGGCAGCGGCGGGTAGACCTTGTCCGCAGAGGCTGTGGTAGCAGCGGTAGCAGTGGCGGCAGTAGCAGCCGCAGTGGCAGGCGCGCTGGCCGCGGGCTGGCCCGCCCATGCGGCCGAACTTAAGCATAGCGATGCCGCGGCGAAAGCAATCAGGCGCATCGTGTCAGCTCCCCGCATGTAGCGTCTCGATCGAGACGCTGTACGTCTGGTTAGCGCCGGACGTAAGGTTTTCGAGCGTGGGTTTGAGCCCCTGCTGCGGCACGCCCCGCCAGATCGCCTGGTTGATGTACTTGAAGTCCTGGCCCAGCGCCGTCGTGCGGATCACGGTGGGCTGCTTTTGCGCGGCCGCGAGCGCGCCTGCCTTGGCGAGCACCGCAGTCAGTTGCGGATCGCGCGCGCCGAGTGCATCGGCGGGAATGTCGAACTTCATGATCACGTTCGACACCGCAGGTTTCTCGGCTTGAGCCGTATTGGGCTGCTGCAGTTGTGCGCAGCCTGTCACAAACATTACGGCAAGTAAGAGCACAACGCGCGTCACGTCGGATCTCCAAAGTTCCGTGGCGATGTACGCGTTTTCGGCTTGGGAAGCTGAGACTTGATACCGGGGTGGCAAACGTTTGCGAAAAAGAAAGAGTTCGCTCTCGCGGCGCCACTTCCCGGAAAGTCGCTGCGCACACCGCCGCCTTCGAGCAAAGAACTTCTTGCCCTGTCGGGTAAAGCCATAGTCATGAAGGCTCGTGAGACTGCAAGTGGCGAGCTTGGCTGTCATTTCGCTTCGTTTGCGGCGCCGACTCGTCCGATGACCTTTTAACTGCACTAAATAAGGAAGGCGCTAAGTGCGCAGTTGACCCCGGACATATGATTCGCGCAGAAGTAGTCATTCGTCGAAGGTGGTGAGCAATATGTGGCGGATAACCGCAACATGCCCTGAGCCACTCCGTCAAGTCGTTTCAGCTGAAAGCGCAACACTTCCAGGAAGCGTCGCGCTCCCGAGAAGCGGCGAGCCACGTCTCCTCAACGCGTTCAGATAGGCGCTCTCATTGTAGGGTTGTCCAGTCTGCCAGCAGCGGTAAAGGATGCGTATCCATTTGAATGCCAGCGCCCGCACCGCAGCCTGGTAGGAACTGCCTTTGGCACGCTGCTGCCGGTAGTACGCGCCGGCCCAGAACGATTTGTTGATCGTCTGGCCGGCCCATTCGACAAAGGTCTGGCGCAGGAAGGTCGGACATTGCCAGCGCCAGTGCACCCAGCTCTTCTTGCCGCTGCGCTCGGTGACCGGCGCGATGCCGGTGTACTGCTGCACTTCGAGCGCGCTGCGAAAGCGCTCGCGTTGCTCGCCGAAAGCCGCGAGCAGGCGCGGTGCCAGATGAGGGCCCGCGCCTGGCAGCGAGTCAAACAGCGCGAAGTCCGGTAGCGTGCGTGCGAGCGCGGCGATCTCTTCATCGAGCATGTCGATCGCGGCGAGTGTCGCGCGCAACTGTGCGACCAGCGCTACCGCCTGCAGCCGGTAGGGCATCACGATGCCGGGATCATCAGTCAGCGCCACTGCGCTGCGAATCGACTTCAGCCGCTGGTCAATCAGCCTGGCGCGACCGCAGTGGTGCGCACGGAAGAACGCTTCCAGCGTCTTGCTGCTGGCCCGCCTGAGCGCCGGCAGCGTCGGCCACCGGGTCAGGAAGTCACAGAACAGCATCGTGTCGATATGCTCGAACCAGTCGAGCGTCTGTGGAAAATACTGTTTGAGCGCACTGCGCAGGCGATTGGTGAAGCGGATCCTGTCGCCCACCAGCTCCCGACGCTGCTCGTTCAGACTCGTCAGCGACCGCATGGCTGCGCTCTGCGGCCTCAGCGGCGCAAACCGCTCGGGGTGACGCAACAGCAGGTCCAGCGCCAGCTCCGCGTCCGAGGGATCGTCCTTGGCGCGACCCGGCCTGAAGGCCTGGCGGTATTTGGCAAGGGTCGACGGGTTGATGGGAAACAGGGTGAAGAAATCATACTTCTGCAGGGCCGAGACGATCGGGCCTTTGGCCAGTTCGAGCGCGAGGGCAATCGGCCCCCCGAAGCGCTGATGCAACGCCCGGGCCCATTCGTCGATGCACTCCACCCGATGAGGGATGCAGCCGGACTCCACCCTATCCGCGCCGCTCGCCTGCAGGCAGAAGTCGTGTTTCGTATCCCCCCAGTCAATGCCGACAAAGGCAGCGAAGTACTGAGTCGTTAGCGTTGCCATCTGAACCTCCCCAGGTGGTAGATTAGCCAGCAGGGGCATGCATGCTTGAGCTCAGCGAAGTCATTATAGTGAGCCGGTGCCACGGCGAACCCTGAGAATTCGTCATTGAGCGCAAGCGCACCCGTGGGCTCGAAGATATTGCGGTAATCGTCCCGCCGATTGGCCGACTTATTCGTAGCCTACGGGTGCATGTCCCGCCACTGTCGGACTGGCAGCGAGCTGCCAGTCCGACAGTATCTATCGATAAAAGGCCAGGACGGACTATCTATAATGGCCGATCACTTGTCCGTGAGTGAACGTACCGAGCGACCGCTCGACTCTGATACCGTCCTTGCAACCCAAACGGCTCGACCGGCAGCAACGGGGCGCATTCTGCCTTGTGTATAACTCCCACCGGGAGCTCGCCTGAGGACTCAACTTGTGAGGCAGAGCGCGGCCAGTTTGAGCCATTCAGAGGGAGCTTTCGCGGGTCCGCTCCTGGCTCGACATGAGACGGTCGCTGATCACGCTCTGAGCTTGCCGTCCGCCATTCCAGGGCATCGCGAATTGCGGAAGAAGGGTGACCTGCTGTGTGACCTGACGTCCAGGTGCGATGACGCCCGTGAATAATGCCCGGCCCACCACAGGGGGCCGGGCTGCAGAAAAGCAGGTCCATTGGGCGGGCACACCACGTGAAGGCCGGCGCCTGAACGGGAACCGCGAACAGCTGCCTGCGAAACGCGCTTCGCGTACGCCGAAGCACGTCGACGTCCACCGACAAGCGGCTCAGATCACGCAGTCGGAACAGTTCCGCCGTCGATGACGTACTCAGTGCCGGTGATGGCGCTGGCCCGCGCGGAGACGAGGAAACCGATGAGTTCTGCCACTTCCTGGGGAGAGCATGGCCGGCCGAGAGGAATGCCCCCGAGCGAATCCATGATGATCTTGCGGGCGCCTTCCGTGTCGATGCCGTTCTGCCGGGCGATCTCAGCAACGAGACTCGCGGCGGCATCCGTCTCGACCCAGCCCGGGGAGACACGCACGACCCGAACGCCTTTCGGACTGACTTCCCTGGACAAGGCTTTACTGTAGTTCGACAGGGCAGCCTTGGCGGCGGCATAGGCAATCGTGGCTTCCGGCAACGGTATCTGCCGCTGGATCGACGTGACGTGGATGATGACGCCCGAGCGCTGCTCGACCATCGAGGGCAACAGCGCGCGATCGATCCGTACTGCCGGGAACAGGTTCAGGCTCAATGCCTTGTTCCATTCGTCGTCGTCGAGCACCCTGAAGCCACCCGCCGGCGCAGATGAGCCACCCACCACGTGCACGATTATATCGACGCCGCCGAGCCGGTCGAGCACGGCGTCGACAATGGTTTTACAGCCCTCTGCGGTCGTGATGTCCGCACCGATGAACCTTTCTTCTGCAAGGTCATCGGAACGCGAACGTGCCGTCGCGAGGACATTCGCGCCCGCCTCGCAAAGGTGTGCGACAACGGCTTTACCGACGCCTTTGGTCCCGCCTGTGACGAGCGCCCGAAGCCCCTGAAGTTCGGGTGCGGCGCTCATCAGCGAATCTCCAGAGACGCGATCTTGCCGCCGGCCAGGAGGAACGTGTAGGTCAGCTCGACCGGGCTACCGGGGAAGGTGCCGGTGAGCCTGGCGCGCATCGTCACGGCGGCGCCATCCTGGGAGAAGTCCAACGGCTCGACGTTGTACTGGTACCTGGCTTTGGCGTCTTTCTTCCAGGCCTGGATGGCTTCGAGGCCCTCGATAGTACGGCCCTCGTCGCGCACGACGGCATCGGCAGCGAAGCAGTTCGCCAGAGGAGCGGTGTCGCTGGTGGTTTCCGCGTTCAGATAGGCATCCAGTGGCGGCGGCAGGGTCATGTTCATCGGATTTTTCCTGAACGTCACGTTTGCATGTCCCAATGATGGCGCTATAGTTACCACATCGCAAGAACGCACTAAAAAGTAAGTAAGCCGTGCCCAACCGAAAAGCCTACACTCCCACGACCGCCGCGATCGACGTCGAAGCCGCATTCAAGCTGCTGGAAGGACGTTGGAAGCTGGTCATCCTGTTTCACCTATTCGGTGGTCAGGTACGACGCTTTTCGGACCTCGAGAGGCTAATTCCCGGCATCACGCAAAAGATGCTTGCCCAGCAGCTACGCCGCCTCGAAGAGGACGGCATTGTTACGCGCACGGTCTATCACCAGGTGCCGCCGAAGGTGGACTACCGCCTGACCGATTGGGGGCAGGCCCTGTGCCCGGCACTGGATGCGATCCTGAAATGGGCGGAGCGCCGTGAAGACTTTCCATCGGCTGCGTCGAGCATGCGTACCTAAGGCTGACTGACCTGTTTTCCTGAATTCGAATTCTGTGGATCGTCGACGAGGTGGCTGCTGCAAGTCAACGGATGCGTCTGCATCGGTTTGGGGTGCTCTCCCAACGTTTTCGGAGTCACGCCGTCGGGTCGCGGTATGGTCGGACCGCGTCAGCGATCCGCCACTTTCCGTGATGGCCGACGAGATAAAGGCCGACGCGTTATCCGCGGTCGTCTCATGTCGCTCCCGGAGCGGACGGTGGTAAATCCTGTCCGAGCGGCTCCATCGGGTCGCCAGGTGACCTCTGCCGGAGACGGCCATCCGTTGGCCGCATCGTGTTGGCGCGCGAACGTGGTGGAAGAGGCGCTATTGTGATAATCCGTTTTCACTGAGCGTTCATCCCAAGCGGGTCGCACCCGCGCCTCTCCTGTCGCAATACATTCACTCCGGGTCACCCACGTCGTAATGATTCGGGATGCTCATCCAGTCTGGCTCAACGTCGCTCAACTCAACGGGGTGTGTTCGCGGGTGAATCTGGTTCGCCTCAATCTCCCAACGTGGTGGTGACGTTCCAGAAACCAACTGCAGGGTCCGATCGGGTTGACTTGTGCCGCACTCGGACCAACGACCTTCGAACGACCTCGCCGATCGAACATCGGTCCTTGCTCGGCCAGTTTCGGGCTCGAAACAGCGATGAGTGCTGCCGCGACGCGTTCGGGCGAAGATGGAGGATACTTGCGTAGCAGCAAGCCAACCTATCCAGCCAGGATTCTGCACATGAAGACACTTTCTCTACTGACTCTTTGCGCTGCGTTGTTCTCGTTTGGCGGCGCGGCGTACGCGCAAGTCGACCAATCGGAGCCTCAGCTTCTGATCAAGACCGCGACGCAACAGATACTCGACGAGGTGCGCACCCAAGCGATCGCGCCAGACGATATTCCCCGCATCATGGATATCGTAAACCGGGACATTCTTCCCTACACCGATTTTCGCCGCACCACGTCACTGGCGATGGGCCGTTACTGGCGCACGACTACGCCCGCGCAGCAGCAGCAACTGGTCGAACAGTTCAAGATGCTCCTAATCCACACATATTCGGGCGCTATCGGTCAGCTCCGTCCAGACCAACGGATCGACTACCCGCCGATACACATCGCTCCAACCGATACGGACGTGGTGGTGCGCACGATTGCAACCAGGAACGGCGAACCAGCAGAGATCGACTACCGGCTGTACCGCACGCCGCAGGGCTGGCGGTTGTATGACCTGAATGTGCTCGGCGTCTGGCTAATCCAGACATACCGGCAGCAGTTCAGTGACAAGATCCACGAAAGTGGCGTTGACGGTTTGATCCAGTTTCTCGCTGAGCGCAACCAGCAGCTCGCTTCGGGCAAGCAGTAAGTGACCGCTGGGTATGATGGCGGCGGACGCCTGCAGCAGAATGCCGGTCGCGCAATGAACGTTGCGCGGACGTGGCCGAAAGTGGCTTGAGAGGCGCGCCGGCGAGAGCAGGGAGCCGGCGGATATACCCAGGGGCTGTGAAAGGCCGGAATCCGGCCACGAACTGTCGTTCGCGGTCGCATGACGAACGTCTGTTGATGAGCGGCACTCCGCCATTTGGCGAAGAGAAGACGCACGCAGTCGCATGCGCGCCCGGCATTGCGGCGACGTTGGCACACAGCAGCACGCTTTTCGCGTGACTTGCTCCGGCGACGCCCTGATGCCTTGCACGAAGGCACAAGGGCGACACAGACGTTCCGACGTATCAGTTGCCTGCGCCATGTCCACGAGCGCCTCCGATCGGCGTGATCAAGCATGCCGGAAGCGATGATCAGTCATTTGGGAACGTGATCTTTAAAATCTGCGCTCCGATTTCTCGCGTACCGGCATAAAGATTGCCACTGCTGTCGGTGACCAGTGAGGTAATAAAGTCCGTCGTGTTCGTGAGCGGATACGAAACAACGCTGCCGTCGCTAGTAATACGGTTGACCACCTGAAGACCCGACGTGTAGATGTTTCCCGACTTGTCTACGGCGATCGTGCCGGCTGTTTGCAACTGGCTGGCGATCGTTGTGACTGTGCCGTCCGGTGCGATTTTGCGAATGGTGTCGAGACTTCTTACATACAGGTTGTCGTTGCTGTCGATTGCAAGATCGGGCGTCGCATTGAACGTGAATGTGGCGGCAGTGCCTACCCCATCCTGATTGCCGCTGATGCCGCTGCCTGCAAAAACCGCCCAGGTGTTGCTGCCGACGTTAAACTCCACAATACGGTTGTTCACCGCGTCCGCTAGAAACAGAGCCCCTTTGCTGTTCATCACGAGACCGCCGTCGCCGTCTGACGGATTGGTGCTCGAGCTTTCCCAGTTCGCAAACAATTGCTGGTACGCGCCAGAAGCCGAGAACTCTTGCAGCAACGCTCCCCATGTGGCTGGCGAGGATGGAATTCTCAGGACGTCTCCCGATCCATAAATGTTGCCAGACGGATCGATTGCAACGCCGTCCCAGGAGCCTTGAGTCGTCAATGTGGTGACCACCCCTGACTGAGAGACCTTCCGAAGGGCGCCTCGATCGGACAGGATAACGTTGCCAGTCGAGTCCATCGCAAGATGGCCACCGCCCCAGAAAATGGCGGCTGCTCCCGCCCCGTCGACAGGATTCAGGTTTGTGGTGGCCGAACCGGCGAGGCTGGTAACCGACAACCTGGACGTCGACAGACCTGTGCCGGATGCCTGCCCGGTTGTGACAACATCGTTCGCCGGGCCTGTTGCACTGGCGGGTACGTGAACGAATGCACCTGCCTGCGTAATGACGGTATCTGATGACCCGCTAAGCGTAATGATCGTGCCGTTCGGTGCAGTAACGGTAGTCCCGGAAGGCACGTACACGGAGGTGTTTGCTGTCATGGTCGTGCTCGAGCCTGCCGCCAAGGTAGTAGGCGATGTCGAAGGTGGGGTCGAACTCGAACTGCCCGATCCGCCTCCGCAAGCACTTAAAAATAGGCCGCACCCCACCACCAAAATTGCGCGTGGAAAAAGCCGCATGTGTTGTCCCCTTTTATGATAATTCTGGACTCGGCGACGAGCCGTGTCGGCTTCGGTCGCTACAGCCTATGGTTCTTTGACGTGCAAAGCGCGCGTTTAACAATGTGGCAAGCCCCGCCATTCTGAATAACTGTCGCATTCACAACAAGCCACCAATTATTACGTCCTATGAAAATGGCCGCGTGTTAGCGGCGTGCTCTCGCGCTCGATAGAAGCACATTGATATGTGCGGATCAGATACGTACCTTACGTCTCCCTTTAGCACGGTTGATGTCGCGGATTTGTTGCTGGTGAACGCGACAAACAAAATGAGAGTGTCGCGGCGACGTTGACGATGCCTATGTTGATTGACGCTGGCAAGCGGTTGTTGATTGACTGGGGAGTGTCGCATCTGTTTGCGCGTCAGCCGATGTAGTCATGATTCGTTCTCCTGAGTCGGCGGCACGCCGACATTGTTCGGCGTGGCGAACATCTGGAATTTTTCTGAGCCGGCTGACACTGCACACCGACATCTGTCCGTTCGCCGGCAAGAGCGGGGCGAGTCCCGGAGCGCACAACAAAGCACTACTTGTCTCCGCGGTCCCGATGGCCGCGACGAAAGAAATCCTCAGCGGTCGGAATATCCAACCCACGTGGTCCGTTATCACGTCCATGTGCCACGTCGATCGAGCCTGGTTTTTCGTGCCTGGCTTGTATCGACTGGCCAGATCTTCTAGCGTCAAATATGAGGATTTCGCGGATGGGAAATGACAATACACACGCCGCACGTTATCGCTGACTGGCGGCGTGGCTATATTGATCACGCAGTCAGCCACTTGAAAACCTCTGACGTTATCTCCTTACGGAAGGATCGTAACCTCTGATGCCTGCGTCGAACATCTGTCAGTCGCGGCTTCAGGAATGCATAATACCCACGCGTAGTCATTGTTGGGAGACGTGCAATGCCTTATCCGTCTCACGCCATTGTTCAATGGACGAAAGACAGCGCGAAACAGCTTCTTCCCGATGCGGTTTTCCTCAGCTTGCTACATTGGAAGCGCATTGGGCGCTTCCCCAAACTCTTTCGCCCGACAACCTACAACGAGAAAATCCTGCTACGTTGCTTACGACCAGACCCACGATACAGCGCTTTGACCGACAAGCTGACCGCGCGCGATTACGTCAGAGACAAAATCGGTGAGAAATTCCTTATCCCCATGATCTCAGCGCCCTGCAACTTTACGCAAACGATCTTCGACATGCTGCCGAATTCCTTTGTTATGAAGGCAAATCATGGAAGCAGTTTTGTGGAGATCGTCCGGGACAAGTCGCAGTGTACTTTCGAACATCTTCAGTTTCTGGTCAGCCGATGGCTATCCACCAATTTCTACAGAAATGCGCGGGAACGGCACTACCGAGGAATTCAGCCACGCATTTTCTTCGAGAATCTGCTCCTCGACGAACACGGCGCGATTCCAGCCGACTACAAGGTCCACTGCTTCGCGAACAGGCCGGGGCGGCCTGTGATGTTTATCCTCGTCATCTCAGACCGTTTCGGAAGCAACACGCGCGGTGACACATACGATGCACAATGGAACCATCTCGACCTCGAGTTTGCTCCCTACCTTCGCAGCACGAGGCCGGCACCGCCGCCGAACAATCTGGAGCTGTTGCTCGATACAGCGGCGCTGTTGTCCGAGGACTTTGATTATGTCCGCGTCGACTTGTACGCGCCAACTGACGAGGTGTTCTTCGGCGAACTCACTTTTACGCCGGGGGCCGGCGTAAGTCCCATGCGACCCGATTGTGTCGATTTTGAATGGGGACGTCTTCTAAAATGAGCTATCTGGGATAGCTGGAATCGTCCCGTAATCTCCGGCCGGTGATCGAGCCACAGACCAGGTGGAGACTGACCTTGCCCCTGTTTCACGAACCCCTTAGCCGAGACTGTCAGGCCGCGATTTTCAACATTGAAAGCAAACTGCGCGAATGCGATTTGACCAAACTGCGAGTTTGCGATGTTTGCCATGGGCATCACGTCGCCGGCAGGGCTACGGTCATGCAGCAGAAAACGCAGCGACCCGTGCAGTTCGAGATTACGAAGCAGACGCGGGACGGCGTAGAAGCGTGGATCAAGGCGGCGACGCTGACTGCGCCCGACTTGCTGGTTCCCAAGCCGTCTCCACGGACCGCCGCATATCTCGACGCGTCAGTACTCGCGGCTAGTGCACCGGTGGATCGCATCGATCGGACTGGACGACTCCTCATACGGCACGCACACGATGCGTCGGACAAAGGCGTCGCTGATCTATCGCCGCACGAAAAACCTGCGCGCAGTTCAGTTGCTCCTTGGGCATGCCACGCTTGAGAGTAACGTGCGGTACCTTGGCATCGAAGTCGACAATGCGCTTGAAAGGGCAGAGCAGACCGAAGTTTAACGTTCGCCCAGCCGGGCAGCGATCGACCTTTGGTCGCTGTCCGGGCCAGCAGGAGCCATTCGACTGCGCCGCTTCGATCGTCGACAATCGAGCGACGATAAGTCCATTGGAGGGGCAAGCGCGCAATCCCGCACACCAAATTGATATTCCTGCGCGTTGGCCAATCATTTCTCGCGATTAGCGAGCCAGACACTGGCCGCGCCAGCGAATCTCTTGGGGGCGGCCTGGCGACTGTGCGGGGTCGTTAATGGAGAGCCGACTCCGTTAACTGATCGACTCCCCGTCGCGTCCGCACGGACGTCGCCCTTCTTCAAATCCGCAGGCCGAATATGTGCCCAGGCTCAGGCATTCATCCCACCATCCACCGTAAGATTCGCGCCGGAAATGTAAGAGGCCTCCGGGCCGGCGACGAAAGCCACCATGGCGGCGATCTCCTCAACGCGCCCATAGCGACCGAGGACTGTGGCCGCCTTCTGCGGCACCGCCCAATCGCCTGAGGCGGGATTCAGGTCTGTATCGATCGGACCCGGCTGGACGTTGTTAACCGTGATGCCCCGACCTCCCAACTCTCGAGACAGTGCCTGAGTGAACATCCTGACGGCTGCCTTCGTGGCCGCGTAGGGCACCAGCCCGGGCGCAATGGCTCGCTCGCCCACCGCCGAACCGATCATGATGATGCGGCCACCATCACCCAGGTGTTTCAACGCAGCCTTGGTGGTCGCGAACACGCCGCGGATGTTGATGTCGATCACTCGATCCATCTCCTCCAGTGTCGTGTCTTCGAACGGTTTCGGAATGGCCGTGCCGGCATTGTTCACCAGCACATCCAGCCGGCCGAAGGTCGCAAAAGTTTTTTCGACCGCCGCCTCGACAGCTTTGACGTCAGTAGCGTCCGCCTGGATCGCGATAGCCTTTCCGCCATTGAGTTCAATCTCTTTGACTACGGCCGAAGCCGCGCTGACGTCCTTCGCATAGGTAATGGCCACCCGCGCTCCATCCGCGGCGAGACGCTTCGCGATTGCCGCACCGATGCCGCGTGAACCGCCGGTAACGAGTGCCACTTTTTGAGCTAACTTCGACATGTGATTTCCTAAGGTTTCCGTGAGCGGTTCACCGCGTCACTAATCCAGTTAATGATTGACTGTTGTCGCTGTCCGAACCATTTTCCAAAGCGCTATTGGCGCGTACGGGCAACGGTTCGTGCCCTCTGGCTGAGGGCCTTGTGCTGTTCGGGCCTGGTGACAATCATGTCAATCTCCGTGAAAGGTCGAGCGTCGTGCGTACGATGGTGAGCGACTGCGGGCGCTCAATTGTCGGTCGAAGCGGCCGGCCGCTCGTCGATCGCATCCACGCGGTCCGCATAGAACGCGAGGTGATTGCGGATCCGTGCGACGGTCTCGTACGGGTTCTCGTAGGTCCAGGCGGCGTTGACCGCGCGCTCGCCGCCAGCCGGAATCGAGAAGTACGCGCAATCGCCCTTATATGGGCAATAGGTCGCGTGGTCGGTGCGCTCGAGCAACGTCATGTCGATATCCTTTCGCGGGACGTAGACGACTGCCGGGTAATGGGCCTCGCGCAACGTCAACGCATCCTGCGTATCGACGATGACTTTTCCGGCCACCGTGACCACCACCCGTGACGGATTGCGTTCGATGGTGATCGGATGGTCCTTGCCCGGAACCTTCACTGGCCGGGCGAGGGGAGTGGTGTTGCTGACCATGGGTTTCTCCTTGAGTTGGCGCTTCAGGGGCGTTCGTTTCTGCCAGCCAGTCAGCGCCGGTGTAGTGCGTTATGCGGCGGCGCTCGGCCGGGCAGATACCTCGTCGTACCATCGCTGAAACGCGGTGTGTTCGACTGGAATCGGCATCGTCAGCGCGTTGGCGGCGAAGTCGGCCGTCACGAGCGTCGTGATGTCCGCCGCGGAAAAATCATCGCCGGCGACGAACCGGACTGTCTCGAGCCGCTCGTTGAAGTCGGCGAAGAAGTCGGCTACGCGCTGTTTGCTTCGCGCGATCAGTTCGGGAATCTGCTCATAGGCATGCGGACCTGACAGCGCACGGCCTTTCAGGCCCGCGACCGCGTTACGCACGCCTTCCATGACCGGCGCGAAGCCGTCCAGTTCTGCGCGGCGTTCCCACATCGTGACGAGGGCCTTCGACTTTGCCGTGCTGCCGAGCAATGGGGTCTGCGGATACGCTTCTTCCAGATAACGCCAGATGGCGAGCACTTCTGCGATGACGGGGCCGTCGGCGAGGGCCAACGCCGGCACCTGGCTGCGCGGGTTGATTGCGCGGTAGGCATCGGAAAACTGTTCTTTCGCGCCCAGGTCGACAGGCTTCGTCGGGATGTCGATTCCCTTCTCCGCGATGAAGATGCGCACACGGCGTGCGTTCGGAGAGCCCTTCGATTCGTACAGTATGGGTGTAGCGGTTGTCATTTGAATCGTCCTCTCGGATGTTTTGGATAAGTATGGATATCTGATTAATCGGGCTTATCGAAGACACTGGAAACGGGCGCGAATCGGGTTGGGCTAGAGTTTCGAGCCGCCGTCGACACGCAGCGTTTCACCGGTAATCCAGCGCGCTGCGTCCGAGGCGAGAAACGCAACCGCTGCGCCGATGTCATCAGGTTGCGCGACGCGCTTTAACGCCTGCATGCCGAGTGCGACCTCGCGTCCCGCGTCGGTCCTGGTGAAGTTCGACATGTCGGTTTCGACGACGCCAGGCGCAACTGCATTCACGCGAATCTCGCGTTCACCAAGTGCCGAAGCGAAATGCTTGACGAGTGTATTGACCGCTCCCTTGGTAGCCGCGTACGCGGGGAACTCGCCGACCGCGGCATGCGCCGCGAGCGACGAGAGGAGGACTACGCTGCTGCCTTTGCACATCACGGGCAGTAACTGCTGCACGAGGAAATAAGGCGCACGCACATTCACGGCGAACAGGTCGTCGAAATCGTCGACGGTCGTTTCCTCGATGCTTGCGGCCTTTGAAATGCCGGCGTTCGCCACCAGAATGTCCAGACGATGGCCGACCACAGCGCGTACGCGTTTTGCGAGCGTATGCGGGCCGTCTGCGTCGCGCAGATCCGCGGCGATTTTCTGGGCGTTGCCGCCAGCCGCACGGATTTCGGCGACCACAGCATCCGCCGCCTTTTCCCCGCTGCTGTAGTGAACGAGCACCTGTGCGCCTGCTTTCGCGAGTGCGAGTGCACTGGCGCGGCCGATGCCGCGTGAGGCGCCCGTGACGAGGGCAGTCTTTCCGGCGAGGTCAGTCATGGCGGTTCTCCTGATCGCTGTGGGTGCGGCATCAGCCCGCCGTCTTGCCGCCGTCGACGGTGACGATCTGGCCCGTCACGAACGACGCCGCATCCGATGCGAGAAACAGGATCGCGCGGGCGATATCGTCAGGCTGCCCGATGCGGCCCAGCGGCACCGTTGACACAAGCGCCGCCTTGCGCTCGGCTGCGCCGGTGAAGCGGTCGAGCATCCCGGTGTCGGTCGGTCCCGGCGCGACCGCGTTGACGCGTACGCCTGACGCGGCGACTTCGAGCGCGGCGGACTTCGTCATGCCTTCGACCGCGTGTTTGCTGCCGGCGTAGACCGACGCGTAAGCCGCGCCTTCGTGGCCGTACGTCGACGACACATTGACGATGCTGCCGCGCTTCTGTGCCTGCATTACGCGCAGTTCGTGCTTCATGCTGAGCAGCGTGCCGAGCACGTTGGTATCAAAGGTCGCGGCGTAGCTTTCCGCACTCTGGTTGACGACCGCACCAGGTTGGCCCTCCGTGCCGGCATTGTTGACGGCCACGTCGATGCGGCCAAAGCGGGCGACGGCCTGATCGATGAGGCCACGAACCTCATCGTCGTGACGGACGTCGGCGCGGACAAAGACGGCATCTGCGCCGAGTTCGCGAAGTTCGGCTTCGAGCCCTTTGCCTTCGGCTTCACGGCGGCCGGAAATGACGAGATGCGCGCCGCTGTGCGCGAAGGCGAGCGCCGTGGCACGGCCGATGCCCGTCAGCGCACCGGTAATCACAACAACTGGGCGGTCCATTTCAGAATCTCCAACGATATAGATGAGAGGTATGGGGCGAAGGCGGCTATCAGTCCGCCGGGGTTTGCTGGTAGACGCTACGTCGCTGCCTGATTGCTAATCTAGTGGTCGATTGCGAAAAGCAAAAAGACTTTGTAGGCTGGTGGGTATGCCTATGAGGCATAGGATGCGAGCGAGGAGCATATGGAACTTCGACATCTGCGGTATTTCGTTGCCGTCGCGGAGACGGGCAGCCTCACGGTTGCGGCCGAACAGCGTCTGCACACGTCGCAGCCCTCTCTTAGCCGACAGATTCGCGATCTGGAAGACGAGGTCCGCGCGGAACTGTTCAGCCGCAGTGCGCGCGGCGTCGAACTGACTGCATCGGGCAAGGCTTTCCTCGACCATGCGCGGTTGGCGCTCGCGCAGGTCGACGCCGCGACCGAGGCAGCGCGCCGCGCCGCGCAGCCGGCGAAACAGGCCTTCGCGCTCGGCTTTCAGACCGGCGAGGAAATAACCTGGCTGCCGCGCGCGATGCAGGTTCTGCGCGATGAGTTGCCGAATATCGACGTCACCGTATCGAGCAGCTATTCGCCGGACCTCGCCGATGCGCTAGCGCGTGGCCGACTCGACCTCGCGTTTCTGCGGGCCGAACCGGGATTCGATCTCGACTATCGCGTCGTCAGCAGGGAGAGGCTCATTGTGCTGATGCCGAGCGACCACCGGCTGACCGCACGAACAGCAATCCGCCCGGAGGATCTCGTGGGCGAGACGTTCATCATGGCGTCGAACAAGGCGAGGGTGCTGCACGACGTGATCGAGCGGTATCTGCAACAGAGCGGGGTCGATATCACGCCCGACCACGGCGTCGACAATCTCGCGATGGCGATGTCGCTCGTGGCGTCCACGCGTGGGCTGGCGTTGATGCCGGAGTACGCGAACAATCTGCTGCCGTGGTCGGTCGTCAGCCGGCCCCTCGAAGGCGATGCACCCACGGTTGATCTCGTCATTGGCTACAGCAGGTCGAACACCTCTCCAGTCCTGAAGCTCTTTCTCTCGAGAGCGGAAGAACTCCTGGCACCGTTCACTACACGATCCTCATGAGGAACAGCCCGACGTGGTGCCCTCGTGCCGCGCGAATACGTGTCCTGCCCTCGCCGGGACGCCGGACGTTGTCCGATTGTCAGTCGCACTCAGCCAGATGATGGGCGTCGTAGGTCGCCCCCCAGCGGCCAGTTGACTTTCCCCAACGCAGCCGTTCACTCGTGAGTATGCTCCGCAGCGCATAAAGGGGTATAACCAGGCCTCTCTCACTGACGAAACGCACGATCAGGGCGTCCAGCGATAAACGGTGATGCTGGAACCCTTGACGTTGTTCTTCGTGACCACGTACTCGCCCGTCGATCGAAGGTATGCCCTGATGCCGTACATCGAATCGATGGCGCTGCTGGCGTCGACGGTACCTGTACTGGTGTTGACCAGCGTTGCGTCGAGGTTGCCTGTAGCGAGATTGAAGGCGTCGATGTTCGGCAAAGCTTGCCCGCTGCCGAACCAGTAGCCGACGAATAGATAGCTGCCGGCCGCGTCAATCGACTTGGCGCCGGCATGGGTGAGGTTCATCACCGGATTGGGTGCCGTGGTGTTGCCCGCGCTCCAGCCGTGATATACCTCGATCCGCGTGCCTATCGACGTCCAGTCCGTACTCCCAACAATGCCCCGTCCGAGAATCATGGTGTCGCTGTCCGCGAGGTAGACGATGCGCGTCAACGGCTTGATGCTCTCGGGAATGCGAATGGGGATACCGGATCCCCATGTTGGCTTGCCGCTGGCGTCGAAGCCGATCAGCGGATAGTGGTAGATGTAACCAGTCTTGTCCAGGCCGGCCCACACGCCCCCCTTGCTGTCGATGCAGAATCCGTCCCTGACCGATGCGGTCGTCTTGAACGCCGCACCGGGAAGCGTGGCGTCCGGTATTGCGATGTAGCCATTCGCGGCATTGAAGTGGAAGAAGTAGTAGGTATCGGGATTCTGGCCGGACGCCACGAGGATCCGGTTTGCGCCGACGGTGGCAAGTTGACCGAAGTGCTCGTCCCGTGAGCGATCGTTGATGTTGATGCGTGGATCGGATGGATAGTCGATCGGATCGACAGTGTTCGCTACGAAGGTTCCCCCAGCGATGCCGGTGTAGATGTGGGTGCCTCCATAGAAGTAGACGCCGTCGGTACCCGGGTCCGGAGCGGCGATCCCCTCAAAGTTGAGAGACTGAAGCTTCCATTGCAGGCGACCAGAACTGTTGTAAGAGTGAATGTCGGTGCCGCCGTCGCGGCCGAGGTCCCAGCTTCCGCCCCACGGGTTGTTGAGCACATAGAGGTTGCCTGCGGTGTCCTTGCCGATGCCTGTGACGCGGGTGAAGCGCTTGTCTCCAACCTGTCCTTTGATTCCGGTCGTGGTGTCGAGATAACCGCCCTGAATGCCGAATGTACCGGCCAGCGCCGGTGTGCCCGAGAGCTTGTAGCGCTTGATGTTCATGTCGGGGCCTTCGTCCCCAACCATGAGCTGCCCCGATGACGCATCGAAATAGAGCGCCGATGGCTGCGACCCGCCCGGCATCCGGATGGTGTTCAACAGCGCGCCGGTTGGACTGAACTCGACGATCGAGCCCTCACCCTTCTGTGCGACCCAGACGTTGCCTGCGCCATCCAGTGCGAGGGCGCCCGGGCCCGTGACGTTGATGTCCCGCTTCCAGACACCATCGGTAGTGAAGATCCGGACGCGATTGCCATAGAAGTCGCTCGCGTAGAGGAGCGAGGCCGCCGTGGCCAGTCCAGTGACGACGTCGAACCGCGGCAGGTTGTTAAACGCACTGACCTGAAGCAAAAGATCGCGAGTCTTGGTGGTGCGGTTGTATCGTCCCACTGCACCGCTTCCGTACGTCCCGCCGGGCTGCAGTGCCACGAAGATCGACGTTGCGTTGCCCGTGATCGCGCCGCCCTGAAACTCGCCGTGCGCGCCGATCGAGCCGAGGCTCTTGTTGGCCTGATAGATAGCGACCCCACCCTCGTACTCGTCCCACATGGAGGCCGTATAGATGACGCCTTCGGGCGCGACCCACATGGAACGCGCGGTGTTACCCACGTGGGCGGCGAGGGTGCCATAGGTGTTCGCCAGCCAGTCGGTGGTGTTTTCCGACTGACACGCCGGTGCGATCGTGGCGATCGCTGCGAAGAGGAGCACAGCATGAATCCGTTTTTTCTCGACCATGACTGATGTTCTCCAGAATGTAGCGATCATCCACGTGAATGATCGGTCAGCCAGATTTCAAATTCGTGATCGGTGACCCACGTATGAACATATGCAACCCATTGCGCCTTTACAAGCCGCACTGCGACTTTGCATACGGACGTGAATTGCAGTCTTAAGTGAAGCTCGACCGTCTCCTGTTGGGCCGCCTGATGCCTCATGCATGTCGCTCGAAGCTGCCGTGGCGAATCCAAACATTATCTTGTACAGTCGAATCCGCCCCGACAACATGACGGACCCGCAAACGCTCATGGTATCTATGGCCTCGACGTTCCAATGTCTAGTGACTCCGTGATCGAAGGCCGCACGAGAGTCTTCGCAGAGTAGGGGACGTCGCATCCGGACATCACTAACAGGCCACCGCGGGCGGTCCGTGCTCCGTCGTCGTCCGTGTATTCCGCTGCACCACTTCCCGGTAGCATCGAGGGACATGCAATCAATGGACACAAGAGAATCCTCGTCATTCACCGCGCTCCTGCCAGTGGGGGCGGCACGCGATGGCGGCAACGACCCGAACAGCGGCCTTACTGGACCTCACGCGGTCGACATCCCAGCCTCAACAGGGAAAGGCACACATACCTTTTCTTTCAGCCAGGACGGCGAAAGCTTCCTGCTCGACGGCGAGCCTTTCCAGATCCGCAGCGCAGAGATGCATCCCGCCCGCATCCCCGCCGGCTACTGGCAGCATCGCATCCTGATGGCCAAGGCGATGGGGATGAACTGCATCGCCCTCTACGTCATGTGGAATTACCACGAAACGAGTCCAGGCATTTTCAATTTCCGCACAGGGAACCGCGACATCGAAGCATTCATTCGACTGTGTCAGCAGGAGGGGATGTGGGTGTTGCTGCGGCCGGGTCCCTATATTTGCGGCGAATGGGATCTGGGCGGCATTCCGTCGTACCTGTTGAGTTACCCGGACATCCAGCTCAGGACCGACTCCGCTCACGATCCTCGCTACATGTCGGCGGTAGCTCGTTACATCAGGGAGCTGAGCCCGCGCATCGAACCACTGTTGGTGATTCGCGGTGGACCGATCCTGATGATTCAGATCGAGAATGAATTCGGCTCATACGCCAGCAACCCGGCTTACCTCGAAGAGATACGGCAGCTCTGGCTTCAGGAAGGAGTGCAGGGGCCGTTCTATACCGAAGATGGCATCAGGCAGCTTGAGCAGAATCGCACGAACGTCACCGGCGGCGCGATTGCATTGAGCAATGGCGATGCGCAGCAAATCGCGGCCGTCCGTCAGGAATTTCCGGCCGTTCCGGCGATGGCCGGTGAAGTGTATCCAGGCTGGCTCACCCATTGGGGCGACGAGACTTTCAACGGTACGGCCGCAGATATTTCCGGCACGCTGGACGCGTTCATGCAACGGAAGCTGTCGTTCAACCTCTATGTCATTCACGGCGGCACCAGCTTCGGCTTCTATGCCGGCGCAAATGTGGATGCCGATTCAGGCGAATATCAACCCGACATTACCAGCTACGATTACGCGGCACCCATCAGCGAGCAAGGCGTGGCGACGTCGAAGTACATGAAGTACCGCGGCGTCATAGCCCGCTATCTCTCGACACCGCTTCCTGATATACCCAAACCCGTTCCGACGATCAGCCGCAAAGGACGCCATGCCTTGATGCCGGAACTTTACGCGTCCGTTTGGGACAACCTGCCTGCCGCGCTCCCGGCCGTACAAACCGTCGACCCACAGCCATTCGAGATGTATGGCCAGGCGTTTGGTTTCGCGCTGTATCGCAAGACACTGCAGGGCTACCGCGGTGGTGTGCTGGATATCAAGGATGTTCACGATTACGCGACCGTTTTCGTCGGCGAGCAATACGTAGGCGGTGTGTCCAGAGCTTTCATGCCGGAGCATCGCGCGCAGCCACTGAATGTCATGCACCACGCGCCGCTTACGGTTCCGCTCGTGTCGTCGTCGCCGGACAGCGACGTATCATTGGAGATCCTCGTCGAGGGCATGGGGCGTATCAACTATGGCTACCCGATGATCGACCGCAAAGGCATTCTCGAACCGGTCACGCTGCAGAATGCGGGAGGCTCGAGCGACACGCTCACTGGCTGGGAAGTCTTCCTGTTGCCGATGGATACCGCGTTTATCGCGAACTTGCGCGCCGTCTGCGCGAACCCTCGTAAGGCGGGACTATTCTTCAAGGCGACTCTGTCGCTGGATACAATCGGCGATACCTATCTCGACATGCGTAACTGGACCAAAGGTGTGGTCTGGGTCAACGGGCACAATCTGGGTCGCTACTGGAACATCGGTCCGCAAAAGTGCCTGTATTGTCCTGCTCCGTGGCTGAGGCTGGGTGACAACGAGGTCATCATTTTCGATCTGCATCAGATAGAAGCCAAACCGGTAGAACTCGCGCGCACGCTATCGTAAAGAGGGCACCGGCAGCCAACACGGGGAATCCGCGGCAACTTCGATTACCCTTCGCCATCGGCCGGGACCAGCTCCAAAGTGAGCACTTCGAAAGGCGCGAGTGAGATAGTCTGCGGCCGGTCCGCGTCCAGTACCGGCGGAACCTGCGAGGCAGGGCCGTGCCATAAGCTGCGCGTCTGGAATCGTTCCGCCGCGCCGGCTGGCAATTCCAGTTGCCGCTGCAATTCGAGCACGAAGCGCTTCGCCTGGCTGTCGGGATTGCGCAACGTGATGATCGCCTTGACCGGCGACCATGCAGCCCAGCCGTACACCTCGAGCCCATCCGGCGCACCGCCAATCCAGTGGCTGTCGCGCAGCACCTCGGCGTTGGCCCGGGCCCATCTGGCAGATTCGGCGAGAACGTCCCAGTCGCCGTCGCCGAGCAGCGACGGCGTGATGTACAACTCCTGCAGTTGCGCGCCGCTACCGAAGTACGAATGCACTTCATTTGCGAAGTCCTGGCCTTGAGCGGTGTTCAACCGATCGTTGAACTGCGCGTAGATGATGCCATGGAGCATCAGCGAGTTGAGCGGAAACAGCGGACTCCTGACTACGACATTGCGGTAAGTCTGTGCATCACGGTAGGTCATCCAGCGTTCGCGATTGCTGCCAACGCCGGCCAGGTCGTCATCCTTGCCGCCGCGCCAGATCGAATCAGCGTAGCGTAGCCAGAACGGCGATGGATAGGTGCCGACGGTGAGGTTGACGAAGGTTTCGGGCCTGGCCTCGCGGATGTCCTCGATCAACTGGATCGCCGCGTCCCAGTCGCTGCTGAAGCGGCTGCCCGGGACCACCTTGTCAAAATTACCGGTGCCATCGAATTTGAACTGATTGATGCCGTGCTGTGTGAGCAGTTCCATCACGGCCTCATGGAAGCGTCGGTAGTATTTCGGCCCGGACAGCGCGAAGCAACCATCGATGATCTCGTATCCGGCGGTGTGGCCTCGCGTCACGCGTTCCTGCCGCGTCGAGCCATAGCCGCCCCACGGTGACAGCCACACGCCGGGCGACGCGCCGTAGCGGGCGGCGGCGTCGCGCAGCGGCACGAATCCATGCGGGAAATCCTTGCCGAAATGCCAACTGCCGCTGTAGTCGTCCCAGCCGTCATCAAACAGGAAGGAGTCGAGTTGTACGCCGCGCTTGTCGTGCAACTCGCGGCCGATCTCGTCGATGCGTTCGAGCGCTTGCTGCTGCGTGTACGGCACGAGGTAACCGATGTCATACCAACAGTTGTAGTGCAGGAACGGGCGGTACGGATGGGCCCGTTCGCGTTCGAGATAGGCCGCGAAATCGCGGCGTAGCTGGCCGTCGCGAGCCACACCGGCCACCGCCGAGAAGACACTGGTCTTGCCCTTTTCCAGCGGCAACGCCCGCGACACGGTGAAGCTGACGGTGTCCCCGCGTACCCGGCCTTCCGACAACGGAAGCTCGAAACCAAGGTAAACGTTGCCCGCGACCACAGGTGCTCCCTTGAACTCTCCGCTGGTTTGCGCACCGCACGCCTGCGTCTCCAACAGCGAAACGGTGGCAACGTGCTCGTCCTTGCTGATCGCGGTGATCGCCACCTGCAAGCGCAAGTACTGCGAGCTTTCGCGTTGCTCTACGCTCCACTCCACCCGCAGGCGATCCTGTTCGTCACCGAGGATGGCACGCACACGTCTGCCCGCGATCCGTTCGGCCAGTCGAGACGCTTCTGGATTTGCCGCCAGTATTTCTTCGCGCAACGGCGCAAGCAGTTTCAGCTCGGCAATGCCCAGTGTGTGACCGTCGGCCAGCGATAGCGCAAACGGCGCGGTGACCCGCAGGGTACGCATGTGCACGCGGTCGGTCAGGGCGAAATCGGCCAGATGCTGGTGCCTGACGGTCCAGTTCAAGGCGATCGCCGCGTTACCGAAAGAATGCCGGTCACCGTTCGTCTGGAACACGGGCATGCCCGGATGCGTTGACGCAGTTTCTTTGGCGTGCATGGATCAAGCCTCAGGATGAGGAGGGTGTCTGATCCATAGAGTACTTCGGGCGGATTCAGCAAGTGCATGAATTTTTACAGTTTGCCTTCTCGGCGGAATTGAACTCACGCATATGATTGCCAAAGGACAAATGAAGTGCTCTCACCGAATCCATCCGTCTACCGCTGATCAATTCTACGACTTGGTAACATAAGTACTACTTCGCATAGCGAGTGAATTTTCTTCACGCTTCTCATCGCGACAAAATCGGACCGTCTCCTCTATCGAAGAGATCCTGGCGAAGGAACTCAGTCGTCATCCGTAGTTTGCTACCGTCGAATTGTCGGGCGGTCGCAAATTAGCCGGCAGCTTAGGACGGCGCGTCGCGGTCCTAAGCTGGTCGAGCTGCAACCGGAAAGTCGAGCCCCTTCACCCCTTGCGAAACACGGGCGCGCCCCACGGCGCACCGATCGTGCCGCCGTCGACGACGATTTCCGCCGCCGTGATTCCCGAAGCATCGTCGGACGCGAGGAAAAGCACGGCCTTGGCCACTTCTTCTGGTGTAGCGAGGCGAGCCATCGGAATGCGCGGCGCGAACGCTTCTTCGGTCCCGTCGATCGTTGCGCCGGCCCGTGCGCCGCGCGTCCAGATCGGTGTGCGCGTGCCGCCAGGGATCACAGTGTTGACGCGAATGCCACGCTGCACGAGTTCAGACGCAAACACCTTCGCCATGCCGGTGACGCCCGCCTTCGTAGCGGAATAAGCGGCTGACCCAGGTGTGCCCAATTCGCGCATCACGGAGCCGTTCAATACGATCGAGCCTCCCGCGCTCATCAACGGAAGAGCCGATTGAACAGTGAGAAAGACTGCGGTGAGATTGGTGCGAAGAATCGCCTCAAATGCAGCAGCGGTCGTGCCGCCGAGCGGCGTCGGACCGGAGATCCCGGCGTTGGCGAACACGATGTCGAGGGATCCGAATGTTTGCTGGATCTGCTTGAACATCGATTCGATCGCGGTTTCATCATCGAGATCGGCCTGAATGCCAAGCGCGTTTTCACCGAGTTCGGATACTGCCTGATCCAGTTTTGCGGGATCGCGGCCGGAGATCGCAACACGGGCGCCTTCGGCGATCAAAAGCTTCGCTGCAGTAAAACCAATGCCGCTGTTGCCGCCAGTGACGAGCGCTGTCTTTCCAGTAAAACGCATATCCTTCTCCTGTGTATTACGCCGTGAGGTGACGTCCAAAGCCGCGCCTGGTGACGGCGCGAAAACCTCGCAAAAATCTCTGTTAAGCAGCGCAGCGCAGCACAGCCGCCGCATCCGAACGGGCATGAGCATCGCCAACAGTTCATTCTGTATGTTGAACATCATGCAGAAAATCAGTATTATACTCATCATGCAGATTGTCAAGCGTGATGAGGCGGAAAAATGGGTTATTCGCAGGCACAAAAGGCTGAGAGCAGGCAGCGGGTTCTGGAGAACGCGTCACGGCAGATTCGCGAACACGGCATCGAGGCGCTCGGCGTCGCCGATTGCATGCGTAGCGCGGGGCTCACACACGGCGCGTTCTACGGCCATTTTTCGTCGCGTGATGCGTTGATCCTGGAAGCGCTCGAGCACGCGGTTAGCCAGAGCGAGAAGCGCATTGCGTCTCTCGCAACCGGTGCGGGAAAGCGTGGGGAAACGCCTCTGCAGTCTATCGCCGAGGCTTTCCTCAACGAGCGTCACGTGAAGAATCCCGGCAATGGATGTGCGCTGTGCGCACTCGCCGGGGAAGCGCGGCATGCGAATCCGGACGTCAGGGAACGGCTTACGGGTTACGTGCGCAAACTGGCGTCACAAATAGCGCAAACCGCATCCAGTGATAGCAAAGACGCTGGGCTGGGTATCGTCGCGACCATCGTGGGGGCCATCACGCTCGCGCGCGCGGTGGATGACGACAAGCTGGCGAAATCGATTCTCTCCGCGTCACTCTCGCTGGTGATGATGCAGGACGGCGGTGCACGATAGCCTTGCAGCAGCTTGTTTGGCTGCGTCGGCTACGTGGCGTCGCGACCCACTTTAGCAACCGGTAAGTATCCGGGAGATCACCGGTACTGCTGATCTCCTCGTGCACCAGTGTTTCCAGAAGGGCGCCTGCCGGGTGTTCTGCTAAGTGGACCACTGGCTGGCCTGCAAAATGCCACCGACCGGGCGCGCGAAGACCGCCGAGTCCTTTCAGATCGGCGCAATTGCTAATCCTCCAAAGAACCATCAGGCGAAATACCCTTCGTCGATCTGGATCAGGGCATCTTCGACGAGGCGGCCGCCGTGTTCAGTGCTGGTCATGTCCAGCGCACTGCGCCCCGCGAAGCGCTTTTGTGGATTCCGAAGCCGATGCATTGCCTTTTCGGTGTTTCCGAAGGCTGCCATAGCCTGAGCAACGATACGCGCCAGCCGGATCGCCCGGTGCTTCTGAAAACGCAGGTTGGAGTCGGCTGTGGATAGAAGAAACGTTCTGCTATTCGCGAACAGTGATTCGGTTCCCGCGAATTAGTCTGGGTTGGCGCACAGACTGTAGTTGTAGAAAAGAGCTAGAACGGAACGACCTCAAGGCCTGCAGCGGCAGTATCGCCCTGGACCACCGTCAGGAAGCATGCAATGCCACGCCTCGCGTAGGACAGCGCAGCCGGCTGCGGCTCCGCGTCCCCGCAAGGCTTGAAGTCTTGCGCGGCAGAGGCGCTGCGCATGTGATGGCGGTGGGTCTTGGTGGTACGGTAAATGCTTGAGGTTGGTGAGGCCTGGGGACTCCATGAATCGTGGTCGACCGTCGCCGACCGGTGATGACCCGGTAGCCATCCTTTGGACCGATTTTAAGGAAGTGTGCCATGCGGTTAATCTCCGGGCTTCTGGCAATCATTGCAGTTTTTCCAACGCCGGCGTCCAGCTACGCGCTGGACGATCAACTGGCGTGCGCGGAAACAGCACATGATTTCGTCGTCCGTCTCGTTGAGGCACATTCGATCAAAACCCCACCAATGCGCGTTGAGTCCAATTCAGTGAACGCGTTCCGCCCCGCCAACGACGCCAGCTTGACTGCATTCGGCCTTCCCGTTCATGCTGTCTTTGGATATCAGCCGGATGACCCGCTTTTTAAAGGTGGCGGAGGCAAAGCTTCATCAGGCCCGGTTTACGGCGCGGTGGTGCTGGGTTCGGCGGATTCGGTCAAGCGTCTTCTCGTAGACGCGGGGAGCACCGCCGTCGTGCATCCGGTCATTCCGTTGGTGCTGACCGCGATCGTATGCAGGCAGCCATCGAGCGAACGCATCAAACAGTGACGCATGCGGCCGTGGCCCGATGCACATAGCGAAGCCGGTCGTCAGTTTGGCCATCCGATACCGGCTGCTCGGCGGTGTCGTAGTCAAACAAAGGTCACGGTTCATGTCTGTACCTGAACGATACGTGACCGACGACGTCATCGGAGGTGTCTGTTGCTGCCCGACACCCACCGAACGTGCCGCAGCAATCAAACGCTTTCCGAGGCCGGCCGATGCGCAATGACACCATCACGCGCTCGCATACTGTGCTCTCACGCCCTTTATTGCGCTACAGATCGCGCTGACATGGCGGTGATCCGTGCCACAGCATCCGCCCACCACGTTCATGCGCGGCAACAAAGCGTTCAGCGCCCGATACTGTGCGCCGAGTTCCTCCGGGTTGCCGTCGTCGAGGTCGGCGGATTCGTCGAGTTCGGCGTGGCTGCGCCGCGACGCGTTCGCGCGGATGCCGTGAATGCGTTCGAGCCACGCGCCTCCATCGCCCAGCACGGTTTCGAAATGCGATGGATGCGCGCAATTGATCATGTAATACGCGGCATAGGCGCCGGTTTCCGCGTCGACGCGCTCGATAACATCACGCAACGCGTCGCCCGCCGGCAAGCGCCCGTCCGTTTCGAGCGTGAACGAAACCGCCACGGGCATGCGGGCTTGCCTCGCGGCATCGATCACGCCGATGCCTTCTTCCGGATAGGTGATCGTGAAGGCCGCGACCATGTCCGCCTCGGTCGCCGCCAGAGTGTCGATCTGCGGCTGGTGATAGGCTCGCGCCTCGTCGCGGGTCATGCGTGAATCGATCCGGTAAGCATCGCCGCGCGGACCTAGACAACCGCTGATGACAATCTGCGTGTCCGGCGTTTCGAACTCGGCGCGCACGTGCACGAGCAGTTCGATCGCCTTCCGGTTTGCCTGCGCGAGCGCGGCGTCGGAATAGCCCAGCTTGCGGCCCCAGTCCGCATTCGCGCGCCAGGTCGGAGCTTCGAGCACGAGACCGATACCCTCCCTGCTCGCAAGACTCGCATAGCGCCGGAAATAAGCTTCGAGGCGCGCGGTGCCCGCGGCGTCCTTCAGCAGATCGAACGCGGCGAAGCAAGGCAACGCTATGCCATCGTGAAAGATCAGCGTCGTCTCGATGCCGCCGTCGGTCATGAAAAGCGCGTCATCGAGTTGCGGAAGGTGAGTGCGGTACTGGCTCATGGTCATGCTCCGTCAAAGAAGTCCACGTCTGGGAAGTCGTCGGCAAGGCATCGGCGGGGCATCCGCCGAGTGAAAGAAGGAGATAAAACATGAGCGTCCGGGCGCCCGTTCCTGCGGGGCGTGCTGGCGCCAACGCCTTCCTTACACTTTAATTACATTGCGACGGAGCCACGATACGGCGAGCGTGCGCCCGAAGCCAAAGCCATTTCGGCAACTTACCGGACAAAACGGCCATGAACGACCGCTCACCCGTGCGCATCTGCATCCTCGCGCTGCCCGAGACGTCCGCATCCGTCGTGTACGGCATGTACGACATGTTCATGTCGGCGGGGCGCGACTGGGGTCTCATCGTCGAGGGCAAGCCGGGGCGCGCGCCCATCGCGCCCTGCGTCGTGTCGCGCCACGTAGCCCCGTTCGTGGCCGGCAATAACGTGCGCATCACGGCGGACGCGCCGCTCGATGCGTGCGCGGATGCCGACGTCATCTGCGTGCCCGAGCTGCTGGTCCCGCCCGGCGAGCCGCTCGCGGGCCGCTTCGACCACGAAATCGCCTGCCTCAGACGCTGTTTCGCGCAGGGCAAGATTCTCGCAACGGCGTGCTCGGGCGCGATCCTGCTCGCAGAAGCCGGCCTGCTCGACGGCCTCGACGCGACGACGCACTGGGCGTACTGCGATTTCATGGCACGGCGCTATCCGTCGATCAAGATACGCGCGCATCGGGCGCTAGTCGCATCGGGCGAGGGCGAGCGGCTCATCATGGCCGGCGGCGGCACGTCGTGGCTGGATCTGGCGTTGTATCTGATCGCGCGGCTGGCGGGCATCGAAACCGCGATGCAGACGGCGCGCATCAATCTCGTCGACTGGCACGATGTCGGCCAGCAGCCGTTCGCGCGGCTCGCGCGCACGCGGCAGGCGGAAGATGCCGTCATCGCGCGCTGTCAGTCGTGGATCTCCGATCACTACGCGCAGCCCTCGCCAGTCAGCAAGATGATGCAAATGAGCGGCTTGCCCGAGCGCTCATTCAAACGCCGCTTTCAGCAGGCGACAGGCATGGCGCCGCTCGCTTACGTGCATACGCTGCGGCTGGAAGAAGCCAAGCAGATGCTCGAAACCGACACTCAGCCGATTGAAGCCATTGCCAATGAAGTCGGCTACGAAGTCCGTCCTGAACAATTCGGTTCGCGTTGCCGCCGACGTCACACCATCACATCGGCGGCAACGCTGGGGTTGAACAAGGCAGCGAGAACGAAGACGCAAAGAAGCCGCAGCTTCCTCAGGAT
>NZ_VTUZ01000040.1 GCF_008369935.1 Paraburkholderia panacisoli | reverse complement strand
TGCACCTCGTCGAAAAATGCAGGGTTCTCGCGTTAATGTGCCAGGTTCCTGCAAATCTCACAACACCATTTCGACCTCAAAGCTCCGTCGCATAAAGCCTTTCGGGTTATTCAGGGCGGACTACGAAGACGCGGGATTCTTCAGCCGCCTGTTCAGACGCAAGGTGAGCCTCACACCGGCGCAATACCGCCGACGTTTCGGCGCCATGCGCGACGCAATCACCTACGTCAAGGAGAATCGATGACGATCGCGCTCTCACGGCGCGCGACACGCACCGCCCGCCATCCCACGCGGCAAATGCGGCGCATTCTGCGCGATCTGATTCAGTTCATCACGCACCGCGTATCTCTCGCGCGTCGTGCACATGCGGATCGACGGCGTGAAGCGCTTCCCGCCGCCGCCTTGCCGAGCCGTAGTGCGCACCAGCACGGCGATGGAGTTGGGTGCGCTTGCCGTAGCGCGGGACGGTCTGCGACGAGGTGACTACGGCGGGCGTCGGCGCGATCACGTCGGCGGTGAGGCCGGTAGCGGGCGGCTCGTTCGTGTTGTGCGCGATCGGCGCCGGCGTGCTCGTGCTGTCCGCACTCGTGATGATCGAAGCGAACAGCCGTCACCCCATGATGCCGCTCGACGTGTTCCGCTCGCGCGATTTCACCGGCGCCCACCTCGTCACGCTGCTGCTCCACTTCGCGAACAAGCGGATCAAAGCGGGAAATCCGTCGACCGCGACAGTTCTTTCCATTGTTCAGTTTCCGCGGTGACGTACGCATTCTTGTCGGCGATGGCCTTCAGCGTGTCTGTGCCGAGCGGAAGACGCAGAGGCGGCGTTTGCGCATCGGCCAGCGTGACGAGGGCCGTTGCGAGCTTTTCCGGGTCCCCGGGCTGATTGTGATTCATCCCGACCGCCAAACGTCGCACAGCGCCCGACGTCTCGACATAGTCGTCGATCACCTCCTTGCCGACGACGAGCGACGACGCATCGAGGAAATCGGTTCGGAAGTAGCCCGGTTCGACAACGGTGGCATGAATGCCAAGCGGCTTGAGCTCTGCGTGAAGTGCTTCGGTGATGCCTTCGACAGCGAACTTCGTCGAGCAGTACACGCCGAACCCCGCCGCCGCACGATAACCGCCAATCGACGACAGATTGATCACGTGCCCCGAGCTCTGCTTGCGCATGACCGGCAACACCGCGCGAGTGACATTCAGCAGGCCGAAGACGTTGGTGTCGTACATGCGACGCACGTCCGCGTCGCTCGATTCCTCGACGGCCGCGAGTAGGCCGAAGCCCGCGTTGTTGACCAGCACGTCGATGCGACCGAATTTCTCGATGGCTGCGGCGACGGCGGCTCTTGCTTGCGCCTCGTCGGTTACGTCGAGCGCGACGGGCAACAGCGCGTGCGATTCGCCGAAACGCTCGGTGATCGCAGTGATGTTGCGTCCTGCCGCGACGACTGCATTGCCGTGTGCAAGGGCAGCTTGCGCAATCAGCGCGCCAAGACCGCGCGACGCGCCCGTGATGAACCAGACCCGCTTGAACTGCTGTTTCGTGATGTTGCTCATGATGCGCTCCTAAGTTTGCGACTAAAGGCGAACGAAGTATATGACGGGAGATTCGCGCGCCGGATTCAGGTTCCGACGCGCTGGCGCGAACAGCCTCCCTCACTCAGGTGGACAGAATCGTGACAAGAGCGACAGCAGAATCGCCGGCGAGCTGACCACCGTTGTTTTCGGCAAGCGCTACCTTCGCCCCATGACGTTGCCGCGCGCCCGCTCTACCGCGCAGTTGCTGCGTGAGTTCGACGATTTGCGCCACGCCCGTCGCGCCGACGGGATGACCGCGCGACAGCAATCCGCCGCTCGGATTCACGGACACGCGTCCACCGATATCCGTATCGCCCGAGCGAATGAGCTTCGGCGCATCGCCGGAAGCGCAGAGGCCGAGGTTCTCGTAATGAATCAGCTCGGCGGGCGCCGATGCATCGTGCAGTTCGACGACATCCACGTCTTCCGGTCCGATGCCGGCCGCCTCATACGCTTGTCTGGCTGCGCGCACCGCGACGAGTTCGCCCGATCCGTCGGCTTTTGCAGAGACAATCGAACTCGCACGGATGAACACCGGCGGTATGTCGCGGCTGCGTGCATAGTCTTCCGAGCAGATGAACAGGGCCGCGCCTCCATCGCCGATCGACGAGCACATGAACAGCGTCAACGGATCGCTGACCATGCGGCTCCCCAATACTTCATCGATGGTCGTTTCCTTGCGAAACTGGGCGAGTGGATTCAGCGACCCCGCGCGGCGGCTCTTGACGACGACGCGTGCGAAATCGCTTGCATCGGCTCCGGTTCTTTCCATCCACTTGCGGGCTTTCGCTGCATAAAGATCCATGAAGAGCGATCCGGTGCCGGTGGTGACGCCTTCGGGCAGCGGCTCTTCGAGATCGACGGCTTTCGCGAATGCGCCGAATGAAATCGCCTTGTCTTCGTGCGAAAGCTTCTCCACCCCGACAACCAGCGCCGTCTCCGATTGCCCCGACGCAACCGACCACCACGCGAGATTGAGCGCCGAACTTCCCGAGGCGCACGCGTTTTCCACGTTGAACATTGGCTTGCCATCGAGTCCGGTATTGCGCAACGAAGATTGCGCGCGAATCATTTCCTGTCCCGTTACAACGCCCGCCGCGGCATTGCCAAAGAAGATGCGGTCCACGTCGTTCACGCTCACGCGCGCATCCTTCAGGGCGAGCGCGACTGCTTCCTCGGAAAGCGACTTCAGATTGCGTTCGAGGAACTTCCCAAATGACGTCATGCCGACGCCGCCGATGACTACTTTTCGCATTGCTGTCTCCAGAGAAAAAGCGTTAATCGAGGATCTTTCCGCGTGTTTCCGGCATGCGCGCATACACGACGAAGCCCACAACGCACACAGCCGCCACGTATATCCACAGGTATTGCGACAAACCCGAGCCGGACATCGCGGTGACGATGTAGGGCAGCGTGCCGCCAAAGAGCGCCGCCGATATCGCATAGGGCAGTGCGACGCCCGTTGCGCGTACGTGCGCGGGAAACTGTTCGGCCATCACGGTCGCGCACGTCGCGGCGAAGCCCGACGACAGCAGCATGCCGATGGTCACGATGACGGTCGCGTTCCAGAAGTCATTGGAAAGCAGGCTCAACGCGGGCCACGCAAAGAGCGCCGACCCGCCGGCGAAAACGAGCAGAACCGGCTTGCGTCCGATGCGATCCGACAACATGCCGATGAACGGAATCGCGATGAGCGATACGACGATCGAAATCACGCTCGCCCGAAACGCGGTGGAAAGCGGCAGACCGGTTCTCAGATGCGCGAGCGTCGGAAACAGCACGAGCCAGAGATAGATGCAGAGATTGCCCGCCATCGCGATGCCTACCACGCGCAGCGCAGCGCGACGGTGATCGCGCACGATCGAGATGAACGGATGCCGTGCGTGCCCGTGCTTCGCGACCTTCCTGAACGCGTCGGTTTCGGCGACCGCGAGCCGCACCCACAGTGCGACGAGACCCATCACGCCCGCGATGCCGAACGCGATCCGCCAACCATATTCCGCCATGGCGGACGGCTCGATGAACGAGGTCAGAAGCGCGCCGATCGACGCAGCAACGAGCACCCCCGCGTTGACCGCGAAGTGCTGCCACGAGCCGGCGAAACCGCGTCGCGAAGGCGCGGACGATTCGATCAGAAAAGTCGATGCAGAGCCGAACTCGCCGCCCGCCGCAAAGCCTTGCACGAGCCGGGCGAGAACAAGAATGACGGGCGCCGCGAAGCCGATCGACCGATAGCCGGGGCAGATCGCGATCACGAGTGAACTGCCGGCCATCAGCGCCACCGACAATGCGAGGCCGTTCTTGCGCCCGTGTCGATCGGCATAAGCGCCGAGCAGTGCGCCGCCGATGGGACGCATGATGAACCCGACTGCGAATACCGCGAAGGCCGATAGCAACGACACGCGTTCGTCGTGGGCAGGAAAGAAATGCCGCGAGAAAAGGGCCGCGAATGTGGCGTAAATGATCCAGTCCGTGAACTCGACGATGGTGCCGAGCGTCGCCGCGACGATCGCTCGTTTCTGAGCGCGCGTGAGCGTCGCGGCGGATGGCTCTGCGACGCCCGGAAGGGTGGTATCCATGCTTGTCTCCGTGTCTATCGATGTGAACATGCCGGCGGCATATGAACGCATCCTAGTTTTCCAGGTGCGCGCCGGGCAAACGACTTTTTCTGCGCTTTCGATTGATTTTTTTTGCATCGACAACGCGCATTCTCGATTGACCGCAAGTCAATCGAAGTCCCCAAAAAAGTCGTTTGAAGCGGACGGGCCGCGCGCCCTAGCATGGAATCTACGGATTGCGGACTGGATTTCACGGAGACATTTCATGAACGCTTCACTTCATTCACGCCACGGCGATATCGCCGAAGTCGCGATCGTCACCGGCGGCGCAAAGGGCATCGGCTTCGGCATCGCGCAGGCGCTGGCGCGTCAAGGTCGGCGCATCGCGTTGTTCGATCTCGATCGCGCGGCGCTCGATCAGGCGTCCACCGAACTCGCGGCTTCAGGCGTCGAGGTCATCGGCTTGGCAGTCGACGTGACGAACGGCGGGTCCGTCAATCAAGCCGTCGACACCGTGATCGAGCGCTTCGGGCGCGTGGACATACTGGTGAACAACGCCGGCATCGTGCGCGACAAGCGCATCACGAAGATGAGCGACGAAGACTGGGACATTGTCATCGGCGTCAATCTGAAGTCGCAGTTTTTGTGCTGCCGCGCGGTTCTCCCGCCTATGTCGACTGCGCGCTACGGGCGCATCGTCAACATCGCGTCGCGCGCCTGGCTCGGCGGCGTGGGACAGTCGAACTATTCGGCGTCGAAGGGCGGCGTGGTCAGCCTCACACGCAGCCTTGCGCTCGAATGGGCCAGCGCAGGCGTCACGGTCAACGCCGTCGCGCCGGGCATCGTCGATACGCCGCTTTTCCGCACCTTCGATGCCGCGCTTCAGGAGCGTTTGCAGAAGTCCGTGCCCGCGCAGCGCATTGGCACGCCCGACGATATCGCGCAAGCCGTGTCGTTTTTTGCGCAGCGGGAGGCGTCGTACATAACCGGGCAAACGCTCTATGTGTGCGGCGGGCGTTCGCTGTCCTCGCCCAGCGTTTGACGGAGCACATCATGACCATTCACTACAGCAAGTCGGAGCATGTCGCGATCGTCACGCTGGATCGCCCGGAAGCGCTCAACGCACTCGACCTCGACAGCCTCAAGGCGCTGCGTGCGGCGCTCGCCACGGCGCGCGATGACGACGACGTGCGCGTGGTCGTGCTCACGGGAGCAGGAAGTAAGTCGTTTTGCGTGGGGGCCGATCTCAAGAACACGCTGCCGCCGGAAACGAGCTTTGCCTCGTCTTTCGTGAGGCCAGTCGATCGCGCTGCCGCCGAAGGCATTTACGTGCGGATGATGGACTTGACATCGCTACGCCTTTTCAAGCCGCTCATCGCGGCGATCAATGGCTATTGCCTCGGCGGGGGACTCGAACTCGCGTTGCAATGCGACTTGCGGGTCGCGTCGGACAACGCGGTGTTCGGCTTGCCTGAGCCGGTCGTCGCGAGCATTCCCGCGGTGTGCGGCATACAGGCGCTGCAGAAGGCCGTTCCTTCCGCCATCGCGATGAAAATGCTGTACACCGGCGCCCGGATCGACGCGGCTTACGCAGAACGCGTGGGTCTCGTTTCCGATGTTGCCGCTCCAGCCGCGCTGCTCGACAAGGCGCTTCAGATAGCGGGCATGATCGCGGCGAATGGCCCGCTCGCCGTGCAGATGATCAAGAAGATCGTCGAGACAAGCAGCAATGTGCCGCTCGCGCAGGCAATCGAATTCACGGAACTCGCCTGGGGTGCGATGCGCGACTCGGAAGATCGCGTCGAAGGGCGTATGGCGTTCGCTGAAAAGCGCAGTCCGCGCTTCAAGGGACGTTAGGCGTGGGGCGATGCGGCGCTCACGGCGAGAAGCCAGTCTCTAAAGGAGGCGAACTCAGGCTTCTGCAGATGTTCGTGCGGATACACGAGGTAGTAAGTGAACGCGCCGAGATCGAGCACGAATGAGAACGGCGTGACGAGCGCGCCTTCGTGCAACTGATCGGCAACGAGGACGCGCTGCGCGATCGCGACGCCGTGTCCCTGCATCGCCGCAGCGTACGCGAGCACCGAGCTTTCGTAGCTGAGGCCGCCAAGCGGATTGACGCCGCGCACTTCGGCTGCATCGAGCCATTTCGCCCAGTCTTCGCGACGCGCCAGCGAATGTAGAAGTGTCACGTTCGAGAGCGTATCGGGCGTGGCGTCGTTGAGATCGGGATGCGCGCGCAGGAAGTCAGGACTGCACACGGGCACGAGTTCGTTGGGCACGAGGCGATCGGAGCCGATGTCGGACGACGGCGCATGCGAGAGCCGAATCGCGGCATCGACATCTTCGGTCTTGAAGTCAACCGGTTGCAGCGACGTCGTAAAGACGACCTCGACATCGGGATGGTCGCGATGAAATGTGGAAAGACGCGGCAGCAGCCAGTTCATCGCGAACGTCGTGTAGCCGCGAATCTTGAGCGTGCGGCGGCGACGCACCTCGGTGAGATTGATGGTGGCGGTTCGCATCGTTTCGAAACCACGCACGATGTCAGCGAGATAGCGCTCGCCGATCGCCGTCAACGTGATCGAGCGATGGCCGCGCTCGAACAGCGGCACGCCGAGCTGGTCTTCGAGCAGCTTGATCTGCCGGCTGACGGCAGCAGGCGTGACGTTCAGCTCGTTGGCCGCGAGCTGCACGCTGAGCAGACGGCCGCAGACTTCGAAGGCTCGCAGCGCATTGAGTGACGGAAGGGTTCGCATCGAAAAATGGTAGCACGCAGTGAACGCGCCGGATGCGGGGATTGATACGTAGGCGGCCGTGTTGTTCACATCAGCAAATCTCAAGCGAACGCGCAGGAAATGTCGTTTGTCGGCGAATTGCTTGCGCCGTATCGTCGATGCAAGGAAACGCAGACAGACTCAAGGAGACAATCATGTTGAACGATGTGCGGATTCTGGCGTCCGGCGAGCGCGAGGCCGTCGAACTCAGCGCGACGATACTCACGCAGGCCGGGGCTCAGATCGCGTCTTCGAAATCGGTGACGATGGACGACTTCGCGCATGACGTGGTGATCGTATCGTCGGACACATGCACTGCAGCGCAGAAGAGTGTGATTGCGCGGCTCAAGGCATCGGGCGATACGATCGTCTGCGACATCACCGCGATGGGGCAGCAGCGCGCGGGCGAGAACACCGCCTATGCGGATGCGGAGATTCAGGCGATGAGCGGCCTCATGGACACGACCGGCTTTTCGCATGGCGGGCCCGTGCGTATCGGCGTGCCGTTCACGGAGATCTCGGCGGCGCTTTACGCTTCGGCGGCGATCGCCGCGGCGCTACGCGTCAGGCGCATTGGCGGTTTGAATCAGAACATCGACGTGAGCTTGTTCGGGTGCGCCGTTGGTGCGCTCACGACGTTTCTGCCCGCCGCATTGGCGGGTGATCCGGTCGGACGTATCGGAAACCGGCACCCTTCCTGCGCACCCTGGAACGCATACAAAACACGCGACGGCTGGATCGTCGTTTGCACGAGCACGGAGGATCAATGGCGCAAGATCAAGGGCGCGGCCAGCGAGCCCGATCTCGAGGATGCGCGCTTTTCGACCTTGAGCGAACGCGTGCGCCACGTCGAAGAACTCGATGCCTTGCTGGAAAAGTGGACTTCCACGATGACTACGGCAGAAAGTTCTTCACTTTGCGAGCGCCTCGGGATACCCGCGGGACCGATCGTATCTGTCGAAGGACTTGCACATGAGCCGAACTTCGCCTTGCGTCATGAAAACGCGGCGGCGCGGATGAGGGCAGGGGCTATCGATAGCGAGACTTATCGCCATGTTTCGTTGTTTCGCGAGTCCCCGTTGTCGGACGGAGCGCGTGCTGCCGCCAGCGCGCGCGACGACCTGAACCTGGACGCAGGTCCGCTTGCTGGCGTGAAGGTGATCGAAATCGGCCAATACACGACCGCTCCGCTCGTCGGCAAACATCTTGCGGCCCTCGGCGCGGATGTCGTGAAAGTCGAGGCGCCGGAGGGCGAGCTCTCACGCACGTGGTCACCGGGACAGCGCGGGACCAGCTATTTCTTCGCGCTCAACAACACGGACAAGCGAACGGTATCGCTCGATCTGAAAAAGGAAGACGACCGGGCGTACTTGAGGACTCTGCTCGCCGATGCAGATGTGCTCGTCGAAAACCTTCGGCCCGGTGCGCTCGTCAAGCTGGGGTTCGATCGCCACGCGCTCTCCCATATCAATCCACGCCTCACTTACTGCTCGATTTCTGGATTTGGCGTCCGTACCGCGTATCCTGCCAGGCCCGCGTTCGATACGGTGATTCAGGCGATGAGTGGTCTGATGGATCTAACGCGCAGCGATGGTGAACCGGTCAAGATCGGCGCATCGGCTGCGGATATTCTCGGCGGCCAGGCAGCGCTCTTGGCGATCGTCGCGCGCCTTGCGGCGCCGTCGAGCGACGAGGGCAAGTTCATAGAAATCGCGATGCAGGATGTGGCGGCATGGTCTGCGCTTTTCGCAGCAGGGAATCGGCGGTCAGCGCGCGCGACCGAAAGCGAGGTGGCGAGGTTGCAAACGTTGATAAAAGATGTCGCATTTCGCGATGATGCGTTAAGTACCGCGATCGACCCAAACGGCCATGCATGGCCCGTGCTCAAACTTCCGTATCGATTTTCGCGGACAGCGGCGAGCGTGCGACGCGTGCCCGGCGCGCCAGAGCGTCCGATGCTTCCGGGAACGGCACAGCTCTCTTCGATTTAGGCAGACGCAGCGTCCGCTCATCCTCGTCAAATCATCGGCCTCGGCCGACGTTCAGGTGTCGCCTTTTATGAGGCGGCTTCGGGTCGCTTTTCTGCGAGTTTGTAGCGGATGCGCGGGCGGGCTAGCGCATGCTGGGTGGCGTAGCGCAAAGGCTCTGGCCGCCGCGAGGTTACGTCATGTGTTCAGCGGCCCACTTGCTGAGCGGCCAGGGTCCGCCGCGCTTCCGCATCCTTGAGGAGGCGATAGGGCGCGTAGCGGAGGCGATATCGCCGATGCCGGGTCCGGGCATCGGCTTCATGCGGAAGCGGTTATCGGGCGAACCATGGCGGGCGGCCCAGCGTCGATGACCGCTATGGCCGAATTGTGCGCGTAGGTTATCCGTCAGGTTAGGGAGGCGTATGTTCGGGCGGCTTTCTTATTACCAAACGCGGAGCCTTTCCGCGCTTGCGTCGCAAACGCTTTAACGTGAGAGCGCCTCAGCTTAAGTTTCCCGGAGCTAACGCGTAGGGTGATATGCCTGATTTTCCAGACTGCTCTAGCCGAAGTAGCTGATGCCACGAATCTCGGCGTGGGCGCACTCTATTGGGTCGCTTCGACCAAGTCAGGCCTAGTCGTGGTGCAAATCAGTTGTACAAGTATTGCCTGGGGATTCAGGTCTGTGCATAGAAGGCCCCCAACATCTTGGTTCGGCTCATCGATTTTCCGTCGGGCTTGTGTCCGATGCTCCCCGCGAGGAAGGCCCTCGATTGCTGTCGCGCGCATGCGTATCTCATCCCTCTGAGTTTTCTCTCGACGAGTTTCCGCAAAAAACTGGCATGACAGTTGCTCAAGATGCGCGGCTCTATCGGCATAGGGTCGACGTACGAGTCGGCTCTCCAGTTCCGCAATAGAAGAGGGGATGTCATGAAACTCATTACCGCAATCATCAAGCCGTTCAAGCTCGATGAGGCGCGCGAAGCCTTGTCGGCCATCGGCGTCTCGGGCATCACGGTGACGGAAGTCAAAGGGTTCGGCCGTCAGAAGGGCCATACGGAGCTGTATCGGGGCGCCGAATACGTGGTGGATTTCCTGCCGAAGGTGAAGATCGAGGCGGCCGTCTCGGACGACATCGTCGATCAGGCGATCGAAGCGCTCGAACGCGCGGCACGCACCGGCAAGATCGGCGACGGCAAGATCTTCGTCGCGCCGATCGAACAGGTGATCCGGATTCGCACCGGCGAGACCGGTGCGGACGCTCTGTAAATGCAAAAGTAGCGATAGGAGGAAACGAAGATGCGCAAAATATTGATGTCCCTGCTGATGGCCGGTTCGCTGCTCGCGGGCGGTATGGGCGCCGCCCTCGCGGACGACGCTTCCGCTCCCGCAGCCGTCTCGGCCGCTGCTCCCGATACGACGGCCAGTGCGCCGGCGCCGGACGCGTCGGCCGCATCCGCTGCCGCCGCACCGGCAGCCCCGACCGCGCCGTTCTCGGTCGATTCGTCGAAGATCAATTCGGGCGACACCGCCTGGATGCTGACCTCCACCGCGCTCGTGCTGTTCATGACGATCCCGGGTCTGGCGCTGTTCTACGGCGGCATGGTCCGCAAGAAGAACGTGCTCGCGACGCTGATGCAAAGCTTCGCGATCACCTGCGTCGTGACGATCGTCTGGACAGTGGTGGGCTACAGCATCGCCTTCACGCCGGGCGGCTCGTTCATTGGCGGCTTCTCGCGCGTCTTCATGGCGGGCATGAACTACGTCAAGGGCGACAAGGCCACGACGCTGACCGTCAGCCACCTGGCTCCGACGATTCCCGAGACGGTCTACTTCGTCTATCAGATGACGTTCGCGATCATCACCCCGGCGCTGATCACGGGCGCGTTTGCCGACCGTATGAAGTTCTCGGCGATGCTGGTGTTCATGACGCTGTGGTCAATCATCGTCTACTCGCCGATCGCGCACATGGTCTGGGAACCGACCGGCTGGCTGGCTTCAGCGGGCATCCTCGACTTCGCGGGCGGCACGGTGGTGCACATCAATGCCGGTATCGCCGGTCTGGTCTGCTGCCTCGTGCTCGGCAAGCGCGTCGGTTTCGGCAAGGAAGCGATGGCGCCGCACAACCTGACGCTCACGCTGATCGGTGGCGCGATGCTGTGGGTGGGCTGGTTCGGCTTCAACGCGGGTTCGGCGGTGGCGGCTGACGGCCGTGCCGGTTTCGCGATGTTCGCCACGCAAGTGGCAACCGCCGCAGCGGCACTCGCCTGGATGTTCGCCGAGTGGGCGGCCAAGGGTAAGCCGTCGGTGCTCGGCATCGTGTCGGGCGCGGTCGCGGGTCTGGTGGCGATCACGCCGGCTTCGGGCTTCGTCGGTACGCTCGGCGCGCTGGTGATCGGTATCGTGGCCGGCGTGGTCTGCTTCTGGTCGGCAACGTGGCTCAAGCACAAGCTCGGTTACGACGATTCGCTCGACGCGTTCGGTGTGCACTGCATCGGCGGGATCGTGGGTGCGCTGCTGACCGGCGTGTTCGCGGTCAAGGACATCGGCGGCGCGGACGGCAGCGTGATTCTGCAAGCCAAGGGCGTGCTGACAACGCTGATCTACAGTGGTGTCGTGAGCTTCGTCCTGCTGAAGGTCATCGACATGGTGATGGGCATCCGCGTGAAGGAAGAAGATGAACGCGCGGGTCTGGACGTGAGCCTGCACGGCGAAGCCGTCGAATAGGGGGCACGCCGGGAAAGCATCGGAAATAGCCCAGGCAGATGCGATGGGCAATTCTCCGACGTCGGGGGCGAAAGTGCATTTTCGCCCCCCATCTTGCGCAGCGAATCGTGAGTCGCTGCGCCGGTGTAGAACCAGCGTAGTAGCCGCTATTGCGTTGGTACCAGTAAAATCGTCGCCACCTCTCCCAGGGTGGCAATCGCAATCGCCGAATAGATCGGGTTGGCACTCAAAAACGAATTCAACTTGACCTCGTCTTTGAACTTGAGCCAGGTGCCGAAAAAACCTAGCGACAGGATCAGGCCAGACAGGAGGCTGAATCCCAATAACACCTCCACCCACTTGTTGTGTATGGGAGCGTTTGTCTCCCATGCGAACGCTGCCAGACAAATGAGTTCACTGAAGAGGACAGCTAATACGCCCGGATGATACTGTTCGAGTTTGTACATGACTGAAAGTGACCCCTGCAACCGCTCGTTCCGTGGTCATGAGCCCGTCCACGAAGCGACGGTCGTTTTATAAGGTGCGGTTGCGGGCGCCGTCGGCAATGCCGGGTCGGCAGGGACCGCAAAATTGCAGGCGCTGCACGGCGAATCCCCGTCGCACAAGCGTTCAACGGTTCATCGTACACGTTACGATGCAGCCACGTCTCGAAGACGTCTATCAGATGGCTGTCGCCACACAGTTGTTCCCCGGGAAAAGAAGCGGCCACCGGCCGGACCACGCTGCAAGACCCGAAGAGTGGCAGCCTCCAGCTATCACGTAGGGAGCTTCACGAGGGAAGTTGCACGCTATGTGTTGTTACGTTATCCGTGGTACCCGACCCATTTTACAGGGATGACCACGGGTGTTGTCACACTAATGCACGCCGGGCATAGAAACGGCGGGTAACCGTCACGCCCAAACGACTGCACGAGAACGTATATGGACGTTCGGGCAACGGTGCCGGCAGACTGCTGTGGGTCGATCTGCGACGGACGACTAGACCCGCCGGTAGCCAAAGCCGTCTTCGCCTAAGGGTTTTCACGTCTCGCCCTTGCGTGCAGCGCCGCAGCAGAACCCGTTTTGCAATTGGCTATTGCCCCTCGCTCATTGAGTGACCTCCCGTCCCCGGCAGTCCGAGAAGTACATGCGTTTCCGCACCTTTCACTAACCTCAGACGATACAGTGGTCGCCGTCCACAATGGCGGCGTTCCTCCATTGACGAAGGCATGCTGCGGCCCGCTAACCAGTCTCCTTTGACGTAGAATTAATTGACGGGAGGCAACATGAATCGCGAACAGGTCGTCGGGCTACTGTGCGGCGCACTGCTTGCCGGTTGCGTGTCCGCCGGTGTCGACGTGCGGCCTGAACAGATGGCGAACTTCAGGCACGGCGTGACAACACTGCAAGACGTGGTAACAGCGCTCGGCCCTGCGTCCGTAGAGACCGCGTTGGACGACGGCTCGACGCTGCTCGTCTACACCTACGTGACGTCGCGCCCCCACCCCGAAAGCTATCTTCCGTTCATCGGGGCGCTGGTTGGCGGCGCCGACACGCACTCGTCTGCGGCCGTGTTTCTGTTCGATCCGCACGGCATCCTCAAGAGCGCAAACACCACGGCCTCGAACGTCGGCACAGGGGTGAGCAGTGGTTCCCACACGGAGCAACGCAGTGCGCCTGTGCGAAGCTCCGAACCGCACGTTGTTATCAAGAGCGTCCAGCCGCCCGCCGTCCAAAGCGTCGAGCCGATGCCGGAAGAAGACGGCGAGCCAGCGCGGCAATTACCCGCTGAACCTCCACCAGAAAATAGTGTTCAGCCGGCTCCCGCCGAATAGCGGGACACTTCGCTATCTCGGCAAAAGCCTGCGGATCCGACCGGTCGATGCAACCGGTCGATGCAGCAAACTGACGCAATCGTTCGAGAGGCGTTTCATAGTCGAGGGGCTTCCTCGGACGCTCGTTTAAAAGCTCGGCGGGACTGCGCTCAGCTGAGCCGACTAGAATGAATATTTAGCCACGACCCGAAGGGGATTAGCCATGGACCTTCCCTTGGTCCCGCGAGCACGGAAACGAACAGCCTGGCCAAGCCGGATCGGTGTGTGCATCGCGCTTCTTCTGTCGCCGCTAGTCCTCCTTGCTCAGGACGAAGGGCCGGGTATTGCCTTTTCCGTGGCCGAGCCCGGCGCACCGCTACCGGCGGGATGGAAGAATCTGCCGGTCGCGAGCGGAAAAGCGATGACGCAATACACGCTTGTACGCGACGACCAGACAACCGTCCTGCAGGCGGACGCAACCCGTTCCGCTTCGGCCCTGATGCATGAGGGTAATATCGACCTGACCCGCACACCCGTCGTGGCATGGCGCTGGAAAGCAGAAGGGGCAATCGAGGGCGCCGACAACAGCGTGGGATCGAAGGAAGATGCGCCGGCGCGACTGGTGTTCTTCTTTGATGGTGACAAATCCAAACTGTCGCTTATCGATCGGGCCAGCATGAACCTGGCAAAGCGCCTGAGTGGGCAGGAACTGCCCTATGCCACGCTGATGTATATCTGGTCGACCACAGCCGCGCCAGGCAGTGTCATTGCCAATCCCCATACCGGTCGCGTACAGATGATCGTGGTCTCCGGTCAGCCTGGCGATGCCGGTAAATGGCAAATCCTGCGCCGCAATATCGTGCAAGACTATGAGAAGGTCTTTCACGAGACGCCTGGACGGATTACCGCTTACGGCCTGCTTACCGACACCGACAATACGGGTAGCACGACTCGCGCATGGTACGGAGATGTTCAGTTCCGGGCCGGGCCATGACAACGTACCGTCGCCGGGCGACACGCCGTGAGAACTCGGTGCCAATCCTGCGGTTACGGAGCAAATCGATCCCGCAGGGTTAACGGCCTTGCTGACAGCTAGATTGTGGCGACAATGAAGCGGCTACTGGACCGCTGCCCCGAGAAGCAGGCTTGGAGGACCGGAGCACTCGTTTGCCTGCCCTTGAATTCCTGACAGCGCGAGCGCGCGGCAGTGGGTCGGGTGCGGAAGTTCCCGCGGGCGTCGGCGCGACGTCCGCCGCTCGAGCCTCGATCTTCCACAGCCGGGCATCAAGCGTCATTCGCCGGCGTGCCGTCTGTGACCGCTTCTCGGGGGATGCTGTGAAACCTTGCGTTTCACCTGGTTTCGCCTTCGGGTAGGCGACGCGCCTTCAAAAGCGCGGGTGAGTGGCTCCCGGCGCGCTGCAATCACGATATCGAACCATGTAACCGAACGAGCGCTTGCCTGGTTCGTGGTATGGCTGAGCAAGACGTGCTCAGCATGTCGTTCACTTTTGCCGCGTAAGCGATGTCGCAATCGCCGAGTTGACATGCTCGACTGCTGGTGCGCGCGTCGCCACTGACAATACCGGAGCAGACGCGGGTGTAGCCTGAACGGCCGGAGCAGCCAAACGTGCCGCCGGTGTGGTGTTGGTACCAACAGAAACCAGGAAGCCCCCGACGGCGACAAGCAAGAGAATGACGCCCCCGGCAACCCCAGCCACGTTCGAGTCCTTCTCCTGATTCGGTGGCTGTTCAGGCTCACGTTTGCGCGTCGCTTGCCTCGCCTCACGCCGCTTCCTGGCTGCCTCGTTCGCGCGCCGCACCTGCTCTCTTAATTCAGCGGTGCGAAGCTTCTGTTCAGCCGCTTGAGCCTCAGCCGCACGACGCTCCTGTTCAGCTGCTTCGGCCGCGCGCTTACGCCCGGCTTCAGGCGCGTCGGTCTCACGCTTTGCGTGCGCCGCTTCCTGCTGTGCGCTCTTCGACTGTCGCTCATCCAAGTCCAGCTTGCGGTCATATCGCGCACGCGCTGCCGGGTCGCTCAGCACCGCATACGCCTCGTTGATGATTATCATTATCCGCGTCGCGTCATGGCTGGAGTTCCTGTCCGGGTGGAACTCCTGGCTCAGCGCGCGGTACGCTGCCTTGATGACGCCGGGCGTCGCATTGCGCGTCACGCGCAGGTTGTCGTAATGAGTATGCATCGCAGGCTGGTCTTGTCGTGTGCCCCGCTCGCTTGCGGGGCACCGTGATTTTATTGCGGCGCGTTGCGGGACTTGTCGGCCGCGATGTCGAACTGGTCAACCGGGTCAATCACAGACACGCTCCCTTCGCGAATTATGCCCGTGACGCCAACATGCGCAATAGGCGCGCCTCTCCCTTCTGTGCGTCATCGCTCTATAGCAGCCGATAAACGGGTGGTTCGGATTCCGCAACGCGGTGACGACGGCCAGCCAGTCCGTTTCCCACGCACCACCCGGTATATTGACATGCACGTCGCCAGCGCACGGCGCGCAACGGAACGGCCCGCGGGCGCGCGGTTATTGATCAATTGGGGAGGTGGTCGCTCGCTAAAGGCACAGTCCGGCGATGAGCCGTCAACGGACTACTCGATTGCCCTGACATTCAAGCGGCGGCTCCAGTTGGGCAATATAGCGCCCGGAAAACCGACGCGTCGTCCGCTCAAGGCAAGTGCGGCGCAGCAAAGCGCGAACGCGCGTTATTGCAGGGTCTACACGGGGCGCCGCCAGGCCGGCACGGGTATCGGCGATTTTTTGATGCGGGTTGCGGACGACCGGAAACCAATGCACCGACCGGCGTGAGTTTCGCAGACCTCTAATTCCCGCTCGTGGCCTCTAGCACTTTCATCACTTCCGCTGCCGTGTGTTCCGAATGTTCGCGTAGTAAGCGGGACAGGGATGCCCCATCGCGTTTGGACAGCGCCTCCAATATTTCACCGTGTTCGCCAAGAGACTCGACCCAGCGCAGCACATCTGCATTGGCCGAACCTCTCGCGCGATGGATTTTGCTCATCAACGACGCGTACAGATCGGATAGCACGGAATTGCCGGCAACATCGACGATCTGCTGATGCACTTTCTGGTTGGCGCGGTAGTAGGCCGTGCGCTTGCCCTCGCGGTGATAAGCCTCCATGGTGCGATGGCGCTCCAGCAGCACCTTCATCTGCTTGTCGTCAATACGCTGGGCGGCAAGTCGTCCAGCGGTTTCTTCCAGCCCGTGCAGCACTTCAAAGATGGCAGCTATCTCATCCTTGCTGATAGGCGCGACCTGAAAACCCATGTGCTGCCGGTGTGTCACGTGACCTTCGGTCACCAGCGTTTTGAGCGCCTCGCGTAAAGGCGTTCTGGAGATGTCGAACTGTTCGCACAGCGCTTTCTCGTCGATATGTACGCCGGGAGCCAATTCACCTTCGAGAATCATCTCGCGCAATCGCTCCGCGATCGCGGCGTACATGCCCGTGCCGCGCAGGCTGATGCGCTTGCGTGTCTCAGCCGGTACTGGCTTCATGTCCATGGTGCCCCTGTTTTCCTGTTGCTCTTCCTGGTTTGCTTAATTGTCTTACAGGTTGGCGTGATGATCCAGAAAATTAAATAACGATAAGTTTCATGGACTTGCGACGCTTGTAATTCATAATTAAGCATCATATACTGCTCTGGCGCATGCAGCGCACCGGACCGGGCGTGGTCCCGGCTACAAAACTGAAACCCGAATGCCATGTTCAGGCATAACGGAGGAGACACAGATGCGAATCGTAGATGCAGGCGTGCAGGCCGAGGTCAGGACCGGCGTACGCTGGAAAGTTTTTCTGATCATGCTGATGCTGATTTCGATCAACTATGTGGACCGGGCTTCACTGTCCGTGGCCATGCCCCTGATCGCCAAGGAGTTCCATCTTGCCCCTGCAGTGCAGGGACTGATTCTCAGTTCGTTCTTCTGGACCTACGCGTTCATGCAGATCCCGGGGGGGATGCTGGCTGACCGTTTCAAGCCGCGCATCGTGATCGCGTGCGCTACTTTGTTCTGGGGCTTCTTTCAGGGCATTGCTGCCGTCTGCTCAACGGCTACTGCGCTGATTCTCACCCGACTGGGCCTGGGGGTTGCCGAAGCACCGATCTACCCGGCCGGCGGCAAGCTCAACGCAATGTGGATGACGCGCCACGAACGCGGCCGCGGGGCGACTCTGCTTGACGGTGGCGCCCCGCTGGGGGCTGCACTCGGTGCGATCATCATTTCCGGGCTGATCAGCGAGTTCGGATCCTGGCGCACCTCCTTCGTGGTGGCCGGTGTGGGCACCATGCTTGCCGGCCTGTTTGCCTGGTACTACATCCGAAACAACCCGAGCGAGCATCCGGCAGTCAATCAGGCAGAAGCTGACTATCTCGAAGCGGCCCTGCAGGAAGAACACCTCAGCGAGCCAGTTGATGCCAGCGGACGTAGCCTTGATTTTTTCCGGTACCGCTCGGTGTGGGGCATGTTCTTCGGCTGGATGTGCTTCAACTCGTTGTTCTACGGCTTGCTCACCTGGATGCCGAACTATCTGAACAAGGTACACGGCTTCAATATCCAGCAGATGGGCGGAGCCAGCTTCGCGATCTTCTTCAGCGGTTTCGTTGGTGAACTGATCGGCGGATGGATCGCCGACAAGTGGAAGGCGGCCGGCGGTTCGCCCAATCGCGTGATGCGAACTCTGTTCGCCATCGCCGCCATATCGGCCACGGTATCGATTTTCTCGGTGGCTTATGTCGGGAATCCGGTGACGGTCGTGATATTGCTTGCATCCACGTTGTTCTTCCTGCGCTGGTGCGGTCTCTATTGGTGCCTGCCGTCCATCCTCGGCACGCGCAACAAGATCGGCTTTCTCGGCGGGTTGATGAACCTGGGCGGCAATATCGGCGGAATCCTTGTTCCGATCATTGTTGGCCTGATCGTGCAGACCACCGGCTCTTACTTTCTGGCCTTGATGTTTTTCGCTGCCGCGGGCGTAGGACTCTTAGTCTGTTCGACGCTTATCGACTATGAACGCAAGCTGCCAGTCTGAGCCGAGCTCTTTTACCTTCCACAACTGATTACTGACTCCATCATGAACAAACGCGTCCGGATCGGCATGCTTACCCCGTCGTCGAACACCGCGCTCGAACCGATCACAAGCGCAATGGTGGCCCAGCTGCCCGGTGTCAGCGTCCATTTCTCGCGCTTCACGGTCACCGAGATCTCTCTGTCCGAGAGGGCGCTCGGCCAGTTCGACACAACCAACATCATTCAGGCCGCCAGGCTGCTGGCCGACGCGAAAGTCGATGTGATCGCCTGGAATGGCACCTCATCGGGCTGGCTCGGATTCGAGACAGATCGCCGTCTGTGCCGCGAGATCGAGGAAGCGACCGGTATCCCGGCGACCACGTCGGTGCTGGCACTGAACGAGATCCTGGACAAGGCCGGCGTGAAAAAATTCGGTCTGGTCAGTCCATACCTGAAGGAAGTTCAGCAGAGGATCGTCGCGAACTACCGGGACAAAGGCATCGACTGCTCTTCCGAAAACCATCTCGGGCTGAAGGTGAACTTCCAGTTTTCCGAAGTAACCGAAGATACGCTGCGCGCACAGATCCGTGAGGTCGCGATGCACCGCCCGGAGGCGATCGTTACCTTCTGCACCAACCTGCGCGCCGCGCATCTTGCCTCAGAAGTCGAGCAGCACCACGGTATCCCGTTCTACGACACCATTTCCACCGTCGTATGGAAGTCGCTGAAGCTCGTCGGCTACGATACGACCCGGCTCGCGGGCTGGGGCCGGCTGTTTTCCGAAGTCGCATGAGGGACCTGCCATGACGACAATGTACGACCTGGTAATCCGTAACGCCGACGTGGTAACCGCGTCCGAGCGCTTTAACTGCGATATCGGCGTGAAGAACGGCATCATCGTCGCGCTGGGCCGCGACCTTGATGCAGGAAGGCGGGAACTCGACGCCGCCGGCCTGCTGGCGTTGCCCGGCGGTATCGACGCACACTGCCATCTCGATCAGCCGATGCCTGACGGGCTGAAGATGGCTGATGACTTCTACACCGGTACACGTGCTGCCGTGTGCGGCGGCACCACGACTGTGATCCCCTTCGCGGCGCAGACGAAGGGGCAGTCGCTGAAGGCAGCGGTCGACGACTACCACCGCCGCGCCAACGGTCGCGCGGTCACCGACTATGCGTTCCACCTGATTGTTTCTGATCCAACGCCGGAAGTGCTGGAGCGCGAGTTGCCAGAACTGATCGCGGCCGGCTATACGTCGTTCAAGATCTACATGACCTACGATGACCTCAAGCTCAGCGACCGCGAAATCCTCGAGGTGATGGATGTTGCGCGGCGCAACCAGGCGCTCGTCATGGTGCATGCGGAGAATTCGGACTGCATCGCGTGGCTGACAGACAAGCTCACCGAAGCCGGAAAGCACGCGCCAAAGTATCACGCGGTATCGCGGCCAGCGGTGGTCGAGCGAGAGGCGACGCACCGTGCGATTGCCTTCTCCGAGCTCGTCGACGTGCCTATCCTTATCGTTCACGTGTCGGGCGAGGACGCGATCGAGCAGATTGAATGGGCGCAGCGGCGCGGCCTCAACATTTACGCCGAGACCTGCCCGCAGTACCTGTACCTGACCGCCGGAGACCTCGGCCATGAGGACGGTTATCACGGCGCAAAGTGCGTTTGCAGTCCGCCGCCGCGCGACGCGTCCAGCCAGAAGGCTGTGTGGAGTGCGCTAAAGCGTGGCGTTTTCAGTGTGTTCTCGTCTGACCACGCGCCATTCTCATACGACGATCCGCAGGGCAAGAAGCCCGGTGGCAAAGAGGTATCGTTCGAGCACATCCCGAACGGCATTCCTGGCATCGAGACCCGGTTGCCGCTGCTATTCGATGGTGTGAGCCGCGGCACGCTGTCACTGAACAAGTTCGTCGAACTGACATCACTGAACCCCGCCAAGCTGTACGGCCTCTACCCGCGCAAGGGTACGATCGCGGTGGGTGCCGACGCCGACATCGTGCTGTGGGACCCGCACAAGCACGTCACTATCGGCAACGACGCGCTGCACCACAACGTCGACTACACGCCCTATGAGGGCCGAAGTGTACAAGGCTGGCCGAAGCACTGTCTGTCACGCGGCGAGCTGCTGGTCGAGAGCGGCCGCTATCTCGAGCCGGAGGCCGGTCGGGGCCGCTTTCTCGCCGCTGGCAAACCGCAGTTCGTCGACCTCTGAGATCGGAGAGCAGCATGAAGATACTGGTGATCAACCCCAACATCTCCGAAAGTGTCTCGACGCTGATTCATGCGGAGGCGCAGCGCAGCGCCTCGCCTGGCACGGAAATCGAGGTCGCGACCGCACCGTTCGGAGTTGCATACATCGAGACACGCTTTGAAGCACTGGTCGGCGGGTACGCGAGCGCGTGCGTGGCGGCCGAACGCGATGGCACTTACGATGGTGTCGTGGTCGCAGCATTCGGTGACCCCGGCCTCCAGGGCATCAAGGAACTGATTGACGTGCCGGTAGTCGGCCTGACCGAGGCCTCACTCATGACCGCGGCGACGCTTGGGCAGCGCTTCTCGATTATTGCGATCTCGCCGCGAATCAAGGCGTGGTACCGCGAGACTGTCGAGCGCAGTCATCTGGCGAGCCGGCTCGCCAGCATCCGCGCGCTCGAGGAGCCGTTGCGCGACATCGGCAGCGTGCAACAGGATTACGCCGGAAGACTGAAGACACTGTGTAACCAGGCGGTCGACGACGACGGTGCCGACGTCATCATCATCGCCGGCGCTCCACTCGCGGGGCTCGCGCGTGAGATCCATAACGAATTGCCGGTGCCGGTCGTCGATGGCGTGTCGAGTGCGATTACCCAGCTTGAGGGCCTTATCCGGCTAAGTCCAAAGAAAGCGACGAAAGGCAGCTTCACTCATCCGCCAGTCAAGCTGAACCGGGGCCTGCCCGAACCGCTTGAACGGCTGCTGAACAGCAGACAGAGGGACTAATCCGCGAGTGCCACGGCAGCCTCTCAGTCCGGCGGTGATGAGAGGCTCACACAACCACAGTCGACAACGGTCCGTTTGATTCAGTCGGTGCGAGTTGTTGGAGGAACGTGCCATGACGTTGTTCGATCGTGGCGACTCCTGCTGCAGAGAGATCTCAACGATACGATGTATTGCCGCTGCGCGACCACGGGCATCGCTCAATGCCTCAATGTCGAAGCGGTGAACGACTGGTCAGGGAAGGGCCTGCCGGACCGAGTGCAGGCGGGGATGTCCGTTGAATCCAGAAAGCTGCCATCGACCAGTTGAATCCGCCGTCGACTACGGCCGCTCGCGACCTCGCGGCCGGCACCCGACCTGAAATTTCGGCATACCATGGTTGGCACTGGTGCAGGCTCTGGTAACTTCGACGGGACCCGCACGGATGCCCGTCGACTCTGCAGCGCGGATCGCGGAGCGTGATGATCGAGCGCGAGACAAGGAGGGTCCACGATGCGCGCACGAAGTGTGAGCCAGGGGCGGCGCGATTTTCTTCGCAGGTCGGGTGCGGTGCCGTCCACGTTGCTGCTGTTGGCGCTCGGAAAATCCGACGAAGGCCGGGCCGACGCAGTTTCACCGACGCCCGCCTGCGACGACGGTCATGGACCGACGCCGCGGCAGACGGCGGGCCCGTTCTTCCTGCCGCACTCGCCGCAACGCGCCTCGCTGCTCGAACCGGGGATCAATGGAACGAAGATCGTCCTGACCGGGCAGGTGCTGTCGACACGATGCAGGGCGGTGTCCGGGGCTTTGCTCGATTTCTGGCACGCCAATGACGCCGGGGAATACGACGTCGAGGGGTTCCGGCTGCGCGGTCACCAATTCGCCGACAGCGAGGGACGCTATCACCTCGAGACCATCATGCCGGGTCTGTATCCGGGACGCACACGACACTTCCATGTGACGGTGCAAGCGCCGAACGGGCCCACCCTCACGACCCAACTTTACTTTCCGGGCGAGCAGCGCAACGCTCGCGATTTCCTGTTTGATCGCCGACTACTGATGACGATCGACGACCACGGAGGGCGCAAAGCAGCCCGGTTCGATTTTGTGCTCGCGTTCGCGTAGCGCGAGTCACGGATTTCGATGGTGCGCGCGATTTCATTCCGGTCAGCCGAAGACGCCCGCGTCGAGATCTCTCGTGAAATGCTGTAGCCAATTGCTTTCATCGTATAACGGGGATTCCTTCGTAACCTGCCCAACTGCAGCCGTTCGACTTCATGCTCCGACGGTCATTCAAACGTCAGCTACGCAGCGGCAGCAAGCGATCACAGAATCGGCCATAGCCAAACGATGCCGACGTTCCGCAAGGAGATAGTGCTTCAGCCATCAACACCAAAGAGATCAAGACTCGAACGACGAATTCAGGCGCTACGGCTTGCACTCAAAACCTGGTGTCCTAGTTGAATGATTTCTTTGACCAGCAGATCCAGGTCATCGCGACGGGTTCGGTAGTTGCAGATCGCGACCCGTAGACAATGCGCTCCGTGCACCGTTGTGTCGGACAAGGCCGCGATGCCGGCCTCCTGAAGCCGCAACATGATCTCGATGTTGAGCGCCTTCAATGCTTCCTCTGCTATCCCCTTTGGGTGATATCGGAAGCACACGATGTTGATGTTCGTTGGCGCGACCAACTCAAGAAGGGGCTCGGACTCGATCAGGCCGCTAAGGTAGTGACCCTGCGCGATGTTCTGATCGATCAGACGGCCGAACTTCTCGACCCCATGCTCCTTGAGTGCCATCCAGACCTTCAGCGCACGGAAACCTCTAGACGTCTGCAATCCGTACTCGTATAGCCAGGGTGCCGACGCGATTCCGCGCGGCGTCGGTTCCAGATATTCCGGTGTCACCGCGAATGCGCCTCGATGGGCAGCGGCGTCGCGAACAAGGGCGCAGCCCACTTCAAACGGTGCGTGCAACCACTTGTGAGGATCGACGGCGATGGAATCCGCACGCGCGATGCCCGCAACGCGATATGCATTGTCGGGAGCGATCGCAACCAGCGCGCCGATGCATCCGTCGACGTGCAACCAGAGGTTCTCTTCAGCGGCCAGATCCGCCAGCGCCATCAGATCGTCGATCGCGCCGGTATTGACTGTCCCAGCCGTTGCGATCACGCAGGCAGGCTGAAATCCCGCCGCCCGGTCCTCTGCGATCGCAACGCGCAGGGCGACGAGATCGATCCGCAGTTCGGCGTCTGTCGGGATGCGTCGCAGCGCCCGGTTTCCCATCCCTAGCGCTTCCATGGCCTTACGATGGCAGCTATGCATCTGGTCCGAGCCATAAAAGCACAAGGGTCGCTCAATGGCGGCTACACCATGCTCGCGCACGTCGATTCCGGCCTTCGCGTTGCGCGCCACTGTCAAGCCAATGAGGTTGGCCATTGAGCCGCCGCTGACCAATGTGCCGCTGGCCGAAACTGGAAAGCCAGTCATCTCCTTGCACCAGTTGACGACTTGCTGATCCATCAGCGCCGCCGCATGATTGCCGCCGCCAAGGTTAGAGCCCTGGATGGCCGCCAGGAAATCTCCCAGTGCCCCGGTGAAGTTGCTTGCCCCCATATACCAGGACCAGAAGCGCGGATGCACGTTGCCCAGCGGAAAGGGCAACAGGTTTCCGGCAAGCTCGTGATAAATACTTTCCACCGACGCCCCCGACCGTGGCAGCGCTTGCTCGAATGAGGCCTTGACCTCCTCCGGCATGGCTCGCCACACCGGCCGGCTGCGGACGTCGCGCAGGTAGTCAACGGCATCGTCGATGATCTGATGGGAGAGTGCCCGCACGGCTGTCCAATCGTCCGGATCGAGCGTTTCCTCGAATTGAGGCCGGATTCCCGGGATAGAGGGCAATCCGGCGGCTTCGTACTTTTCCATGGCGGTACCTGTTCGTTCAAGGAGTGGCGCGTTCGCGTCACGAAAGCCGTGCTCAGGATCTCAGGCCCTATCGCGCGGTAGCGGCAAATCCATGACAGTGGTTCGCGCCTGCATGGGTGAAGGATTGGCGAACGCTGCTATCTGTTCGGCGTCTTTGCCGGGCGTCCCAGTCAATCTTCAGCCTCGCGAACTATTCGATGGAGGATGTCGTCTGCCGGGGCAACACCGCGAATCAGGCGGACCGATTCCCCGGCGAACACACTTGCAAATTCTATGTTGCGCGGACGCCATTCGCCTGATCCGGCGTCAGATCAGCCTCTCACGCCACGCACGGACCGCCGGCCGGGTTGGTTCGGTCAGTTCAAACTGGACAGGGCGCTGTGTCTTTCGCTGAACGAGTGCCGGCAGGCGTCGAACAAGCGCACACGCGCTTGTGTATGAGGTGCCCCGTCATCAACGGACTTCATCGCGACTTGTATCGCCTTTTTCGGTCAAATTTCCTTTCCCGAATTGCAATGTTTGCATCAATTGCATTCATACACGCGAACTACATCCTATAGTTGCTTAGCGAGGAACTGAAAGCGGGTAAAGCCGCTGCTCTGCCACTAGGCACTGCATCGCTATGTGGTTTTGTCGGGGTCGAGTCGCGTCGGCGAATCGACGCGCTTGTCGAACAGAGGCAGGCATTGCGGCACGGTCGAAACGGAGAAATCAAATGGCTATCTCCCGCTGTTTTCATAAATGAAGCCTGCGTTCGCAATCTGCGTATATGCCCTCGCACTGATCATCGGACTCACTCTTTCCGGGTGCGGCGGCGACCAGTTGTCCACCGAGCCGGGCTATGCCACGGCGGCTCGCCCACAGATCAATCAACTGCTCACGGACACGCTGACGGCCGGCGCCGTCGTGTACGTGCAATCACCCAGCGGCAACTGGCTCGAATCGTTCGGCACCGCGATCCGAGGCACCAACACGCGGATTCCCACAGACGCGCACTTTCGCGTCGGCAGCGTGACCAAGACCTGGACAGGCACCGTGATTCTGCAACTGGTGCAGGAGGGCAAGCTGAGTCTGAGTGACCCTGTCAGCAAGTTCGTCGCGAACGTGCCCAACGGCGACGCGATCACGATCGAGCAACTCCTGTCGATGCGAGGCGGCCTTTACAACTACACGAGGGATCTCGCCTTCAATCAGACGCTCGATGCGCAGCCGAACAAAGTGTGGACCACTGGCGAATTGCTGGACATCGGGTTTAGCCAGCCGGAGGATTTTGCGCCGGGCACTGCCTTTGGCTACTCGAACACGAATACAGTGCTGCTCGGGTTCATCATCGAGCAACTTACGGGAATAAGCGCCGCCGACGCGATGAAAGCGCGCCTCTTCGCGCCGCTCGGTCTAATCGATACCTTCCTGCCGTCGCAGAACGATACGTCGCTGCCGGCGCCCGCGCCGCACGGCTACCAGTGGGGCACGAATGCCGAGACGGCCACGAGCGAGGCGCTGTCCCCCGAGCGCCAGGCGGCCGCGAAGAACGGCACGCTGCAGCCAACTGATGTGACTGGCGTGAGCACGTCGTGGGCCTGGACGGCCGGCTCCGGCATATCGACTGTGAAGGAGCTGGCCGCATACGTCCAGCGGATGGTCGGCGGCGGCTATCTGAATGCCGATTTGCAGGCGAAGCGGCTGGCCAGTTGCACGCCGGTCGTGCCGTCGGATCCGAACTCTGCGAGTTACTGCCTCGGCCTCGCGAGGTTCGGCACGTTCTATGGGCACACCGGCGAGATTCCCGGCTTTAATACGTTCATGGGATACGATCCGATGACGCAAACGACCATCGTCACATGGGCTACGAGCGCCCAATCGCCCGATGGACGCGCGCCCGCCAATTCGATCGCGCAAATTCTGATGGGAGAGCTGAGCAAGGTTGCAGAAGTGCCGGACGAGGGTAGGCCTTGATCTGCGCTTGTCGAAACTCAAAAGATAAATCGAGTCTGGAGACCTGCGATGAACGCGACAACTAACCGGCAGTGCAAACGCTGGGCCGTGATTGCAACTGCAGTTCTGCTGGTGTCGTGCGGCGGGTCGGTCAATTCGGATACGGCGGTCCCCGATTCGATCATGCAGGTGATGCAAAAGCCTGCCTATAAAAATGCGACCTGGTCGATGCAGGTGGTCGATCTCGACTCCGGGCGCGTGATCTACGATCTCAACTCCAGCGCACAGCTGTTCATTGCTTCGGTGCGCAAGGTCTTTTCCACCGGCAACGCGCTCAATGCGCTCGGCGCACAGCACCAGTTCGTCACGCCGGTCTACCGGCAGGGCACAGTCGACGCAAGCGGCGGCACACTCAACGGCAATCTGATTCTGGTTGCAAGCGGCGATCTGACGATGGGCGGCCGTGCCAATCCCGACGGCACGATCGCGCTCACCAACTTCGATCACAACGAAGCCAACTCGTTAGGCAATGCGGGGCTGTCCACACCCGACCCGCTCGCCGGGTACAACGCCCTTGCGGCGCAGGTGGCCGCTGCGGGCATCAAGACGATCAACGGCGATGTCGCGATCGACGACCGTCTTTTTGAACCGTTCGACTTTCGCGGCGAGTTCGACGTGCGGCCGATCTTCGTCAACGACGATCTGGTCGATGTCACGCTCAATCAGAGCGCGGAAGGCTCGGCGGTTCCATTCGACTGGCGTCCGAAGTCGGCGGCGTTCGCCGTGCAATCGACTCTGACGACGGGCAGTGCGACGTCGGCGCTGGACATCGAGCTCAATCCGGAGCCGCCGCTGTGCATCGGGGTGCCGAATTGTGTGGGCAATGTGAGCGGCAACGTGCCGGCGGGTCTCGTGCCCATTCTGACCAATGCGTATCCGCTTGTCCGTACGTTCCGCGTGACCGAGCCGTCCAACTACGCGCGCACGGTATTCATCGAGGCGCTGGCGCGCGCGGGGGTGACGGTGACGGCGGCGCCCGTCGCGGCCAACCCCGTGCAGTTGCTGCCCGCGCAAGGCTCGTATTCGAGCGCGCAGCAGGTGGCGCAACTCACGTCCGCACCGTTCGGGCAGGACGTTCGGTACGTGAATAAAGTCAGCTACAACATCGGCGCCGACGTGAGCCTGATGCTGTTCGGTCTCGCGAAGAATGGGTCGACGACGATGAGTGCCTCGCTCACAGCGGAACAGAGTGAGCTGTCGTCGACGTTCAACATTTCGCCGAGCCAGTATCACTTCATCGATGGAAGCGGCGGCGGCGACACGACCGCGAATGGCGCGGCTGTCATTGGAATGCTGCGCGGCATGCGCTCGAAGCCGGACTTTGCGACGTATGTCGATTCGATGCCCGCCTTGGGTGTCGATGGATCGCTCACGACGATCACGAATTTCGAAGCCGACGCGACGCTGGCGGGCGCGAAAGGCCAGGTGCATGCGAAGACGGGCACCTACGTCGGAGTGAATGCGTCCGCGCCGACAACGCCGATCCTGAAAGGGCAAGCGCTCGCCGGCTATATCGACGCGAAGAGCGGCCGCCGGATCGCGTTCTTTCTGACGGTGAACAATGTCCCGATCACGGGTATCCCTGACGTGCTGACCGCCTTCCAGGACGAAGGCACGATTGCGGCGATGCTCTGGAAGCTGCAATAACGTCGCCGCTCAGTATTTCGAATAGACGATGCCGAGTATCTGCGCTTCGTCGTCGAAGACGTCGAGCGTGTCGGTGAGCGCGGTGACGGGGCCGGCATTGTTGACGAAGAGCGCATACGCGAGGTGGCGTCCACTTTTGGCATCGATGTAGCCCGCCATGTTCATCGCGATCATCTGGCCGTTGGAAACGGTCGCGCCGCTCTTGACGAAGATGTGCTCCTTGCCCTCTACATTCTTGTCGATGGCCGCGAGAGAGCCGTCGACGCCGAGAATCGGCAGGGCGTTCAGATACGCTGTATAGATCGGCAGGCGGCTCATCGCGCTCAGGAGCGTCGCGGTCGTGCGGGCGGTCGCGCGACTGTCGGGCGTGCCGCTGCCATTGCTCGGAAAATCGAACCCCGCACCGTCGAGGCCAAGATTGCCCGTCAGACGACACGGCGATGCGTCACACGCCCGTTTGCCAACATCGCGTAGATGTCGGCGACGCCGCTGCGCGTCGGATACTGGGGCTCAACGGACCTCTATCGTCGCCCGGTGTGTATTTTTCGGCTAGCGCGAACTTCACCGGCGTCTGAGCGGTTGATTTCTCGTTTCACCCGAACGTGCCCAGCCCAGGGTCACGAATGAATCTGGTGTGCTTGAACTTGCGGTCGCTCTGGTTTGATGCCCATGAAGCGGACTACACTTCAATTCGAGTTTGATTGAAAAATGGGAAGGCAAATAGCGGACGTGGACCACAGCGGCCGAAATTTTGCTGGGTGACTACGCAGGTTTGGCGGACGCCACCCTTCCTTCGTGAGCAGATCGATGGCACTGGCGTGCGCAAATGCCGGTCCTCTACTGGAGACGACCATGAAAAAGGAGAGAAAGACGGCTCGGCAAATTCTGGCTGAAAACCCTCGGGAAGTGATCTCGGTCGGCCCCGCTGACTCAGTGCTAACGGCGCTGCGTTTGATGGCCGACCAGGATGTCACCACCGTGCTGGTGTTGCACAGCAGCGATCTTGTCGGCATCCTGTCCCAGCGCGACTACGCCCGCAAGGTCGAACTGGTCGGCCGCAGCGCCGCCGAGACGAAGGTTGACGAGATCATGACTACCCAGGTGCTTTACGTCACGCCCGAGCACACCTGTGAACAGTGCCTGGCGTTAATGCATACGCGGCGGATCCGGCATCTGCCGGTCATCGATTCCGGAGAGGTTATCGGCGTGCTATCCAATAGTGACGTCCTCGAGGAACTGATCGTGGAGGACGAACATTTCATCAGCATGCTCGAGCATGACATGCTCTACCTGACGATCGATACCGGTGGCGCCTATTAAGCGCTTCCAATGCGCGACGGGCATTGCAAGGCTGCATGACTGTTTCCAATGAGCTGATTCGAGGAGTCAAATCGCTTGGCCTATGCCGAGTTCTCGTCGCACCACTGGATCGCCCAGCGCTGCGCCGCCTCGATAGCGGCTGCGTCGGAGGGGTCGTCGCCGAGATCTCCCGACCATTTGACCTCGATGGTGTCGCCGCCCACCAAGGCGCGCCGGTAAATTTTGCACGGGCGTAGTAATGGCCGCCTTCATCAAGAGGCGACGCGTCGATACGGAAGTCCTTGTAGTTGAACTATCGGCGACGCGATCACCTTGACCCGTGATCGTGCTCGCCGGGATATATACCTCACGCACAAGAGCGACGAGAGACCGTAGTCGACTCATCACCGACGATTGCATGCAAGAGTTGCGATTGCTGGATTCACTTCCCGCATTTGCTTCACATACTGATTCGACTTCGTATGCAAGCTTCGATTGGAGGAAACGAACTAGCGAGATGGCGCCGTCGATGCCTTGGCGCGCAAAGGTGCTGCGCGCACAATGGGCGGTGCTCCGTGACCACTACATTCGGCATCCTTCCGACGCACCCGGATCAATGCATCAGGGATGGCTGTACCTCGCTGTCCAGTCGGCCTTCGTTACGCCCGGACGTCCCGCGTCCGACGAGCCATTCACACGCAGTCGAGGGCGACTCTGCTCCGCGTGCGGTCGCCCCCGTATTAACGTTGCGAGTAGCGACAGTGGAAATTAGCTGAAGGACGAGCCGTGTTGCGAATGTGGCAAAGAGATGCAAATCATGGCCATTTCGCTTGTTGCCGGCATATCTGAACTGTAGGCTTTCGTTTCCGCGGACGTACCCCGCGTTTTGTGTGTTAAGTAGCCGTAGGCAAGTCCTGCGGCTTCTTTTTATGCGAACGCCGGAAAGAATCCCCAAGGCCTGGATCAAGAAATGTTCTGGTGCGGCGTTCGATGTTGTCGAGATTTCGAGCGACACGGACAAGTGCTTCCCCTTGGCGTCGGTCGGCCCTTGGCTTCGAAGTCGTCCAGTTGAAGCAGCAGACAATCCACCGCGCAGAGTTGGGCGCGCGTCAGGTGAGTCGCATCCAGAAGCTCGTGGAGCCGTCCGCGCCAGTATTGAGGCGGCAGGATTGGCCTGCCGAGGTCTCCTATCAATGACGGCATCATCACGCGTGCAATATGCGCGATGCTCTGATCAAGGAACGTTCCCATGTGCGCCCCCATATCTGCTTTTGGCCTGCGACCGATTGCTTTACGTCTGATAAATACTGTAGGCCAGTTTTCGCGATATGCCAAATATTGGGATAGATGCCGGTAGTTCTCAGGTAACGGTCTCGCGAGCCGTATTGGCAGTTGACGAGCGTTCGTACCCCCGTCAGCCGCGCCAGATATTCGTCGTTCACGCTCCTTGCCATCACCTAAGATATAAGCATGATCGCGACAAGCAAGGAGACGGCCATGGTCGAGTCCATTTCGGGGATGCTGCTTGGGGTGATCGTCCTGATCGTGGCGGCAATCCTGGTTGCGGAGCACTACAGACGCGAACATCACAGGAATCGGCAATTCCGATGGCTGGATACGCACCCTATGCGCGACTGGTTACACCGCAGGCCGTGACGCAGGAACGAAAAGCCCCGCGCGAAGCGGGGCGGATCAGTGAAACTGGTAGCGATTTTGCCAGTGGCTGTGCACGTGAAGGGAGCGCCGGTCTGCGTCGATCACCGGGGCGATAACCGGACCCATTGCAGCCCTTCAGTGAGCTTCTCCGAAAAACGGCCGTTCACCCTCCCGACTGCAAACGCTCACCGTAGGCCCCCGAGCGACCCATCGTCTAACGTTTAGCTCCAGCCCGACGAACGGTGGGGCCAGCGAACACTGGATGAAGTTGTACCTTCGTTCGTCCACGACGTACCCGCAGCAAGCCGAGGCCAGATCGAGATGTCGGCGTGCGGGCTTTGTCGACGTTCACAGCCTATGTCAAACATGGGCCACCACCAGTAACGATGCGATGAGCGTTCTGTTCATGTTTTGCAGTGACGCGCGGCGGATGTCGTTTCGGTGGCCGCGCGGCGGCATTAGCTGCCGAAGAAAACGTCGCAGAAGCTGACCGGACCGACGCAGGAGGAAGTCGCCGCCTTCGCATGTGTTGGGGCACCAGCGTCGGATGCGCCGTGCTGGGCTACGCCGCCCACCGCTTCGTTTGCAAGATGACTGCCGTCCTGTGCGGCAATCTTCGCTTCAGCTGCCTGAATATTGGCGGGGTAGTCTGCATCGGCGCTATGGGACGGGCTGTAGCCAGCCTGTTCGACGCGGACGAGGTCGGCGCGTACCTCGGCACGCGTCAGCTGGGTCGGGGAGCTTTGCGCGAAACTCAGGGCGGGGCTGGCGAGGGCGCTAATGGCGAGGGTGAGGCAAACGAGCGTCTTCATGATCAATCTCCTTCAATACGTACGGTGGTTCCCGAGAGCCGGGCATCTGTGATGGGTCTGGTGCGTTAGCTGCCGAAGTACGGCGTGCAGAAGCTCACCGGACCAACGCAGGCCGGCGTGGTCGTCCGGCCTTGGGCGATGCGGGTGTTACCGGCCGCTTCCCGGTGGCCGGCGGCGCTCGAACCTGACGTGTCGGCACCCGTACCGCCTTGCTGCTGCTGCTTGAGTTGGGCGACCTGTTGCGCAAAGATCGGATTGACGTCGGGATACGACGTGTCTGTCACGAAACGCAGGCCGTTATTTTCTGCCTGGATCAGCTCCTGGCGGACCTCCGCGCGGGTCTTCTCCCCGGCGGACGCGTTGGTGACAATGCCGGCCGAGGCAAGGACGATCATGGAAAGGCCCAGTACAAACCGCTTATTCATTTCGCACTCCTAATGCAATGGCAAGGAAAAAGGGAACTGTTACATCGAGGCGAACACCCGAAATCAGTTTCTATTCCGCCTTTGCCCAAATCGCGTCAGCCGGATCTGCAAGAAACCACGCAGGTCAAAATTGGGGCGCGGTCAGGCAGCCGTTCACGCCCGAAGTTGAAGCAAATCTTTCGGGCGCGGCGCTTGAAGGAGCGAGTTTTTATTTTGACTCCAACTTCATTGCGGCGGACGTTTCGGATCGCCACCTTGACGGCGCAGCGGTGGATGGGAATGCTTTCTCAAACTCGTGCAGGCGCAACGGGCATCCGCCATATTCTTGGGTTCCCCTCGAATTGCAGCCGTCCGGCGAGAGCGAAGCACATCACTTGCGGGGCTGGATGGTCGCCAAGGCGAGTCCCGCTCCTGCGAACGCGCACGCTGGCTTCGCCCAACCCTCCTTATCGCGACAAACCCTCGTCAACGCGGCGAGGAGCGCGGCCGTAACCTGCTTCACCGTGTCGAGGCACTCGATTTCTGCCGATATTCGCTCGGCGACTCGCCAGTCCACTGCCGGAAAGCGCGCGCAAACGTCTTTTCGCTTGTGAAGCCAATCGACAGCGCAATCTGCTTGATCGAATGCGTGGTGCGGCATAGCTGCTCAATCGCCCGCTCGCGTCGCACCGCATCCTTCAGCGTCTGCAGCGTCGTCCCTTCTTCTTCCAGTTGACGATGAAGCGTGCGCACCGACACGTTCAGCGCGTCGGCCAGCGCCGCAGCGGTGTGCGGCTCGCTCGGCCGGGCAATCATCAGCGCACGCGCACGGCTGGCCAACAGCCTATCGCGCCGGTACTGCAACACGGTGAGCGGCAGCGCGTGCTGCAGCATCGTGCGCAGCGCACGTTCGTCGCGACGGGGCGGCAACGCAAGGTACTGGGCGGCGAAGCGCATGCATGCGCGGTCCCGGCCGAAGTGCACCGACCCCGGGAAGATCAGCGAATGGACGGTGCTGTGCGGCGGCCGCTCGAACGGGAAATCCGTTTCGATCAGCGGAATGCGGGAGTCAATCAGCCAGCACGCGTACCCGTGCACGTAGCGCAGCACCGTAACGAGGCAGAACTCGCGCAGCGCGCCGAACTGCCGTCTTTCTTCGATCGAGAGGGTGGCGATGCCGTCTGCGACTGTCAGGGTCGGCAGGATGTCGTCGGTGAGCAGCCGATGGTGCCGGCACCAGCGTTTCAGCGCGACGCCAAGGTTCGGCGAAGTCAGCGATGCGCGAGCCAGCAGGCCGTAGCTGCCCCAGGGCAGTCGGCGCGAGAACCAGCCCAGCGCTTCGTCGTCGAGTTGCTGCATCGCGACGCGGCACAGCGCTTCGAATTGCGCCGCTGTCACGCGGGCGCCAGGTTCGCTCAGCAGCGCTGGCGCAATTTGTGCCTCGCGCAGCGCGTCCGACGGATCGGCGCCGTATTTCTCGTAGCCGAGCAGCACGGCATTCACGAATGCCATTGGGGTCGCGGCGCGATCGATGCGCGGCGCGCGTCGGGAAGAGGTGGCGGGCATGGCGCTGTCGGGGCTGGCGCAAGTTGGCACGATAGGCTACCACAACGGCAGAACATGCGCGCCGCACTCGCCTAAGCTGATACCGGTGAATTGCACGTATATCGAAGTGACATGAGGAGACTAGCCATGAGCCAACCAACCGGCTCGCCGCCGGGTAGCGCGCCGCGAGACAACCTGTCGCACGTGCGGGGATCGACGCAATCGCCGTTGTCGAGCGCCACCATCGCCGCGCTGCTGGCCGATACCGTGTCCCGCTTCGCCGATCGGCCCGCGGTCGTGTTCCGCGAACAGAACGTGCGCTGGAGCTGGGCCGAGTTCAGCGCGGAAGTCGATCGGCTGGCCGCGGGGTTCGCGTCGCTCGGCCTGCGGCGGGGCGACCGGCTCGGCATCTGGTCGCCGAATCGCGTCGAGTGGCTCGTCACGCAGTTCGCGACCGCCCGCATCGGCGTGATCCTGGTCAATATCAATCCGGCCTATCGCTTGCAGGAACTGGAATACGCGCTCAACGCGTCGGGCTGCCGCGCGATCGTCTCTGCCGAACGGCTGCGCACGTCGCAGTATCTGGAGATGCTGCAGACGCTGGCCCCGGAGCTGGCCGCGAGCGAACCCGGCAAGCTGGCGGCGGCGCGTCTCCCTGCGCTTGAGTGCGTGATCCGGATGGGCGAAGAGCGCACGCCCGGCATGCTCGGCTACGACGAGGTGGTGTCCCGCGGTGCGTCGATGCTGGATCGGCAATCGCTCGACGACATCACGGCGTCGCTCGGCTGCCACGATCCGATCAACATCCAGTTCACCAGCGGCACGACCGGCAATCCGAAGGGCGCGACGCTGACGCATCACAACGTCGTCAACAACGCGCGCTTCGTCGCGCAGGCGATGCGCCTGGACGAGCGGGACGCACTGTGCATTCCGGTGCCGCTCTATCACTGCTTTGGCATGGTGATGTCGGTGCTGGCCTGCGTGTCGACCGGCGCGAAGATGGTGTTCCCCGGCGAGGTGTTCGACCCGTCGGCGACGCTCGCGGCGGTGTCGGACGAGAAGTGCACCGCGTTGCACGGTGTGCCGACGATGTTCATCACCGAGCTCGACGTGCCCGAATTCGCGCAGTACGACCTGTCGACGTTGCGCACCGGCATCATGGCCGGCGCGCCGTGCCCGATCGAGACGATGAAGCGCGTCGTGTCGCAAATGAACATGCGCGAGGTGACGATCGCGTACGGGATGACCGAGACCTCGCCGGTGTCGTTTCAGAGCAGCACCGACGACCCGCTCGACCGGCGTGTGGCGACGGTCGGCCGTGTGCAGCCGCACCTCGAGGTCAAGATCGTCGATGTCGACGGCAGCGTGGTGCCGATCGGTGAGACCGGCGAGCTTTGCACCCGGGGCTATTCGGTGATGCTCGGCTACTGGGGCGACGAAAAGCGCACGCAGGAAGCCGTGCGCGACGCCTGGATGCGCACCGGCGACCTCGCGACGCTCGACGCTGACGGCTACTGCAACATCGTCGGCCGGGTGAAGGACATGCTGATCCGCGGCGGCGAGAACGTGTACCCGCGGGAGATCGAGGAGTTCCTGTTCCGCCATCCGAAGGTGCAGGCAGTGCAGGTGTTCGGCGTGCCCGATTCGAAGTACGGCGAGGAGATCTGCGCCTGGATCATCCTGAGGGCGGGCGAGCAGGCCACCGATGACGAGATCCGCGACTTCTGCCGCGGTCAGATCGCGCATTACAAGATTCCGCGCTACATCCGCTTCGTCGACGAGATGCCGATGACGGTCACCGGCAAGGCCCAGAAGTTCGCGATGCGCGAGCGGATGATAGAGGAGCTCAAGCTCGTGCAGGACCGCCCGAACTGATGGCGGTCGCCGGCGCGTTGTGTCCCGTCGGCGTCTGATTTTTGGGCGCGCGGCGTGCGTCAAGCGTGTCAATCTTCATCGACAGCAACCATCTTGCATGGGACCAGAGTAAGACGCTAAAGCGTCAACTACGGCGACCATCTTGAATGGGACCAGAGTAAGGCGCTAAAGCGTCAACTACGGCAACCATCTTGAATGGGACCAGAGTAAGACGCTAAAGCGTCAACTACGGCGACCATCTTGCATGGGACCAGAGTAAGACGCTAAAGCGTCAACTACGGCAACCATCTTGCATGGGACCAGAGTAAGACGCTAAAGCGTCAACTACGGCAACCATCTTGAATGGGACCAGAGTAAGACGCTAAAGCGTCAACTCTGGTCGACAGGAGACTTTCATGGTTCAGCTATCCGGCCTCGCGTTCGATCCCGGTGCAGGCACGGGCGAAATCCGGCGCAAGCCGGTCGGGCGCGAGCGATACCCGCAAACGGTGCGAGGCGGCGATGTGCTCTCTTGACACGTTATTCGCGAACAACCGCGCATGGGCGAATCAGCGCGTCGCCGATGATGCGGACTTCTTCACCCGGCTTGCGGCGCAGCAATCGCCGCGCTACCTGTGGATCGGCTGCTCCGACAGCCGCGTACCCGCAAACGAGATTCTCGGGCTGGCACCCGGCGAGGTATTCGTGCACAGGAACATCGCCAACGTCGTCGTGCATTCGGACCTCAACTGCCTGTCGGTGCTGCAGTACGCGGTCGAGACGCTGAAGGTCGAGCACGTGATGGTCGTCGGCCACTACGGCTGCGGCGGTGTGCAGGCGGTCGCCGAGCACCGCTCGACCGGACTGGCCGACAACTGGCTGCGTCACATCGAGGACATCGCGAACCGGCACGACGCGCGGCTCGACGGCTGCGACGACGCGGAGCGCAGCCGGCGGCTGGTCGAGCTGAACGTCATCGAGCAGGTCGCGAACGTGTGCCGCACGACGATCCTGCGGCGCGCGTGGTATCGCGGCCAGCGCGTCGAAGTGCACGGGCTCGTCTACGGCCTCGCCGACGGGCTGCTGCGGCGGCTCGGCGTGAGCGTCAGCGGTGGGCAATCATGGGACGAGCGCTATCGCGCTTCCCTGCAGAGCCTGAGCTGAAACTTCTGCTCAAGGCACCAGGGAACGGGACACGCAGGTCGCCGACGCGGCCGGGTTGCTGGATTTCGAAGGAGTCGAGTGATGGAACAGGTGCGCATTGTCGAAGTCGGTCCGCGTGACGGGCTGCAGAACGAGAAGCAGAACGTATCGACCGCGATCAAGCTGGAGCTGATCGAGCGTCTGACCGCGGCGGGCCTGCGCGATATCGAGGTCACCTCGTTCGTGTCGCCGAAGTGGGTCCCGCAGATGGCGGACCAGGCCGACGTGATGCGGGGATTGCGCCGCCGGCCCGGTGTGAACTATCAGGTGCTGACGCCGAACCTGAAGGGCTTCGAGGCCGCGGTGGCCGAAGGCGCGACCGAGGTGGCCGTGTTCGCGTCGGCATCGGAAGGGTTCTCGCAGAAGAACATCAACTGCTCGATCGACGAGTCGATCGAGCGCTTCGTGCCCGTGCTCGACGCCGCGAAACGCCAGGGCGTGAAGGTCAGGGGCTACGTGTCGTGCGTGATCGCGTGTCCGTATGACGGCGCGATTGCACCGCAGCAGGTCGCGCACGTGGCGGCACGCCTGCATGAGCTCGGCTGCTACGAGGTGTCGCTCGGCGACACGATCGGCGTCGGCACGCCGGGCTCGGTGCTGCCCATGCTCGAAGCGGTCGCGGCGCGGGTGCCCGTCGGCGCGCTGGCCGGGCACTACCACGATACGTACGGGATGGCGGCAGCCAACGTTCACGCGTCGTACGACTTCGGGCTCCGGGTGTTCGACAGCTCAGTCGCCGGGCTGGGCGGCTGTCCGTATGCGAAGGGGGCGACGGGCAACGTCGCGACCGAGGACGTCGTGTACCTGCTGCACGGACTCGGCGCCAGCACCGGCGTCGATCTGGATGCGCTGGTGGATTGCGGCGCGTGGATCTCGGCGCAACTCGGCCGCGACAACGGGTCGCGAGTGGGTCGGGCCGTCCTCGGCAGGCGTTCGTGATCCGGCCGCCCGTCGCTCGAATGGCGCCTGCCCGAGTCCGGGACGGCGATCCAGTGGCTGATCGTCAGCGACAACGCGCGTGCGCTGTCGTTGTCCGCCGCGCTTCGGGCCGCATCATGAGTCGCACGCGTCTTCTTCTCGCGGCGATCGCCACCTGGCTCGATGCTGTTGCCTTGCACGGCGATCCGGGCCGGCCTTCCTTATCTGGAGTTACTGCATGAACACCGTCGCCACCATTCCTTTGTCGGCCCTGACAAAGCCCGCCGTGCAGCCGGATGCGCGATGGCGCGTCGAAGACGTCGACGCGCTGTTTGCGTTGCCGCTGATGGATCTGCTGCATCGCGCGCAGCAGACGCACCGCGAGCATTTCGATCCGAACCAGATCCAGTTGTCGACGCTGCTGTCGATCAAGACCGGCGGTTGTGCGGAGGACTGTGGCTACTGTCCGCAGTCCGCGCATTTCGATACCGGCGTGAAAGCGGGCAAGCTGATGCCGGTCGCGGAAGTCGTCGAGGCCGCGCGGATCGCGCAGCACCAGGGGGCGACGCGCTTCTGCATGGGCGCCGCATGGCGCAGTCCGAAGCCGCGAGACATGGAGGCCGTGGCCGAAATGGTCCGGCAGGTGAAGGCGCTCGGACTGGAAACCTGCATGACGCTCGGTATGCTCGATGCGGAGCAGGCCGGCGCGTTGAAAGACGCCGGCCTCGACTACTACAACCACAACCTCGACACGTCGCCCGAATACTATGGCCGCATCGTCGGTACGCGGACCTACCAGGACCGGCTCGACACGCTGGCCCGCGTGCGCGGCGCCGGCATCCACGTGTGTTGCGGCGGGATCGTCGGCATGGGAGAAGGGCGCCTGCAGCGGGCGGGCCTGATCGCGCAGCTCGCGAATCTCGACCCTTACCCGGAGTCCGTACCGATCAACAGTCTAGTGCAGGTCGAAGGCACGCCGCTCGCCGGCATCGAGCCGCTCGATCCGCTCGAATTCGTGCGGACCATTGCGGTCGCGCGCATCACGATGCCGCGAGCGATGGTGCGGCTCTCTGCGGGGCGGGAGCAGATGGACGACGCGGTGCAGACCTTGTGCTTTCTCGCGGGCGCGAACTCGATCTTTTATGGCGACAGGCTGCTGACTACGAGCAATCCGCAGGCCGCGCGGGACCGTGCGCTGTTCGAGCGATTGGGCCTGCGCGTGCAGCGCGAAGGTGCGGTATGAGCGCGCAGCCTTTGCCGATCGGGGAGGCGTCGCCGTCCGGACGTCCGCTGCTCGACGATGACTTTCTGGAGAATCCTTATCCGGCGTACGAGACGTTGCGCGAGGCCGGACCGATCCACTGGAGCGACGCGTTCTTCGACGGCGCATGGCTGCTCACCCGGCACGAGGACGTCGAGGCGATGTTGCGCGACCCGCGCTTCTCGGCGCGCCGGACCGGCGGCTGGGTGATGAATAGCGGCGAAGGCGCGCGCAGCGAGCTCAAGGGGTTCCAGCAACTGTTCTCGCGCGCGATGCTGTTTCTCGACGCTCCTGATCACCCTCGCATCCGCCGCGTGCTGCATGCGGGTTTCCGGCCTGACGCGCTGCGCGCTTTGCGGCCGCATATCGAAGCACTGGTCGACGAATTGCTGGACGGCGTGGACGCCCGGCGCGGCTTCGACTTCATGCAGCGGCTCGCGCGGCCGCTGCCGGCACGGGTGATTGCAAAGCTAATGGGTGTGGACGGCGATTGCGACGGCCGTTTCGTCGACTGGTCGGACGGCCTCGCTGCATTCATTGGCGCGCCGCGGCCGACGCTGGAGCAGGCGCGGCGCGCGCAGGCCAGCCTGCTCGGGATGAGCCGCTACTTCGAGTCCTGCCTCGCGAGCGGCGGCGCGCAAGACGGTCTGATCGGGTGCCTCGCGCGCGCCGCGAGCGACGGGACGATTGCCGATCGCACCGAACTGATCGCGCAGTGCGCGATGCTCCTGTTCGCCGGGCACGAGACGACGCGTAATCTGCTCGGTAATGGGCTGTACCACCTGCTGGCCGAGCCCGGACTCTGGGGCGAACTGCGGCGCGAGCCACACCGGCTGACAGGCGCGGTGCGCGAACTGCTGCGCTTCGACAGTCCGGTCCAGTACACCGGGCGGCGCGTCGCGACCGACCTGGTGCTGCACGGACAGCCGCTGCGCCGGGGGGAACTGGTCCTCGGGCTGATTGGCGCGGCCAATCGGGATCCGCGTCGCTACGCGGATCCCGACCGGCTCGACATCGGGCGGCGCGCGTTCGCGCCGCTCTCGTTCGGCAGCGGTCCGCATGTCTGCATCGGGGCGGCGCTGACGATGATGGAAGCCGAGATCGTGTTCGGCCAGCTCATGCGCCGCTGGCCCGCGCTGGCCCTTTCGGAGCCCCGGCCTCGATGGAATCGCAATCCGGTCTACCGTGGGCTGGCGACGCTCCAGGTACATGTCCCCGCGCCAGCTCAAAGCTGGCACATTGGTTAGAGTCGCAAGCAGGATTGTCTGGCGCTCGCCCTGACTGAGCCCCGGGGAGATTTCGCGGGGGGCGTACCGACCCGCAGGCGCGAACGCCAGATGTGCGGCTTCACAGTTGGCCGCTCTCTCCCATTGCCGAGAAGATCATCTGCTAAGGATAGCTATGGATTAACCACGCAGATGATCCCCGTTCGTCAACTTGACAGAGCCCGCGCTCTGTCGATTCAAATCCCCGGTTACCGACCCAGCAATCTCGCAGCGTTCTCGCCGTACACCTTATTCATCTCAACACCGGGAATCTCGATGTCGTCGAGTACGGCGCCGAACTGCCGGATCGCGGCAGTCGGTGCGAACGGAAAGTCCGTTCCGAACAGGATGTGATCAGGCGTCGTAATTTGCGCGAGCGCGCTCAATGGCGCCGCTCCTCCCGAAAGGGCCGTGTCGAAATACAAGGATCTGACCGCCTCAAGCGGGTCACCCACGCGCTCGATTGCCCCAGGCATCATCGAAATGGAGAGAGCAAGACGGGGTACGAGGAAAGGCAACGTCCCCCCGGCGTGGGACAGAATGAACCGCACATTCTTGAACCGCGTTACCGCACCCGAAATAATCAGGCTCGCCGCGGTGCGCGTCGTCTCGAACGGATACTCCAGCACAGACGCCGGAGCGACGCGCGGTATCTCATGAGGCGGTTGATTCGGGTGAACGAAAACGACGGCGCCACGACGATCCAGTTCCTCCAGCAGCGGGGTGAAATGCGGATCCCCCAGATACATGCCGTCATAGTTCGTGAAGAGAATGAATCCGTCGACCTTCAGCTCGTCGAGGGCATAACTCACCTCGCGCAAGGCCGCGTCGATGTGTGGCAGCGGCAAGCTGGCAAAGGACCCAAACCGTCCGGGATGCCGGGCCCCGAGATCAGCTGCATAGTCATTGCATTTCCGGAGCAATGTCGCCGCATCCGGAATCGTCGGGCCCGACGAGATGGACAGAATGCCCTCGTCAATGCCATTTTCATCCATCATCGCGAGGGCCGCCTCAACGGACCACGTTGGGGCAACTCCATTCGGCATAGCGGCGTTCAGTATGTCGAGACCTACAGCGTCCACATACAGCTTGGGGAGGAAATGTTGGTGCGTGTCTATCTTTTGCGTCGACATGTCTATCGTCTCCTGATCTGGATTCCGGACTAGCAGCAGGGCAGGTCGCTCTGCCCATCGTTTCGTTCTGTTTCACTATACACTAAATTTTACGAATGAAAAGTATAGTGAGGGAAGCTTCGCGACAATTCGACAGTGCCGTGTACAGGAACGGTCTTTCACGGACTTTCGCAAACTGCTTCATTCCAACCCCATACGTGTAGGCCTTCCAGCCACTCTCGGTGGTTGAGCGGCCGGCATTTCCCCCGTTTGTGCGGGGCGTTCCATAGGGGATAGCACTAGCCCAACAAAGCTGTACGATCGGAAAGTTATCGAGTAGTCTAAAGCTGTACGGTCGGTAAAGTTAAAAGAAAATTTGCTTCATTCACAAACGGCAATGCCCGGATGTATCGTCAGAGGAGACTGAACATGAAGAGGCTATCGTGCGGCGTCGCTGTGTTATGTGCAGCGTCGGCGTCCGCGTACGCGCAGAGCAGCGTAACCTTGTATGGGATCATCGATGAAGGCATCACGTACACCAGCAATCAGAAGGGCCACTCAAACTGGCAGCTTCAGAGCGGTGGAGCCTCAATATCGCGATGGGGATTTCGCGGGGTGGAGGATCTGGGCGGTGGTCTGAAGACCATCTTCGTTCTGGAGAGTGGCTTTGACCCGTCGACAGGTAACCTCGGCAACAACGGCGCGCTTTTTGGTCGATCCGCGTACGTGGGCATCGCAAGTCGATACGGAACGGTGACATTTGGACGCCAATACGACGAGATGGCCAATCTACTGTCAAAAACCAACGCCGGCCTGAACTGGTCGGTTTATCTGGCCCACCTCAACGACGTTGACAATGCCGCCGGCGTCAACCGTATTAACAATGCCGTCCGGTACGCCAGCCCCGTTATTGCGGGATTCACTGCCGAAGGACTCTATAGCTTTGGTGGAGTGGCGGGGCAGTTCTCCACCAACAGCGTGAAGTCGTTTGGTCTGAGTTACGCCAACGGGCCGCTGTATGCTGCTGCCGCCTATACCTACATCAAGGATCCACTCGCCTCTGTGTTCGGCGGCGTCGTCCCGAACGCAATCGCATTCTCAGCTTATGTACCCCATGCGCAAAGCCAGCAAATCTGGGGTACGGGTGCCCAATACAATTTTGGCAAGGCAACACTCGGACTTCAGTACACGTCCACGCGATTCGGAAATGCCTTCGAAGGAGCGGATGTTCGCTTCGATAACTATGAAGCAAATCTGGGCTACCAGATCCGGCCGGACGTTTTTGCTGGCGTCGTGTACATCTACACCCACGGGAAGCTCGACGCAACGGACCAGTCTCCAATCTATCGTGCGGTTGGTCTCTTTTCAGACTACATCTTGTCCAAACGGACAGACATTTACCTGGTTGCCCAGTTGCAGAAGGCGGGCGGTTCTGCAACGCAATCGCAGATTACAAACATCTCGGCCCCATCGAGTGGAGCGACACAAACCATCGTGCACATTGGGCTGCGTCACAAGTTCTAATCCCCAGCCTGCTTTAGGTGGAATCGGCGGACGACGCCTCGCCTTGCGCCTGACCGTGCGTGCGCGTGTGCACGAAGGCCCAGGCCAGCGCAAAGGCCATTACAGCCACCATGGCCCCAGCAGCCGCCTGCGGTAGCGGTCTTCGCTGAATTTCTTTTGGAGAAACTGGGCGAAGCGATGACCAACCCCGCACAGAACCATGCCAGTGATAAGTTCGTCGCCTCACCCTGGACGGGCGAAGCGTGCTTTGGCAGAAGAGCTCGCGAAATCACGCTACGGTCTTTGCGCGACCCGGCACGCGCGGCTGCTTCACGGTACGGCTCGGACGCGGCTCAACCGTCGCCGACCGGCTCGGGCGACTCTCTCGATGAAAGATGAGGTCCTCAACCGTTTGCCAGTATGTCTCTACCACCTTGGGATCCGACGAGGAGATATTGGCGGTTGCCTGCATCTCAGGACCGAAGCCTGAAAGGGTTGACGTCAGGCTGATCAACAAATAATGGAAGATGATGGGCTCGCATTGGGGCAATGCGCCTTCTTCCTGTGCAGCACGAATCTGCGGCAGCAGCCAGTTAAGCAAGGGCTTGAGCACCGTATCTGCGAGCCATTGCAGCCTCGGGCTATAGCTCAGGAATTCCTGAAGCATGAAGCGATGGAACTCGGGATAGTCGACCGTGAATTTAAACAGGGCCTTGTACATCCCTTTCACGTGGTCTGCGGCGCTGACAGCGGGCGTCTCCGCCAGATAGGCGTCCCACTCGTGACGAATATGTTCGAAGACGTATTCGGCTACCGCCTGCCAAAGAACGTCTTTCGAACGGTAGTGGTAGGTGATGAGCGGGTGCTGCAATCCGACCCGGTCCGCGATACTGCGTATGCTCGCAGCCTCGAAGCCCTTCGCGGCGAACTCCGAAAGCGCGGCATTCAGGATGGCGGAACGCGTCTCCTGCGCACGTTGCTGCTCCGCACGCCGAAGCTCTGTCGGACGTCCCTTTCGGGCAGTGTTCTTGCTGGAAACTGTACGTTGCGCCATATGCTTTCTCGAATAGGAATTTAGTTGCCGGACCGCACTCTCGCAGGGGGCCGGCATGACGGTGGCGTTCGATGCCGCTTTCGGCTGCCGGTCTTACGTGCCGCGCCGTGAGAGCAATCGCAAAAACTGTACGAAAGTATAATACATTGGATCCCGCGTTCTGCTTACTCCTCGGGCGGCCACGGGCGTGTTTCCCAACCTCTCTTCGCTGTCAGTCTTTCGCACAGACGTCGCGCTTTTAAATTTAACGATGGTAAAATATAATGACATCGTGGGCGCGGGAGCTCCCGAATGACGCACCAGGTCCAAGTGATGTGTTAACAAAATGCCGAATTGACGTGCCAGCGCAGTGTCGTCCTGGTGGGGCATGCACCTGAACGGATCTCAGTTCTTCCACCAGAACACTGTGAACACAAGGATCGCCAAATGCAGAGAAACATCACCTTGACCTCCCGTGAAGATCTCGCGGTCATCACTTTGGGGAACGAAGCGCAGGCAAACGCGATCGACCTGCAGGTCTGCACTGATCTATTGAATGCGCTCGCCGACATCGAGGCGGATGGCAGGTACCGCGCGGTCGTTCTGCGATCCACCGGGCGCATATTTTCAGCCGGTGGGAATCTCGTTCAGATTCTCGAAGGGCTGCAAAGATCCGACGGCTTTCTCGAAGCCCTGATCAGTCTGCTCAACGACCTGATTCTGAAGTTGCGGCGACTGCCGATACCCGTGATTGCGAGCGTGCAGGGGCTGCGGCAGGTGCAGGTTTTTCGCTGGTTATGGCGTGCGACCTGGTTGTCGTCTCACGTGAGGCTCAATTTGTCGTCGGGTACGGCAAGCTGGGCACCTCGACCGACGGGGGACTTTCCTTCCATCTGGCGCGGCGCTTAGGGGCGGCACGCGCCCTCGAAATTCTGCTGGCGAGGGATTCGCTGAATGCGGAAGAAGCGAGCTCGTTGGGGCTGGTGCAGGCCGTTGTCGATCCAGCTTCGCTGGAAGAAGCTACATTCGCATTGGCGCGACGTGTAATGGACGTGCCGCCGGCTGCTGTCAGCGAGATGAAAGCACTCGTCGGCAACGCATCGGAGTTTGGGCTCGAACAACATCTTGAGAACGAAAAGCAGGCGTTTTTGAGGTGTGCCTCGACGCAAGCGTTTAGTCAGCGAGTCGCCGGATTCGTCGGACGATCGAATTCACAAAGAAAATCGCCGACCTGAATTCTGCAGGGAGCACGGGATTGACCACCAGGCCAATTCCCAATACAAGTCGCTTTTTCCAGAAATGACTTTGCCAGGGTCGCCCTGTCTGGCGCGCTTGGGGTGCGCTGCCTGAATACCGTCACCGCGCAGATGAAATGCACGTCTGCAACCCCCACCGGTATCGCAACTGCCGGTCTTCTTCACCCATCTCCTTGACCATTCCAGGCACGCCTCACGCGGCGGCGGTCCGTTCGTAAGACGACGCCCCATAGGGATAGTCCCAGTCTCACAATCCTGTACGAGTGGAAAGTTTTTAACTAGAATAAATCTGCACGATCGGAAAATATAAAGTTTGGCGACGCGCGCGCAGATGACGTCTGTCGCAAGTACGTCAGTGGCGCTTTGTGATGATTTGAGGCGACGACGTCACTTTCACATTGGTCGCCTTCGGGAGAGTGAACTGGACACGTTTGATACGACACTTCGGACGCGCTTCATTGCGGTAGCAAGCTGAAGTGAACCCTGCCTCGCACGCTTCAAGGACAATTAATGGAACGCATAGACTACGTTCATCGCGACATACGCGGATTCTTCAATGATCTTCCGATAGGGAAAAAACAGTGGGTGGTGTTTATCCTTTGCTTTGCGGCGACCACCACCGAGGGATTCGATACGATTGTCATGGCGTTCATCGCACCTGCCGTCAGTCACGAGTGGCACCTTCCTCCCGCAGCCCTTGCACCATTGGTGGCGATCGGGTTGTTTGGGCTGCTGCTCGGGTCAATATTCGGCGGAGCGATGGCCGATCGGGTAGGGCGTAAGGTGGTGACCATCGCGGCAATCGCATGGTTTGGTATTGCGGCGATCGCTTCCAGCGAGGCGCAATCGGTAGTGCAACTCGTTTTGTTTCGTTTTGTCACCGGTCTCGGCATTGGCGCCGCCATGCCTGCAACTTCAGCGTTTGCCGCTGAATATAGCCCCGATCGTTCGCGTGCCGCGATGCTCGCCACCATCATGTGTGGAATTCTGTTCGGCTCCGCGGCCGCTGGCTTTGTCACCTCTTTCGGAATAGGTGTGCTGGGCTGGAGAGGAATGCTGGCTCTGAGTGGCGTCCTGCCGCTCTGCGTCGCGAGTCTATTCGTCTGGCAAGTACCCGAATCGCCGCTCTACCTGGTGGCGAGCGGTAAGTCCAACGAAGCTGTCCGGCGGGTCTTGACCAGAGTCTTCCCGGCGGTTGATTGTTCCGGTTTGTATTTCGTCATTGGGGCGCCAGGCGGTTCGAAGAAAGGAAGCCTGGGGCTCGTAGGAAAGGATTATCGGCTCGGCACAGTGCTCACCTGGATTACGGAATTTGCCGGGTATCTGGTCTTCTTTCTCGTTGGATACTGGTTGCCGACACATTTGAAGCAGACCGGCCTGTCCATGCATGAAGCTTCCCAGGTGTCGTCAATGTTCCAGTTCGGCGCGCTTGCCGGCGCGGTGCTCTTCGTGTTCCTGGTGCGTCGCATAAACGTTGCCACGGTCATTTGCGGCTCCTTTGCCGTAGGGGCGTTGCTCGTCGTCGTACTGGGCCTGTCCGAAGCGACATCATGGCTCGTGGGAATAATCTTCCTCGCCGGATTGGCTACCGGCGGCCCGCTAACCTGCATCAACACCATTCCGGGCATCTTTTATCCAACGGCGCTGCGTGCATCCGGTGCAGGATGGACAGTTGCAGTTGGGCGGGTTGGTTCAATCATTGGCTCATCGTTGATTGGCCTGATAGTCATTTCGGGCTACCCCTTTGTGCTCGTATGCGCTGCGTTGTCAATACCGCTCGTGATAGCTAGCCTCTGCATGGCGGTGATGGCGCGTATTCTCTCGGCGCAGCGCCGGCTGGCAAACGAACAACTCGAAGCGATCAGCCTGGCGCCGCCTGATAGCGCGCTGCCGGACAGCCCTGTGCATTGATAACGCTGAATCCCCGGCGCGCCCATTATCAAGCGCGCCGGGTTGCCAATACCGCGTCATAAGGAAGACGTAGTAGCAACGACACGAGCATTGCCAACGACGTGCTCGAGTTCCTGCTAACAGGTATTGCTCGCCTTGCATACTTTACGGACGTGAAGTATAGTGATTTGCAGAAGTCGTATTGTCGTGGGACATCGCCGAAGGGCAGACGCGAAGTCCGACTTCCAAATATCTGGGCCGCCTTCGAATTCGTCAGCGGCCGCCTGTTGAAGCCGAACGTACCTATGTATCTGGAGGAGACATGATTGAAGAACGCGACGTCTACGTAACGATGCGGGACGGCACTCGTCTCGCCGTCGACGTCTATCGACCCGAGGGGAGCGGGAAGTATCCGGTACTCTACGCTTCCGCTTTGCATAACAAGGATCTTCAGGGTCCGGACATTGCCGACGTGTTGCCTCCGCAACCCGCGCACGCTCCGCTGTGGTTTGGGCCGGTGGAAGCGGGTGACACCCGGCGCTTTGTGGCGAACGGCTATGTGCACGTGATCGCGCAGCCGCGGGGTTCGGCCAAGTCCGAAGGTCACTATGGCGAAGAAAACACCGACCACTACGACATGATCGAGTGGATCACTCAACAGCCCTGGTCGGACGGGAAAGTCGGAATGGTCGGCATCTCGGGGTTCGCAGGCGAGCAATGGCGCGCGGCCGCACAAGGGCATCCGGCGCTCAAGGCGATCTTTCCCTACGACGCATGCAGCGCCTACGGCGGCATGTTCGGGTTTCGCGATTTCAATCCTGGCGGCGTCATTCACACGTTCCCGTATCTGCTTGACGTTTTCAGCACGGTGCATGAGTCGCGTAATGTGCCCGGACCGCTGCCGGATGAGCAGGAAGCGCTCTGGCGCGAGGCCATGCGCAATCCAGACTACAAGATGTACATCAACCTCTACAACATTCTGACGCAGAAGGGTCAGCGTACGTGGGTGATGTATCACATCATGACGAACCCCTGGGAGCCAGACGGGGCCGTCGAGCGGAGCGAAGAGGTCTTCAAGAAGATCAAGGTGCCGTTCTATACGGGCTCCGGTGCTTATGCATACACCTACAAGCTGCATTGGCTGGGCGCGCAGCACTATTTCGCAAACGTCAAGCAACCGCGCAAGCTGGTCTTTACCGGTCCGGCACACCTGGAACGTCCGTTCCACCAGTACCACGACGAAGTCATCCGCTGGTACGACTACTGGCTCAAGGGTGTCGACACCGGCATCATGGACGAGCCCCCGGTCCGTTACTGGGTCATGGGCGCCAACGAATGGCGCACGGGCACCGACTGGCCTCTGCCCGAGACGCAATGGGCCAGGTATTACCTTGGTGGCTGGGAGCGGCTTTCCACGGAAGAGCCGCGACCCGCGGCGGAAGTAGGCGATGCGTGGCGCGAGCCGGATGTCTTCACCCAGATGCCGCTCAAGAAGACAAGCAAGGTCGAGCGCCTGCGCTATATGACGGAGCCGCTTGCGCACGATGTCCTGGTGGCCGGTCCAATCTCGCTCACGCTCTATGCAGAGATCGACCAGCCGGACACGAACTGGATCGTCGTACTCAAGGACGTGGGCCCGGACGTGTCGGTCGTTACCGCGCGCGTCGGCGAACGCAACGTTCCCGATACTTTGCCCGAACGTGAGCTGACTCGCGGTTGGTTGAAGGCGTCGTACAGGGCATTGGATGCGGACCGCTCCAAGCCTGGGGAACCGTTCCACAAGCTCACGAAGGATTCAATCAAGCCGGTTACGCCGGGCGAGATCGTCAAATACGAGATCCAAATACTTGCGACAGCCAACCAGTTCAAGGCTGGCCATCGCATCTGCGTCGAGATTTGCAGTCTCGACGTGCCGACCGGAACCGGCGCGATGACCGACGTCGAATACATTCCGTATCACGTATCCAGTAGCAATACGGTGACTCACAAGATTTACCGCGACGCTGACCGGCCATCACATTTGCTGCTCCCCATCATTCCACTGAATGATTCGTCATCCTGAGTTATAGAACTTTGAAGGGCGTCATGCGCGCCCGGTGAATTTGACCGACAACATGAGGTAAGCAAATGAAGAGCATTCGTTTTGAGCGTCGCGGGAAGGAAGGACATATCGTGCTGGCAAATCCGCCCTACAACCGGCTTGACGCGCGGTTTGCCCAATGCCTCCGGGATGCGGTTCACGAGGCAAGCGAAAGCGATATCCGGGTTCTCGTCGTGCGTGCAGAAGGGCCGCATTTCAGCCTCGGCGGGGAGGTTCGCGAATGGCCGGGCAAGGACCTGAACTGGTTCCGCACGTTCGTCGCGGAGGTCAATACGTCGTATCGCGCCATCGAGGCCTTGCGTGTGCCGACCGTGGCAGTCGTGCAGGGGCTGGCATTCGGTGGCGGACTGGAGCTCGCTCTCGCCTGCGACTTCATCGTGGCCGCGTCGAATGCCGTGTTCCGATGCGTCGAGGTTACCACCGCCATGCTGCCCATCGCGGGTGCACTTCAGCGGCTGGCCGAGCGCGTGGGGCGTAGCCGTGCTTCACGTTTTGCGATGCTGGGCGAACCGATTCCGGGAAGCCTTGCCGGGGAGCTTGGGATTGCCACCCACGTGGCAGAACCGGATCAGCTCGAAAGCGTCGCCCAGGCACTGGTGACGCGGCTCGCGGACGGCCCGACGCTGTCGTTTGCGGCGACGCGCACCCTGCTCAAGACGTGGTCGAGTGGCGGTGTGACAGGTGCAGATGCGGCAATGCTCGATATCACCATGGGTTTGTACGTCACGGAAGACGCCATCCGTGGCTTCGCCAACACGGCCGAAGCGTTCGACCGCGACGAGGAGCCTGGCGAGTTGGTGTTTTACGGCAAATAGCGCGGCGGCGGCTGCAGCAGACGTATGACCCTGGTTCAGCGCACACCTGAACCGTGATTCATAGCAGCGTTGGAGAATGGATTTATGCAAACCTTACCCGGTCCCCTTGCGCCTATCGCACCAGCCGACGGCATTGCCTATGTGCGCGGTGCCGCGAATGTTCCGTTGACCGAAGCCACGATCGGCGAGTTTCTGAGGGAGACGGCGCTACGTTTTCCGGACCGGCCAGCCGTGGTGTTCCGCGACCAGGGCGTGCGCTGGACATGGAAAGAATTTGACGAGCGGGTCGATCGGCTTGCCGCGGGTCTGTTGTCCCTGGGCATAGCAAAGGGTGACCGCGTCGGGATCTGGTCGCCCAATCGATTCGAATGGCTGCTCACGCAGTTCGCCACGGCACGTATCGGGGCAGTGCTGGTCAACATCAACCCCGCCTACCGGGTTTCGGAACTCGAGTATGCCTTGCGCAAGGTGGGGTGCAAAGCGCTCGTGACGGCCGAGCAATTCAGGAAATCGAACTACATCTCGATGCTCCTCGACATCGCGCCGGAACTTGCGACGCAGCGTGCCGGCGAGCTGCAATGTGCACGCCTGCCAGAGCTTCGCACCGTGATATCTGTCGGGGACCCCGGCGTACAGGGGATATTGCCGTTTTCTGTCGTGATGCTGGAGGGCGAGGCGATGCTTCGCGCCGAAGGACCAACGACGGTGGTGCTGTCTGCTCACGACCCAATCAATATCCAGTTCACGAGTGGCACGACGGGAAACCCGAAGGGCGCCACGCTGACGCATCGAAACATCGTCAATAACGGGCGCTTCGTTGCGATGGCGATGAATCTTTCTGAAGTTGATTCGCTCTGCATCCCCGTTCCGCTTTACCACTGCTTTGGGATGGTGCTCGGCGTGCTGGCATGCGTATCGGTCGGCGCACAGATGGTCTTCCCGGGCGAAGGGTTCGATGCAGGCGCGACCCTCGCGGCGATCGCTGAAGAACGCTGTACGGCGCTTCACGGGGTGCCGACGATGTTCATCGCGGAACTCGAACATCCGGAATTCTCGACGTTCGACCTGAGCAGTTTGCGCACGGGCATCATGGCGGGTTCACCGTGTCCGGTAGAGACCATGATCCAGGTTGTCGCGAAGATGCACATGCGGGAGGTCACCATTGGGTATGGCATGACGGAGACCAGCCCGATATCGTTTCAGAGCGCAACGACCGACCCGCTCGATAAGCGCACGACCACCGTCGGGCGGATTCAACCTCACCTCGAAGTGAAGATCGTCGATACCTTGGGCAATACGGTTCCCGTTGGTGCAACTGGAGAACTCTGCACAAAAGGATACTCCGTGATGCTGGGGTACTGGGACGACAACGAAAAGACCCGTGAAAGCATCGTTGATGGATGGATGCGGACGGGAGACCTGGCAACCATCGACGCCGACGGCTATTGCAATATCGTCGGCCGGCTCAAGGACATGGTGATTCGCGGCGGCGAGAACATTTACCCTCGCGAGATCGAAGAGTACCTCTTCAGGCACCCCAAAATTCAGAATGTGCAGGTGTTCGGCGTGCCGGACGAAAAGAACGGCGAGGAACTATGTGCGTGGATCGTGCTTCGGCAAGGAGAGTATGCGACCGAGGAAGACATCCGGGAGTTTTGCCAGGGACAAATCGCGCACTACAAGATACCCAGGTATGTTCGCTTCGTCGACGATATGCCGTTGACCGTTACGGGGAAGGTTCAGAAATTCGTGATGCGAGAGGAGATGATTCGATCGATGAGTTTGAGCGAGAAAAAGACAGCGTGAGATTGATGTGAAAGCCGGCTTGACAAGCATAACGCGCGATACTGGTTCTCTATTTAATTAGGCATCCGCATCAAATATCTGAATGCATTGGGTGACAGAATTTGATATCAGGAGAAATCGACATGGCAGAAATCACTACAGATGTACTCATCGTTGGGACCGGGCCCGCAGGCTCCGCTTGTGCAGCGCTGCTTTCCACCTACGGTGTCGAGAACATGGTCGTCAACACGTACCGCTGGCTGGCCAATACGCCGCGGGCGCATATTACGAACCAGCGGACGATGGAGGTCCTGCGTGACCTCGGAAAGGAAGTAGAGCAGGAGGCTTACCTGCACGCCACCAGTGATGATCTCATGGGCGGAACGGTATTCTGCGAAAGTCTGACGGGCGAGGAAATCGGCCGCGCGCCGAGCTGGGGCTTGCATCCCACGTCGCGAGGGGAGCGCCGCCTGGCGAGCCCGACCAGAGTGAACGATTTGCCGCAGACATTCATGGAGCCGCTGTTGTTCAAGACGGCTTGCTCGCGCGGCACTGAGGCGCGGATGAGCACGGAATACGTGAGCCACACGCAGACGGATGCCGGCGTGATCACGGTATGCCGTGACCGATTGAGCGGTGAGGAGTTCACGGTCAAATCGAAGTATCTGGTCGGCGCAGACGGCGGGAACTCCCAGGTGGCGAAGAATGCGGGGCTGCCTTTCGAGGGGAAGATGGGTGTGCGCGGCTCGATGAACATCTGGTTCCGCGCCGATCTCACGGAGCTTGTCGCGCATCGGCCCGCGGTGCTTTACCCGATCATGCAACCCGGTGCGGAAGTCGGCGGCATCGGAATGGGTCTGATCCGGATGGTGCGGCCGTGGAATGAGTGGTTGATCGTCTGGGGCTATGACATCAACGACCCGGCTCCGGTCATCGACGAAGCCAAGGCCACGGAGATCGCGCGTCAGCTGGTCGGCAAACCGGATCTCGAGATCAAGCTGCTAGGGGCGAATACGTGGACGGTCAACAACATGTACGCCACGCGCATGCAGGACGGGCGGGTTTTCTGCATGGGAGACGCTACTCACCGGCACCCGCCATCGGGCGGTCTGGGTTCCAACACTTCCATTCAGGATGCGTTCAATCTCGCCTGGAAACTCGCCGCAGTGATCAACGGGAAAGCGGGTGAAGCGCTTCTCGATAGCTATACGTTGGAGCGCGCGCCAATTGCAAAGCAGATCGTCACGCGCGCCAATCAGTCGATTGCAGAATTCGCGCCGCTTTATGAGGCGCTTGGAATTGCGGAAACGACGGATGCGAAGGTCATGCAGGCCAACATGCATGCTCGCAGCCTGTCGACCGCGGCTGCGGAAAAGCAGCGAGAGGAAATTCGCGAAGCGTTGGCGTTCAAGAAGTATGAACTGGACGCCCACGGGGTCGAAATGAATCAACGCTATCACTCGGGCGCGATTGTGACCGACGGTCAGGAGGAACCGGTCTTCGAGCGCGATTCAGAGCTGCATTACCAGCCGACGACGTGGCCGGGCGCTCGCTTGCCCCACGCCTGGGTGTTCGACAAAAAGGGACGGCAGCACTCGACGCTTGACCTCGCTGGGCATGGACGGTTCACTGTTTTCACCGGACTCGGAGGTGAGGCATGGGTTGAGGCGGCTGCACATGTCGGCGAGGAACTTGGCGTCGAAATCGATGTGCGCGTCATTGGCCCGCGACAGTCGTATGCGGATCACGCCGGCGAGTGGGCGAGCGTGAAGGGGATCAGCGACTTCGGCTGTCTGCTGATCCGCCCGGATCACCATGTGGCCTGGCGCAGCTTTGAAGGGGTGGCCGATCCGGCTGCCGAACTTCGCCGCGTCATGCAGACCGTACTCGCAAAATAGGCGCTGTCGGCCGCGTCTTACCCCAGGGCGGTCGCGGCGTCCAAGGGGTATGACGCGCAATAGCAGGAGAGAACGGTGAAGGAGTGGATACCACGGACACCAGGTGGGACCGATGGTACTCCCCAGCGGGCACGTCATCATGAAACAGAACTCTGCCGCTAAAAATGCCGTCCGGACGCGCCAGCCGGCGGAGCTGAAGCGTGCTGGGCAGCAGAGGGCCCAGGAAACCCGTTCGGCAATTCTGGACGCCGCGTTGGTTGAATTCGCGTCCAGGCGTTTCGATGCTGCAAGCATTCGCAGCATTGCAGACCGGTTGGGTGTGCAGCATCCGCTCATCACATACCATTTCCGATCCAAGGAGATTCTGTGGCAGGCCGTTGCAGAGCACGTATTCGAGCGTGTCCGTAGTGAACGCGATGCCAATCTGTCGGGCTCGGATTCGGCAAGTGCAGTCGAACGGGTCAAACTGGCCTATCGGGCGCTATTCCGCTTCAGTGTGGAGTACCCTGAGTTACATCGCTTCATGCTTCAGGAAGAGCTAGGCTACAGTTCAAGGCTGCAATGGATCGCGGATACGATTCTCAAACCACTGATTGCGTGGCTCCTGCCGCAAATTCGCGCCGCTCAGAACGAGCATGCTTTGCCGGCAGTCGAGCCTATCATTTTTCACTATATGTTAGTCAGTCTGACGTCGACGCTATCGGGCTTTGGCCCTGAGATATCGGCGACGAGCAATCTCTCTGCGTCCGACCCGGCGTTGGTCGATGCATGCTGGCGCACAATCGAGCAGCTTGTCTTTAAGCCATCACAGGCGTCCAGGGCGCCGGCGGGAGGGTGAATACTTTGAGCTTCACGGCTTTGGTGCGCTCCCTTCGTATGCGCGCTGAAGCAAGGCACGAATCGCATTACGTTCCAGCGGCCGCGGATTCCAGTATGCATTGCTGCACGCGAGGTCGGCGGCGTGGTCCAACTGGTCTTCGCGCATGCCGATGTCTTTCAACGCGATCGGCGCGCCGTTTGCACGCGCGAGTTCGAATAGACCCTGTGCGGCACTCTCATGTCCCACTGCTTTCGCGACGCGTTTCATGGCGTCGGGCGCAGCCTCGGCGTTGTAAGCCAGTGCATGCGGGAGCACGATCGTATGAGTCGGAGCATGCGGCAGATCGAAGCTGCCGCCAAGCGTATGGCAAAGCTTGTGATGCAGCGCCATACCGACGCTTCCGAGAACGGCGCCGCATAGCCAGGAACCGTACAAGGCGTCGGCACGCGCAGACGGGTCGTTCGGATTGGCGACGATCTCGGGCAGGCTGCGCGCGAGCGCTGTGATGCCTTCTTCCGCCATCAGGCTCGTAAGCGGATTCGCGTCACGCGAATATAAGCCTTCTGCCGCGTGTGCAATAGCGTTGATCCCGCTTGTTACCGACATGCCAACGGGCAGGGTGAGTGTCAGCTCTGGGTCGTAGATCACGGTTTTGGGCATGACGCGAATATCGGTTCCAGTCCGCTTGAGGCCTGCGTCCGTCAGCCCGTATATCGGTGTCATTTCGCTGCCGGCATAAGTGGTGGGCAGGGCCAGAATGGGCAGGCTCGACTCGAGCGCGATTGCTTTGGCGAGCCCAATAGCTGACCCGCCACCGGCAGCGACGATGCAATCGGCGCCCAACGAGGCAGCGACCGTTCGTGCTTCGGCAGCGAGTTCGAGTGGCACGTGCATGGCGGCGCGATCGAAAAGACCCGCTGAGCGGCTTCCCAGCTGCTGCGCCACCGATGCGCCGAGTGCGTGCTGTTCCGGACTGCAGAGAACCAACGCGCGCTGTGCGCCGAGCGCCAGCAGTTCGCGCTCCAGATGCACGCGTGATCCATTACCAAATACGACACGCGTTGCGCGACCGTTGTAGACAAAATCGCAAGGGGGCACGGTGGACCTCGTGGAAGGAGGGGATTTGCTGTTGACGGACTCGTCGAGAGCCCTTGATCAAGACCAGGCTTTCAGGCGCGGGGCAGTTTGAAACGCCGGATCACGATGCGGCGCCGACAGGATTAAGGACGAACTCATAGTCGAGCGTGTAAAACGGCGTGTCCATCAACGTACCGTCCGGTGCCACGCCTGCCGGGTGCTCAATCCAGTCAGCCACCAGGGTCGAGCGCACGCCGAACACGGCGTCCGAGTCGAGGTACTTGTCCCCGTTACGGAAGATATGTGTGATCAGAGGTTCGTACCCGGCCGCGTTGATCCAGAAATGCAGGTGTGCGGGCCGCCAGGGATGTCGTCCGAGCGCTTCGAGCATCCGCCCAACCGGGCCGTCATGAGGAATTGGATATGCCTCGGCGAGAATCGAGCGAAAGTGAAAGCGTCCATCAGCAAGCGTGCGCAGGCGACCGCGGCCTTGATGCTTCACTTCGGCTTGCTGCTTGGCAGCATACTGTACGTCGTAGTTGCCATCTTCGTCCGATTGCCAGACTTCGAGCGTCGCATTCGGCACCGCTTCTCCATGAAGACCGCGAACGTGGCCCGTGACAAAGCACGGCAGGCCTGCTGCGCCATTGGAAATGTCTTCGCCGTTCTCATAATCGGGTGACCCTTCGACGAAGAATGGCCCGAGCACTGTGGTCTCGGTGCATGTGGGAGGCTTACTGTTGTTTTGCGTCGTGGTCAGCATCGACAGGCCGAGGGTATCCGATAAAAGGATGAACTCCTGGCGTTTGTCATCAGTGATGTGGCCGACTTCGGTAAGAAAATTGATTGCGTACGTCCACTCGCTCTCGGTCAGCTTGACTTCACGTGCGAAGGAATGCAGATGTTGGACGAGACTGATCATGACCGTATGCAGCCTGTCATTCTTGCAGCCAGACATTGCCGCAAGCACTGCTTGCGTGATGGTGTCCTCGCTGATATTGCGCATTACTGTCTCCGGAATTGTGCTTGCTGAATGCGCCACCGAAAGGTGGTCATGTCAGGACTCTAGCGATGTTCCAGAAGAAAAAATATGCGCTATAGTGAAAACAAATTTCCATTCAGTGGAAAAATCATCGCATGGACCGCTATACGCAAATGGAGTTCTTTGCGCTGACAGCCGAACTCGGCAGTCTGTCCAAAGCTGCAGAACGCCTGGGCATTTCAAATGCAGCGGCGAGCCGGATGCTGAGCGCGCTCGAGGATCGTTTAGGAACACGTCTGGTCGAGCGTACTACGCGTCGATTGTGGCTCACGGACGCAGGACGCGAGTATCAACAGCGTTGCGTGTCGATTCTCGCGGAGATCGCGGAAGCCGATTCCGCTGTCAGTGATATGGCGCGGCAACCGAGGGGAGTGCTGCGTGTAACGAGCTCGGTCTCGTTTGCTGTCTTGCATATTGCCCCGTGGCTGCCGGAATTCAGGCAGCGCTATCCTGAACTGTCCGTGCAGATTACGGCGGCGAATCGTTATCCGAATTTCATCGAAGCGGGCATCGATTGCGCGATTCGCACGCGCGAACACGAGGGAGACTCGGGCATAACCGTCCGACGATTGGCGCACACGCGCCGCGTGCTGGCCGCGTCCCCGGCGTATCTCGCCAGGCATGGCGTGCCGGAGACGCCCGACGACATCGCAAGCCAGAGCGTGCTCGTTTACAGCTACGCGGCAAACCCCTTTCTGCTCGAATTCAAGCGAGGCCGGGAGCGGCGCAGCATTGCAATCAACGCGGTGCTGGAGTCGAACGAAGGACAAGTCATCTGCGCGGCGGCGCGGGCCGGGCTGGGAATCGTGGTTCAGCCGCTCTACATCGTGCACGACGATATCGTCGCCGGACGACTGGTTCCTTTGCTGGGCGACTGGGAATTGCCACCGCTGACAATCAATCTCGCCTATCAGAGTCGACGAAACCAGCCTGCGAAGATTCGGGTATTTGCCGATGCGTTGACCGAGCACGTCAGGAAGCTAGACCTGGAGAATCGCTGGAACGCGGTGCCCAAAAGTGCCCTTGCTGTACGAACCGCGCAGAGAACCCAGGTTCGCTGATTCCGGATAGCTCAACAGCGTGCTTTGCGGATTTCTGATGCGATTTTTCCGCAAGGTGGAAATCAATTTTTCCGCAGGCGCATTTTTCTTGCCCAAGAACAGACGTATCGTAAACTCAAAATTTGGCGATTGGAAAGTATAAAGAGGTGGGATGGCTGGTAAAGAAATGCTGCAGCGTCGACTGCGGCTTCGTTTTGAATCCACTTCGTGAGATACAGCAATGATCAGGCACATTGTGATGTGGCGTGTTGCAGGAGAGACTGCGAGCGCGCGCCGCGAGACGGCCAGACGCGTCAAACAGGAGTTCGAGAGCCTTCGAGGCTTGATTCCGGGTTTGCTGGAGATCGATGTTGGGCTTGATATCAGTGAAGTCGACTATGCGTGCGACGTTGTTCTCGTGGCCGATTTTGAATCACGCGCTGCCCTTGAAGACTATGCGAACCACCCGGAACATCTTCGGGTTCGCGAAGCACTTGCCGGCATGCGAGAGACGCGTCACCAGGTTGATTACGATGCACGCTAACCGCGCTGCCGTGACTACTGTGCGAGCACTTTAAAACACTAGGGTGGAACCAATGAGGATGACATATAAAGCGGCATTGTGGGCGATAGCGGGTTGTCTCTCGACGGTTGTTCTTGCCCAGGGACCGACATCGGGCCCGGCTGCGCAAAGCGGCGCCACAACAACCGGTCAAGCGTCCCAACCCGGCGGGTCGAAGAAAACCGACCGCGCCGCGAACCGCGCATTTGCGAAGAAAGTGCACCAGGCGCTGAATAAGACGAAGGGCCTGGCGGGGACAGATATTGCGGTATTTGCGAACGCACAAACGGGGGAGGTGATCCTGAGCGGCTTTATTGATACCCCAGACCAGGAGCAGATCGCAACAGACGCTGCCAGCAAGGTGCAGGGTGTCACGTCGGTTAGCAGCAAAATCGTGCAGCGGCCCCAGCTCTAGTTCAAGCAATTACACGACGCACCGCGCCGGCTCATCAACGGCCGCGGTATAAGTCTTCATTGAATGCTCCAAATCCTGCAACGAGTGCGTCCAGCAGCTGTTGGGCAGCCGGAACCATGGCTCGGCGCGTGGCGAAGATCGCGTGCACGAGGCCTGGCGCCGTAGCCAGATAGGGCAGCAGATGCCTTAGCCGCCAGCCTGAATGTCGTCCCCGACAAGTTCCCGATGCAGCAAGGCCAGGCCGACGCCTTGCATCGCTGCGATCAGTGATCTGGCTCACCGGTGAGTTTCAATGGAATTTCATTTTTCTACCATGAGCAATGATGCGTTGTAATTCAGGAGATAGGCGGACGATCGTTGCGCATATAGCATTCCGTCACGGCCTGAATCACGGGTATCGGTGGCCGCCCATGGGCGATGTTCAGGTGATGAGCAGGCACTGGTATCCGCCACACTGAGTTCAACAGGGGCGACGTACCACTCAATCTCTATCAGATCTGGTGGGTGCCTCGCGTGGCCGGCGGCGAACCCCGGTGGGACATGAAGCCGTTTCCCAAGGGCGATCGCTCCGGACGCTTCGTGGTGCTTGCGAGCGGCTTCGCCAGAGACGAGGGCGCGATTCTTATTCGCGCGAATGCGCGCCTGCTCGGCCCAACGCTAAAGGCAGGCAAGCGCATCTGGCAGGCGTTGAGTCCGTCGCTTTGTGCCTACCCAGTGGTGGCATCAGGACGAATCGAAGTCGACGGCGAACCCATGCGTCCGCTGGACGCTGCCGCGATCACGAAGGTGCCGGCGGTTGAAACAACCGCGCACGAAGATTCCGAGCTGGTGATGGTGGGCACCGGCCAGGTGTAATTTTCATAGTCCACCTACGTAAGTCAATTTCAGGAGGTCTTCATGGATCGTTACAAGTTTCTTCCACTGTTGGGTCGTATCATGATCGGAGCACCGTTCGTCATGAGCGGGCTGGGCAAACTCGGCGCATACGCCGCGACGGTCGGCTATATCGCGGCTATGGGTCTGCCTGTACCGCCGCTCGCGTACATTGCCGCCGTCGCCGTCGAACTGGGCGGCGGCTTGCTGTTGCTGTCGGGATACCGTGCCCGCTACGTGTCGCTCGCGATGGCGGTGTTCTGTCTCGCCACGGCGGCTTTCTTCCACCACAATTTCGCCGACCAGAATCAGATGATTCACTTCCTGAAGAACGTGATGATGGCGGGCGGCCTCCTGCAGATCACCTACTTTGGTGCCGGTGCGTTCAGCTTCGACGCGCGCGCCGGGCGGGCGGCCTCGCGTGCTGCGCCTCTGAGTGCGAGCTAGGAAGACTGATCCGTCGAGGCGAACGCTTGCCTGAACGGGTGGGTGATCGTCTCGTCTGGCTCGTTCGTCTGTCGCAGCATCGCTATCCTCAAACGGAGATCCACCGTGTCGAACAGGCTCGCGGGAAAGGTGTGCATCATCACGGGAACAGGCGGGAGCATGGGGCGCGAGGCCGCGCTGACGTTTGCGCAAGAAGGTGCGCTCGTGGTCGGCTGCGGCTTGTATGCCGACGATGCGCATGCCACTGTCGATGCGGTTCGCGCCGCCGGCGGCACGATGGTGTCCCTGCATCCGTGCGATCTGACGAAACCCGCCGACTGTGGGGCACTCGTCGACCTCGCTGTGCGGACATTTGGCCGTATCGACGTCCTTTTCAATAACGCCGCGATGGCGTACTTCAACTGGATCGAGGACATCTCGGACGACGAATGGGACCGCAATCGTCGCGAAGAGGTCGATCTGGTGTTCTACCTCACGCGGGCCGCATGGCCGCATCTGAAAGCAAGTCGCGGCGTGATTGTGAACACGGCTTCCCTGACCGCACTCATGAGCTTCAAGAACCTTGGCTCGCTTGCCCACACCACCGCCAAGGCGGGGATTATCGGCATGACGCGACAGTTGGCGATGGAAGGGCGGGACCATGGGATTCGCGCCAATTCGATTTCGCCCGGGGTGATTGAAACCAACCAGACGCGAGAGCAACTGAAAAATCCGGAGTGGGCCGGCTACATGCTTGGCAAGACGCTCCTCGGTCGACTTGGACGGCCCGAGGAAGTGGCGAACGTCGCTCTTTTTCTGGCCTCCGATGATAGTTCGTACGTGACTGGCGTGGACATCGTCGTCGACGGCGGAATGAAGGTCTGGTAATCGCCCGGTGAGGGCTCGATCGCGGGGCAATTCGTCCTCGGGAAGTGATCTCGGAGAATGTTATGAAAGCCGTTGGATATCGAGTAAAGGGCGGTCTCGAGGTTTTGACCGATATCGAACTCCCCACGCCTGAACCCGGCCCGCGTGATCTTCTGGTTGCGGTGAAGGCGGTGTCGGTGAATCCGGTCGATGTGAAGCGCCGTCGCTGGGAGGATCCCGCTGACGGCGAGGATTACAGGGTATTGGGCTATGACGCGGCGGGCATTGTTGAAGCGGTCGGAAGCGAGGTCACCCTGTTCAAGCCCGGTGATGAGGTCTTCTATGCGGGCGCGATGGACCGGCCCGGGACCAACTCGGAGTTTCACCTCGTCGATGAACGGATCGTTGGGCCCAAGCCCAACTCATTATCGTTTGCCGAAGCGGCAGCGTTGCCGCTTACCTCTATTACGGCGTGGGAGATGCTCTTCGACCGCATGAAGCTGCGATACGGCTCCCGAACGCCAGGCGGTACGCTGCTCGTGCTGAACGGCGCCGGTGGAGTCGGATCCATGACGATTCAACTGGCGACGCGCTTGACCGGGCTTACCGTCATCGCCACGGCATCCCGTCCCGAAACGGTCGAGTGGGTTCGCAAGCTCGGTGCCCCGCACGTTGCCGATCACAGCAAGCCGCTGGACGAAGCAATCAGGACTATCGGCTTCAATGGCGTCGACTATGTCGCGGCCATCACGTCAACGCGGGGAAGCGTACCCGACATCGCCCGTGCGATGAATCCTCAGGGTCATATTGTGCTGATCGATAACTTCGACGAGAGCATCGCACCCTTCAAGGCGAAGAGCATCACGATCTCGTGGGAAATGATGTTCACCCGGTCCTTGTTCCAGACGGCGGATATGGAGGCGCAACATCGCCTGCTGGGCGAGGTGTCGGCGCTAGTCGATGCGGGCGTGCTGAGAACAACTCTCACACACGCGAGCGGTCCCATCAACGCAGAGAATCTCCGCAGGGCCCACGAAAGGGTCGAGACCGGCAGGGCTATCGGAAAGACCGTGCTGGAGGGTTTTTAGCAAATGACCCGCTGCTCGTGCTACCGGCAGCGAAGCGGCGGCTTGCGCCCAGGACTGGCGGACCTACGAGTCCATCAATCGGGGTTCCGTGCTGTCCCACTGCGGAGCGAGGCCGGGTGGATTGACAATTCTGCTGTTCGGCCTGGCAAGCGCATGGATTGCGTCCATGTCCGCAGCCTTCACTTCGAAATCGAAGATAGCGAGGTTCTCTGGCAAACGCTCGATCCTCGATGTTCTGGACAGCGCCACCACTCCATCCTGTTGAACGAGCCAGCGAAGAACGATCTGTGCAATGGTTTTCCCGTAGCGGGCGGCCATCTCTTTCAAGACTGGGTCCGCCAAAACCTGTCCGACCGCCATGCCGCAATAGCCGGTGACTGCGAGTCCTGCCTTGAGCGTGCTGTCGATGAGCAAAGACTGATTCAGATACGGGTGATACTCGAACTGATTGGTCACCAGCGGAATCGCCGAGAGCCGGATAGCGTCTGCCATGAGCGCCCGGTTGTAATTGCTGACGCCGATGTGACGCACCTTGCCGGCTCTGGCCACCGCATTCAATGCGCCGATTTGTTCGGGCAACGGAATATCTGAGCCGGGCCAGTGAAGCAGAAGGAGATCGATATAGTCTGACTTCAGCTTTCGGAGACTCTCGTCGACAGAAAGCGCGAAGCGGGCAGGATGGTAGTTGCTGACCCAGACCTTGGTCGTGATGAACACCTCCGCCCTCGGGATGCCGGACGCGGCGATACAGTCGCCGACTTCAGCCTCGTTTCCGTAAACTTGTGCGGTGTCGATATGACGGAACCCGGCACGAAGTGCAGCGGGTAGAACCCGATGCACTTCGTGCGGACTCATTCCATAGGTGCCGTAACCCAAAGCGGGAATGGCGGCATCACCTGCCTGGACGACGTTTTGCATACTGTGGTTGTGTAGAGAGGTTGGCGACATTCGTTCAGGAAACACTAGCCGACTCGACCGGAGCGGCGGAGTTGTTCCCCGATCTCGACGATCCTGGCTTCTCCCGCCTGCAGGGCTTCCTCCGACGTATGCACCGAGTAGTACCCCAGCACGAGATCGTGCGGATGCGGAACCGCGGAGCCGAGAACGAATTCCGTGTCTTCGTCGACCGTGAATTCGAGGACGTCCTCGGACTGGTTGAAAACGGCAACCTCGGCGCGAATCCGATCGCTGCCGGTATGCAGCGCGCCATGCTGAACACTGACCCATGCCACTACATGGCCTGCCGGCGGCGCATACCGCCATCGCTCGCCGGCCGAAAGCCGCACGTGCAGATAGTTGACGCCCTGAGGTGCCAATACCGGACTCTGTACCCCTTCGTAGCGACCTAAAACGACGCGGGCCGGGCCGATCTGCGCAATCCTGTCCACGGAGAGATACTGGCTGAGCGGCTTGCCCAGTTCCAGTTCACGCGGCAATGCCGTCCATAGCTGGTAGCCCCGCACGCGCGAGCGTCCTTCGGGATAACCGTCATGCCAGACGCCGGCGCCAGCGTTCATCCACTCGACACTACCCGCGGGGAGGACACCGGTTGCGCCGGTCGTGTCTTCATACCGGACGTCTCCGTCCAGCAGAATAGTCGTCGTTGCGATGCCCGAATGCGGATGCATCGAAAACCGCGTTGCGGCATGCGCCGGGATATCGAAATGGTCAAGGAAGACAAAGGGTTTGAGCAGCCTGCCAAGATCCCCCGGACTGAACAGTCGGTTAACGGGGCCGTGGGGCCTGCCCACCGTCCGGGCGATGATCGTTCTCGTGGCACGACGTGAAGTTGATTCGCCTTGCATTCCTTCTTCCCGATATTCCGAGCGTGATGATAAAGCGGGTGATTGGACCGTTTCGAATTTCATGGCGTCTGCGCATTCCTGAAGTTTGCCTACATTGGAGAAGATTAAGAGTTGGCCCTCGCGTAAGGAAGCCAGTATTTTTCGATGCAATCAATCGTCGAAGGCGATACATCCCGGATGCCGTTTCATGAGCACTAGATTGACTGCATCTATCTGCGACATCGATAAGTCCCATCGAAAAATATTGGCTATTCAGATGCGACGCAACCATGCGACATTGCTGTCATGTTCCCGGGCGTTGACCTTTTTGCGCGCGATGGTGCCGATCAGATACGCAAGTTCCAATACGATTAGCGATGCGTATTAAATCGTCGGTGTATCGCGTCGAGTCTCGAAGGTCACATGTCGAAGTGGTAGGTGTTTCAAGCTTCTCTGAAAAACTCATGCGCATTGGACCAGTGAAGCGATTTCGTATCTTGAAGGAAAAGGCGATGGAAATTAGAACGATGACGGATGAGCAGCGAAAGGCGATCGCGCTTGAGTACTTCAAACGCATGGACCGCGGCGAAAGCGTCTTCGACCTGCTGGACGACAACGCCGAGGTTTACTTCCCGAAGTGGGGTGTTGCACGCGGCATGCAGGACATCGAGCGGCTTTTCGGTGATCTGATGGGCATTCTCGCCGGTGTGTCACACGACATCGCTCACGCCAATTTCGTCCAGCAGGGTGACCTGGTCGTGGTTGAGGGGCTTTCGAGCGGAAAGCTGAAAAACGGCACCGAGTGGCGCGCGGGCACGACGTTCGCGGGCAGGTGGTGCGATGTGTTCGAGATCCGCAACTTCAAGATTCAGCGATGTCATGTCTACCTGGACCCTGACTATGCCGGCGCGGACACGGCCCGCTACCCCTGGCTGAACGCGGACCGCGAAACCCGCTACTAGACACCCATTTGTGCAGTCGCACGGCAAGTGCCTGCTGCGCTTTTTCGATCTCGGCTGGATTGACGACAATGACTGAAACCAGAACTTACAAATACTATGCAGACGGATCCTGGCACTACGCCGAAGGATCGCGCACTTTCGATGTGTTGGAGCCGTACAGCGGCAAGCTTTTCGCGCGCGTCCCGGCGGGAGGGCGCAAAGAGGCGCGCACGGCCATCGAGGCGGCCGCGCGGGCTTTCCCGGCCTGGTCCGAAACGACACCTGCGGAGCGCGCGCGTTTATTTCTCCGTGCTGCGGAGTTGGTCAAACGCCGTCGAGGGGAGATCGCTCAGCTTCTCGCACGGGAAACCGGTAGCACCATCTCTTTCGCGAACTTTCAGCAGGATCTGGTAGCCGCAACCCTGGAGCAGGCCGCTGGGTGGATGTACCTTCCGCGTGGGCAGGTACTGGAAACCAACCATGCAGGTTCGCACTCGATCGGTGTTCGGCGGCCATTGGGCGTTGTCGCCAGCTTCACGCCGTGGAACGGCGCAAACATTCTGTCCTGGCGCGCAGTCATCTCGCCGATCGGTGCCGGCAACACCGTAGTGGTCAAGCCTTCGGAGCTTGCGCCGGTTTCGGCGGGGCTGATGCTCGCTGAAATTGCAGAGGAAGCCGGCTTTCCTGAGGGCGTGATCAACGTGGTGACGCATGCACCTGGCGCCGCCGGTGACATCGCTGACGAATTGTTCGAAAGTCCCGACGTGCGAGTGATCAACCTCATCGGGGGAGTCAAGACGGCCCGCTTGCTGGCTGAACGTGCCGGACGCGCGTTGAAGCGCACCGTGCTCGAACTGGGTGGCTACAACCCGATGATCGTTCTCGATGATGTCGACCTCGATTACGCCGTGCGCACCGCGACCTTCGGCTCGTTCTTTCATCAGGGGCAGATCTGTCTCAACACACGACACATCATCGTTCAGCGGAAAATTTACGAGCAATTCCTTGAGAAGTTCATTGCTCGCACCAGGACCTTGCGTTCTGGCGATCCGCAGGAGCCGGGCACGATCATTGGTCCGCTGGTCACGCCCGCTGCCGTGAAACTTGTCCATGACCGCGTGCAGGAGGCTGTCGCCAAAGGGGCGGTTGTGAGAACCGGCGGCAGCTACGACGGCCAGATCTATCAGCCGACAATCCTGACCGACGTGCCTCTGGATGCAACCGTCGCCCAGGAAGAAACGTTTGGGCCTGTCGTGTGGGTCGAAGCGGTTGACACACCGGAGGAGGCCGTCCGTGCCGCCAATCGAACGATGTACGGTCTGAGCGCTTCGATTCTCGCGGGAGATACGTACAAGGCTTTCGAGCTGGCGCCAAAAATCCAGACGGGCATCGTGAACGTCAACGCGCCGACCGTCAATGACGAAATTCACGCCCCGATGGGAGGCGTTCGCGACAGTGGTTGGGGGCGAACCGGCCCGGATAGCCTTGCCGATTTTAGCGACGTCATCTGGATCAATTCGCGCAGCACGCAGGTTCAATACCCGTTCTAGCTTCTGGCGCTTTGGCAGAACAATTCAAGGAATTGTTCGCTGAACCTCCTTTGAGCTCAGGCAAATGCTTAAAGAAAAAATAGTGGAGATGCGAGCGTGATCAAGGCACGTGCTGAAGCGGCACAACAACTGCTCGATCGTATGGCGCGCGGCACACTCGATCGCCGGGCTTTCCTGAAACTGGCCGCCGCGATGGGCGTCGCCGTCCTGCTCGACCCTGGGCAGACGGAGCAGGCGTTGGCTGCCGGGCAGACGCAACTTGCAAACCGGCAGGCGGTCAAGGACAGCTACGACTATGTGATCGTCGGTGCTGGCGCGGCGGGCTGCATCGTGGCCGCACGCCTCGCCGACGCGGGCGCCGACGTGCTTCTGGTCGAATCCGGCGGTTCTGACGACCTTCCTCAGGTGACGACACCCGGTCTGTGGTTTACCAACATCGGCGGTCCGCTCGACTGGAAATTTCATGCAGCGCCGTCGCCCGACGTCAACAATCGAGCCGTGCCTTTAGCGATGGGCCACGTGCTCGGCGGCGGCACCAGCATCAATGCGATGCTCTGGGTTCGTGGGGTTGCGCAGGACTATGACGATTGGGCCCAACAAGGCTGCGACGGTTGGCGTTTTTCCGACGTGCTTCCAGTCTTCAAGGAAATCGAAGACTGGGAAGGCGGCGCCAACCAGTGGCGCGGCGCGGGTGGCCCACTGCAGATCGGCACGGCCCATGCGCCTCATCCGACGGCGGCAGCCTTTGTCGACGCTGCCCGCCAGATGGATATTCCCATCCTGGACGACATGAACGGTCCGATGCGCGAAGGCGCAGGCTACGCGAATATGAGCATCAATCGCGACGGAAGCCGTGCAAGCGCCGCGCGTGCCTTTCTGCGTCCCGTGCTAGGGCGCCCGAATCTTACGCTGCTGCTCAACACCGACGCAGTCCGGCTGCTCTTCAAGGGTAGTCGCTGTACGGGAATCGCACTGCACGGCGCCGATGGCGTTCGTAACGTTGCGGCGAGGCGCGAGATCATCGTGACTGCGGGCGGTATAGCGAGCGCAAAGCTGCTCCTTCTGTCCGGCATCGGCGACGCGGACGACGCGCGCCGCGCGGGCATAACGCCTACTGTTGATCTGAAAGGCGTAGGACGTAACTTCCAGGATCATCCGTTGCTGTTTGGCGTCGCGTTGCGCTACAAAGGCAAATTTCCTCCGCGCTCGATGACAAGCAACGCTGTAGAGGCGGCCGCGCTCGTGCGCAGTGATTCCGCGGTCAACCGCCCCGATGTCATGATGGTGCTTCAACAGGTGTCCGCCGTGACGCCGGAAATACGTGCTGCTTTCGGCGCAGCGCCGGAAAACGGCTTTGTGATCTCACCGGCCCTCGTGCGTCCGACGAGCCGTGGTCGCTACCAGCTCACGAGCGCCGATTGGCGGCAGGCGGGCAGGCTCGACGCAGGCTTCCTGGCGACAGAACGCGACCTCGAGGCAACGGCGCGCTGCATCGATCTGTGCAGAGACCTTGGGCGGCAGCACGGATTCGACCCCGTGCGTGCAGCGGAGGCGATCCCTGGCCGCTCGCTCGGCAAAGCCGCGCTACGGGACTTCGCCCGCAATGCGACGATTAGTTTCGGTCACCCGGTCGGAACCTGCAAAATGGGCATCGACGAAATGGCGGTGGTCGATTCGCAGTTGCGCGTTCATGGCGTAGAGGGACTGCGCGTCTGTGATTCCTCGATCATGCCCAGCATCGTCACGGGCCCGACCAGCGCGGCCAGCCACATGATCGGCGCCAAGGCTGCGCATATGATCCTCGGCACCGCGTGACGGCACTCAACTTGCCATAGCACGTTGCCTCAGCCACCCGGGGGTGCCGCTGTACTCACGTCCGCCGCCTCGGGCGGGCAGGTGCGCAGTCGCTCGATCAACCATCTCCCCGCAGGGCCCGGTGGTGCGGCCAAGGGGTAAACGGCCGACATGGGGAGAACCAGGCCGCCGGCCGGCACGTCTTCGATCCGGAGTTCAACGAGCCGGCCGGCGGCAATGTCGTCCTTGATGACGTGCACCGGCATTCCGCCCCAACCCAGTCCATGCAGCAGAAAGGCGTGTTTGGCAAACAGATCCGCCAGCCGCCACGTCAAGCCCGACATGACGCCAAACTCGCGGTCAGCCGACAGATTGGAGCGGTCGGTCAATACGAGTTGGGTGTGGCGCGCCAATTCCTCTTTTGGAATGGGGCCGTCGATCTTTGCCAGCGGATGGTCGCTCGCGGCCACCATCATGAAAGCGACTCCCGTTAGCCGCTCCGCGGTGAAACCAGGCGGAAGGAACGGCAAGGAACCGACGATGCCGACCGTGGCACGTCCATCGATTACCGGCTGATAGGCGCCGCCGAGTGCCTCGGCATAGAGGCGCAACGGTACCGAAGGGAAGCGTTCGCGGAATTCCTTTGCCGCCTCGATGATGGCGTCAATAGGAAAGAATACGTCCAGCACCACCGCCAGTTCGGGTTCGAGGCCCGAAGCCATTCCTTTCGCGCGCGCCTTCATCCAGTCGACGCCGGCAATAATGCTGCGCGCGTCAGCCAGCAAAATCCTGCCCTCGGCCGTCAACATCGGATATCTGCCGCTTCGATCGAACAACGTGACCCCGATCTGACCTTCGAGGTTGGCGACAAGCTCACTGACCATGGACTGCGCACGCCGAAGTTTCCTGGCCGCTCCTGAAAAGCTGCCCTCATCGACCGCCGCGATAAATGTTCGTAACTGATCTAACGATACACCGTCCAGCATTGCGATCTCCTGATCTATCGTCACGGGCGATGGAAATGATCGAAAAATAATGGCTATTCAAGTGCAATGCAACCATGCGACATTGACAGCGTGTTTTCCGCATCGATGTCCGGCCAGGGGCCTCATGCATAAACGTGGGGCGACTAGCCACCGGGGGTTCCCGAAATGAAATTGTTGCACATCGATTCGAGTATTCTGGGCACCCAGTCGGTTAGCCGCACGCTGACCGCGGAAATCGTCAGGTGTCAAAAGGCGTTACATCCTGGAATCGAGGTCAGCTATCGCGATCTTGCGGCCGACCCCGCGCTGCATCTGTCCGATGCGCACGTCGCAGCATGGGCCGGTGGGATCGTCGAAGGCGCGGCACTCTGTAGCGATCTTGAAACCGGCCAGGAATATCTCTCCGAGCTGTTCGAGGCCGATATTGTCGTCATTGGCGCACCTATGTATAACTTCTCGGTGCCATCGCAGTTGAAGGCCTGGATCGATCGCGTTGTCGTGGCGGGGCAGACCTTCGAGTACAGCGAGTCCGGTGAACTCGAGACATTTCTTCCTTCCGGCAAGAAAATTATCATTGCTTCCACGCGCGGCAACGTTTATCAACCTGGAACGCCGACGGCCGCGCACGAACACCATGAAAACTATTTGCGAAGCGTGTTCTCCTTCCTCGGTTTGCATGACGTGACGGTGGTGCGGGCAGAAGGACTCGCGTTCGATCGTGATACCAGGGACGCCGCGATTAGACAGGCACGCTTCGAGATCGCCGCAATCGCGATTTGATTTCTCCGGCGATCGCGATCCGGAACTCAGAATGCCCGTAACCAACCAGGACGGATGGCCGGCGCTTTATCCGATGAAGGGCCTGTATTGCCCGGATGGAGGAGGCCGGCGTCGACGACACCATAGAGCATCATGCTGCTTTTGCGGGTGTCGCGCTTTCCGCTAGGTTAGTTATCCGAATTTGACGAGATTGTGTATCGCCAGCGGGCCACCAGGGATCTGGGCCAGTCGGCCCCCGGCTTCGAGCGAACCGAGGTCCACGCCAAAGAAGCCAAGCTGATCGATCAGTCCGCTCACCGCCGCTTTCGCATGCGCGTCGTCGCCGGAGAAGAACAGCACGCGGCGTCCGTCCCCGGATTGCGGATCGTCGGAGAGGAAGTGCGCCGGAAGATGATTGAACGCCTTCACGACGCGCGCGCCCGGCACGAGATCCGCGAATACTTCGCTCGACATCCGGCCATGCAATTCGGCTGGTTTGAACAGCGGCGCCTCGATTGGGTTATTCGCGTCGATCACGATGCGCCCGCCGAAGTCCGACAATCCGGCGAGGGCTGCCGGCAGCCTCGACCAGTTGACTGCGACAAGGACGATCTGCTGCGCGGCCGCCTGTTCACGCGTGCCCGCCTTTATCGAGGGGCCGAGCCATTGTGCGAGCTCCGAGAGAGAGGCCGGGCCGCGGCTGTTCGAAATGATGGCGTCGTGGCCTTTCACGGCCAGTGCTTTGGCGAACGCGGAACCGATGGCGCCGGCTCCGATGATACCGATGGTGCTCATGGTGAAACTCCTTGCGAATAGTGATGAATCAGGCGCTCATGCCGCAGGCGGCGAAGGCCGCGTTCGGGCTGACAAGTGGAATGAAGGCGGGAGCCATTTGGCATTCGCGCCAGTGGGCACTGAGCGAATATTGCCGCCTATATTGCTCGTTGATTAGCGGGTAATCGCTTGAATTATTTTCAAGCGATGCTTTAATATCACTGCATGGAAACGCTCGCTAATCTTGAGTCGTTCGTCCGCAGCGCAGAAACGGGCAGCTTCTCCGCAGCCGCGCGGCGCCTCGCGCTGACGCCTGCCGCGGTGAGCCGGAACGTCGCGCTGCTCGAACGCAATCTTGGCGTCCGGCTATTCCAGCGATCGACGCGCAAGCTCATGTTGACCGAGGCTGGCGAGCGATTACTCGTGGAAATCGGCGGCAATCTGGACGCGCTGCAGTCGGCGATTGCGTCCGTTTCGACCGGCCGCGGCGAACCGGCGGGCGTGCTGAAAGTCAGCATGGCGCCGACGTTCGGCATGACGTATGTGATGCCGCTGCTGCCCGCATTCCTCGCGCGCTATCCGATGATTCGTCCGGACTGGCACTTCGAGAACCGGCAGGTCGACCTGATTGCAGAGGGCTACGATGCGGCGATGGGCGGTGGATTCGATCTCGCACCGGGCGTCGTGTCGCGCGCGTTGATGCCTGCGCATCTCATCGCGGTTGCGTCTCCGGCCTACATGGCAGACCGGGTGCCCCCGACTGATCCCGGCGATCTCGCGCGTCTTTGCGGCATCGTGATGCGATCGAGCAACACCGGTCGCGTGCGCCACCGGACGATGCGCGACACCGTGGGCGACGAGATGCTCGCCCGGCTTGGCGAGACCATCACGGTCAACGACCCGGCAGCAATGCGCGAGGCCGCGGTTCTCGGACTGGGCGTTGCGCTGCTGGCGGTGTCGGATGTGCTGCCGTGGATCGAACGGGGCGAACTTGTGCGATTGTTGCCACGGTGGTACGCGGACACCGGGGCGATTTCGATCTACTACTCGACACGCACCCTGCTGCCGGCGAAAACGCGGGCGTTCGTCGATTTCATTGTGGAGGCGTTCGAGCGGCAGCGGTTGGCGGAACGGGTTGCAGGAAGCATCGGGTGAATTGTTCATCGAAGCCGGACCCGTGTCTCGTCGACACGCCACGACTGTCCAGTGGGCGAGCCAAAACGATTCCAGCGCTTGACGAACCCCGGCGCATAGCGCTGCACTAAGCGCAGGATCGTCGTGTGTGCGAGCGACACACCCCGTTCAGCCACGCCCCGCAGGAAGTCCCCTTTGGGGATCATCTCGACGAGATCCCGCAGACTGAGTTTGTAGCGTAGATGCCAGCGGACACACAGAATGATGATCTCGCGATCAAAGTGTCGCCCATCGAAACTCGTCAAAGACTCTTCAGCATACTCATCGGCGACCATCGGTTCGTTCAATCCCACGCCTTAACCGATTTCACATCGGCATTTGCACCAGTGCCCGCTGCATCAAGATCTGCGCGAAACATGGAATAGTTGCCCCTACTCAAACGTTTTAGAGACGTTCGAACCGATGGCAGACTCCGATGGACACCAGACTACCGAACGGCATCCGGCTTGTCGGCGCGAAGCCGCTGTATTCGCCGCGTCATTCGCTGACTGCGGCGGCGATGGTGAGGATAGCGGCGATAGCGGCTGTCGAATAGAACGGCACATGCCTCATCGGAAACAGTGATGCGGATGTATAGCGGGTGATCGTGCCCCATACCTCAGAACGAGCCAACGGCTCGAATGCGGGTTCCGGTTTCGAAGCTGCCGTAGCGCTCGTGTTGCGTCGAAGCGCGGAGCCCCGGCTGGAGGGATGGCAGAGCGGAGTGACCCGAGACGCCTCTCGATCGGTCGCGCGCCGACGGTTATGTGATTGGGAGAAGGCCTTGTGGGCTTACTGGTGGGCATGCCAGATGCTCGATCAGGCGCGTCAGACAAGGCATGCCTGACCTGTTGGCTTTCGCTGTAACAGGTCCAACTCATTGGGGGCAGTTATGACAAGGCGTGCACCGCACGACGATGAGCAGGAGTTCGCTTTCTGGCGGTCGGAACCCGATGCAGAAACGGGCGAGAAGAAGCGCATTCTGATTGGGCATCAAGACGTGATGATCCGCGAGTCGCTTGCGTTCCTGCTGTCGGCGAAGGGATACGAGACGATCCATGCATCGACAATTGGTGAGATTCGCCGATACCTGCAATTCTGGAAACCCCACGCACTTCTGTTTGACACGAGGCTGGATTCTGCGCCGAAATATGCCTTTGTGCGGCGGCTTCGCGCCGATGACTCAACAGCCACGTTACTTATTCTCGCCATGAGCGACATCTGGCCGCTGGACTCGATACCAGCTTTGAGAAGCGCGGGATTTGACGGGCATGTCCGACGCCCCGGTTCGCTTTGGCGAATAATTGACCTTGTGGAGGGCCACTATCGCCGTCCTTAGTGGACTAGAGTCGCCGCCGTTATTTTCTCCGGCATCGAACTGATGCATCGGATTCGCAAAAGCCAGTTCGATCTCACCAGCACGCACCTCTAAGATACCGCTTCGCGCTCGATTTGGATGGCGGGTTCTTTCAGCTTGGTGAGGTGCCCGAAGCAAGAACGATTTCTCGGCCGCCTACCGGGTTGGCATCACAACCGTTTTCAAGATGTTGCAACGACCGGTTGATTCCGCCCAGCATGCAGGGCTCTGATGTGATAAACGCTCCTTTGCGGTGGAGGGTCCCGTCCAGGATGATGGCGAGGTCCGTTGGACGCTCGAAGTCTGAGTCTTCAACCTGAAAAACGCGCTGTCTGCGCAGGCGTGAGCGTCCCGTCAGCGTGATGCGGGCGGGGGCCAGGCGCGGCGCTATACTGTGGGCCCGTCTACAGGACAAGTAGCCGGCGTGGCGAGACGTCGTGATGCCGTTTCTACGCGGTGTCCGCAAAGCGCGAACGCCAGCCGGCGAAGACATAAAAAATTGGCTGATCATGATCTGAAGAGGCTGAAAATCGACCGGCCCGCCGTCGCTGCTGGACGGCGGCGCAACTGGATCGCATACGGGGTCGTCGCGCTGCTTCTCGTCGGCGCGGGGGTTGCCGGCCTCAAGCTGGCCGGTCCGCAGGCCGTCGAAACCACCACCGTGGTGTCCGCTTATCCGTCGCAGACCTATACGCTGCTCAACGCGACCGGCTACGTCGTGCCTCAGCGCAAGGCCGCGGTGGCGTCGAAAGGGCAGGGGCGCCTCGAGTGGCTCGGCGTGCTGGAGGGTACGCGCGTCAAGAAAGACGAGGTGATTGCCCGGCTCGAAAGCGCGGATGTCGAGGCCCTGCTCGCGCAGGCGAAGGCGCAAGTCAAGGTGGCGCAGGCCAATCTCGCGCTGCAGATGGCCGAGCTGAAGGACGCCGAAATCAGCCTGCACCGCTCCGCGATACTCGCGCCGAACGGCGCCGTGCCCGCCGCCCAGTACGACTCCGATCTCGCCCGTTACGACAAGGCGCGGGCGTCGATCGACAACAGCCGTGCGGCGATCGCGTCGGCGCAGGCCAATGCGCAGGCGGCTCAGGTGGCCGTCGATCAAACCGTGATTCGCGCGCCGTTCGACGGCGTGGTCATCGAGAAGCATGCGAACGTCGGCGACAACATCACGCCGTTCTCGCAGGCATCCGACAGCAAGGGCGCCGTCGTGACGATTGCCGATATGGAAACGCTCGAAGTCGAAGCCGATGTCGCGGAATCGAACATCGCGAAGATCACCGTGAACGAGCCTTGCGAGATCCAGCTCGATGCGCTGCTCGAACTCAGATTGGCCGGCCGCGTGTCGCGCATCGTGCCGACTGTCGACCGTTCGAAAGCAACCGTGCTCGTCAAGGTGCGCTTCGTCGATCGCGATGAGCGCGTGCTGCCCGACATGAGCGCGAAGATCGCGTTTCTGACGAAGCCCGTTGCGCCGCAGGACCGGCAGCCGGTGGTCGCGGTGCAGCCCGCGGCGATCGTCGAGCGCGATGGCCGCAAGGTCGCCTTCGTGATCAAGGACGACACCGTGCGGGAAGTGTCCGTCAAAACCGGCGCGGCGCTCGGCGACCTGGTGGCCGTCAGCGGCGTGCGTCCCGGCGATGTGCTGGTACGCGCGCCGAACGAGCACATCAAGGACGGCGCCAAAGTCACCATGGTGAAGAAATAGCGTGAGCACTGTGGACAACGTGAAGCGCGTGAGCGATACAGCGCCGCTCGTCGAAATCAGGCACCTCGTCAAATCGTACCGGCGCGGCGTTCAGACGGTACCCGTTCTTTCCGACATCACGCTTTCGATCGGCGAAGGCGACTTCATTGCGCTGATGGGGCCGTCGGGGTCGGGCAAGAGCACGCTGCTCAATCTGATCGCGGGCATCGACCGGCCAGATGGCGGCGAACTGCGCGTTGGCGGGCTCGACATCACGCGGCTGTCGGAGTCGGCGCTGGCGGAATGGCGCGCGGCCCATGTCGGCTTCATCTTCCAGTTCTACAACCTGATGCCCGTGCTGACCGCATTCGAGAACATCGAATTGCCGTTGATTCTCACGCGCCTGTCGCGCAAGGAGCGGCGCGAGCGCGTGAGCCTCGTGCTCGACATGGTGAATCTGTCGGAACGCGCGCAGCATTATCCGTCCGAGCTTTCCGGCGGCCAGCAGCAACGCGTCGCGATCGCTCGCGCGCTGATCAGCGATCCGACGCTGATCGTCGCCGACGAACCGACAGGCGACCTGGACCGCACGTCCGCCGAGGAGGTGCTGACCATGATGCAGCGGCTTAACCGCGAACTCGGCAAGACCATCGTCATGGTGACCCACGACGCGCATGCGGCGGGGGCGGCGAAGGCGCTCGTGCATCTGGAGAAGGGGGAACTGATCGATGGAACCACTCGCTGAGGCATGCCAAGGCCGATCGCCATGTATCTGCTCAAGCTGATCACGAGAAACGCGCTGCGGCACAAGCTGCGCACGTTGCTGACCGTGTTCGGACTCCTGATCGCGGTGCTCGCGTACGGGTTGCTGCATACGGTGGTCGACGCATGGTATGCGGGCGCTGCTGCGGCATCGAACGCAAGGCTAGTGACGCGTAATGCGATCTCACTCGTCTTTCCGCTGCCGTTGAGCTACGAGAATCGCATACGCGGCGTGGAAGGCGTGACGCTGGTCGCGCGCTCCAACTGGTTCGGCGGCGTGTATCGCGAGCCGAAGAACTTTTTCGCGCAGTTCGCCGTATCGGACAACTATCTCGACCTGTACCCGGAATTCATTTTGCCCGCGCAGCAGCGCAACGACTACGAGCGGGACCGCAAGGGCTGTCTGATCGGCAGGCAGCTTGCGAGCCAGTTCGGTTTCAGGATTGGCGACGTGATTCCGATCAAGGGCACGATCTATCCGGGCACGTGGGAGTTCGTCGTGCGCGGCATTCTCGACAGTCGCGACGAATCGACGATCACGCGCCAACTGATTTTTCATTGGGACTACCTGAACGAAACGATACGCAAGACGCCGGGCCGGAAAGCGGATCAGGTCGGGGTCTATGTGCTTGGCATCGCGAGCCCGGACGAAGCCGCTGCGATCTCGCGCACTGTCGACAACGTTTTCAGGAACTCGCTCGCCGAGACGCTCACCGAGACCGAGCAGGCGTTCCAGCTTGGCTTCGTGGCGATGTCGAATCAGATCATTGCGGCGATCCAACTGGTGTCCTATGTGGTCATCGTCATCATCATGGCGGTGATGGCCAATGCGATGGCGATGAGCGCGCGCGAGCGCACCGTTGAATATGCGACGCTCAAGGCACTCGGTTTCGGACCGGGATTTCTCGCGTTGCTGATGTTCGGCGAGTCGGTGACGATCTGCGTGGTGGGCGGCGGTCTCGGCATACTCGCCACGCCGCCCGCCGCAAGCTTCTTCAAGCAGGCGACAGGAGGCGTGTTCCCGGTGTTCCACGTGTCGCGTGAAACGATGCTGTTGCAGGCGGCATGCGCGCTCGTCGTCGGGTTCGCGGCCGCGATCATTCCGGCGCTGCAGGCGGCGCGGGTGAAGATCGTCGAAGGCCTGCGGGCTATCGGCTAGAGGCTGACATGGCGATCCCGCTCTCATACATCGCTCGCAGTCTGTGGACGCGCCGGCTCACCACCGCGCTCACGGCCGGTGGGCTCGCGCTCGTTGTGTTCGTGTTCGCGACTGTGCTGATGCTCGATGCGGGCCTCAAGAAGACGCTCGTGTCCACCGGGGAGGAGGACAACGTCGTGGTGATCCGCAAGGGCGCGGAAACGGAGGTGCAGAGCGCGATCGACCGCGGCCAGGCGAACGTGATCGAAATGCACCCGGCTGTGGCGATCGGTGACGACGGGCGACGCATGGCGTCGAAGGAGTCCGTCGTGCTGATCTCGCTCACGAAGCGCTCCTCGGGCAAGCCATCGAATGTCGTGATTCGCGGGGTCTCGCCCGCGGGCATGAGCTTGCGGCCGCAAGTGAAGCTCGCGTCGGGGCGCATGTTCAATCCGGGGTCGTCCGAAATCATCGTCGGCAGCAGCATTGCGAAGGGCTTCAGCGGCACGCAGCCAGGCGAGCATTTGCGCTTCGCGCAGCGCGACTGGACCGTGGTTGGCACTTTCGACGCGGGCGGCAGCGGCTTCGATTCGGAAATCTGGGGCGATGTCGATCAGTTGATGCAGTCGTTTCGCCGCACGAGCTATTCGTCGATGGTGGTGCGGCTCGCGCAATCCGACCAGTTCGGCGGCTTCAAGTCCGACCTCGACGTCGATCCGCGCCTCGCCGATGAAGCGAAGCGCGAACAGACGTTCTATAGCGACCAGTCGAAGGCGCTCTCGACGTTTATCAACATTCTCGGCTTCACGCTATCGATGATCTTTTCGATAGCGGCGATGATCGGCGCGATGATCACGATGTACGCGTCCGTGGCCAACCGGGTCGCGGAGATCGGCACCTTGCGTGCGCTCGGTTTCAGGCGCATCAACGTGCTCGCTGCGTTTCTTGTCGAAGCGATGCTGCTGGGGCTCGTCGGCGGACTGGCGGGGCTGGGCTGCGCGGCGTTCATGCAGTTCGCGTCGTTTTCGACCACCAACTTCCAGACCTTCGCGGACCTGTCGTTCCGCTTTATCCTGACACCGGCCATCGTCGCGAAGACGCTCGCATTTTCGATGACGATGGGTCTCGTCGGCGGATTTCTGCCTGCGATGCGCGCGGCCCGCATGAACATCGTCGATGCATTGCGCGCGCGCTGAGCCCATGCGGTCTCATTGGTTCTGATGCAAATGGTTGCTCGGAACGCCATCAGCTGCCGGTCGCAGTTACATTTCACTTGAATACCATCAGGCGTCGGCTATGTTGGATGCATGGCGAGACAGGAGACTCTTCCGCGCCAGAAGGGCATACCCGGCCACATTTCAGTGAGGGTCGCAACATGAGCGTACAACTAAACCATACTATCGTCTGGTGTAGCGATAAACGGGCGTCGACAAGGTTTCTCATGGACATCCTCGGGCTTCCGAGTCCTATTGAGTTCGGGCAGATGCTGGTCGTTCAACTCGAAAATGGCGTGTCGCTCGACTTCTTCGAAAGCGACAGCGCGATTTCCATGCAGCATTACGCGTTTCTGATCAGTGAGGACGAATTCGACCGGGTCTTCGCTCGTATTCGTGACAGAGGGCTTCAGTACTGGGCCGATCCTGGCAAACAGCGTGCCGGCGAAACCTATCTGCACAACGGCGGCCGGGGAATGTATTTCGACGATCCAGACGGTCATTTTCTTGAGGTCATGACTCGCCCTTATAAAATTGGCGCCTAGAGGATTGAAGTTCAACCGGGATCGGCGTGCGCGCTTCGTGATGGGCGTGTTGGTTCTAATGGGCGGCACAGCCTGATCTGAAGACTGCTTTGCGCCGAATAATCTGGCCGATCCGGATCCGCCTGCCGCCGGTGGCCGACACGCAGAGGCAGGGCCAATTGCGGACGTTGACTGAAGGCACGAGGATTTTGCACGGCTTCCCGGGTTCACTACGACGGCTAAGGGCGCAATGGAGTTATTCGATCTGCAGGAGCAGCGAACGGCTGACGTCGAGGAACTGATGCGTTCGGTCAATGTCTTTGTCCGCTACAGTCTGGCACGCAGCGGCGATGGCGAATTCGCAGCGACTGGTTGAATCCGCCAGGACAAGGCAGGCATTGATGAAAGCGTGCAAAAGGCGAAGGACTGGGTCGCGGAAAACACGGGAGACACCGCCGCGAGCGCGCCTGAAGTATCGCAGCGATCACGTCTCATTCACCTGAAGTAACTTCGCCTGGCGACTGGCAGCGTGTGGGCTCAGCGGCCGGATTGGCAGGTACGTAACCCGCCCCACCGGCTACTGCGCACGCACGCTTCTTGCCAGATTCGTCCAGACCGGCCTGAGCACGTTGATCAGAAAGAACTCCCATGGCGGATTGGGCAACGTACAGCGTCCGAGCAAGAGTGCAATCTAAATGAGCCGCCTGGATTCAGAAGGCAAGCGTTGGTCAAAAAGCAGTTACAGCAGGCCGGCAGGAGACGCCTTTTGCGCTTGTCGAACTGCTCAAGCTGTTGGGCAGCGAGGACCTGTGATGCTTTGCTACGGTGAGTCACCGGCTCAGGCTTCGTACTTGAACGACAAAGACACTCGCGCCCGGTATTCAACGACCTTGCCGCTCTCGACCTTCAGGTCGAGCTTGCTGACTTCGGCGACGCGCAAATCACGCAGCGATTTGGCGGCCGTTTCCACAGCCATTCTTGCCGCGTCCTCCCACGATACCGTGCTGGTGCCGATAATTTCCGTGACACGGTAGACTGATTCAGTCTTCTTCTTGGCCATGTTCTCGCTCCTTTGGGCTAGGAGGCGCAAGTGACGCCCCGATGATTTGATGATTTCATCATAGGCCGTCTGCGTGGCAGGCGTCGCTTGATTTCGCAGCAGGCGTTGGCTTTCGCCTGCGCTTCGTCGATCCAGAGATGGAAGCTGGCTTAACCGCGGGGCCCGCCCTGTTTATCAAGTTGCGGCTGGACGGGCGTCGCCCTCGGCTGGATTTGTCATGTCGCTATGGGCAAGAACCGGCCGTTAGCGGCCCATGGGCGATACATCTGCTTGAATACTCTAAGCCAACGGCCACGCTGAATTTATTAAGCGGCAACAGGACTCTTTCACCGGGATCGTGGACGGCAGCGTGAGAATCCGCCTATCTCGCCCGCGCAGACATGAGGCCGACAAGCCGGCCACGCCGGACTTGGGCCGCAGGCGGGCGTGACGCGCGGATTGGCCGCGAGCGTCGCATCGCTGGGGCCGACGCTCGCCAGTCCTCGCATGGAGTAAGCAGGCGGCAACAAAGGGGGCAACTGCGGCCGAGTGCGGCTGCGACAGCCCGTTTGGCAAGCCGCGCGAGCACGGTTCCTGAAGCGGGGCAGTAGACCTCGGGGCAGGCTCATTCGGACCGGGACGGGACTACGGACACGCGGCCGCCGCCACGACATACAGCAGGATCGCTATCACTATCACCGCGGCAAATCCAAGATGGATCGCCAACACTGTTGCCAGAACCGCAGCCACTACCGAAGTGCAGGCGTTGATGCCCCACGCCCAGGGCACGAGTGCTTCGGCGCTGGCGGCAACGCGGCCGAGCCCCAGTGGGAAGGGGATGCCCATCGCAAATGCGAGCGGGGCGACCAGCAGTGCGGCGATGGCGATTCTGGTCGGATCGGGTAGGAACATCAGCAGACGGAACAGGGTGGGGAGGATGGCGAGGTAGAGCAGGGAGATCACGGAGATCGCGAGAATGGTCCTTGCCAGCAGGGGCTGGCGATTCCTGATCCAGCGCGAGGTTGGCTCGGGGCTGAGTAAACGCGCTTGCTCCCCTTGCAGGCGCTGCGAATACCGGCTTCCCAGCCCGGCAAACGAAAGGAACGCACACAGCACCACCGCGACGGCATAGAGCGGGTGACTCAAGAACAGGATGAATTTTTGGATGAACGCGATTTCGACGAACATGAAGGCGAAACCAATCGCGAGGAAATAGATAGCAACTCGCCGCCCGGATAGTGCCGCCGATGCGGTGGTGTCGCCGGCAAGGGTTGTCGTTGACGGTGGCGATCTGAGGGCGAAGCGTTGGCTGCGCCTTATCATCCAGAGCGGAAAGAGGATCAAGATCAATGCTGCCAAGGTGGCCTGAAGCAGGGTCGCGATCAGCACCGGATAACCCCATTCCAGCAAAGGCAGACCGCCTTGCTCCTTCAAGGCGAGGAGTTCAGGAAGCGAACGCCATTTGAAGAAGTGAAAGAAGTACGGTTTGTCGTCCGTGGCGGGGCGAACATCGAACTTGTAGCGTGCCCAGAACCTGTCGCGGTCGGTGCTCAGCAACGCTTGCGTGGCTTCGAAGAAGTAAGGCTTTTCAAGCACGTTGTAGCGGTTCGCCTCCGCGGCTTGCATCCCTGGATAGTATCCGACGTCGAACGAGCGGGCACGGCAGAAGCCTTGCAGGGCGACGGTTTCCGCGGCACTGAACTCTCCGTTCTTGACCAGCAGCGTGGTAGTCTTCCAGCCGCGGATCAGCACGAGCCGGCGGGAGGGCTGTGCCACGCCGGCGTCCTCCATGGCCAGCATCGCCGTCGCAAACAATTTCAGGATGTCGCGTGGCGGTAGCGTGACCCAGCGCGTAATCGCCAGCATGCCACCCGGGTTGAGATGGCGAAGATAGTCCTGGAACGCTTCCACCGTGTACAAATAGCTCTCGGAAAGCGCGTAAAGGCCGGCCGACGAGGCGCCGAACGAATCCAGCAGCGCGACCTGGATGAGATCATAGTGCTCGCCGTGCCCAGCGATGAAGCTGCGCGCTTCGCCGGTAAAGACGCGAACGTTGGGTGCGCTGTATGGCTTGCCGGAGAAATCGGCAAGGCGGCCTTGCACCGCGTCGATCACCTGCGGATTCAGTTCCACCGCGTCGATTGCGCTCGCCTGGTGGTAAAGCGCCTGCAACACATCGGCCCCCGCGCCGCTGCCAAGTACCAGGACCCTGGGGCGCTCCAGCAAGTGGTAAGGAAGCGCGGAGGTGAGGTAGTCCAGATAGCTGAGCGGCTTGCGCTGTCCGTCATAGCGATTGAGTGCGGAGAGCCCGTCACCATCGGTAAAGACGCCCAACTGGGGCGGCGGCTCCATGGTCGCGTTGAGGCTGAGTCCCGGTGCGTGGCGCAAAGGAATCAAAGGGCTTTCCACTACAGTGATGAGACCCAGTGGGCTCGAGCTTTCAGCGATCACGTGTGCGTCCTTGATGCGCAGGGTCTGGCTCAATTCCTTGTACTCAGACGGCCGTAGCGCGATCCAGTCGCGTGGCACGCTGGCCGGCAAAACGGCCGCAGCGCCCAGCAACAGCACCGGCAACCAGTGTCGATGCCAGCGGCACTCGATGCATGCCAGCGCCGCCGCTATCAGACCTACACCGCCCAGAAGTCGGAGCGCATCCACCGGAGCAAGGGCGAACAGCACAACGATGACGGCGAGGCTGCCTAATCCGGCTCCGACAATATCAAAACTGTAAATGCGGGGAATCTGGTCATTGAACCGTGTGAAGGTGAGACAGACACTGGTCGCGGCGCAAAAAAAAGGGACGAACAGGAGCAGATAAATCAGGAGAAGGCGCAGCGGCTGCTGCGGATCCCACAGAATCTCGAGGGGGTTGAACGCGACGCGCTGGGCGAGCGCGAAAGAGGCGATCGCGGAAACGCCGAACAGAATGGCGCCGCCAGCGAACACGGCGGCAAACCTGGGCGCCAGCCAACGCTGCGCTAACGCCACCATTGCACCGGCTGCACCGTATCCCAGCAGGGCAATACTGATCATCATATAGGCAAAGTGGTGCCAAAGGATGATGGAAAACAGGCGCATCAACAGGATCTCGTAGCCGAGCACCGCGGCCGAGAGCACGGAGAGGGCGAACAAAGGCGCAGAAGGCATGATCGCGCGAATGGGAAAGGATGCGGCACGAAGGACGCGCTTGATCAACGGCAACGCAGGTGCGCGGGATCACCCTGTCCCTTCGCACATTCACACCTCACCGCCGAATCAGTGCGCAACCAATGGCACGAATCTGACTGGCAAGATCTGTTTGGTGGAAACTGTTCCGTCGTCCGATTTTTCGATCAGCAGCAGGTACTGGGTCAGAAACTGCGCGCCCACCGGAATAACCATTCTGCCGCCCGGCTTCAATTGCCGCATGAGGGGGGGAGGGACATGGCTGGCAGCGGCGGTGACGATGATGGCGTCGTAGGGCGCGTGGGCTTCCCATCCGTAATAACCGTCGCCCACCCTGGTTTCCACCTGCTTGTACGCGAGCCGTTGCAGACGCTCCTGCGCCTGCCTTCCCAAGGGTTCGATGATCTCGATCGTATAGACGGCCCGTGCCAGACTTGCCAGGATCGCAGCCTGGTAGCCGGAGCCGGTGCCGACCTCGAGCACGACATCAGTGGGCTTGACCATCATCAGGTCGGTCATCAGGGCAATAATGTAAGGCTGCGAAATGGTCTGGCCATAGCCGATGGGAAGCGGCCTGTTCTCGTATGCGTTTTGCTCCTCTTCGGGCGGAACAAACTTGTGGCGAGGCACCTGTTCCATGGCTGCCATCACGCGCGCATCGATGGTATGCCTGCCGGTTTCGGTGCCGGTGTCAGCGGTCAATGCTGCGATATCCATGACCATTCTCGCCCGGCGCGACGCAAAATCGTCAGAGGCGTGAACACCAGAATACAGCCACATCAATGCGATTGCTGGAATCAGGATGCGCAGCCAGAATGTGAATGGTTTCACAATGCGGCCCCTGTCACCTACCTACCGCAATTCTACGCTCGTGCGCGGCCGGACCTGGCGTCAAGCGTCCGGCCGCCTGCCATGCATCAGGCCGGCCCGCTCTTCGTTTGCGAACTGCCTAACGTTCGCATCCTGCGCCAGGTTATTGAGGTATCCATGAGGTGAAGGCCGGCGTTGCGTGCCCCGATGTTTTTCGGCCGCCAGGTGTTTCTCGGTTCCTCGTCTGGCGTGCCATCCCCAAGCAATTTGAATGTCCGTCTAGCGGGAATCCGATCGTTCCTTGTGGGTCGGTTACGGAAGCTCGAGGCGGATTCGCTGGCGGTTGCTGGGTCATCGAGCTCACAGGTTCGACGGCATCAGCTTCTTGATTGGCCGCGCTGGCCAGTAACGCCTTTGGCGGATTCCGATGCCGAAATATGAAATATTGACAGCACGGCGGCCAGCGCGCGACAAGAGCATCGATTGTTTTGGTTCATCTCGCGAATAGCTTCGTATTGCGCCAGGTTGCGAATGCGCCTCTGATGAAAGCATTGCCAGCCTTGTCGGCGAGCGCATATGCCTGCTCTTCGGTCATCCAGTATCGCTGGCTAGCCGCATCGTACTGGAGATAGCCAGAAGCGGCGAGGTCGGCCAACCACTCGCTCACGCAGCACAATTCTGTTTTGGTTGTATTCGCAAGTTCTTCTGCTGACGACGGATTCTCAGCCAGCGCTCTATAGAGTCCCAGTCTATTGCTGGCAACTATCGTGGAAGCGTATATGACCGGTTCACGACGATGATGAAATGCACTATAGAACCTGGCAAGGTTCCCGGTATGAATAGCCATGATTGCCTCCTCGTCTTGCATTGGAGCGAAGAAGGGTTCGACGGAATGGTCCACAGGACCGGTTGATTTGCGGCCTTCGGATCGGGACGTGGAGAATCGGATGGCGCCAGTGTGCCGCTATTACAGAAACAAGAGAAGCTAATTTAGCTAATTTGAATTAAGGAACACTAATGGGCTGCCACTCGATGTGGCCTGATAACCGCCATCGAAGTGTCGTTGGGACGGCTGCGAGTTACCATGAGTGAGAGGAAAGCAGGTTGACCAACGTCGGTGCCGTTAAAGGTGAACGATGGGATCCGGACGGACGCACGTTCAGTTGAGGACAGGCGGGCGCGGCGGGCTGCACTGCGGCGTAACAGTGGTGTCGAGTGTGTGTAAGCCTGCTACGGGAACATGCTGGACCAGCAGCGGCTCCAGATGACCGTGCATCACCTCCTTGCCGCGTTCGCAGGCATGAATCGCGCACCGCATCGCGCGGATCTCATCGTCGCACTTGATCAAGCAACACCTGTCACGCGCCTCGCTCTATCGCAAACAGCTCGCCGCACACTTCGCGGCCTGGCAACGCTTCACTGAGATCACTCAAGATCCGTTCGCTTTCTGGGCGAATGGACGTCCTCCCCCCCAAAGGCGTTATGAATGCTTTAACGTAACAGCACCTTTGGAAAGGGGCGCATTCACCGGCCGTGATGGCCAGGTGACTTCCAGCCCATCAGCGTCTCGGCGCTCCATTCTGCCGTGGTGAGTTTGGAGATGAAGAAGTCGGCCAACGCGCTAACCTTTGCGGGCCGTGCGCGGGCAGTGGGCGTGACGAAATATAGACCGCCTTCGGGCAAGCGCCAATCGGTCAAAATCGGTTCGAGCTGTTTGTCGGGAAAATACTGCGTCGCAACGAACTCGGGAAGCTCCGTGATGGCAAGTCCCGCGAGAAGCGTGGGCAGTAACGCTTCAACGTTTGTTGCTCGCAACGCGCCGGTTGGCGTGATCGTGCATTCCTCGCCACTTTGGTGGGTAAAGCGCCAAACGTCCCGCTTTCTCCGGTTGGCGTAGGTAAGACACTGGTGAGCGCCAAGATCATACGGGTGTTGCGGACGACCATAGCGAGACAGGTAAGTTGGAGATGCCACGACAAACCGGCGCACGGGTGCAATGAGACGCGCAGCCAGTGACGAATCTTCCAGGATGGCGATACGAAGGGCGGCGTCGAAGCCATCACCAATCAGATCAGCATGCGCATCCGTGAGATGAAGTTCCATGGAAATATCCGGATAGGTCCGGAAGAACTCCGGCAGCAGCGGGGCAACCCAACGAGCGCCGAAGAAGATTGGCGCAGCGAGCTTGACCAGACCACGCGGACGGCTTGACGTCTCACGCGCGAAATCCTCAGCCTCTTCGGCGTCGGCATAAATTTTCGCCGCGCGCTCGGCGAGCATATGGCCGTAGTCCGTGAGCGCAAGTCGCCGGGAAGTGCGGTTAAAAAGCCGCCCCCCCAGTCGCTCCTCGAGGCGGGTGACGGCCCGGGAAACCGTCGCAACGGAGACGCCCATTGTCGCCGCAGCAGCGGCGAATGAACCTTCTTCGGCGACCTTCGCGAACATCGCGAATCCCTCAAAGTCTGGCAACTTTGACATCGACAATCCTGCAACGATGGTTTTCAATCATTTCTATTTCGAAAAGTAGCATGCCGCCATAGATTTGTCTCATCGCACAGCTGTGCATGGAGATAGATCATGGTACGCAAACTCGAAGGAAAGATAGCCGTCGTCACCGGCGGCACAACCGGTATCGGGCTTGCCACCGCCCGGCGTTTAGTGGGCGAGGGCGCGCGGGTCTTTGTGACCGGCCGTCACCAGGCTGGCCTCGATGCCGCCGTTGCGGCGATCGGGCCGAGGGCGACCGGTGTGCACGCGGATTCCGCCAATCTTAACGACCTCAACCGGCTCTACGAGCGCGTAAAGACTGAGGCAGGCCGCATCGATGTGCTGTTCGTCAATGCAGGCGGTGGATCGATGTTGCCCTTGGGGGCGATCACTGAAGAGCAGTACGACGATACGTTCGATCGCAACGTGAAGGGCGTGCTCTTTACGGTGCAGAAGGCGTTGCCGCTCCTCGTCGATGGCGCCTCGGTGATACTCACTGCGTCGAACGTCAGCATCAAGGGCACGCCGGCGTTCAGTGTCTATAGCGCCTCGAAAGCCGCGGTGCGCAACTTCGCCCGGAGCTGGACGCTCGACCTGAAGTCTCGCGGCATCCGCGTGAACGTGATCAGCCCGGGCCCGATCAAGACACCAGGCCTTGTCGATCTGGCCGGCCCCGATGCCGCGCGGCAGCAGAGCATGCTCGACCACATGGCGTCGACAGTCCCGCTCGGGCGTGTCGGCGATCCCGACGAAGTCGCGGGTGTCGCTGTCTTTCTCGCTTCCTCAGATTCGAGCTTCATCGCCGGTACGGAGATCTTCGTCGATGGTGGACAAGCTCAGATTTGATCAGAGGTCCTGAAGCGGCCGGGCAATTCGATACCGGCCACTCAATTCCAACAGCACGCCAGGCGCCGACCCAGGCGACCAGACCGCACAAAGGAAATGTTCATGAACACCATGTTCGAAGTTCACGCTTTCGCCACGCCCAATAGTCTCAAAGTCCCCATCGCGTTGGAAGAGATGGGGCTCGACTATCGGCTCGTGCCCGTTAACCTGCGCCAGGGCGAGCAGAAGACCGCCGCCTTCAAGGCAATGAATCCCAATGGGAAAGTACCGGTTCTCATCGATCGTTCTGTTCCCGAAGAAGGTGACCTGGTATTGGGCGAGTCCGCCGCGATTCTGGTCCATCTTGCAGAGAAGACTGGACGGCTTCTTCCGAAGGATGGCCCGCGGCGCGGCAAGGTCTTTGAGCAACTTTTCTTCCACGCGTCCGGCCTCAGCCCGGCGTTCCTGCAGGCCTTCATGGTCGCGATCCAAGCGTCGCCGCAACCCGAGGCAAAAGCGCTTGCGCTGGCAGAGGTTGAACGAACGCTGGGCGTGCTCAACCACGTTCTCGAGCGTCATTCTTACGCTGCAGGCGATGAGTACAGCATTGCGGACATCGCCCATTTCGGCTGGGTGTGGCGTCATCAGGCGATCGGCGCGACCCTCGACAAGTTTCCGTTCGTCGCTAGTTGGCATGAGGAAATCGCGACGCGGCCCGCTGTTGTCACCGCCATCGAACGAACCGTGGCGCTCGCTCAGTAGAGCGATGCGACATTCCATTCTTTAAGTATTCACCCAACGTAATCTGGCCCAGTTTGTAGTCAATCAGCAAGGAGAGTAGTTGTGACCGATCGTATCAACGAATTGCTCTATCGCAACCTTCAGGAAGTCTTCGGCGAGGGCGACGCTAAACGTCGTCGTGCGGCCATCGAGGAACTCTATACCGAGGACTGCGTGCTCTACGCGCCTCCGGGTGTATTCGTCGGGCACGATGCTCTCGACACATTCTCTGGGGAACTCCGCGCGACACACCCGCATTTCGCCTATTCGCCACACGGTGAGCCTCAGGCTCTGCACAACGGTGGCCGCCTGGCGTGGGGGTCTGGCCCGCGGGACGAGGCCCCTCACTATACGGGCGTGGATGTGATCATCGTTCGCGATGAGAAGATTGCTGCGCTCTACGTCTTCCTCGATTCGATGCCTTCATGACCCGGTGGTGATCTCCCCGGTTGTCCGATGCGCAGGCACCGTACAGGTTGCCCGAAAGCGAATTCTCGTACGAACACACGCAGACAAATGATGTTTGTGTCCCGCAGCCGCGAAGTGCGCGCTGTCGGGAATGTGCTATTCCCCAGGGCGGCAACGCCGCATCTATATAAATAGGAGTTCAAAATGTCGAAGGTTCTAGTGCTGTATTACTCATCGTATGGTCACGTCGAAGCACTGGCCGATGCCGTGGCTGAAGGTGTGCGTTCGACGGGCGCCACAGTCGATGTCAAGCGGGTGCCGGAAACGGCGCCGGAGGATGTAGCCAAGGCTGCCTACTTCAAGCTCGACCAACAAGCGCCGGTTGCGACGGTCGCCGAGCTCGCCGAATACGACGCTATTGTTGTCGGTACGCCGACCCGTTTCGGGCGCATTTCCTCCCAGATGGCCGCGTTTCTCGATCAGGCCGGCGGCCTATGGATGAGCGGCGCGCTGAATGGCAAGGTTGGTGGTGCTTTCACGTCGACTGCCAGTCAGCACGGCGGGCAGGAAACGACGCTGTTCTCGGTCATTACCAACCTGCTGCACTTCGGCATGGTCATCGTTGGTCTGCCATACAGCCACCATGGGCAGATGACGCTGGACGAGATCGTCGGTGGTGCTCCCTATGGAGCCACGACCATCGCCGGCGGAAAAGGCGAGCGCCAACCGAGCGCGATCGAGCTCGAGGGCGCACGTCACCAGGGCGAGCTGATTGCTCAGACGGCCAACAAGTTGTTTGGCTAAGCGTCGGTCACTATTCGCGCCGTTGCGCGAACGGTGGGGCTGGCGGATTCCCGCCCGGCCCGGGCCGACCGAAGGCGTGTTCAAGAAGTTCTCCGCAACGATTCCATATTGCCGTGAATACTGTATGGATGTACAGTGTGCGCCGGGAGACCGGTGGTGTTCAAGGGGTGAAAGTCCCCGACGTTGTAAGAAATAGCGACTCACAATGTCCCCGAGTCATGCGTGGCAAGCCGCGAGGCGTGTTGCGAAGC
>NZ_VTUZ01000004.1 GCF_008369935.1 Paraburkholderia panacisoli | reverse complement strand
AGACTGGAACACGATACGACGAAAGTGTCTATCTGAACGCATTGAGGAAGCGAGGCTCGCCCCTTCTTGCAAACCTCACGCCTCCCCCTCTAAAAACTTGACGGACTGACTCAGGGCGTGAAACGGACCGTCGACCGGGGGCCTCTATGGCATTTAGCGCCTGTCTGATTGGGGCGGTCTGTCGACGGCCGTATCAGTCGCTAACGGCAAAATCTTCTCGGCGGGCTCCCCAGAAAATGCGACCGGGTGCCAAACGGAGCCCGCGGCGGAATATGAAAATAGTCAGCGCGCTTAGCAATATTCCCGCAAACACGTCCGCCAGATAGTGTCCTCCTTGTGTCGGCGTCGAAGCGATCATGGTGAGATTCAGCAAAACTGCCAGCGGAAATAGCTTTCGAATATGTCGAAGGGCGTAGGCAGAGAGAACCGCGACTATCGTGTGAAACGAAGGCAGGGATATGAGACCTTGCGATGGCACCATTTCGAACACTCTGAGTTTGCCATTGCGAAGCAAATTGAAATCCGAGTAACCAGATGCGGTGCCGGGGTCGGAAATGCCGAAATGCAGGAAGGCACTCGATGCTGGAATCGGCGTCGAAATCAAAAGAAGCAGAGACCCGGTGAGCATAAAGAGAAGCACAAATTCTGATAGCTCGCTTCGGCGACCGGTCAGGCCGAGGATGATCGGAACCGCGAGGACTTGCACAAAGAAGCTCAGATACGCCAGTTGAAGAGCGGCTTGAAGCGTCGGATGGGCATGCACCCATCGATAAAAGAGTAACCAGTGAAAGCCGAGGGCATTATCGAATCGTATGAGACTTTCATCGACGAGGGGCGCGTTTACCGTTACGGTCAGGTATTGAAGTAAGTCATCAGATGCAATGAAGCAAAGCAGCAAGACGAGCCAACTCAGCGTATAAGCTGCCTCTCGGAAGCGCAGTATCGCGGTCATCGCAGCGTAACGGCGGATGCACGCAAGCGAGAATAGACCGCCTGCGATGCCGATTAGATTCATGGCGAACCGCACGATCCCAATCACCCCTTCTTCGTGAACCGAATAACCGCCGACCGAAACCCAGACGTAGTCAATAGTCGTGACCAGTACAAGGATGAGACATCCTGAAAAGTATCGGCTCACGAATAGTTGGCTAGTTTGCGCTCGAGATATCAACTTGCGATGGATCCCCGTCATGTGCGTTCATCCTCGATTCTTGTTCTACGAGTCTTATTTGTCGGTCGATTCTGCCATCGATCGCCGCTGCGACCCATTCATAAGCATCAGGCATGCCATCGGCCGATCGTCCGTGTCGTTGGCCATCCGTAGACGTCAGCGCGAGATGGAAAGTTGTACTGGTGTTTCAGATTTGAGACAGCGAGCGTTTTCGAGGGCCCGTAGCGCGATTTGTTAAAGCCTGGAAGAATCTCCCAGCTATAGCGTGACGCGAGCATCCTTTCGGGTTGATCCCGATATTGCGGAACAATTCAACCAATCGCGCGGTGCGATAAATGCCGAGAGGTCCGAGGAGCACTCCGCGTTTGGCATTGGGTCCCGAGTCTCCTTCTTCGAGCCGTCCAATTTGTCGCAAATCTGAACGTCGCGAGTCTGTAAATGCGCGTCGTGTACGCGCGCCTTCAACGTCTCGGCGATCTGGCATCCGCGCCTCGATCAGGATCCGGCCCATCGCTGGCTTCGAGCCGAGGTGCTCGAGGTATGCCTGGCGGCTTATCAGCGAGATCCTGTCCCGGACTCGCCGCAATCCAGTCGCTAGTTCGGTCCCACGCGCAACGGCTGTGTCACGGTCCGTGATGCGCTGTTACTCGCCTGCTAGCCGCGATTGAAGGTCGTCGTGGCAGAAGCGATGCCTGTGTCGCTTCTCCGAGGCGCAGGTCGCCAGCCTGGCTGGCTGCATCAACGACTTCAATCGATTCAAACCGCTCGTTCGGCCGAACGACGCGAAGTGCCACACTGGGAATGGCAGCGTCCATTTGGCGGAGCGCACAAGGAGATTGCCATGGAAGCGTTTGATTCCTCTTGTCATCGGCGGGTGCCGTGGAACAAAGCCAGCTTGACCGGGCAGAAGCCGCCGTCGAAGTGTCGGCCATCAGAGTTGCTTGCAGAAGAAGGTCGTCGCACACAACTCGCCGTTGGGCATTAATGCGTAGTTGGGCACTGTCCCAACGCGCCGCCACCCGGAACGCTCATAGAGCCGTTCGGCGTCGCCGCCGGTCACCGTGTCGAGCACGAGCACTGACTTGCCCTCTTCCCGTGCTGCGTGTTCGACAGCCGCCATCAGACGCTGCGCGACGCCGCGTCGTCTGGCCTTGCGGCGTACCAGCATCTTCGCAATGTCCGCGCGATGCGGTTGATTCTCCGGCTGCGCGGTAATGAGGTGCACCGTGCCGACAATCTGACCATCTCCTTCTTCGGCGATGAGCAATACACGTTCGCCGCTCGCGACATCATCGGCGACCTTGCGCCAGAATCCCACGGCTCTCTCACGCGATATCGGCAGCATGAAGCTCACCGAGGCTCCGCCTTCGACGCAATCGATGAGCACATCGGCCAACGCCTCCACACAGGCCGCCGCTTCGTTGGCACCGACGCGGCGCACGCTCAGATTGTCGATCACCCGTGTCCCCTACGATCGTTGATGGAAACCGTTGTCAGCGCCACGAGGTAACGCGCGGGCTTGCGGGTCGCGTTGAAGAAAGAGATGGGACCGTCCAGCCGCATCGCGAGGCAGTCACCGGCTTTGAGCCGCCAATGTTTGTCGCCGACAGTCATCTCCATCGCGCCTGAGACTATCCAGACCTGCTGATGAATCTCGGCGTCGCGCGCACCGGTGTCGTAGGTGACGCGCTGGCCTGCGGGAAAGTTGACCTCTACCAGTTGAATGGGCGAGGGAGCAACAGGTGAGAGCTTGCGGCGGACATAGCCGGAAGCGGGATCGGTCCAAACCGATTGCTCGGCGGAACGCGCCAGGGGCGACGCCTCGGTGACCGGTTCACCAGGTTGCTCGAACAGTGACGCGAGGGGGACATTCAACGCGGTGGCGAGCTTATCGAGAATGACGGCGGTGGGACTGCTCTGCCCTCGCTCGATGAGCGATATGTTGGAGCGGCTCACCTTGCTGCGTTCAGCCAAGGCGTCCAGAGACCATCCTTGCGCGTCCCGAAGTTCTCGCACGCGGCGTGCAATGGTGCTGTTGATGTCCATTTCATCCAGTATTATGGATTGCATTTCCAAAATACTGGATGATCAAATCTGGCTTGTCAACTGGATGGAATATGCGGTTTATCGAGTATCACAGCAAGAAACGAGGGGCAGTTGACTGTCGGCGCTAATATTGTTCAGGCAGAGGGAAGCAAGGGTGCGCCGCTGATCTCATCGCCGAGGGGGACTATGTAGTGGGTCGTTGGGAGGGTGGTGGCACACATACCGGCCCGGCATTCGGCGATTTCCTTGTCGGATCGTTGCCTGCTGCGACCGGCCGGAAAATGCACTTCACCGGCACCACCGTGCTACGGCTCAAAGACGGCAAGATCGTTGAAGAAATCGGGCTGGACGACGGCGTGACCGCACTGCAGCAACTTGAACTCCTTAAGGCAGCGTGATCAAAGGCGCAGCGCTCGCGCAGTCTTCAGGCAACAGGCCGGGCGCACTCCGGCCTGTTCAATGGGTGAAACGCGAAACGGATCGCCGATCTCGCGGAAACCATGTCGGGTAGCAGATCGTTCATAGGTCGGAAAAATTTCTCCCGCGTGATACCTTGCGGATGTCGATTTTGTGTCCACTCGTTCGTCGTGGTGTTGAAGGCAGCGAATGTCTTTCGACATAATCCGGAACTCACTTTTTGACAGGAGAAAACCAATGCGCGTGATGGTCATGATCAAGGCATCCCCCGAATCCGAAGCCGGTCAAATGCCCAGTATGGAACTCATCGAGGCGATGGGCCGTTTCAATGAAGAACTGGTCAAGGCTGGCATCATGCTCGGCGGCGACGGACTGAAGCCGAGCTCGAAGGGCGTGCGAGTGAAGTTTTCCGGCAAGGACCGAACCGTCGTCGACGGCCCGTTTGCTGAAACCAAAGAACTGATCGCCGGCTACTGGATCTGGCAAGTGCAATCCATGGACGAAGCCATCGACTGGGTACGCCGCTGCCCGAATCCGATGGTCAGCGACTCGGAAATCGAAATTCGCCCCTTCTTCGAGCCCGCGGACTTCGGCGAGGCGTTCACGCCCGAGCTGCAGGAGAGCGAAGAGCGGCTGCGGCAGCAGATTGAATCCAATCAGGGTAAAGAGCGTCGTTGACCAAGTACGCGACACGGCACGCTCCGTGCCGTCACGCCCTCGCGCCCAAATCCTCAAGTCCGATAGGACGTTCAGAAGATTAATCGTCGAGACGGTCACCTGCCGTGGCCGCTCTTCGATTTGCTGGCTCGGCCCGCTCGTGCATAACCGCCGTGCGGGTCTTGCAGTCCTACTGTCCACCCCAGACACCCCCTGCCCCCGGACCCCACTAAAATATCCCGGCATCTGTCCCACCAGACATCTACGACCGAGGCCGACACACTATGACGACTCTTTATCGCGGCATGGACCGGGCCGCGCTCGACGCGGCCTACAACAATACCCAGGCCATTCCAGACTTCCCCGAGGTGCTGCGGGATTTTCAGTCGCGCAGCACGAAGCTTTATGAAAGAGTGTCGTGCCGGCGGGACCTGCGCTATGGCGAGCGTCCCCGTGAACGTTTTGACTGGCTGAGTTGCGGCAATGCAGGAGCGCCCACGTTCATCTTTATCCACGGCGGCTACTGGCAGAACTGCACCAAGGAAGACTTTGCGTTCATCGCCGATGGACCGCTTGCCCGAGGTTTCAATGTCGTACTGGCCGAATACACACTTGCGCCGCAGGCATCGATCACGCAGATCGTCGGCGAAATCGGCCGTCTGCTGGATCACCTCGCCGCCGACCCCGATCAGCTCGGAACAGCAGGCCGCGAAGTGTGTCTGAGCGGTCATTCGGCCGGCGGTCATTTGACGGCCTTGCATCGGGCCCACCCCGTCGTCACGAGCGCGCTTGCGATCAGCGCTCTGGTCGATCTCGAACCGATCAGTCTTTCGTGGCTCAACGACAAGCTGCAACTGAGCAGGGATGAAATCGACGCCTATAGTCCGTTGCACCATATCGGCAACGGCGCGCCAATGATCGTCGCGGTGGGTGCAGCAGAACTGCCAGAGCTGGTGCGCCAGTCGGACGAGTATGGGGCGGCCTGTCAAGCCGCGGGCGAAAGCGTCGAACTTGTTCACGTGCCGGCGTGTACGCATTTCTCCGTGCTGGATGATCTTGCGCGACCGGACGGTATGTTGATGAGTGCGCTCGGGCGGCTGGGCTAGCGTTGCCTTTAGCGCGTTTGGCTGATCGGTGTCGTGGCGGCAATCGATGGTTGCTCGTGCAGCGGAGCAGCGCCATCGCCGGGCGCAACGCACCGGCCGATGCTTCAGGCGAACGGCCGCAAGGATGTTGAACCCCCGGTATGCGTGCGTCCAGCAGACGCGACTTCAGCTGACCGCAAGCATTCGCACGGGCCGTTCGACAAGTCCCGATATTCCTGAAATGCAGAGCGATGGCGCCGATCGGTCAGCGAACCTCGGCCGCCCATGCTTCGGCGTCGGCGCCGGCCGGGATGCGCAGCGGGGATGACGGGTCGGTCGCCGCACGCCACACGGCTTCGGCGACGTCCTGTGCCCGGGTGATCGGCGAAGACGTTTCCTCCAGCCCCGCGAAGACCTTCTTGACGAGATCGGCATAGGCTTCGTGGTCGATGCCATGCATGTGCGCACGCGCGTTATCACCGAAACGGGTCTCGGGGGCGCGGCCCGGCAGCACCAGGCGCGCCCGCACGCCGAACTGCTCGAGCTCCAGCGCCATCGACTCGGTGAATGCGTTCACCGCCGCCTTGCTCGCGCGGTACGCGCCGAGCAACGGCAGTGCCTTCAGCGTCACGCTCGACGTGACGTTCACGACGACGCCGGCCCTACGCTGGCGGAATTGAGGCAGCACCGCTTGCGTCATTGCGATCGTTCCGAGGGTATTGGTTTCGAAAACCTCACGCACCGTCGCGATCGGCACGAGTTCGGCAGGGGAAGCCGCGCCGAAGCCCGCGTTGTTGACGAGAACGTCGATCGGGCCCGCGGCCTCGACAGCCGCTTGAATGCTCTGTGGATTCGTGACATCGAGCGCCAGCACGCGCAAACGGTCTGAAGGTGGCAGCACATCGGCACGCGGCGTGCGCATCGTCGCGATAACCTGCCAGTCGCGGGCCAGGAAGCAGCGCGCGATCTCGAGGCCAAATCCGGAAGAGCAGCCGGTGATCAGCACGGTTTTCATGAGAACTCCTGTGGGGTGGTTGACGTGTGCACCTACGATAGATCGCCGAGTCCGTACTCGCTACAATCAATCATCCGAATTTCATTTGCAGGAGTCCGGCAATGATCGATCCGTTGGCCGAAGTCGTCACGCTGCTGCAGCCGGGCGCCCGGTTCTCCAAACTCGTGCTCGGCGCGAGCCCCTGGCGCATCAGCCGATCGGATGCCGGCCAGCCGTTCTATTGCGTGATACTCGACGGCGGGTGCCGCATCGCGATCGACGGACACGAGCCCATCGAGCTACTGGCGGGCGACTTCGTGCTGATTCCAGCGGCCTACGGCGTCGCCATGTCCAGCCTCGCAGCGCCACCGCCAGGCGTCGAAACGCCCGCGCCCGTCGCGCTGGGCAACGGCGAATTCAGACTCGGCGCGCCGGACCGCCCGATCGACGCACGCATGATGGCGGGCCACTGCAGCTTCGGTTCGCCGGATGCGTCGCTGCTGGTCTCGCTGCTGCCGCAAATCGTGCATGTGCGCGGCGAACAGCGGCTCGCCACGCTCGTGCAACTCGTCCGGGAGGAATCGCGCGAGCAGCGGCCCGCGCGCGAAGTCGTGCTCTCGCGACTACTGGAAGTGCTGCTCATCGAGGCGCTGCGGTCGACGGCAGAAACGAACGCGTCACCGGGCCTGGTGCGCGGGCTCTCTGATGGCCGCCTCGCGGCCGCGATCCGCGGGATGCACGAGCACCCGACACGCGGGTGGACGGTGGCCGAGCTCGCGAAGGAGGCCGCGCTTTCGCGCTCGAGCTTTTTCGAGCGCTTCAGCCGCGCGGTCGGCGTTGCGCCGATGGAATATCTGCTCACCTGGCGCATGGCGCTCGCGAAGGATCTGCTGCGTCGTAACGAAGGCCGTGTCGCCGAGATTGCGCAGCGCGTCGGCTATAGCTCGGCCAGCACGTTTAGTGTCGCGTTCACGCGGCATGTCGGCCGGCCGCCTACACAGTACGCGCGAGAAGAACAGGCGGCCGCGAATAACGGATGAGGTGTGACCGCTCAACCTAAGGCCGCCCGATGGCCACCAAAGCCCCCGCTTTCAATCGACACACGCTGGAGGAGTCATGACTCATCTGGCGCAGCCGCCGCAATCAGCATGTCGCGCAACCATCTGGTCGCGGGGCCGCCATGGTTCCGGGAATGCCACGCCATCGAGCGCGTGAAGTTTTACACTTCGAATGGGAGTTCGACACGGCCCAATCTTCACTAATGACCGACTGAACGTACGTTCAGCCGGAGCGAGGCATCAATGAGTCTTTCGCAGGACCCAGGCGGCGCTGCCGGGCTCCCGCAAACAGGTCTAGCCGACCAACCGGCAGCGCCGACTCAGCCGACCAGTCATCGTTCCCGGCATTTCAATGGCCCAGCCCGGCGCTGGCAATCTGATGCTCCACGAACTGGGCGAACAGCGTATGCAGATGCGTCGTCGGATGAAGGTCGTCGGCGAACATGTAGGTCTGGTCCGCGTTGGCGGCGATGTAGGTTGCCGGCGAGCACAGCAGTGCCGTCTGGTCAGGCGTTTTCTTCGGATCGCAGGCGACGCCGGTGTTCGACACGGTGAAGCCATTGGCCTGGAAGTTCGCGATGATCTGGTTCACCCACGTATAGGCGTCGATCTGGATCACCTTGCCTTGCAGGCCATCGGTCTGCAAGGCGGCGTTCAGGGTGCTGTTGAAGAGTTGCGAAAGCTGGGCCAGGTTGGCCCCGCCATCGGACGATGCGATGCCAGTGGGCGACAGTCCGATGTTCGGCAGATTGACCACCACCACATGAACGCCGCCGTTCTGGACGATCTGCCCGACCAGCTGGGCGAGCGTGTTCGCCGCCGTCTCCACGGGCTGGGCTGCGGCCGGCAATTGGCCGGCCCGAAGGACATCGTTCGCGCCGGCCCACACGAGCACCAGCTGATTGGCGTTGAAGCTCTTGTGAGCGCCCAGATAGCTCGAGATCTGCTGATTGACGGGCATCTCGATGTTGCCGATCACGTCGGTCAGGAAGTCGTTCTGGTCCGCCGGCGTCGCCACCGTGGCGCCGCCTTCCGCATAGCCGAGGCCGCTTTGCGCACTGAGCTTATGTGTAATGTCGATGGTGTATGCCGCGCTCAGCGTATCGCCGTAGTATTGCGCGACATCCTGAGTCCACACCTGTCCGGGATTCGTCGTGAACCGCCCGCCGCCAACCGCCCTGGCGATCGGCGCGTAGGTCCCGACGTCCGACAGGCTGTCGCCGAACGAGACGATTTGCAGATTGACGCCGCCCGCAGGCGTAGGCGTGGGCGTGCTGCCGTTGCTCGAACTGCTCGAACCGCTGTCGTGTCCGCCGCCGCATGCCGCAAGCAGTGAGATCGCAATGGCAAAAACTACAGCGCGGACCTGGTCATTTATTCCTCGCATGGCTCCTCCTACCTGAAAGATCGGGCGGTTCAGCCACGTGACGTGGTTTGGCGGCCACCGCTGTCGCGACAAGCATGCTGATTACGCAAAAAGCGTGCGCTGTCGTGTTCGGGGGTTGACTGCGCGCTACTCTCGGCGTCATGCGGGGTCGTTCCGGCCGGTCGCGGTCCCGTCCCCTCAAGCTCGAGCCATGCACAGAACAGCACGACGAACTCATCGCCGAGATCGCCGCCTCAAATCAAAGGGCGCGAATGCCAATTGCTCCCATTTGTAAGGATGAGCAGGCCAGATTACAAATTACTGCGATCGACGGGAATGGTGGCGAGGTCTGACTGCGGCGTTGCGTGCCTCTTCGCTTCGGGTTCGCCGTCAGTCAGCGGCGAACCCCGGCATGGCCTGGCGGCGTCGTGAGCCCCGGCGTCAGTCCTTTAGTGCTGGACTCCCCAGCGGCGCACCGTCACGCGCTCCAGCGTATCGAACACCAGATGCTCGATCAGCAGGCCGATCACGATCACCGCGGCGAGGCCCGCGAATACACGGTCCGTGTAAAGTTCATTGCGATTCTGGAAGATGTACCAGCCGAGCCCCCCGCTGCCCGAACTCGCGCCGAACACCAGTTCGGCCGCGATCAGCGTGCGCCATGCAAACGCCCAGCCCACCCTCAAGCCGGCCAGAATCGACGGCAACGCAGCGGGCACGAGGATCAGCAGCACGTGGCGGATGCCGGTCAGTCCATAGTTGCGCCCTGTCATGCGCAGCGTCGCGGGCACCGACTGAAAACCGGAGTACGTGTTCAGAGCAAGCGGCCACAGCACCGCATGCACCAGCACGAACAGCAGGCTGCCGGTGCCGAGACCGAACCACAGCAACGCGAGCGGCAACAAAGCGATCGACGGCAACGGGTTGAACATCGCGGTCAGCGTCGACAGGACATCGCGGCCCACCCGCGTCGATACGGCAAGCGACGTCAGCACGAACGCAAGCGCGGCGCCGAGCAGATAACCGCGCAGCAGCACGGACATCGACACTGCCGTTTTCTGCAGCAGTTCGCCGGACCACACGCCCTGCACAAACGCGCTGAGCGTCGCGCCGAAAGTCGGCAGCAACAGGTCGTTGTCAACGATGCGCGCGGCAATTTCCCATCCCGCGATCAGCACCAGCGCAATCAGCGCCTTGCGCAACCAGCTTTGCGCAAACAGACGCTTGCCGAGCGGCAACGGCGCTTCGAGAGCGAGTCCGCCGAGCGGTTCGAGCGGACGTTCATACTCTTCGCGAACCGGCGGCAACAAGGTGGCGGGCGAACTCATTGAGCGGTCTCCGTCTGCTCGAACAACAGGTGATGAATGCGTGCAACGCTGCGCTGAAAATCGCTGCGCCCGAAACTGTCCTGCGAATACTGGTGGCTGTTGAGTTCGGCGCGCACGCGGCCGGGATGCGGCGACAGCAGCAGAATCCGGTTGCCGACCACGAGCGCTTCTTCGATTGAATGCGTGACGAACAGCAGCGTGAAATTCACCTCTTCCCACAGCCGCAGCAGTTCCTCCTGCATCTTGCGGCGAGTAAGCGCATCGAGCGCGGCGAAGGGTTCGTCCATCAGCAGCACGCGCGGTTGCATCGCCAGCGCACGGGCAATCGCGACGCGCTGCTTCATGCCGCCCGACAGCGTATGCGGATACGCGTTCGCAAACGAGGCCAGCCCGACCTTCTCCAGATAATGCAGCGCGCGCTCGTCGGCTTGCGCGCGCGAGAGCTTCTTCGCGACGCGCAGCGGGAACGCGACGTTCTGCAGCACCGTCTTCCACGGCGGCAACTGGTCGAACTCCTGGAACACGACGATCCGGTCCGCGCCTGGGCCGCGCACCGCCTGGCCGTCGAGTGAAATACTGCCCGAACTCGGCTGGATGAAGCCGGCCACGGCCTTGAGCAACGTCGACTTGCCGCAACCGGACGGCCCGAGCAATACGAAGCGATCGCCGCCGTAGACATCGAAGCTGACGTCGTGCGTCGCGCGAACGATCCGCTCGCGCGTGCGGTATTCGAGGTTCACGTGTTCGACCGCGAGCAGTTTCTCGCTGGTCGCCGCGCTGGGCTCGCCTGCGCGGTGCGGAAACAGAAGCGTGGGATTCGCCACCATCAGATCGCTCCCTGTGTGCTGAATGAACGGACTAAGCGGACCGACCGGGGTCCGGCAACGATGACCATGCTCAACTCCCCGCCGCCGTCGCCGGGTCGTCGAAGAAGTAGTCCTTCCACGACTTCGGCTCGTTCCTGATCGCGCCGACGCGATACATGAACTGTGCAAGCCCGAACGTGTTCTGCGGCGCGACCTTGAATTGCACCTGCGGATTCTTGATGACCTTCACGAGCAGATCGCGGTCAACCTTCGATTGATTCGTGCGGATGTAGATATCGGCGGCGGCATCCGGGTTCGCGGTGATGAAGCGCGCGGCATCGGCGAGTGCATCGACGAACGCGCGATACGTCTTCGGATTGTTGTCACGGAATTTTTCGGTCGCGTAAAGCACCGTCGCCGAACTCGGGCCGCCCAGCACGTCGTACGAATTCAGCACGATGTGCGCCTTCGGATTGCCCGCCAGTTCCTGGTCCTGAAACGGCGGATTGCCGAAGTGGCCGGTGATTTCCGTGCCGCCCGCGATGATCGCCGCGGCCGCGTCGGGATGCGGCAGCGCCTGGGTGAACTTGTCGAGGCGGTTGTACTCCTTGTCGCCCCAGCGTTTAGCGGCCGCATATTGCAGCACGCGCGATTGCACCGACACATTGACGGCCGGCACCGCGATGCGGTCCTTCGCGGAGAAGTCGGCGATCGTCTTCACCTCGGGATTGTTGCTCACCAGGTAGTACGGCAGATTGCCGAGCGACGCCACGCCCTTCACGTTCTGCTTGCCGTGCGTGCGGTCCCAGATGGTCAGCAGCGGGCCGACGCCGCCGCCGGCCACGTCGACCGCGCCCGACAGCAGCGCGTCGTTGACCGCTGCGCCGCCCGAGAGCTTCACCCAGTCGACCTTGATGTCGAGCCCCTGCTTATGCCCTTCCTTCTCGACGAACTGCTGGTCGCGCGCGACGTTCAGCAGCAGATAGACGATGCCGAACTGCTCCGCGATGCGGATCTGCCCTTCGGCATGCGCGGGCGCGCTGGCGGCGAAGCCCGCGACGCCCATTGATACAGTCAGCAGTGCCGCGGTGAAGCGGCGAACATACGACGGCCGCTCGGCGGTCGTGCGAAACCTGTCAGGCATTGAAACTCCGGTCAGCGTGTAGTGTGAGATGAAAGCGGACGACGTTGCGTCAGAACGGCACGTCGCCTTCGATCGTCGTGCGATAAAGTTTGCGGCGCAGATGATCCGGTGTGCCGGCCGCGAGATGCATCAACGAGCGGTTGTCCCAGAACACCATGTCGTGTTCCGCCCACTGATGCCGGTAGATGTGTTCGGGGCGCACGCTATGCGCGAAGATTTCGGCGAGCAGCGCGCGGCTCTCGTCTTCCGGCAAGCCGATCACGCGGGTCGTGAAATGCTCGCTGACGAACAGCGCGCGGCGCCCGGTCTCGGGATGCGTGCGCACGATCGGCTGCACGACCGGCTTCACCTGGGCGATCTGCTCGGCCGACAGGTCGGGCCGCCACGGGCTGCGCTTCTGCAGTTCCGCGTATTTGGCGAGGTAGGTGTGCTCGGCCGAACGCCCTTCCACGGCGGTGCGCAAATGCGCGGGCAACGTGTCCCACGCGAGGTGCATGTTGGCGAACAGCGTGTCGCCGCCTTCGGCGGGCAACTCCTGCGCATGCAACAGCGAACCGAGACTCGGCTTCTCCTTGTACGAGAGGTCGGAGTGCCAGAAATGGCCGGCGTCGCCCAAACCGATCGGCTTGCCGTCTTCGACGATGTTCGACACCACCAGCACCTCGGGATAGCCCGGCAACTGGAACTGGTGCAGCACGTGAATCTGCAACGGACCGAAACGGCGGCTGAACGCGATCTGTTGAGCGGGTGTGATGCGTTGATCGCGAAACACCAGCACATGATGATCGAGGTGGGCGCGGTGAATGCGCGCGAAATCGTCGTGGCTCAGAGGCTTGGCGAGATCGAGCCCGAGCACTTGCGCGCCGACGGGGCCGTCGAAAGCGCGAATCTCGATGGGCTGGTTCTCGATGGAGGCGCCGGCATGGCGGGTATCAGCAGGGGCAAAGGCAGTCGTCACAGGAAACTCTTCGTCGAATCTGTTCGGAGGACGCCGTCGAAGGCGCAGTCAGATGAATTTACCGGCGCGCGGGCGCGGCGACAACGAAGCAAATACGATACGTTTATCTGCTGGAGTGATAAACCCGATGCTTTAACGGGCCTGGGTGCGCGTGAGCGTTCCTGACAACTGCGTGCGGGCGGCCGTCAATGCGCGACGGCGCTCTGTGTTGCCATCAACGAGCACGCGCACCCGCATCGAACGCGCCGGCCAGCAAACGCGTGACCGCCCACTGAAACGCGCCGCACAACACGAGATACACCAGACCGACGAACAAAAAAATCTGCGCCGGGTAGACCATGAGGCGGCTATTCACCTGATTCGCGAGGAAGGTGAACTCCGGCACGCCGACGATATAGGCAAGCGACGTGTCCTTGATCAACGACACCCATTGATTGACGAACGACGGCGTCATCGTGCTTATCGCCTGCGGCAGCAGCACATGGCGCAGCGCCTGAGCGCGCGTCATGCCGAGCGACAGCGCGGCCTGCCACTGCCCGTCGCCGAGCGCGACGATGCCAGCCTGCACCGAATGTGACAGATACGCGCCGCCGATCAGCGCAAGCGCGCAGACCACGGTCGCAAGTCCTGGCACATCGATATGCAACAGCACCGGCATCAGGAAGAACGTCCAGAAGATCAGCATCAGCACCGGAATCGCGCGAAAAAAAACCACTGCGGCAAGCAGCAGAACATGCAGCGCGCCGCGCGTCATCACCAGCGCGATGCCGCCTGCCAGGCCGAGCAGCGCCGACAGCACGGCCGAGCTCAGCGTCAGCGCCACGGTCAGCGCGACTCCGCCGAGCGGGCCGGCGGGAAACGCGCCGGCTAGCAGATAGCGCAGGATCGGCAGCCAATCCGGCGCGTTCATGAGCCGCCTCCCCGCACGAACCGCGCGCCACCCGATTGATAGGCACCACGCCGCTGCCAGATCAGCAATGCAACTTCGATCGCGGCGATCGCCGCAATGTAGAGCAAGGTCGCCATGCCGAACGACTGAAACGTCTTGAGGGTCTCGGTCTCGACCTGGCGCGACGAGTACGACAACTCTGCGAGGCCGATCGCCATCGTCAGCGACGAATTCTTGATGACGTTCATATATTGCCCGGCGAGCGGCGGCGTCGCGATCCGCACCGCCTGCGGCAAAATCACATGGCGCAACGTAGCGAAGCGCGTCAGGCCCAGCGCCGCGGCTGCCTGATATTGGCCGGTGCGCACGCCACGCATCCCCGCGCGGAATTCCTCGCCGATGAAGGTCGTCGAATAGCACGTGAGGCCGAGCCAGCCCGCGACGAATTCGAACGTCGGCCAACCCAGCGTGACGGGTCCAAGCGCGACTGCATGCGGGGTATTGAGCCAGTTCATCACGCTGTCGGGCAACAGGACCGCCGCGCCGAAATACCAGAACAGCAATTGCACGAGCAGCGGCGAGTTGCGGAATATCAGCACGTAGCCGGCCGCCGCGCGGCGTAGTGCCGCGCCACGCGCGCTGCGTGCAAGCGCCAGCGCGAAACCCAGCAGCGTCGCGCAAACGATCACACTGGCCGACAGCGCCAGCGTCATCGCGAAGCCGCGCCAAATCCACGCGACATAGCGAGGTTCGAGCCACGCGTTCATGGTCACCATCCAGAAGCTATTGCATTTGCAGCGATAAAACAAAGCGGGCCGCCGTCATGCGAATGGCAGGCCGGACAGCGAGCGCTCCGAACGGCTCAACTCTTTTGCGGATCGCCGATCCTGAACAGACGAGGCAGCGGCGCTTTGCTCGACGGACCGAACCACTGGTCGTAAATCTTCGCCGCGTTGCCGTTCGCTTCCAGATTCACCAGCGTTTCGTTGACGACACTCAACAGGCGCGCCTCGTTCTTCGGTACGCCGACGCCTTCATAGTCGTTTGAAATCGTGAATGGCGGGATCTCGTACTTCTCTTTGTCCGGCACGTTGGCAAGCAAGGCGACCAGCTTCGGGCCGTCCTGCGTGATAGCCTGCACATTGCCCGCGCGCAGCGCGGCGAATGCGAAAGGCGTGTCGTCATAGGCAACGATGGTCGCGGCCGGGAATTGCGCGCGGACCTGCTGTTCATTCGTCGTGCCCTTGTCCGCGCCGATACGCAAACTGTCCAGTTGCTGCGGCGACTTCAACACGCCCTTCTTCGCGATGAACTGCGTGCCCGACGCAAAGTACGGGGTGCTGAAGTCGATTTCCTTTCTGCGCTCGTCGGTGATCGTAAAGTTCGCGAAAACCAGATCGACTTTGTTCGACTTCAGAAACGCGATCCGGTTGGCGGGATTGGTGGGCTGAATCTCGAGCTTGACACCGAGCTTCGCCGCGACGGCGCGTGCATAGTCGACGTCGAGGCCCGCGATCTGATTGGTCTTCGGGTCGACAAAACCGAACGGCGGATTACTGTCGAAGGTCGCGACGCGCAGCACGCCGGCTTTCCTGATGTCATCGAGTCGATCGGCGTGCGCGACGCCTGATAAGGTGAGCAGCAGGCCCAGCACAGCGGCGCTGCGAGTCCAGGTTTTCATGATCAAGCCCCGTAGTTATCCGTTCAATGCGTGTGTATCGTGTCGGGCATTCCTGTGCCCGTAGCGAAGACTGTAGCAGCGCGCCCTATCGTCACGAACAAACGATTTGTCACGTGCTAAGTCGGTGGCGTGATAACGGCATGTCGGAGCGCGGATCGTTGCCCTATCTGCAAGAGTGCAAGTGCTATCTGTGTGCGGTGGCTGACGCTGCACGATCTGCGTCGCGGCAACTGCTCGCGCATACCGGTGCGCGTGGACAGCGTCTACGAATTCAATGGAATTGCGCTGCAACATACAAACCTGGATGTCGAAACCAGGCAGCGTTGCACCCTGCTGATTCACTTCTACGACCCGGGGCTACCCGCTGGGCCTTGGCGCGATTGTGCGTCGTGGCAGCATACCTCGATGGTTTCCGCCGATAACGCGCGAGCGCACGCCGTCTTGCACTCGCGCATCCGCGTAATGCAGTTCGCTGCATCGATCTTCTCAAACCCCGAACTCCAGCAATTGCGGCCAAATCCCAATTGATAGGATGACCTTCCATCGCCATCGACTCTGTGCGCCCTTGCGGGCTTCGCCGGGCCCATTCAACACTCCGCGCTTCAATGCGCATGCTCCACGAGCCATCTCGACGAGCCCGCGTGCCGGCCAAAAACTTTCCCATTCCATTTAATCCGGAATACACTGAATTCGGGACTGCCTCCCATCTCTCCCCCACCAGCCTTCGCCAGCAGGAAGCTTTTGTCGTTTTCCGCGAGCCGAAGCAAGCCAGGTCGGTTCGTGCCCACACAACATCGAACGGGACGACTCATCATGGCTGATACGAGCTACATGGCACGCAAAACCGTCGCCGACATCGTGCACAGCGCGGATGTCCACGGAACCGCATCACTGTCGAAAACCCTCGGCGCGACCAGCATCACCGCGATGGGTATCGGCGCGATCATCGGCGCCGGCATCTTCGTGCTGACCGGCACGGCTGCCGCCCAGTTCGCCGGTCCGAGCATCACGCTGTCGTTCGTGCTCGGCGGTATCGCGTGCGCGTTCGTCGGCCTGTGCTATTCGGAACTGGCGGCCATGCTGCCGGTCTGCGGCAGCAGTTACACGTACACGTATGCCACGCTAGGCGAGATCTTCGCGTGGATCATCGGCTGGGACCTGATCCTCGAATATGCAATGGGCGCCGCGACCGTCGCGGTCGGCTGGTCCGGGTATATCGTGAGCCTGCTTCACAACGTGGGCATCAATATCCCGCCCACGCTGGCCGCCGCGCCCGGCACCGTCGTCAAGCTCGCGGACGGCACCACGGTGACCGGCGTCGTCAATCTGCCGGCCATCTTGATCATCGCGATCCTCACGACCATGCTGGTGCTCGGCACGAAGGAATCCGCACGGCTGAACAACGTCATGGTCGCGGTCAAGCTGGTCGTGGTGGTGGCCTTTATCGCGCTTGGCGTATTTTTCATCAAGCCGGAGAACTGGCATCCGTTCATCCCGGCGAACACCGGCGAATTCGGCAACTACGGCCTGAGCGGAATTCTGCGCGGCTCGGCCGTGGTGTTCTTCGCGTTCATCGGCTTCGACGCGGTCTCGACCGCCGCGCAGGAAGCGAAAAAGCCGCAGCGGGACATGCCGATAGGCATCCTCGGATCGCTGATCATCTGCACGGTGCTGTACATCCTCGTCGCGGGCGTGCTCACCGGGCTCGTGCCTTACACGGAATTGAACGTGCCTGATCCGATCGCGAGAGGCGTCGACGCGATCGGTCTGACCTGGTTCTCGATCCTGATCAAGGTCGGCGCGCTGACCGGCCTGACCACGGTGATCCTCGTGCTGCTATACGGACAGAGCCGCATCTTCTTCACGATGTCACAGGACGGCTTGCTGCCGCCGCTTTTCGCGCGGGTTCATCCGCGTCTGCAGACGCCTCATCGCAGCCAGATGCTGATCGGCACGGTGGTCGCCATCGTGGCGGCGCTGACGCCGATCGGGGTGCTGGGCGAGATGGTCAGCATCGGCACGCTGTTCGCATTCATCCTCGTATGCGGCGCGGTGATTTATCTGCGCCGCAGCGATTCCGATGCGACGCGCCCGTTCCGGGTGCCGGGCGTGCCGGTGGTGCCGGTGCTGGGAATCCTGTTCTGCCTGTTGCTGATGGTGGGGCTGCCGCTCGTCACGTGGCTGCGGCTGCTTGTGTGGCTGGTGATCGGGATGGTCATCTACCTCTCATACGGCCGTAATCATTCGAAGCTGAGGTTTCCGGAGCGGCATTGAGTAATGGGGTGTTCGATCGGCGCTGAGTGCCGTGCCTCACGCACTCAGCTCCCGTCCATCAAAGACGGCAACAGGACGCGATCCGGCAATTCACCGATCCCCTTCAGACGCTACGCCATGAACTCGCGCAGCACGCGGAGCCTGGTCGAGAAGCGCTGGTTCGGCAGATAGACCATGCAAATCTGCCGAACCGTCAGCGCGTTTTGGAGTCGGTGCTGCGGCAGCGCAACCTCCAGCTCGCCACTCACCAGCAGCTCGCGGATCAGCCAGACCTCGAACCCGGCAGTCCCGAGTCCGGCGCGCGCCGCCTCCAGCAGCAGTTCCGAATGATCCGACTGCAGGTTGCCCGCGGGCAGCACCGACTGCACCGTCGTCCCGTCCGACCGATGCCAGCGAGGATCGCCCTCCGGATGCAGATAGCGCAGGCGGTTGTGCTGCGCGAGATCGGCGGGCGGGCGCGGCCGTCCGCGTCGCGCGAAGTACGCGGGGGGCCGCGCACAGAATGCTGGCGTTGCGCGAGATCGGCTGCACGATCAGGTTGTCCAGAGAGTTCTCGCCCTCGTGAATGTCCAGGTCGAAGCCGCCAATCACATCACCGTGTCGTTGTGATTGCCGGTCAGTCGCAGAGCGAGCTGGACGGCCGGACAAAGCTCCAGAAATGGCGCGATCAGCCGTGCCCGAACGCGCTGGGCTATGCGATCCCCTATCACGAACTGCTGTACCGCTCGCAGGACGTGTCGAGCTATGCGCCGCGGTCGCTGTTGCAGGCGGCGTTCATCGTCACGATGATGTACGGTGTGTCGCGCACGGCGCTGCTCTATCTGAAGCGCTGGATGACGCGCCGTCAGGGACGTGTGGTGGTGAGGAGCGCTGCCGTGAGCGGTCTTTCCGCGGCGGCGTCCGATGCGCCGCAATGTCGCCGAGGCATCGGTTGCCGGGGTGATGCCGAGGAAATGAGGGCGCAGCGCGGGCCATGGGCCTGCGTTGGGGTTCTGGGCTCGCGCTTCGGATGATCGGCGCAGGTACGTCAGACGGCGCGATTGCGGTATGTTCTCTACCGCTAACCGCGTTTTCGTGAGCCGCCCATGCCTTTGAATGCTTCCCCGCGCCGCTGCAGCCGTTTTGCCCACCGGGTCCGACTGCTGGCCACCCTGCCCTTGATCGCCTTGGGATTGCAAAGTTGCGCCGTCCCGAACGCCGACGCCGATGCGCACGCTGGACCGTATCAGGTCGAGATCCGCCGCACCGCTCTCGGCATTCCGCATGTGAAAGCCGGCGACTGGGGCAGCCTCGGTTACGGCTATGGCTATGTCCAGGCGCAGGACAATCTGTGCACGATGGCCGACGGCTTCATCACGTATCGCGGCGAACGTTCGCGCTACTTCGGCGCCGACGCGCGCCCCGCTTCCGAAGCGACCTTCGGACAGCCCGACAATCTGAACGCCGACTTCTTCTTCCGCTTCATCGTCGACGATGCCGCTGTGTCGCGCTATCGGCAAAGTCAGACCGCCGAGATGCGGGCGCTGATCGACGGCTTCGCGGCAGGCTACAACCGCTATGTCGGCGAGCTTGCGCACGGCGAGTTTCCCGGTGCGCACGCGGCATGCCGCGCGGCGCCGTGGGCCGGAAAGATCAGCAGCGCGGACGTGTACCGGCGTCTTTACGCGGCGAATCTGGCCGGCGGCCAAACACGCTTCGTCAATGCGATTGCGACCGGCAGGCCGCCGGCTGCGGCCGCGCAATTGCCGGATGCGTCGCGCGAACCTGATGCTGAAGATGAGCATGGCGGCAGCAACGGCGGGCTGGCCGCCAACGCGCCGCTCGACCCCATCGGCGGCCACTCCGGAATCGGCAGCAACGCGCTCGCGTTCGGCGCGGACGCGACCCGCAACGGCAGCGCGCTGCTGCTCGGCAATCCGCACTGGTTCTGGAGCGGCCCGGACCGCTTCTACCAGGCGCAACTGACGATCCCCGGCCAGCTCAACGTGAGCGGCGTGTCCTTTCTCGGCATGCCGCTGATCTTGATGGGGTTCAACGAAAACGTCGCATGGGCGCATACGGTCTCCACCGCGAAGCGCTTCGGCCTCTTCAAGCTGACGCTCGTGCCGGGTTCGCCGACCACCTATCAGGTCGACGGCAAGGCCGAAGCGATGACGCCGACGCAAGTGAAGGTCGACGTGCGCGCCGCCGACGGTTCGATCCATACCGTATCGCGCACCTTGTATCGTTCGCGCTTCGGCCCGCTCGTCAATCTCGGCGCGAGGTCGCCCGCGCTGGCCTGGAACGCGCAGCAGGCTTTCGCGCTGCGCGATATCAACGCCGATAACTTCCGCGTGTTCGAAAACTTCCTCGAATGGAGCCAGGCGAATTCGCTCGACGACTTCATCCGCATCCAGAAGAAGAACGCGGCGTTGCCGTGGGTGAATACGCTGGCGATCGGCCGTGGCGATCCGCGCGTGTGGTACGCGGATATCGGCGCGGTGCCGGATGTGCCCGACGAACTCGCGCAACGCTGCACGCCGCCGGTCGGCAAGGCGCTCGCGCAGTCGATGCCGGGCGTGCCCTTGCTCGACGGCTCGCGCAGCGAGTGCGACTGGCGCGATCAGCCTGGTGCCGCGCAGCCTCGTGCGATGCCGGTCGCGCAGATGCCGGGGCTGCTGCGGCGCGATTATGTCGGCAACTTCAACGGCAGCTACTGGCTCAGCAATCCGGCTGCGCCGTTGACCGGCTACGCGCAGATCATCGGCGCGACGAATACGCCGCAATCGCTGCGCACGCGACTCGGGCATAGCATCGCGACGCAATTGCAGAGCGATCCGAAGGGCGTGTCCGCCGACGCGCTCGGCCGCGCCGCGCTCGACAGCCGGTCGATGTCGGCGCTGCTGTTCAAGCAGCCGGTGCTTCAGCGTGTGTGTGGCAGCGGCGGCGACGCGGCGGCTGGTGCGAACGCGGTTGCAGGCACCGCTGCAAAAGCGGACGCGGACACCGCTGCAAGCGCCGCAGTCAACACCGCCGAACTACACGAGGCCTGCAAAGTCCTCGCGGCATGGGACAACACCGCTTCTGCCAACGCCATTGGCGCGACGCTCTGGGACGAGTTGTGGCGCCGCCTCATGACAATTCCACCTGCGCAACTGTATGCAGTCCCCTTCGATCCGGCCGAACCTTTGACGACCCCCGCAGGCATCGCAGCCGATCCGGCCAAACTCGCCGCCGCGCTGCACGACGCAAGCACGGCGCTGCAAAAAGCCGGCCTCGCGATCGACGCGCCGCGCAGCGCCGCGCTCTACTTGCAGCGCAACGACGAACGCATCCCACTGTTCGGCGGCTGCGACGCGGCCGGCTACTTCACCGCCGCATGCGCGGCCCATCCGTTCGACGCGCGCGCCTATTCGATGAACGTCAACCCGAGCGGCGACACCTACTTGCAGATCGTGTCGTTCGCCGGCGATCAGGTGCTTGCGCGGACCCTGCTGGCGTCGTCCGAATCGGACGACCCCGCATCGCCCCATTACGCCGACGCGACGCGCGACTATGCCGCGCAGCGCTGGCTCAGTATTCCGTTTTCCGAAGCGTCGATCGTGCGCGATCCCGCGTTGAGCGTGCGCACCCTGAGTTCATCGGACGCGCAACCGGTCAATTGAATCGAGGCATTTGGCTGGCCGGAAAAATGACCACACGATGCGATGAGCCCGCGCTCGTCAGCTTGCCGAGGCCCGCCCCTTCACGCCGAGAATCATCGCAACGCCGCACGCCAGCAGCAACGCGGCGAGCATGTACATGGCGCCGTCCATGCTGCCGGTATGCGTGCGGATCTGGCCGATGACCCACGGGCTGATCATTCCGCTCGACACACCGATGCTGCTGATCAACGCAATCGCACCTGCCGCGCCCGCACCCGAGAAGTAAGTCGACGGCACCGCCCAGAACACCGGGTGCGCGGAAAAAATCAGCAGCGCGGCGAGCGACAGCAGGCCGAGCATGATCGACAGACTGTTGAAGTGCAGCGTCATCAGCAGCAGCGTGATCGCCGCGCCGCCGACACACACGGCGAAATGCCAGCGCCGCTCCGCCTTGCGGTCCGAATGGCGCGCGATCAGAATCACGCCTACCGCGCCGATCGCGTTCGGAATGATCGACAGCAGGCTGATGTGCACGACATCCTGAATGCCGAACTCGCGGATCATCAACGGCATCCAGAACAGCAGCATCAACAGCGCCGAGGTGAGCGAGAAATAGATGAACGAGAACAGATAGGTGCTCGGGTTGCGCAGCGCGGCGCCCAGCGAGTGTCCGGCGTGCACGGGTGCAACACGGGATTCGGCGGCAAGATCGTCGGCGAGGCGTTGGCGGTCCGTGCCCGACAGCCAGGCGGCCTGTTCGGGACGGTCGGTGAGCCAGAACCACGCAATCACGCCGAGCAGCACCGCGGGTGCGCCTTCGATCGCGAACATCCATTGCCAGCCGTGCAGATTGAAGACCCCGGCCATGCCGCGCATGATCCAGCCGGACAGCAGCCCACCCACCATCCCGGCCACCGCGACGCCCGCGTAGAAGATCGACAACACCGCTGCGCGGCGCTTTGCCGGGAACCAGAAGGTCAGGTACAGCACGACGCCCGGAAAGAACCCCGCTTCGAACACGCCGAGCAGAAAGCGCAGCACATAGAAATGCCGGGCGCTGGCAACGGCGATCATCGCAATCGATGCCGCGCCCCACAACACCATGATCCGCGCGAAGGTGCGGCGTGCGCCGAACTTGCGCAGCAGGAGATTGCTCGGCACTTCGAACAGCACGTAGCCGACGAAGAACAGCACGGCGCCGAGGCTATACATGGCATCCGTGATGCCGAGATCCTGCTTCATCTGCAACTGCGCGAAACCGATATTGCTGCGGTCGAGAATCGACACGATGTAGCAGATGAACAGGAACGGAACGATGCGCAGCGAAACGCGCCGGTACAGCGTGTCGGCGCTGCCGTCGTCGGCTGGACTGGCGTGGCCGACGGCAAGCGCCGGGGCGGGAATGGGTGCGGACATCGGGTCGTCTCCTCAATGATGGCCGTCGCGTAGCGCGTGACGGCCGGTGCGGTGCGATAAACAGCGACGCTCTGACGGCGTCCTTTCTCTTCAGAATTCCTCGGCGGCAGAAGCTTCCGCACTGACTCGCGCGGTCCCCGCCGGCGCATTCGCGTCGTGGCAATCGTTCATGCGATCGCCGGCAAGCTGCCTGCCCGCGATGTAGCCGAACGTCAGCGCCGGGCCCAGCGTGATGCCGGCACCCGGATAATTGCCGCCCATGATGCTGGCCATGTCGTTGCCGACGGCGTACAGCCCGGCGATCGGCTGGCCTTGCCGGTCCAGCACCTGCGCGGCGCTGTCGGTCGAGAGTCCCGCGAACGTGCCGATGTCGCCGACCACGAGCCGGATCGCGTAATACCGGCCGTGTTCCAGCGGCGCGATACACGGGTTCGCGCCGTCGTGCATGGCGTCGCCCTGATAGCGGTTGTAGGCGTTGCTGCCTTTGCCGAATTGCGGATCGTTGCCTTCGCGCGCCGTGCGGTTGAAGTTCGCCACCGTCTCCTCGAGCACGGCTGGCGCGATACCCAGTGCTCTCGCCAGCGCGCCGATGCTCTCTCCGCGTTGCAGATAACCGCTGCGCAGATGGCGGCCGAGCGGCATCGGCGCGGGCGGCACACAGCCGAGGCCATAAGTGCGCATAGTCCTGTGGTCGCACAGCAACCAGGCCATGACGTTGGGATCGCCATCGGCTTTGCAGGCTGCGACCATCGCCTGGACGAAGTCGTGATACGAGTCGCTTTCGTTCACGAAACGCTTGCCGTGCCGGGTCACCGCGATCACGCCGGGTTTGGCGCGATCGATGAAATGCGGCATCACGCCGCGCGTACCGTCAGCGTGTTGCGTAACCGAAGCCGGAACCCATGCGGCCGCATGCGGGATGGTCGGATCGACCCAGCCGCCGGCCGCTTCGGCGAGGCGCAGGCCGTCGCCGGTATTGCCCGCGGGCGACGGGCTGAAGTGCGCGCCGCCATCCGGCGCATGCGGGAACAGTTGCGCGCGCCGTTCGATATCGTGCGGGAAACCACCGCACGCAAGCACGACGCCGCGCCTCGCGCGAATCTCGACACGCGCGCCGGCGCGTTCGACGAACGCACCGGCGACCCGCCCCGCTTCGACGATCAACTCGCGGGCCGCGGTCGAGCGCCACACGGGAATCTTCAGGTCGAGCACCGAGCGATAGAGACGCCCGGCCAGCGCATTGCCATTGGTCAGCGTCATGCCGCGACCGTGGCGCAGCACGTCCAACGCGTAACGGGCCAACCTGCGCGTGACATAGGCAAACGACGTGAGCGAACGGAACATCCGCATGAAATGCCAGATTTCCTTGCCCGAGCCGAGCATCATCCCGAACACGGTCAATTCGGGCAGCGGCGGCGCCAACTCGCTGATGTGCTCGCCGAGTTGCCGGCCGTCGAACGGGCGCGTCACCATCGAACGCCCACCTGGGCGGCCGCCCGGCGCTTCCGCGTGATAGTCGGGAAACACGGCCGGCATGTCGAACTGCACGGCGGTGTGGTCCGTGAAAAAGCGCACAGCCTGCGGGCCGAAGCGCAGGAACGCTTCGACTCGCCGCGCGTCGTAGTGCGTTCCTGCTTCGTGCTGAAGATAGGCGGCGGCCGCGCCCGCCGCCTCGTGGATGCCTTGCGCCGTCGCGAGCGACGTGCCCGGAATCCATAGCCAGCCACCCGAACGCGCGGTGGTGCCGCCGATGCGCGCTTCCTTTTCGATCATCAGCACATCCAGTCCGCGCGACGCTGCCGTGATCGCGGCAGCCATGCCCGATGCCCCGGTGCCGATCACCAGAACGTCGCAGGTGTGAGTGTCTGCGGCCATCGTGTCTCCTCGAATGCCTTGTCCCAAGGGCATGCACAGTTCGTCACGCACGCCTGATGAGTGACTTCTGGCAGCACTGCTGCAGCGTTAAATCGAGTCTAGGTGCGCATCTGATAATAGTCAATGCGTTTGATATTATCGAAAACCACGACATGCCCGCAAATGGCTGAACACGGAACGCGCGCAAGCGGGTGCTACAATTCGGCCCGGCCTACACTCCTCATACCGCTCCCCGTGGACGCTAAACCTCGCCGTGGCATCCAGTCGATCGAGATCGGCAGCACCTTGCTGGTCGCGCTCGCGAACCATCTGAAGCCCATGCCGTTGCGCGATCTTGCTCGTGAAGCGGGCATTTCGGTGGGCAAGGCGCATCCGTATCTGGTCAGTTTCGTCAAGGTGGGATTCGTCACGCAGGAGCCCGCCACCGGTCTCTATGCGCTAGGACCGCTCGCGTTGCAGATTGGACTCGCGAAGCTGTATCAGCTCGATCCGGTGCGCGAGGCGGCGCCGGTGATCAGCACGCTGGCGGCGTCGACCGAGCAGAGCGTGGCCGTCGCGGTCTGGGGCAACCTCGGGCCGACCATCGTGCAACTGGTCGAGCCGGTGCCTATGCACGTCAACCTGCGCGTGGGTGCGGTGATGTCGGTGCGTAATACGGCGACGGGCCGTCTCTTCGCCAGCTACCTGCCGCCGAAGATGCTCGAAAACTTCCTGGCGAGCGACGCGGCGCGGCTGGCATTGCACGAAGACAAAAAACGCTCGAAGAGCGACTTCGATGCCGAGCTGATCGAGAACCGCCGTCGTGGAATCGCGCGTACGATCGGCGATCCGATTCCGGGGATCAACGCGTTCAGCGCGCCGGTATTCGATGCGACGGGCAATATCGTGCTGGCGATCACGGTAATGGGGCCCGCGGCGTCGTTCGATTCGAAATGGGATGGCAGCGTCGCGACTGCGTTGCGCGAATCCTGCGAAGGTATATCCAGACACCTGGGCTTCGTTGCCAACCAAGGCTAGGTGGCGTGTGGCTCGCGCATCGCCGTTCTTGACAGAGCCGCGAGCCGATCCGTTTCTCCAGATAGTCGCAGTCCTGATTATATTGATTGGTTTCTGCTCAATTCACTCAAGCCGCAGACCCCATCGCGCGGCGGCAATTCACGCACATTCCTTTCTAATAGCAATCACGGACGGCACGCCGCACGGCGGCCATCTGTATTAGACTTTGTTCGCCCGCAGCCCGCAGCCCACCTCGCATCGCCACGTATTGCAATGGTGCGCGCAAGTTTGACAAGCAAGGCAAACGTTGTAAGATCAACGGGAGTTTTTCAGTCAGCTTTAAAACGCCGCGTCAGTTGTTTGCATGAAAACGCATGACTGAAATATCGCATCGAGCGTGCATGTCTTCACTTCAATGAGCGAGCGCATAGCTTTGATTGCAATGCGCATGCATGCAATCGCAGCGGGACTGCACGCGCGTTATGCGCCGCTTGCAACGGCGCTTCAGAGAAATGTCAAAGGCCGCCGGCCATAAAACCGCCAGACCACAACACCACACAACTGTAAGACTGCAACACTGCAAGCCAGCAAGACCCGGCATGACCCGTAAGGCAATAAGACCGTAAGAATCCAGCCGAACTGAAGCGCAGTAAAAGAATGCCTTCACTGAGGAGTTTCTCTTGCCCTGCTCCGCGTCCAGCCTGTGTAGTCGCGCCATCTCCGTTCTGGTCCTTGGTTTGCCGCTCGTGCTTGCCGCGTGCGGCGACAAGCAGGGTGCGCCGGCTGCGGCCATGCCGCCGGTTCCGGTGCTGGTCGAAACGCTCACCACGTCGGCTGTTCCGGATGTCGTCGAACTACCTGGCCGGATCGAGGCGGTCCGCTCCGCGGAGATTCGCGCGCGCGTCGATGGCATCGTCGAACGCACGCTCTATCAGGAAGGCAAAGACCTGCCGGCTGGCGCGCCGCTGTTCCAGATCGATGCGCGAGACTATCGCGCGCAGTTGCAGCAGGCGCAGGCCGCGCTTGCGCGAGCCACCTCTTTGCGCGACAACTCGGCGTCGGTGGTGGAGCGCTTCAAGCCACTGGTCGGCCGTCACGCGGTCAGCGCGCAGGAATACGACGCCGCGCTCGCGACGATGCAGCAGGCCGACGCAAGCGTCGCCGATGCGCAGGCGGCCGTCACGCTTGCGAAGCTGCGGCTCGAACGCTGTATCGTGCGCACGCCGATTGCCGGACGCGTGGGCCGCGCGCAAGTCACCGAAGGCGCACTCGTCAGTGCCGGCGCAGCAACGCTGCTCGCGCAGGTCAATCAGCTCTCGCCGATCAACGCGGTGTTCACGCAGTCGAACGCCGCGATCCTCGATGTCGAGCAACAGATCCAGTCAGGCGCCCGCCAGGCGATCGACATGAAGCACGTCGAGGTCGAGCTGGTGCTCGCCAACGGCCAGCTGTATGGCGAGCGTGGCTTCCTGGACTTCGCCGATCTGGTCGTCGATCCCTCGACCGGTACGCAGACGGTGCGGGCCCAATTCGCCAATCCGTCGCGCACGCTGTTGCCGGGGCAGTTCGTGCGCGGACGCATCATCGCGGCGGGCAACCTGCAAGGCATCCGGATTCCCGAACGCGCGGTGCAGCTGGATAACGGCGTCGCCAGCGTGGCGCTGGTCGCGGACGACGGCACCGTGGTCCACCGCAACATCGCGCTGGGCGAGCAAGGCGAAGGACGCTGGACCGTGCGCGATGGGCTGAAGCCCGGCGAGCGTCTGATCGTCGACGGCTGGCAGAAGGTCCAGCCGGGCCAGCGCGTCGAGGCCCGCCCCGTGCCGGCCGCGCCGCCGGCGCCGGCCTCGGCCACGCGCTGACGGGCGCCCGATGAATCGATTCTTCGTTTCCCGTCCGGTCTTCGCGTGGGTCATCGCACTCTTCACGGTGCTGTTCGGCGGCCTGGCCGTGGCGCTTCTGCCGGTCGAACAGTATCCCGACGTCGCGCCGCCTTCGCTCAGCATTTCTGCGAGCTTCAGCGGCGCCGATGCGCGTACGCTCGAGCGGACCGTGACCTCGATCATCGAAGACGAGATGAACGGCATCGAGAATTTTCTCTACATGTCGTCGGTCAGCCGCTCGAACGGTACTGCACAGATCACGGTGGTGCTCAAGCCTGGCACCAATCTGGACATCGCGCGCACCCAGGTACAGGACCGTCTGAGCCGGGTCGAGCCGCGTCTGCCGCTCGAAGTGCGGCAGCTCGGCGTGCGCGTGACCAAGGCGTCGTCGGGCTTCCTGATGCTGCTGGCGCTGCAGAACGCCGACGGCTCCACCAACGCGACGGCGATGGGCAACTTCGCGTCCAACAACATCGTCAACGAGTTGCGCCGCATCGACGGGGTCGGCGACGTGCAGCTGTTCGGCTCGTCGTACGCGATGCGGATCTGGCTGGACCCCGGCAAGCTCGCGGGCTTCGGGCTGTCGGCGAGCGAGGTGTTCGCGGCGGTGCAGGAGCAGAACAGCCAGACCGCCGGCGGCGGACTGGGCGACCAGCCCAACGCCGACCACTCCGAATTCACCGCGCAGATCGTCACGCAAAGCCGCTTCTCGACCCCGGAGCAGTTCCGCGAAATCATCGTGCACGCCAATCCGGACGGCTCGACCGTGCGGCTGGGCGACGTCGCGCGGGTCGAGCTCGGCAACGACAGCTACGGCAACCGGCTCACCGTCAACGGCAAGGAAGCGGCCGGCATCGCGATCCAGCTGGCGAGCGGCGCGAACGCGCTGGCCGTCGCCAACAACGTGCGCCAGCGCATGGCCGAACTGCAGCCGATCTTCCCGCGCGGCGTGACCTGGACCGTGCCGTTCGACACCACGCCGTTCATCACCACGTCCGTGCAGGGCGTGATGCGCACGATGATCGAAGCGCTGCTGCTCGTCACCGTGGTGGTGTTCCTGTTCCTGCAGGACTGGCGCGCCACGCTGATTCCGACGCTGGTCGTGCCGGTCGCGCTGATCGGCACCTGCGCGGGGCTCTATCTGTTCGGCCTGTCGATCAACATCCTGTCGCTGTTCGGCATGGTGGTGGCGATCGGCATCCTCAACGACGATGCGATCGTGGTCGTCGAGAACGTCGCGCGCATCATGCGCGAAGAAGGACTCAGCGCGCCGCGCGCGACTGTGAAGGCGGTCGGCCAGATTTCCGGCGCGGTGATCGCGAGCACGCTGGTGCTGGTCGCGGTGTTCATCCCGATGGCGTTCTTCCCCGGCTCGACGGGCGGCATCTACCGGCAATTCTCGGTCACGCTGGCGGTTTCGATTCTGCTCTCCACGCTGCTTGCGCTTACGCTCGGCGCAGCGTTGTGCGCCGCGCTGCTGCGCAATGAAACGACGCAAGGCGCCGCTTCGAGCTCGCGCGCCGCAAGGCTGCTGCACCGCGTGTTCGACGGTTTCAACCGAGGTCTGGGCGCAGGCACCGAGCGCTATATTCGCGGCGTCGACGCGATGCTGCGCGCGCCGCTGCGCTGGCTGCTCGTGTTCGTGATCGCATGCGTGATCACCGCTTACCTGTTCGTGCGTTTGCCGGGCGGCTTTCTGCCGACCGAGGACCAGGGGCATCTGTTCATCACCTACACCGGCGCGCCGGGTTCCACCGAACAACGCACGCAGCAGGCGATCCGCCAGGTCGAGGCATTCCTGCAACAGCAGCCGCAAGTGCGCAACGTCGCGTCGGTGACGGGCTTCAGCTTCTTCGGCCAGGGACAATCGGCGGCGCTGTCCTTCGTCGACCTGAAGCCGTGGGACGAGCGCCCCGGCGAGGCGAACTCCGCGAGCGCGCTGGTGCGCCGCGCGAATGGCGCGTTCCGGCAGATTCCCGAGGCGACCATCTTCGCGCTCGATCCACCGGCTATCCCGTCGCTCGGCAACGCGACCGGCTTCACGATGAAGATCCAGGATCGCAGCGGCGTGGGCGGCGAGGCGCTGCAACAGGCCGCGCGGCGCGTGATGATCGAGGCGTCGCAAAGCAGCGTGCTCGCGGGCGTGCGCTCCGAAGGCATGCCGGAGGCGCCGCAACTGTACGTGGAGATCGACCGCATCAAGGCTCGCGCGCTGGGCCTGCAGATCGGTCAGGTGAATCAGGCGCTGGCGCTCTCGTTCGGCGCGAACTATGTGAACGACTTCGTGTTCGAAGGCAACGTGCTGCGTGTCATCCTGCAGGCTGACGCCGAGCATCGGATGAGAGCCGAAGACGTGAGCGCGCTGAGGCTTCGCAACAACCGCAACGAGATGGTGCCGTTTTCGGCGTTCAGCCGCGTTCGCTGGATCTCCGGTCCGCAGCAGCTCGAACGCTACAACGGCTTTCCGTCCGCGACCTTGTCGGGCCAGGCCGCCGCGGGCCGTTCGAGCGGCGCGGCCATCGCCGAGATGGAACGCATTGCATCGCACGTGCTGACCGGCAATTTCACGTATGAATGGACCGGTACGGCCTTCGAAGAGAAACAGGCCGGCGGGCAGATCGGCATGCTGCTCGGACTGTCGCTGGTGGTCGTGTTCCTGCTGCTGGCCGCGTTGTACGAAAGCTGGGCGATTCCGGCGGCGGTGCTGCTGATCATCCCGTTCGGCGTGATCGGCGCAGTGTTGCTGACGATGCTGCGCGGCCTCTCGGCGGACGTCTACTTCAACATCGGGCTCGTGACCATCATCGGGCTCGCGGCGAAAAACGCGATCCTGATCGTCGAGTTCGCGATCAAGGAGGAGTCCGAGGGCAGCGACGCCGTCACCGCCGCGAAGAACGGCGCGCAGCAGCGTCTGCGCCCGATCCTGATGACCAGCGTCACCTTCGTGCTCGGCATGATGCCGCTCGTGCTCGCCGCCGGCGCGGGCGCGGCGAGCCGGCGCGCAGTCGGCACCGGCGTGATGGGCAGCATGTTGACCGCGACGCTGTTCGGCGTGTTTTTCACGCCGCTGTTCTACGTGGCCGCGCGCCGCTGGCTGAGCCGTAAGAAACGCAAGAGCGATCTGGACGATCTGGACGGGCCGCCGCGATCCGCACCCTCGCCCGCCAATGGCGAACCAGGCGGAGGACGGCACGATGCGTAAGCGCCTGCTGTTCCCGCTCGTCTGCTGCGCGCTCGCAGCGTGCAACTTCGCGCCGACCTATCGCCAGCCCGAGTTGCCGATCGCCGAACACTTCGATACGCCGGCGGTGCCCGCCTCGCCGGGCACACCGGACGCACGTCTCGCGGCCGAGATCGACTGGCAAACCTTTTTCGCCGATCCGCAATTGAAGCTGCTGATCACGACGGCGCTCGAACGCAATCGCGATCTCGCGGCGTCGGTGGCGCGCATCGAACAGGCGCGCGCGTTCTATCGCATCCAGAACGCCGCGCGCTTTCCGCAAGTGAACGTGAACGCCGGCGCGACCCGCACCAAGGCGCCGCTCGGCTCGATCGAGCCCGAGTTGGGCGACACCGGCACGTCGATTCAATTCAACCAGTACAACGTTCAGGCGGCGGTGAGCTCGTTCGAACTGGACTTCTGGGGGCGCGTGCGCAACATGAGCGAAGCCGCGCGCCTCAGATATCTGGCGACCGTCGAGGCGCAGCGCGCATTCCGTCTGTCGCTGATCGGCAATGTCGCGGCGAGCTACTATGCGATCCGTTCCGGCGAGGAAGGCATCGAGCTTGCCGAGCGGACGCTCGCGAGCCGCCGGTATGCGCTCGACGTCGCGAAAGATCGGCTGGACGCGGGCGTGACGTCGATGGTCGATTACGAGCAGGCCGCGATTCTCGTGACCCAGGCGCAGACCCAGTTGGCGGAGCTGCAAAGAACGACCGCGCAGCAGCACAATCAGCTGGAGGTGCTGGTGGGGGGGCCGCTAGAGGATGCGTTGCCGCCGGCACCGCCGATTGCCGACGCCAGACAGTTCAACGAGTTGGACCCCGGCCTGCCGTCCGCGCTGCTCGTCAATCGGCCCGATATCTTGCTGGCCGAGCAGCAGTTGCGCGCCGCGGACGCGGATATCGGCGCGGCGCGCGCCGACTTCTTTCCGCGCATCGCGCTGACGGGGAGTTTCGGTTATGTGTCGGCGGAATTGAACGATCTGTTCGTGCCCGGCAGCCAGGCGTGGTCGTTCGGCGCTTTGCTCGCCATGCCGATTTTCGATGCTGGTCAACGCCAGGCTCAGCTCTCCCAGGCGCGCGCGCGGCGCGACGAACTGGTCGCCGATTATCAGCGCACCGTGCAGACCGCTTTTCGTGAGGTGTCCGATGCATTGATCGGACGGCAGCGCTATAAGGAACAGATTGCCGCGCAGGAACAGGCTGTCCAAGCGCAACGGCAGCTCGCGGAAACCGCCGAGCTGCGTTACGAAAACGGCATTTCGATCTATCTGGAAGTGGTGGATGCGCGGCGCAATCTATTTGCTGCCGAGCAGCAGCTCATTCAGCTTCGCGCGACCGCGCTGCAAAACGGTGTATCGCTTTACGTCGCGCTGGGCGGTGGGCCCGATGCACCGCAAGCGCATGGGAACAAGCAGTCCAACTAAGGCACTGCGCGCGTTCCCGATGCGCGCAGTGCCGTCCTGCGATGGCGTTGAGATGCCGCCAGTTGATCAGCCCAGCGTCACGTTCACCGACGCTTCTTCACCATCGCGCACCACGGTGACGGAAACGCTGTCGTCCGCCTGTGCAATCAGCTTTCGAAGCTGTTCGACGCCGCGAATCACATGGCCGTCCACTGCCACGATGATGTCGCCAGTCTGAATGCCCGCCGCGGCGGCCGGACCACTTGCCTGCTGCACGACCACGCCGCCCGGCAGCGACGCTTCCTGGCGCTCGTCGTCGGTGAGCGGACGCACTGCCACGCCCAGACGCGGACGCGCCTGCTCCGGCTGCTGCGGACGCGCCTGGTCCGGCTGCTGCTGCCGCGCGCGCGGCGCAGCGGAGGCGATCTGCGGCGCCTGCGCGCCGACCGTGACCGACAGCTTGCGCTCGGCGCCGTTACGCCACACGTTGACCGTCGCGGTGCTGCCCGGCGTGAGTTGCGAGACCTGTGCCATCAGTTCCGTCGTGCTGGCAATCCGCGTGCCGTTCACGCCGACGATCACATCACCTTCGCGCAAGCCGGCCGCCTGTGCCGGGCCGCTCGGATCGACCGAACCGACCAGCGCGCCATGCGTCGAGTCGAGGCCAAGTTGCTTGGCCTGCTCCGCCGTAACCGGCTGCACGCCTACGCCGATGCGGCCGCGGCTCACATGACCGGTTCGCACGAGCTGGTCTTTCACGTGCATTGCCGCGTCGATCGGAATCGCGAATGACAGCCCCTGGAAGCCGCCCGTGCGCGAATAGATCATCGAGTTGATGCCGATGACTTCGCCGTTCAGATTGAACAGCGGGCCGCCCGAGTTGCCGGGATTGACCGGCACGTCGGTCTGAATGAACGGGATCGGGCTGTCGTCGGACATTTGACGCGCCTTCGCGCTGATGATGCCGGACGTCACCGTGTTGTCGAAACCGTACGGCGAGCCGATCGCCACCACCCATTCGCCGACCTTGCTGTCGGCGGGGTTGCCGATCCTCACGGTCGGCAGATTCGATGCTTCGATCTTCAGCACCGCGACGTCGGAGGTCTTGTCCGTGCCGACCACCCGGGCGTGGAATTCACGGCCGTCCATCAGCTTGACGGTCACCCGCTCCGCGCCTTCGACCACGTGGTTGTTGGTCAGAACGTAGCCGTCCTGGCTGATGATGAAGCCCGATCCCAGCGCTTCGCCACCACGTCCGCCTTCGCCGTTTTCGTCGGGGGAAGCGGCCTGCTTCGCGCCGATATGCACGACCGCGGGGCCGTAGCGCGTAACGATGCTGGAGAAATCCGGCGCCGAAGAGCGTGTGCCGGTGATGCCTGACGAAGCGCCGGGCGCGGCGATCTGGCCATGAGCATCACTGACCGACGCATCGGCTTCGCGATGGCTGATCGCATACGTACCGGCGGCCGCGAGCGCGACGCAGACGGCAGCGCTGCCGCGCCAATATTTCTTGATGGTCATAAGTTGGAGACGTTGCGGTGGGTTACGTGAAGGAAGCGTAATGTAGTGGGCTCCACTTAAAGGAAGCTTAAAGATGGTGAGCGATCGCGAGGTGTGTGCCGGTGCCGGTTCGCGATGCAACGCGAGGGCGCGGCAGGGTTGATCGGGCATATGCTCGCGCGTTGTGGAACTGCTCGCATCCGTCTTTCCGAAGTCCTTCGCAGCACTTAGAAACCGCTCACCTTGCGCGCCTCTTAAGTAATTTCCCCAGGATTGACCTCGATCAAGGGCGTTCTGATAATAGCCATATCGTGGACCATATGTCCACAATGCGGACATTTCAAAGAGGATCCCCATGCCCGAGGCTAACCATTCCCCTATGACGCCGTACCAGTTGCCGTTCCCGAAGGAAGCGCAGCAGGAAATCGTCGTGCCCTTCGCGATCCCGACCGATGAACGCGTATGGGTCCCGCAGGCCGAAAACGTGTCGTTTCGTCCGCTATGCCTGAACGCGTCGCAAGGCTACTGGATGAACCTGCTGCGGGTTCGGAAGTCCGGCGTGCTGAGCCGGCATCGTCATCCGCAAAGCGTGCACGGGATGGTGCTCAAGGGCCGCTGGCGCTATCTGGAGCACGATTGGGAAGCCACCGAAGGCAGCTACGTGTACGAGCCGCCCGGCGAAACGCACACGCTCTATGTGCCCGACGACGTCGAGGAAATGATCACGTACTTCCAGGTCAACGGCGTGATGTTCTATTGCGACCCGTACGGCAACTACACCGGCTACGAGGACGTGTTCACCAAGATCGACATGTGCCGCAAGCACTATGCGGCGGTCGGCCTCGGTGAGGACTACGTGGACCAGTTCATCCGATGAGCGCGCCCGCTCGTCTCGCTCAATACGATTTCTCCGGGCGCGTCGCGGTCGTGACCGGCGCGGCCGGCGGCATCGGCCGCGCGGTCTGCGATGCGTTTGCGCGCAACGGCGCGGCGGCGGTCAACTGGGACCGCGTGCCCGGCGCACAGGACACGCGCTGCACACCGCGCCACTTCGCGGTGGACATTACGCGCCCCGAGTCGATCGAAGCCGCGCTCGCGGCGACGCTCGACGCGTATGGCCGCATCGACTACCTGGTGAACAACGCGGGCTTCGCGGGCCCCACGCTGCCGCTCGACGAATACGATCCGCTCGAATGGCAGCGCGTGATCGACGTGAACCTCGTCGGCACCTATCACGTGAGCCGCTTCGTCGTGCCGGTGATGCGGCGCGCGAACGCCGGGCGCATCGTCAACGTCGCGTCGCTGGCCGGCAAGGAAGGCACGCCGAACGCGTCCGCATACAGCGCGGCAAAAGCCGGCGTGATCGCGATGACCAAATCGCTCGGCAAGGAACTGGCGCAGACCGGCATCCTCGTGAACGGGATCGCGCCCGCCGCGGTGGAAACCTCGCTGCTCGCGCAGATGTCGCCGTCACACGTGCAGACGATGATCGGCAAGAGCCCGATGGGACGCCTCGGCACGACGGAAGAAGTCGCGCAACTGGCCTTGTGGCTTTGTTCGGATTCCTGTTCGTTCAGCACCGGCGCGATTTTCGATCTGTCCGGAGGACGGGCGACTTACTGATGCGCCTGAATCGTGGTTGCAGCGTCGTTGCTCCGCTTTAGTACCCGCACTATTCCAATCATCCAGCAAGTCACTTGCGCAGGAGACAAACATGCTTCAGAAGTCACAGCGTCTGAAACGCATCCAGGTGGTCGCGGTCGTCTTTCTGACGGTCGCGGGCATCGTCAACTACCTCGATCGCAGCACGCTGTCGATCGCCAATCATCTGGTAAGCCAGGAGCTTCATCTGTCGGCGTCGCAGATGGGGCTGCTGCTGTCGGCGTTTTCGCTCTCCTACGCGTTCGCGCAGTTGCCGGTGGGCGCGCTGCTCGACCGTTTCGGCTCACGCGTGATGCTGGGGCTCGGCATGCTCCTGTGGTCGCTCGCGCAGGTCGCGGGCGGCTTCATCCAGACGCTCAATCATTTCCTCGCCGCGCGCGTCGTGCTCGGCGTAGCCGAAGCGCCGCTGTTCCCGGCAGGTGCGAAGGTGGTCAACGAATGGTTCGCGGTGCGCGAGCGCGGCCGCCCGACCGGCACCTTCATCTCGTCGTCGACCATCGCGCCGATGATCGCCCCGCCGCTGCTCACCGTGCTGATGCTGGCTTTCGGATGGCGCGCCATGTTCATCATCATGGGTGTGCTCGGCGTTCTGGTGGCGATCGGCTGGTACGTGGTCTACCGCAATCGCGATGAAGTCGCGCTCACCGACACCGAGACCGCCCACCTGGACGAAGGCATGCAGAAGGCCGCGGACCGTCCGAAGGGCCTGAGCTTTGCCGAATGGGGCGCGCTCTTCAAGCTGCGCAATACATGGGGGATGATCTTCGGCTTCATGGGCGTGATCTACATGGTGTGGCTGTACCTCACGTGGCTGCCCGGCTATCTGGAGAAGGAGCGTCATCTGAGCATCGCGCACACCGGTTGGCTGGTGTCGATTCCGTATATCTTCGGCACCATCGGGATGCTGAGCAGCGGCGTGATCGCCGACTACCTGCTCAAGCGCGGCATGGCGCCGATCCGCAGCCGCAAGTGGCCGCTGTGCATCGGCCTGATCGGCGCGGCGGCGTTCACCGTGCCCGCCGCGTACACGCCGAGCACCACGCTCGCGATCGTCTATGTGTCATGCGCGATGTTCTTCGTGAATATGTCGAGCGGCACCGCTTGGGCGCTGGTCAGCGTCGCGGCGCCGCGCCACCTCGTGGCCTCGCTCGGCAGCATGCAGAACTTCGGCGGCTATCTGGGCGGCTCGTTTGCGCCGGTGATCACCGGCATCGTCGTCGACCAGACGCATTCGTTCGTCAACGCGCTGCTGATCAGCGCGGGCGTCGCGTTCGCGGCCGCGTTCGTCTATCTGTTCGTCGTCAAGGAAGTGGCGCCCGCGCCGCTGCCCGACGCGATCAAAACCCAACCAACCTGAGCACTCGTTGCTGACTCACATGACATTCCAGAATCAACTACTCGAAGGCAAGGCCGCGCTCGTCACCGGCGGCTTCTCCGGCATCGGCGCGGCGATCGCGAACCAGCTCGCGCGGCTCGGCGCGAAAACGGTCGCGGCAGGTTTGCCGCTGCCCGAGGGCGCGCCGGATACGCTCGACCCCGCTATCCAGCGCGTCACGCTGGACGTGCGTTCGGGCGATGACGTCGCCGCCGCGTTGCGGTCGTTCGAGCGGCTCGATATCGCGGTGAATTGCGCGGGCGTGATCAGCCGCGTCGAGGAACATCGCATCGAGGTGTTCGAGCGCGTGATGGACATCAACCTGAACGGCACGATGCGCGTGTGCTCGGCCGCGCGCGAGTTGCTGAAGGCGTCCTCGGGCTGCATCGTGAACACGGCGTCGATGCTGAGTTTCTTCGGCGGCGGACTGGTGCCTGCGTACAGCGCGAGCAAGGGCGCGGTCGCGCAATTGACCAAGTCGCTGGCGCTCGCTTATGCCGCCGATGGCATTCGCGTGAACGCGATCGCGCCGGGCTGGATCGCGACGCCGCTGACCCAGGCCTTGCAGGACGACGACGGCCGCTCGCAAGCCATTCTGGAGCGCACGCCGATGCGCCGCTGGGGCACGCCCGACGAAGTCGCGCAGGTCGCGGCGTTTCTCTGCACACCGGCGGCTTCATTCATGACGGGCGCGATCGTGCCGGTCGACGGTGGCTATCTGGTCGCGTGACGGCCTCGCGCGCTAGATGCTATCCGCACGACAACAGGCTCACTCCGGCCACCTTCCGGGCCGGAAAATAAAGGCATAATTGCTCAACCGTGCCCTACCCTCGCCTGATGTCCACCACCGATTCCAAGCCTTCCCCCAACGCCGGCGCCGCCGATGCCAAAACCGTTGCCGGCGCCGCCGCGTTCTCCAAGTTCATCGCCGTATTGCAACTGATCGCCGACGCCCAGACGCCGCCGAATATCGCGAAGCTGAGCGCGGCGAGCGGCTATCCGCGCCCCACTGTCCACCGTATCGTTGCCGCGTTGCAGGCCGAAGGGCTGATCGTCGGCACGGGCGCTGGCAACACGTTCGCGCTCGGCCCGCGCCTCGTCAATCTGGCGAGCCGCAGCTGGGAGCGTTCGGACCTGCGCCTCGCAGCGGTCGACGCCTTGGTGGAACTTCGCAACATCACCTCGGAGACGATCCACCTGGCAGTACCTAGCCAGGGCGAGATGGTGTACATCGAAAAGCTCGAAAGTCCGCACGCGGTGCGCATGGCGTCACGCATCGGCACGCGCGTGTCGCTCACATCGAGTTCGGTCGGCAAGGCATATCTTGCGACGCTCGGCGAGGCCGAACGCGAAGCGCTGCTAAAAGACGCGCCGCTCGCGCGCTTCACCGAACACACGCTCACCACGCTCGACGAGGTCCGCAACGAGGTGAACCTCACCGCGCAACGCGGCTACGCCGAGGACCGCGAAGAGAACGAAGTCGCGATCTCCTGCTACGGCGCGGCGATTCGCGGCGTCGACGGACGCGCGGTAGGCTGCGTGAGCATCAGCATGCCGACCTTCCGCCATCAGGCCGACGCGCAAACGCGTTATATCGAGCCGTTGCTGGCGGCTTGCCGGACTATCGCGGCGCGCCTCGGGCCGACTTCGGGGCGCTGACCTACCGTTTCACCTTGCATGCAACGGCACGGAACGGTCGCGCATCGCCATCGCCATCGCGACGCGCGACCGCCTTGCATTACTGCGCCACCGCATAACGTTCGAGCCAATGCGCGTAAGGCGCGGGCAACACCCACGACGGCCGCTGCGCCTTCAGATTCAAGGCCGCGTGATACGGCCAGTGCGGATCGGCCAGATGCGCGCGGCCCACCATCACCAGATCCAGCTGCCCATCGGCGACGGTGCGCTCGCAGATTGCCGGCGAGTCGATACCCCATGCCGACGACACCGGCAAGCCGGCCTCGCGCCGCACCCGTTGCGCGATCGGCGCGAGAAACGCGGGTCCCCACGGAATGCGCGCGGCCGGCGTCGAGAATCCGACGCTCACGCTCAGCATGTCGAGGCCGCCGCGGCGGAACGCCTGGGTCAGCTCGATGGATTCCGCGAGCGTCTCGTCATCGCGCCCGTCGTATTCGATCACGCCGAAGCGCGCGGTCAGCGGCAGGTTCTCCGGCCACACTTCGCGCACCGCGTCGAGCGTTTCCAGCAAGAAGCGGCTGCGGCCCGCGAGGTCGCCACCGTATTGGTCGTCGCGCTGGTTCGCGTGGATCGAGAAGAAGCTCTGCGCGAGGTAGCCGTGCGCAAAATGGAGTTCGAGCCACTCGAAGCCCGCATCGCGCGCGCGTCGGGCCGCGGCCACGAAGTCCGCTTTGACTCGAGCGATGTCGTCGAGCGTCATCGCCTTCGGCACCTTCGGCAGGTTCGCGCCGAACGCGAGCGCCGACGGCGACAGCGTGTCCCAGCCGCGCGGATCGCCGGCCGCGAGGTGGTCGTCGCCTTCCCACGGGCGGTTCGCGCTCGCCTTGCGGCCCGCATGCGCGATCTGGATGCCGGGCACCGAGCCGGCCGCCTTGATCGATGCCGCGATCCGCGCCATGCCTTCGGCCTGCGCGTCGTTCCACAAGCCGGTGCAGCCGGGCGTGATGCGCCCTTCCGGCGACACCGCCGTCGCCTCGACGATCACGAGACCCGCGCCGCCGCGCGCAATGCTGCCGTAGTGCGTCTGATGCCACGCGTTGGTCAGGCCGTCGACGGCGCTGTACTGGCACATGGGCGGCACGGCGATGCGGTTGCGCAGCTCGACGTCTTTGAGCTTGAAGGGGGTGAAAAGTGCTGACATTCGTGTTTTCCGATGGTGTTTAGGTGATGCGGTGCGATGCGGGTCGACGGCGGCCGGCGGCTTGCCCGGCGACTACCGCCGCCGAAACGCTCACTGGTATGCGCCGGCCGGGTAGGTCAGCTCGTAGCTATGGCTGTAGATCACGAGGAGTTTGCCGGACGGGTCTTCCTGTCCTGAAGACCATCCGGTACGGTTCGTGGACATGAATAAGGCTCCCTGCCGGGAAAGTGGCTGGCTACTAGATTAGGGCTTCGTCGCTATAATTAAAACCACGTCCAGATTATCGACTCGATAAATTATCGTTATGCTGAATCCCCAGTGGCTGCGAACGTTCACCACGCTGGCCGAGTTGGGCAGCTTTACGCGCACCGCCGAGCGCCTCCAATTGACGCAGGCGGCGGTCAGCCAGCATCTGCGGCATCTGGAGAATGAACTCGGCCTGCTGGCAATCCGGCGTCCGCGCCAGCTCGAACTGACGCCGGCCGGCAACGCGCTGCTCGCCTACTGCGCCGAGCTGGATCTGGCCGACAAGCGCCTACGGCTGCGCCTGAGCGGCGCGGACGCGGAATCCGGGGAGATCAGCCTGATCAGTCCGGGCAGCATCGGGCTCGCGCTGTTTCCGATGCTGCTCGCGCTGCAGCAGGCGCACCCCGGCTGGGTGGTGCGCCACCGTTTCGCGCCCGATCCCGAAGTGCTCGCCGCCGTGCTGCAGAACCAGTACGAACTCGGCCTCGTTACGCTCAAGCCGGACGACGCGCGTCTGAGCGCCAGCCACTTCACCGAAGAGCCGCTCGAACTGGTAGCGCCCGCCGCTCATGCCGAGATCCATGAATGGGCCGATCTCGAACGGCTCGGCTTCATCGACCACCCGGACGGCCAGGCGATGGCGAGCCGTTTGCTGAGCCGGCGTTTTCCCGGCAGCCCCGGCATTCATACGCTGCGCCGCCAGGGCTTCAGCAACCAGATCGGGCTGATCCTTGAACCGGTGGCGCGCGGGCTGGGCTTCACCGTGATTCCGCGCTACGCGCGCAGCGCGTTTCCGAGGCAGGACGACATCGCAGTGGTCGAATGCGGCCCACCCGTGGTCGATACGCTGTGGCTGATTCATCGCTCGGAATGGCCCGTGTCCAACTGCGCGGCCCGCGCAATCGACCATCTGCGCGAGCGCTTCGCAAAGCCGGACGCAGCGCGCTGAACGGATACCGCGCTTGCGGGGTGGAACCGCCGTCAGCCGTGGGGTTGCCGCGCGCATCGCGGCGCGCCGCGCGGCGACCTGGCCGGGCCGGGCACGGAACCTGCGTCTCGATAGACCCATTGATCGCAGGCCTGCGACGCCGACCACCGGTCGATCGTCAGCGCCTCGCGACTTCAACGGATCAATCGGGGCATCCGGTCGCGCTTTCCACGAGACGCAATCGGGGCCATCCGTCGAATCGAACGAGGAGAACACCGATGACCCTGCTCATTTATCTGGCTGGCTGGATCATTCTGATCGGCGGCGTGTCGTGGGGATTGATGACCCTGCACGTCGCTCAACACACGATCGAAATCGTGGCCGTCATTCTGCTCGGCGTGGCGGTCATCACCGGCGCGACCCGCGCACGCAGCCGCGACCGCTCGTAGCAGCGCGCCCGGCCGCAGAGCATCGGCGTGTCCGAGCAGGTCACGTTCGCTTCGGCAGGCGCGACGCTGTACGGTCAGCCGGAGAAAGCGGCAATTTTCGCGTATGAGAAAGGCGCGACGATGAACTATGAGTCGCTCGCGCCTGCACCGCAGATGATGTTCTTTCTGAACAACGACACCTTCGGCAATCCGTCGCCAGCGGGCGTGAGCCTGTTCGATGCGGCGGTGGATTGGGCCGCCGCCGGCGGCGCCGGCGATCCAGCCCGCACTCAATTGGTTGCCGGCTCGGCTTGCACGGCGGCCCCGGCCGCCGTTGCCATCTCAGCCGCGTGATCCGTGCCGTGCTGGATCGCGTAGAGCTCGCGGTTACGCGCAATCGTGGCCGCCGACGGCGGATAGTCGTATTTCGGCGCGGGCACCAGCCCTTCGGCCTGCGCCTGCTGCAACTGCGCGATCACTTCGGCCCGCGTCAGTCCTGACGAAGTAGTTTGAGCAAAGGCATTCGCGCCGAACGGCAGCGTGAGGGCGGCAACGGCAATAGCGGTAAGCAGTTTCATGATGTCTCTCCGGGTATGGGCAAGAAATGAGTGGCCTGAACCACGCCTACCATTCTTGTCATTCGAGCTGTCGGAGCACTGACGCGCGGATTACCGTTTTGTTATCCGGTCGTCGCGCTGCATTGCCGCGCCGGACCCGCCGCCTCGCGCCTGCGATAAGACCCCCAGATAACAGAACAGTAATCTAGCCGACCGCAGTTGGTAAGCGCCCCGCCTTCACACTCCTGACTCATGAAGCCCGCGTCACGTCCGCTCATCCGCCCCTTGCGGCTCTGACACGACGCGCGCCTTCCTTCGCTTCTCTTCAGGAACCCGTTATGTGGATCGTCACGCTCGCACTACGCCGGCCCTATACCTTCGTGGTCCTCGCCGTGCTGATCTTTATCGTCGGCCCGCTTGCGATACTTCGCACGCCGACCGATATCTTTCCGAATATCGACATTCCCGTGGTCAGCATCGTCTGGACGTATAACGGCTTTTCCGCGCAGGACATGGCCAATCGCATCACGTCCAATTACGAGCGCGCGCTGACCTCGGATGTCGACGACATCGAACATATCGAGTCGCAATCGCTGAACGGCGTCTCGGTGGTGAAGATCTTTTTCCATCAGGGCGCGGACATCAATCGCGCGATCGCCGAGGCGGCGTCGAACTCCGCCTCGATCCTGCGCGTGCTGCCGCCGGGCACACTGCCGCCGAACATCATCACGTACAACGCGTCGACGGTGCCGATCCTGCAACTCGGGCTCTCCAGCAACACGCTGTCCGAGCAGCAGCTGTACGACCTCGGCAACAGCGCGATCCGCACGCAGCTGGCGACGGTGCAAGGCGCGTCGGTGCCGCTGCCGTTCGGCGGCAAGGTGCGCCAGATCATGGTCGACATCGACCCGCGCGCGCTGCAGGCCAAGGGGCTCGCGCCGCTCGACGTGGTCAACGCGGTCAACGCGCAGAACCTGATCCTGCCCGGCGGCACCGCGAAGATCGGCACGAAGGAATACAACGTGCAGATGAACGGCAGCACCGACACGGTCGCGGCGCTCAACGACCTGCCGGTCAAGACGGTGGCCGGCGGCGTGGTGTACGTGCGCGACGTCGCCCATGTGCGCGACGGCTATGCGCCGCAGACCAACATCGTGCGCGCTGACGGCAAACGCGCCGCACTGCTGACCATCGAAAAATCCGGCAGCACCTCGACACTGACGATCATCCAGCAGGTCAAGGCAATGCTGCCGCATATCGCGGCCGGCCTGCCGAGCGCATTGCACATCACCGCGCTATCGGATCAGTCGGTGTTCGTGAAATCGGCGGTGGTGGGCGTCGCGCGCGAGGCGCTGATCGCCGCCGCGCTGACCGCGCTGATGATCCTGCTGTTTCTCGGCAGCTGGCGCGCCACACTGATCATCGCGGTGTCGATTCCGCTCGCGGTGCTGACCTCGCTGATCGCGCTGTCGGCGCTCGGCCAGACCATCAACATCATGACGCTCGGCGGTCTCGCGCTTGCGGTGGGGATTCTCGTCGACGACGCCACCGTCGCGATCGAAAACATCACGCATCATCTGGAGAACGGCGAGCCGCTGCACGACGCGATCCTGAACGGCTCCGGCGAAATCGCGGTGCCGACGTTCGTGTCGACGCTGTCGATCTGCATCGTGTTCGTGCCGATGTTCCTGCTGTCCGGCGTCGCGCGCTACCTGTTCGTGCCGATGGCCGAAGCGGTGGTGTTCGCGATGATCGCGTCGTACTTCTTCTCGCGCACGCTGGTGCCGACCCTCGCGATGTATCTGATGCGCGCGCGCAGCCAGACGCCGGTCAGCGGCAACGGACCGATCGCGCGTCTGGTCCGCTTCCAGGCCGGCTTCGAGCATCGCTTCGAGTCACTGCGCGCACGCTATCGCGGCGTGCTCGGCGCGGCGCTGGCGAGTCCGCGGCGTTTCATCGTGATCTTCCTCGTGCTGTGCATCGGCTCGCTCGCGCTTCTGCCATTCGCCGGACGCGATTTCTTCCCCGCTGTCGATACCGGCGAGATCCGCTTGCATCTGCGCGCGCCGACCGGCACGCGGATCGAGGACACCGCGCGCCTGACCGACGAAGTCGAAGCACGCGTGCGTCAGGTGATTCCGCAGCAGCAACTGGCGGCGCTGCTGGACAACATCGGCGTGCCGGTCAGCGGCATCAACCTGACCTACGATTCGTCCGACCCGATCGGCCCGGAAGACGCCGACGTGATGATCTCGCTCGCGCCGAAGCATCAACCCACCGCGCAGTACGTGGCGACGCTGCGCACGACGCTCGCGAAAGATTTCCCCGGCGTCACGTTCGCGTTCCTGCCCGCCGACATCGTCAGCCAGATTCTCAACTTCGGCTTGCCCGCGCCGATCGATATCCAGATCGTCGGCAACAAGCTCGACGCGAACCGCGTCGTGGCCGACAAGCTGCTCGCGCAACTGCGCGGCGTGCGCGGCCTCGTCGATGCGCGCATCCAGCAGCCCGGCGACGAGCCCGCGATCAACGTCAATGTCGACCGCACGCGGGCGATCCAGGCCGGCCTGTTGCAACGCGACGTGTCGCAGAACCTGCTGATCGCGCTGTCCGGCAGCTCGCAGACCACGCCCAATTTCTGGCTCGATCCGCGCAACGGCGTCAGCTATCCGCTGATGGCGATGATGCCTCAGTACGACATCAACTCGCTGCAGGCGCTCGCCAATATCCCGATCGCGCAGAGCGGCCCGGCGACGGCCGTCCCCGTCCCCGGTGCGCCCGCACCGCAGAACCTGCTCGGCGCGTTGAGCACGCTGACGCGCGCCACCCAGCAGGCCGTGGTCTCGCACTACAACGTGCAGCCGGTGCTCGACATTTTCGCGTCGACGCAAGGGCGCGACCTCGGCGGCGTCGCGGCCGACGTGAATCGCCTCGTCGACCAGATCCGGCCGCAACTGCCGCCCGGCGCGTCGATCGTCGTGCGCGGCCAGGTGCAGGCAATGCAGGATTCGTTCAGCGGCCTCGCCAGCGGTCTCGTGTTCGCGATCGCGCTCGTCTATCTGCTGATGGTCGTGAACTTCCAGTCGTGGCTCGACCCGATGATCATCGTCAGCGGCTTGCCGGGGTCGCTCGCGGGTATCGCGTGGATGCTGTTCAGCACCGGCACCCGCGTGAGCGTGCCGGCGCTCACCGGCACCATTCTGTGTATCGGCATCGCGACGGCCAACAGCATTCTCGTGATCAACACCGCGCGCGAATTCCACCACGGCGGCCGGCCGCCGCTGCAGGCCGCGCTCGATGCCGGGTTCGGCCGCTTCCGTCCGGTGCTGATGACCGCGCTCGCGATGCTGATCGGGATGCTGCCGATGGCGCTCGGCCTCGGCGACGGCGGCGAACAGAACGCGCCGCTCGGACGCGCGGTGATCGGCGGGCTCGCGCTCGGCACGGTATCGACCCTGCTGTTCGTCCCGGTCGTCTACGGGATGGTGCATGCGTGGCTCGACCAACGCCGCGCGGCGCGCACCCGCATCTTGGAAGCCGGCGTTGCCGCCCGAATTGATTGACTCCGACGAGACCTCGCCCATGAACGATTCATCTCTTCCGCCCGACATTGCCGGGCGGACCGATCCGACTGCGGACGCTGCGTCCGCGTGGCGTCCGGACGCCAGCGAAAGCGCGCGCGCCGACACTGCCGGAGCTAGCGAAAGCACCCACGCGACCAGCAAACCGCGCCGCCGCCTCTGGCCGCTTGCGCTGACCGGACTCGCCGCGGCCTTGCTGCTCGCCGGCATCCTGCCGCGCCGCGAGGCGAGCGCCGCGCTCACGCAGCAAACGCAGGCGCAGAGCATGCTCACCGTGTCCGTCGTCACGCCGCGCGCCGCGCCGGCCGTCCACGAACTGCTGCTGCCCGGCGCGGTTACGCCGTTCGCGGAAGCGTCGATCTACGCGCGCACGAGCGGCTATCTGGCGCACTGGAACACCGACATCGGCGCGCACGTGACGAGCGGCCAGACGCTCGCGACCATCGAAGCGCCCGAACTGGACGCGCAACTGCGCCAGGCCCGCGCCGACGAAGCGACCGCGCAAGCCAACTTCGACCTCGCGAAGACGACCGCGCAGCGCTGGCAGGCGATGCTGAAAACCCAGTCGGTCGCGCAGCAGGACGCCGACACCAAGTCCGCCGATATGGAGGCGCGCCGCGCGATGCTCGCGTCGGCGCAGGCCAATGTCGCGCATCTCGCGGAACTGGTGTCGTACGAGAAGATCACCGCGCCGTTCAACGGTGTGATCACCGCGCGCAACGTCGATGTCGGCGCGCTGGTGACGGCGGGCGGCACGCCGGGCACGGCGGGCTTGTCGGGCGAGCTGTTTCATCTGCAGCAGACCAGCGAGCTGCGCGTGTTCGTCGATGTGCCGCAAGACGACGCGCCCTACGTCACGCCCGCCACCGGCGTCTATCTGAGCGCGCCGCAGTATCCGGGCCGGCGCATTGCCGCGAAAGTGGCGCGCAATAGCGGCGCGATCGATCCGACGAGCCGCACGCTGCGCGTCGAGGTCGACGTCGACAACCAGGACGGCGCGTTGATGCCCGGCGCGTATGCCCAGGTGCACCTGCAATTGCAGTCGAGTACCCCGGCGCTCGATCTGCCGGTCAGCGCGCTGCTGTTCCGGCCGGACGGCGTGACGGTCGCGGTGGTCGACAGCCAGGGCCGTGCTCAGCTGAAGACCGTGCATATCGGCCGCGATTTCGGCACGCACGTTGAAATCACGACGGGCCTCGCGGCCACCGACCGCGTGATCGACAACCCCGGCGATTCGCTGAGCACCGGTCAGCTGGTTCAAATCGCGCCGGCCGCGCATGGCTGAGCCCTGTCATCGAAAGGATTTGCCGATGTTTTCCATGTCTGCTTCAAGGCCGCTGCTGCGCCGCTCGGTCGTCGCCACGCTGATCGGCGCACTGCTCGGCGCATGCTCGACCTTGCCGCCTTACCAACGGCCCAGCGCCGCCGTGCCGGCGCAATACGCGGGCGCGACGCCCGGCTGGGCGCAGGCCGCGCCTGCCGACGCGGCGCCGCGCGGCCCATGGTGGACCGTGTTCGACGATCCGGTGCTCAACCAGCTCGAAGCGCGCATCGAGGTGTCGAACCAGACCGTGCTCAAGGCCGTCGCCCAGGTGCAGCAGGCGCGTTCAATGGTCGACTATCAGCGCGCGGGCTTTTTCCCGACCATCACCGCCGGCGTCGCGCAGGACCGCTTCCGGACTTCGCAGAACGTCGAAGGAAAATCGCTCGCCGGCAAGACCGTGCCTGACTATTCCGTGGGCGTGGGGGCTAGCTGGGAGCCGGACCTGTTCGGCCGGGTGCGCGACAGCGTGGCCGGCGCGCGGGCCGACGCCCAGGCGAGCGAGGCGGACCTCGAAGGCGTGCGTCTGTCGATGAGCGCCGATCTGGCCGCCGACTATTTCGCGCTGCGCTCGCTCGACACGCAAAAGAAGCTGCTCGACGACAGCGTGACCGCGTACGCCGCCGCATTGAAGCTGTTGCAGCAGCAACTGGACAACGGCGCGATCGACGCGTCGGCGGTCGCGCAGGCCACCACGCAACTGGAGGCGACGCGCACGCAGGATACCGACATCGACGTGTCACGCGCGCAGATGCAGCACGCGATCGCCACGCTGATCGGCGAACCGGCGTCGACTTTCACGCTGCCGCCGAACGGCTCGCTCGCGGCGCCGCCGGCCATTCCGGTCGGCGTGCCGTCGCAATTGCTGGAGCGGCGTCCCGATATCGCCGCCGCTGAACGGCGGGTGGCGTCGGCCAATGCGCGAATCGGCGTCGCGCGCGCGGCGTTCTACCCCGATCTGACGCTGTCGGCGAGCGTGGGGCTGGAGAGCACTTTTTTTGCGCCGTGGCTAAGCGCGCCGAGTCTGTTCTGGTCGCTCGGCTCGCAACTGGTCGGCACGCTGTTCGACGGCGGCCAACGGCGCGCGACGCTGCATGGTGCGAACGCGCAGTACGACGGCACGGTCGCCGATTATCGCCAGTCCGTGCTGGTGGCGTTCCAGCAGGTCGAGGACAACCTGTCGGCGTTGAACGCGCTGGCCGACGAAGCCGCCAGCCAGCAGCGCGCGACCACCGCCGCCGATCTGTCGTTGCGGCTCACGACGAATCGCTACAACGCGGGCGCGGTCAGCTATCTCGACGTCGTGACCGCGCAGACGATCGATTTGACGAATCAGCGCATCGCCGATCAGATCGCCGCGCGCCGGTTGGAGTCGAGCGTGTTGTTGCTGAAGGCGTTGGGCGGCACGTGGGACGACAAGCGGCTGAACACGACTGCGACTGCGGCGGCGACTGCTGCGGCGACGCCTGGCTAATGCGCCGATGGACCACTCAGGCTAGCAGCGAGCCGTCATGCACCGCGCCTGAACGTCAACACGAATCGCGTGCTGCGCGCATCGCTTTCGGCATGCGCCGAACCGCCATGCAGCTCCATGATCGTGCGCACGATCGCTAGCCCCAGCCCCGTCGAACCGGTCGACCCTTGCGAGAGCCCCGACGAAGGCAGCGCACTGCGCGACGGATCGACCCGATAGAAACGGTCGAAAATCCGTTCGAGATCCCCGGCCGCGATCGGCTGCCCCTGGTTCGACACGGTGATGCGCACCGTGTCGGCCGAGGCCTGCGCGTCCAGCACGATTTCGCCGTTCGGCGGCGTATAGCGGATCGCATTGGCGAGCAGATTGCTGACGGCGCGGCGAAACAGTTCGAGATCGGCCGTGAGGCGCGCCGCGCCGCTCACGCTCACGCGTACGTTCGCTTCTTCCGCGATCCCTTCGAAGTAATCGGCGATATGAGTCAACTCCCGCGCCGCGTCGAACTCGCGCATGTGTTTGACGAACTGCGGATGTTCGGCGCGCGCAAGAAACAGCACGTTTTCGATCATCCTCGACAGGCGGTCGCACTCTTCCAGATTGGACGCCAGCAGCGCTTCGTATTCGTCGACGGAGCGCGGCCGCGCCAGCGCGACTTCGGCGGCGCCGCGCATGTTGGCGAGCGGCGTGCGCATGTCGTGCGCGAGATCGGCAGTGAAACGTGACAGCCGCTGGAAGCCCTGGTCGACGCGTTCAAGCATCGCGTTCAGCGATGCCACCAGCGCCACCAGTTCGCTCGGCACGCGCGCGACCGCGATTCGCGTATCGAGGCGATTGACCGTGACGAGGCTCGCGCTCGCCGCGATATCGCGCAAGGGCCGCAGCGCCGCACGAATCAGCAGATAGCCCAGCAGCATGGCCAGCAACACACCGGCCACGCCGGCCAGGTGGAGCTTGTCGCGGTAACGGTCCAGCAGCAGCCAGCGGTCGCTCATGTTGCGCGCCACCAGCACGCTCGCCGTGTCGCCGTTGCGCAGCCGCGCGTCGGTGAGGATGCCGCGAATCGGCGCGCCGGCGCGGCCGTGCCAGTCGCCGATGTCGGCGTCGGTGATGCGCGCGGTGTCGGCCACCCTTGTCAGCGGCGGCAACGCGGCGACGCTCGGCGCGCCGCCGGCCGCGTCCGAGGTCGCGAGCGTCTCGGCGATGTTGTGTTCGAGCGCCCGGTTGCCGTCCGGGCCGAACACTTCCATCGACATCGCTTGATTTCCGAACACGATGCTGGTCAGCCGCTCGCCATGCTCGCGAATTCCCTGCGCCGACTCCAGCTCCTGCATCAGCCGCCGTGCGTGGCGCGCCGCAAGCACGATGTCGAGATCGTCCTGCGCCTTGATCTGCCGTTCGAGCCCGAGGTACAGAAAACTGCCGACCAGCACGAACACCGCCAGCGTGGTGACACCGAATGCAAGCGCGAGCGTCGCGGCCAGCGAACGGCCGCGCATCAGGCGGTGTCCTTCACTTCGAGCACATAGCCGACGCCGCGCACAGTATGAATCAGTTTGACGGGGAAGTTGTCGTCGATCTTGGTGCGCAGCCGGCGGATCGCGACCTCGACGACGTTGGTGTCGCTGTCGAAATTCATGTCCCACACATACGACGCGATCTGCGTGCGGCTCAACACTTCGCCCTGGCGGCGCGCGAGCAGTTGCAGCAGCGAAAATTCACGCGGCGTCAGATCGATGCGCATGCCACCACGTTTGACGCGCCGGCGGCTCACGTCCATTTCGAGGTCGCCGACCTTGATCAGTTCGCTTTCGCGCGGCGGCCCACGGCGCGCGAGCGTACGCACCCGCGCCAGCATTTCGACGAACGCGAACGGCTTGACCAGATAATCGTCGGCGCCGAGTTCGAGGCCGCGCACGCGGTCGTCGACATCGTCGCGCGCGGTGAGGAACAGCACGGGCGTGGTACGGGTGCTGCGCAAGGTCTTGACGACGGTCCAGCCGTCCATGCCGGGCAGCATCACGTCGAGCACGATCACGTCGTACTCTTCTTCCAGCGCGAGCAGCAGCCCTTGCTGGCCGTCGTTCGCCACGTCGACCGCGTAGCCGGATTCTTCCAGGCCTTTCTTCAGATAGGCCGCTGTCTTCAGCTCGTCCTCGATCACCAGGATTCGCATTGTTTGCTCCGCTTTGCGTTGACCCTGAAATCATACCGTCAACGCCACGGCCGATGATTACGATCCGGTAATGTGCGTGCGCCTGGCGACCCGGCTGCACGGCCCATGACAAGGCACGCCAGCCCGCCGCGCCGGGGCTGGTTCGCCCGCGCCGCGCCGCCAATGCAGGCGCCGCTCCGGCCGCCGCACCCGGAACTGTTATTCTTCCCTCTCCTTCGACCCTCAGCGGGTCGCCAGCCGCCAACCGGCGGCACTCCCGGGCGGCGCTCGCGCGGCCCCCCTCCGAGACACAGGAATTTGCATGTTCGGTTTTCTGCGCGGTTATTTCTCCAACGACCTGGCAATCGACCTCGGCACGTCGAACACGCTGATCTACATGCGTGGCAAAGGCATCGTGCTGGACGAACCCTCGGTGGTCTCGATTCGTCAGGAAGGCGGCCCGAATGGCAAGAAGGTCATTCTGGCCGTCGGCAGGGAAGCGAAACAGATGCTCGGCAAGGTGCCGGGCAACATCGAGGCGATCCGCCCGATGAAAGACGGCGTGATCGCCGACTTCAACATCACCCAGCAGATGATCAAGCGCTTCATTCAGATGGCGCACGAGTCGCGCATGTTCGCGCCGTCGCCGCGCATCATCATCTGCGTGCCCTGCGGTTCGACCCAGGTCGAGCGCCGTGCGATCAAGGAGGCCGCGCATAGCGCGGGCGCCTCGCAGGTCTATCTGATCGAGGAGCCGATGGCCGCCGCGACCGGCGCCGGCCTGCCGGTGTCGGAAGCCACCGGCTCGATGGTCGTCGACATCGGCGGCGGCACGACCGAAGTCGGCGTGATCTCGCTCGGCGGCATCGTGTACAAGGGCTCGGTGCGCGTGGGCGGCGACAAGTTCGACGACGCGATCGTCAATTACATCCGCCGCAACTACGGGATGCTGATCGGCGAGCAAACGGCCGAGGCGATCAAGAAGGAAATCGGCTCCGCGTTTCCGGGCTCCGAAGTCAAGGAGATGGAAGTCAAAGGCCGCAACATGTCGGAAGGCATTCCGCGCAGCTTCACGGTGTCCAGCAACGAGATTCTCGAAGCTCTCACCGATCCGCTCAACCAGATCGTGTCGTCGGTGAAGATTGCGCTGGAACAAACGCCGCCGGAACTCGGCGCGGACATCGCGGAGCGCGGCATCACGCTGGCGGGCGGCGGTGCGCTGCTGCGCGATCTGGACCGGCTGCTCGCGGAAGAGACGGGGCTGCCGGTGTTCGTGGCCGAAGCGCCGCTGACTTGCGTGGTGCGTGGGTCGGGGATGGCGCTCGAGCGGATCGAGAAGTTCGGGGGCGCGTTTTCGTACGATTGAGCGAGCGGGACGGAGCGGCGCGTTTGGTCACTTCGTCACGCACGCACAGCATCTTTCGCATTGGCGGTAGCGCGATCATTTGAAGGTGAGCGCTCTCGCTTCGCCGATCGCGCAACTTGCACGAATAGGCACCACGCCCCCCACTGCTAGCCCGCAACAACGCCCGCCAGATTTTTTTCTGCGCAACGCGCGAACTTATACTCCGTACGTCGGCACGCCCCCACACGGCTCGCCGCAACCCGTAGCGGAGCCACAATGCACGACACACGCACACGACTCGCCGGCACGCCGGGCGGCATGGTCACCAGCCCTCACGCGTTGGCGAGCGAAGCCGGCCGCGACGTCCTGCGCGCGGGCGGCAATGCGATCGAAGCGGCTATCGCGATCGGCGCGGCGCTGTGCGTGACGTATCCGCATTTCACGGGACTCGGCGGCGACGCTTTCTGGGTGATCGCCGACCGCAACGGCATGTTGCGCACGCTCTCGGGCATAGGCCAGGCCGCGGCGCAACTGCCCGCGTTCGACGCTGCGATTCCGGTCCGCGGCCCGGCGTCCGCGCTCACCACCGCCGCGACCGTCGACACCTGGCATCACGCGTATCAGATCAGCCAAAGCGCATGGGGCGGCACGCAATCGTGGGCGTCGCTGTTCGACCGTGCGCTCGACTATGCAAGCAACGGCTTTGCCGTCACGCCGTCCCAACATTTCTGGCAAAGCCTGCGAGCCGAGGAACTGGGTGCCTTGCCGGGCTTCGCGGCGACCTTCGCTGCGCACGGCAGGGTTCCCGCGGTCGGCGACCGTTTCGTGCAACCCGCGTTGGCGAACAGCATCGAGCGGATTGCCCGCTTCGGTGCGCGCGAATTTTACGAAGGCGAACTCGCCGAACGCATCGCGCGCGGCTTGCAGCAGGCCGGCTCGCCGCTCACATCGAGCGATCTCGCCAGCACCCGGGCACGCGACGAAGCGCCGCTGCGAGTCGCCTATCGCGGCGGCGAACTGGTGAGCCTGCGTCCGCCCACGCAAGGTGTAACGACGCTGCAAATCATGGGCACGCTGGAGCGCTTCGACATCGGCGCGATCCGCGAAGGCAGCGCCGATTACTATCATCTGCTGGTGGAAGCGGTGAAGTGCGCGTTCGTCGATCGGGACCGTTTCGTGGCCGACCCCGAGTTCAACGACGTGCCGGTCGATCAGATGCTGTCGCCCGCGACGCTCGATGCCCATGCGCGCTCCATCAACCTGCATCGGGCACGGGCATGGCCGCACGTGTTCCGTCCAGGCGACACCGTATTCATCGCCGCGACGGATAGCCAGGGCCGCAGCGTCAGCGTGCTGCAAACGGTCTACTTCGATTGGGGCAGCGGCGTGGTCGCGGGCGACACCGGCATTCTGTGGCACAACCGCGGCGCGTCGTTCAGCACGCAGGCTGCACATCACAATGTCGTGCGGCCGGGCAAGCGGCCTTTTCATACGCTGAACCCCGGCATGTATCTGCAACACGGCCGCCCGCGCCTGCTGTTCGGCACGCAAGGCGCCGACGGCCAGCCGCAAACGCTGGCCGCCATTCTCACGCGTTTGATCGACTACGGCATGGACCCGCTTGCCGCACTCGCGCGCCCGCGCTTTCTGCTCGGCAAGACGTTCTCCGATACGCGTGATGCGTTGAAGCTCGAACAGGACGCCGGCGCCGATGTATTCGCCGCGCTCGCCGCGCGCGGTCATGAGATCAGCGCGATTCCTGCGCAGAGTCCCTTGGCGGGCCACCCTGGCGTGATCCGCATCGATGCGCACGGCGCGGTTTCAGGCGCGCACGATCCGCGTAGCGATGGCCACGCGCTCGGCGTTTGACGAACTGCGCCACAGCTCTCGCGCGTGCGCAGCCTCACTGCGAACGCCACCGTCTCCACCGCACGCATTCGCGCACTGACGAACACGTGCGGTCAACACAGCGCCCCGAGCATCGTCACCCCAACGTAAAGCGATCACGCGTCGTCACATAATCGCTCGCGCCAAAACGGCCTACCGGAAAATAGTGCTGCAAACGCACGCGCCACGTTTCGATGTCGATCAACTCGTCGCGCGCGTGCAGCCGATGCACGCGGCCAATGAAAATCTGGCGGCTCGTCGTCTCCAGCGTCTCCCAGATCGTGCACTCGAACGCGACCGGCGCTTGCGCGATACGCGGCGGCGCGACGTGCGAACTCGGCAGCGGCGTCAAGCCGACTTCGGCAAGCTCGCTCACATTGGGCGGCAGCCTCGCGCCGCAGCGGTGCATCTTTTCGGCGATGGCTTCGTCGGCGAGATGCACGACGAACTCGCCGGTCCGTGTGATATTGACCGCCGTGTCCTTGAGCGTGCCGTCCGCCACGCGATTGATGCTGATCATCACGATCGGCGGTTCTTCGCCGAGCATGTTGAACATCGAGAACGGCGCGGCGTTGATCGTGCCGTCGGCGCCGAGCGTGGTGACGAGCGCGATCGGACGCGGCACGATCAGGCTCGCCATCAGCTTGTAACGCTGGTATTCGGTGATCGCGTCGAAATCAATTTCCATGTCGAGCCGCCTCGTGGGTCGTCGCGTGTCCAATGATGCCGAGTAACTGGCCGAGGCTTTTCTCGCCCCGCATGCGCGACGTTTCGATGCGTTCTTCGAGATCGCGCAGATGCGCTTCCATATGCGCAATCGCGCCCGCCGCATCGCGCGCCTCGATGCAATCGACGATCGCCGCATGCTCCGCGTGCTCGCACGGCGCGTGCCCCGGCGGTTCGTACACCCCGACGATCAGCGAACAGCGCGACACCAGTTCCTTCAGATAGCTTTGCAGGATCGAATTGCCGGCCAGTGCGGCGATGCGCATATGAAAGCCGCTGGCGAGCGTCGCCCACGAAGGCTGATCGAAGCGATGCATCGCATCGTGCTCGCTCGCCAGTTGTTCACGCAGCGCATCGATGTCGGCCGGGTTCGCGCGCTGCACGGCCAGCTCGACCAGCATCCGTTCGACGGAGCGCCGCGCTTCGAAAATCTCGCGGGTTTCCTCAGGGGTCGGCTCGGCGATCACCGCGCCCTTGTTCGGCCGCAGCACGACGATGCCGTCATACGCGAGCTTCTCCAGCACGCGCCGCACGACCGCGCGGCCCACGCCGAACAGCTGGCACAACTCGGGCTCCGGCAGCTTGGTGCCCGGCGTCAGCCGATGATTCAGCACACCGTCGAAGATCGATTGATAGATGCGCGCATCGATGTCCGCTTCGTCGGCGGCCGCTTTCCTCGCGGTGGCCGCCACCGCTTTCGCACTCATGCCGCGGCCGGGCGCACGATGCCGTCCCGCTCCAGATCGTCCATATGACTCGCGATCGCACCCGGCGTGGTGATCCACACGTCGCCTCGCGCACGCGCGGCCGCGAGGTGTTCGAGCGCGCGGCGCAGATGCCGCAGCCGGTACGGCTGGCCGACCAGATACGGATGCAGCGCGATGCCCATCACCAGCGCCTGCGGTCGCGCGCCCCGATTGGCCTGTTCGAGCATCTCGTCGAACTGGTCGATGATCATGTCCGCGAACGCGCGGCCGTCCATGTGACGGCCCACCATCATCGGCAGATCATTGAGTTCCTGTGGATACGGAATCGACCAGAGCGGCGCGCCGCGCGTGGTCATGCGCACGGGGCGGTCGTCGTGACACCAGTTCAGCGTATAGCGATAGCCGGTCTCGGCCAGCAGATCGGGCGTTAGAGCCGACTCCGAAATCCACGGCGACAGCCAGCCGTGCGGCGGCGTGCCCGATTCCTCCGCGATCCGTTCACGGCAATGCAGAAGCAACTCGCGCTCGCCGCGCTCATCCAGCTCGCTCTGCCGGTGCGCGTTCGTGTGTCCATGGCCGATCAGTTCGTCGCCGCGCGCGACGCATGCCGCGATCAGCGCAGGGCAGTGATCGTAGAGCGCGGTGTTGATCAGCGTGCCGGCGGGCAGCGCGAGCTGATCGAACAGTTCGATGCAGCGCCACGCGCCGACGCGGTTGCCGTACTCGCGCCAGCTATGGTTCAGCACATCCGGTTGCGGCGACAGCGGACCGAGCGCCGCACCGAGGCCTTCCCCGAATGCAAAGTGCTCGATGTTGAAGCCGAGATAGACCGCGAGTCCCGTATCCCGCGGCCAGCGAAAAGCGTCGCTATCGGTGATCGGCCGGTAGGCGAAGCGGCCATGCGTGGTGAGCGCCTGACGCGCGCGGTTTGCTGTTGGCATGTTCCGTATGTCGTTCATTTGCAAGAAGCCGTGGATGACGAAAAGCGCCAGGACACGCCACGGATGACCCGGATTGGACCGGTTCATGCCCCTAGACGGACCGGCTACGCACCTTGATCGCGCGAAACGAGCCTGCTGATCGCGAACGATCGACGCTGCGGATCGTTTGCAATATGTGAGCCAACTCGTAGACGTTAAGTACAACGGTGCGTCGGCGTTCGGCGAGCGCCGCAATGCAACGAATGGCACATGTCTTGCATTTGCATGGCGTCGCATCGGCGGCGAGTCTATCGCCGCGCATGCTCCACTGTTCGCCGTTCACGAGGACACCTCTTCATGATTCAGCCCGCTTCAACGGTGCTCGAAACCCAAGCCGCCGATATCGAACTGGTGCACGTGTCGAAGCAATACGGCGAGTCGCTGGCCGTGGACGCGATCGACCTGCGTATCGACGGCGGCCAGTACTGCTGTCTGCTCGGTCCGTCGGGGTGCGGCAAGACCTCGACCTTGCGCATGATCGCCGGGCATGAATCGGTCACCGAAGGTGACATTCTGATCGCGGGCCGCAACGTCACGCGCGCCCAACCCGCCGCGCGCGGCACGGCGATGGTGTTTCAGAACTATGCGCTGTTCCCGCATCTGAGCGCGCTCGACAACGTCGCGTTCAGCCTGAAGATGCGCGGCGTCGCCAAGGATGTGCGGCGCCAGCGCGCCGCCGGGCTGCTCGAACTGGTCGCGATGTCCGCGTATGCCGGGCGCAAGCCGGCGCAGTTATCCGGCGGCCAGCAGCAGCGCGTGGCGCTCGCGCGCGCGTTATTGAATCAGCCCGGCTGCCTGCTGCTCGACGAACCGCTGTCCGCGCTCGACCCGTTCCTGCGCGTGCAGATGCGCGCCGAACTCAAGCGCTGGCAGAAAGAACTCGGCATTACCTTCGTGCACGTCACGCACTCGCAGGAAGAAGCGATGGCGCTCGCCGATCTCGTCGTGGTGATGAGCCGCGGCCGTATCGAACAGAGCGGCACGCCGCACGAAGTGTTCAACCGTCCACGCACCGAATTCGTCGCGCGCTTTCTCGGTGGACATAACGTCTTCAATACGAATGGACGCCTCTTCACCGTGCGCGCCGATCATCTGCGGGTGGTGCCGCACGGCGTCACGCCGGTGCAGAACGCCAGCGGCGAGGGCGGCCTCACGCGCATCGGCGGCGTGCCCTGCAAGGTTCGCGAAGCCGAGTACCAGGGCACGCATCTGCGCATGACGCTCGACCCGCTCGACGGTTCGCCCGAATTGATCTCGCTCGTGAGCGACCGCGACTACGATGCGACGCGCTTCGGTCCCGACGCGCGTGTGGTGGTCTGGTGGAACGAGCAGGACGCGCATCCGCTGGCAGCGTGAGTGCCTGCGTGACAGCGGATCGCATCGCAGTGAATACAACGTCAACTGAGGAGAGCAAGCAATGAACGAAACGAACGAGAGCCCGGCAGCAGCCGCCACGGATGTGAAGGAAAAAGGCCTGTCGCGCCGCACGTTCATCAAGGGCGCGGTGGCCGCGGCCGGCATTGCCGGTTTCCCGTACGTGCATGCGCAGGAAAAGATCACATTGCGCTACCTCGGCACGGCGGTCAATCAGAGTGCCGACATCGCGAAGAAATTCAAGGAAGACACCGGCATCGAGATTCAATACGTACCGGTGACCACCGACGACGTCGCCAAGCGCATCATCACGCAGCCCAATTCGTTCGATATCGTCGACACCGAATACTTTGCGCTCAAGAAGCTGATTCCGGCGGGCACGCTCGCCGGGATGGACACCAAACGCATCAAGCTCGCCGACAGGATCACGCCCGTGCTGACGCGCGGTGAAGTGAACGGCAAGAAGATCGGCGACCAGGGGACCGCGCCGAAGAAGGTGATGTTCCTCACCGGTGCGCGCTCGACCGAATTCTCCGCGACACCCACCGAATGGATGACGTTGATCCCGACCACCTACAACGCGGACACGCTCGGCATTCGTCCCGACCTGATCAAGCGCCCGATCGACAGCTGGGCGGAACTGCTCAATCCGCAGTTCAAGGGCAAGGCGGCGCTGCTGAACATTCCCGCGATCGGCATCATGGATTCGGCGATGGCGATCGAGGCGATGGGCCACCTGAAATACGGCGACAAAGGCAACATGACCAAGGCCGAGATCGATCAGACCATCAAGATCCTGATCGACGCCAAGCACGCGGGCCAGTTCCGCGCGTTCTGGAAGGACTTCAACGAGAGTGTGAACCTGATGGCGTCGGGCGAAGTCGTGATCGAGTCGATGTGGTCGCCGGCCGTGACGAAGGTGCGCACGATGGGTATCGCGTGCAAATTCCAGCCGCTCAAGGAAGGTTACCGGTCGTGGGCGTCCGGCTTCGGCTTTCCGCGCTCGCTGCAAGGCAAGAAGCTCGACGCCGCGTATGAGTTCGTCAACTGGTTCCAGGACGGCTGGGCGGGCGCCTACCTGATGCGCCAGGGCTACTACCCCGGCGTGATCGAGACCGCGAAGACCCACATGCAGCCGTACGAATGGGACTACTGGATCGAAGGCAAACCGGCCGCGCAGGACATCAAGGCGCCGGACGGCCAGTTGCTCGAAAAGGCCGGCGCCGTGCGCGACGGCGGATCGTACACCCAGCGCATGAGCGCGATTGCGTGCTGGAACGCGGTGATGGACGAGAACATCTACATGGTTCAGAAGTGGAACGAGTTCATCGCGGCCTGACCGACGCAACCCGTGGCGATGTGTTTGCCGGCGCATAACGCGCCGGCCGCGGCTTTATATCGCCGTGTAGCCCAGCGCAGCCGTTTCCCTGCGCGGCGATTTTTGCCGCGCCAGTCATCCTGTAGACAACCCGCCCATGGCAACGATCGATCTTCCCTCGCACGCGCAGGACACCCCCGTCAAACACCGCCGCGCGCCGGCATGGTTGCAGGCGACGCCGCTGTCGCTGACCTTCCTGCTGTTCTTCATCGTGCCGCTGGTCATCACGCTGATCGTCAGTTTCTGGGACTTCAACGAATACCAGATCATTCCCGCGTTCACGCTGAAGAACTACGCGGCGATCTTCAACGGCTGTTCGTCGATGACCGATGTCTGTGTGACCTTCAAGACCTACTGGTCGACGCTGAAGTTCTGCGCGATCGTGTGGGCGGTGACGCTGCTGCTGGGCTTTTCGATCGCGTACTTCCTCGCGTTCCACGTGCGCACGACGAGCATGCAAACCGTGCTGTTCATCGTCTGCACGATTCCGTTCTGGACCTCCAACGTGATCCGGATGATTTCGTGGATGCCGCTGCTGGGCCGCAACGGCCTCGTCAATCAGGCGTTGCTCGGCGCGCATCTGATCGATCAGCCGCTCGAATGGCTGCTGTATTCGAACTTCTCGGTGGTGCTCGCGTTCGTCCATCTGTACACGTTCTTCATGATCGTGCCGATCTTCAACGCGATGATGCGCATCGATCGCTCGCTGCTCGAAGCCGCGCGCGACGCCGGCGCGAGCGGCTGGCAGGTGGTGCGTGACGTGGTGTTACCGCTGTCGAAGACTGGCATCGTGATCGGCTCGATCTTCGTGATCACGATCGTGATGGGCGACTTCCTGACCGTCGGCGTGATGGGCGGCCAGCAGATCGCGTCGGTCGGCAAGATCATTCAGGTGCAGACCGGCTACCTGCAATTTCCCGCCGCGGCCGCCAACGCGATCATCCTGCTCGCCGTGGTGCTGATGATCGTGTGGGGTTTGACGCGGGTCGTCGATATCCGCAAGGAGCTGTGAAGATGCAAGCCAATCGTGCCAAACACCGGGAACGCCGTCCGGCAAGTTTCTACTGGCTCGCGCTGCTGTTCGGCCTGTTCGTGCTGTTTCTGTACGGACCGGTGATCACGATTTTCATCCTGTCGTTCCAGGGCCCCGAGGGCGGCCTGACGTTTCCGATGCGCGGCGTTTCGCTGCACTGGTTCGCGGTGCTGCGCGACGGCGTCGGCGATGTCGATATCTGGGCCGCGTTCGGGCGCTCCATCCGGCTCGCGCTGGCGGTCACGGTGCTGACCGTGCTGTTTTCGGTGGCCGCGGGCCTTGCCTTCCGTCGAAAATTTCGCGGCGACACGGCGGTGTTTTACGTGTCTGTAGCGAGTCTGATCATGCCGTCCATCATCGTGTCGCTCGGTATCGGCCTGACGTTCCGGCTGCTGGATAACGGCGTGAAGTATCTCGCGTCGGCATGGGGCTATCAATCGTTCGCCGATAGCTATACGACCTCGATGGACCTCTTCACGTCCGCGCTCGGCGCGCATCTGACGTGGACGCTGCCGTTCGGTTTGCTGGTGATGTTCGCGGTATTCAACCGTTTCAATCCGGCCTACGAAGAAGCGTCGCGCGATCTGGGCGCGACGCCGTGGCAGAGTTTCCGGCATGTCGTGCTGCCGATCATCGGACCGTCGGTGGTGGGCGTCGCGATGTTCGGCTTCACGCTGTCGTGGGACGAGATCGCCCGCACGTCGCAGGCGATCGGCGATCAGAACACCCTGCCGCTCGAACTTCAGGGGCTCACCACGTCGGTGACGACGCCGGTCATTTACGCGCTCGGCACGATCACGACGGTGTTGTCGCTGACCGTGATGGGCACGTGTCTGCTCGCGGTGCGGTTGCTCGCGCGCCGGCGCGCGGCGGCGGGGTTGCGATAGAGGCTTGCACTTGCTTGCTCACTCGCGGCAAGCCTCATTCTCCTGCGATCATCCGCGGGGCCGCGTCTGTCTGAACGCCAATGCGCATAACGAGTGCTTCGGCATCGCGCGGCTTACCTCGACGGCCTGAATCATGTGGCACAGTATCGCCAGGTGCACGCACGACGCGTACGCCACCGTACAGCCCCATGAGCGACATGACGACATTGCCCGCCTACGAGCCTCCGGTCGACGAAAACGAACTACTGCTGAAGTGGATCCGCCGCGCACGCGAATCCCAGATGAGTCACTACGACATGGCCGACCTGCTGTCGGCGCGCGACCGCTGGATCGGCTGGCTGGTGACCGCCTTGACCGCCTTCGTGGGCACGGCGGCGTTCGCGGCGCTGACGCTCACCGCGATCTCGATAGAAATGCGGGTCTTCGTCGGGATCGTGAGCGTCACGGCCGTGGTGTCGGCCGCGTTGCAGACCTTCCTGCGCTATGCGGAGCGCGCGGAGAAGCACCGCGCGGCAGGTGCGCGCTATGGCGCTGTGCGTCGCAGGCTCGAAGCGGTTTTTGCCGGCGACCCCGACGCGCGCGACGGCCACTACCTCACCGCGATTCGCGACGAACTCGACCGGCTCGCGGAAGATTCGCCGAACGTGCCGCCGCACATCTTCTACCGCACGCAGCGCACGCTGTCGAGGGACACGCCACGCAGTCGCGATGCGTGAGCGACCGACCGACTGGCTGCGAAGAGTCGTTGCATACTCCCGCAGCGCGAGCCTTAACGCGACACACAAGCGAGCCTTTTTGCCAACCGCCTGGCCAATCGAATCGTGATGCTCGAAACGGCACGTTCGAAAGAATCCGAACGTGGCTGCCATCCTTCACCGCGTCAAAGATCGTCGGCGTTGATCCCCAACTCCGCCGCCATGCGCCGCACCACCGTTTGCAGCCTGCTCACCTCGTCGGCGAGGCGCTTCTGCTCGGCCTTCACCGCCTCGAAGGCGGACAACGGCACCGCATCATCCTCGACGCCTGGCTGCGCAAACTCGCTCGCGCTCACTTCGCCGCACAGCAGATGCATCCAGCGATTCTCGCGCTCACCCGGCGTGCGGCCCAGCTTGACGACGCGTGGCGGATCGTTGGCAGCCAGTTCATCCAGAAACGCCTCGACCGACGAGATATCGGCAAAGCCATGCAAACGCGCGCTGTTCAGCCGCAATTCGGCGGCGGTCTGCGGACCGCGCAGCAGCAACGTGGTCAGCAACGCCGCCGACTGGCTCGGCAAACCGAGCACGCGATTCATGTTGTGCTCGAAGCGCGTCACGCGGCTGCTGCTGCCCTCCATGACGAGGCTCAGCCGCTTCAGGCCGTCGACGGCGGTCAGCACCTCGGCCTCGGTCGCGTTCATCACCGGCGCGCGGCCGGTCTTCTGGTTGCAGCCGAGCGTCAGCGCGTTCAGCGAAAGCGGGTAACTGTCGGGCACGGTATGCTGCTTTTCGACGAGCACGCCGAGCACGCGTCCTTCGAGCAACGTCAACGCACGGATCGAAGGACGGGAGAAAGCGTCGGGAGTGGAGTTCATAGATGATGTCGCGGCATGAGCCGCCGGGTCTCGTGGATGATGCGCGTTACCGTTGCACAGCTGGCGGCGCGTTGTGGTTTGTGGGCACTATGATAAACGGCCCGGGGCATCGCGGGGTACGAATCCCGGCAGCTGGCGCGGGTCGGGCACACGGCGTGCTGCGGGCGATGGTTCCGGCTGGTCGAGCGTGGGCGAACCGGGCGGGCGTGATCTGTGGATGCTCACGCGCGAGCCACGGCCGGTGGCGCGCGAGAAGGATGCGCTGACCGAGCGGGTGCGCGCTCGCCTATGACACGTCGATGCAGAGGATGACGCGGCACGAACAGGTTGCGCTCGCGCTTTTCCTGGCACCAGGCAATCGCACGCGCCGCTCGCCGTCGCGACTTCTCACGCCGTCTTCGAATACTTGAACGTCCCCTGCGCGCTCGCGATCAGCAGCTTGCCGTCCACCCACGCTTCGCCGCGCGAGAAAAAAATCGAGCGGCCCTGGCGCTCCAGAAAGCCCTTGGCCGTCACCGATTCGCCGAGTCCCTTGTCGAGATAGTTGGTGGTCAACGACAGCGTGAATGCATGCCGCGCCGGCTGGCCCATTGGCGCATAGAGGCCCGCGTAGCCCGCCGCCGCATCGAGCAGGGTCGCGATCGCACCGCCTTGCAGTACACCCTGGCGATTGAGCTTGCTCGGGTCGATCGGCATGAGCAGTTCCGCGTAGCCGTCGCGCCATTGCGTCAGACGCACGCCGAGCGATTCGAGAAACGGGTTGTCGATGGGAAAGTCGGACATGTTCAAGCCCTTGCTGTTTTCAATCGGATCAGGAAGGCGCGCAGCGCGCGGCCAATGATGAACAGTGAGCATACTAGCGTTCGCTCTCCGGCAGCGCCGAGCCGGGCGCCCATCTCACCCGCCCGATCCCACGCTCGGACGCACAATCCCGGTTTCGTTCCACTCGCGGGCCCACGCCTGCGCTCCCCGGCAAATTCCGTCACATCTGCTAGTGTTGTCTGATCAGCATCTCTTTCGTGGAGGATCCATGCCAACCGCCCGCCTCGCGAAGCACGAGCCGGCGCAGCGCGCCGGCCGAGGGACTGACGCCGCCACGCGCCTGAGCGACGCGCAGATCGCGGCGGAAGCGATCCGCCGCCTCGCGTGGGACGCCGCCGTGCCCGAACACACGGTCAAGGTGAAAGTCTCGCGCGGCCGCATCACGCTGCGCGGCGAACTGCAACGCGAACAGCAAAAAGCCGCCGCGCTCGAAGACGTGACGCGCCTGTTCGGCGTAACCGGCGTGTCGGATCGCACGGTCGTCAAGCCGGGATAGCGTCGGCCCGCGCGGCTTGCAGCAGCGCCCGGCCGTGCCGCGCGATCTGCTTGTCCTCCTCGGTGTGAAGCGCCCTCACCTTGCCCGCCGGATTGCCCTTCGCGTCACTCTCCGTCAGCCCCATGAAAGCCAGCCCGAAGGGCTGGCATATTCATAGGCATCCCCGTTCAGCCTTTCCACGTCCAGTTGCGGATCTCTTCCTTGTCGATACCCTCGGCATGCGCGTAAGCCAGATGCTCGATGATCTGCCCGCGCAGCCATTCCTTTGTATGATCGCCGACGCCGCGCAGCGACGGCACGCGATTGATCACGTCGATCGCCAGCGAGAAACGGTCGACCTGATTGACGATCGCCAGTTCGAGCGGCGTGTTGATGTTGCCCTTTTCGTAGTAGCCATGCACGTGCAGGTTTTCGTGATTCGTGCGGTTATAGGTGAGCTTGTGCACGAGCGACGCATACGAGTGGAAGTTGAAGATCACCGGCTTGCTGGTGGTGAACAGCGAGTCGAAATCGCGATCGGACAGCCCGTGCGGATGCGCATGCGCGGGCATCAGCCGGAACAGATCGACCACGTTGACGAAGCGGATCTTCAGACCGGTAAAGCGCTCCTTCAGAATCTGCACGGCGGCGAGCGCTTCCATCGTCGCGATGTCGCCCGCGCAGGCGACCACCACGTCCGGATCGGCGCCCTGATCGGTCGACGCCCAGTCCCAGATGCCGATGCCTTTGGTGCAATGCGTGACGGCCGCGTTCATGTCGAGATACTGCAGATGCGGCTGCTTGTCGGACACGATCACGTTCACGTAGTCGCGCGAACGCAGGCAATGATCGGCGACGCTCAGCAGGCAATTTGCATCCGGCGGCAGATAGATGCGCACCACGTCCGGGCTCTTGTTGGTGACCACGTCGAGAAAACCGGGGTCCTGGTGCGTGAAGCCGTTGTGATCCTGACGCCACACGAGCGACGTGATCAGCAGGTTGATCGACGGCACCGGCTGGCGCCAGCCCAGGTCGCGCTTGGCTTTTTCCAGCCACTTCGCGTGCTGGTTGAACATCGAATCGATCACGTGGACGAACGCTTCGTAAGTGGCGAACAGACCGTGACGGCCGGTCAGCACGTAACCTTCGAACCAGCCTTCGAGCGTGTGTTCGCTGAGCATCTCCATCACGCGGCCGTCGGGCGCGAGTTCGCCGCCGTCCGCGTCGCCCGGCTCGGTGTCGGCGAGCCAGGTCTTCGGCGACGCTTCATAGACCGCGTTGAGCTTGTTGCTCGCGGTTTCGTCGGGGCCGAACACGCGGAAGTTCGTCATGTTGTTGCGCATCACGTCGCGCAGGAACGTACCTAGCACGCCGGTCGGCGACGTGGACGAGCCGCCGGGCTTCTTCACCGTCACCGCAGAGTCGCGAAACGGCGGCATGTCGAGCATCTTGCACAGCAGCCCGCCGTTCGCATGCGGATTCGCGCTGATGCGGCGCGTACCTTCGGGTGCGAGTTCGCGCAGTTCGTCGACGAACCGCCCGGCTTCGTCGAACAGCGTCTCAGGCCCGTAGCTGCGCAGCCAGCTTTCCACCAGCTTCAGGCTCTTGCTGTTGGTGGCCGGATCGAGCACCGGCACCTGGTGCGCGCGCCACGAGCCTTCCACCTTGTGGCCGTCCACTTCCTTCGGCCCCGTCCAGCCCTTCGGCGAGCGCAGCACGATCATCGGCCAGCGTGGGCGTGACGTGTCGCGGTTCGCGCGCGCATGTTGCTGGATCGCGCGGATTTCACCGATGCACTGTTCGAGCGCCGCCGCCATCAGCTGATGCATCGTGTCGGGATCGTCGCCTTCGACGAAATACGGCTTGTGCCCATATCCGGTCAACAGCGCTTCGAGTTCCTCGCGCGGAATCCGCGCGAGGATCGTCGGATTGGCGATCTTGTAGCCGTTCAGATGCAGCACCGGCAACACCGCGCCGTCGCGGATCGGGTTGAGGAATTTGTTCGAGTGCCACGAGGTGGCGAGCGGGCCGGTTTCCGCTTCGCCGTCGCCGATCATTACCGTGACGATCAGCTCGGGGTTGTCGAACGCGGCGCCGTACGCGTGCGACAGGCTATAGCCCAGTTCGCCGCCTTCGTGAATCGAGCCCGGCGTCTCGGGCGTGCAGTGCGAACCGATGCCGCCCGGAAACGAGAACTGGCGGAAGAAGCGCCGCATGCCGGCTTCGTCCTCGCTGCGGTCCGGGTAGATCTCCGAGTAATGCCCTTCGAGATAGCAATGCGCGAGACTGGCCGGCGCGCCATGACCGGGACCGGATAGATAGATCATGTCCAGATCGAGCTTGCGGATCATCCGGTTCAGATGCACCAGCACGAAGCTTTGGCCCGGGTCCGAGCCCCAGTGGCCGAGCAGGCGGTTCTTGATGTGTTCGGGTTTGAGCGGTTCGCGCAGCAGCGGGTTGTCGCGCAGATAGATCATGCCGACCGACAGATAGTTGCACGCGCGCCAGTAGCGGTCCATCTTGCGCAGCGTGTCGGGGTCCAGGGTTTGCGGCGGGGCGGGATGCGAAACGGCTTCGGCCATGGCTCACTCCTCGAAAAGGACTGTCAGGCAGGTTGGCGGATGCGGCGGCAGGTGTTCGTGATGTGGGCTGTGTTGGTTGAAACGGCGGCAGCTAAGGCTCTAAAGCGGCGGCAAGATCGCGGCGCGCGTCGAGCGTGTTCTGTCATGCTCGTGACACAACGAAGGTGTATTGATCAGCGGCCTGGTGCCTGAGGCTTTCCACGGCTGCGATCGTCAGGGATGTGACAGGACGCCCCCGTCATGGTTCGACGCAATCGCTCAAAGTTTGATACATATCAATCGACGGATTGCGCGAGTGCCGTCTTGCACTAGACTTCAAGTGCGCCACGGCACAATGTATTAAGCTGCTCAAACCGGGTTGCTGAACCGTGCCACGCTAGCCCGATGCACAGCGACGCCGCGCCACCGACGCGTCCCGCCTTCCCCTCTCTCCAACTTCAACGACCGCCATGTCGACACCCAGCCCAGCCAAAGTATTCGCGATCATCGTTCTCTCGCTCGTGCTGTTGTGCGTGGGCGTCGGCGTTCTGATCGGCGTGTTCGGGTTGCTGGTCAAACTGTTCGGCGTCGCGTAGCGCGCCGCCGGGGCGTCGTCCGCGCAAACTGTGTATCCTCAGCGATGTTCCGGCGCCGCTGCGGCGCCCTGGTCCCCGCTCGATCGCAAGGAGACTGCCATGACGGACCCCGCCGATACCACCCCGCCTTCGCCAATCGATCCCGAGTTGCAGGCGCTCGCGCAAGAGGTGTTCGATCTCGCGCGGTCCGGCGATGCCACGATGCTCGCCGCGGTGCTCGAAAAAGGCGTGCCGCCCAATCTGCGCAACGAGCGGGGCGACAGTCTGGTGATGCTCGCGAGCTACCACGGTCACGCGGATGCGGTGCGCACGCTGCTCGAACGCGGCGCCGATCCGAACCTGCGCAACGACAACGGTCAGACGCCGATCGCGGGCGCGGCCTTCAAGGGTTTCACCGGGGTGATCGAGACCTTGCTCGCGCATGGCGCGGACGTCGAAGGGGCATCGCCGGATGGCCGCACCGCGTTGATGGTGGCCGCGATGTTCAATCGCACCGCGATCATGGAGTTGCTGATTGCGCACGGCGCGAACCCGAATGCCCGCGACGCGGATGGCGTGACGGCAGGCGATGCGGCCGCGCGCATGGGCGCGGGTGATGCGCAGGCGCGCCTGAAAGAACTCGGCGGGTCGTGATGCGGTGAGCAGTGCGGGCGGCTTTGTTCTAGCGCTCGATGGTACGGATGTAGCTCACGCGTTCGCACCCGCATTTGCGCTTTGACACGCCGCTCGTCGCAAACCGCGCTACCCCTTCCCGCCCATCAGCGCATCCACATCGAAGTCCCCCAACTCGCCAATCCGCTCGATGGTCACATCCGCCGGCGGATGACTCGCGATCTCTTTCGGATCGAAAGCATAGTGGCCCTGGCGCGGAAACACCGACGTCAAAGTGCCGCCCCACGCACTCTTCATCGCGGCGAGAATGCGCAGCTTGTCGTCGACCATCACGTAGTGGCGGGCCGGATAGCATTCCATCACCTGATCGAGCATCAACTCCTTATGGATGTAAATCAGCACCCGTCCCTCGACCTCGTCCCATAAGCCCGAACGGGAAATCTTGCGCGGCTGGAACACCACGTCGCCATCGGACAGGATCACGGTGGGCCCGCGCTTGCCGACATGCCGCAGTGCATCCAGCGCGCCTGGATACAGCCGGTTCGCAAACGGATATTCGATCAGGAACGACGCCATCAACAAGAGCCGCGTGTCGCGCGGATGCTCGCGCCGGTAGCGTTGCAACGCGCCCAGGTAGTCGGCATAGCCCAGCTCGGTGCGCAAGTCCTCGAAGATTTCCCAGTACCGCGCGCTGTTCTCCGCGCCGAATTCGCGCATCATGTGCGAGCGCAAATCGGACAGCACGTGATCGTTGTCGAGCAGGGTGTTGTCGCAGTCAAACAGAAACACGACGTCGTGCGGCGTGGAGGTGGTGGCTTGCATTGCGGCTTCCTTGCGTGGCATTGGCTGGTCGGTTCGTGCGCCTCGTCTTCGCGCCTAGCTCTTCGGTCCCTGGCCCGGCTGCGCCGCTTTCTCGACGTGGCCGCCGAAATCATGCCGCATCGCCGACAGCACCCGGTTCGCAAAGTCGGCTTCGCCGCGCGAGCTGAAGCGCGCGAACAGCGCCGCGCTCAGCACCGGCGTGGGCACCCCCTCGTCGATCGCTGCCGCCACCGTCCAGCGCCCCTCGCCCGAATCCGATACGCGTCCCGCGTAGTTCTGCAGATCGGCGTCGCTGACGAGCGACCCCGCGATCAGATCGAGCAGCCACGAGCCGATCACGCTGCCGCGCCGCCAGACCTCGGTGACGTCGGCGAGATTCAGGTCGTACTGGTACAACTCGGGCCGCCGCAGCGGCGACGTTTCCGCGTCGGCTTCGCGTGCCTGCTTGCCGGCGTCGGCGTGGCGCAGAATGTTCAGGCCTTCCGCATACGCGGCCATCATCCCGTATTCGATGCCGTTGTGGACCATCTTCACGAAGTGCCCCGCGCCTTGCGGCCCGCAATGCAGGAAGCCCTGGTCGGCGGTGCTCGCGCTCGCGGTGCGGCCCGGCGTGGCCGGCGCCGCGGCAGCGCCCGGCGCGAGGGTCGAGAAAATCGGTTCGAGCCGCTTCACGACCTCGGGCTCGCCGCCAATCATCAGGCAGTAGCCGCGCTCGCGCCCCGCGACGCCCCCGCTCGTGCCGACGTCCACATAGTGAAGCTGGCGCGCGCCGAGTTCGTGGGCGCGGCGGATGTCGTCGTGGTAGTAGGAGTTGCCGCCGTCGATCACGATGTCGCCGGGCTCCAGCAAGGGCACGAGTTTTTCGAGCGTCGCGTCGACCACCGCGGCCGGCACCATCAGCCACACGGCGCGCGGCTTCCCGAGTTGCGTGACGAGGTCCTGCAACGACGCCGCGCCCGCCACGCCCTCCTGCTTGAGCTTCTCGACCGCGGCCTGCTGCACGTCGAAAGCGATGCATTGCTGACCGCCCTTCGTCAGGCGCCGGACCATGTCGGCGCCCATCCGTCCCAATCCAATCATGCCTAGCTGCATATCTCGCTCCGGAAGGTGGCTCGTTGCGCTGCTCGATCTGGGTTCGGCTGGTGGCCGCGAGGTGGTGGTTGTGGAGTCGCGGCGGCTGCTTCGGTGTGAATTCCCTGGTGAATTCAGTAGCAAATTCAATGGCGAAGCAAGCGGCCTCACGTGCTTATGCCGAACACTGTAGCCGCGTCGGCGCGCGAACGCCGGACACACGATAGCCGCCCTGGCTCATTCGTGCAGCGACGCGCGCGTCTAAAGACGATACGCCTCTTTGCAGAGGCGTGGCGCGGCATAAAAGTTCCTGGCGTGCATTTGCCTATGGCACATGCGTGGCCTGTACGTGCGCGCGTTCGTCCATGTCGGAGCGTGGGCGCTCGGTGCGTCTGAAAAAGAAGCATCAGCGTGCGCGCGCATGAGTGTCTACGTATGTGCGTTCATCTGCGTTATATTGCGCGCGCCCTGGCTTCAATCCAGCTAACTGCCTCCTTACACACCGGCAGCGCTTCAGTCAGCCCCACGCGTCATTCGCTGCGCCCCGGCACGCCCTGCCGCCGCCTCGCCAGAAGCCTCGCGTACTGCTCGCCCGTGAACCGCTTCACCGCCCGCCACATCAGCGGATAGCGATAGCCCGGCACCGCGAACAGCACCAGCGCGCACAGCGCCAGCAAGCCGCAGAACAGGAACGTGCCGCGATAGCTGAACGCCTGCACCAGCAGCCCCGACAGCACGCCCGACAGAATCGAGCCGACCCGCGCCGCGTTGAAGAACAACGCAGTGGCGCGGCCCGGCGAATGCGGCATCAGATCCTGCACATAGGTCATGCCCAGGCACGAGGTCACGGCGACCACGAATGCATTGAGCATCTGCATCGGAATCAGCACGTCGACCTTGCCCGCCAGCGACATCCCGACGAAGTACACCGCATGCACCGCCGCGCACGCGGCCAGCCAGTTCGGCTTGTGCAGCGACGCCGCCTTCGCGCCGAGTGCAAGCATCATCGGAATCTCCATCAACGCGCCGAGGCCGAGCATCACCGACACGTCCAGATGCGAGCCGTTCAGCCCATGCACGATGTAAAGCGGCAGCACGATCATCGTCGCGTTCGCGGCGAGGCCGAGCAGCGTCAGCGCGGCCACCGCGCGGCCGATGTCGTTGGCCGACGCGACGCCGGGCAAGTGCTCGTGCGCGTCCTCGCCCGGCGCGGTCAGCGGCGGCACGGTGATCGACGCCGACGGCTCGGACGCGGTGTCCTCGACCGTGTGATCGCCGAGATGGCCTTGCGGCTCGCGCATGCGCCAAACGATCGCCGCACAGGTTGCGAAGCTGGCCGCCGCGAACAGAAAGAGCCCATAGAAGCTGGAGGCCGCGAGCACCAGTGCGCCCACCGACGGCCCGAACACCCACGCCGCCGACAGGATGGTCCGCAGCGTCGCGCTCGCAAACACGCGCTCCTCGGGGTCCGGCACCGGCAGCGCCGCGCGGCTGAACGCGAACACCATCGAGATGGCCGAGCCGCCCGCGCCGATGAAGACGATGCCGACCAGCAGCAGCAGCCGGTAATCGCGCACGACGCACAGGCATAGATAGCCGAGCGCGGCGGCCACCAGCGCCGCCAGCAGCAGCGGCCGATGCCGCCCGCTGGCGTCGGTCCAGCGGCCCGCGAGCGTGCTGGCGAGCACCCCGCTCGCGGCGATCAGCGTCATGAACACGCCGAGCCGGAACGGCGTCATGCCGGCGCGCTCGACGCCGAACAGCGATAGATACGGAGCGGTGAACGACATCGCCACACCGAGCATGAGGGTGGCGGCGGCCAGCGGCTTGAAGCCAGGGATGCGCAGCAGGTCGAAAAAACGTGAGGTTTTCAACACGAGGGGCTGTGGGTCAGGTGGGGCGAGCCTGATAAGCGCGATGCGCGCCGGAGGTTCGGGGCCGGAACGACCGGGGCATTATCGACCTAGCTAGCGGGCGCGTAAACCCGCACCGCGCTGTCCCAAAATCGCGTGGCGCCGCGTGATTCGCGCGATGACGGCGAACTGAGCGCACGCTGACTGCTACTTGCCGTCGGTTGCGCGCATTTGCTGCGCTTGCGCCTTGTAGTCGTAGGTCGGATAAAACTCGGTGCTATAGCCGCCCCATGCGGTCGACTCGATCGCCCGGTTGACTTCGCGCAGCCGGCTCGCCGGCACGCGCAGCGTAACCACCTGGCCAATGCCCATCATCACGTACCACGACACGACTTCGATGCCGGGCGGCGGAAAGGTCTTGAAGAAGCCTTGCGCGCGCAACTGGTCGTTGATCTTCGGCAGCGGTTTGGATTCGTCGTGGCGCAGGAAGATGGTGAGCAGGAAGGTGTCGTCGGGCGCGGATGCGGCGAGCGGCGCTGACGCGGCGGCCGCCATCGTGGGCGTGCCTGGTGCGGCAGTTGTCGCGGCGGGCTCCGCGCCATAAGCAAGCGGCGCCACGACACAAGACGCAGCGAACCACGCGACAAACGACGCGGCCAGCGCCACGCGCATCGTGCGACGGCCGGACATCGCGGCATATCTGTCAGACCGGCTTGTGGCGATTGCAAATGCAATGGGCATAAGATGCCTCCATGACGAGTTGAGCAACATCTTCCGCAGACCCTTCGGCCACGCCGCCGCACACGATGCAGCCGACGCGGGCGCCTCCATCCTCGCGGCGGCGTGACACCTGCAAGATCCGCTCCCGCGAGACTACGCCCACGCGGACTACACCACGACGTAGCCGCGCTTTTCGAGCGTCCAGCGATGCCACCGGTTGCCATAAGCGCCGCACGCGACGGCGAACAGAATCGACAGCACCAGTCCGATCAGGTCGGCCGTCTCGCCCCACAAACCCATGCCGAACAGAATGACATTGACCGCCAGCATGACGAACGCGGCGAACCACATTTTCTTCGACAACGCCCAGATGAAACCCAACAGGCATGCTCCCCAACTGAAGCCGCTCGCGACCGCAACGGCTTCGTCGTTGCCGGGGTAGTGCAGATAGATCCGTGCTCCCATTTCCCTTCCTGAATGCAGTGGCGCGCCGCCCTCTTGCGGCGCAGGCACGATGTTTAACACGCGGCAGCGCAAACCGGCGAGTTTCGCGCGCAATCCGCACGAACCGCTCGCCGGCTCGGCTCGCGCTCCTGTCGAGCCGCTCTGTGACGATCCGCAGCATAGCTGCTACTCTTGGCAAATCCACCGCAGGGCACCCTGCCGGCAAAGTTTGAACACCATCGGAGCACGCATGGCAACCCAGACAGCCTACTCGTCAAAGGCCCCCTCACGCGCTGAACTCAACGCGCTCTCCGGCGTCACCGTCGTCGAATTCGGCACCGACTGGTGCGGCTACTGCCAGGGCGCGCAAGCGTCGATTGCCGACGCGCTCGCGCCGCATGGCGGCCTCAGGCATCTGAAAATCGAAGACGGCCCCGGCCGACCGCTCGGCCGCTCGTTCAAGGTCAAGCTCTGGCCGACTCTGGTGGTCGTGCGCGACGGTATTGAACTGGCGCGCGTGGTTCGGCCGCGGGGCGCGGAGGACATCAAGCAGGCGCTGGCGTCGCTCTGATCGGCGTGCCGCTGCGGGTCAGCGCTGTCAGGCAAGCCCGGACCCGGGGCACACGCGCCCGGTGCGCGCCGGTCCACAGCGCGACAGCCGCCAGCCCCAGACCCACTCCGCCGCCACGCCAGCCACCTCGATGATCATGCGACAAGCGATTCACCATCTGAGCGTCAAGGCCCGCACCCGGGGCCTCGTCGAGTTTACCGACGAAGCGCGCGGCTTCGTCGCCGGCCAGGGAATCAGCACCGGCCTGCTGACGCTGTTCTGCCGCCACACGTCCGCATCGCTGCTGATCCAGGAGAACGCCGACCCGTCGGTGCAGCGCGATCTGGAGCGCTACTTCGCGAGCCTCGCGCCCGAAGACGCCGAGCGTTACGAGCACGACGCCGAAGGGCTCGACGACATGCCGGCCCATCTGCGCACCGCGCTCACGCAGGTGCAGCTGTCGGTGCCGGTCGAGCATGGACGGATGGTGCTCGGCACATGGCAAGGCTTGTATCTGTTCGAACATCGCCGGCATACGCAGCATCGCGACATCGTGCTGCATCTGCTCGGCGAATGAAGTGGGCCTGGCGCGGTCGAGCCGCAATCGTCAACCGCGAGCCGTTGTTTCTTGCACATGAATCGATCGAAGGACTGTCACGGCATCTGATCCGCAAACCGGAGCAAAGGGGGGCATTTCATGGACACCCGTAGCGAGCTGCAAGCCACCGTCAAAGCAATGGTCCAACCCGGCAAGGGCCTACTCGCCGCCGACGAAAGCGGCCCGACCATCGCCAAACGCTTCAAAACCATCGGCCTCGATTCGACCGAGGAGAACCGCCGCGCCTATCGCAATCTGCTGCTCGGCACGCCGGGGCTCGGCGAGTTCGTGAGCGGCGTGATCCTCTACGAAGAAACGCTCGGCCAGAAAGCGGACGACGGCACGCCGTTTCCGCAGCTCGCCGCCCGCAACGGCATCGTGCCCGGCATCAAGGTGGACCTCGGCAAGGTGCCGCTCGCGCTCGCCCCCGGCGACGAGATCACCGAAGGACTCGACGGCCTCGCCAAACGCTTCGTCGATTACAAGCGGCAGGGGGCGCGCTTCGCCAAATGGCGCGCGGTCTACAACATCACCGCGAGCCTGCCGAGCCGCCTCGCGATCCAGGCGAACGCCGACTCGCTCGCGCGCTATGCGGCGATCAGCCAGGAAGCCGGCATCGTGCCGATCGTCGAACCGGAAGTGCTGATGGACGGCGATCACACGATCGAGCGCAGCGCGGAAGTCACCGAGGCGGTGTTGCACGAAGTGTTCGATGCGCTGCAACGGCATCGCGTGGTGCTCGAACACATTCTGCTGAAGCCGAGCATGGTGCTCGCGGGCTCCGAGCATGCGCAACAGTCGTCGAGCGCCGACATCGCCGCTTATACCGTGCGGGTGCTCAAGCGCAAGGTGCCGTCGGCTGTGCCGGGCATCGTGTTTCTGTCGGGCGGCCAATCGCCCGAGGAAGCCACCGCGAATCTCGACGCGATGAACCGGCTCGGCACGCTGCCGTGGAATCTGAGCTTCTCGTATGGACGCGCGTTGCAGGAGCCGCCGTTGCAGGCATGGCGCGGGCAGCCGGGCAACGTCTCGGCGGCCCAGCAGGCGCTGCTCAAACGCGCGCGCCTGAACGGCGCGGCCGCGCTCGGCAAGTACGACGCGGCGCAGGAAAAGAGTTAGGCGGGTGCTGTCCGGCGTTGCGCCGCGCGCCGGGCTTCAGCCTCGCGTGGCGTAACGCCATCACACCGGAACACCCCTCTTCGCTACAGCGGCGCGCCGACAAACGCCTGCCGCTGCGCGAGCGACACGAACGTTTGCGCAGCGCGCGCCGCCTGCACCACGGCGGCCATCCCGAAGAACTCGTGGGTCGCGCCGCGATAGTTGCGATGCTCGACCGCCGGCATCGGCATGCCCCGCCGGGTCCAGACCGACCATGCCTTTGATGGTGTCAGCGAGTGTCATGAGCAGGCTCCGGATGGATGAATGCACGGATCAAGGCAAGCGCTATTTCCGTCGAACGGGGCCGCGGGACGCGCCGACTGCGCGGGCCTGCGCCGCATTTCGCGATGACGCGTCTGAACAGCGTTTGAACCGCACAGGAAAGGACGCCGCGCGCGCCGGACCACGCGCTACGGTTCGCACGCCACCAGCGCGTGCAGTTCGTCGATATCGAAGGGCTTCGCGAGAATCGCCACCCCCAGACGGCGCGCGCGTTCGAGTTCGTCGGCGTAACCGGTCATCAGGGCGATCTTCTGCGACGGCCACGCGCTGCGGACTTTTTCCGCCAGGTCGATCCCATTGAGCTTGCCCGGCATCTGGATATCCGACAGCACGAGTTCGAAACGCTCGCCGCCGCTCAGCACGTCGAGCGCCTGGTCCGCGCTGGGCTCATGCCGCACCTCGCAGCCGAAGGTCTCCAGCACGGCCGCCACGCCGGCCGCCACGTCCTCGTTATCCTCCACCAGCAACACGACGCCGGACGGCGTCGGCACGGGCTGCCGCAGCGTCTCGGCATCCGCGGCCGCCGCCTTGCGCTCGCGATGACGCGGCAGGTACATCCGCACCGTGGAGCCGCTGCCCTGCACGCTGTCGATCTTCGCCGTGCCGCCCGCCTGCTCGCACATCGACAGCACCTGCGCGAGCCCGAGGCCGGTGCCCGACCCGCGCAGCTTGGTGGTGAAGAGCGGCTCGAACGCGCGGCGCGCGACCGCTTCGGGCATCCCCTCGCCGTCGTCGGTACAGGAGATCAGCACGTATTCGCCGTCGGGCAGCAAGGTATCGCTGCCGACCAGCCGGTTGTTCTGGCAGCGGATCGCGAAGCGCCCGCCATGCGGCATCGCTTCGCGCGCGTTGACGGCCAGGTTCACGATCGCGAATTCGAGGTCGGTCGGATCGGCCAGCACCGGCCATACGTCGTCCACCACGTTCAGTGCGAATTCGACCGTGTCACCGAGCGCGGCGTCGATCAGCGGCGCCGCAGCAGGCAGCCAGCGGGTCAGCTCGACCCGCTCCTGTTTGAGCGGCTGCTTGCGCGCGACGCTCAACAGGCGCCGTGTCAGCGATTCGGCGGCGGCGGTCGCGCGCTCCACCGCGAGCACTTCCTTCTCGACGTTGTTGTAGCCCTTGAGCCGCGCGAGCTCCGTGTTCGCGGACGCCACCATCAGCAGGTTGTTGAAGTCGTGTGCGACGTTGGCCACCAGGTTGCCGAGCGCGCCCATGCGCTGCAATTGCCGGGTCGACGCCTCGGCCGACAGCCGCATCGCCACCTCGCCCTGCCAGCGTTCCCACGCGCGGCGCTCGCCCGCCAGCTGACGCAGCGAGTAGAACACCAGCAGCCAGATCGCGATGCACGGCACGGCCGTGAGCGCCGCGATCATCAGGAAGTGGTGGCGCCAGGCGTCGGCGATCGAAGCGGTCGCGTACGCGCTCACCACGTAGAGCGGATAGTCGCCGACGCGGCGAAACGCCAGCAGGCGTTCGACGCCATCCACCGTCGAATGCAGACGCACACGCCCGAACAGCTGCTTGTCCCGCAAGGCCTCGGTGAACGCGCTGTGCGCACTCGGCCTGGCGTCCTCGGGCCAGGCCGGATAGCGCACCAGCAGATTGCCATCCTGACGATACAGGCCCAGCACGAGCGACGAGTCGCCGTCGGTCAGCTCGCGGTAGAAGCGCGAAAAGTATTCGTTGCGCAGCGCCACCGACACCACGCCGAGGAACTGGCCATCGGCGCCCGAGCGGCCGATCGCGGTGTTGAACACATTGGTTCTGGACACGGTCCCGTACATCGGCAGCGAGAAATACGGCTGCGGGCGCATCGCTTTTGCGGCGAGGAAGTCCTCGCGCTGACCGACCGCGATGACCGGCACGGGATACGCGAGACTCGACGCGAGCAGGTCGCCCTTCGCGCCGAGCAGATTGATCGACGACACCTGCGGGAAGTCGCCGCCGATGTCGCGCAGCCGGTCGTGCAATTCGGCTTCGCGCGCGCGGACGTGCGCGTCGTCCGCGTTGCCCAGCAATTCGACGATGCGTGAGGCCATCTGCTGGTTGAGGTCCAGCACCTTGGCGGCCTGCTCTTCGGTGACGCGCGCGAGCCGGTCGATCATGTCGTTCGAATCGGCAATCCGGCGCTGGTAATCGAGATAGCCATAGCCCGCGAGGCAGGCGAGCGGAAACACGATCGACACCGTGAGCACGATGAGCAGCATGCGCCGTGTCGCCGCGAAATTGCGCGACGGCATGGGGAAATCGACTGCGACACGCTCGGCACGCTGCACGGTCACGATCTCCGTGAAAAAAACGTATGTCAGGAACGGTGTCGCACGTGATGTGCCACGCATGTGGTCGTGCGCTAATTCCCTTCGCCGGAATTTACCGCACTTCCACCGTTCTTCCAAAGCATGCCGAACGAAAGTCCGCCGTGCGGCGACACGCGTCGGGGCGGGCACGTGGATTGCTGGTGCACGTGGATTGCTGGTGCACAGACACTCCGCGCGTTCCGACTTGTATCGCGATGCAGCGCGGGATGCGACTGCTCGCTGCTTGATGCGTTTAATGCGGGCGCCCGAGTTTTGCAGCTTCATTCGCTGCTTCACGTGCCAAAGACCACTGCTTCGTGAGAGACCGATCATGCCAACGACTGCCCGCCGCGTCGCCCAGCTATCGCAACTGCGGGCGGACCGCGCCGAACGCGTGGTGGTGGACGACGAAAACATTCTGCTGGTGCGCGACGGCGATACGGTTCACGCGTATGCCGCCGACTGTCCGCATGCGGGCGCGCCGCTGGAAAAAGGCGCATTGTGCCGCGGCAGGATCATCTGTCCGTGGCACAAGGGGACGTTCGACGCCGCCACCGGCAACGTACTCGAACCACCCGCATTGATTGCGCTCGATCGCTACCCGGTGGTCGTGAGCGGCGACGACGTGATGGTGACGCCGCAACGAATCCCGCAACCGGTGATTCGCGTGCACGCGCAAGCGCCGCATTTCGTCGTGATCGGCGCAGGCGCGGCGGGCGCCGCCGCGTGCGCCGCGTTACGCAAATGCGGCTTCGGCGGCCGCATCACGCTGATCGGCGACGAGCCGCATGCGCCCTACGATCGCACCGTGCTCACCAAACTCGTCCCGTCGGGCGAGATGACGCCGGATGACGTGCCACCGCTGCTCGCGCCGCACTGGCTGGAGCGGCACGGCATCGAGCGGATCGTCGCGAAGGTCGCGCGACTGGACGTGCCGGCGCGCACGCTGCACTTTGAGAGCGGCGCGACGCCGGCGCAGATCACTTACGACAGCGCGTTGCTCGCCACCGGCAGCGTGCCGAAGCTTCCCGCGATCCCCGGTTGCGAACTCGGCGGCGTGCACGTGCTGCGCAATCTCGACGACGCCGCCGCGCTACTCGACACGCTCGGCGACGACGCCCCGCAGACTCGGGTCGCAATTCTCGGTAGCAGCTTCATCGGGCTCGAAACCGCTTCCGCGCTGCGCAAGCGCGGCGCGCCGGTGACCGTGATCGCGCCCGACAAGGTGCCGTTCGCCAAACAGTTCGGCGAGCGCGCGGGACAGATGTTCCGCGCGTTGCATGAACGCAATGGCGTGACGTTCCGTCTCGGCGCGCAGGTCGCGTCGCTCGAAGGCGAAGAAGGCAACGTGCATCAGGTGATGCTCGAAAGCGGCGAGCCCATCGCCGCCGACGTGGTGCTGCTGGGCACGGGCGTTGCACCGGCTACGGGGTTTGTCGAAGGCTTGCCGCTGCTGAAGGACGGCGGCGTGATCGTCAATGCGGGCATGCAGGCCGCGCCGGGGCTCTATGCGGCCGGCGATATCGCGGCGTTTTCGCTGCATGAGAATGAGGAGCCGTTGCGCATCGAACATTGGCGGGTCGCGCAGCAACACGCGCGCATCGCCGCGCAAAACATGTGCGGCGCGCGCAACCGTTATGTCGGCGTGCCGTATTTCTGGACCTATCACTTCGGCAAGAGCTTCGAGTATTTCGGGCATGCGCACGAGTGGGACGAAATCGTGATGGATGGCGAACTCGAACGCCAGTCGTTCGTCGCACTGTATCTGCAGGACGACAAGGTCGCCGCCGTGCTCGCGTGCGAACGCGAAGCGCATACCGCGCGATTGCTCGATGCGATGAGAGATGGACTGTCGCGCGCGGACGCGTTGGCGATCATCGAGGATGAAACGCGGCGCGCGCGTTAGAGCATTGGAGCAACTGAATCTCGGCCGGGTCTTGCGCAATGCGCGTGGCTCATCGCACCACGTCTCACTGATTCGATTCCCTCAAGGAGAAACCGCTATGACAGCACACAAGGAAAAGCATCCGAACAGCGACAAGAGCGAGAAACAGATCGACAAACAGGTTGAAGACAGCTTTCCCGCCAGCGATCCGCCGTCGACCGGCGGCACCACGAAGATCGTTCCCGACAAGGATGCGAAGTCGAACGACAAGTCGAAGGCCGGCAAACCGGCCGGCGGCTAGGCGCGTCGAACGCATCCGGCAGGCGAGCGTCGTCCAGCGCGGTCGCTGACGCAGAGTCCGGCCGCCGCGCTGGCGGCGGGCGGCTTTCTCGCGCTCATTGCTCGCGTTGATTGCTCGCGCTCGTTGTTTGCGCTGTTTGCTGAGACGGCCAATCAGCAACCCTCCACCACCGTCACCTCGCTGCGCTCCGCCCTCTTCACCGAATCCATTCTCCGGCAAGCCGCCAGCACGTCCTGCAACGAGGTCGCATAACACTCCGCGCCCATCGCGCTTTGCAACTCGGCGCTCCATTTGTCCGTATCTTCCTGCGCCCACAAACCCACCACGATCGACACATGCGGCAAGCGCGCGCGAACGCGCCTCACCAGATAGCGCAGATGCGAAGGAATCCCGTCGATCTGCAAATAGAAGATGCAGACGATGCCGACATCGTCCGCTTCCAGGCTATCGATCGACGCGCGCGACGCAGCCTCGTGCTGTACCGACCGCGCCGCAAAACCGTGCTTGCCGAGCAGTTGCAACAGGATCGTCGTCGCGAGCGAATCGAGCGGCCCACGCCCGGGAATGCACAGCACCCGGCTATGTGCTGCGTGAAATGACGCGGCGGATTCCGGTGCGGCTTCATCGTCCGCCGCGCTCCTCGTCACGCCTCGCTCGACAAGTGCATGCGAGTCGCCCTCCCGCACACGCTCGTCCACCGATGGCGCGACCGGCGCAACTGCGCACCAGTTCTGCTCCCCTATCTGCGAAGCCGGCTGACGGTCCTCATAGCCGTCGAGTCCGTCCACCAGATCGTTGGTGGTCGCCTCGATGCGCGCGAGTTGCGGCGCGGTCACGCTGCCGCGCATGACGTCGTTTGCCGCGAGCTGCAAGCCCTTGATCGCCACCTCGTCGTAGTAAGCCGACAGCGAACGCTCGCGCAGCAAGATCTCCGCTTGCTCGATCGCTTCGTCCGGGTCGCCCGCGAGTGCGCGCTGGTAGAAGTTTTCGATCGGCGTCAACGCAGGCTGATCGCCGAGCAGCACGTCGAGGAATTCCAGCCGCCGGATATGCCGGCCGAGCACCAGCAGGCACAGCGTCAGCGGCGTCGACAGGATCAAGCCGATCGGCCCCCAGATCCAGCTCCAGAAGATCGCCGCGACCACCACCGAAAACGGCGACAGTCCCGTGCTGCGACCGTACAGCAGCGGCTCGACCACCTGCCCCACCAGCAATTCCACGGTGACGAACAACGCCAGCGACCCGATCGCCATCGCCCAGCCGGGACTCACCGCGGCGGCCAGCGCGGTGGCGAGCGTGGCCGAGATCCAGATGCCGACATACGGCACGAGCCGCAGCAACGCGGCGAGAATGCCCCACAGGATCGGACTGGGCACGCCGATCAGAAACAGCCCGGCGCCGATCACGAGGCCCACGCCCGCATTCAGTCCGAGTTGCGAAACGAAGTAGCGGCTCAGACGCCGCGCCGCTTCATCCATCACCGTGGTCGTGCGGTGCAGGTCGCGCGAACCGAACAGACGGATCGCGCGGTCACGCAGGTCGTCGCGTTGCAACAGGATCACCACCATTACGACGAACACGATGAAGGCCGTTTCGAGCGGACTGATGGCCGGCGACAGCACGCGCCTCGCGAGCTCGAACGGCGTGGGCACCGGCTCGCGCACTTCGACCGGCACGGCGGCCGGTGCATGCGCGCTGCCCGCAGCCGACGCGCCGCGCGGCGTAACCGGTTGCGGCGGCTCGACAGTCGCGCGTTGCAGCGCCTGGCCGGCCGCGCCCGCAAGCCGGGTCAACTTGCCGATCGTCAGACTGTGCACGGTCTCCATCTTGCGTTCGATGGTCGCCTGATAGCGCGGCATGCCCGCGGCGAGATCGCTCAGTTGCGTGGCGATCACGGCGCCGAGCATGGCGATGACCGACACCGAAATCACCACGGCCGCGAACACCGAAGCGACATGGCCGAGCTTCAGCCGGGCCAATGCATCGACCAGCGGCGCCACGAGGAAGCTGAGCAGAATCGCGAGCGTGATCGGGATCAGCACGGCGCTCGCAAAGTACAGGCAGGCGACCGCGGTGACGCCCACGCCGAGCGCGACCAGCCCGTCGATGCCGAATGCGGCGGACGCCTGGATGCGCGCGGCCGGTCTCGCGACGCGTGGATCGGGTAAGTCCTTCATGGTGCGATGTATTGGATGTCCGGTTTTCTTTTCTATGGCGCGGGATACGTCGTGCAGCAGGCGAGCTACCCGCGCCGTTGGCGTCGCAGCGCCGATGCCGCGCGAGCACCGACGTTGCAACTCGCTGCGCAGTGCGTTGATTCGTTCAATGCCGCTGATTAGATGAGCCGCGATGACGTGCGCGTTATGCGTCACGCGTCACGCGCCAGGTCAGAAGAGCCGCGCATTACATCGCGTACACCTCGCATACACCTCGTTTTGCACTCACAGACCATTGCTCATTATCTGCGCGCATTGCGACGCGCTTACTTCACCGGCCCACCGGCAATCGGCCCGCTTTCTATCGGCGGCGCTTCCTTCTCTATCTCCTCACGGGCCTGCTCCCAGTATTCGTCAGGCGTGCCCTTGGGGTCCGCGGCCTGTTCCCACAGGTAATAGGCGCGCGTGCGAATCTGTTCCTCTTGAGCGGTTTGTTCCTGTTCCATTTGATCACCTCTGGTTGGACCTCGCGAAGACCGACATCGGCTGCGACGCGCGCTCGCCGCCATCGCGGCGAGCACACTGTCATCGGCGATCGAGCAAGCCCTATACCTGGCCGCCTGCGGCTCGACCGAACTCGCCTGCGTTCGCGACCCCGCGCGCGCACCGCCGTTCTTCGCGACCGGCCATCACGAACCAGTCGATGCTTCGCCTTCATCGGAAGTGAGTTGCTCTTCAAGCCGGTCGAACACGCGCTGGGTCGCGCGGCTCGGCGCTTCGAGCGCGAGCAGCAGCAGCGAGCGCCCCGTCACCTGGTAAGCATCGCCTGCGCTGAACTGCGGCAACTCGGGCCGCACCGGCATGTTGGTGTCGAGCAGGCAGGTCCACGTGTCGCCTTCCGGAATATCGGGCAGCGTGAAATTGACGACATCGTGATGCGCATTCAGCACCAGCAGCAAGGTCGCATCGGATGCGAGACGGCGGATGCCGCTCGCCTGCGCGCGTCCGTCGATCACGAGCCCGAAGCAGCGCATCGACGGGTCCTCCCATTGTTCCGCGGAGATATCCGTGCCGTCCGGCGAGAGCCAGCGGGCATCCGTCACGTCGAGCCCCTCGTTGTATTCGCCGGTGAGAAAGCGCCCGCGCCGCAACACCGGCAGACGGTGACGCAGCGTGGTCAGATTCCTGACGAACTCGGTGAGCGCCCGGCCATCGTCGTCGATCGCTTCCCAATCGACCCAGCTGATCTCGTTGTCCTGGCAATACGCGTTGTTGTTGCCCTTCTGCGTGCGGCCGAATTCGTCGCCCGCGAGAAGCATCGGCGTGCCCTGCGACAGCAGCAGCGTAGCCAGCAGGTTGCGCTTCTGACGCTCGCGTTGCGCGCGAATCTCGGCGTCGTCGGTCGGGCCCTCCACGCCCATGTTCCAGGACTTGTTGTCGGAGTGGCCGTCGTTGTTGTCCTCGCCGTTGGCCTCGTTGTGCTTGTCGTTGTACGACACGAGATCGTTCAGCGTGAAGCCGTCGTGCGCGGCGATGAAGTTGACGCTGGCCCACGGACGCCGGCCGCGATGATTGAACTTGTCGCCCGAGCCGGTGAGACGCGTGGCGAGATCGGCGACCTTGCCTTCGTCGCCCTTCCAGTATTCGCGCACCGTGTCGCGAAAGCGGTCGTTCCACTCGGCCCAGCCGGGCGGAAAGCCGCCCACCTGGTAGCCGCCGGGACCGCAGTCCCACGGCTCGGCAACCAGCCGCACGCTGGAGAGCACCGGGTCCTGCCGGCAGCTATCGAGAAAGCCGCCGCCTTCGTCGAAGCCATGGGTCTCGCGCCCGAGTATCGTCGCGAGGTCGAAGCGGAAGCCGTCTACTTTCATTTCGGTCACCCAGTAGCGCAGGCTGTCGGTGACCATCTGCAGCACGCGCGGATGCGACAGGTTCAGCGTGTTGCCGGTGCCCGTATCGTTGATGTAATAGCGCGGCTCGTCGGGCATCAGACGATAGTACGACGCGTTGTCGATGCCTTTGAACGAGATCGTCGGGCCGCGCTCGTTGCCTTCGGCAGTGTGGTTGTAGACCACGTCGAGAATGACTTCGAGATCGGCCTGATGAAAGCGGTCCACCATCTCCTTGAACTCGGCCACCGAGCCGGTCAGCGACGCGAAGAAACGCGGATCGGCCGCGAAAAAACCGATCGTGTTGTAGCCCCAGTAGTTCGTAAGACCTTTGTCGAGCAGATGGCTGTCGTTGACGAAAGTCTGAATCGGCATCAATTCGACCGACGTCACCCCGAGGTTGCGGATGTGGTCGAGCACGGCCTGCTGTCCCAGTCCGGCAAAAGTGCCGCGCAATTTCTCCGGCACCTCCGGATGACGTTTGGTGAAACCGCGTACATGGGTTTCATAAAAAATCACGCGTTCCCATGGCAGCGCATTGCGTTCGGGATGGCTCCACGAGAAATTGGCGTCGACCACTATGCACTTCGGCACGAAGGGCGCGCTGTCGCGCTCGTCGAACGACAGGTCGGCCTCTTCCGAATCGAGCGTATAGCCGAAAATTTCCGGCGCCCATTTCAGTTCGCCGATGTGCGCTTTCGCGTAGGGGTCGAGCAGCAGCTTGTTCGGGTTGAAACGATGTCCGTTTTCGGGCTCGTACGGGCCATGCACGCGGTAGCCGTAGACCGCACCCGGTTTCAGATTCGGCACGAAGACGTGCCAGACCTCGTCAGTGTACTCGGGCAGCTCGATACGTTCGATCTCGTTCTGGCCGGTCTCGTCGAACAGGCACAGTTCGACCCTGGTCGCGTGCGCCGAGAACAGCGCGAAGTTGACACCGTTTCCGTTCCATGTCGCGCCAAGCGGAAAAGGCGTGCCTTCCGAGATGCGCGTCGAGTAACTGGCCTGGGATGACATAGTGGTTCCTGTGGAAACAAGAGGCGCTTGCGCGCGAGTTCGGATGTAGGCAGTGGTTCGGTCGATGCAGGCAATTCCGGGCCGGCGGCACTCCATCAGAACTCGCGGATTGAGCGGGACGCTCGGCCTGGCGCGGCTTTCCGGCGCGTGAGCGTTGGCGCATCAAACATGCGAGCCCGCTGGATGAGCAAGTTCCAGACCTGATGCGGTGCGGCGTGGACATTGACGACTTGACGGCGCTGGGTCCAGCTTCGCGGCACAACCGCGGCACAATTTTTGCAGCCAACCAGATAAAAGCGATGCGCGAAGGCCGCCGTCCACGTGCTGCCGGAGCGCGCCAAACACCACAGGGAGAACATTAATCATGCGCAAAATGCAGATCAAGCCGCTCGTCGCCAGCGTAATGCTTTTCACGACGCTCGCCTCTTCTTACGATAATACGTACGCCCAAGGCGCTCCTCAGGCGATTACCGAAAAACGCACGGACGTGGTTCAGCTCGCGAGTGGCTACCGCGCGTCGAAGCTCAGTGGCGCTGACGTGTACAACCGCAACAAGGACAACATCGGCACGCTGGACGATCTGATCGTTTCGCCGGGCGGCGATCGCGGCACCTACGCGATCCTGTCGGTGGGCGGTTTTCTGGGGATGGGCAAACACCTGGTCGCCGTGCCTTTCAACGACTTGCAGATAGAGAACCGGCGGGTAGTGCTGCCGGAAGCCACGAAGAAGTCCCTTGAAGCGCTACCTGAATTCAAGTACGCACCCGATTAAGCGATTGAGTAATCGTGGGCAGCTGACAGGCGTTGTTGACGGATACGGCGTGAGCGCCCGAAGGCGCCCACGATCTGCTGCAAACAGCCTGCAAACAATAAGCCGTACAACATAGTCAATAACCCTAACTAACTTTACTGATTCATTTCACCCAGTTGTTTCACCCGGGGTATTTCAACCCGATAGTCATCACGGAATATAACGGTGACATCCCGCTATAACCGGCTACAACTGAAGCAAGCATTTTGCAAGCAGGTATGCGAAGAACGATGATCAGCCCTGGGACTTCACTTGAATCAAGCCGAGGGACATGACGCGTTTTTTCGCAGCTTTGTGGCCGTTTGATGACAATGGCCGCGGAATCATGTTCGACGATACGCAATGCATTACCGGGACGCGCACGATGCCCGCCTCCCTCACGGCGGTCCGACGGCATGCAGCGCCGCCGCCGACTCCAGCACGCGCAACAGCCGCTCCGGCGTCAACGGCTTGGCGCAATGCGCATCGAAGCCCGCCGCCCGCGCGCGTGCGCGGTCATCCCTCGAAGCGAACGCGGTACACGCAACCAGCAGCATCTGCGAAGTCGACGGATGAGCGCGCAGCCGACGCGCCAACTCCAGCCCATCCAGCCCCGGCATCTTGATGTCCAGCACCACCGCAAATGGCTGCCATTCGCTGGCCATGTCACAAACGGCGAACGGATCGTCGAGCGCACGGCACTCGAAGCCGTCGGCGGTCAGCAGCATCTGCAATGCCTCCGCCGCTTCCCGATAGTCGTCCACCACCAGCACGCGACGATGCGAGGCCATTGCATACTGAATTGGCCGCCACACCACGACGTCATCGTTTTCATCCATTCTTTCATCGAACGTCACCATCTTCTCCTTGGCTTTTGCGTGTGCCGCCGCCGGACACCCCGGACGCGGGTGCAAGATTCGCTCCCACTCCGGCGATCAAGCTCATCGCTCGCCACGCGATAGCTTTGAATGACGTCGCCCCGCTGTCACATCACCGCTGCCTACGGCTTGCGCCGCACCCACGGTTTGCGAAGCAAGCCGCCGCCTGCCCATTGACCCAGCCGATGCGATGCGAAATCGCGCGATGCCCACGCGCATCGCGGATTCGAAAACGCACTTCTGCCGTGCACCTCGACCTTGCCACGTGCATCGCATGAAGCGCTTGCAGCGGTCCGTCCGGCTGCGCGAAGCCTTGCAGCGAGAACGAAAATTTGACGTGTGTTCACGGCGCAATCGGTAGCGTCGACACACTCACAGAATAAGCGAGGAAGCTTGCCGAAATAACGTCAACGTTTTAGGGGTTTGCGCGCAGCGGGTTATCCCGCACGATTGTCGATGAAGCCCTTGAGCATGGCTAACGTATCGGCATCGTCGATCTGTTTATCGGTACGCCAACGCAGCATGCGTGGAAAACGCACTGCCACACCCGACTTGTGACGCGGACTCGGCTGAATCCCTTCGAAGCCGATTTCAAACACCTGTGTGGGCGTCACGCTACGCACAGGGCCGAACTTTTCAACGGTGGTCTTGCGCACGATCGCATCCACCTGACGCATCTCTTCATCGGTCAGACCGGAATAAGCCTTCGCAAACGGCACAAGCGTGCGTACGCCATTCGCTTCATCCCACACGGCGAACGTGAAGTCGGTATAGAGGCTCGCACGGCGGCCGTGACCACGTTGCGCATAAACCAGCACGGCATCTACTGCATATGGGTCGATCTTCCATTTCCACCACGTGCCCGAAGCCTTGGTGCGGCCCACGCCATACAACGATTCGCGCTGCTTGAGCATCAGCCCTTCCACGCCGCGCGCACGGCTCTCTTCGCGCAACGCCGCCAGCGCGTGCCAATCGGGCGCGCTAACCAGCGGCGACACGCGCAACAGGTCGCGCGCCAACGTGCCGTCGACAGCCGCAGCCAACTCGTCGAGCCGCGCGCGCCGTTCGACGAGCGGCGTCATGCGCAGATCCTGGCCTTGCGCTTCGAGCAGATCGTAGGCCAGCAGCGCGGCGGGCGAATCGGCGAGTGCTTTTTTTGTCAGCGTTTTACGAGCAATGCGCGGTTGCAGACGCGCGAACGGCAAAGGCGCGGCGGCGCCCGGCTCCCACGCGAGAATCTCGCCGTCGATCACATGACCGTCGGGCAACGCGTCGCCTAAGGCAGCCACTTCGGGAAAGCGGTCGGTGATCAGATCTTCGCCGCGCGACCACAACCACACACGTCCGCCGCGTTTGACGAGTTGCGCGCGAATGCCGTCCCACTTCCATTCGATCAGCCAATGCGAAGGATCGCCCAGCGTCGCCGGATCGGCCTGCAACGGATGCGCGAGAAAGAAGGGATACGGTAAGCCCGGATCGCTGTCGCCCGGTGGCTCATGTGCATGCTCGCCGGTTTGCGTGCCCTCGCCTGTCACGTCGGGTGCGATCAAACGCAGATAGCGCGCGGCGTCCGGCTTCTGATGCGAATCGGTCCAGCCGACCATGCGTTGCGCGACCCGCTTATGATCGACGCCCGCCACTTCGGCCAACGCCCTGACCACCAGCTGACGCGCGACACCGACGCGAAAGCCGCCGCCGATCAGTTTGGTCAGCAAAAAGCGGCCGCCCCAATCGAGTTCGTCCCAATAGCTGAGTAAGCGCGTGCGCAATTCCTCAGGCGGCACGCCGCGCAAAGTCAGCACGCGCTGCTCGATCCATTGCGTAAGCCCCAGCTCTGATGTGCGCTGCGCGGGCGGCAAGATATGTGCGATGGTCTCCGCGAGATCGCCGACCGCGTGATACGACTCCTCGAACAGCCACGGCGGCAAGCCGGCGCGCTCACGCGCAATCTCGCTCAGCAGACGCGTGGGCACCGACTGACGCGGCTTGCCGCCGGCGAGGAAATACGACGCCCATGCGGCGTCTTCGGGCTCGGCCGCGGAGAAATAGCTGGTGAGCGCTTCGAGTTTGTCGTGGGTGGACGTGGTCGCATCGAGCGCGGTATAGAGGGCGGCGAAGCGTTTCATGTGCGACTCGCCGCTGCCGGTTCGACGCTGCCCGCGGCATCGGCTTCGACGGTGTCGTCGCCATACTGCGTTTCGAATGCGCCTGCTTCGAGGCCCTGCTCACGCAGCCATCGCACCATCGGCTCGACCGAACCATGCGTGACGATCACGCGCGCGGCGCCGGTTGCGTGTATCGCGCTTTGCAGGCTGGGCCAGTCCGCATGATCCGACAGCACGAAGCCGCGATCGACGCCGCGTCTGCGGCGCGCGCCACGCAGACGCATCCAGCCCGACGCGAACGCATCGCTATAGTCGCCGAAGCGCCTGAGCCATGCGCTGCCTTGCGCGGAGGGCGGCGCGACGATCAACGCCTGTCTGAACGCCGCCTTGTCTTTAACGGGGATTTCACCGACCAGGCCGACCGGCGGCAAGCGCACGCCGGCTTCGCGATACGCGCGATTGAGCGGGTCGACCGCGCCGTGGCAGAAGATCGGGCCGATCGCCGCGTCGACGCTCGCCAGCACGCGCTGCGCCTTGCCGAACGAATAGCAGAACAGCACGGAAGCGCGCCCTGCGGCGGCATTGTGACGCCACCATGAGTCGATACCGTCGAACACCACTTGCGGCGCGTCCCAGCGATAGATCGGCAAGCCGAAGGTCGATTCGGTAATGAAGGCATCGCAACGCAGTGGTTCGAACGCATCGCAGGTCGGGTCGGGGTCGAGCTTGTAATCGCCCGATGCCACCCACACTCGCCCGGCGTGCTCGATGCGCACTTGCGATGAACCGAGCACATGTCCGGCCGGATGCAGCGATACGATCGCGGCGCCGATCGCGAGCCGCTCGCCATAAGCGAGCGTTTGCAACGTGATGCCGGGCAAGCGCGACAACAGCACGTTCGCACCGGCACGCGCAGCGAGGTAGTGCCGGTTTCCGAAGCGCGCATGATCGGAGTGCGCATGCGTGATCACCGCGCGCTCGACCGGACGCCACGGATCGATATAGAAATCGCCCGCCGGGCAATACAGTCCTTCCGGTCGCGCGACGACGAGATCCCGCGTGTCGGGTTCGTCCTGTTTGTCCGGTTTGTCCGACCCGATGTTCAATTGATGTTCCGGCTGATCCATCGGGCAGTTCCTGAAGTCTGGCTCGGTGGTGAGAGGACGTGCTGAGTGCAGCTTGATAGGCGCGAACGCGCGTGCCTCATGAGTGTCGATACACGGTGACTCATATCGCGATGTATCCGCGCAAACGGCACGAAGCAAACAGCATTCCTGGGCCCATACCCGGCGCGCCTGATCCTCCGCATGCACGAGGCCGGGTCTGGCTGCGTTCTTGCTTACGGTATATAAAGCAAGCAGGCGTGTCGAGACGGGCTGCCAGCCGGCAGTCCCCGATTCGCATCGCGAGACCCCATGCAAAGCCTCTTCGACCAACACGCGTTGTATATCGCGAAACATCCCGGCCCGTTCATCCTGCAAACGTTGAAGGCATTTCGCGCGAACCAGGGTTTGCTGCTCGCGGGCGCGGTCGCCTATTACGCTTTGCTGTCGATCGTACCGCTTCTGATCCTGATCGTGATCGCGCTGTCGCGCTTCCTGCCGCAACAGGTGTTGCTCGCCGCGCTCGCCCATCTGCTGCGATGGCTGGTGCCCGGCCAGTCGAATGCGCTGGTGCAGGAGCTCGCCAATTTTCTCGAACATCGCGCGGTGATCGGCTGGGTGCTGTTGCTGACCATGATCTTCTTCAGCTCACTCGCATTCACCGTGCTCGAAAACGCGATGTCGCTGATCTTCGTGCACCGCGTGGTGATCCGGCGGCGGCACTTCCTGCTCTCGGCGCTGCTGCCCTATTGCTACATTCTTTTTCTCGGCGTCGGCCTGCTGATCGTCACGTGCGTGTCGAGCGGGCTCGAATCGATTGGAGCCGAGGGCGTAGAACTGTTCGGCCTGCATGTTTCGCTCGAAGGGCCTACGCGTGTGCTGTTGTATCTGCTGGGCCTCGCGGGTGAGATTTTCGTGTTGACATCGATCTATCTGGTCATGCCGGTCGGGCGACCGTCGGTCAAACATGCGCTGTTCGGCGGCGTGGTGGCCGCCGTGTTGTGGGAGATCACGCGCCATGTGCTGGTCTGGTACTTCGAGACACTCTCGCAGGTCAGTGTGGTGTATGGCTCGCTGACGATGGCGATCGTGATCCTGCTCAGTCTCGAATGGCTGGCTACACTGCTGTTGTTCGGCGCGCAGGTGATTTCGCAATACGAACGATTCGGCCGGGAGCCGCTTCACGCGCCCCAGCCGGAAATCAAAACCGATTGATCTCACGTGCAACGAACGAAGCAGCGACCCACGCGAGCAGCTACGCCGCCAACAACGCGCAACGCGCACCGCTCGACGGACGCATCACGCCCCTTCCGGCGGCGAGACTGCGGTAAGATTCCCCCGATGCCGACCTGCTGCATTCCCCGCAGCGCTTTCGCAGACATCAGGACTCGACAATGAGCATGACCCAGCGCAACAGCATACGGATCTCCGGCAGCGGCAAACGGACCATGGTGCTCGCGCATGGCTTCGGCTGCGACCAGACCATGTGGCGCTACCTCGCGCCGTCGTTTCATCCCGAGTTCCGCACCGTGCTGTTCGATCACGTCGGCAGCGGCGCGTCGGACCTGTCCGCTTACGACACCGTCAAATACGACTCGCTGGGAGGCTACGCCGACGACCTCGTCGAAATCATCCGCGCGGTGGCCGACGAGCCGGTCGTGTTCGTCGGCCATTCGGTCAGCGGCATGATCGGGCTGATCGCGAGTCTGAAGGCGCCGCATCTGTTTGCCGCTCAGGTAATGGTCTGCCCATCACCCTGCTATGTGAACGACGGCGACTACATCGGCGGCTTCACGCGCGAGGACATCGAAGATCTGCTGCGCACGCTGGAAAGCAACTATCTCGGCTGGTCGAGTACGATGGCGCCGGTCATCATGGGCGCGCCGACCCAGCCGGAACTCGGCATCGAACTGACCAACAGTTTTTGCCGCACCGACCCCGAGATCGCCGGCCAGTTCGCGCGCGTCACGTTCCTTTCCGATCATCGCGCGATACTCCCGCGCAACACCACCCCCACGCTGATCCTGCAAAGCAGCGAAGACATCATCGCGCCGTGCGCGGTCGGCGAATACATGCGGCGAACCATGCCGCTCAGCACGCTGCATGTGATCGAGAACGTCGGCCATTGTCCGCACCTGAGTTCGCCCAGCGCCAGTTCGGCGGCGATCAACGCCTTTCTCGCACAGTTGAGCCTGTAACGCGATGTCCCCCACCGACCACCCGCTGCCGTCAGCCGACGTGTTGTACGAGCACGCCGCGTGCGGCCTGCTCGTCACCGACGCCAACGGCCGCATTCAGCGCGTGAACGCGACGCTCTGCGGCTGGCTCGGCTACGGCGCGGCGGAATTGATCGGCGGCAAGCTCATTCAGGATCTGTTGAGCGCCGGCGGCAAGGTGTTCTATCAGACGCACTGGGCGCCATTGCTGCAAATGCAGGGCTCGGTTGCCGAGGTGAAGCTGAACATGATCCACCGCGACGGCCGCATGGTGCCGATGCTGCTCAACGCGGTGTGCAGCCGTCACGCCGGCGCGAGCTACTTCGAAGTGGCGGTGCTGATCGTTGCGGACCGCCACAAGTACGAACAGGAACTGCTGCTCGCGCGGCGCAACGCCGAGGCATCGGTGGCCGCACACAAGCTGGCGCAGAAAGCGTTGCAGGAAAGCCGCGACGTGCTGAGCCTCGCGATGCGCGGCGCGCGCATGGGCGCGTGGTCGCATGATCCGGCCTCCGGCAAGTTCTGGTGGAGCCGCGAACTGGAGGCGCTCGCCGGTTACGCGGAAGGCCGTTTCGCGCACACCGCCGGTGGCTTTTTCGAACTGATTCATCCAGGCGATCTGGTCGGCCTGAACGAAGCGGTCGATCGCGCGGTGGCGAGCGGCGACGACTATGTCGCCGAATTCCGCTTCATGCATGCGAGCGGCGACTGGTGCTGGATGGAAGGCCGCGGCCGCGCCACCTACGACAGCAACGGCGAGCCGCTGACCATCTACGGCCTCGGCCTCGACATCACCGAGCGCAAGGAGGCGCAGACCGTGCTGCTGCGCCAGGCGGCGATCTTCGAGCACTTGAGCGACGCGATCGTGATCACCGATCTGCGCGGCAACATCACCGACTTCAATGTCGGCGGCGAACGCATGCTGGGCTATCGCATGCGCGAGATTCTCGGCAAGCCGGTGTCGATCTTCCATCCGCCGGAAGACGCGCTGCGCATTCGCCGCGAAGCGCTCGCCGCGCTCGCGGCCGACGGCACGTGGCGCGGCGAGCTGACCTTCGTGCGGCGCGACGGCACGCGCGGCGTGTGCGACACCATCGTCAAGCCGCTCGCGAATGCACGCGGCGACATCTACGGCGCGGTGTGCGTGAGCCGCGACATCACCGAACGACGGCGCGCCGAGCAGCAACTCACGCGACTGAATCTCGAACTCTCGAAGGCCGACCGTCGCAAGGACGAATTTCTCGCCACGCTCGCGCACGAACTGCGCAATCCGCTCGCGCCGATGCGCAACGTGCTCGAGATTCTGCGCCTGAAGGAATTCGCGGACCCGCAACTGAGCTGGTCGCGCGACGTGTTCGACCGCCAGCTGCAGCACATGACGCATCTGGTCGACGACCTGCTGGAAGTGTCGCGCATCACCCAGGGCAAGCTCGAGTTGCGCAAGCAACGGCTCGAACTCGCGCGCGCGATGCAGTCGGCGATGGAAGCGGCGCGGCCGAGCGTGCAGGCCTCGTCGCATCATCTGAGCGTGACGCTGCCGCGCGAGCCGCTTTATCTCGACGCCGATCCGACGCGCCTGTCGCAGATGATCCTGAATCTGTTGAACAACGCCGCCAAGTACACGCCGGCCGGCGGCCGCATCTCGCTCGCGGCGGAGCGCGAAGGCAACGAGGCCGTGATCGTCGTGCGCGACTCCGGCATCGGCATTCCGCGCGAGCATCTGAACAGCGTGTTCGAAATGTTCTCGCAACTCGCGCCCGCGCTGGATCGCTCGCAAGGCGGCCTCGGCATCGGCCTCGCGCTGGTGCGCGGGCTCGCGGAATTGCACGGCGGTTCGGTTGCGGCATTCAGCGGCGGCCCGGGCACGGGCAGCGAATTCATGATCCGCCTGCCGCTGTCGGCGGCGGCAGGCGAAGCCGCCGACAGCGCGATGCCGGAAATGCCGCACGCGGCCGGCATGCGCATCGTGATCGTCGACGACAACGCCGACGCCGCCGACAGCCTCGCGATGGTGCTCGAACTCGAAGGCCACGAAGTGCGCACGGCCGGCGACGGCCTCGCCGGTCTCGCACTGATCGGCGAATTCGCGCCGCAGGCGGTGATTCTCGACATCGGCTTGCCGCAGTTGAACGGTTATGAGGTGGCGCGCCGCATCCGGCGCGATCACCCCGACGCCGGCATTCTGCTGATCGCCGTCACCGGCTGGGGTCAGCAGCAGGACAAGCAGACGGCCGTCGACGCCGGCTTCGACCATCACTTCACCAAGCCGGTCGATCCTCGCGAATTGCAGCGGGTGTTGAGTCAGCAGCGGGTTTGACGGAGAACGTGGCTGCTAAAATGGCGCGATCTTCGCCAGCCGTCACGTCATGTTCAACGACCTCGCCGCCGCCTTCACCTCACGCTCCTCCACAATCCCTGCTTTGCTCTTCGCGCCGTGCACCGGCACGCTCAGCCATGCTTGACGAAGCCCGCATCACCCGCAAGCTGGCCGCGCGCGGCATCATGCCCGACGCGCGCCAGCGCGACGCGATCGCGGCGCTCGTCGCGCTCCTCGGCGCAAACGGATCGCAACGCGCGAAGCCGGGCGCCGCATTCGCGCAACAAGGTGTCTATTGCCACGGATTGCCAGGACGCGGCAAGAGCCTCGTCGTCGATACGGCATTCGAGCTGGCGAACTGCCGCAAACGGCGTCTGCACTTCCACGAATTCCTGCGCGAGATGAACCGGCGCCTGGTCAGCGCGCCGCGTGGCGATGACCGGCTCGGCGCGGTATCGCGTGAATGGCTCGACGGTGTCGAGCTGCTGTGCTTTCGATGAATTCCACGTGCACGATATCGCCGACGCGTTCCTGATGGGCCGCTTTCTCGATACCGCGATCGGCCTCGGCACACGTGTCGTGCTCACGTCGAACTACGCGCCGGATGCGCTGATGCCGGACCCCGAGTTTCACGAGCGCTTCCTGCCGACCATCGAGCAGATCAAACACCGCTTCACCGTGATTCATTTCGACGGCGCGCGCGACTACCGTTTCGGCGGCGAACTGGCCGAGGTGCAGCGTTTCTTTGCGCCGCTCGATACGTCGAGCCGCGCCGCGCTGCGGCACATTTTCACGCGCCATGAAGGCGGCAGGAGCGTCGAGCCGCGCACGCTGAGCGTGGCAGGCAGGCCGCTCGCGGCGCGCGCGGCGGGCGCGGCGCTGCTGTGGGCGGACTTCGAAAGCCTGTGCGTGGCGAGCCGCTCGCACCTCGACTACCTCGATCTCGCCGAGCAATGGCACGGCCTGATTCTCGACAATCTGCACACCGCGCGGCTCGCGCACGCGCATACGCTGCAGCGTCTCGTGTGGCTGATCGACATCTTCTACGACCGCAAGCGCGCGCTGTTCATCGCGTCCGATCAACCGCTCGATACGGTATTGATCGGCCTCGAAGGCGCGCATGACCTGTCGAGAACGTTGAGCCGGCTTGCTGAAATGCAGTCGCGCGCGTATCGCAGCACGCTCGAAGAGCGCGGCCACGGCGCTGAAAAGCGCGCGGCCGGGTCTTGATGGCTCCTCGTCACGCTTCACGCATAGACGCGCGACGCGCGTAGCGCCGCTCGCGCTCGTGCAAATCTTGCAAGGCAGCGGCAAATCCTGCACGACGACTCACTCGTCGACTGGAAGCGCAAACCGCCTGCTCATGGGCTGAAACGGACCAATCGCGCATCACCGCGCAGTCGGTGGGCGGCTTGCAGAACGGCAATGCGCTCGGCGGTGAGAACAGCGCGGGCGCGCCCGGCTTCTTCGAATTGCTGCGGGCATTGCGGCGTCTGCAACTGGCCGGCGAACTGAACGTCGAATCGCGCGAGGCGCAAGGCGGGGACGGCAAGAGCAGCCCGATGGGCGTGTTTCTGGTGATAGGTGCGACCACCAGCGGCGAGTCGCCGCAAACGGCGGCCGACGTGGCGCGTGTGCGCAAGCTGCTGCGTCTGGCGTCGAATACGCGGACTTACGAGCTGGTGTATGGGCCTTCGTCGACATCGCGCAAGGGCGACAAGATTCCGATAGTGACGCGCTCGGTGCTCGGCATATTGACCGACCTCGGCGCGCAGGTGCAAGTGCCGGTCGAGCGGATCAGCGACGGGTCGACCACGCCCACCGTGGGTCTGATCGGCGGCGAGACGCGGCCGACGATCATCATTCATTCGGGCCAGAGGGCGCCCGAGAATACGTATGTGTCGATTGCTTAGGGTCCGTCGATGTGCTGGGTCGAGCGCAATGACTTCGACTCGAAATACGCGTTCACGGTCGTGCAGAATGTGATGGCGCTGGCCGAAGCCGATACGAGCAGCAAGGCGCCGGTGGTGACGATTCCGGCGAACTGAGGCCGAGCGCCCCCGGCCATCAGGCGCTCGGGCAGACGGACCATGCGGCAACCGGCGGCCTGAATGCCGCCGGTTGTTTCATCGCACTCGTCGAGCCATCAAGCGCCGCGCTTCGACTGCACCCGCGCGATCTGCTGCTTTGCCGTTTCGTACACACGCTCGGGCGTAAAACCGAACTTCTTCTTCAGGTCGGCCAGCGGCGCGGATGCACCGAACGTACGCATCACCACCTGCGCGCCGAGCCGGCCCACATAGCGATCCCAGCCGAGCGACGCGGCCTGCTCGACGGCGACGCGCGCTTCCACGTCCGCAGGCAGCACCGAGTCCTGGTACGCTTCGTCCTGGCGCTCGAACACATCCCACGACGGCATCGACACTACGCGCGCCGGGATGCCCTCGCTCTTGAGCTTCTCGTAGGCGTCAACGCATAGGGACAGCTCGCTGCCCGTCGCCATCAGGATCACCTGCGGCTTCTCTCCGGCGGGTGCATCGGCGAGCACATAGGCGCCCTTCTGCACGCCGCTCGCGGCGGCGTAGCGGCTGCGGTCGAGCGTCGGCAACGGCTGGCGTGACAAGACGATGCACGACGGCCGGCGCGGGTCCGCCAACGCCACGCGCCATGCCTCGGCCACTTCGTTCGCGTCGCCCGGACGCAGTAGGGTCAGCCCCGGCACGCCGCGCAGCGACGCCAGTTGCTCGATCGGCTGATGGGTCGGACCGTCTTCGCCGAGGCCGATCGAATCGTGCGTGAACACCCAGATGGACGGCACTTCCATGATCGCCGAGAGACGGATCGGCGGTTTCATGTAGTCGCTGAAGATCAGGAAAGTCGAGCCGTACGGCCGCAGATTCGACACTGCAAGCCCGTTGACCACCGCGCCCATCCCATGTTCGCGAATGCCGAAATGCAGATTGCGGCCCGCGTAGTTGTCGGCCTCGAAGCTGCCCGCGCCTTCGAACTTCAGATTGGTCTTGGTGGACGGCGACAGGTCGGCCGCGCCGCCGATCAGCCACGGCACGCGCGCGGCGATCGCGTTGAGCACCTTGCCCGACGAGTCGCGTGAGGCGACGCCCTTCGGGTCCGCGTCGAAAGTGGGAATGTCACTGTCCCAGCCGGCCGGCAATTCATGCGCTTCGATCTGCGCGAATTCACGCGCGAGGTCCGGGTACTTTTTGCCGTACGCGTCGAGCCGCGCCAGCCATTCGGCACGCGCCGCCTTGCCGCGCGCGCCGATGCCCGCCGCGAAACGTTCGTGCACGCCGTCCGGCACATAGAAGAATTTGTCCTCGGGCCACCCATAGGCCTTCTTTGCGAGCGCCACTTCCTCGACGCCGAGCGCTTCGCCGTGCGCCGCCGACGTGTCCTGCTTGTGCGGCGCGCCCCAGCCGATGATGCTGTGGACCACGATCAGCGTGGGCCTGTCGGTGACGCTCTTCGCTTCCACGAAGGCCGCTTCGAGCGCCGCGACGTCGTTGGCGTCGTCCACGTGCAGCGTGTGCCAGTTGTAGCCGTGAAAGCGGCTTTCCACGTCGTCGCTATACGCGAGGTCGGTGTGGCCTTCGATGGTCACGCGGTTGCTGTCGTAGATCCAGATCAGGTTCGCCAGCTTCAGATGACCAGCCAGCGACGCCGCTTCGTGCGAGATGCCTTCCATCATGTCGCCGTCGCCGCACAACGCGTAGACGCGGTAGTCGAACAGTGGCGCGTCCGGCTGGTTGAAACGGCTCTCATACCAGCGCCCGGCCATCGCCATGCCGACGCTGTTGCCGAGCCCCTGGCCGAGCGGACCGGTGGTGGTTTCGACGCCGCTCGTCAACCGGTACTCGGGATGGCCCGGTGTGTTGCTGTCGATCTGGCGGAAATGCTCGATGTCGTCGAGCGACACGGCGGGTGAGCCGGTCGGCTTGCCGTCGTGATCGACGGCCTTGACGTTGGCCAGATGCAGCAGCGAGTACAGCAGCATCGACGCATGCCCGACCGACAGCACGAAGCGGTCGCGGTTCGGCCATAACGGCTCGTCGGGGTCGTAGCGCAGATGGTTTTGCCACAGCTGATAGGCGACCGGGGCTAGTGCCATCGGCGTGCCCGGGTGCCCGGAATTGGCCTTCTGCACAGCGTCCATCGACAGCGTGCGAATCGTGTTGATGCACAACTGATCGAGGGCGGGATCGTTTTGCATGGAACGCTCCTTGTTCGGCGAGTGGGAAGATGACCGGCACGCACGCTCGACGCTCTGAGCGAGCGTGACGGCGGACCGTTTGGCGTGGAACAACGCATCGGGAACCGCAGCAAGACTCACCGATGATGCGCCGATGCGCGAAACTCTGCACGGTGCTTTCCATGCGGTGGGCCCGATAGCGGCTGGAACGGCGAATGAGCTTTCAGAGTACTTGCGATGGAACGTCGTTTTTCCGGACGTGCTGGACGCGTGGCCTCCGGCCATATCGACGTCGACTAGAGGTCATACCCGGAGGTCATATCGAGGCAGCACGTCGCCGCCGCATCAAGAGCGCCTCACGCCGCGCGCAACCAGTATTCGACGAGCGGCCCGTGCTTGCCGTCGATCGGGTCCAGCGCGGGGAACGGCAGCGCGTTCATCGCCTGCAACTCCTGCGGTGACAGCGCTTCGCGCCGAATGTCCCACTGCTGCCCCTCCGGATAACCGGCCACCACCTGAAATTGCCGCTCGAACGATTGCAGACAGTGGCCGGTGCCGGCGGGCAGCAACAGCGCGTCGCCGGCCGATATCGTCACCACTTTGCCGCCCGGGCCGCCGACAATCACCTGCGCGGAGCCACCCGACACGCCGAGCACTTCGTGCGCGGTCGCGTGGAAGTGGTGATAGTCGAAGATGCCGTTGCGCCACTGCGCCGGCCAGGCGTTGCGCTCGAACAGGATTTCGAATGCGGCGGCCAGATCGCCGCTCGCCGGCATCAATGCGCGCCGGTAAATCACCACTGGCAACTTGCGGTTGTTCGGCACCCAGGCGTGCGGTTCGAGCAGGAATGCCTCGTACTCGGTTTTGGCCGCGTCGAATCCGTGTTTCGTATCGTTGAACATGAATGGCTCCTGTGCGTTCCGGGGCTCGCAGCAAGTGCGTCGATGCGGGTGCGAATCGAGGACGAATATGGGCGGCGACGCGTATGGCGGATTCACCGCTGCCAAAACGGCCCGATCCTTGCAGGTCCGCTAGCGCTAGTCGTGACGAACTGCATGAGGCGCTGCACGGCCGCCTACGCAAAAAGTTCGTGCAACCGAAGTGGAGCTCGCATAAATCGCGCCCGCGCAGGAGCGAGCGAGGCATCAGCGATATCCCCGAATGGTGGACGTCGCGCTGCCTCATTGCGCGGAAAATCCGCATTGGTCAGCGCTGACCAATGCGTCAAAGATGCGCGCCCTAGCGTGTCCGGCAACGCGCGGCTTACCCGATGCCACACTTCCGATGCCACACTTCCGATGCCACACTTCCGATGCCACGCTCAGCAGCCATCCGCGCGTCTCGCTCACTCTGCGTCACGCTTGCGCGCTCCGGCCTGCGCGCCCTGCACTCAACCGCCGCCAATCCCCTGCAACACCTTGCCGGTGCCGCCGCACACCGCGCAACGCGCGCCTTCCACCTTGCCTGTGCCGTGGCACGCGGCGCAGGCATCTGCGCCGATACCCGGCGCGGCCGGTGGCGCTTCGTGGCCGGGATTCCGTGCTTCATTGTCCTGTTGCATATGTCTCTCCGTTCGGTTTCTAACTCGTGATCAAGCGCGGCTACGCCGTCAACCCTTGCGTTGCGATTCGCGTCCGCCACCACCCGGCGGCTCGGCGTGCATGCCGGTGCCGAGCGGCACTTCGGCGGTCTGCGCCGGGCGCTCGCCCGAGCGCGGCGGATTGGTCTGCGCGTCCACGCCGGTCTGCTCGACCGGCTCGATGCCCAGCGGGCTCGGCTCGACGTAATGCGTCCCGCTCGGCTTGTTGCGCGCCCTCGTTTCCGGCGAGACGTCCGGCTTGTCGCCGTTCTTACCGCGTTCGGTGTCCTGCATGGCGCTCTCCTTCGAATAAGCATTCCTTCGATGCAGCAACATCCGGTCCCTGTACGCCAATCGGCGGCTCGATCGCCCTTCGCCAGCGGCGCAGGCGCGAGCGCGGCGCGCTGGGCATGGCCGTTGCGAGCCCGGTAATGAAGGTCTGGCCCACGTTTTGTAAAAAGGAGAACGTCATGACGATCACGACGATTCGCATATCGGACACCGAAGTCCAGGTTGAGCGGACCCTATACAAGTTCGCGCAAGAAAACGACGCCGATGCATTCCAACGCTGCCTCGCCGACACATCGATCGACCGCTGCTATCGCGCGCATCCGCCCCTGTCAGCGCGGCCCACGGCGCCCGGTCAACACCCTGACGATCCTGGCCGCGGCACCACGATCTCGCCGTCGCTCGGCGGCAGGCCCTGAGAAGCAGCGCTGCCGATCGAGCTTTGTCGCGCGGCACGTTCCCGCCGCGCATCGGCGCTGTGCGATTGCTCATCTCCATCACTTTTCGGGCGCCGCGCGATCCGCAGCGACGATCTCGCGCCCATAGTCGATCGCGGCCTGCCGTGCCTCGTCGGCGGTCGCGTAGGGCCCGATCTGGGGTGCGCCATCGAACGGAAACAGGATTCTCCTGTCCGCTTTCCTGACAACCTTCAGTCCACCTACGTAACGGCCGTCGCCTGTTCCGTGATAGCTGGCGTAAATCTCGAAGTCATCGTCAGCAACGTCGGCCTTATGTCGCGCCATGTGTGTTCCCTCGTCCCTGCACGGTCAGTGCGTGATGTGTCGTGTGCGATGCGCATTGCAGAAGCGGCTTTGCGTATGCGCTTGCCGGCTCCGAGCAATAGCCGTTCCACACGACGCCAGCCCGTTGCTTAGCGGCTTATCTTGCGGCCACTTACGCAGTGCTGCGCGCAGGCACGAGGGCTAGAGGCATGGGGGTTGCGTTCATTTGAAGAAGACGAAATCCCCATACGGAGACAGCGATGAATTTATCGACCACCTCCCCTCGCGCCATCGGCACACGTCGCATCTCACGCTGGCGCATGCATACTCCGACGCCACCCGAGGTCGATCCTGACGCCCCCTTGCCGGACGTCGATCCCGATCGGCAACCGGACGAGGATGAGCCCGAGAACCCGTCGCGCGCTCCCGACGGCGATCCGCCCGCCAAGCCGCCGCCGGTGTACACCATGAGGCATCACGGGCAGCGCGAGCACCGGCTCGACGCGCATTGAAAGCGCAATTTAATACACAGGTCCGTTAATTGCGGACGCTCCAGCGTGAGCCGGCGCGCGAGCGCAAATGGAAGACCAAGAACGGCAAGGCGAATTTCATCGCGCCCGACACGCTCGATGAAGACCCCGACATGCCACCCACCGGCCCGGACGTGCTGCGTCTGATGACCGCGCGCGGCGACAGCCAGTTCAACACCACGGTCTACGGCCTGGACGATCGCTTTCGCGGCGTGCACGGCACACGCGATGTGCTGCTGCATGAGGACGCATGACGCGCCTCGGCTTCGCGGAAGGCGACGCGGTGTGCGTGTCGACGGCTTCGGACGACGGCGTGACGCGCGAGATAGACGGCCGGCGGGTTCATGCATTCGATATTCCGCGCGGCTGCGTGATGGGCTTCCCGCTGTCGCATCACGCGAAAGAGAGCCTGGTGCCGGCGTCGACGTCGATACCGGTGCGGCTGCGCAAATCGACTGGAGCCGACGAACAGGTCGCGGCCTGACGACCCCGAAGGGGCACTCAAAAAAACGCCGGCGTCGAGCGCGTGTAAAGAAGGCGGCGGTCCAGGAAGACCGCCGCATTCAGAGCCATACGCTACATCATGAATTCATCGTGGCGTCGCTTCGAACGGCGCACCATTCCTGCAATGCGTTGCGCACTTCTTCGATAACCGTGTCCCATTCGCCCAGATTGCGCTGACGGAATAGCCGCATCGACGGATACCAGGGAGTATCCTTTCTTTCGGTCATCCATCGCCAGTCCGTGTATGCGGGGACAAGCACCCACACAGGCAAGCCCGCGGCCCCCGCCAGATGTGCGACCGATGTATCGACAGTGATCAGCAGGTCGAGAGCGTGCAATATTGCAAGGGTATCGGTGAAGTCACAGATGCCCGGTCCCAGCGTGTGCACGTCAAACTGCCGCGCTAGTCCTTCGGTTTCACGTTCTTTCGCGCCCTTTTGAACCGAAAACCAGGTGATATCCGGTAGAGCAAATACCGCGTTCAACTTGTCGAACTGGATAGAACGGAAACGATCAAGAGCCGGGCGAGGATCGCCCGCCCATACGATGCCAATTCGTCGTTTTCCTGCCGACGCCCCCCGTGCTGAAACGGCTTCGATGCTGGCCTGCCAATAGCGCACCTTCGTCGGGTTCGGAGCGAGATACGGCATGACTACGGGAAGCATGGGCAGATCGAGTTTCATATGCTCCGGCACGCTGAACATATGACACCAGTAATCGTAAGGGCCGGGCGGCATGGCGGTGAACACGTGTCGCACTCCGCTCATGGACGTCGCCAGGGCCGCTATTGGCGTGTCGACGAGAACATCCACGGTGGCCCCCCGCAGGTACAGCCACTGCGCAAACCGAAGGAACTGTATCTGATCCCCAAGCCCCTGCTCGCCGACAAGCAGGAACTGGCATCCGGAGACTGACTCACCCTTCCATTCGGGGAAATCAGGCCAGGCCATTACCACGCGATTCTCCGGAATCTCGTAAAACGACTTGTGTCGCCGCCAGCCTTCCTCAAATTCGCCAAGACAAAGCAGCACGCCCGAGTAGCGGTATTGCACCACCGGATTATCAGGCAACGCCAACGCGGCCTTCTGACTGTACGCTCGACACTCTGCGACCCTCCCCAGCGTCCTGAGTGCCCATGCCGCGTTTTGACACAGGACCGCATCATATTGGTCAACGGCGAGTCCCTGCTGGGCTGCTGCGAACGCTTCCTCATAACGGTGGCTTTTAATCAGCACATATACAACTGCGTTTATGGCGGCGGTATCGTCTGAAAAGCGGGTTCTAATCTCACGGATGGTTTTGTCGAGTGTCGCGACGTGACTGCTATCGGTGATCGCCACAATGCTGTCAAGGTCATCTTTCGATGCCGCTGGCTGGAGCAACCAGGTGCGCATCCAGTAGACCACGGCCTTATCGACGTTGCCGAGTTCTGCATTGATCCCGGCAAGCGCGCGACTGGCGTGCCTTAATCCTGGCTCTATTTCGAGGGATTTCTCGTAGTGCATTATTGCTTCGCCAAAACGGCCCGACTGCCGCAGGCGGTCGGCGAGATTTCTGTGCAAGCTGGCGCTATCCCCCGCTAGTCCGAGCGCGCGCAGATAGTACGTCTCAGCAGATCCGAACTGACTGTTCAACGCAGCGAGCAGACCCGCGTGCTCCCATAAATCAGCCCGGTGAGGGGCGACCTGCAGCGCCCCATCTATATAGGCGCGTGCCTGGTCCAGATCGTTCAGATGAACACAAGTGAGGCCCATGCGATGCAGCACATGCTCATTGAACGGGCGCACAGCCAAAACCATCCGATAACACGCAGCCGCTTCTGTCATACGCAGTGAAGAAAAGTGCATATCAGCTCGCGCAACAAGCGCGTCTATGTGCATTTCGTCATCGTACATAAGAGATCGCATCGTGCATGAACAGTTCTAGTTGAATGTGCCCATCTTTTCAGATGGCTAACGTAGTCTTAGTAACCGTTAGTCAAGACATCCGACGTTTGCCAATTAGTAGCTGCGAATACGATGGATGCGTTAATCGCCGTCGATGGCTTTACCATTGCGTAAAAATTCCCTCCAGAGCCCGGCAGCGGGATAGTGCATTTGGCCGGTGTGCGCTGCGCCATAGAGGCAGTACAGTCTGGACTGGCCATGTTTATAGAGTTGGATCGGACAGACAACGTTGCGGTGTCGCTGGCCCCATCCGGCGTAAGAGTAAAGGTCAAATCTTTCCAGCCTACCCGGTTAGGCGTGCCGTCAGGACCGACCATCATCATCGAATGTGGGCCAGCCGGAATCGTGACCATGAAATAGAGCGTCTGATCCGGTGTCATTGGAAACCTGACCGGGCCGTAATCGTTGGTGAGATCAGTGACCGCTGGCGCTTTAACCTCGAACGGCCGCGTGTACTTGCTCACGACCCCATTGTTGTCAGTCACCGTCAAACTAATTTTATAAACGCCAGGCAAGTCATAGTTCCATACCGGACTGCTTGATTTCGTGCTTACGGTATCAGCAGCGCCAATGCCGAGATTCCACGCCCAGGTCTTGATTGGCACTCCTCCCCTGGCGGTAGACAGGTCGGTGCAAGTCACCTGCATCGAATCCTGGCTTTGTGAGCAATTGAAATCCGCCGCTACAGGTAGCTTTCCCGCTCTGGCCGCAATGACCGCCGCGTTTGCATCGAGAATGCCCGGCCCAATGTATTGGTCCGGTTGGCCGGTGGCGAAGGGTTGGACAGTCAACTGCAGAAGGTTACGCATTTCCGCGACTGTCAGGGATTTGGGGGCAATCGACTGAACCAGCGCAGCAACACCTGTGACGTGCGGCGCCGCCATCGACGTCCCGCTCATGTATGAGTACGACTCCGCTACTGGCTGTTTGGTCCCGCTGTTATAGGTGGACCAGATGTCCTGGCCAGGGGCGGCAATATCAATCATCTCCCCATAGTTCGACTGGTTGTATCTCCCGCCCAGGCTGGTCCCGGCGACGCTGATGACATTGCGACAGTTGGCGGGAGTGGAACTCGATACATCTCTATTGTCGTTTCCGGCGGCTGCGACAACAATCGCACCGCGGCTGGTGGCATCGTCGATTGCGCTTTGCAAAGTCCGATCACAGGTGCCGCCTGCGCTGACGCTCACGTTGATAACCTTCGCTGGGTAAGGATTGACGGGTGCGCCCGGGACACTACCGCCTGCAGCCCACACAATACCCTCGGCAACATTAGACATAGACCCTCTGCCGCACGCATCCATTGCGCGTACCGGCACGATCCTGGCCCCGGGAGCAATGCCAGCTATGCCATTGCCGTTGTTGGTCATTGCACCCATGATGCCGGCGACGTGCGTACCGTGCCAAATGACCGACGTACAGTTGTCTCCCGTGATGATGCCAGGCTCCGTGCCGTCTCCCCCCGAGTTATCTCCCATGAAACCGTAACCCGGCAAGACGTTGGCAGTCAGGTCGCTATGTTGAGTCACACCCATGTCAACGAGTGCCATCACGACGCCATGTCCATTCGCAAGATCCCATGCTCCTTCTGCGCGTATCCCGATGCTTTTGCTAGTCGGGTCCGATTTCGGCGCCCATTGCCTGGCATATTCCGGGTCATTCGGAACCAGCTGTATGGACATCTCCCGGTCTGGTTCTACATATTCGACATCGGGGTCCGACGCAATCGCGCGCATAAACGCTCTGGCTTCCCTGGCGTTCAGCTTGCGTGCCGTTATTACGACGTCTGCCCCAGCACCCAAGCGGCGTGAATGGCGTGCCTTTGAGGGGAATGCATTTCCAAACCGGTCAAGTTTTGATTGGACCGCTGTGGGAGAACGGCCTTCTGCGGTCCCATTCCGGTACTTGATGATGAAGCGGTCGTGGGTCACTTGCGGGTCGAGATTTTGCGTGTTCATCTTTAACGCGGATCGCAGCTGGACGGTAGATGACGATGCAGCTCTAGCAGCCTCTGCTACATCTGGTGGTGTCGGTGTCTGTGCCGCTACAGGCCGACTTATTGCACACGCCAGAAATGCTATCGAAAACAAACAACGGCCAGCAGCATGGATGCGACGCCGTGTTACTTTCAACCATAAAGTGCCGATCCGGGCATAACCTGGCTGGGAAACGCCCCAACCCGTATCACGTTTCTTCGTCTGCATTTTTCTTGTCCTTCTTTACCGCATTGGAAAGCCATAGCTCTTTTACGAAGGATCACGCACCGTCAATGGTTGCGAGTCAGTGCAACCTGGTGCACCTAATCTTCCATAAGCAAATGGCCAACTTAGCTCAAATGAGCTAAACAATAGCCTACTTAGCTCGAGCGGGCTAAGCAGTAGGCGTTTTCTTTTTCTTGCCTGGGAAGATTCAGCCGGACCAGAAGTTTGATGCGACGCGCATTGAAAAAGCAAAAAGCGCGATTGCTCGCGCTTCTTCTTGAGGTGACGTACGCCGTTTTACATCGGTGCGCTGGGATAGCCCGCACAAGCAATGAGGAGCGCCTGGAGTCCATGACTTTGCGATTTTTTGGATCAGCGCATCGGGCAATAGAAGCTCTCATGCCCGCAACGCGTGGGTCCGTTGCATGGCAAACGCCCTGCTCCAATCCCGCGCACACCAACTCGCTCAGCGCAGCTTCGCAACACCCTTGTTAGTCACTCGTGCTGCGGACGGATTACCGAATTGTGTCGTCACGCAATGGGTGAGGGCGGCGGTCTGCGCATCGTTCAATTGCGTGGCGAAGGCCGGCACGCCGACGTCGCTGCCCTTCGTCGTACAGCGCACGCCATGCAGAATCACCTGCCCAAGTCCCTTTGGGGAATTCGCCATGAGAGTCTTGTGGAATCAATCGTTTTATCCCAAGCAAGGCGCTTTCTTCAACGCGCATTACGGGACATGCGGGGTATTGCTGTTCCGGCTGCCACGCGCGTGACTCGGGACCCCGTTATCGATACTGCCCATGCCGATGCTGCCTGGCTCGCACCGCTGCCAAGGCCGGCAACGACGCATCAGAACTGATGCATCATCCCGACATAAGCGCCGGTTTGCGACTCGCCGACCAGAGGATTCGTGTTACTCGTCGAATCGCGCGGCGACGCTTCGAGCGAGAAATTCGAACTGCTCGCGTTGCGCACGTAGCCCACCGTGCCGTACAGGAAGGTGCGCTTCGACAGGTTGTAGGTCGTGCCAAGCACATACATCATCGCGTGCCCGGACGGATCGTGCGCAGCGTCGCCTCCGCCGTCGCCGACGTGGATGTAATAGCCGCCGGCCGTCACCGCCCAGCGCGACTGCACGTTGTACGTGGCGCCGAGCCAGTAGTGATCGGCGGTGTCGGCCACGCCGGCCGGCGAGTCCGGCGCCGAGTAATGCGTAAACGCGCCCTGGATCTTCACCGCGTCGAAATGCACGTTCGCGCCGACGAAAAATTCGCGCGACGCCTGGAAGATATTGCTGAAGTGGCCGTTGCTGTCGCGCAGTTCGTCGTAGATGCCGCGCACGTCGAACAGCGGCGAGTGATAGGTCAGCATGATGCCGTCCGAGCGGCCGAACTCACCCGGCGCGCCGCTGTTGAACGCGCCCAGCTGATTGCCGAACGAGTACTGCCCCTGCACGTCGAAGCCCCAGAACACCGGGCTCTTATATTCGACGTTGTTGTTAGTCTGCTGCCAGTTGCGCCCACGCACGAGCGACGCCGACGCAAACGCCTGCTGCACGAACGGATCGAATTCCCATACGCCGTCGCTGTCGATGAAGAGATTACGTCCGGCCTGCAGCGTGCCCCACTGGTCGCTCTTCAAGCCGACGAACGCGCGCCGCGACCAGAGCCGTCCGCCGCTCGTCGTGCCGTCCATGATTTGCAGACCGGTTTCCAGATTGAAGATTGCATGGAGCCCGCCGCCCAGTTCTTCATTGCCCTTGAGGCCCAGCATGCTGGTGCCCCAGTTGCCGCCTTCGGCGCGCCAGCGGCTCGCACTGCCGCCCGCGCCGTCGTTGATGTGATTCAGGTATTCGATGCCGCCGTCGAGACGTCCATATAGCGTCACGCTGGTTTGACCGTATGCGAGAGGACTCGCCACCACCAGAGTTGCCACGAGTTTTACAGGTAGTCTCATTGTTTTGCCGTGAGTCGTTGTCCAACATGGGGCAAAGCGGACTGCTGACAAATCGGAACTGCAAGGCATCCGGGACGCGACCCGATTCGCGACACTACGCACCTGGCCGTGCCTGACTGCAACGGATACGCCCCTGTTACGCGGTGCTCGCAACGCGACGAACTTTGGCGAGGTGTGTGCTCGACATGACAAGCTGCAACACCGGGCACATGCCGTGTAGCGATTCATGTGGAAGATCGAAAGCTGCAGAAGATAAGATAGCCGGTCATTCGGCTTCAGCCAAATCGAAATGCATTCCGTTGATCGACCCTTCATCTATTTGCCATGAATGCGACCGCACTGACCGAAGACGAAAATGACGACGCAAACCTGGGTCTCTACCAGCGCGCGACGCAAACCGGCGCGGAATGGTGGCGCGTCAGCGTGGCCGACCGGCCCGAGACCTATCGCCTCGAACATGGCGTCGACGATGCCAGCGGCACGGGCGCGGTCGATATCGATCTCGTGGTCGACGCGGAAAACCTGCGCGCAAAGCTGAAGAAATGGCGCCGCGAAGGCTTCGCGATCGACTCCGGCGACACCGCGAGCGCACCCGGCGCGCTTGAGCGCAAGGCCTTCATGCCGGAATTGCGGCGGGTCGCGGCGCTCGCCGCAGCGGCAAGGCACCGGCCTGATGACGACACGGGCGAGACCGTGCGCATCGGCCGGGTCGAGGTGCGCTGCGGCGCCGGCGGCGCGCTCGTGCCGCGCGTCAACCCCGCCTATCTGTTCGCGGCGCGCTTTAACGACATCGTCGAAGACATCGGCGAGAATCGCCGCGTGATGCTGATCGGTCACACCGGCGCGGGCAAGACCAGCCTGATCGAACAGGTCGCTGCGCGCTCGCGTCACGGCGTGCTGCGCTCTAACATGAACGGGCAGACCACCGTCGGCGATTTCGTCGGCTTCTGGACCGTCAAGGGCGGCGAGACGCTGTGGGTCGACGGCGTGCTGCCCACGGCGATGCGCGAAGGGCTCTGGCTGATCGTCGATGAAATCGATTTTGCCGAGCCGTCGATCCTCGCCGCCCTCACCGCCGTGCTCGAACCGCATGGGCGCCTCGTGCTGAAGGAGAAAGGCAACGAAATTGTCGCGCCGCATCCGTCATTCCGCCTCTTCGCGACGGCGAACGCAGTCGGCGCGATGAGCCAGTTCCGGCAGCTGTACCAGGGCGCGAATCTGATGAACGAGGCGTTTCTGGATCGCTGGCGCGTCTACCTGCTCGACTATCTGACGCCCGCCGAGGAAGCCGACGTGCTGATGCGAACGCTAGCGCCGAATATGACGCGCACACTGGCCGCGACGCTCGCCGCGATCGCCGCCGACTGCCGCGCGGCATTCGCCCGCGAGGATCTGTCGAGTGCGTTCTCGACCCGGCGCCTGCTCGACTGGGCCGAGCTGATGCTACGCACCGGCGACCCCGAGCGCGCCGCCGGCCCGGCGATCTACGCGAAGGTGAGCCCGGAGGACGCCGCGTTGATTCGCGGCATCGTCCGCCATCACATCGCGCCGGCCGCGTGAGCGGACGGCGGCAAGGAATGCGACAAGCAAAGCGACCAGGAACGCGCGCATGAACGCCGCACACACAACGCACGATAAGCGCGGTTTCGCATTCGAATCGACGCTTGGCAAGGTGGCCCGCGTGCTCACCGGACAATACGGCGTGACCGTCGTGTTCAGTCCCGAGGGACCGCGCGTCGAACCCGGCCGCATCGTGATTCCCGACTACGAGATGAACGGCGGCATCGACCGCGATGTGCTGGTCGGCTATCTGGACCTGCTGGTGGCGCGAGCGAAGCATGCGTCGCTCGCGCAACTCGACGCGCTGCCCGCTGGTATCGCCGCGAATCTCGCGCAAGTGATCGAGGACCGCCGCGTGTGCGCGCAACTGCTCGACGAATATCCGGGCTCGCGCTGGTTCATCGGCAAGCTCCGCGAGCACGCCGCGGAGCGCGTGCGGCAACGCTGGCCGAAGCTGCATTGGCGCGAGCGGCTGGTGTGGCTGGTCGAGCGCGCGCTGTGGGACGAACCGCCGAGCCGCACCGAAGCGAGCCCGTCGCTCGTGGCCGCGCTGCATGCCGCGCAGGATCTGCTACGCGACGCGCGCGCGAGCGGCTCGACCGCGCAGAGCATCGCGGCGGCGCACGCGCTGGTGGCGCGCGTGCGGGCCTTGTCGGCGGGCGACGTGAACAGCATGGCGTTCAGCGCGGATGCGGTCGAGGACATCGACACGCAGAGCGCCGCCGCATCGTCCGCGCCCTTCGACGACGACACCGTGCTGCCCGATCACGACAGCGCGGCCGCGCCGAGCGCCGAGCGCAGCGGCGGCGCGCAGGCCGACGATGTGCTCGGCATGGGACAGTCGCTCGCCGACTCGCAGCAGCCGTCCACCCGCTCCGAAGGCGCAGCGGGCGCGAGCGCAACGCATGCCCCGCGGGCCCGGCTATCGATTCCGCTCGCCACCGAGTTCGACGTGCTCGCCGACCTCACGGGCCAGGGCGACAGCGCGGTGTGGCGCGCGCTGCGCGCGCAAGCCCGTGCCGACACCGCGCCGCTGAAGGACAAACTCGAACGCGCGCTGAGCGCCGACGAGCGCGTGCGCTGGCGCCGCGAGCAGGAGCGCGGCGAAATCGACCGCACCGCGCTCGCGCGGCTCGCGACCTCGCCCGGCTACCGCACGCCGTTTCGCACGCAACGCGCGGCCAAAGGGCGCGACGTCGCGGTGACGCTGCTGATCGACCGCAGCGGCTCGATGGCCGGGCGCAAGATCGAACTCGCGCGCCTGTGCGCGGCGGCGCTGTGCGATGCGCTCACGCAGCTCTCGTTCGATTGCGAAGTGCTCGGCTATTGCTCGCTCGAATCCGCGCCGATGCGCCAACTCTACGAGCGGCAGCTGGCGACCGGCGCGGACTTGCGGCGCTACAACCGCTTCGTCGAGCGGCTCGATCTGAAGGTGTACAAGCGCTTCGGCGCGGCTGACCTGAGCGGGATCGCCGCGATCGACTGCGGTCACGAGAACCCCGACGGCGAAGCGCTCGCGTGGGCCGCGACGCGGCTCGCCGATCATCAGGCCGCGCGGCGCATCCTGATGGTGTTTTCCGACGGCTATCCGTCGACCGGCGACGGCGATCCGCAAGTCTTGCGCCGCGATCTGCGCGAACGCGTCGCGGCAATCGGCAAGCGCGGCATCGAACTGGTAGGGATCGGCGTGCTGACCGACGCGGTCGAGGACTTCTATCCGCGCAACGTGGTGGTCAGCCGCCTCGCCGAATTGCCGTCGACGGTGTTCTCGGTGCTGAGTTCGTTGCTGCTGACGCGCTAGCGTTCCCATATCTCACGCCGTGACCCTTCGAGGTGGAGCTGCAACGCGCCTGTTCACGCCAGTTGCGGCTTGAACGGGAAGTGCTCGATCTCGCCGCCGCGCGCGACCACCGCCGAACTTTCGGGAATCTCCTGCCACCAGCCCGGCAAATCCGCGAGCGGCTCCGATAGCACCAGGAACGCATTCTCGCCGGCCAGCGCGATGCGCGGATCGTCGGGATACAGCTCGTGCAGATGACGGAACGACGTGCTGTGAAAGAGCGACCGCGACTGCCCTTCGCTCGAATAACGGACCGCGACGATCTGCTCGCCGTCGGTCGCGCACACAGTCATGTTCACCGGCTCGTCCACGCCGTGCCGGCGGCCGGTGGCCTCGACGAACCCCACCATCCGTTCGAGCGCGGTGACGGGCGCCAGCTCCAGGCCGAATGTCAGCGCCAGGAAAAACAGCACTTCGGAATCGGTCGACCCTTCGATCGACGGGAACAGGTCGGGGTCGATCGCCACCATCAGATCGCGGCGCACCGCCGGATAGTTGCGCACCAGCCCGTTGTGCGCGAACAGCCAGCGGCCGTGACGGAACGGATGGCAGTTGGTTTCCTGCGACGGCGTGTCGGTCGCCGCGCGTATGTGCGCGACGAACAGCGGCGCGTGAATCGCCCGCGCGGCCTCGCGCAGATTGCGGTCGCTCCATGCGGGCTGGATGCAGCGGTAGCGGAACGGAATGTCGGTCGGATGGCCGTACCAGCCGATCCCGAAGCCGTCGCCATTGGTGGTGGTATGGCCGAGCCGCGAATGCAGGCTCTGGTCGATCAGTGAATGTTTGGCGTTGAACAGCACCGTTTCGAGCTGAAGCGGGTTGCCGGTATAAGCGAGCCAGCGGCACATGAATGCTCTCCTCTTGAATGGGGCCGAGCGCTGCGGCGCGACCCGCCGCCGGGGTGAAGGGCTATTTGACCACGGGCTGCAGCGTCGCGATCGGAATCAGGAATTCGGAGAAGCCGGTCAGCATGATCTGTACGCCGATGCACAGCAGCAGAAACGACGATACACGCATCGCCACCTTGGTCCCTTCCACACCGAGGTATCTGGCGAAAATCACCGCGTGGCTATAGATCAGATAGACGGTGACGGCCACCGCGAACGAGATCACCACCGACGCAATGCTCGACAGCACGAACTCCGACAGCTTGTGCGTGCGGTTCGCCGTCAGCGCGATCGCGGTCGCGATCGAGCCGGGTCCGGTGGTCAACGGAATGGTGAGCGGGAAGAATGCTTTGGACATCGCGTTGTCCGCGTCGACGCGCTTGACGGCCGACGGATCGGCCGGCGGCGTGTCGGGTGCGTTGAGCATCTGCCAGCCGCCCACCGCCACCGCGAGGCCGCCGCCGATGCGCAGCGCCTCTATCGAAATGCCGAAGAAATGCAGGATCGGCGTACCGATAAAGAACGCCACCAGCAGCACGCTGACTACGTTGATGGCGATTTTCCTCGCGAGCGCGGTGCGCTCCTCGGTGGTTAATGCCGCGGTCCGGTCAAGGAAGACGAATGCAATGCCGATCGGGTTGATGATGCTGATCAGGCCGGTGAAGCCAAACAGAATGTCCGAGATCAGACTGGCAACCATATGCGTTCCGTGTCGAACGGCGGCCCGGTTGGCGCGACGCCCAGTCGGCCCGCCGAAGACGCCCAGCCATGTTGATGAACCCGGAGCGCTTTGCGTGATCCGGACCATGCTCGCACTGCGTGCTGCAGATCATATCGCGGCGCGCCAGTCAAAGCCGCAAAAAGCCGCGCGCGCGGCCGGCCACCCGTCGGCGTGCCGCTGCGCGCGCGCCGCCTTGCAGCGCAGCAAGCGCAAGCCGAACGATGCGCTCGCAACTTTCATAAAGCCTACACTTTTTTGTAGCCCTTTACGTAAGCAAACTAACAGGCATACAGTCCTCACCGAAGCCGCGCTTTCTACGAGACGTACTTAACCGTTCGAGGAGTTGCCCCTATGTTGCTTCGTGCACTCGCCGCGCTGCCGTTCATCGGCATTCTGCTCGGCGTCCCGTTTGTGAACCGAGTCGAGCCGCTGATGCTCGGCATGCCGTTCGTGCTGGCCTGGATTGTCATGTGGGTGGTGCTAAGTTCGATCATCATGGCGATCGTCTACCGTCTGGACCCGTCGAACCGCCATGTCGCCGCCGATGGCGAGGAGGTCCGCTCATGAGCGCACTCGTCATCATCGCGGCCGTCACGCTGTTCGCCCTCTTTCTCGGCGTGCGCGCGCGGCGCGGCCACGACATGAGCCTCGAACAGTGGAGCGTGGGCGGCCGCAGCTTCGGCACCGCCTTCGTGTTCCTGCTGATGGCCGGCGAAATCTACACGACCTTCACCTTCCTCGGCGGCAGCGGCTTCGCGTACGGCAAGGGCGCGCCGGTCTACTACATCCTCGCGTACGGCACGCTCGCGTACATCCTGTCGTACTGGATGCTGCCACCGATCTGGCGTTACGCGAAGAAACAGCGCCTCGTCTCGCAGCCGCACTTCTTCTCGCGCAAATACGACAGCCCGGCGCTCGGCACGCTGGTCGCGATGGTCGGCGTGGCCGCGCTGATTCCATACCTCGTGCTGCAGTTGAAGGGGCTCGGCATCATCGTCGCGACCGCGTCGTATGGCGCGATCTCGTCGACGGCGGCCGTGTGGATCGGCGCCTGCGTCGTGACGGCTTATGTGATCGTCTCCGGCGTGCGCGGCTCCGCGTGGAATTCGGTGGTGAAGGACCTGCTGATCCTCGCGATCGTGCTGTTCCTCGGCATCTATCTGCCGCTGCACTACTACGGCGGCCTGGGCGACATGTTCCGCGCGATCGACGCCGCCCGCCCCGGCTTCCTCGCGTTCCCGGCGCGCGGTTCGAGCGTGACGTGGTTCCAGTCGACCGTGCTGCTGACGGCGCTCGGCTTCTTCATGTGGCCGCACACGTTCAGCTCGGTCTTCACCGCCAAGGACGAGCGCATCTTCCGCCGCAATGCGATCGTGCTGCCGCTGTATCAGCTGATCCTGCTGTTCGTGTTCTTCGTCGGCTTTGCGGCGACGCTGCGGGTACCGGGCCTGACGGGCGGCAACATCGACCTGTCGCTGTTCCGCCTGTCGTTGCAGACCTTCGACCCGTGGTTCGTCGGCGTGATCGGCGCGGCCGGCATTCTGACCGCGCTGGTGCCGGGCTCGATGATCCTCACGTCCGCGTCGACGCTGCTCGCCAACGACGTGTATCGCGGCATGGTGAACCGCGGCGCATCGGATGCGTCGGTGGCGCTGCTCGCGCGCGTGCTGGTGCCGGTGGTCGCGCTGGTGGCGGTGGGCTTCACGCTGCGTGGCGGCGAGACGATCGTCGCGTTGCTGCTGATGGGCTACAGCTTCGTGACACAGCTCTTCCCCGCGGTGATCTGCAGCCTGTTCCCGCGTAACCGCGCGACCAAACAGGGGGCGTTCTGCGGAATCCTGGCGGGCGTCGCGGTGGTCACGCTGACGACCACGCTGCACTGGAGCATCGGCCAGTTGATGCCGTTCCTGCCCGATGCGTTGAAGGACGTGAACATCGGCTTCCTCGCGCTGGCGGTGAACGTGGTCGTGTTCGTCGTGGTAAGCGCGGTGACGCAGCCGCGGCCGGTCGAGCAGACGCAGGCATCGGTTCACTGAGGGTTGCACTAACGCATCGTTCACGTGGTAGTACCCGAAGGGGCTGTTCGCTTGAGGCGACAGCCCCTTTTCTGTTTCCACGTCTTGATGTTCAGCGCATGCGCACGATCAGGCGTCGCGACGAAGCCGCCTCGATCAAAAGTCAAATCTACACAAGAATGAAAAAAACGCGCTGCGGGTGCTGCGCATCAAGTCGTCCAGCGGATCAATGTGTGGAAAGTAAAAGTTCTCGCGGCAACGAAGATTCCCCCAACGGCGTTCGAGCTTTTCACGAACGCCGTTAAACTACGCGTGCATCAATGGCCGATGAAGGCCGCCCAATTCAATCGACACGCGGAGCCCATGCATGTCCTATGTTCTCTACTACTCGCCGGGCGCGGCGAGCATGGCTGTTCATTGGATGCTGATCGAAATGCGCGTCCCGTTCGAAGCGCGGCTCGTCGATATCGACGCTGGCCAGCAGCACGATCCGCAATACCTGTTGCTCAATCCGAGCGGGCGCGTGCCGACGCTGGTCGTCGACGGCTCGCCGCGCCACGAATCGGCCGCGCTGCTGATGCTGCTGGCCGAGCGGCACCCGGAGGCCGCGCTCGCGCCCGCCCCCGGTTCGGCGGAGCGCGCCGCGTGGCTGGAGTCGATGATCTATCTCGCCAACACGCTCCTGCCCGCGATGCGCGACTGGTTCTACGCCGACAGCGATGGCGATCCCGCCGGCGCCGAAGCGGTTCGCGCGCTCGCGCGGCGCCGGATCGAACAGGCGTGCGAGCACCTCGACGCGCGGCTCGCGGACGGGCGCGGCTATCTGGTCGGCGGCACGCTCAGCACGGCGGACCTGCTCGCGGTGATGTTGATGCGCTGGACCCGCAACATGCCGCGTCCCGCGCTGGGCTGGCCGCATCTCGCGCGCTATATCCGCGGGCTGCGATCGCTGCCGTCGTTTATTGAATTGAATGCGCGGGAAAAGCTGACGGAATGGCGCAACGAGGATCGTTGAGGTGCCTGGCGCGGGCGCACCATTGCAGTGTTCAACGCGAGTGACACGCAAGCGCCACCGCTCGCGCCACGTGCCCGCAAACTCGCATCAATCCGGCCGCCTTCCTACGATCACCAGTCCGCGCGACAAACCACTCACGCTGTCGACCGCCAGCGCAGCCGCGTACAGTTGCGTGACCGGCACCCACACGGCCGGATACTTGTACCTCGCGACATCGAGCAGCAGCGCGCTGTCGCTCGCGGGGTCGTAGGCAGCGAGCGGCGACCAGTGCCCGCCGCCCGCCTCGCCGATCTCCGCCCGTCTGAAGTTCAGCAACGCGAAGCGATCTTGACGAACCACGGTGTCGCGAATCAGATCGCGAAAGCGATCGAGCGTCAGGTCGGCGGCGTGGAACTTCGTCACCTCGACGGGAAACGCGCCCAACGCCGCGCCGAGCTGATCGAGCGTCATGCCTTCCTTCGAAACCTGCGCGGCGTTCGCCACCTGCGCATCGATGCCGCGAAAGAAATCCTGCTGCGAGAAAAATGGATAGTCGGGGTACTGGCTCGACTCGGGACGGCGAATGCCCAACGCGTTGAGCGCCATCACCGATGTCGCCACCGAGCAGAAAGCCTCGTTGCGCTGCGTTTCGAAGTATTGCGCGAGCGGCCAGTACGCCTGGTTGTACGCGGTGGACATCAGCCGCTTCTGTCCCGCCGCCTGCGTCAACGGGATCAGGTTGGCCGGGACGGGCAACGGTCCTTCGGCCGCACGCGCCGCGACTGGCGGGGAAGCGGACGGCGACGCCTGCGCCAGGCTTTGCGCGCTGACCTGAGCGGCCATTGGCGGATGAGCGTCGCCCTGGCTCGTGGACGGCGGCAACGGCGCACAGGCGGCCAACGCTACTGCGACCACCGCCACGAACCACTCGGGCCGGCTCATGCGCGCGACGGCGCGCATCGACGAATCTCTGGACATTGCCCCTTCCGCTGCGGATGAATCGGAGTCACCACGGCCGCCGACGCACGCTGTGCCACGCCGGCGGGCTCCGGATTTTTAACACGAAACCGTGCTGCGCGTGCGCGACGATGTTGATGCGTAGGCGGCATGCGTGGCGCGTGCTCGCGGATCGGATATACTCGCCGGCCCTGCGCAGGCCGCTATGTCGTGGCCTGCCAGCGTCGCGAGAAACGAACGCTGTTCTACGGCATGGGCCGCAGCAGGAACCACCTCGTCGTCGCGAGCAAAACGGCGACGAACATGACGGCAGTTCGACCGCTACGGCGAGTCCAACGCACGCATCGTTTCAGCACGCGTCGCTGAGCCGATTCGCCGGTTTTTCGCACGCTGCCGTCGAAATTCATTCCACCGCAATTCATGATCCGGATATGGCAATTCAATCACCGTGCGTCGACGTTTGCCGAATCGACGGCCAATCGGGTTTCTGCGTCGGCTGCCTGCGTACTCGCGAAGAAATCCGCGAATGGAAAGGCATGACGGATCACCGGCGTCACGAGATCATCAGCGACCGCGCGCGCCGCGCGGCAAAACTGCCAGTCATCACGACGCCCGCGCCGCAAACATCCGCACCCTGAACATCATGAACCCGCCGGCCGGGTCGCCGGCGTAACGAACGCGTAGCCGTTCTTACCGCTGCGTTTGACCTGATACATCGCGTCGTCGGCAGCGGCGACGAGGCGGCGGTAGTCGTCGACGGGCTCGGGAAAGCACGCAATGCCGATGCTGGCGCGCACGAGGCCGAGTCCCATCCGCTCGTCGGTGTGCACCACGCAAGCAATCAGCCGCCGCGCGATGTCGGCAAGCTGCGCGTGGGTTGCGTACGCGCTCACCAGCACCGCGAACTCGTCGCCGCCGATCCGCGCGACGAGTTCGGCCTCGCGCATCGATTCGCGAAAACAGATGGAGACCGCGATCAGGAATTCGTCGCCCGCATGATGGCCGAGCGAATCGTTGACCTGCTTGAAGCCGTCCAGATCGACATACAGCACCGCTATGCTGCGAGCCGGCGTAGCGGCGCGCGCGCTGGCCGCGGCCTCTCTGAGCGCGGCCAGCAGTTTGCGCCGGTTCGGCAAGCCCGTCAGCGAATCGTGCAGCGACGCATGCTCGAACTCCTGCGACTGGCCCGCGAGCTGTCGATTTCGTTTGGCGTACATGCCCAGCGCGGTGAGCAGCATGCAGAACAGCAGCGCCGCCAACGCGATCAGCGTGCGCGCGACATGCGTGATCCGCACGCGCACGTCGGCGCTGTCGGCGTCGCGTTGCGCGCGCCAGTACGTGGAAACGTCGGCGAGCATCGCGTCGGTATCGGCGAGGTTTGCGGCCGGAGTCAGCGTGGCGGGCGCAAAGTGCGGCGCCGGGGCCGGGCTCGCGTTCACCAGCGCGGCAAGCGACGCGAGACGCTGGGTGAACTCGGCGTGAGCGCGCTGGTAGTCCTGCGCGTGAGTCGCACTGCGTTCGGGCATGTGTTGCCAGACGCCGAGCTGTTCACGCGCGCTCTCGGCGCGCGCGGCCGCGTCGAGAACAAGGCTCGCGTATTCCTGCTTCAACTGATCCGAAAAGACGGTCCTGATCTGAATCGCCAGGTACAGCAGGCCGAGCAGCAGACACAGCATCGACGCGACGGCGACAGTCGCCGGACCAGGCCTGAAGCGCATCGCCGGGACGGGTCCGCGCGTCACGTACCGGGGCCGCCGCGGCTCATGGATGGGAGTAGATGTCTTGTTGCTGGCGTCCGCTGTCATGTTGCCGATAGCTCACGCGTCGAAAGAACAGCCCCATCCGTGCGAACAGACTGCTCTTGTGCGGCGAGGCGTTCGCCGCCGAGCCATTGCGGTCCTGTTGCGCGTTCCGTGCGTCTTTGGCGCTTCGGCTTGCGGTGGACGTCTGCGCGGCGGAATCGGCGTTCGTTGCGCGCCGGTTGTTGCGGCGAGGCGAAGGTGCGGGTGTTAGCGGGGTTGCTGGGCTCGGGCGGGTGTTGTCGGCGAGCGTGGTGTCCGGAATTGCGTTGCCGGGAAGTGCGTTGCCGGTCGCTGTGTTGCCGGTAAGTGCGGCGTCGGCGAGCATCGTTGCCAACGGCGCCGGCGCTTGCGTCACCCGACCCTCCCAGACCGCCCGCTCGCCGTCCTCTTCGTCAGCCTGGTCCGCCGCTAATTCTTCGGTTGACGCTGTGTTCGTCAATGCGTTCGCAGGGGCTGTGCCGTGCGACGTCATCGTTTCGGGCGCGCCTGGCATTGCCGCTGTGGATCTCGCGGATGCATCCGTGGCGGCGACTGCTGCCGCTTGCGTCGTCGCCGCCATCACGGCTTGCGGCGCGGGCTGCCGCCCGGACGCGCTGGCCGCCGCCGGCCCTCGAATGCCGAGCGCCTGCCGCGCCGTCGCGATGGCCTCGGCATACGCCTGCTGATCACGATTGAACCAGACGCTGTAAGTCACCGTCCCCAGCACACCGAACGCCAGCGCACCGGCAGCGGCCGTGCAAAGCGCGAGACGGCCAAAGCGTGCCGGCGCCGCATTCGCTCCATACGGCTCGCGGTCTTCGAAATCCGCATCCCGGCCGTCTGGATCTGAGTAAGGCAAGTCGCTATCGTTAGCCATCGCACTAGCTCCGAAGTACGTCCCACGTCTGTCTTCCTGGCCAACCACAAGGCCAACCGCAGACCCACATCAGACTTCGATCAGACGACATCGCAAGGTCGATGCAAGCGCCGCTGAACGAATGTAACTCGCTCCTCAGCCGACGACAACACGAGCGCCTCGCTTTAAACGCCGCCACGCGACACAGCCCTTTCCGCAGGGACCCGGTAAAAGGTTCAACTGCGGCCTCGCGCCGCGAGCCGTGCCACCGCTTCGACTGGCGCCGCCACGCGGTCTGATGCCCAGGCAGCCGCTCTCGCTCTGCGACACGCAACAACCGCGCCCAGCCGCTCGCCTATTGGCCTCACGCGCTCCTCACGTGCCCCTTTGCGGCCCGCGCTTAAAACGCGGTCCGCGCGACGCGTAGTTCGCGACACCTGCTACTGTTCAGATTCCCGAAAAAACGCCCGCGCACTGGTAGTGTCTCGTCCGCCTGCCAACCCGCCTGGCTTACCGTCATCGGTCAGTCCAAAAAACATGTCCAACGCCTACACCCATAAGCCGCTTACGCCATTTCGCCGCGCCCTCGCGCGCTTTTCGCTATCCGAAACGGCGAAATACACCAAGCTCACATTGGGCCTGTGGATCGGTTTCGCGATCCCTTCGCTGCTCGGCTATCCCGACGCCGCCGTGTCCCTCGCCGGTTCGGCCATGCTGACGCTGGCGCTTGGAAGCTCGATTTCGGCGGCCAGAAGCTATTTCTACAAGCGCGTGCTGTCCAACGTCGTCGCGATGCCGCTGGGCACGCTGCTCATCTGGCTGACCGCGCCGAATCTGTGGCTCGGCGCGTTGCTGCTGCCGGTGGTGATCTTCGGCATCGTCGGTCTCAGGCCGTCGCTGTTCCAGATGACCAGCGTCACGGTGCCGATGACACTCGTCCTCTACACCGGCGAACACCTCCCATTGCTCGAACAGCGGCTGATCGGCGTGGTGCTCGGCATGCTGCTCGGCTTCATCATCCAGCAGGTGGCGTTTCCGCCCGATCACGGCTACTGGGCGAACACGCTCGTCAACGACGGCAACGAGCAGTCGACCGGCACGCTCGCGCAACTGGCCGCCGGCAAGCTCGACCGTGCGCAGATCAAACCGGCCACTGCAAAACTGCGCGCGCTGAGCACCAATCTCAAACAGGCGCACCTGCTGTTGAAGACGGATAGCGAGCAGGCGTGGGTCTCGCCTCACCTGAAGCGCAACCGGGCCCGCGCGCCGCTCTTCGCGTGCTATCAGGAAACTTTCGACTCGCTCGTCAACTTTCTGGAGACGCTGGATACATTCCACGATCAGTTCACCGCGCTCGACGCATCATGGCGCGAAGCCTTCTTCGCGCGGCTCGGCACGCTGGTGGCGGCGCACCGTCGACTGGCCGAGGCGGCCGACCTGCGGGTCGAACGGCCGCCGTTGCCCGCGCCGCCGCTGCACATGGAAGAGTTGCGCCATCTGATCGAAGATCTGCCCGCGTCCAACGTATTCACGAGCGTGTACCTCGGCCACCTGACCGGCTACGGGATTCTCCTTTGCCGCCTCAGCGAACTGCATACCGCGTGAGCGCCGGCCCAAGTCCGTGTGCATGACGCCGCGCGCCGGTCACTGCACGGTGATCGTCTCCTTCATGTTCGGATGGATGCCGCAAAACACGTGGTAGACGCCGGGCTTGTCAAATTTGTACTGGTAGGAATCGTTCTGGTCGAGCGCTGCGGAACGGAACATGCCGGCATCGTTGACGACCGTGTGCGGTTCGCCGTCCAGATTCTTCCAGGTCACGGTCGACCCGGCCTTGATCGTAAGCGCCATTGGCGTAAACATGAAGTTCTTGATGGTGACCGCGTTGGGCGTTTCCGCGCGCGCCACGCACATCGCAGCCGACGCGGCGATCACCGCAAAGCCGCCGAGCAGCATCAAAAGCGCGCGGCCGATCCGGATAGTTGGCATGACTGATCTCCTGAACCTGAAATGCGTGAAATGAGGCTGATATCAGACCAGCGTCTTGTCGGCCAGCGTGGCCTTCACCGGATGACGCGCGATGCTGACACTGGTGACGCCGAGCATTCTGGGTAGCTGATCGCTTGCCACTTTCAGCGGGCCGGGGCCATCGCCCTGGCCGGCTGTCGGCTGCGGATAGGCCGTCGACCGTGCGGTGTGGAAGGTGATGTTGCCCTCCACTTTCGTCACGATCTGGTGAATGTGCCCGTTGAGCACCGTCACCGAGCCGAAACGCTTCAGGTAACTCATGGCCTGGCCGGCATCGCCGGTGCCCCAGCCCCAGGGCTCGTAGATCGTCCACATCGGCATGTGCGCGAAGACGACGATCGGCGTGCTCGACGAGCGTCCCTTGAGATCGTTTTCGAGCCATTCGAGCTGATCGTCGCCGAGGCCGCCCAGGCCATTCGGCTTGAAATGCATCACGTTGACGAGGCCGACGAAGTGCACGCCCTGATGGTCGAAGCTGTAATAGCCCTTGTTGTCCGACGCCTGGCCGAAGCGGCTGAAGTACTCGGCGCCGGGGCCATCCGTCACGTCATGCTCGCCGGGCACGGTATGCAGCTCGGTGATCTTCAGACCCGACATCAGCTGCGCCGCGAGATCGAACTCGGCGGGCTTCGACAGATGCGTGATATCGCCGGTATGGATGGTCAGCGCGGGCTTGACCGGCATCGCGTTGACGAAGTCGATCGTCTGTTTGAGCGTGCCCGCCACGTCCGGGTTGGCTTCCTTGTTGAAGCCGATGTGGGTGTCGCTGATCTGCAGGAAGAGCGGCACGCCCGTCGTTGCCGCGGATTTGTTCGAGTCGGCGGCAAGCGCCAGTTCCACCGGCGTGAGCACGCCGCCCGACAGCACGAACACGGTCCCCAGACCGCCGAACGCAAGGCATTTCAGCGCGCCGCGACGCGCCGGATCGAATGAATGATGTGACGACATGGTGACCTCACGATAAGGATTCGCACGCACACAGGGATCGTCCGGCGGCGTTTGCGACTCGGTTCATGAGGCATGACTGCAGGTGTGCGGGTTTTATTCCCGGGAGTGGGGTTGGTTTTGAGTGACGGACTGGCTAGCGGTTGCGGGTTTATTGCAGCGCAATGCGACGAGCAAGTGACCGACACCAGGCATTGCTGGCGGGGTCCGTTGAGCGGCCGTTGCCGAAGCGAAGAACCCGCTTTCGGCTCGACTATGCGAAGTAGCTGATCCCCGAGGCGATCATTAACAGGTTCACCGCGCGAGCGAAATGATTGTCTGACAGCCGCTTGTAAAGCGTCATGCCAACAGCGGTTCCGAGCAGCGCGGCGGGGTTGCAGAACAGGTCCGCCGGCTCGAACCCGACCTTGCCGGCGGAATGCCGCAACAGACTGATCGTTGCGAGGGCGGCTACCTGCATGATCAGAATGAACGGCTGGAACATGGCGCGCTGGCGCTCCTTGCTCCATCCCTTGAAGCCGCACCAGATGGTGACGAATGCACCGGGAAACCCGGCGGCCCCACCGGTGATTCCTCCGAAAACTCCGGCGAGGACATCGAAGGCCATCTTCTGACGGCGGATTACCAGAGGCTTACGGACAAGCATGTAACAGCCGTAAACGACCAGAAACACGCCAAGCACATGGGTGTATATATGACGATCCAGCTTCAACAAGACGGTTATGCCAACCGGCAGGCCGAATGCGCCGCCAATCAGGAAAGGAGCAAGTTCTCGCCAGCGGATCGTCCGTCTTAGTGAGCAGACCATCGCTGTCTGGTTGGCGATACTGCAGACGATCATGATCTGGACGATCTGCACGGGGTCGCCGGCCAGATGGAACAGCATGGCGCCGCAGACGGCGGAGAAGGCGAATCCCGCGATGCTGGAAACGGCGGACGCAAGAAAAACGGCGCCGATGACAAGTGGCTTGAGTCCGCCCTGACCGGAAAAGCCGAGGCATAATGCGGTGGCAACGAGGAGTATCGACCAATGAACCTTGCTGCGCCAGGCACGCCAGTTGAGTGTGGTGCTCGGCGAAAGCGCCGATCCAGTGGCGCTCTCCGGTTCAATCTGCGGTTCGACCTCCATCGCAATGGCCCCCACTTCGCACACGTTGAGAAGGACGCGGGTTTTCCAGTCCTGCTGGTGCTGCACTAACGGGCATTGCGGATGCGGTAAGCGAAGCCTGCCCGCCGGGGACCCAATGTCTGCTCAAAGATAGAGCACAAGACTTTCAGCTTGTTTCAGGTGGGGTCTGCACCCATATATTTCGCCCTGCTAAGCGGCTTGCCGGGGTTCGGCTGGTTATCGCGGGCGTGACTCAAAATTTGTCGCCCCGATTGCCGACGATATAGACGGCAATATCGAACGCCCCCAACTGGGCCGAGCGGCGACGCTCCTCGAAGAGCTTCACATCAGGGCTATCTTCGTCGAACTTCGAGCACGGTTAACGGCCTGCGCTCAGTTCCTGCAGTCGCCGCACTCGCGCGTCTTCCTCAAAACGTGTCTCTTCGAGTTCCTGCAGCACGCTATCGAGGTCCACAGGCCGCGTGTCGACCTCGATGCGGCCGGTCAATTCGGCATCGACATGCAGCCGGCCTGCTTCGAAGAGCGTCCAGATCTCCGTGCCATAACTTGCGGTGAGTATTTGCGGTGCGAACCGTCCGAAGTACGCGGCCAGGTTGTCGACGTCACGCTTGAGCATCGAGGCGGCTTCGTTGTTGCCGGCTGCGTCGACGGCCTGAGGCAGATCAATGATCACCGGCCCATCCGCTGCGAGCAGGATGTTGTATTCCGACAGGTCGCCGTGAATCACGCCCGCGCAGAGCATGCGGACCACCTGGTTGAGCAGCAACGCGTGCAGTTCGAGGGCGCGGGCTTCAGTCAGATCGACGTCGTTCAGCCGTGGCGCGACGTCACCCAGTCCATCGACCACCAGTTCCATCAGCAACACGCCATCGGTACAAATATAGGGTTGCGGCACGCGCACACCCGCGTTGGCGAGCCGGAACAGCGCGTCGACTTCGGCGTTCTGCCATGACGCTTCCTGCATCTGGCGGCCGTAGCGCGTACCTTTTTCCATGGCACGCGCCTGCCGGCTGTTCTTGACTTTGCGGCCGTCCCGATACGACGCGGCTTGCCGAAAACTGCGCTGCTTCGCGTCCTTGTAGACCTTGGCGCAACGCGTCGATTCGCCGCTGCGCACGACGTAGACGGTTGCCTCCTTGCCGCTCATCAACTGGCCGATGACTTCGTCGATGAGTCCTTCTTCGAGAAGCGGTGCAAGCCGTTTGGGTATTTTCATACGGCCGCCAGTTGCGGCTCGTGGGACGCGCATTCCCCATGCGTGGATGGTGAATGGCCCGCTGAGGTACCGGTTAACAAACCGATGATTCGAGCGGCCGGTGCTGCCGGTCGGAAGCTTATTGCGTGGGAGACGGATGGAGTCATGCCGGATTATACGGGAAGGCGACGACGAGGCGCCGCAAATCTCCTGTCGCCGCCATTCGACTCGCCGCTATCCCTATGACCGCTCTCAAAGTACGACGGCCGTTTGCTTACGCCTCGTTGCCTGCCGCTCGTCGGCCTTGGCGGTCATGCGGGGTCCGTCGCATCCTGTCCTGCCCTGCACGAGTGGCCGCTTACGCGCGGTGCCGATGTCAATGGCCACACCGAACTACAATCATTCAACCGGTCTGAATCCGCTTCATCCGAACTCGCGTCGCACAGGTGATGGGGTGGCGATGCGCGGACTATCCGGGCTGCGCTGACAGGCCGTTCAGCCGCGCTCCCGGCAGATCGGCAGTGCGCGATTGATCCGCTCGCAGCAGGGCATGGGCGACGGCCAGCACAGGAGGGACTATGCGGTCGGGAGTGGAGTCCGGCGGGCGCCTGAGACGTTATGCAATCACGGCGATGGCCGTCATCGCCGGGCTGATTGTCGTCGGACGCATCACCCGCATCCTGGTCGACTGGCTGTGGTTCTCTTCGATCGGCTATGCCGGTGTTTTCTGGACCCTCCTCGACGCGAGAGCGCTGCTGTTTGCCGCCGTGTTCGCCATCTCGGCGTGCGCGATAGGGCTGTCGGGGATTCTGGCGCATCGTTACGCGATGGGTATCGTCGATACCTCGCAAGCGGAAGCAGCCGGGCCGTCGGGTACCACGGTAGTCACCGGCGATCTGGCCGAACTGCTCGCGCCGCGCATTCCCTGGCGCTCCAGTATTGCCTGCGTCGCGGTCGTCTTTGGACTGCTTGTCGCCGGCAGCGAACTCTCGAACTGGGACATCGCGCTTCGCTTCGTTTATCAGGTACCTGTTGGCGAGCGCGATCCGATCTTCGGCAGGGACATCGGCTTTTATCTCTTCTCGCTCCCCGCGTATATCGCGCTCAAAAACTGGCTGCTGCGGCTGATCGTCTGCAGCGCGATCGTGGCGGGTGCCGTCTACGGGCTGCGCGGTGACATCGCGCTGGAGCGGCCACCACGCACGCTCTCGCGCGCCGCCATCACTCATGCTTCGGCACTGCTCGGTTTGTTCTTTGCGGTGATGGCCTGGTCGTGGTGGCTCGACCGCTTTCTGCTGCTCTATGGCGACAATGGTGTCGTGGTCGGCGCCAGCTATACCGATGTCCACGTGGACTTGCCGGTCCTATGGATGCTGGTCGGCCTTGCCGCGGCCTCATCCGTCGCCCTTTGGATCAACATGCGCCGGCGCAGCTACCGGCTGCCTGCCGTTCTCGCGCTGCTCGTATTCGGCAGTGCGTTTGTGTTCGGCGTGATCTATCCGTCGCTGTTTCAGCGCTTCTATGTCAAACCGAGCGAGCTGGGACTGGAAACACCCTATATCGAGCACACCATCGCGCTGACGCGACAGGCTTACGGCCTGGCAAAGATCGAGGTTAAACCGTTCGAGGCCGAGCAGGGACTGACGCTCGACTCGCTGCAGGCCAATCGCGCGACCATCGACAACATCCGGCTATGGGATGTGCAACCGCTGATGGATACCTACGCACAGTTGCAGGAGATCAGGACTTACTACAAATTTCTCGCGGTGGACATCGACCGCTATCAGCTCGACGCCGGATACAGGCAGGTGATGCTGTCGGCGCGTGAACTGGAACCGGCGATGCTTCCGCCCAACGCCCAAACCTGGGTGAACCTGCACCTCATCTTCACTCACGGCATCGGCATCGTGATGTCGCCGGTCACCGAGAAATCCGCCGAAGGCTTACCCTCCTTCTATCTGCGGGATATTCCGCCCGTCGCCAACGGCGGCCCGGCCATTCGCGAACCGCGTCTGTATTTCAGCGAAGGCCGGCAGGACTACGTCATCGTGAACGGCAATGTAGCTGAATTCGACTATCCCAGCGGGGCGGACAATGCCTACACGACGTATAGCGGGCGCGACGGCGTCTCCGTCGGCAGTGTGGCGCGACGCAGTCTCTTCGCCTGGCAGCTCGACGATCCCAACATCCTGCTGAGCGGCTATATCACAGACCAGAGCCGGATCCTGCTTCACCGCAACATTCAGGACCGCGTGGGTACGATCGCGCCGTTCCTGACTCTCGACCATGACCCGTATGTCGTCGCAAGCAATGGGCACCTGTACTGGATCCAGGATGCCTACACCGTCAGCCAGTGGTTTCCCTACTCCCGGCCGGGTTTCGGCGACGGCGCCAATTACATCCGCAACGCGGTCAAGGTCGTGGTCGATGCATACAACGGCACGGTCGATTTCTACGTCAGCGATCCCGCCGATCCGCTCGTGCGCACCTACGAGCGCAGCTTCCCGGGTTTGTTCAAGCCTTTGGACGCGATGCCACCGGCACTTCGGCAGCATATCCGCTACCCGGAAGATCTGTTCCTGATCCAGGCGCAGCTTTACCGCGCCTACCATATGGTCGCGCCGGAGGTCTTCTACAACCGCGAGGATCTGTGGCAGTTTCCCCGAGAGCTGGTCGGAATGGATGGCGGGAGCGCCGCCAGCACGATGCCGCCGTACTACACGATCATGCGACTCCCCGGCGACCCACGCGCCGAGTTCATCCTCATGCTGCCGATGGTGCCGAGCCAGCGGGAGAACATGATTGCGTGGCTGGCGGCGCGGTGCGATCCGTCCGGGTACGGCAAGCTCATCGTCTATACGTTTCCCAAGGACAAGCTGGTCTTTGGGCCGTTTCAGATCGAAGCGCGTATTCAGCAGAATACCGAGATTTCGCAGCAGATCTCACTGTGGAACCAGATGGGCTCACGCGTCATTCGCGGTCATCTCGTGGTCGTGCCGATCGAGAACTCGATCCTCTACGTTTCTCCGCTCTATTTGCGCGCGGCGTCCGGTCAGTTGCCGGAGTTGAAGCGGGTGATTGCCGCCTATGGTGAACGCGTGGTGATGGAGGACACCCTGGGCGAAGCCCTGGCTGCGCTTTTCAAGGAGACCGCGCATGCGGCATCGCCAGCCCGAGGCACAACGAACGCGCCGGACGCGCGGGCACGCGAGGCACTTGCCCACTATGACCGCGCGATCGAACGCCTGAAGGCGGGAGACTGGAGCGGCTTCGGCGCGGAACTGGATGCTCTGCGGCCATTGCTCGAAGCACTCGGTGCCGGCCGTTCCGATGATCACAAGTGACCAGGAGGAAATTCAGAGGGCGTCTGTGCTTGCAGAACGAAAACGGCCCTGCTTATGCCTTGCAATCAATGGCGCGCCACAAATCCTTGCGCCATTGAACGTCCTGCGCCATCGATCGCCGCACTGTCGCTCCGTCGCGCTGCGTCGCATTTCAAGGTACAACGTCACAGCGCAAACAGCCGCCCAAGATGAGGCTCGCAATCTCGCACGCCGGCGAGCCGCAGCGCGTGCCAGGCCATCGCGTAGTTGCTCGATATCACCGGCTTGCCGGTCGCCGCCTCCAACTCCGGAATCAACCCGGCAATGCGCAAGCTCGTGCACGATACGAAAATCGCATCCACGTCACGATTGCGCGCAAGTTGCTCAACGCCGGTTCGCAACGACGCCGCATCGATCCGCGCCACTTCGTTATCGTTCGCATGCTCGAACGACGCCATGCGCGTAATGCCGTGGCCACGCGACTCGATATAGTCGCGCATGTAATCGTTGATCGAACGCACATAGGGCGTCAGCAGCGCCGTACGTTGGACGCCTAGTGCGCGAAGCGCCGCCAGCGCCGCGGTGATCGGCGTAGTGCTCGCGACATCCGGACGCGCTTCGCGAATCCGCGCGAACACCTTTTCCTCCCCAATCACCATCGACGCGGACGTGCAGCCAAACGCCACCACATCGATACGTTCGGCCGGACGGATCAACGCGACCGCCGGTGCAATACGGTCCTCCATTTCCGCCAGCCGTTCAGGCGTGATATCCGCCGAGTTGTACACACGGCTTTCGTAGAACGCCACGCCGTCCTGCGTCAGCAAGCCCCGCCACTCATGTTCAATCGTATGATCGGTGGCGAGTACCACCAGGCCGATCGCGGCACGCCGGCAGATGCCGCCGTCCAGCGTGAAATCGAGCCTCGTGTACACGTCATCCTGCTGTGCAATCGCACTCATTTCAGTGTCATCCTGTCATGTCGCGTTCCGGTTTGCGCGTGCCTGCCGTCGCTGCCTTTCTAAAGGTAGAGGATTGCCAGCGCCTTTGTGTAGTGGTTTATACGCAAATACCCTATACCGTCCCAACGCACACCGCCTCCTATCATGAAAGAAGCGCTTTCGTGCCAGCGCTCCGGTGAAACCAGTAGTCACGCTGCTGACCTGGCGGGTATGAATCACGTGCAATCGCCCATTTCCGTTCGTTTTCTGATGTCACCGGTAAATCCGTGTGGCGGATCGTCCGATCCCTTTCACAATAAGGAGTCACTAACATGATTGCTCAGAAGAATGGCTGGCCCGGTGCAGAGCGGGGCTTGCAGCAAACGATCCTCCCGGCCGTGGCGGCTGCCGTGGCCCTGCTTGTCGGCATGGCTCCCGGTTCGGCGCTAAGCCAGGGGGCCACCATCAAGATCGGCGTGCCCGTCCCGCTGTCAGGCAGCAGTGCCAATGCCGGCACGGACATCGTCAACGGCGCGAAGCTCGCCGCCGCCAGAATCAACGCGGCCGGAGGCTTGCTCGGCAAGCAGATCGAGCTGGTGCCCGAGGACGACGCCTGTGATGCGCAGACCGCAGTGCAGGCGGCACAGAAACTCGTCGATGCGGGCGTTGTCGCGGTAGCGGGCGGCTATTGTTCCAGCGCGGCGCTGCCGGAATCGACAACCTTTCATCGCGCCGGGATTCCCTACGTGCTGGATGCGTCGACCAATCCGCAGCTGACCGAGATGGGGTACGACAACGTGTTCCGCACCATCGGCCGTGACGACCAGCAGGGCCCCTTCGCGGCAAGCTTCATAAAAGACGTCCTGCACGCGAAGCACGTGGCGGTGATCGACGACAACACGACCTATTCCAAAGGCCTCGCCACGAACACCGTGGAAGCCCTGAAGAAGAACGGTGTCGATGTCGTGTACGCCAATTCGATCACGGCCGGTCAGATGGACTATTCACCGACGTTGACGCGGGTCGCCTCGCTGAAGCCTGACGTGATCTACTACACGGGCTATTTCTCCGAAGCCGGCCTGATGGTCAAGGAGGCGCGGCAACTGGGTCTGAAAATGACCTTCATGGGCGGCGACGCCACCAACGACCCCACCCTGATGAAGACGGCCGGTCCCGCCGCCGACGGCATGATCATCACGACGGCACCGCTCGCGCAGTTCCTGAGCGGCGCGCACGCCTACGTCGATGACTATACGAAGGCTTACGGGCAAGGGCCGGGACCGTATTCGGTCTATGAATACGACGCCGTCGGGGTCACGGCGAAAGCCATCGCGGACGCAAAATCGGACAAGCCTGCCGCGATCACGGCGGCTCTGCACAAGGTCTCGAACTACCCGGGCGCGACCGGAACGATTGCCTTCAATCCGAAGGGGGACCGCAGCAAAGCGGTGTACATCACGATCATTGTGCACAACGACAACTTCGAGCCCTACCAGAGGCAGGATGCGAGCGGACATTGGGCGGCGATGAAGTAGGCGCTATTGCGCGCCCCGCCCCGTCATGAGCGACTTCTTCCAGTTCGTCATCGAAGGGCTGACGACCGGCTCGTTCTACGCGCTCGTCGCCCTCGGCTACACGATGGTCTACGGGATCATCCGGCTGATCAACTTCGCTCATGGCGACCTGTTCATGGTCGGCGCGTTCATCGGCTGGACCGGCCTGATGGTCCTTGCGTCCGCGCATCTGCCGCTCGCCCTGGCACTGCTGATCGCCCTCGTGGCCGCAATGACGGTCACAGGCGCGCTCGGCCTGCTGATCGAGCGGCTCGCGTATCAGCCGTTGCTGCGCGCGCCGCGGCTGTCAATCCTGATCACGGCACTGGGCGTCTCGCTGGCGCTGCAAAATGGGGTGCTGCTGATCTACGGCGCGGGCTTTCGCACCTATCCGCATGTGCTGAGTCAGGCGGGATTCGAACTCCACGGTGTGCAGATCACCTTCGCGCAGATCGGCATCATCGTGGCAAGCCTGGCCCTGATGCTGGCACTGTATTTCTTCGTTCACCACACTTTCCTTGGCACCGCGATGCGCGCGCTGGCAATCGATCAGGACGCCGCGCGTCTGATGGGCATCGACGTCGAGCGCCTGATCCAGCTCACCTTTCTGCTCGGTTCGGTGCTGGCCGCCGTGGCGGGCGTCATGGAAGGGCTTTACTACACGCAGATCAATTTCTTCATGGGCTTCGTGCTAGGCCTGCGCGCGTTCACCGCCGCCGTGCTCGGCGGCATCGGCAACATTCCGGGCGCGATGGCCGGCGGCATCCTGATCGGCCTGCTCGAAGCCTTCGGCGCGGGCTATGTCTCGTCGCAATGGACCGACGTGTTCGTCTTCGGCGTGCTGATCGCCGTGCTCGTGATCAAGCCGACCGGGCTGTTCGGCGAACGCGTCGTCGAGAGAATGTAATCCATGAGCGCCACTCAGGCTTCCGCGCGTTGGGCCAAGCCGGTCGGCGGCGCGCTGCTGGCCGCCGCCGTGGCGTTGCCCGCCGTCGCCAGCAACTATGTCGTCGATGTCGGCCTGACCATCGTCACCTATTCCATCCTGGGTCTCGGGCTGAACATCGTGGTCGGTTATGCCGGACTGCTCGATCTGGGCTACGCAGCCTTCTTTGCGATCGGCGCGTACACGACGGCGTTGCTGGAAACCCTGCTGCACTTCTCGTTCTGGGAAACGCTGCCGTTCAGTCTCGCGTTCGCCGGGGTATCGGGCATCGTCATCGGCTATCCGACACTGCGCCTGCGCAGCGACTATCTGGCGATCGTCACGCTGGGGTTCGGCGAAATCACGCGTATTGTCGCCACCAATCTCGACATCACGGGCGGCCCGAACGGCATCTTCGGCATCGCGAGCCCCAGCCTGTTCGGTTTCGAGATCAGTTCGCCGCTGGCGCTCTACGAACTGGGCATGGCGTTCCTCGTGCTGGTGCTCGTGTTCGCCATCCGGCTCGGGCGCTCGCGCCTCGGCCGCGCCTGGACCAGCATCCGCGAGGACGAGGCAGCCGCCGAGGCCGTCGGCGTGCCGACACTGCGCGTCAAGCTGCTCGCCTATGTGATGGGCGCGCTGATCGGCGGGCTGGGGGGCAGCCTGTTCGCGGCCCGCTTCGGCACAATCGATCCGACCGGCTTCACCTATCTGCAGTCCGTCACGATCCTGATCGTCGTCGTGCTCGGCGGCCGGGGCAGCATTCCTGGTGTGATCCTCGGCGCCATCATCGTCGCCGGCCTGCCGGAGATGCTGCGCTTTCTCAACCTCTGGCGCATCTTCGCATTCGCGATCGGGCTCGTGATCCTGATGCTGCTCAGGCCGCAGGGGTTGTGGCCAGCGCCGTTGCGCCGCGTCGCGCCGCCGCGCAAGGGCACCGACGCCGATCAGGCCCCGGTGCCCAGCCACGCCGTCACCGACGAAACCCTGCTGGAGGTGCGCGGCATGCAGCGCCGCTTCGGTGGCGTGCTGGCGGTCGGCGGTGTCAGCTTCATGGTGAAGAGCGGCGAGATCGTGAGCCTGATCGGTCCGAACGGCGCCGGCAAGACCACCGTGTTCAACTGCCTGACCGGCGTGATCCGCCCGACCGGCGGACAGGTCGTCTGGTGCGGGGAACGGCTGGTCGGCGGCGCGCCTCATCGCATCGTCCATCAAGGCTTGGCACGCACCTTCCAGGGCATCCGCCTGTTCGGCCACATGACGGCCTTCGAAAACGTCCTGACCGGCATGGACCATCGGCTGCGGACACCGCTCGCAGCCGAGCTTCTGGCGTTGCCGTCCGCGCGTGCCGAGGCGGCGGACCATTCGACCGAGGGCCTGCGCTGGCTCGCCTTCGTCGGTCTTGCGGGCCGCGCGGGCGAGCGCGCCGCCGATCTGCCCTACGGCGACCAGCGCAGGCTGGAGATCGCCCGTGCGCTCGCCAGCAGCCCTCGCCTCCTGCTGCTCGACGAGCCGGCAGCGGGCATGAACCCGACCGAGAAGCGCGCGCTGATGGAACTGATCCGGCGCATCCGCGATCATGGCGTGACGGTGCTGCTGATCGAGCACGACATGATGCTGGTGATGGGCGTGTCGGACCGGATCATCGTGATGGATCACGGCGTGATCATCGCCGAGGGCCAGCCCGCCGCGATCCAGGCGGACCCGCGTGTGATCGATGCCTATCTCGGCACAGCCGAAAAGGACGAAGCAAGCGACGATACTGCCGGGGAGAAATCGCTGTGGGACTCCTAGAAATCCGCGATCTGCGTGTGAGCTATGGAACTGTCGAAGTGCTGCATGGCATCTCGCTGGACGTCGCACAGGGCGAGATCGTCGCGTTGCTCGGCAGCAACGGCGCGGGAAAAACCACCACGCTGCGGGCGATTTCCGGATTGATCCGGCCGCGCGCGGGCGACATCGCGATGGATGGCCAGCGCCTGATGGGGCTGCGCGCACACCAGATCGTGGCGCTGGGTCTGGGTCATGTGCCGGAGGGGCGGCGCATTTTCGGCGCGCTGACGGTGGAGGAAAATCTGCATCTCGGCGGCTATCTGATCCGGCGTGACAGTGCGGCACTGCAACAACGAAGGGATCAACTCTATGCGACTTTCCCCCGGCTCGGCGAGCGACGCAGCCAGCTGGCCGGCACGCTCAGCGGCGGCGAGCAGCAGATGCTGGCGATTGCCCGCGCGCTGATGCTGCGCCCGCGTATCGTGGTACTGGACGAACCCTCGATGGGACTTGCGCCAAAGCTGGTCCGCGCGATCTTCGGCATGATCGCCGACATCTGCCGCGAAGGCACCTCGATTCTCCTCGTCGAGCAGAACGCCCGCCAGGCGCTGCGCATCGCTCATCGGGCCTACGTGCTGGAAAGCGGGCGCATTGCGCTCGCGGGGTCCGCCCGCGAGTTGGCTCAGGATAGCCGGGTCCGCGCGGCCTATCTGGGCGGCAGTGCTATTGCGGCGGAGTAATCTGCTAACTGGGCCGCTAACCGGGTACACGACATCGGTTGAAACAGATCAGACGCAATGGAGGCAAACATGGCAGAGATCGAGAAGGAAAAGGTGGTTAAAGTCCTGAACCAGATTCTGGAGTCGGAACTGGCTGGGGTCGTTCGCTATACTCATTATTCATTCCTGGTATTTGGATTTGGCCGCATCCCCATTGTGGCGTGGCTGCGGCAACAGGCCGACGAATCGCTCGTGCACGCTCAGCAGGCCGGCGAATGGATCACCACCCTGGGCGCTTACCCGTCTCTGGCGATCGGTCCGCTTCTCGACTCGCACGTCTTCGACATCGCGTCCATTCTGCGTGAATCGCTCGAAGCCGAGAAAGTCGCGCTCGACCTGTATCGGGAGCTCCTCGCGCTGGCGGAAGATTGTTCAGTCGCGCTGGAAGAATACGCGCGCCAGATGATCCACGTCGAAGAACTGCACGCCGGCGAAGTGGACAAGATGCTGCGCCGTCCCGGAGCGATGACGACGCCGCCTGATCGCGGCACGGCGCCGGCCTGAGTTCGACGGAGAATCCATCATGCTGAATTACCCTGCTGCGTATCAGTCCACCAAAGGCTCGGCGCTCGACGTCGACAAGGCGTTCTATCAGCGCATCGCCTCACAGCACGACACCCGCACGCTGGTTGAATCGATCGTCGTGCCGATCCGCTCGGGGCAGGCGTGGACCGTGCCTGCCGGCCACGTGTTTCGCATCGTCACGATCGAAGGCCCGCAGGTTGCCGACCTGAACATGTGGAACCGGCACGACCCGCGCGAGCGCATGTGGGCATCGCGCACGCGCCAGTTGCAGCAGGCACATGTGAGCACGTTCGACCGTCTGTGGTCGACGCTGCCGTTCCTGCGTCCGATGGTGACCATCGCGGATGACAGTCTTGCAGGCTACGGCGTCGACGAACACGGCGGCCGTGTCCACGATCTGCTCGGCACACGCTGCGACCCCTATGTGAACCGCATGCTGACCGGCGAGGATTTTCATTTCCACTGCCACTCCAACCTGACGCGCGCCATCGCCCCGTATGGATTGACTGAGTACGACGTCCACGACGTGCTCAACGTGTTCCAGTGCACCGGCCTGAATCTCGAAGACAAATACTTCATGAAGGCGTGTCCGGCAAAGAAAGGCGACTACCTCGAATTCTTCGCGGAGATCGATTTGCTGTGCGCACTGTCGACCTGTCCGGGCGGCGATCTGTCCGTGCCGATGTGGGGACCCGACGCGCGCGATCCGCTGGACGTGTGCCGGCCGCTTGGCATCGAGGTCTGGCAACTCGCGCCACAGATGCTGGACGGGTGGACGCCGCCGGCGGTGGCTGCCTACAAGGGACAGCACGGAATGGTGCTGAATCAGCCGCAATGGAAGTGAGGCTGCGGCAGCCCGCCTTGATGGAACTGCGCCAGAAGCAAGGCGAGGCCGTCGGCCCGGCGCAGCTGCACTAGTCCTTCGAGCGTGCGCTGCGCGAAGCTCATCCGGGGTCTGCCTGCTTCACGTCCGCGGCCAATGGTGCCGGAATCGCGGAACTGCCCGATGTATTGCAGGTGCCTCCTGCCCGGCGGGAATCGATGGTGGCGCAGCACAAAAGCCGGAGCGACACCTCGCTGCCGTGAGTGGCCGCGGCCCCCTTGCATCTGAGGACATCATGAAAGTTATCGTGCTCGGCGGCGGGGTAGTCGGTGTGACAACCGCGTACCAGTTGCAGAAGGATGGCCATGAGGTCGTGATCGTCGAGCGGCAGCCTTTAGTCGCAGCGGAAACCAGTTGGGGTAACGCGGGCATGATCGCGCCCGGACATTCCTTTGTCTGGTCCTCGCCCAAAGCGCCGATGATCCTGCTCAAATCGCTGGTGCTGAAGGATCAGGCGTTGCGCTTCAGGTTCTCGGCGGATCCCAGGCTTTACAGCTGGTCGTGGCGCTTCCTGATGGAATGCACATCGGAGAAGGCACGCCGCAATACCCTGCTCAAGCATCGGCTTGCCGCCTACTCTCAACGCGTGCTGCAGGATGTGATCGCTGAGGACGCCATCGAATACGATCGAAATGACCGCGGAATTCTGTATTTCCATCGGACTCAGGAAGCGCTGGACCGCGGAGTCGAACACATGAAGCTGCTGGAATCCGATGGACAAGTCATCCGGGTTCTCAGCCGCGATCAGGTCGTCGCACTCGACCCGTCGCTGGCTTCGGCAAAAGACAGGATAGCGGGCGCCATTCACTGCCCGACCGATGAGACCGGAGATTCTGCGAAGTTCACCCGCGCCCTTGCGGAAAAGATCGTCGCGCGCGGCGGTACGCTTCTGACCGACACCACCATCGACGGCTTTGAAACCGCCGGGCAGGACGTGGTCGGCATCAGAACGAGTCGAGGCCTTGTAAAAGGCGACGCGTATGTGCTCGCTCTTGGCCCCTACAGTCCGGTTCTTGCCCGACAGATCGGCATCGATCTTCCGATCTATCCGATCAAGGGATACTCCCTCACGATTCCGATCGACGGCCGCCCCTTGCCACCCACCGTTGCAGCGGTCGACGAGCACAACCTGGTCGCAATCTCGCGCTTCGGCGACCGGATCCGGGTCACCGCGACGGCGGAGTTTGCCGGCTACGACACGAGCCACAAGCCTTCTGATTTTGTGTTTATGAAGAGCGTGACGCAGGAGCTCTACCCGGCCGGCGCCAACTACGATCGCGCCGAAATGTGGGCCGGGCTCAGGCCGATGACGCCGACGAACTTGCCGTTCTTCGGGCGCAAGAAGTATCGCAATCTTTATCTGAATACCGGCCACGGTCATATCGGCTGGACCATGTCACACGGATCGGCTCGAATCACGGCCGACCTGATCGCGGGACGAACGCCGGCGATTCCGATGGTGGGGCTGCTTTGCGATTGATAGCGACGCGTTCGCGCCACAACGGGGGCGCGACGACCCGCATCGCGCGCTCACCGCCGGTGTTTCAGATGTTCGATTCACGACGCCCGACGGGGTGATCGCATAAAATGAACTAGTCCGTTGCAGTACGCCCAAACGCAAACCCAAGCCTACAAATCCAGATGACTCGGGTCTTTGCAATCTGGGATGCCATCTGATTTCGTTCGCCATCGTTTCTCTCCAGTCGGGGCACCACGTCCTTATGTCGAGAATGACCGCAAATGCGATGAGCCGCCGGCACCTGCTGACGCTGATCGGCAAGAACCTCGGCGCGGCCGCCATGATGCAAGGCATGGGCACGTTGGGGTTCGCCGCTGCCTCGACCTACGCCGGTCCGATCAGACTCGATGGCGCGCCCAAAGGAACGCGAATTCTCGTGCTCGGCGCGGGCATGGCTGGCCTCGTCGCGGCCTTTGAGTTGAGGAACGCGGGCTACCACGTGCAGCTGCTCGAGTACAACGACCGCGCGGGTGGTCGGACCTGGACTGTCAGGGGCGGTGATCGTTATACAGAACTCGGCGGCGCCACCCAGTACTGCGATTTCGCTGACGGGCTTTATCTGAACCCAGGGCCGTGGCGCATTCCGTATCACCACCAGGGCGTACTCGACTATGCAAAACGCCTGAAGGTGCCGCTCGAGCCGTTCATCCAGGTCAATTACAACGCATACCTGCATTCGACAGAGGCTTTCGATGGCAAGCCGCAACGATTCCGGGAAGTGCAGACCGACTATCAAGGCTATATCGCCGAGCTGCTTTCCAAAGCAATCCGAAAGGACGCGCTCGATGATGCGTTGTCAGTAGAAGATGCGCATCTGCTACTCGAATCCCTGCGCCAATGGGGTGCGCTCGGTCCGGATGATCGCTATCAGGCGGGCCGGCGAAGCAGTGAACGCCGCGGATTCGCGACCGCGCATGGCGGTGGGCTGATGCCCGAGGCCGTGCCGTCGGATCTGCTCCCGCGCGACCCCTTGCTTGCATCGCGTTTGTGGCGATGGCTCTCGTCTGGAAACGAGCTGGACTACCAGAGCGCCATTTTCCAGCCCGTCGGCGGCATGGACAGGATTGCTCACGCGCTTTATGCGCAGGTCGCAAGCGCTGTAGTGTTCAACGCCAGAGTCACGGCCATCTTGCAGGACGAGCAAGGCGTCACAGTGCGCTATACCGATACGACCACCCGGACCAAACGGAACGCGCACGCGGATTGGCTGGTGTGCACCATCCCGCTCTCGATTCTGAGTCAGATCGACACGGCGGTCGGCCCGGCCATGCGCGCCGCGATCGATGCGGTGCCCTACGAAACATCGGTGAAAATCGGGTTGCAATTCGGCCGGCGATTCTGGGAAGAAGACGAGCAGATCTACGGCGGCATCACGCATACTGATCTGCCGATCTCGACGATCGGCTATCCGGCAACAGGTTACGGATCGACCGGTCCCGCGGTGCTGCTCGGCGCCTACATGTGGGGGCCCGCCAGCTATGAGATGGGTGCGCTGCCCCCTGCCGAACGGATCGCGGTGGCATTGAGCCAGGGCAGCCAGATTCATCCGCAGTACGCGCGCGAGTACCAGAACGGCTTTGCGATGAGCTGGAGCCGATCACCGTTCACGAATGGTTGCTTCGCCGCATGGACGGATGCGTTGAGAGAAGCGCATTACGCGAATCTCTGTCAGATCGACGGACGGATCGTCCTTGCGGGAGAGCACGCTTCCCATATCCCCGCATGGCAGGAAGGCGCCGTGCTGTCGTCACTGGATGCGATCACCCGGTTGCATCGGAGAATCGTCAATGGATAGGCCGACGCTGATCCTGAGCGTGATGCTGATGGCCTGGCTGATGGGAGCCGCGACGGTGTCGGCTCAGGCCGTGGCACAGGACGCATCACGCACTTTCACGATTTCGCCGGGCTACCGCTTTACCGAAAAGAGCGGCGAAGCGCTTTACAACGCTACCTGCGCGGGATGCCATATGCCGGATGGAAAAGGCGCACAGGGCGCGGGTCACTACCCGGCACTCGCTGACAACCCGGCAGTCGAAGCAGCGCCCTACGTCATCGTCAACGTACTGCACGGCCGAAAGGCGATGCCGTCGTTTGGCGACGCGATGAATGACGATCAGGTCGCTGCAGTCGTCAACTACACGAGAACCCATTTCGGCAATCGATTTGCCGAGAGTGTCACGCCGAGCCAGGTTAGAAGTTTGCGCTGAGTTCACGTGGCACGGCTATCGCGCGGCCTCTTTCTCGCACCCTCTCGGGTGCGTAGGCGGCGCGGAATACAAGCCGGTCCTTCGGTCACATCGGCTGCAGCCGAAAAGAGAAAAAACCGTTTGCACCCGGAAGCGCTTATGGAGAAGCCGCAATCACTGGTCGGTTTGACTGCGTGCAAATTCAGCAAACCGCATGAATTCTTTCGAGTTGGAAAGCATCCAGCATCCTTGATTAATACCGTGGTCGCGCACCGCGTATACCCCATTGCAACTATTTTTTTCCCGTGAAACACTGCTCGTCATCTGCTGTGTCGGACATGAATCCGATATATCGGACAGTCAGGCGGTAGCGCGCGAGCGCGTCGATTTCATCGATTGGAGTGCCGCGAAGGTGCTCTTGACGCCGCTTGTGTACACGCATGGACTTCTCACCAGTTCGGGACGAAAAAATGAGATTTGTCAGGGAAAGCGCAAAATTCACTTGCTTGTTCGCCGTAGCCGGCCTGCTGATGCTGGCCGGCTGCACCAAGGTCGCCCCGCCAGAGCAAGGCGCCGCGGCTGATTCGACGCTCAAGCAGGTCCTGCAACGGGGCACGCTGCGCGTAGGCGACTGCTTGACCTTTGCGCCGTTCGGCTTCTACAACAAGGACGGCCAACCTGACGGCTACGACGTCGATCTGGCGAAAGAACTGGCGAAGCAGATGGGCGTCAAGCTCGAAGTCGTGAATACGACGAGCGCCAACCGCATTCCGAACCTGCAAACCAGCAAGGTTGACGTAGTGTTCTGCAACTTCACCCGCAACCTTGAGCGGGCGAAGGAAATCGCGTTCACGAATCCCTATGTGGTCGCAAGCGAGGCGCTTCTGGTCAAGAAGAGCAGCGGCATCAAGTCCATCAACGACATGTCGGACCGTACAATTGCAACGGTCAAGGGCTCGACGAACGGCGATGAGGTGCGCTCGCTGAACATGAAGGTCAAGATCCAGGAATTCGACAGCTCGCAGGCTGCGATCCTCGCCGTCAAGCAGGGACAGGCCGATGCGATGATCGAGGACAACAACTTTCTCGCCTATCAGGCATCGCTCGATCCCGATCTGACCGTTACCAACGAAGCGCTGGTTCCGCTCGAATACAACGCGTTCGGCGTGAAGGCAGGTGATGAGGTCTGGCTCAACTACCTGAACCTGTTCCTGTTCCAGGTCAACGCATCGAAGCAGAACGCGCAGCTCTACAAGAAGTGGTTCGGCGCCGAGCCGCGCTTCCCGCTGAACCCGCAGTACTGAAATCCCGCTGGCGCCGCGCCGCCCGATTGACGGAGGAACCATGAGCTATGAATGGGTGACCCTTGCGGGTTATTGGAACGATTTCGTTCGCGCGTCTTGGCTGACGCTCCAGGTCACGCTGCTGGCCTTCGTCCTCGCGATGCTGCTTGGCTTGCTCACCGCACTCGCGAGCTCATCGCGCGTCGGGCTGCTGCAGGCGATCGCAAGGGTGTATATCGAAGCGATCCGCAATACGCCGGTATTGCTGCAGATCTTCATCGTGTTCTTCGGGTTGCCATCGCTTGGCATCACGCTCAATGCCTATACAGCCGGTGTCATTGCATTAGGGGTGAACGTCGGCGCGTATCTGGGCGAAGTGTTTCGCGCGGGTATCCAGTCCGTGCCGCGCGGTCAGCTTGAGGCGGCGTCGATCCTTGGCCTGGAGCGTTCGCAGATCTTCATCGAGGTGGTTCTGCCGCAGGCTGCGCGCGCCGTCTATCCGGCGATCGTCAACAACCTGATCCAGCTGTTGCTCGGCACGTCGCTCCTGTCGGCGATCGCGCTGCCGGAGCTGAGCGGAACGGCGACGGTGATCAATGCGCGCACGCTGCTCTATATCCAGACCTTCTCGATCACGCTGATTGCCTACCTGTTCCTGAGCAACCTCCTGTCGTGGCTGGCGGGCCAGATCGGCGTGCGTGTCTTTCATCCGCCGCTCGTCATGAAGAAACGCACGCGCCGGCCGTTCCTTGTCGCACGACAGGCCGATCGCACCTGAGCGCTCAAACCGGAGACCGAACATGTCGAGCGAATTGTTAATGACCAGCCTGGCGATCCTGTTTCAGGGACTGCTGGCGACACTGCTTCTCTCTGCGGCGTCGATCGTTGGTGGAACGCTGATCGGACTGCTGGCAGCCGTATTGCGCTCTTTCGGGCCATGGGGCACACCGCGCTTCGCCAGGCTCTATACCGAACTGTTTCGCGGCACGCCGGTGCTGATCACGCTGATGTTCATCTATTTCGGCGTGTCGTACTTCGGCTACGCGATCGATGTGTTCGCAGCGGGCGTCGTGGGCTTGAGCGTGTATCAAGGCGCCTACATCGCCGAGGTATTCCGCTCAGGCATCGAAGCCGTACCGAAAGGCCAGTGGGAGGTGTCACAGATCCTCGGGCTCAGCAAGACCCAGGCGTTCTTTTCTGTGATCTTGCCGCAGACCGGAAAGATCGTGATGCCGCCGCTCATCGGCCAATATTTATCGCTGATCAAGGATACGTCGATCGTCAGCATGATCGGCATGTCGGAATTGATGCATGGTGGCCAGGCCATCGTCGACCGGGTCGGCAAACCGGTCGAAATCTATGGACTCGTTGCCGTGCTTTATTTCATTGTGTGCTTTCCACTGTCGCAGTGGGTGCGCCACCATGACCGAAGAAGGAGCCTGTTGTCATGACCACTGTCACTACGTCAAAGCCCATCATCAACCTCACCGGCGTCAGCAAGTCGTTCGGCGCTACCCAGGTCCTGAAGGAGATCAACCTCGATGTGCGGCCCGGCGAAGTTCTCGTGCTGATCGGCGCGTCGGGCTCTGGCAAGAGCACGGTGCTGCGCATCATGAGCGGTCTGGAAACGGCCGACACGGGCGAAGTCTGGGTCAACGAAGTGCCGCTGCACGATGCACGCCGGGCGAAGGAGATCCGCGGTCATGTCGGCATGGTGTTCCAGCAGTTCAATCTGTTTCCGCACAAGAGCGCGCTTGGCAATGTGACGCTCGCCCTGGTCAAGGCACGCAAGATGAACGCGGCGGACGCACGCAAGCGTGCGATGGACGCGCTTGACCGGGTGGGTCTTGCCGATCGAGCCGAGCACTACCCCAGCCAGCTCTCCGGCGGGCAACAGCAGCGTGTCGCGATCGCAAGAGCGTTGGCCGTCGAGCCAGGCATCATGTTCTTCGACGAAGCCACGTCCGCCCTCGACCCGGAACTCGTCGGGGAGGTGACCGAAGTCATGCGCGGACTGGCGCGCGACGGGATGACCATGGTCGTTGTCACACACGAGATGGGCTTCGCGCGCAAGACCGCCGACCGCGTGGTGTTCATGGATAAAGGTGTGATTGCGGAACAGGGCGCGCCCGAGCAGATCTTCGTGAACCCGCAGAATGAACGTACGCGTCAGTTTCTGCATCGCGTGCTCGATCATTGAGCATCCCGGCACGGGCGTCGGGGTTCTACGGGCCGCGCAATGGTGAAGCGTCGTCTTTTACGCGCTAAACTCGCGTCACTCAAAAAATAGATCGCGATTGCTATCGCCGACGGAGTTGATGGAATGTCCGCACCAGAATCATCGAGGGCCAGGGGAGTTGACCGCGTCATCGGCATTCTCAAGCAATTGCATATCGCGCGGCGTCCGATGGCGATGCGCGAACTGATTGAAGCAACCGGCGCGCCGCGCTCGAGTATCTACGAACTGGTCACCATGCTCACTGAAGCCGGATGGCTCGAGACAACGGCGGACGGGAGCGTGTTTTTCGGCCGCGAGATGCACTACTACGGCTCCGACTATGCCGTCCATAACGATCTGATCAGCCGCGCCCACCAGGCGATCCTTGCGCTCGTCCGGACGCACGACGAAACCGCGCAGTTGTGCATGCTAGAAGGCAACAAGTACACCGTGGTCCTGTCGGAGAACAGCTCGCGACCATTCAACATCAGTTCCGACATCGGCGTGAAGGTGCCGATTCCATGGACCGCTTCGGGCCGCCTGCTGCTCGCCCATATGAAGGCGGAGGAAATTCGCAGCTTGATCCCGGACGAGGACTTTATCCTCGACAACGGCAGACGCATTGAATTCCGGGATTTTCTTTCCGATGTCGAGCGGGCCGCTGACCTGGGATACTGTTGCACCGAGGGTCTATCCCACACTTTTCGACTCTGCATGGCGGCGCCTATCCGCGACCGCGCGGGTCTCCCCGTCGCAGCGCTCTGCTTCATGACAAGCCGGGACACGCATCCGGACAAGCGCGCGATGATGCTGGAAGACCTCATCAGGTCGTCGAAGGCGTTGTCGCAACCTTATGTGCGCCTGTAGATGCCGAGCGCATCCGGTCTTGCCGATTGCTTCTTGCACGGTCTGCTCTGACCATGCTGTTTGCTGTCGCAGATAGGGGCTCGGCGCTTACTCGATACCGTTCGGTGAGAGCGACGACAGCAAAGGAGACCACCGTGAGATTGATGGCCATGATCATCGCTTTCTTTGCCCTGGCTGCCGCGCCTGTCCTCGCCGCCGATGTCGGTTTTGAGGAGGTCAAGGTAGCGAATGGCGCGGAGCCGCCGCTCACGGTCGGCATCTGGTATCCGACTAACGCACCGGCGACACCGCATTCCTTGGGCAATTTCACCCAGACTGTGGCGCCGGACGCTGCGATCGCCGGTCGTCGCCTGCCGCTGGTGGTGATGTCGCACGGCGGCGGAGGATGGTACGACGGTCATTACGATACGGCTCTCGCGTTGGCTCACGCGGGCTTCGTGGCGGCGGCGGTCAGTCACGCCGGCGACACTTTCGATGACCAGAGCCGCGTCTTGCAACTGTGGCGCCGTCCCGCCCAGCTTCAACGGCTGGTTGACTACATGCTCGACGAGTGGCGTTGGCACGGGCGGCTGGATGCGGCCCGCGTCGGCGCGTTCGGTTTTTCCAACGGCGGCTTCACCGTGCTCGTGGCCGCAGGCGGGATCCCGGACCTTTCGAAGATCGCCCCGTATTGCGAGGCCCACCCGGATCATGACCTGTGCGAGGCCCTGAAGCATGCCGGCGTCGATCCCCATTCCGGCGCGGATGTTCCCGCCAGCGCCTGGGTCCACGATCCACGCATCAGGGCCGTAGTCATCGCTGCGCCCGCGTTCGGCTTCGCCTTCGGCCGCGCAGGGCTAGGCAGCGTACGCGCCCCGATCCAGCTCTGGCGAGCTGCCGACGATCGTCATCAGCCGCATCCCTATTATGAAGAGGCGGTACGCGCCGACCTGCCCCGAGCGCCCGAGTATCACGTGGTCGCCAACGCAGGCCATTACGACTTCCTGCCACCGTGCGATGCGCGCCTGTCCAGAAAGACGCCGGAAGTCTGCAACAGTCAGCCGGGCTTCGACCGCGCGGCGTTCCATGAACAATTCAACTCCGATGTGGTGCAGTTTTTCGAGGCAACGCTGCGATAGTAAACATCTCGACTACAGGCGCATGCGATTGCTTAGGAGACCAAGGCTCCGCCGTACTCCTGAATTACAGATGCCGTCCGTCAATCTCGACCTCCGCTTCACATTCGACGGGCACGTTCAAAGGGAGCGCGACGCCGACCGCCGACCGGGCATGCATTCCAATGTCCGGCCCGAAAAGTTCAAGGATCAGGTCCGAGAAGCCATTTGCGATCCGTGGCATCTGGTCGAAACCGGGCGCTATGTTGACCATTGCAAAGACGCGTACCCAGGCCGTAATGCGATCCAGGTCCCCAAGCGCCTTCTGAAGACTTGCCAACTGTGCAAGCGCCACAAGACGTGCTGCTGCGTAGCCTTCGTCTGGCGACACCTCCGCGCCGACTTTACCTACTGGTTGTGCAATCGTCCCGTCGACGTTGAGCGGCACGTGTCCTGAGACAAAAGCTCGTGTGCCGCTCACGCGCACCCATGCAAATGGCAATGACATGTTGACGTTTGCAGGCATCTGTAGCGCCGACGGTAACGTCAAGCCCATTTCCGCCAGCTTTGCTTCGATCCTTCCCATGGCCGTCTCCTCAGAATCCTGGGATGAACGTTAGATGCTGGCAGTCGGCTTTACAAGGTGTGACCCGCCGATCGCGAAATCCAAGTGGATCGGCCCCGTCGTTAAGGGGCTCCGACGAAGATACCTGCGCACAGATTCGCCGGCGCAGAGAACGTGTCAGCCGGGGGCCATGCGAACAGTCATCCCCGCCGACCGTTCATTGCCACGATCGGCGGGGATCGATGCGGATTGATCCTTCCGACCACAAGCACTATTTCTTTTGCGTGAGCCTTCCTTTGCGCACATCCGTTGGCGTGTCCGCAAACAGGTCGATCACTACCCCGCGCAGCCAGCGATTGCCTTCGTCCTGCTGGACTCGCGCATGCCAGAGCAAATGGATCGGCGCGGCGGGCAGCGTCATGGGCAACGCGCGCAGGCTGAGTGAGAAAGGGGTTGCCAGTTGCAGCGCAAGTCGCTCCGGCACCGTGGCGATCAGATTGGTGCGTTGCAGGATATAGCCCACGCTCATGAAGTGCGGCACCGTCAGTCGCACCTGACGCCGTACGCCGCGCCGTTTCAGCCATTCGTCCACCTGACCGTGGCCGGTGCCGGCCGACACGACTACCAGATGCTCGGCCTCGCGCCAGGCGGCGAGCGTGAGCGGTGCGTCTTCGAGCGGATGGCCGCGCCTGAACAGACACACATAGCGCTGATCAAACAGGCGGCGCTGATAGAAACCGCCTTTGAGTTGCGGCAGCAAGCCGATGGCCAGATCGACTCGGCCGTCGGCCATCTCGTTGCTCAGATTGACGCTTGTATCGCGGACCGTATTCAGTGCGACGCCAGGCGCTACGCGCGACAGTCGTTCGAGCAGCGCGGGCAGGAATACGACTTCGCCGATATCGGTCATGCCGATCGTCATGGTGCGCGTGGCGCGTAGCGGATCGAAGCCGGTCACCGGATTGAGCGCAGCGTGCAGGGTCGCGAGTGCCTGCGAGACCGGTTCCGCCAGGCGCAGCGCAAACGGCGTGGGAACCACACCGCGCGGCCCGCGCACGAACAGCGGATCGCCAAGCCGGCGGCGCAGCTTGGCGAGCGCATTGCTGACGCCAGGCTGGCTCATGTTCATCTGCTCGGCGACGGTCGCCACGCGCCGCTCCTGCATCAGCCGCTGGAAGAGCAGCAACAGATTGAGGTCGACGTCGCTCAGTTCCATGACTTTGGCATAGCGGGAAGCTCATTCAATTCAGTGATGAAGAAGATTCATTTCATCTTATTGAAGAATGAAGGTCTAGTGCTGAAAATACTGACACGGTACACGCATTGACGCGTTGCCGGCCTCTGCCGCAGCAACCCCAACCTATAAACCCGGATATTGGAGACACGTTCATGAAGGTGATGGATCTAAAGATTGCGATCGTCGGCGCCGGCATCGGCGGCCTTACGCTTGCGCTCGCGCTGCGCGAGCACGGAATCGATGCGCAACTCTACGAGCAGACCGATGAACTGCGCGAGGTGGGAGCGGCCGTCGCGCTCTCGGCTAACGCGACACGCTTCTACGAGCGCCTGGGACTACGTTCGGCCTTCGAAAAGGTGTGCGCCGAGGTACCGGGCCTCATCTATCGCGACGGACGCAGCGGCGCGGTCATTGGCCATCATCGCGGCAACCCTGGCTATCGCGAGCAGTTCGGCGGCTCGTACTGGGGCGTTCATCGCGCCGATCTGCAGGAGGTGCTGTCCAAGGCTGTCGGCCTCGAGCGCATCAAGCTCAGCCATCGGCTGGTCGATCTCGTGCAGCACCCCGATCGCGTGAGTTTGGCGTTCGACAACGGTCAGCGCGTCGACGCCGATCTCGTGATCGGCGCCGACGGGGCGCGCTCGATCACACGGCGCTGGATGCTCGGCTATGACGACGTCCTGTATTCGGGTTGCTCGGGCTTTCGTGGCGTAGTGCCGGCCGGGCGCATGGACCTGTTGCCCGATCCAGAGACCATCCAGTTCTGGGTCGGGCCCGGTGGTCATCTGCTGCACTATCCGATCGGCGACAAAGGCGACCAGAATTTCCTGCTGGTCGAGCGTCATCCGTCGCCGTGGCCGTCGCGCGAATGGGTCATGCCCGCCAGCGAGGGCGAGCAACTGCGCCTCTTCAAGGATTGGCATCCGGCCGTCGTGCAGATGATCACGGCTGTGCCGATCAGTCAGCGCTGGGGCCTGTTTCACCGTCCCCCGCTCGGCCGCTGGAGCAAAGGCCGCGTGACTCTGATCGGCGATGCCGCGCATGCGCTCGTGCCGCATCACGGTCAGGGCGCCAACCAGTCGATCGAGGACGCCGTGGTGCTGGCCGCGCAGTTGGCCAAGGCCGGTCCAGGCAATTGGCGCGAGGCGCAGGAAGCCTACGAGCGTCTGCGCCGGGGCCGCACGCGCAAGGTGCAGTACGCGTCGATAGCCACTGCGGACGTGCTCCATCTGCCCGACGGGCCGGCCGCGCAGGCGCGCAATGCCCGCCTCGGCGCGCGCGACCGCGTGCTTCATCACCTGGAGTGGATTCACGATTTCGACGCCCTCACGGAAGAGCCGAGTGAACGTCAGGGTGGCACCTGGCTTTGAGCCGGCCGTGCTCGATCGATTCCTCCGGGTGTCAATGCCGCTGCGTGGCGTGCTCCAGCGTGTCAGGCAGTATCAAGACGTGTGACCATGGAAGGTCGGGCACGGGTGATCGTGCCCGGACGAGGACGATGTGAAGTTGGACTGGATCGCCCGGCTCAGACACGTAGTCCCCGGGCGCCTGACGCCCTCTTCTCATTGGTGCACGTCCGACCGGTGCAGGTCGACCCTCGTGAGTCAGTCGGGTTTCCTTTGTGTTTGACTCGTGCTTGCGCACCCAGTTAGCGCCAAGGGTAATTGCCAAAGGAGAAAGCGTAATCGCGGGTTACCCTTCGAGAAATTTGAGTTCAATGCCACATCGGTACAAGACGCCCTTTCCTCTTTTCGACACGACTCAGAAAACTTGAGCGCCTCGCTAACGTTCGGTTCGCGCGGCCCAATACGCACGGTCACCACAAGAACCCAGTTCTAAAAGCAGGCCGAACGTGATGCCGATTTTCCGCGAGACGCAAATGCCACAGAAGGCGCAAGTACGTGTAGATTAGGATCTTGTAGTTTGCGATCCGCCACTGTGTGTTCGAATCGGTCGCCATCGGAGTCAGTCCTGAAGTTACACAGGAGCCTGCATGAGCACGAAGCACAGCAAGAAAGGTCATCTCGAAGCCGCGGCGTCACACCACGAGCAGGCCGCGCGCCATCACCGCGAGGCGTCGCGGCATTTCGAGGACGGTCGAGATTTTGCCCACGCCGCGCATCAGGCGATGATGGCCCATGGCCACACCTTGCATGCGATCGATGAGGCACACGACGCTGGCGCGCACAGCGCCAATACGCCGGCGATGCCTCCATCGACCGGCGCAGGCGTAAGTGCCGCCGACGTGGCAAAACATCATGCGGCGGCCGTGGAGCTTCACACGCAGGCGGCGCAGCATATGCGCCACGCCGTCAAGCTCTTCGACCAGGATCGCAGCGCGGTCTCCCACGACGCACAACTCGCGCTCTCCCTCGCACTGCGCGCTCTGTCCCATGGCAATGAAGCAGCCAGACTATTTGTCAAGCTCGCTGCCAGTGGTGCTTCGTGAGCTAAGGCTGGTTCAATTCAAGCCAGTCACATCGTGTGTGGTGGAGTATTCGGAGTGATGCGGTATCCGCTTATACCCCTTATTATGCGCACCGAAAGCTGAATCGCTTTCTGCACGGCATGCGCACCGTACAGCGCCAGGTTGTCGTGCGGATCTACGGTCGTGGGGCGGCCGTAAAGATCCGCGCATCGATACCTATGGCGCAATCCAGCCTGCCACTCGAGACTAGGCCTTTCGCTCCAGCAAGTCTGTTGCCATAGACTTTGCATGCGCTACGGCCTCTTGCGCGTCGAGGAATACACCGAGCTGTTCCCAGCGCTCTTCGACCGCGTAAGTTCCTTTCATACTGAGGGCCCTTTGAACGCGCAATTGCGCTGCGTACCTGCCGTCCTCCAATGGACGAGCAGTCGCTATTACCTTGTGCGGAAGGTCGGATCTTTCTGGCTGAACCAACTCGACAGGACTGCCAGGTGCGCCGATATCTTTCAATTCGTTCCTGGCATTGCAGTCCGGGCAGTAGAAGCACCACCCCTCGTTCTCGTGATTGGATTTGACCTGCCCGCGAGCCAGCACGGCACGACATTCAACGTTTTCGCAGATGAACGGCATAGCAGTTTCCGGAGTTGTATGAAAGAAATCCTAGCATGTCCGACGACGGCCAACCATCGGCATGTTGCCCTCCCGGAGGCTAAGGAAAACCCTCAAACGCGAGTCGACGAGGTCGCGTTACGCAACCGCAGAGTCGCCATGATCAGGTATAGACCGCGCCGCCGTCGATCGCCACGGTAGATGATCCAGGTCGAGCCAACGGCCCTCAGCGCCCTGAACGGGCTCCACTCGCCGTCGACGCCGACCTCCTTCCCTGATCATGCGGATCCCACGTACCGCGCTACGTCTGCGCGTCTGCGCTACATCACTATTTCCTGTCGACCGAGTATTTCCCAGGACCAGTCGCGCATAGAAGCAGCAAGCCACCGATAGTGCTGATGTCCTTGTAGAAGTTGATCATGCTCGCATACTGCTCCATGCCGGCCATGGTCCAGCAGCGATGTCCGATCAACTCAGTGCCGGGAGTTGGCGACTGTGCCCGGAGAACCATCAGCAGCACACGGGGCTGCCAGAAAAAGATCGTCTTTGCGTTATTCGAGCGAGAAGTATCGCGCGATCATTCTCACCCTATGCCTGATCACGGTAGTCACGTGAGATACCTTCGGCGGCCACGCGGGCTCCTCTCGTCGCGTTGACGCGCCTGGCTTCGTCGCCCTGAATACGCAGTGTTCAACGGAAGAGCCGCGACGCCAGTTCGGCGACGTGTTTGCCTTGATACCGGGCAATATCGAGTTCGTTAGCGGAGGGTTGCCGGCTGCCGTCCGTGCCCGCGAGTGTGGTTGCGCCATAAGGCGTACCGCCCGTGATTTCGTTCATATTGACGAGCCCGCTGCACGCGTACGGCACGCCGACGATCACCATGCCCTGGTGCAGGAGCGTGGAATGAAACGAAGTGATCGTGGTTTCCTGGCCGCCATGTTGCGTGCCTGTCGACGCAAATACGCTGCCTATCTTGCCGACGAGCGCGCCTTGCATCCATAGACCACCGGTCTGGTCGAGAAACGTGCGCATCTGACCCGCCATGTTGCCGAATCGCGTAGGCGTTCCGAAGATGATCGCGTCATACTCTGCGAGTTCGCCCGGTGCGGCGACTTCCGCTGGCTGGTTCAGCTTGACACCGGCGGCTTTTGCCTGCTCGTCGGGGATCGTTTCAGGCACCCGCTTGAGCGTCACCTCGACGCCGGGCACGGCGCGAGCGCCCTCGGCCACCGCGTTAGCCATCGTCTCGATATGTCCATACATCGAGTAGTACAAAACCAATACCTTCGCCATCTCTTCCTCCTGTTGCATTGCCATCAAGCGGTCATCAGCAAGAAAAAGCGGCGAGATCACGTCATCCGTACTATTGACGGTTCGTGATTTCCGCCGTCCGAGTCCAGAAACACGCAATCAAACGCGCGTGCCCAACAGACAGAATAGGCGGCCCGTGCGGATGCCGATAGGGGATCTTGGTCTCATTCGGCGAGGTGGAGCGCAGCGCTTTTTTCGTGAACAGTTGTTGAAGCGTTCACTTATCGAAGGAATCGTTGCGTTTCATCTGCCGTTCGCCCGAACCACCCATAAGCTGTCAGCTGAACGGGCCGATATCGGCCGTCAATTGTTATTGGGCCGCGACTACGATTGTCGGCAAGCCGTTTGACTCGGCTCCACCACGAAGGGCTATTAGTTGAGGGGCGCCGCTGTATGAATGGCCACCTGCGGAACTTCGGCGCGCGCGAGACCGAGCCACCGAACTCAGGCCGTCATTGCCCTTCGTGAAAGTGCCACCTGGACGCGCACTCTGCCGCTCGACTATCCTTGGCATTATCAGGCGCTAACCGCGTTCTGCCTGGCTACGTTTCTTTCGTTCCTTTTACTTGTCAGCGATGCGTGAAGACATGCTCGTTTCGCGTCGGGAATGTGCGCACAGGGAATACGCGTTTGCTCGCCTGCGTGTCGCGACGGGCCGTCTCATGCGCGCAGATTCGGCCGTTGAAAGGGCTCGCGCGACCTGCTGGGTCAATGCCTGGGCGAGCGCGATTGGTGATCTTCACTTTCATGGATTCGTCGAGGGACGGGTCGGACGCAAGCCGAGGCGGTAATCGTTCGGCTCGCCCCACGCGCTGCGTGGGCGCCAGATGAATCCGACTGATGCCCCTCTTGAACGCAGTCGCTTAGGCCGCACTTCGTGCCATTGCATGCCGACCTGACTCGCGTTGCTCCTTGCTCGTCGAGGTGAAATCGGTGGCCTGAAGGGGAACCGTGTCTAAACTGGCGATCGACCGCTTCGTGCCGGCTTGAGCCAGGATGCGATTCAGATACAAATAGAACCGTTCGAGTTGTCTCGCGTCCGAAGCTGCTGGTTCGAGATCGAACACATCCTCGAGCACGCGGCGCGTTAAGTGGAAACGTTGAAGTCCGTGGACAATACGAATCTGAAAGACGACGCCGTCACTATTGTGCGGCACTGCTGCCCAGATGAGCGAATGGTTAGGCATGGAACCCCCGTGAATCATGTCAGATCAAAAGGTCGTCAACTCATGGTCGCATAAGTCCATGAGGGGCGAATCTGTTCAAAATTGTGGCGCTCCATGTTTGACTTTTTTACCACGGTCGACATATTGCGGCGCAGCAAAATACCTGTAGACTGAAAACAGGGCGTCTGCAATCGTGCGCCCGTGATCGCAATATGAGGGGAGAATGCGCCATGACGACTTCTCAGGCTAATGCACCACCCGCCCCTGTTTTGCATGTCTTCGAGCAAGCCGGAGGCTGGCATTGGGGCATCACTGTCCCGCGCGCAAGGGGCAGCGGATTCAAGCTGATTGCCTTCAGTGAGAGAACCTTTCCGGTTGAGGACGCCGCCCTCACGGACGGGCGTCAAGCGCTGGCCAGCCTCGTGGACAGAGGCACCCGCGAGCGGCTCGCCAAGGAGACCCAGGGGATTTTGTAAGTTCGCTGTGAAAAAATCAGAGTCCGCCCCTATCGGCCAAGGAAGTGACAGCCATGGACCAGCCCTGTACAAACCTGACGGTACCCCTCCTTTCCGTCGACTCGACACTATGGTTTTCGGCCTACGGCTTCGGTTGGGGATACTGCGCCTTTGCGATCCCTGCTGAAACGGTTTGTGAAAAACTCGGCGCAGCCAACGAGACCCCGAAACAATTGAAGCTTGCTTTCGAGCTGGGTAAGCGCCGGCTTTTGCAGGCTGTGGAGCAGAAATCATTGCCGCCCACTGGCGAACGGATAACGCTTTCAACCGCCGACTTCTGACGACGGACTGACGTGCGGCTGTAACACCACACCGATTGGGGACGTGCCCCGGGGACCGAATATTGCTATCTCGCTCATGAACGGGAGAACGTCATGATCAGACTCGGCGCATTGGCTCTAGTGGTCGCTCTGTCGGGCTGCGTCGTCGCACAGCCATACAATTATGGCTACGGCAACGAGCCCGGGTACTATGCGCCGCGAACCGCCATAGGGATCGGCATCGGCGGGGGCAGCTTCGGCGGCGGTGTGGGCGCCGGCGTAGGCCTCGGTTTTTGAAGCCATCGGCGATCTGCAAGAAGGTGAGTCCGCGCCCGAAAGCGTCAGCGGTTCTTCGCTGTGGGCTTTGACTTTCGTCGCGTACGGGCGCCTTGTGACTGGTCAGTTTGCTGCCACGCGCCGCAAAAACTGACCTAATCGAGGTATTGCATATGCGACGCGAACCGAACGGGGCTGTCGGCCTGGACCGTACAGCGGACATGAAGCTCCACCTTCCAACCCGCCTGTCATCCGAAGCAACGCCTGCTTTTTCAGCTTTCATACGGCCCGGCCGGGCAATTCGCTAACCCTTCACCGCCGCGACGATCCGCGCGCGCATCGCCTGATCGGGCAGCGGGCCCGAGCCGGCCCGCACGTTGTCGGCCATATATTGCGGACGGCCCGTGCCGGGAATCACGACCGTCACCGCCGGATGCGCGAGCACGAACTTCAGCAGGACCTGCGCCCAGCTCGTGCAGCCGATTTCCGCCGCCCACAAGGGCAACGGCGATTTGCCGACACGCGCCAGCAAACCGCCGCCGCCGAACGGCTGATTGACCACCACGCCGATCCCCAACTCCGCTGCGAGCGGCAGGATGCGATCTTCGGCGGCCCGGTCATCGGCGGCGTAGTTGATCTGCACGAAGTCGGGCTTTTCGCTGCGCATCACGGACGCAACTTCATCAAATGCGCTGGACGTGTAATGCGTGATGCCGATATAGCGAATCCGGCCGCGCGCTTTCCAGTCGCGCAGCGTGGCGAGTTGCGTGCGCCAGTCGAGCAGGTTGTGCACCTGCATCAGATCGATGCGCGGTTGCTGGAAGCGGCGCAGCGATTCTTCCATCTGCGCGATGCCCGCGTCGCGTCCGTCGGTCCACACCTTGGTGGCGACGAAGGCTTTTGCGTGCGCGTCGAGCCGCGTGAGCAACGCCCCGGCGACGGCTTCCGACGATCCATACATCGGCGACGAATCGATCACCGATCCGCCCGCTTCGAACAGGATGCGCAGTACCTCGGCGAGTTGTGCGCGGGCGGCGGGATCGTCGCCGACATCGAAGGTGCGCCAGGTGCCGCAGCCGACCACCGGCAAGAGTTCACCGGTCGACCGGATCACGCGTCGCGCGATGCGCGGCGGCGCCGTCGTGGCGAGTTGGCTTTGCTCGTGGGTTTGCGCTTGTCCTTGAGCTTGCGTTTGCGCCGCTGAGACCCGCGTCAGCGCAAGCGAAACCGGCACGCCGATCGCGGCGCTGCCCGCCGTGCGCAAAAAGCGGCGTCTGCCGACGCGCGGTCCATCGGCTTTCGACGAAAGTGCCATACCCCCGCCCCTCGAACAGCGAGCAAACGCGTGATCTCGTACGATACGGCAATCCGGCGACGCGCGTCCGCAGTGCGTCGTGTGGCCTGCGCAATGCACGCATCCCGCTTACACCACCGACCGTTACGCCGCGGAAAAATCCACTACCGGATGACATGCCCACAGACCGATCCGCCGACCAGCCGCGTGACCAGCGACGGCGCTCCTTCACCCGCCGCCGCAAATTGATCCGCAGCCATCGCGGACCCGGCGGCGGCGCCGATCGCGATGACCACGATCGCGATCCGCCGCAGCCGTCCCGCGCGCCCGCCGAGTGTGTCCGACACGCTTTTCCAACCGGCCAGCAGTGTCATCGTCAGGGCAACGATCGCGCAGCACATGACCTGTCCTTCACGCGTACGCCGCAGTTTGCGCAGGCCGCGCCGGAAACGGATTGCGCCAGGCTTCGAACGCGTTCAACTGATCGTGCCAGCGCTGCACTTGCGGAAATTCGACGAGTGGCATCGCTGCGCTCTTCGCATAGGGCAACGCCACCGCGACTGAAAAGTCCGCGACCGACAGGTCGTCGCCGAGCAGCCACTTGCGCCCCTTCAGGTGCTGGTCGAGCACGCCCGCATGCTTGCGAAAAAAGCCCTGCGCTTCAGCGACCTTCGACGGATCCGGCTCTCCCATTCCGACCCACGGCTTGATCAGATACTCGAAGTAAAGCGATCCGGCATGCCGGTACAAATGCTGGCTGTTCCAGCTCATCCAGCGCACCACGTCGATCTGCTGCGACGCGCTTCGTGGCCACAGATCGGATTCCGCGCGCTGCGCGAGATAGCAGATGATCGCATCGGCTTCCCAGAGATTTTTCGCACCGTCGACGAGACTCGGCACCTTGCCGTTCGGATTGATCGCGAGGTACTCGGGCCTGGTTTGCTCGCCCTTGCGCAGATCGACGAACACATAGTCGATTGGCAACCCTAAATAACGCGCCACCGCGCAAGCCTTTCGGGGCGCCAGCGTTTCAGCATAGTAGAGCTTCATGTTCGACCTCGATATGCGTTGACATCATCGGAACGCGCTTCACGCCTGCGCGCTTGCCAGTTCGGCCATCAAACCGTCCAGCTTCTCGAACGACCCGCTCCAGCCGATCTGATGACCGTCGCGCGCGGCTTCGTCGAAGAACTGCGAATGCGTGAAATTCATCTCGGTGCCCTCTTCGGTCGCCCGCAGGCGGATCGTCACGAGAGAGCGCCGTTCAGGCATCGTGACCCACTCCCACGTAAAAACGAGCTTGCGATCCGCCTCGACCTCGCGGTACTCGCCGCGGCAGTCGTGCGTTTCGCCGTCGAGCGTCTGGAACACCACGCGAAAGTGCCCGCCCACGCGTGGATCGGCCTCCGCGCTCAGCACCGGCCCCGCATCGGGGCCCCACCAGCGCGCCATCAGCTCGGGACGCGTCCACGCCGCGTAGACCCTGGACGGCGGCGCCTTGAGGCGCCGCACGATCGTCAGGCTGGGCTTCTCTTTGATCATTCCTCTTCCCCTTCGACAAAATCGGCAAGCCGATCGAGGCTCGCGGACCAGAAACGCTCATAGCGCCTGAGCCACGTCATCGCCTCTTCCATCGGACCGGCAACGAGTTCGACCGACACCGTTCGGCCGCTCTTGGTGCGGGCGATCAGACCGGCGTCGCTCAGCACATCGAGATGCTTCATGACCGCCGGCAGTTTGAGCGGCAGTGGACGCGCGATTTCCGTCACGGACAGGCCGGGCTCACTCGCGAGACGCGCGAGAATCGCGCGCCGCGTGGGATCCACGAGAGCGGAAAACGTGCGATCGAGTTGACTGACTGGAGACTTCACCATATGGTGAACTATAGGCGCTCGGCGGGCGGCGTCAAGTTTTTTGTGAGGGTGAGTCGCTGGGCGCGAGAGCGTTTGCGAACGCCGATGCTGATGCAACGGCGCATTGCGACTGATCAGCTACAGCAATCCGCGACGCTGCAACTCATCTAGCAGACCAGCCGCGCTGACGAACTTGTACCCTTGTAGGCCCGCATCGATCGCGCCGCTTACATTGCTCTCGGTATCGTCGACGAAAAGCGTTTGGGCTGCGGGCGCGCCGAGCTGTTCGAGACAGCGAAGATAAGTCTGCACCGCCGGCTTCGCCGCGCCGAACGCGGCCGACGAATAGACGTTCGAGCCGAACAGGCGAGCCACAGGCGGATTCAGGTAGCCGATGTGATCGGTCAGCAAGCGGCAATTGTTCGTCAGTATCGCGATACGGTGACGTTCGGCGACTCTACCGGCGAGCGCGAGCACGGACTCGTCGGGCGTGATCGATGCAAGACGCGCCGCGAGCCAGTCGTCGCGGCTGACGGGATAGTTCAGCAGCGCACCGAGTTCGCGCAGATATTCGTCATCGCCGATCAGGCCGGCGTCGGCGCGCGCTTCGAGGCCCGAGCCCCAGATCGCATGACGCACCGCCTCCGCCGTGCGGCCCGTGATCGCCGCCAGCCGATCGACCCGTGCCGCGCGATCGTAGTGCGAGAGGACGCCTTCCATATCGAACAGAACCAGCGTGATGAATGCAGTCATGCTGTGAGCCTCGCGTCGAAAGCTTGCAGGGATGAAGCAACTGTGTCGCGCGATCGTATGGGACGATTGCCGCTTGTATTGTGCCGCGACGAATTGCCGGTGACATGTGGCAAAAAAATCCGGGCGCCGCTCATGCAATCAGCTCCAAAACGCACCAACGTGTATGGCGCAGTCATTCCCGCGCAATCGTAACCAGACCGAATACACATTGGCCGGCGCCGCGAACGCGAGCCCGCCGCTCGCGCATCCGGGTGCGGATGCGTGCGTCTTTCAGGTGGGTGTCCTGCATCGGTTCCAGGTTGCGACGCGGCGTGGATGCATCGATAGCGCGCCGCGATGGTGTGGCAAGCCGTGAACGCGATGCGCGGCTAGCGCTCGTTCTATGCGTGTTGCCGTAGCGGCCTGAAGAACCGGCGTATCTCGGCCGCGAGCAAGTCTGGCTTCTCCATCGCCGCGAAATGTCCGCCGCTCGGCATGTCGGTCCATTGCGTCACGTCGAAGGTTCTCTCAAGCCAGCTGCGCGGCGGATGACTCAGCTCCTTCGGAAAATGCGCGAAGCCGACCGGTGGCGCGACACGCTGGCCGTCCGTGAAACGCATCGGCTGCAAGCGGTTTTCCCAATACATCTGCATCGACGACCCGATGCTCTGCGTGTGCCAGTAGAGAGAAATGTTGGTAAGCAGTTCGTCTTTCGAGAACACCCGTTCGATCTCGCCGTCGCAATCGCTCCACGCACGAAACTTTTCTCCGATCCACGCCGCGAGTCCCACCGGCGAGTCATTGAGCGATGCGGCGACGGTCTGCGGCTTGGTGCTGTGCATGTGCGCGTAGCCGCCTTCGAGTGCGACCCAGTCGTTCCTGTCGCGCAGGAATTTCTCCTCTGCGGATGTGAGCGACTGTTGGGCCGCGCCGATCGCGGGCTCATAGGTACCGGGCAGGAAGTTGAGATGAATGCCGGCGACGGCGTACGGATGCCGCGCGGCGAGCGCGATCGACACGCCCGCGCCCAGATCGCCGCCCTGCGCGCCGAAGCGTTCGTAGCCGAGACCGCGCATCAGCGACACCCACAGGTCCGCCACCTGAAACGCGGATGTGCCGGGCCGCGCAGCCGCCGGTGAAAACGCGAAGCCAGGCAGAGACGGAACGACGACATCGAACGCATCGGCGGAATCGGCACCGAACGCGGCCGGGTCGCAGAGCTGGTCGAGCAGCGCATGGAACTCGAAGAACGAGCCGGGCCAGCCATGTGTGATCACCAGCGGATAAGGCGCAATGCCCTCGCCGCGCCGATACACGAAGTGCACGCGCTGACCGTCGACGTCGGCAATGAATTGCGGCTGCTGATTGAGCTTGCGCTCGGCTGCGCGCCAGTCGAAATGATCCGCCCAGTATGCGGCGAGTTCGCGCAGCCACGCACCGTCCGCACCCTGCTGCCATGCGGGCGACGGCGTGACCGGCGCCCAGCGCGTCGCGCGAACACGGTGACGTAGATCGTCGACGGCATGGTCGGGAATTGCGATTTCAAACGGTACTATCTGCATGGCGGCTCATCCGGCACGAGGTGATGGATCGCGTGCGCAGCCGATTCAGTCATTCGCAGATGAAAGCCGCTTGCAGGCTGGCCGGCGTTTGCGCACAAAGCAGTCTGCATGTTACTGCGCGCTGAGAAAAAAAGCGGCGCATGCAGAAAAGCCCGCGACATGCGGGCTTTTCTGCAGCGTGCCGCCAGAGCGCCCGCTTAGAAGCGGTGACGAATACCGACCGTGCCGACCACCTGCGTATCGGTCGACGAAGCGCTCACGCCGAGGATATCGGCCGTGATGCCCGAGTTGCCCGTGCTGCCGACATGCTGATACGCCGCTTCAGCATACACATCGGTGCGCTTGGACAACGCGTAATCGGTCTGCAATGTGACCTGGTTGTACTTCGGGCTCGCGCCGTTCAGACGTGCGTCGGTGAACGTGTAAGCACCCGACACCGTCAACGCCGGCGTGATCGCGTAACGCCCGTTCAGTTCATAGTTCGTGAAACGGGCGCTGCCGCCGTTGAGCGTCAGGCCGCTCGTCGTGCCCGAGGCCGTCGAACCGATCGCGCTCGCGTCGTTCAGTTGCGTCTGCGTGAATAGCAGGCCGACGTTCGCCGCGCCAAACGCGTAGCTGGCGCCCGCGCCATAGGTGCGCTGACGCGCCGCCGTGAACGTGGAGTCGCCGGCGGCCACCGCGCCGCCCGAGTTGGTGGTCGAGCCGCCGCCGTTCAGTTGCAGATAACCGGCCGCCACGACCAGGCCGCCGAACGTGTACGACGCGCCGACGCTATACGCACGGCTGTCGGCAAAGGCGCCTGCCGCATTCGAAAAACCGTACAGCGCGCCGAGCTTGAAGCCGCCGTAATTGACGCTCTGATACTTGACCGCGTTGTTGATACGCACCGAGTTGTTCAGGTTGTCGTTGTCATACGGGTGCGAGGCGAGCGTGCCGCCGTATTGCGTGCCGTTCAGCGAGAGCGGGCCGAGATAGTCGACCACGCTGTCGTACTGGCGACCCAGCGTCAGTGCGCCGTACTGATTGCTCGACAGACCGACGAACGACTGGCGGCCGAACATGCGGCTGTTCTGGCCGAGCTTGCCGGTCGACAGATTGAAACCGTTCTCCAGCACGAAGATCGCCTTCAGGCCGTTGCCCAGATCTTCCGAGCCGCGCAGGCCCCAGCGATTGCCGTTCAGCATCCCGCTGGCCTGCTGGAAGTTGCTGTGGCCGCCGGAGTTGTTCGTGTAGGTCAGACCGGTGTCGATCAGGCCATACAGCGTGACCGAGCTTTGTGCGTGAGCGGCACCCGCGGCGCCGATGAGAGCGAGCGAGAGGCTCGACAGTACGAATTTATTCATTGATTGATCTCCTGATTCGAGTGGCGAATGCCATCGAGCGGCGGAGAATAGCGGACAAATTCAACGACTGTTTTTTAGTTAATTGCGGCGTTGTGTTTTTGCCACTTCGGCGTATTTTTTATTTCCAATTATTTCAATGTCGCGAGTACGTTGCTCAAAGACTCAGGAAACATCTCATTCCGGGCATGTGATTGGCATGTATGTCACATGTGGCCGATTTGACGGCGATCTCGTCGAGTTATGCAGGCAGGGAGTACCTCCCCATCTTGAACTCCCTTACAAGAAATAGCGGAATCATCCATTCCATTTAACAGACAGTAAAGCAATGAAAGGTTTGCGAATTAATTCACCGATTATTGCTTTAATCACAAATAGCTTTTTCCAATTTTAAAAGCAGCCAATTAAAGCTTGTCCAGCCAGTAGGAATTCAGAAGGAATGTGCGCTCATTGCGCCGGTTGCGCCGCTCGTGACACGCGCTCGCCGATAGCCGGATAATGAGCTTTCCATCTGCTTACCCAACGAGAGGAGCTTGTCGCGATGTCCACCTACGAATCCAAAGTGCCGCGAGTGCTGTTGACGAACGACGACGGTATCGACGCGCCCGGCCTCGCCGTGCTCGAAGCCGTCGCCGCCGAACTCGCGCACGAAGTCTGGGTGGTCGCGCCCGAGCACGATCAGAGCGGCACGTCGCATTCGATCAGCCTGCACTCGCCGTTGCGCGTGAGCCGCCAGGGTGACCGGCGCTTCGGCGTGACAGGCACGCCCGGCGATTGCGTCGTGATGGGCGTGCGCCATCTGATGCGCGACGCGCCGCCCACGCTGATCCTTTCCGGCATCAATCGCGGCGGCAACCTCGGCGTCGAGACGATGTTTTCGGGCACGGTCGGCGCGGCGATGACGGGCCTGCTGCTCGGGCTGCCGTCGTTCGCGCTGAGCCAGACTTTCAGCGCGCGCGACAAGGTGCGCTGGGACACCGCGCGCACGCTTGCGCCGGGCGTGATTCGCCAGTTGCTCGACATCGAGCACGCGGCGCCGACCTGCCTGAACATCAACTTCCCTGATGTCGACGCGGCGGCCGCCGGTCCGCTCACGCCGACCCGGCAAGGGGTGGGACTCGTCGAAGACATCGACGTGCTGCCGCAGGTCGACCCGCGCGGCATGGCCTATCACTGGCTGCGCTTTCAGCGCGGCGCGCGCGCGAACGATCCCGAGAGCGAAACGGCCGTGGTGGCGTCGGGCCGCGTGTCGGTCACGCCGCTGGCTTTCGATCGCACCGACGAATCGACCTTCGCGCGGCTCGCTGCGTCGCTGCGTTAAACGTCGGCTTGGAAGGTTTGAGCGGCGCGTCGTTCATCGCGACTGACGCGATCGCCCCGGACGCCTCGGCTGCCATTCGCGAAGGCCACGCTGAGTTGCAGGCCCCCGGCTCAACGCGAAGCCACAGCATCGATCAAGGACGCGCCGCGCCAATCACGCGTGGTGCGCCGGCCGGCCCGGCGGGATCGGGATTGCCGAATGCCGGAAGGCTGCCGTCCTCACGCGCGCGGGCGATCTCCGCGCGGACCTGTGAGCGCGTCTTCGGACCGCTGTCCGATTTCGGCAGTGGGTCGGTGGATGGCGCGGGTGGCACGACGCGCGGCGACAACGCGGTTTGCGCGCTCGGTTCGGCGGGCGGATTGGCTGGCGCCGTTTGCGCAGCTTGTGTCGTTTGCTGCATCGCCTGTGATGTGTTGGGTGCGTTGAGGGCAGCGGACGCGTTGGAAGCATTAGCCGCATTGACCACGCTCTCTGAAGGCGTCATTGCCGCTCGCGCATAGACAGGCTGACTTGCAACAGCCTGCACGTCCGCAACAGATACATTCCCGCTCGACACGCCATCATTGCGAGCGACCGTCTTCACCGTTTCCGCCGGACGGCCGCTCCTTGCATACCGCGATGCGCGATTCGAATGCTCGTGCGCCGCACTGCGGCTACCATGCGCATGGCCGCTCTTCACCGGCGCGGACGAAGACGGCGACATTCGCGGCGCCTCGCTGACCCGCGCCGCCGCCAGCAAGCGCTGGTCCCTCTCCGCCTGCGCCTGAATCTGCTTTTGCAGATCGATCACCTGCTCGTCGCGCTCGTGCGCCGGCCGTACTGCATTCAGTTGCGCCCGCGCGGCGGCAACATCGTCGCGCAGCAGACTATTGCGCGCCGCCTGTACACGAGCGGCCACGCTCGCGGCCGAATCGCGGCCAGCCACGACCGGGCCGCGTGCGATCCTTCCGCTGATGATGTCGCCGCGCGACGAACTCCTCGAGTTGCCGCCATGCGTCAAGCCGAGTTCGTCGGTCGACAAGGAGTCGCCTCCCGACTGCGATACATACGCATAGCCGCCAGCAGCGAGCGCGCCGACAACCAGACCTGTGAAGATCATCTTCCTGGGTTCGCTATACAAGACCTGTCCCCCTCCCAGCGTAAAACGCGCGCGTCTGCGCGGAGCAGCCGCGTCCGGATTCATCAGAGGGTTGGTGGCGATCGATGCGCTGGATGCCGCCATCGCGACCGCGATTTCCGGCCGGTCAACTCACGTACGAAAGTGTGCGCGAACTGGATGCACCTGATTCGATGTTTATGCTCCGCAAACGGCGAATCGTCGGATTCTGGCGGCCATGTGTCCGAAAGAGCCAGCCGCCGAAAAATGGAAAGATTTTATCTTCCGACGATTGATCGTTTGAACTCCGAAACAAACGCAATTCTCCCGCGCAGCACGAGCAGACCAGAGCGGAACAAACAGTGGGCGGACCTATACGAGCGGCCCCTCTTCCGGCTTCCTTCGCATTGCGACGGCAATCGAACTGCCGACGATCAGCGCCACGCCGAACAGCGACATCGCGCCGATCGTCTCGCCCCAGAACAGGTAGCCGAACAGCGCGGCCCACACGATGCTCGTGTAGTTGTACGGCGCGAGCGCACCGGCGTCGGCCTGGCGGAACGCCATCGTCATCAGCAACTGGCCGGCCGTCGCGAACGCGCCGAGCAGCGCCATCACCGCAAGCGCGTCGAACGACGGCGTGCGCCACGCAAAGAACAGCGAAGCCCCCGTGACCAGCGTGCCGATCGCCGTGAAATACAGCACGGTGGTGCCCGAATCGTCGGTGGCGCGAATGCGTTTGATCTGAATGATCGACAGCGCGCCGAACAACGCGCTCGAGATCAGCAGCACAGGACCGAGCCAGCTCGAATGCGAGCCGTCGGGGCGCACCACGAACAGCACGCCGGCAAAGCCCACCGCTGCCGCCAGCGCATCGCGCGGCTTGAGCGTTTCCTTCAGCAGCAGCGGCGCGAGCACGATGACCAGCAAGGTCTCCGAATACACGATCGCCACCGCTTCGCTGAGCGGCATATACGGCAGACCGGCGAAGAACAGACCGGACGCGCCAAGCAAGGTCAGCGCGCGCAAGGTCTGCCCGCGCACATCCAGATGCCTGAGCCGCGCGGCCAGCGGCTTGCCGCGAAGGCACACTGCCAGCGCCGGAAAGAGGCCGAACAGCATGCGGAAGAACGTCACTTCGTTGGCCGGATAGGCGAGCGCCACGGACTTCGCCAGCGCGTCGACGAGCGCGAAACAGAACATCGACGCGAGGATCAGCGCAACGCTGCGCAGCGGCACGGCGGTATGGCGGACAGCGGTGACAGGCGGCATGGGCAGTCCTGGAAGCGCGCCAGGCAACGCGTCGCCGGTTTTTTCGTGAGGATCTTGCGAGCGCTTCGCACGGCTTGCGCGGCTGGAATGCGGATTATGCCCGCTGGCCGGGTGCCGAACCGTACCTCGACTGCATTTGACCCATTGCGCATTGCACACACGCGCGAGCGTTGCGCCTCGGCACGGAGCGTGGCGGCCTTTATCCGACAATTACGGGTATCTACCGATACAGGTCGTTCAAACTAATAATATTATTCATATCGATTTCCTCACCAGTACATCTCGATTCAGCGGTCTTCAGTCGTATGCAAATTTAATAATAATTATGACCATCGATTAAGCGGGGACCTCAGGAGACAAAGGTGCGCAATTACTTCGTGCTGGCGACACTCGCCATGCTGGGCGCTTGCGGTGGTGGCAACGATAGTTCGCCGAACGCGTCCGCGGTAGCGGACAAGCAGGTCAACGCAGTCGATTCCTCGGCGTCGGCAGCTGCCGCGGCCTTGGCCGCGTCACAGGCCGACGCGGCCAATGTCCAAAGCGAATTCAAGGCCGCCAGGACCATTCCGCTCGGAATGAAAACGACCACCCCGCCGCTCGTGATCGCCGATCCCACGCTCAATCTGCCGCCCTACACGCCGCCCGCGGCCCCCAAAGCAGTTTCCACGACCACCCTGTCGTTCGGCGATTTCACGAACTACCTCGCGCCCGGCTCGACCGACGGCTGGCGCCCCGGTGCCAGCAATTCGACCATCACGATTCCCGCGCCCCCGAGCAACGGCACCGGCGCGGGCGACAAAACCGTCGCGCTCGCCAGCACCTATGCGACCGCCTCGTACGAAGCCGACGTGACGGTCAGCGCGCCGGTCGGCAGCGGCGCGGCGAATGCGGGCTTCATCGTGCGCACGACGAACCCGACGGCCGGCGGTCCTGACAGCCTGACCGGCTACTACATCGGGCTGGACACGGGCACGCATTCGCTCCAGGTGGGACGCCAGAACAACAACTGGACGAACTTCATCTCGTACCCGGTCAGCACGATCGTCGGCGGCAGCACGCACCATCTGAAAGTGACGACGAGCGGCACCGCGATTACCGTCGACCTCGACCAGCAACGCGTGATCAGCGTCAACGACGCGACCAACGCGCTGCCCGCCGCGTTCCAGTCGGGCAGTTTCGGGCTGCGGCGCTTCGGCGTCGGCGCGACGTTCAGCAACATCACGATCCATACGTATCCGACCGTGACGTCGCCGAGCTACGACTTCTCCAAGGTGGTCGGCGCGGTCTACACGCCGTCCAACGCGGTGAACGCGATCGACTTCTGGGAGAACTACGACCCGGAGATCGTCAATCGCGAGCTGACGTACGCGCAAACCTACGGCATGAACACCATCGCCGTGTACCTGCACTACCTCGTGTGGGCCAACGATCGGGTGGCCTTCCTGAGCAAGTTCGAGAACCTGCTGAAGATCGCCGCGCGGCACGGCATCAAGGTCTCGCCGATCTTCTACGACGACTGCTGGAATCCGACGCCGCAATACGGCCCGCAGGCCGCGCCGGTCTGGGGCGTGCATAACAGCCGGTGGGTGCAGTCGCCGGGAACGCCGGTCGAACAGGCGTATTTCCAGCCGAGCGCGTCCAATGCCGCCGTCACGTACAAGGCGAGTCTCGCGAGCTACATCACCGACTTCGTCGCGCCGCATCGCAACGACCCGCGCGTGATCTTCTGGGAGACGATGAACGAGCCCGGCTGCAGCGGCAACGGCTCGTTGCAGAACACCCGCGCGGCGCTGATGAACGACGCGCGCATCGCGATCCTGAACGCGGGCGCGACGCAGCCGATCAACGCGCCCCAAGTGCAGGAGGACGAAGGCACGTACTTCTCGGACTTCTACGCGTTCCATCCGTATGGCAACCCGTACACGGGGCCGGTGAACGGCAGCAATGTCAGCGCGCTGAACTCCGAGACGCTGCAACGCGGGTTCACGGGCACGGCGGGTCAAACCATGCCGGGGATCGTCGCGAACTACGGCGGGACGACGGGCTTCATCGTGTGGGAGCTGATGATCGGCCGCACCAACACGCGCTTCCACTGGGGCCAGGTCCCGGACGCGCCCGCCACGGTCGAACCGGCGACGCCGTTCCAGGGGACGATCTATCCGGACGGCCATCCGTGGCAAACCTCGGAGACCCAGGCGCTGACGGGTGGCTTCAACGTGAAACTGCCGGTGCTGCAGGTCGGGTACTACAACGATCCGACGTTCAACAGCGCGCCGGTGAAGACCTCGATCACGCCGATGATCGACTTCGACCTGAACACCGAGCGCGGCACCGATTCGCCTGACGCATCCGCGGGCGTCAACGCGACCGGCTACGGCGTGCGCTGGACGGGCGCGATCGAGGCGACCCAGAACGGGACCTACACATTCTCGATCGATAGCGACAATGTGGCGCGGCTGTGGATCGACGGCGTGAAGGTGATCGACAAGAAGAGCGCGTCGCAATCGACCGTGAGCGGCAAGGTCCGGCTCGCCGCGAAGCAGCGCGCGTCGATCAAGGTCGAGTATGTGCACGGCACGGGACCGGCCAGCATGCATCTGCTGTGGTCGAATCCGGCGGCCGATAATCCGGGGGTGCTGCGGATCGTGCCGTCCGATTCGCTGGTGACTTCGAGCTGAGGGATGGGTTAGTGAAAGAGGCTGGCGGTCCATTCTGGACTGCTGGCCGAGGGACGCGGCGCACCTGGTTTGGATGCGCCGCGTTTTTTCATGTGGGGGGAGCACCCAGATTTACTGTATAAAAACACAGTATAATGGCGGGACCGCAATTATTCTGTGAGCAGCCCCGCTGTTCTAAACGCGCGCCCGAGCGCCGCTTCAGCCATGGTCTCCCAGCCAGCCCTCTTCGCTCCCGAGCCTGTATCCCTTCTGCGCGATGAAGAAGGCGGCATCCGCTACCTGCCCGAGTCGATCCCGGGCGACCTCGCGCAGCGATGGTTCGAGCAGGCGCTTCGGAACATCGGCTGGCTCAGTCAGCAACGCATGATGTACGAGCGCGAAGTCGCCGTTCCGCGTTTGCTCGCCACCTTCTCGCGCGAATCCGCCGACCTGCCCGCGCCCCTGGGCGAAGCATTCGAAGCCGTGCGCGCGCTCGTCGGCGCGCCGTTCAACAGGGTCGGCTTGAATCTGTATCGCGACGGCAACGACAGCGTCGCGCTTCACAGCGACAAGACGGACAGACTGGTGCCCGCGCAGCCGATCGCGATCGTCTCGCTCGGCGCGAGCCGTCGCATGTCGATCCGGCCGAAGAGCGGCGCGGGCCGCAGCATGCATGTCGAACTGGAGCCGGGCAGTTGTCTCGTGATGAGCTACGCGTCGCAATTCACGCACGAACACGGCATTCCGAAGCTCGCCGGTGCGTGCGGGCCACGTGTCAGTCTTGCGTTTCGCTGCTTCGCCTGCTGAGGCGGGGCCGCTCGCCACCGCGCGGCAACTGGGGTAGCCGTTCATCGTCGAAAGCGCCCTGCTCCACCTCTCGAACCGCGAGGCATTGCGTCACCTCACTTCACGCCGAGCTTCGTCAGTAGCGCCCGCGCCGCCGCTTCCGACGATGCCGGATTCTGCCCGGTAATCAGCGTCCCCGCGACAACGACATGCGACTGCCAGTCCGGCCCCTTCGAATAGCGGCCGCCGTTTTTCTTCAACATGTCTTCGACGAGAAACGGCACGACATCGGTGAGACCGACGGCCGCCTCTTCCGAATTCGAAAAGCCCGTGACCGGCTTGTCGCGCACGAGCGGCACCCCATCCGGCGTCTTCGCATGGCGCAGCACGGCAGGCGCGTGACACACCGCGCCGACCGGTTTGCCGGACGCGTGGAAGGTTTCGATGAGGCCGATCGAATGCGTATCGTCGGCCAGGTCCCACAGCGGCCCGTGGCCGCCGGGGTAGAACAGCGCGTCGTAGTCCGCCGCCGCGAGCGTCGCGAGGCGCGCCGTGTGCGCGAGCGCGGCTTGCGCCTGCGGGTCTTTCCCGAAGCGCCGGGTCGCGTCGGTCTGCGCGTCGGCGTCGTCGCTCTTCGGGTCCAGCGGCGGCTGGCCGCCTTTGGGCGAAGCGAGCGTCAGCGCGACGCCGGCGTCCTTGAATACGTAGTAAGGCGCGGCAAACTCCTCGAGCCAGAAGCCGGTCTTCTTGCCGGTGTCACCGAGCTGATCGTGCGACGTCAGGACCACCAGAATATTCATAGCCACCTCGCGAGCAGAGTCGATATCGTTGTGACACACCGCGAAACGGCGTGCTCGCCCTCTGATGCTCTCGCAGTATAGGCGGCTCCCCGCGACGCCAAAGAGGTCTATTCGTGCCCGCTGTCGCGCACCGTCGCGTTAAACGGCATAAATTTCCGGGTTCTCCGCGAGCGGCAAAAACTTTCCGGTGCGCCCGTCGAGTGCCAGCATCACGCCGCTTTCGATATTGAAGATCCAGCCATGCAGTTGCAGCGTTTTATTGACGAGTCCCACGGCCACCGAAGGATGCGTGCGAATATTGCTCAGTTGCGCGATCACGTTGTCCTTGACCAGCGCGTCGAGGCGATCGGCGTCCGAGTGGTAGCTGCGTGACGCGTTGATCGCCTTGGCCGCATCCGCGTGACGCAGCCAGCTTGCCACCGCCGGCAGATGCTCGAGATTCATGCAACTCGAGATCGCCGTCATCGCGCCGCAGTTGGAGTGGCCGCATATCACGATATCGCGCACGCCCAGCACCGACACCGCGTACTCGACGGTGGCCGACACCCCGCCCGGCTCCGGGCCGTAAGAAGGCACGATGTTGCCGGCGTTGCGGATCACGAACAGCGCACCCGGCTCCACCTGCGTGAGCAGTTCGGGGACCACGCGGCTATCCGAGCAGGTCACGAAAAGCGTGCTCGGACTTTGCGCCGTCGACAAACGCTTGAACAACGAAATCTGCTGCGGAAAAACTTCAGTTTGAAAGCGGATGAAACCTTCGATGATTTCCTGCACGATGTTCTCCAGACAATCGAGGACTACGTTCGCTGCGCATGCGCGAGTGACGCGGGCATGCGCGCTGTCGGTGGGAGTGACTATACCGTAGCCATGCGGCGCGCCAAATCGGCTGGCGTGCCGTGTCCTTATCGACTCGCTCGACGAATTCAGGCAAGTCCATCGGGAGAAACTTCGCTTCAACAAAAAAAGCCCCGGCTGTTGCCAGCCGGGGCCAACTCTCTCGCTCGCACACCGGAGACCGTGCGGGCATGACTACTGTACCGGCGTCGACGCGGCGGATCTATGCGTCAAGCTGGAAGAGTCCTTTCCAGCGCGGTTCGAATCTAAATGCGTTGCGCTAATGCGCGGAATCACACGCGAGCATGCATATGAACCCGCCCGCGAATACGCCAAACACGCATAAGCGCAACACAACCAGACACGTCGAAGCGCTTCACGCCTACCCGCATCTCATCGCGCCTCGTGGCGCGCAAGCTCTTGCATCAACGGCTGTACATCGCGTTCCAGTCGGCTGCGGACACTGCCGGCCGGCCGCTTTGCGACGACCCCGCGACGCTGCCGCCATAAGCGCTGGCGCCGTTGTTCTGCGCGGCAATGCGGGCTTGCACGGCCTGAATCGCTTCGGGGTAATGGGCCTGGTCGCCGTCGCCGACGTGGTAGCCGGCCTGTGCGAGCTGAACCAGTTCCGCGCGCACCTGCTCGCGCGTGATGGGGGAATTCGATTGAGCGAAAACCGTGGCCGAAGCAGCCAGCGAAGCAACGACAACAACAGCCTTGATCAAGGACTTCATGATGAAAACAAGCTCCAGTAATTGAGGGTCAGCGGTGCGTCGAGTGTTTCTCTGCGCGACCGCTGGGCTCAATATAGGCGCCGCTTCGTCGGAGAAAAATGGCCGCGCGTCGAAGGGATTGTTGAGGGATCTGGAGAAATCGCCGGACCGCGCGCGGCGCAACGTCCATGTCGGCAGCGACATCGGCAGCACACGGCCCCTCGATGATCGATGCTCAGAAGCGCGTGCGCAGACCCACGGTGCCGACCACCTGATTGCCCGTCGACGACGCACCGCCCGCCGTGTTGATAAACGCCGTGTAGCCCTTGCCGCTGACATGCTGATACATCGCCTCGGCGTAGACGTCCGTGCGCAGCGACAGCGCATAGACCGCCTGCAGATTCACCTGATTCCATTTCGGATCGGAGCCGAAACTCGACGTGCCGCTCACGTGCGCGTTCGTGTACGTGTATGCCGCGCCGAGACTCAACGCGGGCGTCACCGCGTACTTGCCGTTGACTTCGTAGTTGTCGAAGCGCATCGAGCCATGCGTCGCGCCGAACGACGGATGAAAGCGAAAAGGCAACATCGACGCAACATTGACGCAACATCAGGACATCCAACACTGCGGGCCCGGCGCGCACACGCCGGGCCCGCACCGCCTGAATGTCCGAGACCGGTCAGGGCCTCGGTTTAAACCTTGTTGAAATCCCCGGTCTCGAGTTCCACGGACCGTCCGCCGTTTCTTTCGAGCACCTTCCGGGTAGCATTTTCAATGCGCGCGCGGTTGGCCTCGAAGGTGCCCACCAGATCGTGGGCCGATGGACCGCCGTTGCCGAAATGGTCGTTCAGCGCGTCAAGCGACACGCTGCACCAGACGTCCGCCCCATCCACATTGGCCTCGAAGGCGACGCGTGCCGCAGCCACCACTTCACGGCGTCCGGTGAATTCGATCCTCATAATGATCCTCCATGTGTCCAAAGAGACCTGTGAAAGCGCAAGCCCTGTGCCACGCCGCCGCGAGCCTTGCGGCCGAGGCGGACGGCGCCGAGCGCGCATTCTCCGTTAGGTGCATACTCCACATCGGCCGCCACGTGCGGCCGCGCTGATGCGTCGCGGCCCTGCCTCCTCATATGCCGTCAAACGCGCCCAACACCCTGATACTAACGCCTCCATGTCCCGCAGCCCTCAATCATCGCGCGCGCCCGTCATTGCCGCCGTCATGGCGTCCATGGCGATGGTCGCCATCGAAGCCACCATCGTCTCCACCGCCATGCCGCAGATCGTCACGCAACTCGGCGATCTGCATCTGTATAGCTGGGTCTTTTCGTCGTTCCTGCTCACGCAAACCGCCATGACGGTGGTGTTCGGCAAGCTCGCCGACCTGTACGGACGCAAGCCGGTGATCCTCGCCGGCATCGCGATCTTCCTGCTCGGTTCGGTGCTCGCCGGCTTCGCGTGGTCGATGCCGGCCATGATCGTGTTCCGCCTGATCCAGGGTGTCGGCGCGGGCGCGATCCAGCCAGTCACGCTGACCATCGTCGCCGATCTCTATCCGGCGCGCGAACGCGGCAAGGTGCAGGGCTATCTCGCCAGCGTGTGGGCGATCTCGGCGGTGATCGGGCCGATGGTCGGCGGCTTCATCATTCACAACCTGTCGTGGGCATGGATCTTCTGGATGAACGTGCCGATCGGCCTCGCCTCGGCCGCGGGCTTCATCGCGTTCCTGCGCGAGTCGGAGCGGCACGCGCGTCCGTCGATCGATTTCGGCGGCGCGGCGCTCTTCATGGCGGCGATCGCCGCGTTGATGATGGCGCTGACCTATGCCGGCGACGACGAGACCGCGCGAGCATCGCTCGCGGCCGGCGCGTTCCTGCTGTGCGTGCTGTTCTTCGTGCTGCAGGAGCGCCGCGCGGCCGAACCGATGATCTCGTTCGCGCTATGGAGCCGCCGGCCGATTGCCGCGTGCAACGGCTCGACGTTGCTGTCCGGCATGATCCTGATGGGCTCCACCACGTTCCTGCCAATGTACGTGCAGGGCGTGCTGCATCGTTCGCCGGTGGTGGCCGGTCTGGCGCTGACGATGATGATGGTCGGCTGGCCGACCGGCGCGACGCTCGCGGCGAAGTCGTTCCACCGCCTCGGCTTGCGGCGCATCCTGCTCGGCGGCAGCGCGTTCGTGCCGCTCGGCGCGGCGCTGCTGCTGTTCCTGGCGCCCGGCGGGTCGCCGCTGCTCGCCGCGTTCGCCTCGCTGATCATGGGCTTCGGCATGGGCACGTCGAGCGTGAGTTCGCTGGTGCTGATCCAGGAGATCGTCAACATGGACGAACGCGGCAGCGCTACCGCGTCGAATCTCTTCTCGCGCAATCTCGGCAGCACGCTCGGCGCGACGCTGTTCGGCGCGGTGCTCAACTTCGGGCTCAGTCATTCGAAGGGCGCGGCGGTGGTCACGTCGGACGAGTTGAAAGCGCTGCTCCAGAATCAGGCCGCGAGTCTCGGCGACAGCGACATGATCCGGCTGGTGTTGCATCAGTCGCTGCATCTGACTTTCGTGTCGATCTTCGTGATCGCGATCTTCGTGGTTGCGCTGCTGAGGTTCGTGCCGCCAATCAGCATCGGGACTGGGAAGAAGACGCCGGTCGAGGCGTTGTCGACGATCGAACACTGAGGTGTGCGGGGAGCGTGGTGGTCGCGCGCCCGCTGCGGCGCGCCTCAGCCCGCTTCGTCCGCCGTCAGCAACTCGATGCCGTCCAGTTGCGCCGCGCAGGTATCGCGCACGATCGTGACGAAATCAGCAAAGTAAGGCCGGCTCGCGAAGCCTTTCGCGGCCACCGCGTACAACTCGCTCCACAGGCCCTGCGGCCCGACGCGCTTGGCCTGCACGTAGTCGTGGTCGACGTAGTTCTTCACGCCCCAGTTCGGCAGCGCCGCGATGCCCCTGCGGCTTGCCACCAGCTGCATGATTGCAATGGTCAGCTCGGCCGTGCGCCGCTCGAGCTTGATGCCGGCAGGCTCCAGCACTTCGCGGATCAGATCGATGCGCGCCTCGGGCACCGGATAGGTGATCAGCGTCTCGTCGCGCAGATCGTCCGCAATCACGCGGCGCTTGTTGCGCAGCCTGTGCTCGTTGGCCAGCACCACCAGAATCTCGAAACGGAATAGCGGCGCGATGTGCAGGCCGCGCCGCTTCGCCGGCTTCGAACCGATCACCACGTCAGCCTTGGCGTCGCTCAACAAGCGCAGCGGGTCCGCATGAAAACCCGCGACGAGGTCGACCTCGACCTCGGGCCAGCGTCGGCGGAACTCGTCCATCACCGGCATCAGCCAGTCGAAACAGGTATGGCATTCGAGCACGATGCGCAATTCTCCGCGCGTGTCGCCTTTCAGTCGCACCAGATCGCGCTCCGCCGCGCTCAGCGCGGCGATCATCTCACGCCCGAGCGCCAGCAGACGCTCCCCCGCCGCGGTGAAACGCAGGCCCTGGCGGGTGCGCTCGAATAGCGACACCTCGTAGTGCGCCTCGATATCGCGGATCTGATGCGACAGCGCGGACTGGCTCAAATGAACGCGTTCGGCTGCGGCGACCAGCTTGCCGGAATCGGCGATCGCGATCAGCGAACGCAGGTGACGAAGCTCAAGCATCCGATCGCTCCGTGCGGGAAAAATCTTTTTGGATATGAATACGGCTCATACATTGGTGAAAACATGTCGCTTGATGAATCATAGCGCGACTCGCACACTGGGCGCCAATTCAAACAACGCACAACAGGATTTCGCATGACCCGCACACACATCCCCGGCTTTCCGCGCATCGGCGCGCAGCGAGAACTGAAATTCGCGCAGGAGTCGTTCTGGCGCGGCGAAACCGACGAGAACCATCTGCGTGGCGTCGCGCGAGACTTACGCGCGCGCCATTGGCGATTGCAGCAGGACGCCGGGCTCGATTTCATCACCGCCGGCGACTTCGCGTACTACGATCAGATGCTCACGCTGAGTGCGCTGCTCGGCGCGTTGCCGCAGCGGTTCTGCTTCGATCCGGCGGCGCTCTCGCTTGCGCAGCACTATGAACTCGCGCGCGGCAACGCCGCGCAACCGGCGATGGAAATGACCAAGTGGTTCGATACGAACTACCACTATCTGGTCCCAGAACTAGGACCGCAGACCTCGTTCGACGGCGGTGTCGAGTGGCTGCTCGACGAGATCGACGAAGCGCTCACGCTGAATGTGCCGGTCAAGCCAGTGCTGATCGGGCCGATCACCTACCTGTGGCTGTCGAAGAGTCATGTCGCCGGTTTCGACCGTTTGTCGTTGCTGCCGAAGCTGGTGATCCGCTACTGTCGCATTCTGGAAAAGCTCAAGCAGCGTGGTATCGAATGGGTGCAGCTCGACGAGCCCGCGTTGTGCGTCGACTTGCCCGCGCCGTGGCTCGAAGCGTTTTCCGCGGCCTATGACGTGCTCGGCACGTCGGACGTGAAGCTGCTGCTCGCCACGTATTTCGACACCGCCGCCGAACACGCGCCGCGCGTCGCCCGGCTGCCGGTCGCCGGCGTGCATCTGGACCTCGTGCGCGCGCCGCAACAGCTCGACGCGTGGCGCGCGGCGTTGCCCGAGCACATGGTGCTATCGGCGGGCGTGATCGACGGCCGCAATATCTGGCGCGCGAATCTCGGCGAGCTCGTCGAGTCGTTGCGGGGCTTGCATGCGGAATTGGGCGACCGTTTGTGGATCGCGCCATCGTGCTCGTTGCTGCATGTGCCGGTCTCGCTCGCCCAGGAAAAGAAACTCGACACCGATCTGAAATCCTGGCTCGCGTTCGCCACCGAAAAACTCGACGAAGTCGGCACACTCGCGCTCGCGTTGCGCGATCCCGCCGCGGCAGAACCGAAGCTCGCTGCCGCCGGGCGTGCGCTCGCGGCGCGCCGTGAATCGGGCGCGGTCGTGAATGCATGGGTGCAAAAGCGCATGGCCGCCGTGACCGACGCGATGGCCGACCGTCAAAGCCCATTCAGCGAACGCAACCGCGTGCAGCGCGAAGCGCTCGAGCTGCCTTTGCTGCCCACCACCACGATCGGCTCGTTTCCGCAAACAGCGTCGATCCGCCAGGCACGGGCCGCCTACAAACGCGGCGAATTACGCGCGCTCGACTACCTGCAACGGATGCGCACCGAGATCGGCTTCGCCGTGCGCAAGCAGGAAGCGTTGGGCCTCGACGTGCTCGTGCATGGCGAAGCCGAGCGCAACGACATGGTCGAATATTTCGGCGAGCAGTTGTGGGGCTACGCGTTCACGGAAAACGGCTGGGTGCAAAGCTACGGCTCGCGCTGCGTGAAGCCGCCGATCATTTACGGCGATGTGTACCGTCCCGAACCGATCACGGTCGACACGACCCGCTACGCGCAATCGCTCACGCCGCGTGTGATGAAAGGCATGTTGACCGGCCCGGTGACGATGCTGCAATGGTCGTTTGTGCGCGACGACCAGCCGCGCGCGACCACCGCGCTACAACTCGCGCTCGCGATCCGCGACGAGGTGGTCGATCTGGAAAAGGCGGGTATCCGCATCATCCAGATCGACGAACCGGCGTTCCGTGAAGGCCTGCCGTTGCGCAAGGACGATTGGGCCGCGTACCTGGAATGGGCGACGCGCGTGTTCCGGATTTCGGCGGCGGGCGTCGGTGATCGCACGCAGATTCACACGCACATGTGCTATTCGGAATTCAACGACATTCTGCCGTCGATCGCGGCGATGGACGCCGACGTGATCACCATCGAGACCTCGCGTTCAGCGATGGAACTGCTCGACGGCTTCGGCGCTTTCGCGTATCCGAACGAGATCGGCCCCGGCGTCTACGACATTCACTCGCCGCGCGTGCCGAGCGCCGAAGCGATGCAGCGGCTGCTGGAACGCGCGTGCGAAGTGATTCCGGCCGAGCGCCTGTGGGTCAATCCGGATTGCGGGCTGAAGACGCGCGGCTGGCCCGAGACGGAAGCGGCGTTGACGAACATGGTTCGGGCGGCGCAGGCTTTGCGCGTGAAACTGGCAGCGCGGCAGCCTGAATTGGCTAGCTAGTTCGATTGCCGCCGCGACGTCCATCAACCGCCCTTCGCGTACAGCGTAGACTCTGCGAAACCTTCGGCGGCCAGCACCTCGCCGACCAGAATCAGCGCGGTGCGCTCGATCGCGCTCGATTGCACTTTGCCCACGATATCGTCGAGCGTGCCGGTGATCTTCTCCTCATCCGGCCAGCTCGCGCGATAAATCACCGCGATCGGACACGCGCCACCGTAATGCGGCCGCAATTCATCGACGATGCGTGCGAGATGCCGCACGCCGAGGTGGATCGCCATCGTCGCGCGATGCCGTGCGAGGTCGGCGAGCTGTTCGCCTTCGGGCATCGTCGTTTTGCTCGCGTAGCGCGTGAGGATCAGCGTCTGCGACACGCCGGGCAGCGTCAGTTCGCAACCGAGCGCCGCCGCGCACGCGGCCGTGGCGGTCACGCCAGGCACGATCTCGTAGGGCATGCGCAACTCACGCAAGCGGCGGATCTGTTCGCCGATCGCGCCGTACAGCGATGGGTCGCCGGAATGCACGCGCGCCACGTGCTGGCCTTTGTCATGTGCGGCCTTAAGCAACGCGACGATCTGATCGAGGTCGAGTTCGGCGGTATTGACGACCTGCTCCGCGCTGTGACCTTCGAGCACCGCGGCCGGCACGAGCGACCCCGCGTACAGAATCACCGGGCAACTGCGCACGAGGCGCTGCCCTTTCACCGTGATCAATTCCGGGTCGCCTGGACCCGCGCCGATAAAAAACACCGTCATTCAGTACTCCAATGATTCATTTGGCCGCGATATCGGGCGCGTGCGGCTCCGCTCGAAGTTCGATCTGATGAGCCCGCAACGCGTCCAGCAGATCGGCTACGCGTTCGAATTCGCGCTCGACCGCCGGCAACGACGGACGGCGCAACAAGATGACCGGCAAGCCGCGTTCACGCGCGACTTCGAGCTTCGCTTCGGTCGCGCCGCCGCCGCTGTTTTTGCTGACCACCACGTCGAACGCTTGCAGCGCGAACAACGCGCGTTCGCCTTCGAGCGTGAACGGGCCGCGCGCCGCGAGGACGCGGGCCCGCGCGTGATCCGGCCGCGGATCGAGACAGCGCACCGTCCAGAATTGCCGCGGCGGAATGTCGTCGAGATGCGCGAGCGGTTCGCGGCCGAGCGTGAAAAGCGGCCGCCGGAACGGCGCGAGCGCCGCCGTCAGTTCATTCCAGTCGCCGACCGTGCGCCAGTCGTCGCCGGCTTGCGGCTGCCAGCCGGGACGGCGCAGCGCCCAGCACGGCACGCGCGCCGCGCGGCACGCCTCAAACGCGTTCGCGCTGATCCGCGCGGCGTACGGATGCGTCGCGTCGATCACGAGGCCGATCCCTTCGCTTTCGATGTAGCGCGCCATGCCCTCGGCGCCGCCGAAGCCGCCCACGCGCACCGCGCACGGCAGATCAACCGGCACCTTGCCGAGGCCCGCGAGACTGTACACGTGCGCGGGACCGAGCTGGCGCGCGATGTTCAATGCGTCGCCGGTGCCGCCGAGCAACAGAACCCGCGTCATTGCGCCGCTCCGATCAGATTGCCCTGACGGTCGATCGCGAACGTTTCCACGTTGACCTGCGGCGGCACGATCCCGCGCGCCACCGCCAGCGCGTGCCGGCAGACGATATCGCCGAGCGGCACCTGCTGCGCGAGCGCCAGCGCAACGGCCTGCTGACTCGTGTTGGCCGCGCGAATCGCGGCCTGCAATGCGGCGTCGGCGCCGTATTCGGCGGCCCATTGCGCGAGCCGTTCCAGATCGATGCTCGAATTACGGCTATGCAGATCGAGATGGCCCGCTGCCAGCTTGCTCAGTTTGCCGAAGCCGCCGCATAGGCTCAACCGTTCGACGGGCGCGCGCTTCATATGCTTGAGCACCGCGCCGACGAAGTCGCCCATCTCGATCAGCGCGATATCCGGCAGAGCATAACGCGCGCGCATTGCGTCTTCGCTCGCGTTGCCGGTGCATGCGGCCAGATGCGTGTAACCGTTCGCGCGCGCGACGTCGATGCCTTGATGGATCGACGCGATATACGCCGAGCACGAGAACGGCCGCACGATGCCGGTGGTGCCGAGGATCGACAGACCGCCGAGAATGCCCAGGCGCGGGTTCATCGTTTTCAGCGCGAGCTGCTCGCCGCCCTCGACGCCGATCGTCACCTCGAAGCCGCCGCGATATGCGTGCTCCGCCGCGAGGTCGGTCAGATGCTCGGTGATCATTTTGCGCGGCACAGGGTTGATTGCCGGCTCGCCGACCGGCAGCGTCAAGCCCGCACGCGTCACCGTGCCGACGCCTGGTCCGGCGCGAAACGTCACGCCCGGCTCGGGTAGCAGACGCACGCGGGCGAATACGAGCGCGCCGTGCGTCACGTCGGGGTCGTCGCCGGCATCCTTGATGGTGCCCGCTTCGGCGCCGTCGTCGATGAGGCGGCAGAACACGAGCGGCATCGGCACCAGCCGGCCCTTCGGCAGCACGATCTCCGCGACCTCGCTGACCACCCCTGCCAGCAGCAGACGCGCCGCCGCGAGCGAGGTCGCGGTCGCGCAACTGCCGGTCGTGTAGCCGCTACGCAGCGGCGCGGGTTGTTCGGGTGATTCTTCGCGCATTACGCCTGGCCGGGGGCACCGCCGCCCGCCCCCTTCGTCGCTTCCAGCATCGTGATCGGCAACGCCTGGCGCCAGGTATCGAAACCGCCGAGCGGTTGCGCGTGCGCAAGCGCGATCCGCGTCAGCGTGCCGCCGTGCCGCTCGCGCCACGCGGCGAGCGCGGCCTCGCCCTGCAACGTGACCGCGTTCGCCACCAGCCGGCCGCCGTCACGCAGACGCGCCCAGCACGCGTCGAGCACGCCCGGCGCCGTCACGCCACCGCCGATGAACACCGCATCCGGCGCAGACAGTCCCTGCAGCGCGTCGGGCGCGCGGCCGGCAACGAGTTGCAGTCCCGGCACGCCCAACGCGTCGCGATTGTGTTCGATGAAGCGCTGCCGCTCCTCATGAGCCTCGATCGCGATCGCGCGGCAAGCCGGATGCGCGCGCATCCATTCGATGCCAATCGAGCCGCAGCCCGCGCCCACGTCCCACAACAATTCGCCGGGCGTCGGCGCGAGGCGCGCGAGCGTGATCGCGCGCACGTCGCGTTTGGTCAACTGGCCGTCGTGGCGAAACGCATCGTCGGGCAAGCCGCAGGTGAGCGGCAGACGCGGCGCGTTGGCGCTCGCGCGGCATTCGAGCGCGATCAGATTCAACGCGGCGACATCGCTCGCGGACCATTGATCCGCGCGGCCGTCGAGGCGGCGCTCCAGTTCGCCGCCCAGGTGTTCGAGCACGCTCATGCGGGTCGCGCCGAAGCCGCGCGCGCTCAACTGTTCGGCGAGCGCCGCGGGCGTGCGCCCGTCAGCGCTCAGCACGAACACGCGCGCGCCTTCATGCAAACGCGCGTTCAGCGATGCCAACGGCCGGCCCACCAGCGACACCGTCGCGACCTCCTGCAACGGCCAGCCAAGCCGCGCGGCCGCCAGCGACAACGACGACGGCGCGGGCAGCACCCGCAATTCACCGGCCGGCAACTGCCGCGCCAACGTCGCGCCGACGCCGAACAGCATCGGATCGCCGCTTGCCAGCACGCATACGGCGCCACCGCGCTCGGCCAGCAGAGGCGCGAGATCGAACGGACGCGGCCACGTGGCGCGGCGGGCCGCGAGCCGCGCGGGCAGCATCGCCAGATGACGCTCGCCGCCGTACACCACCGACGCCGTCAGCAAAGCACGCCGCGCGGGCCGTCCCAAACCGGCGAAGCCGTCATCGCCAATGCCCACCACGGTCAGCCACGCCGGCATGCAACCATCCTCATTCTGTGTGTTCAACTAGTGCGCCAGGCCACGCTGGTCAAAGCGTCCAGCCTCGTTGCGCGGTTTGAAAAAAGGCATGATACAGCCGCCAGTGCCCTTCGGGGCCGAAGAGGCAACACGGTGCAACTGCGGGTGCCCTCGCAACTGTCATTCCGGGTGTTGCGCAGGGTAACGGGGAGTGCTTTGGAGTAGCGAACGAAACCTGCGCAAAAGGCACGGCGCGAGTCGGCGCTGCCGGGTCACAGGGGCGACACGTTGCTCGACCAGGCCAAACGCAAGATGAAGCGTGAAGAGTTCCGACGCGTCGCGGACATGCCGACATTCGGCGACTACCTGCTGGAACGCTGCTCGACGATCGTAAGGCGCTCGCCAAGACCGGCGACCTCGGCGCGCAGCATGGAAAACACTGATGCGGCGGCGCGACGAGTTCTGTCTTAACTTCGCGTCGCCGTTCTATGGCATGTGGCTATGGGAAGCGATGGACCGGGGCGAACTGCCGTTGCCCGAAGGTGCGCCGCCCTGCATCGAGGCGCATTCGGTTTGACGCTGCCGGACGGGCCCGGAAGCGTCGCGGCAGGCGAAGCCGGGAAAGTTGAGAAACCGCCGCGGTCGAACTGATACCCGCTCCGGCCGCGCCACACGACGACGCCGAACCAGATCATCAATATCGCGAGCAAGGCGACCGCGTAAAAGGGACTCATATCGTGGCCCGCCCTATTAGCGGCAATCGCAGACCGGGCGCCGTGAAGCGAACAGCTTTCGCAGTGAGGAAAACAGACGCAACGGATTCAGGCGGAAATGGCTGTTGCGCATAATGCCTGCGCGGCTGTGCAGATGCGTGACTTCAATCAGGGAAAAGGGGCTCATGGCAATCTCCGTAGGGACCTCAAAAATGTTCCACGAGAGGATATGCGCGGGGTGTTCTGTCTGGAATCGGACTGGTCAGAAACAACCGTGTCCCCCAATCCATAGGTCAGACTGCGCATCGCAGTGTGCGATCGAGCGAGTGGTGCAGGATGGCCGGACCGCAGGGGCGTTGGGCCTTGAATAAGGCATGTGCAGGGACTGGGAACATACCGGGTCGCGCTATAATGGGCGGCCGATTGCCCACCGATTGCCCCAAACGCGTTTTAAGGCCGTATTTCCGGCATCGAAAAACGCCGCAAGGCGAGCCTGACGCGGGCTTTGACATCGCCTGCAATGAACCCTTGGAACTACCCCGCAACTATATGCAGCGAGTCCGCCTGCGCTGCGCGCCACTGGTTCGACCGGAAAGGCCGCAGCGGACGATGATCTGCCAGCCACTAGACCTGCCGGCGAGATTCTTCGTGCCAGCCAACATCGGGCGCGGTGTACCGATGCCGCAGCAATCCGCCTTGCGGCTTGCTCGGGCCGTCGCGCGACGCTAAACCCGGTGTCCGTCTTGACTCAAGCTTCGCCCTCCACTGTTGTGCCTCACGCGGCTGCCACACCGCGGCCCTCGGCTTGTCCGGGGCTGCTGCGCATCGTCGCCGCGCGCGACGGCGGGATCTGCCGGATCAAACTGCCGGGCGGCGAACTGAGCGCGGACCAGGCGCGCGTCGTCGCCGATGCGAGCGCACGGCACGCGGCCGGGGTGATCGAGCTGACCAATCGCGCGAACCTGCAAGTGCGCGGCGTGCGCAGCGGGCACGAAGCGGCGTTGATCGCGGAGCTGGTCGATGCAGGGCTTGGCCCGACGCCTCGGCGAACCACGGACGCAGCGGACTCTTCGAGCACCGCCGCAGTGAGCGCAGCGGACGACGTGCGCAACGTGATGATCAGCCCCGCTGCCGGACGCGACCCGTTCGCGCTGATCGATACGACACCGTTATGCGCCGGACTGCTCACGCTGCTGCAAGGCGAATCGCGTTTCGCTGCGCTGTCGCCGAAATTTGCGCTGCTGCTCGATGGCGGCGAGCGTCTTGCGAGCATCGATCATCCGCACGATGTCTGGTTCGCGGCAACGGAAAGTCACGATGGCGTGCGATTCGTGTTTGGGTTGGCGGGTTGTCCGCCTGCGGGTGTGTGTGGGCAAGCAAATGCGAGTGAGTTTGCCAATGCGCCCTCGTCTACCCATGCGGTCACCGGCGTACAAAACGCAACCCACCAATCCCGCGTCGACGCCACAGGCGCATTAGCCGCCATACTGCCTTCGCAAGTTGCCGCTCTCGTGCGCGCACTGCTGCATACGTTCCTCGACCTCGCACCCGCCGACACCACCCGCATGCGTCACCTGCTCGCCATGCATGACGTCGACGCGCTGTTGCAGCACGCCCAACGCTACGTGGAGTTCCCGCTGTCACGCGACGCAACGTTCGCTGAATGGCGCCGCAGCACCCCAGCCGATCCCGCACTTCGTCTAGGCGCGCACGCTCAACGCGTGTCAGGAACGTGGCACGCGGGCGGCCAGCCGCCGCTCGGCCGTCTCGACGCCGCGATGCTGCAAGGCCTTGCCGCCCTCGCGCAACAACACGGCAACGGCACGCTGCGCGCCACGCCCTGGCAAAGCGTGCTGCTGCCCGACATCCCGACGCACGCGCTGCCTGCCGCGCTGGCCGGACTGAACGCGCTCGGCCTCGCCTGCGATCCCGCGCATCCCATCGCGCGGCTGATCGCGTGCGCCGGTTCGAGCGGCTGCGCAAAGAGTCTCGCCGACACCAAAGCCGACGCGCTGCAACTCGCCGCGCTGCTGCCCGCCAACGTCGACGTGCATCTGAGCGGCTGCGCGCGCTCCTGCGCCGCCGCGCATTGCGCGCCGTACACGCTGCTGGCCGCGGCGCCCGGCCGCTACGACCTTTATCGACGCGACGGCCGGCCCGGTTTCGGCCAGTGCGTCGCGCACCAACTGACGATCGCGCAGGCCGCCGACATGCTCGACCACCTGTCCCGGAGTGACACAGATGCTTGACTACATACGCGACGGTCAGGAGATCTATCGCCAATCGTTCGCGACGATCCGCGCGGAGGCCGACCTCTCGCGCATCCCCGCCGACCTCGAAAAACTCGCGGTGCGCGTGATCCACGCGTGCGGCATGGTCGACGTGGTCGACGCGCTGCAGTTTTCCGCGCACGCGGGCAATGCGGGCCGCAATGCGCTCGCGCGAGGCGCGCCGATTCTGTGCGACGCCGGCATGGTCGCGCAAGGCATCACGCGCGCGCGGCTGCCTGCGCACAACGAAGTGATCTGCACGCTCACGCATCCTGACGTGCCGGCGCTCGCGCGCGAGCTGGGCAACACGCGCTCGGCCGCCGCTCTCGAATTGTGGCGTCCGCATCTGGCGGGCAGCGTCGTCGTGATCGGCAATGCGCCGACCGCGCTGTTTCATCTGCTCGACATGCTCGACGCCGGCGCGCCGAAGCCCGCGTTGATCCTCGGCTTTCCGGTGGGCTTCGTCGGCGCCGCGGAATCGAAAGCGATGCTCGCCGCGGACAGCCGCGGCGTGCCCTATGTGGTGGTGCACGGCAGGCGCGGCGGCAGCGCGATGGCCGCCGCCGCCGTCAACGCACTGGCGACGGAGGTCGAATAAATGAGCGTGCAAGGACGGCTGTTCGGACTTGGCGTCGGCCCCGGCGACCCGGAACTCATCACGCTGAAGGCGCTGCGGCTGTTGAAGGCGGCGCCGGTGGTCGCGTACTTCGTCGCGAAGGGAAAGAAAGGCAACGCGTTCAGCATCATCGAAGCGCATTTGCACGATGCCCAGCAGCATCTGCCGCTGGTCTATCCGGTCACGACCGAAGCGCTCGAACCGCCGCTCTCGTATGAGGCGATCATTGCCGACTTCTACGACACCGCCGCCGAGATCGTCGCCGGCCATCTCGATGCGGGACGCGATGTCGCCGTGATCTGCGAAGGCGATCCGTTCTTCTACGGCTCGTACATGTACCTGCACGACCGGCTCGCGCCACGCTACGAAAGCGAGGTGGTGCCCGGCGTATGCTCGATGCTCGGCGGCGCGGCGGTGCTCGGCGCGCCGCTCGTGTATCGCAACCAGAGTCTCTCGGTGCTCTCGGGCGTGCTGCCCGAAGACGAATTGCGCCGCCGTCTCGCCGATGCCGATGCCGCCGTCGTGATGAAGCTCGGCCGCAATTTCGACAAGGTGCGGCGCGTGCTCGGCGAACTCGGCCTCGCGCAGCGCGCGCTCTACGTCGAACGCGCGACGATGGGCAATCAGCGTATCGTGCCGCTCGCCGAGGTTGATCCGATGGCGTCGCCGTATTTTTCGCTGCTCGTCGTGCCGGGGGAAAAATGGCAAGGATGATGGCGCCCGCGATCGTGATTCTCGGCGCGGGAGCGTTGGCGACCGCGCGGCGCATTCAGGCGCTGTACGTCGAGCGGGACGCAGGCGCGAATTGCCAGGTGCATGCGTTGCAAGGACGAGTCGACGCCGACGTGCCGTTCACCGAACTCGGCGCGCATCTGTGCGAGCTGTACGCGCGCGGCACGCCGATCGTCGCGTTGTGCGCGGCCGGCATCGTGATTCGTTGCGTTGCGCCGTTGTTGTCGAACAAGGGCGTCGAGCCGCCGGTGCTGGCCGTCGCCGAGGACGGCAGCGCGGTCGTGCCGTTGCTCGGCGGGCTGGCGGGTGTCAACGTGATGGCGCGCGAGATCGCCGCCGCGTTGGCGGTGCCGCCCGCGATCACGACGAGCGGCGAACTGCGCTTCGGCACCTGCGTGCTCAATCCGCCCGATGGGTACGCGCTTGCCGATATCGGACAAGGCAAGCGCTTCGTGTCGGATCTGCTGGCGGGGGAAAGCACGCGCATCGAAGGAGCCGCGCCGTGGCTCGACGACGCGCAGTTGCCGCGCGCCGCGTCGGCGCGGCTCGCGATTCGCGTGACGCCGCGCGCGTGGAACGGGCGTGAGGATGAGTTGGTGATTCATCCGCGCAGCGTGGTGGCGGCGGTGATCGGTGCGGGTGCGGGTGCGGGTGCGGGTGCGGGTGCGGGTGCGGGTGCGGAGATCGTCGCATGCGTGCGTGACGCGCTGGATGCACACGGTCTCGCGCCGCTTTCGCTCGCGGCACTGCTCGCTTCGTCCGACTGCATGGCCGACCCGGCGCTTGCCGAAGCCGCCGCGAGCTTCAACGTGCCGCTGCGCTTCGCGCAACCCCGTCCCGAAGATGGAGAACCACCGGCCAACCTGCTGCATGCCGCGCTGCGCATCCCATACGAAATACTGCCCAACGACAAAGACACAGGCGTCACGCTGGCCTTGGCGCCGCTCGCAATCGACCCCGCCACGATCGGCCGCGCGCGCGGCCGTCTTACGGTGATCGGCCTGGGCCCTGGCAGCGCGGACCTGATGGTGCCCGCCGCGCGCAGAGCGCTCGACGAGGCCAGCGATATCCTCGGCTACGACACCTACGTGAAAATGGCCGGCCCGCTGCGCACCGGCCAACGCGTGCACGGCACCGACAATCGCGAGGAAATGCAACGCGCGCGGCACGCGTTCGAACTGGCGAGCGAAGGACGGTCGGTGGTGATGGTGTCATCGGGCGATCCGGGCGTGTTCGCGATGGCCGCCGCCGTGCTCGAAGCACTCGAAGCGTCGCAAGACCCAGCGTGGGCCGCCGTCGAACTGTCGATCGTGCCGGGCGTGTCGGCGGCGCTCGCGACCGCTGCCCAAGCCGGCGCGCCGCTCGGCCACGACTTCTGCATGCTGTCGCTGTCGGACAACCTGAAGCCGTGGACCATCATCGAAAAGCGTCTGCGGCACGCGGCCGAAGCCGATCTGGTCATGGCGTTCTACAACCCGATTTCGCGCGCGCGTCCGTGGCAACTCGACAAAGCGCTGGACATCGTGCGGGCCTATCGCGCGGACACGACCCAGGTCGTGCTGGGGCACGACATCGGCCGGCCCGGCGGCACGCTGCGCACGCTCACGCTAGGCGAGTTGCGTTCGTCCGACGTGGATATGCGCACGATGGTGATCGTCGGCTCGTCGACCACGCGCAAATTCACGAGCGGTATCGACGGCGCCGAGTGGGTGTACACGCCGCGCTGGTACGAGTGAGCCGGCACGCACCGGCCCTTCGCCACTAAAAGCGCCACGCGGGCGCTACGCCGCCACCCTCAGGTCCTCGAGCGCCCGCTGCCTCACCCCGAGGTCGTCCCACAACTCCGGATGGCAAGTGAACACCAGAATCTGGTGGCGCGTCGCCGCGTCGATCAGCGCGCGCTTGAGCGCGTCGCGCCGCGCGGCATCGGTATGCACCGCCGCGTCGTCGAGCATCAGCAGGGTCGGCCTACCCGACGCCTGCAGCAGGTCCGCATACGCGAGCCGCGTCAGAATGCCGAGCTGTTCGCGCGTGCCGAAGCTCAGCGCATCGAGCGTATCCGCGCGGCCATGGCGATCCAGCGTCGCGGGACTCAGATCGTCGCCGAGCGCGAGCGTCGACTGCGGGAAAATCCGCTTCAGATAGTGGCCAAGCCGCTCGGTCAACGGCGCGCGCAGTTGCGCGAGCGCCGCGTCGCGTTCGTCGACCAGCACCTCGTCGAGCAGACTCAACGCGCTCGCCCGCAAGCTCAGTTCGTCCTTGCGGCGCGTGGCCTGCTCGACCCGCGCTTCGAGCGCCGCGAGCCGCTCGCCGAGCCCGGACGCGCCGACCGTCTCCAACTGGCTGCGCAATTGCGCGATCCGCACCTGCCGCTCGTGCTGCTCGTTGCGCGCGAGTTCCGCCGACGCGCGATAGCGCTTCGCCTCCGCCGCCGGATCGTCGAGACGTGCCGCGTCCAGTTCGCGTTCGCGCGCTTCGCGCTGCTTCCTCAGCGCGTCGACCTGCACGCGCTGCTCGACGATTTTCGTCTGCCACTGCGTGCGGTTGCGGCGATAAGTTTCGTCGTTCAACTGCGCTTCCTTGCGCTGCAACTGCGCGGCGAGCGATTCGGCGGTCGCGATGCCGGTCGATCTCTTTTCCGCTGCTTGCCCGAGCACTTTTCTCGCGGCCTCCAACGCATCGCGCGCGATGTCCGCATTGCGGCGCGCTTCGTCGAGCGGTTGCGCGGCGGACACATCGGGCAGGCCGGCCAGCCGTTCGTTCGACGCCTGCAAGCGCGCCGCCGCCGAAGCCAGCGCGGCCCGCAGCGCGTCGATGCCTTGCGGCGCGTGCACGTCGAGAATCTTCGCCTGGCTTTTCTGCTGCGCGATCAGCGTCTTCCACTTTTCGTGCCGCGCCTGCGCGTCACCGAGCGACGCGACACCCAACGCCTGCAACAACTGCGCGTGCGCGGCTTCGAGCGACGCGAGTTCGGATAATTGCCCGGACAAATCGGAGACGCCGGGAATCACGCGCAATTCGCCGAGTTCACCGAGACCGATCAGCTTCTCGTCGTCGACGCGCAGCAGGCCTTCCCCGGTGATCTGCGCACCGTCGACCGTCAGCGCGCCGTTCAGCCGGTACTCGATGCGCGTCATCGCCGCTTCGGTGCGGGCGCGCAACACGGTCAGCTCGCCATCGAGCGCGGTGAGGCGCTTGAGCTTCGCTTCGTCGATCTCGACGGCCGCCGCCTCGCGGGCGGCTTCGAGCACCGCGTCGTTCGCTTTGCCCGCGGCGGCGATCGCCGCGTCGAGCCGCTCGCTCTCGGTGCGATAGAAGCCGATCTGGCTGCGCAAGTCGGCGGCAGTCACAGCGGCGTTCGCCAGCTCGAGCGCGCGGTTCGCATCGACGGATGCCTGCTCGAATTGGGCGACGCCGGTCGCCGCTTGCGCATGATCGGTCTGCGCCGCCGACACGTTGGCCCGCGCGGCATCGAGTTGCTGGCGTTCGCGCGCAACGGCCGCTTCGAGTTCGGCGGCGCCCTGCTCCTGTTGCAGCGACAACGCCAGTTCGGCTTCACTCACTTGCAGCGATTGCGCTAGTCCATGCAGACTGCGTTCGAGTTCCGCGGCGGCATCGGCGCGCTGCTGCGCGAGCACGGCCTTCTGTTCGTGAAGCTCCCACGGACGTTTGCGCTGGGTGTCGTCGAACGCTTCCTGCTGCGACGCGAGGCGTGCGATGTTCTCCTCGAACTGATGACGCTGCTGTTGCAGTTCGTCGCGTTCGGCAATCGACGCGGCCAGCGCCGTTTCGGCTTCGGCCAGCGGCCCGGTGGACTTCTGCGTGCGCGCCGTCAGCAGCTGCCGCAACTCGCGCTGCACAGCGGCGAGCAACGCATCCTCACCCGCCGACTCGCTGCCGCCCGACAGTTGCGACAGCGCATCGCGCAGATAATGCGCCGCGTGCCCCGTCGAATCGCGCAACTCGTGCGTGCCGCCTTGCTGGACCCACAGGAGCCCCGGCACGCCGGCGTTCTCCGCCTTCAGCGGCCCGCGCGCGGCACGCGAAAAACCGAGCAGCGCGGCGAGCTTGTCCTCGGCTTCATCCTCGCCGAAGACGGCCTGGCCGATCCGCAGTTCGCAGCGCTGGCGCGTGACGAATTGCTTCGACAGCCGGCACTGGACCCCGTCCAGCTCGAAGCTCACCTCGACCGACGGCTGCCCGCTCGCCTTGCCCCAAGGCAGCAGATCTTTCAGATGCGAGGCCTTGTAGCGTTCGAGAAACACCGCGCGCACGGCTTCAGCGACGGTGCTTTTGCCCGCTTCGTTCGGGCCGGTGAACAGGTTGAGACCGGGTTGCAGATCGTCGATGACGAGCCGCGCGCCGAACTGCTTGAACTCCTGGATCGCGATACTTTGCAGCTTCATGCGGACCTCGCTTCGCGCGGCAATTCACGTTGAAAACGCGCCAGCAGCAACAGTGCCTCGGCCGCGCGCTTGACCTGCTGCGGATCGGCTTGCGGGTCTTCCTGCAAGCCGCGCAGCCGCTCCACCACTTTCGCGAGGTAGCCGCTTTGCGCGCCGAGTTCGGCGAGGTCGTCGGCGGTGGGCAGCACCTGCAGGCCGCTCAGATCGACGCGCAGCGCCCGCACGCGCGCGCGGGCTTCCTCGAGCGCGACGTGCAGCGCTTCGGCGTCGGCAAGCGCGGCCGCGCCGTTCACGCTCACGCGCAGCACGTCCTGATTGCCCAATGCGCTAAGCCGTGCCTGGAGCGCAGGCACATCGGTCGGCACCGAGATCGTTTCGTCCCAGCGATGCCATCGATATTGACCAACCCGCACCGCTTCGACCTGCGGCGAGGCGCCCGGCTCATTGAGCGTGACGTCGAGCACGAAGCCCGGCTCGTTCGCGCGGAAACGGTCCTGCTCGTGCGTGCCGGCGTACCAGGTGCGTTCGTCGACGCGCAGATGACCGTGCCAGTCGCCGAGCGCGAGATAGTCCAGACGCGCGCTGGCCGCACGGGTCGGCGCGATCGGATTCGACGAGTCGATGCCTTCCTGCAGAATCCCGCTCACGCTGCCATGCGCGAGCCCGATGCGGTGATAGCCCGGCGGGGTTTCAGCGCTATCGAAGAAGCTGGTCGTGTCGTCGTAAGTGATGCGCTGCGTGAGCGGCGCGCACAGCAGCGCAGCGCGGCTCGCGTCGAGCAGCACCACGCCGGGTTCGAGCACGACCCGCACGTTCGGCGCGATGCAGTTCAGCCGCTGCGCGCGCGTCCATACGCTCTCGACGAGCGCGGCGTCGTGATTGCCCGGCAGCATGATCCACGGGCCGGAGAAGCCCTGCAACGCGCCGAATAGACGCCGGATCACCGTGTCCGACACGGTCTGCAAATCGAACACGTCGCCCGCGACCAGCACCGCGTCGACCTTGCGCGCGGCCGCTTCGTCGGCGATGCGGCGCACGGTGTCGAGGCGCGCTTGCGCGAGATGCGCCGCCTCATCCGGCTCGAACTGGCCGAATTGCGTGCCTATCTGCCAGTCCGCTGTGTGCAGAAACCTGATCACCCTGCCTCCATTGCGTTCATATCTTCAGTTGCCATCCGCGCGCGGCTTCGCAGTCTAACCTCAGATGTTACCGCGCGGGCGCGGCAAAGCGTGCGCCGCGCAGCGGGCGCGCGGCACGATCAGCGGCGCTACACTCGCGGTTGCGCGAACGCGCGCGCCGAGCGCCCCGTCAATCAATCGAACCGGACCCGCTGCCCCGCCGCCGATGAACAAGACACTCGAACTGAAAAAGGCCAAGCGCACGCCCTTGCTGCTGTTGCTCGCGGCCGCCTGCGTTTTCGTCATCACCGCTTTCATGCCGCGCGGCATCTGGGTGGACGGCATCAAGGCGATCGCCGAGGCTGCGATGGTCGGCGCGCTCGCCGACTGGTTCGCGGTGGCCGCCCTGTTTCGCCGCGTGCCGATCCCGATCGTCTCGTCGCACACCGCGATCATCCCGAAGAACAAGCACAAGATCGCCGACAACCTCGCGGTGTTCGTGCAGGACAAGTTTCTCGACGTGCCGTCGCTGGTCGGCCTGATCCAGAAGCACGACCCCGCGCGCAGCATCACCGGCTGGCTGACCCAGCCGGCCAACACCGCGCGCCTGGGCGACTACGTCGTCAGGCTCACCGGCGGGATTCTCGAACTGACCGACGACGTGCGCATCCAGGTGTTCATCAAGGACGCGCTGCGTGACGTGCTCTCGAAAGTCGATCTGTCGCAATCGCTGGGCGCCATTCTCGACGCGCTCACGCGCGACGGCCGTCATCAGGAATTGCTCGACGCCGGCATCCGCCAGGTGGTGGCATTGTTGCGCGAACCGCAGGCGCGCGAATTTATCGCCGGGCGCATCGTCGACTGGGTGAAGAGCGAGTATCCGACGATGGAGAAGATCCTGCCGTCCGCGTGGCTCGGCGACAAAGGTGCCGAAGCGATCGCCAAGGCGGCGAACCGCATGCTCGAACAGGTCAGCGAGAACCCCACGCATCAGTTGCGTCACAAGTTCGACGAGGCCGCGCAGAAGCTGATCGTCAAACTCAAGACCGATCCGGTGTTTCTGCAACAGGGCGAAGAACTCAAGCGTTATCTGGTGGAAGGCGAAGCGTTCGGCGCGTACGTGAAGGACCTGTGGGGCGAATTGCGCGCGTGGCTCAAGCGCGATCTGCAAAGCGCCGACTCGGCGCTGCACGCGCGCGTGGTGGCGATGGGCCAATGGGTGGGCCGCGAACTCGCTAACGATCCGGCGCTGCGCCAGTCGCTGAACGATCATCTCGAAGACGCGGCGCGCACCATGGCGCCGGACTTTGCACAATTCCTCACACGGCATATCAGCGATACGGTGAAGAACTGGGACTCGCGCGAGATGTCGCGGCAGATCGAACTGAACATTGGCAAGGACCTGCAATACATCCGCATCAACGGCACGATTGTGGGCGGCTTCATCGGCCTGGTGTTGTATGCAAGCTCACAACTGTTCGAGCTGTTGCGACTGCATCTGGGCTAGCCGACTGGTTCTGCGCCCGTCAAAGCGCCTACAATTCGGGCATATGTCTTGCTGAAGCGCTTTGCCTGGGGACAACGCAGCGCGGCGCGATCGAATCCGCGCGCGGCCGCTGAAAGACAACAGCGAACGACAGCGCTTCTCAATCGGAAAGTGTGTTCATGAAAATATCGTTACCGCCGTCCGGGCCGCCGAACCGCGTGTACCCGCCAGGCACGCCCAGTCTGCATGGTCTCGCCTCGGTCGTCACCGGTGTCGTGGTGGTGTGCGGACTGTACTTCGGCCGCGCGGTGCTGATCCCGATCACGCTCTCGGTGCTGCTGAGCTTCCTGCTCGCGCCGCTCGTGCAGATGCTGCGGCGGCTGCACATGGGACAACTGCCGTCGATCTTCATTGCCGTGCTGTTCGCGCTCGCTTCGCTGCTCGCGGTCGGCGCGCTGATCGGCGCGCAACTGGTGCAACTGGCGGGCGACCTGCCGCAGTATCAGGTGGCGATCGAACAGAAGATCGAAACGGTTCAGGAAAAGACCGTGGGCCGCGCCGACTCGCTGATGAGCCGTGCCGCCGCGACGCTGCAACGGGTTGCGCCGACCAAGCCGAATCCGCCGCGCCCGACCGGACGCGCCGCGCGCAACGCGCCCGCCGTGCCGCAACCGGTCGAGGTGCACGAGCCGTCGCCCACGCCGATGCAACTCGCCCAGCGTGCGTTGTCGCCGGCCATCGCGCCGATCGAGACCACCTTCATCGTGCTGGTGGTGACGATCTTCATTCTTCTGCAACGCGAGGATTTGCGCGACCGCCTGATCAGCCTGTTCGGCTCGCGCGATCTGCACCGCACCACCACCGCGATCAACGACGCGGCCGGGCGGCTGAGCCGCTACTTCGTCGCGCAACTGGGCGTGAACCTCAGCGCGGGCGGCGTCATCGCGATCGGCCTCGCGATCATCGGCGTGCCGGGCGCGCTGCTGTTCGGCGTGATCGCCGCGCTGCTGCGCTTCGTGCCGTACATCGGCATCTGGATCGCGGCGATCCTCGCGGTGTTCCTCGCCGCCGCGATCCAGCCGCAATGGACGATGGCGGTCTACACGCTGATTCTGTTCATCGTCGTCGACGTGGTGGCCGGGCAGATTGCCGAGCCGCTCCTGTACGGCCATCGCTCGGGGCTGTCGCCGCTCGCGGTGGTGGTCGCGGCAATCTTCTGGAGCTGGCTGTGGGGACCGGTCGGCCTCGTGCTGTCGACGCCGCTCACGTTGTGCGTCGTCACGCTCGGGCGCTACGCCGACCGGCTGAACTTTCTGACCGTGCTGCTTGGCGACCAGCCCGCGCTCACGCCCGCGCAGAACTTCTATCAGCGGCTGCTCGCCGACGATCCGCATGAGGCAATCGTGCAGGCCGAGCGCCTGCTGCGCGAGATGTCGCTGATCGACTACTACGACAACGTCGCGCTGGAAGGCCTCAAGCTCGCCCGCAACGATGCGATGCGCGGCGTGCTGATGCCGGACCAGTTGCAGCGGATCAACGAGTCGCTGGCCGATATCGTCGAGAACCTCGAAATCGTGGACGGCCTGCCGGATCGCCTGTCGCGCGCCGAACCGGCCGAGAGCGCGAGTGCGCTGCTGGCCTCGGCGTCGGCGGATCTGTCGGAGCGTCATGACCACTCCGTTTCGACGCAGCCGCAGGACGCTCACGAAACAGAGCGGACGTCCGTGCTGTGCGTGCCCGGGCGCGGCGCGTTCGACGAAGTAACGACCGCGATCGCCGTGCAATTGCTCGGCCGCCAGGGTCTCGCGCCGATGATGGCGACGCACTCCGGCTATCGCAGCGCGCGCGCCGACGAACCGAGCTTCAAGGACGCGCCGATCATCTGCATCGTCACGCTCGACGCGCCGGAATCGCCGCCGTATTTGCGCAACATGCTGCGGCGCACGCGCGAATGGCGGCCGCGCGCGACGCTGGTGGTGGGCATCGGCGGCTTGCCGGAAAGCGGCACGGAGCCGGGCGCGACCGGCGCGTCGCACGCGTCGCCGACCTTCCGCGCGATGATCGAGGAATGCCAGGCGGCGGCGAGTGTGCCGCCTCTGCGTCAGCCTTCGCATGTGGCCGGGGCGGAGTGACACGGGTCTTTGCGCGCCGGTAATTGAACGGACGAATAGATGAAACCGCTGGGCGCGTGAGTGCCTTGCGGTTTTTTTTCGCACGCGTTTCATCGTGCGCGTTTGCAGCTAGCGCGCGCATTGGCGAGCCACCCGTTGTTGTACCCAAAATGAGGACAGCCCCGTGTGCGCCCTCCTGCATACTTCGCTGACGATTCGCACCGCCTTTGCAGAGCCAACCAGCCCCGGCGGGCGATCCACAAGCATCGAAGACCAGGAGACACGCATGAGCCGACCCTTCAAACCCTATCCCTTTTCGCCCCGACACTACGCGGGCGAGGTACCGCCGCTCGTCGACGGCCACGACCCGATAGTCAGACCCGTGGCGATCGTCGGCGGCGGACCGGTCGGCATGACCGTCGCGCTCGCGCTCGCGCGCCAGGGTGTGCGCTCGGTGCTGATCGAAGCGGACGACAGTGTATGCACCGGCAGCCGCGCGATCTGCATCTCGCGGCGCAGCCTGGAGATCTTCAAACGCCTCGGCGTGGTCGACGGCTTCCTGCAAAAAGGCCTGCCATGGACCGGCGGCCGCAGCTTCTACCGTGATGCCGAAGTGTTCCGCTTCGCGATGCACCAGGACGACGAGCAGTCGCTGCCGCCGATGATCAACATCGCGCAATACCAGATCGAGCAGTTGCTGCTCGACCAGATCGAGCGTCACGCGGATCTGATCGAAGTGCGCTGGCAAACCCGCGTGACCGGCATCGAGCAGTTGCCTGAAGGCGGCGCCACGCTCGCGCTGTGCACGGGGAGCACGGGGAGCACAGGGGGCGCCGGGGACAGCAACGACACCGCGTGGCAAATGCGCGCCGACTGGGTCGTCGCATGCGATGGCGGGCGCAGCACGATTCGCGACGCACTCGGCCTCAAGCTCACCGGCACCACTTACGAGGGCCGCTACGTGATCGTCGATATCGAACTGGACAGCGCGCGCGCCACCGAACGCCTCGCCTATTTCGATCCGCCGTCCAATCCCGGCTCGACGGTGCTCGTGCACAAGCAGCCGGACAATGTGTGGCGCATCGACTATCAGCTGCGCGACGACGAAGACCCGGAAGCGGCCGTCAAGCCCGAGAACGTGATGCCGCGAGTGCAGAGCGTGCTCGACTCGATGGGCGAGACGGGCGCGTGGTCGCCGATCTGGATCACGGTCTACAAGGCCAACGCGTTGACGCTCGACCGCTACCGGCACGGCTCGGTGCTGTTCGCGGGCGACGCCGCGCATCTCGTGCCGATCTTCGGCGTGCGCGGCGCCAATTCGGGTATCGACGACGCGGACAATCTCGGCTGGAAGCTCGGCTGCGTGGTCAACGGCATCGCGTCGCCGCGCCTGCTCGACAGCTATAGCGACGAGCGGGTGTTCGCCGCGCGCGAGAACCTGAGCTATGGGATGAAGAGCACCGAGTTCATGGCGCCGCCGTCGTTCGCGTTCGATCTGATGCGCACGGCCGTGCTCGGTCTCGCGCAGCGGCACGCGGCCGTGCGGCCGCTGATCAATCCGAGGCAGACGCATGCGATCGCGTACGTCTGGTCGCCGCTGAACGAGGCGGCCGGCGATGCTGCGAGCAGCAACGCCGACGCGTTCAGCAAAGGCCCGCCTCCCGGTGCGGTGCTGCCGGAATGCCGGCTACTCCAACGCGGAAACGACGGCGCAAGCACCGCTATTCATCTCACCGATCTGCTCGGACCTTGCTTCACTGCGCTGCGTTTCGGCGCGGATGCAGAGGATGACGACGCGTGGCAGCAACTGCAACGCACCCTCGCTGAACGAGGCATTGCGTTCAATGCGGTCACGCTGGTCAAGAGCGACACGCCGTGCACGGCTGCTGCCTATGCGATCGACCCAACCGGCCATCTGCACGACACGCTCGACGCGACGCCCGGCACCGTTTATCTGATCCGCCCCGACGGCCACGTGCTCGCGCGCTGGCGCAACGGCAGCGCGGCGGCTGCGCAGCGCGCCTTGACCGCAACGTTGACGATCTAACGCAAAAGGACTCCATCATGACCGATAGCGATCTCGACCTCGTCTACACGACGCTCTGCAAAACCCTCACGGCCGAAGGCGAAGCGCAGGCGCCGCTCTATCTGGCGCGCCTCGCGCTGCTGTGCCTGACCGAGCTCGACGACCCGCGGCGCGCGTTGTCGCTGATCGACGCGGCGAAGCTGCCGGCCGCGTCGGCGGAGGCTGCTTAAAAAGCAGAAAGCAGAAAGGCCGCCGCGCGAGCAACGCGCGGCGGCCTTTCGTTCATACGTGAAGCGTCACTTCCCCGGATACAGACCCAACGTGCTCGCATGCAGCCGCGCAAGACCGAGCAACGCATCCGTGTACGGCGTCGGCACGTGGGTCAATTGCCCCAGTTCCCGCACCGCGCCCACCAGCGCGTCGAGTTCGACCGCCTTGCCCGCCTGCACGTCCTGCAGCATCGAGGTTTTCATCGCGCCCAGCTTGAGCGTGACCTCGTGACGATCCGCCGGCGCCTGGTCGATCGGAATGCCGAAACGCGCGCCGATTTCCTTGGCTTCCAGCATGATGCTCGTGACGAAGCCGCGCACCAGTTCGTCGCCGAGAATCCGGTCGGTCGTCGCGCCGGTGATCGCGCTGACCGGATTCATCGTCATGTTGCCCCACAGCTTGTACCAGACGTCGCGCTGAATCTGTGCGGACATCGTCGCGTTGAAGCCCGCGGCGGCGAGCGTGGCGGTGAGCGCCTGAACGCGCTCGCTCGCGCGCCCCGTCGCCTCGCCGACGATCAGCCCATTGCCCTGATGATGCCGGATCACACCCGGCGCTTCGACGAGGCAACTCGCATGCACCACGCAACCCACCGTCCGCTCGCTCGAGATCGCGGCGGCGATCGCGCCGTCGGGGTCGATCGACTTCAGACGCTGGCCCGCGAAGTCGCGGCCGAGGCCGTCGCAGAACCACCACGGCACGCCGTTCATCGCCGTCAGCACGATCGTTTGCGGGCCCAATAGCGGCGCGATCTGCGCGGCTACCGACGCCATCGCCGGGCCCTTGACGGCGACCACCACGAGATCCTGTGCGCCGAGGTCCGCCGGTTGGTCGCTTGCGTCGACCTTCACGGCATGCGTGAGTCCGCCTTCGATCAGACGCAAACCCTGCTCGCGCAACGCGCTGAGCGTCGCGCCGCGCGCCACCACGCCGACCGGGTGGCCGGCCTGCGCGAGCTTCACACCGATCCAGCCGCCGATCGCGCCTGCCCCGTAGATAACAACTTTCATCGCTTCGATCCTTGCGTTAGTTCGTACGTCAATCCTTGTAGCTCGCGTCGATCCGATCCACCCGCCGCACCAGCGCGTCGAACACATCCTGCCCCGCGCCGTGCCGCGGATCGAACTGCAACGCGTCGCGCGAGCAGCGGATCGCCACCTCTTCCGGCACCGGCCGCGCGCGGCCCATCGCGAACGTCGCCATCTGGATTTCGCACGCGCGATTGAGCGTCCACAGGATCGCGAAAGTCTGCGGCAACGTGCGGCCCCACGCAAGCAGGCCGTGGTTGCGCAAGATCACCGCCTGCTTGTCGCCGATATGTTCGATGAGGCGCGGCCCTTCTTGCGCATGCACGGTGATGCCCTCGAAGTCGTGATACGCGATGCGATCGTGCAACTGAGCGCTATAGAAGTTGGTCTGCTGCAGGCCGTCTTCCAGACACGCCACCGCGACGCCCGCCGTGGTGTGCGTGTGCATCACGCAGTGCGCGTCGGGCAAGCCTTCGTGAATCGCCGCATGAACCACAAACCCGGCCGGGTTCACCGGATACGGCGAGCTGTCGAGCACGCGCCCGTGCGCATCGATCTTCACCAGATTGCTCGCCGTCACCTCGCTATAGTGCAGCCCGAACGGATTGATCAGGAACTGCCGCTCGCCGCCGCTTACGCTCGCGGGCACGCGCAACGTGATGTGGTTGTAGATCATCTCGGTCCAGCCGAGCATGTCGAAGATGCGATAGCACGCGGCCAGTTGCACGCGCGCCTGCCATTCATCCGGATGCATGACGGGAATCTTCGGCGCGCTGGCCGGTTGCATTTCAACGGTCGTCATCAAGGTCTCCAGGGTTATCGTTGTGCTGGTGCGGGAAATCGCCGTTATGCGCCCGACACCACCGCCGCAATCGACGACGCCACATAGCCGGCGTTGCGTTCGTTCAGGCCTGCCACGCACATGCGGCCCGAGCGCAGCACGTACACCGCGTAGTCGCTGCGCAGGCGCTCCACCTGGCTCTCGGTCAGGCCCGTATAGGTGAACATGCCGCGCTGCGCAACGTAACGCGCGCGCATCACTTCATCGACACGGCCCGCGAGTCCCGCGTGGATCGTGCCGCGCATCGCCAGAATCCGCTCGCGCATCGCGGCGAGTTCGGTTTCCCACGACGCGCGCAACTCCGCATCGGCGAGCACGCTGGCCACGAGGCGCGCGCCATGAGTGGGCGGATTGCTGTAGTTGGCGCGCACCGTCGACATCAACTGTCCAAGCACGCGGGCCGCCTCTTCCGCGCTTTTGCACACCACGCTCAACGCGCCGCAACGCTCGCCGTACAGCGAGAAATTCTTCGAAAACGAATTCGCAGTGATCAACGGCACACCGGCGTCGGCCAGCAGACGCACGCACGCGGCGTCTTCTTCGAGGCCCGCTCCGAAACCCTGGTAGGCCATGTCGACGAACGCGATCAGCTTGCGGCGCTGCAATACCGGTACCAGTTCCGCCCATTGCGCCGGGCTCAGATCGACGCCGGTCGGGTTGTGGCAGCATGCGTGCAGCAGTACGATGCTGCGTTCGGGCAAGCCGCCGATCGTCTCGATCATGTCGGCGAAGCGCAAGCCGCCTGTCTGCTCGTCGTAGTACGGATAGGTATTGACGGTCAGCCCCGCGCCTTCGAACACCACGCGATGGTTTTCCCAGCTCGGGTCGCTGATCCAGATTTGCGAAGCCGGAAAATAGCGCTTCAGAAAGTCGGCGCCGACCTTCAGCGCGCCCGAGCCGCCGATGGTCTGCAGCGTCGCCACCCGCCCGGCGGCGCGCGCCTCGCTCTGCTCACCGAACACCAGCGCCTGCGCCATCTCGCGATACAGCGGCAGGCCCGCCATCGGCAGATACGAGCGCGGGCCGATCGAGCCGAGCAGCGCGGTTTCGGCGCGGCGCACGGCGTCCATCACCGGCAGCTTGCCGGCATCGTCGAAATAGATGCCGATGCTCAGATTGACCTTGTTGGGCCGGGGGTCCAGTTGAAAGTCTTCGTTCAGGCTCAGAATCGGGTCGCCTGGGTAGGCGGGAATATGGTCGAACATGATAGGTCCTCGAATGCGGCGTCGATGGTGCGTCGCTGTGGCCTGGCCGCAAGCCGGCGTCAAACCTTAAAGCCGGGCCGCGGACGACAGGAGAATCCGGAAGTCTAAGCGGGAATCCGCATGTACGTCGATCGAGCGAGTGTCGGTCATGCGCTCGTCACGCACAATCAATCGATTTTTCACGATTCGTAAGTTTTTCTTTAGAATCGCCTGATGCCACTTGCACGCATCACCATCCGCCAGTTCGAAGCGTTCCTCGCCATCGTCGATCTGCATAGCATCGGCGCGGCGGCGGAGCGGCTCGGGCTGACCTCGTCGGCGGTCAGCCAGTTGCTGGCCGAACTGGAAACGGAACTCGGCTTCCGCCTGTTCGACCGGACGACGCGGCGCGTCAATCTGTCGAGCGCGGGGCAGGATTTTCTGTCGTCGGCCGAATCGGTGCTGCGCCACGTGCGCGCCGCCGCGCAATCCGCCGACGACATCCGCAACCGCGCCGCCGGCATCGTGCGGGTGGGCGCGCCGCTGGTGCTGGCCGCCACCGCGCTGCCCGCGGCGATTGCCGAATATGCGCGCGACAAGCCCAAGGTGGTCGTGCGCATTTGCGACACCGTGGTCGAGCAACTGGTGGAGCGCGTGGAAAGCGGCGACGTGGATCTTGCGATCGGACCGGACCGGCAATGCGGGACCCGCGTGCGCTGCGATCCGGCGTTTGCGAGCCCCTGGGTGATGTGGTGCGCGGCCACGCATCCGCTGGGCGCGCGGCGCCGCGTGCAGTGGCAGCATTTGCGCGACGTGCCGATCATCGCCACCGGCCGCGATCACGAGCGTGCGGTCGGGCAGATGCTCGCCAATCTGCCGGCAGAAGCGCGCATCGTTCCGGTGAACGTGGTGGACAACGTCACCACTGCATTCGGGCTCGCGTCACAAGGGCTGGCCGTGACCCTCGCGCCCGCCTACGTCGCGCCGCTGGCGCGCACGTTCGGGCTGGTAATGAAGCGCATCGTCGATCCGGAAACGATCCGCAAGGTCTGCGTGTACCGCTCGACCGAACGCGCGCTGTCGCCGCCCGCGGATGGCTTCGCAGATTTCCTGATGCCGTGGCTGAAGCATTGGGACCGTGAGACCCAGGCCGATGCACGGCCGAAGCGCGCCTAGCGCGTGCAACATACCGGGCAGGAAAAGCGCAGAGCCAGCGCAATACACCGGATGACTTCAGGCTGACTGAATCAGGCCCGCTCGGGCTGCATGCACAGCGCGAACAACTGCCGCTGACTGGAGATGCCGAGCCGCGCATAGGCGCGCTTCTGATACGTGAGCACGCTCGCGGGCTTGACGCCCATCTGCGCGGCGATTTCAACGGCGCTTGCGCCTGCGAGCGTGCCGCGCAGCACATCGAGCTCACGCGGCGTGAGCGCCGGGCACGCGCGCCGAACCCGCGCCAGCATCGCGGCGGCCGGACCTTGCTGATGCTGCCCGTTAAGCGCGTAATGGCTTTTCGCCGCGTGCGCGAACAGATGCGCGAGACTTTCGACATGCTCCAGCTCGCCCGGCGCAAACACGCCGTACGCGCTGTCGCGATACAGATTGATCGACAGCCACACGCTTTCCATCGGTTGCACCAGCAGCGACAGCCGGTCAGACACATTGGGCTGCGCGTAGCAGGCCGCGCGATAGGCTTCGTTTTCGATCTCTTCGCTGCGCTGCTGATGCAGCACCAACGCATCGCGAGCCTGCGCGCGCGGCGCGCGGCCGATGATCGCGCGGTTGCCGTCGAGCGCATAAAAGTGCGTAGCGTAACGATCGGCGACATCGCGCAGAAAGCGGCCGCCGCGATGATCGGCGGCCGATACGGTGCGCGGCCGCGCGTCGAATTCGTACGCGAAGATGGTGCACTGCGAGACAGGCAGCGCGTCGCCGACGGTCTTCAGAATGTGCGCGGCGAGCGCGTCGGCGTCGGGATGCGAGATCGACATGACGAGGTCGGTCGCGCGCGCGGTGCTGATCTGCCCGCTTCGTTGCGGTGGAGCGATGCGCCAGGAACGCATGATGGGATTCGCGTTGCGTGTATTCGGTTGCGGCAAGCGTAGCACAGCAGGAGCGGCCACCTCCGTTTCGCGCCGCGCGTCTACTTGCGCGTGAACGAGCCGCGCTGCAACGTGACCATCCTCGGCAATTCGATCGTGAACGCGGTCCCGGCCGGCTCACTGGACTCGACGCTGACCTGGCCGCCATGCATCCGCGCGATCTCCTGCACGATATGCAAGCCGAGCCCCAGGCCTTCGCGCGAGCGCGCCCCGCCGTTGTTCTGACCAAACGCCTTGAACAGGTGCGGAAACACCTCGGCCGGAATCGTGCCGTGATTGGAGACCTTCAGGCGCACGGATTCGACCGCGTCGCCATCCACCTCGACGCCGATATCGCCGCCCGGCGCGCCATGGTGCAGCGCGTTGCTGATCAGATTCGACACGGCCTGCCAGACCAGATCCGTGTCCCACGCGCCCGCCGTGTTGCCACGGCTGTCGAACACGATGCGCCGGCCGCTCTTTTGCGACGCGAACTCGTCGATCACCGAGCGGCACAGCGTCGCCAGTTCAATCGAGCGCGGCTGCAACGGCAGACGCCCGCCCTGCAAACGCGCCAGGTTGAGCAGCTGATCGACCATGCGCGCCATGCGCAGCGAACTGTTCTTCACGCGCGCGGCCACCGTTACCGACTGTTCGTCGGCGGCCGTGCGCATCAGATATTCCGCCGACGCCAGCACCGCGCCGAGCGGCGTGCGCAGATCGTGACTCAGCACCGCCATCAGCATCTCGTTGGCTTCCAGCATCTGACGCGTGGTCACCAGCTGCGCGGCGAGCTGGCGCTTCTGCTGTTCGAGCTGCACGAACACATCGACCTTCGATTGCAGAATGCGCGGATCGAACGGCTTGTACAGGAAGTCGACCGCGCCGGCCTCATAGCCGCGAAAGGTGCGCGACGCATCCTGCGCGGTCGCGGTCAGAAAGATGATCGGCACGTGCGAGGTGCGCGGGCTGCCGCGCATCAGCGCGGCGAGTTCAAAGCCGTTCATGCCCGGCATGTTGACGTCGAGAATCGCCAGCGCGACCTCGTGCTTGAGCAGCAGGTCGAGCGCGGCGGTGCCGGAATCGGCCACCAGCACGGCGACATCCGGGCGCGTCAGCAGCGCTTCGAGCGCCGTGATGTTGTGGACGATGTCGTCGACGATCAGGATGTTCACAGGTGGATTCGTCATGGCATCGGATCAGAGAAAGGCCGGCAATGCGGCGAGCCGCCGGGCCATGGTTGCGGGATGGTAAATAGAATCGGCCGCGCCGCGTTCGATCGCGGCGCGCGGCATTTCCGGCGAAGCGGCGCTGTCCGGCGCTTGCACCCACGCGGTGCCGCCGAGCGCGCGCACCTGCGCGAGTCCTTGCGCGCCGTCGTCGTTGGCGCCGGACAGCAGGATCGCCAGCAGGCGCTCGCCGTACACGACGGCCGCCGACTCGAACAGCACGTCGATCGAGGGCCGCGAGAAGCGCACCGCGGGGTCGGTCGACAACGCGACGGTGCGGTCCACTTCCACCAGCATGTGATAGCCCGGCGGCGCGATGTGCACGCGGCCCGGCATGATCGGCTCGCCGGCGTCGGGCTCGATCACCGGCAACGCGCAGCGATGCGCGAACGCATGCACCAGGTAGCTCGGCGAATCGGGCGGCAGATGCGTGACGATCATCACGGCGGGCGCAAAGCACTCGGGCAACGCGCCGAGCAGCAGGTTCAGCACTTCGATGCCCCCCGCCGAGCCGCCGATCACGACGAGATCGTAGCGGCGCGCCGCAGCGGCGTCCGGCTGGGAATCGGCGGATGACGTGACAGTTGAGCGTGCCATGATGAGCGTGCGTGCTAGCGCTTCTGATAAATGCGCTCGCCCGGGCGGAACTCGGCGAACGCTTCGGCATGACGGGAAAAGCGCAGGCTTTCCTTGCTGCCCAGACCGAGAAAACCGCGCCGCACCAGCGCGTTTTCGAACAGACCCAGCGCGCGATCCTGCAAGCCGCGGTCGAAATAGATCAGCACGTTGCGGCACGACACCAGATGCGCCTCGAGAAACACTTCGTCGGTGGACAGGCTGTGGTCGGCGAATACCACGCGCTCCTTGAGCGAGCCCGAGAACCGCGCGCCGCCATACGCAGCATGATAGTAGTCCGACAGCGAACGCTTGCCGCCGGCTGCCAGATAGTTCTGCGTGAATCCCTGGATGCGCTCGAGCGCATAGATGCCGGACTCGGCGCGCGCGAGCGCATCCGGGTTGATGTCGGTCGCGTAGAACAGCGTACGCTCGGTCAGGTCCTCTTCGTCGAACAGGATTTTCAGCGACCACAGTTCCTCGCCCGTGCTGCAACCGGCCACCCACACCTTGATCGACGGATAGGTGCGCAGCCGCGGCAGCACGTGTTCACGCAACGCGAGGAAATACGCGGGATCGCGAAACATGTCGCTGACCTGCACCGTCAGGTACTGGAACAGCCGCGAGAACTCGTCGCCGTTGCGCATGATGCGGTCCTGCAATTGCGACAGCGTGGTGAGCCTGAATTCGTCGAGCGCCTGCGACAGACGCCGCCGCAGCGACGCCATCGCATAGTGACGGAAGTCGTGCTGATACTTGAGGTAGATCGCCTCCAGCAGCAGCTTCAACTCGATGTCGAAGTCGCTCATGCGGTGCGGCGCTTCATGGGGCGCTTCAATTCCGGATTGGCTCATCGTGATCCCGCTCGTTCCTGCCGTTTCCACTGCTGTTCCCACTAGCGTTGCCGCAACCAGACACGGCACAGCGCGACCAGCTTGTCGACGTCGATCGGCTTGGACACATAGTCGTCGGCGCCGGCTTCGAGGCAGCGGGTGCGGTCGTTCGCCATCGCCTTCGCGGTCAGCGCGATGATCGGCAGATGCGCGAAACGCGGATTGCGGCGGATCTCGCCCATCGCGGTCAGACCGTCCATCTCGGGCATCATGACATCCATCAGGATCAGATGCACTTCGGGGCCGTTTTCCAGCGCTTCGAGCGCCTCGCGGCCGTTGCGCGCGATCTGCAGTTGCGCGCCGAGCGGCTCCAGCACGTGCGAAAGCGCGAAGATATTGCGCACGTCGTCCTCGGCGAGCAGGATCGTGCGGCCTTCGAATGCGTTGTCGCGCTGGCGCACCGTGCGCAGCATGCGCTGCTGTTCCGGCGCGAGCGACGACTCCACGCTGTGCAGGAACAGCGTGACTTCATCGAGCAAACGCTCGGGCGACTTCGCGCCCTTGATGATGATCGACTTCGAATAGCGGCGCAGGCGGTGCTCTTCGTCGTCGGACAGCATGCGGCCCGTGTAGACGATCACCGGCAGCGCGGCACGCGCGGTGTCCGCGGCCAGCCGTTCGAGCAGGTCGTAGCCGGTGCCGTCGGGCAGCGCGAGATCGGTCACGACGCAATCGAACGTGAACCGGCCCAGATACTCCAGCGCCTGCGCAAGCGTGGCGACCGCGACGATCTCAGTGTTCTCGCTTTGCAGCAGCGCGCGGATGCTCTCGCGCATCGGCGCGTCGTCCTCGATCACCAGCACGCGTTTGAGGCGCTGTTGCAGACGTGCTTCGAGACGGCGGATCGCTGCTTCCATCGTGCTGCGCGCGGTCGGCTTGAGCGTGTAGCCGATCGCGCCGAGGTGCAGCGCCTTGTCGGCGTGGTCGGTGGCCGAAACGATATGAATCGGAATGTGGCGCGTGAGAGGATCGTTCTTCAGCCACTCCAGCACGGTCAGGCCGGAGCGGTCCGGCAGCCCGACATCGAGCAGAACGGCGGCCGGGTGCATGTCGCGCACCAGTGCCAGACCGCTGGCCGCGTCGCTGGCATGCACGAAATCGAAGTCGAGTTCATGGGTCAGATCACGCAGGATTTCGGCAAACGCGAAGTCGTCCTCAACGGCGACGATCAGACGGCCGGCGCGCGTGCGGTTGTCGCGATCATCGGCGATGGCGCCGCCGGCACTCTCGGACGTGTTGCCGGCCGAGAGCCCGTTGGCCGGCGAGATCACGGCGGTCTGCGCGTGGCCCGACGCCGCGCGGATCAGCGGCGGCTCGCTGGCGGCCTGCGTGTTAGCTTGAGCTTGATCATGAGCCGACGTGAACGCAGTCGGCGGCGCGGACGATGCCGCCGCGCTGGCCGCCAGCGCCGCCTCGGCATCGAGCGGCAGCCACAGCGTGAACACACTGCCCCTGCCGACCTCGCTCGCAACAGTGATGCGGCCGCCGAGCAAACGCGAAAACTCGCGCGAAATCGACAGGCCCAGGCCGCTGCCGCCGTACTGACGGCTGGTGGACCCGTCCGCCTGCTGGAACGCTTCGAAGATCATGTCGAGCTTGTCCGCCGCGATACCGATGCCGGAATCGCGCACGTCGATCCGCAGCATGCCCTCTTCAGCCAGCGCCACCGACAGCGCCACCTCGCCGTGCTCGGTGAACTTCACCGCGTTCGACAGCAGGTTGCGCAGAATCTGCGCGACGCGCTGGCCGTCGGTGACGAACGTCTCCGGCGTGCCCGGCTGGCGTTCGAATGTAAGTCGCAAGTGCTTCAACGCTGCCAGCGGCCTGAACATTTCTTCCAGCGCTTGAAGCGTCGCGTCGATCGACACCGTTTCGAGTTCGACCGTGACCTGCCCGGCTTCGACCTTCGACAGATCGAGAATGTCGTTGATCAGCACCAGCAGATCGCTGTTGGACGCATGAATCGTCTCGGCGTAGCGAACCTGCTCTTCGGTCAGATTGCCGGTGCGGTTCTGCTGCAGCAGCTTGGCGAGAATCAGCGAGCTGTTCAACGGCGTGCGCAGTTCGTGCGACATGTTGGCGAGAAACTCGGACTTGTAGCGGCTCGACTGTTCGAGGCGCTCCGCGTTGGCCGCGAGTTCACCCTGCGCGCGCAGCAGGTCCGACTTCTGCCGCTCGAGCCGCTGCGCGTATTCCTCGAGCTGCACGTTGGTCTGCTCGAGCTCGGCCTGCTGCGCTTCGAGGCGCGTTTGCGATTCCATCAACGCACGGCCGCGCTCTTCGAGCCCTTCGTTCGAAACGCGCAGTTCCTCCTGCTGAACCTGAAGCTCCTCGTTCAACTGCTGCGTTTCGACGAGCGCGTCCTGCAGCCGCTCGCGATACAAGGCCGCCTCGATGAAATCGCCCATGCTATTGCTGACCAGTTCCATGAACTCCTGGTCACGCGGCGTCAACTCGCGGATAAAGCCCAGTTCGACGACGCCATTGACCTCGCCGTCGTTTTCGATCGGCATGATCAGCAGGTTCTTCGGCGCGCTGCGTCCGGTCGCGGATACCACTTGCACGTAGCTGTCCGGCACGTCGCGCAACACCAGCGTGCGGCGCGCGAGCGCGGCCTGGCCGACCAGCGTTTCGCCTGCTTCGAGCTCGCGTGGGGCGGCCTGCTCGCTTTCCCGGCTGAAGCCATACGCGGCGATGCGGCGCAGCGTGCCATGCTGCTTATCGCGCACGTAGAGCGCGGCGACCGCGGCATCCAGATAGTGCGCCAGGAAGTCGAGCATCGCGCGGCCCACCAGCGGCGCACTTGCCTGGCCGACCACTCTTTCCGCCAGCAGACGCTGCCCGGAGCGCAACCACACCAGCCCCTGCAACGCTTCGGTCTGTTCGGCCTGCTGACGCAACGCGCCGTCGTAAGTGGCGGACAGGCTCTTCAGTTCACGGCGGCCCACCCACGCCAACAGCGCGCTCACGACCAGGCTGAACAGCAGGAATACACTGACCAGCGTGGTCGTGACGCGGCGTGTCGCGTCGGCGCGCTCCTGGCGCAGGCGCAATTCGACATCGAGAAAATCGCTGAACTCGCGGCGCGTTTCGTCGAATTCGATCTTGCCGCGCCCGCTCGCCACCGCGGATTCGAAGTCCTGATTGCGGCGGCGCGCGTCGATCATGTCTTCGGCGAAACGGCTCCAGCGCTGCTGGATCGCCTGGATCTGCCTGAGCCTTTCGACTTGCGGCGGGTTGTCGGAGACCAGCGCCTGCAACGCTTCAATTTGCGTCTTGAACTTCGGGCCACCGGATTCATACGGTGTCAGAAAGGTTTCGTCGCCGGTGATCAGGAAGCCGCGCATCGACGATTCGCGGTCGACCGCGAGGCGCAGCATTTCATTGGCCGAGCCGATCACCCGCTCGGAATGCTCGACCCAGTTCATGGTGGAGACCAGATACGCGATCAGGCCGACGAACACCGCCATCGTGACGAGGCCGACACCCAAAGGCAGCGCGATGTTGCGGCGGATGATGCTGCGGAAACGTTGCTGGTTGACGGCCTGCGATGCGGTCATTTTTTCTGTCATCGGCATAACGAATCGAATCGATTCGGAATATTTTTCGGATTATCGCGTGGTGGTTCTGGTCGCGGCGCCACGCCGGTCATCATACAGGACGGAGGTCTTTTTTGAGGCACGATCCCGCGCGCTCAGGCTTACTGGACGGGGCTGTTGCCGGCGCACGCAACTTTGCGTGGCGGGCGTGGGTCAATCGTTCGATGCATGCGGTTTGCTGCGCGGCTTGCTGTTCCATCGTTCATGCCATCCACTCTCTCACCCGGTTGCCGATGTCCTCTCCACATCTCGCCGCTTTGTTGCGCGCAGTCTTCGCCGCCTCGCTCGTGTGGCATGCGTCGCCGGCTACTTCAACCGAGCCTTCCGCTGCGCCGGCCACCGGCTTCGCAACGGTTGCCGTACACGTCGAGCCGCCCACGCAGGCGTCGCCGGTCGTGCCGGTGCCGCCGTCCGAGCAGTACGCGGCGCTATATCGCGACGTGCAACTCGCGCACCTCTACCCCGACAGCAAAACCTTCGCGGACATGGTGCCGTCAGCGCCGCCCGCACAGATCGAGACCGCGTACGACGCGACGAAGCAGCAACCGGGCTTCAGTCTCGGCGACTTCGTGAAGCGCAACTTCACACTGCCTACGCGCACTGCGAAGATCTATGTGTCCGATCCGAACCAGGACGTGGTCGGCCATATCGACACGCTCTGGAACGTGCTGCGCCGCGAACCGGATGCAACCGCGAGCCCGTGGTCGTCGCTGCTGCCGTTGCCGAATGCGTACATCGTGCCGGGCGACCGCTTCGACGAGATCTACTACTGGGACTCGTACTTCATCATGCTCGGACTCGAACAGAGCGGCCGGCATGCGCTGGTCGTCGACGAACTGAAGAACTTCGCGACGCTGATCGACCGGTACGGTCATATTCCGAACGGCAACCGCACGTACTACCTGAGCCGCTCGCAGCCACCGTTCTTCGCGCAGATGGTGCGGCTCGTCGCGGACAAGGACGGCGACGGCGTCTATGCGCAATATCTGCCCGAATTGCAGCGCGAATACGCGTACTGGATGAACGGCAGCGAAGGCCTGCCGGCGGGCCATGCGAGCCGCCATGTGGTGCGCCTCGCTGACGGCACGCTGTTCAACCGCTATTGGGACGAACGCGCGGCGCCGCGCGACGAGTCGTATCGCGAAGACGTGCTCACCGCGCAACAGACGCCGCAGCGCGACCCCGCGCAGCTTTGGCGCAATCTGCGGGCGGGCGGCGAGTCCGGCTGGGACTTCAGTTCGCGCTGGTTTGCCGACGGCAAGACGCTCGGCACCGTCGATGTGACTTCCCTCGTGCCGGTCGATCTGAATTGCCTGCTGGTCGATCTGGAGCGCACGCTCGCGAAAGCGTACCGGGTACGCGGCGACGTCACGCATGCGGAGAATATGGAGCAGCGCGCCGCGACGCGTGCGGACGCGATCCGCCGCGTGCTGTGGGACCCGCAACTGCAGGCGTTCAGCGACTACGATTTCGCGGACCACATGCTGACGCACAGGCTCACGGCGGCGACGGTGTATCCGTTGTATACGGGCGTAGCCAACCGGCAGCAAGCGAAGACGCTTGCCGTAACCTTGCAGCGCGAGTTGCTGCGGCCGGGCGGACTCGCCACCACGCAGGTCAATAGCGGCCAGCAATGGGACGCGCCGAACGGCTGGGCGCCGTTGCAGTATCTGGCGGTGATCGGCTTGCGGCGCTATAGCGAGCCGGCGCTCGCGCAAACCATCGCGACGCGCTGGATCCGAACCAACGTCGCGTATTACCAGCACACCGGCAAGCTGGTCGAGAAATACGATGTCGATGCAACCAGGCCGGGTGTGGCCGCGGGCGGCGGCGAGTATCCGCTGCAGGATGGCTTCGGCTGGACCAACGGCGTGCTGCGCGTGCTACTCGCCATGTATCCGCAAACGGTGCAGGCGTCGCGGCCGAGCGATATTCCCGAGGGTCCGGCGGGCGTGTCGGCTGCCGCAGCGTCCGCTGCCGCGGCGCCTAGGAATACGCATCGGCTGCATGCGACGCGGGTGAATCCGTAGGCTTTTTCCGCCGCCGCGTTTCGGCTGGCGGCAATAAACTGGCCGGGTCGCCCCGGCCAGTTTTACGTCGAACCGTCGAACCGTCGAACCGTCGAGCCGTCGGCAGCTTTACGCCGGCACCGTCTCCGCCTGCGCCGCGCGCGACCACACCCGATGCTGCTCGGCGGCCTTGATGAACGCCTTCAGCACGTCCTTGGCCTGCTTGTCGTCGCCGGTCGCCACACCATCGGCATTGTCGGGCAGATGCGCGGCGGCCAGCACATCGCGCCCCGCGCCGATCGCCGCGATCGCCTTCAGATGCTTGAACGCTTCGAGCACGAAATGGCGCGCATCGCCCGATTGCGCGAGCGTCTTCGCACCCGCGTCGCCGCCCACCACGATCACCGCGTCGAACATGATCGACGGCAGGCCCCCGATCGTCGCGTCGGGGGCCATGCCATCGATCGCGGCCAGCGTCGGCGCGATCAGCATCGGCGCCGCGCCCTCGCCTTGCAGCGCCTGCTGGAGTTGCCTGATCGCGGCGCCATCGGAGCCCGACGCGGCCAGCAGCGCAATCTTGCACGTCTTGATCCCCGGCTTCACGCGATTGAGCAGACTCAGCGCCGGCGATTGCTTCGGACCGTTAAGCTTCGCCGTGCCCTTCTTCGGCGCGGGCAAGCCCAAACCTTCGGCGACTTTCGCGGCGAGGTCCGCATCGAAGTTGGCGAGAATCTCATTGACCACGCGCGCCCGGATGTCGGGCTTGGTCACCTTGCCGAGTTCGAACTGATACGCCGCGGCGATGTGGTCTTTCTCCGGCTGGGACATGCTGTTATAAAACAGCGCGGCCTGCGAGAAATGGTCGGCGAACGATTCGCTGCGCACGCGAATCTTCGTGCCTTCCACCCGCTCCTGATAGCTTGCGAACCCGCCGTCCGACGCCGCCGGATCGGTTTCCTTCGGCCAGCCGCCGCTCAGCGAATTCGGCTCGTACGAAGCCTGTCCGACGTTGATCGCCTGACGGTGCATCGCGTCGCGCTGGTTGTTGACGAACGGGCACACGGGCCGGTTAATCGGAATCTCGTGAAAGTTCGGGCCGCCCAGACGGCTGATCTGCGTATCCGTGTATGAAAAGAGGCGCCCTTGCAGCAGCGGATCGTTCGAGAAATCGATACCCGGCACGATGTGGCCCGGATGGAACGCGACCTGTTCGGTCTCGGCAAAGAAGTTGTCCGGATTGCGATTGAGCGTCATCTTGCCGATGATCTTCACCGGCACCCGTTCTTCCGGAATCAGCTTGGTTGGATCGAGCAGGTCGAAGTCGAACTTGTGCTCGTCCTCTTCCTCGATGATCTGCACGCCGAGTTCGAACTCGGGAAAGGCGCCCCGCTCGATCGCTTCCCACAAATCGCGGCGATGAAAATCCGGGTCCTTGCCCGCGAGCTTTTGCGCCTCGTCCCACAGCAGCGAGTAAGAGCCCAGCACCGGCCGCCAGTGAAATTTGACGAAACGCCCCTTGCCTTGCGCATTGACGAAGCGGAACGTGTGAATGCCGAATCCTTCCATGGTGCGCAGGCTGCGCGGAATCGCGCGATCCGACATGGTCCACAGCACCATGTGCGCGGACTCGGGCACGAGCGACACGAAGTCCCAGAAGGTGTCGTGCGCGGAGCCGCCGGTCGGCATCTCGTTCGGCGCTTCCGGTTTCACCGCGTGCACGAAGTCCGGAAACTTGATGGCGTCCTGAATGAAGAACACCGGCATGTTGTTGCCGACCAGATCGTAATTGCCTTCCTGCGTGTAGAACTTCACCGCGAAGCCGCGCACGTCGCGCACGGTGTCGGCCGAACCGCGCGGCCCCTGCACCGTCGAAAAGCGCACGTAGAGCGGCGTCTGCACGGCGGGGTCCTGTAGAAACGCGGCCTTGGTGTACTCGCTCATCGATTCGTACACCTGAAACACGCCATGCGCCGCCGAGCCGCGCGCATGCACGATCCGCTCGGGGATGCGCTCGTGGTCGAAGTGCGTGATCTTCTCACGCATGATGAAATCTTCCAGCAGCGAAGGGCCGCGCGGACCGGCGCGCAAAGTGTTCTGATTGTCGGAGATCTTGACGCCCTGATTGGTCCTCAGCGCTTCGCCGTCAGGATTGACTCGAAACTGTTCGAGATCCTTCGATTTGGGATCGCTCGACGACGCTGCCTGCGCCGCGGGCTTCCGTGTGCTCGTCTTACCTGCCATGGGGATCTGCTCCTTGTGTTCGGGCGCGCCGATGGAATGTCCGGTGTCACGCGCAATCACGGAGTCAGCAAACGATGTACCCGCGACGACGCGTTCGCGAGCAGGCAGGAGATGCTCAATGCCGCGATGACGCGGCGATTGATTGATGTATCGACGCACGGCGGGCGCGCCGCCGTGCGTCGGCTCGAACTTCGGCCCGTTGCGTCAGAAGCGGTAGTTGATCGAAACGTCGGCCACGCCCGTCGCCCTGGTGCGCACGATCGGGCTATTGCCCGCACCGCCGACCAGCTGTTCGAACGCGCCGTCCGCCGTCGCGAACCAGTGCTTGTTGAACAGCCAGATCGCGCTGACGCCGAAGCCCACCGACTTGAAGCCGGCGCTCGCGTGGTACTGCGGATACTGGGAGTGCGCCGCCTGTTCCTGATTCACGCCGAACCAGCTGTTCATGTACGTGGAGTCCGCGAGCGAGACGTTCGGACCGGCGAACCAGAAGAACGTTTTCGAACTGCCCGGCATCGGCATGTAGGCGCCGAGGTCGCCGATCCAGCCATTCGAGCCGCCGAAATAACGCCTCACGTCGGCACGGATCACGAGCGGGAAGTCCTTCGACACGACATATTCGCCCGCGAGCTTGAGCCCGGGCGCCACGTTGATATTGCCGAGCCCGTTCAGTTCCTGCGGATCGTCTTGCCCGCGACGTCCCAGGTCGTAGACGGCGGCGAGACTCACGCGCCAGTTCGCGCCCTGCGCGAAGTTGACGCCGAAGCCTTCGCCGCTCGACAGGAAGAACAGGTCCTTGTAGCGCACGTCGATGCTCGGGCCGGCCACCACGTGATAGCGGTCCGAGCCCTCGAAGCGCGGCTGGAACGAGGTCGCCACGCCAATCCGCACCTGCCAGTCCGGAATGTTCGGCTGCCACATCTTCTGCAGCGGAACGCCCACCGAATACTGCCATTCGCCCAACGGCGAAGGCGTCTGAGCCGACGCCGAACCCGGAAGAAAGGCAATGCCGCCGAGGGTCACGGCGACCAGAGACGTTGCCGCAATGCCTGTTTGTTTATTGCGGAGCGCGCGGCCCCGCTTCTTTCTACGGCTGTTCAACACCAGAAGCCTCCGATCTCGCGTATCGCGAAGGGGTTCAATTCTTGTTCGAGGTTGCCCGACGGATAAGAAAGGCCCGGGCTACCGCCGCGCTGTGACTTACGGCATGTAATTTTTTCAGAGAACGACAAGCTCTGCACGGCGAAGCCGCACCATCTACTCCAACCGCCGCGCCACTGGGCGGGGCTTCTGTATGAACAGATCCATGCGGACGATCAGCCGTCGGAAACAGGTGCGCAAAATATGCGCCACGCCCGTGGAGCACGAGTTCGAATGGCCGGACGCGAGGCCGGACGATCGCGGAGGTGAGCAGTCGGCGCGCGGGCAAAGCCGGCGTCACGGCCTCGGCGGGCGCGGCGCGGCGGGGAGCGGAACGTGGCGGCAGCGCCTGCCGCCACGTCGGGAAGAACTTGCGGCGAACGCCGCTCGTGCTATTGCGACGCTTCGACCAGAACCGGTTTGTCGCGATACAGACTGGGGAACAGACGCTTCAGATTGGCGACCTTCGGCATGTCGTTGAACGCGATATAGGCGGAGTTCGGATGCAGCGTCAGGTAGTTCTGGTGATAGGCCTCGGCCGGATAAAAGCCCTTGAACGGCTCCACGTGGGTGACGATCGGCGCGGCAAACGCATGGGCTTTCTCGAGCTGGGCGATATAGCTCTGCGCGACGCGCCGCTGCGTGTCGTTCAGCGGAAACACCGCCGAGCGGTACTGCGTGCCGCTGTCCGGCCCCTGACGATTCAACTGGGTCGGATCGTGGATCACGGAGAAATACACCTGCAACAACTGGCCGTACGTCACCTTGCTCGGGTCGAAGGTGACCTGCACGGATTCCGCGTGGCCCGTCTCGCCGCCGCTGACGATCTCGTAGTCAGCGGTCTCGCGCGTGCCGCCCGAGTAGCCGGAGACCGCCTTCGTCACGCCGCGCACGTGCTGGAACACGCCCTGCACACCCCAGAAGCAGCCGCCCGCGAACACCGCGGTTTCTTCGTGGGCCGTGCTCGCGGAGATCGGCTCGTCGAGCGCGGGCGGCGCGATCACCACCGCGGCCTCGGCCGCGAATGCCACGTGCTGTGCGAACAGCAGCGCCAGCGCAGCGATGCCGAGCGAGACCCAAAAAGCCACCGCGCGCGAGCGGCCCCGCTTGCGGGCAATGCGATCCTGAATGTCCATGATGTCGTCCCGATTCGATCAGCTCACGCCGCCCGTGGCGGGCGTGAATGTCAACGCAAGACCGTTCATGCAGTAGCGCAGGCCGGTCGGTTTGGGGCCGTCGTCGAACACGTGGCCGAGGTGGCCGCCGCAGCGGCGGCATAGCACCTCGTCGCGCGTCATGCCGAACGACCGGTCGGTGTGCGTGATGACCGCATGATCCAGCGGCTGCCAGAAGCTCGGCCAGCCGGTGCCGCTGTCGAACTTGGTCTTCGATGAGAACAGCGGCAGTTTGCAGCCCGCGCACGCGAACGTGCCGGCGCGATGTTCGTCGTTCAACGCGCTGCTGAACGGGCGTTCGGTGCCCGCCTCGCGCAGCACGTGGTACTGCGCGTCGGTCAGCAGCTTGTGCCACTCGGCGTCGCTGTGCGAGACCTCGTACGCCGCCGCGCCCTGGTCCGCCGCCTGCGCCGCGCGGCCCGCCCACGCGCCGCCGGCCAGCGACGCCGCGCCGATCAACCTGAGAAATACCCGTCTGTTGCAAGCCATGATGATCGCTCCGGAAAGTCCGTACCGTTCACCCGTTCCGACGCAGCGCGCGCCGTCCGCGAGTGATCCTCAGATGGGTCGTTCGGGAGCGCGTTTTATGACAGCATGCGCGTCTTTTTGTGCGACGGCGCGCGTCAAAGCGGAAATTTCGTGGTCGAGAGAATTTCCTTGAGCACCATGAACGAGCGGATTTGCCGGACCCCGGGCAGATACAGCAACTGCTCGGCGTGCAGGCGGTTGAAACTGTCGCTGTCGCGCGTGCGGATCGTCATGAAATAGTCGAATTCGCCGGTGACGACGTGGCACTCCATGCACCCGGCGACGTTCTGCGCGGCTTTCTCGAACTCGGCGAACGACTCCGGCGTGGAGCGGTCCAGCACCACGCCGATGATCACCAGCATCCCTGCGCCGGCGGCCTTCGGGTCGATCAGCGCGACCACTGCGCGAATCAGCCCCGACTCCTTCAGGCGTTCGACGCGCCGCAAGCAGGCGGGCGCGCTCAGCTTCACCTTAGCCGCTAGCGCGACGTTCGAGATCGACGCGTCGGTTTGCAACTGCCGCAGGATCGCGCGATCGATGCGATCGAGCGCCTGCAGCGGTTCGGGTTGAGCGGGCGAAGCCTTGGACGCTTTCGGCGCCGTGCGAATTTTTATTGCGTTCATTGCAGCCGGGATGTCCTTTTATTAAGCAATTGAGTCTCGCTAGTTTCTAAAACTATGCCGAACGGAATTTTTTCGCAAGCTCATTTCGGCCGGTTTTACCTAACATGGATTCAACGCGACGGCCCACTGTTCCCGTCGCGTCGCACATCTACTCACCACGGAGCTGCCATGAACCTGCAACGATTCCCTCGCTACCCGCTCACCTTTGGACCGACGCCGATCCAGCCGCTCAAACGCCTGAGCGATCACCTCGGCGGCAAGGTGCATCTGTACGCGAAACGCGAGGATTGCAATAGCGGGTTTGCGTTCGGCGGCAACAAGACCCGCAAGCTCGAATATCTGATCCCGGAAGCGCTGGCGCAGGGCTGCGACACGCTGGTGTCGATCGGCGGAATCCAGTCGAACCAGACCCGCCAGGTGGCGGCGGTCGCCGCGCATCTGGGCATGAAGTGCGTGCTCGTGCAGGAGAACTGGGTCAACTATTCGGATGCCGTGTACGACCGCGTCGGCAACATCCAGATGTCGCGGATTCTGGGCGCGGATGTGCGGCTGGTCGAAGACGGCTTCGACATCGGCTTTCGCAAGAGCTGGGAAGATGCGCTGCAAAGCGTGCGCGACGCGGGCGGCAAGCCCTACGCAATTCCGGCCGGCTGCTCCGATCATCCGCTGGGCGGACTCGGCTTCGTCGGCTTCGCGGAAGAAGTGCGTCAGCAGGAAGCCGAGCTCGGCTTCAAGTTCGACTATATCGTCGTGTGCTCGGTGACCGGCAGCACGCAGGCCGGCATGGTGGTCGGGTTTGCCGCCGATGGCCGCGCCGAGCGCGTGATCGGCATCGATGCGTCGGCGAAACCCGCGCAGACGCGCGAGCAGATCACGCGGATCGCCAAGCAGACCGCGCAGCAGGTTGACCTCGGTCGCGATATCACCGCGAAAGACGTGGTGCTCGACGAGCGATTCGGCGGTCCGGAATACGGTCTGCCGAACCCCGGCACGCTGGAGGCGATCCGCTTGTGCGCGCGGCTCGAAGGCGTGTTGACCGATCCGGTCTATGAGGGCAAGTCGATGCACGGGATGATCGACATGGTGCGTAATGGGGAATTCCCCGCGGGATCGCGCGTGTTGTACGCGCATTTGGGCGGCGTTCCGGCGTTGAATGGTTACAGCTTTATTTTCCGCAACGGCTGATGCCGTTGACGGGGTGGCGTGAGGAAATGAGCAGCCTGCGGTAACGTGCGCGGCGGCGGCGAGCCGTAGTTCTCCGCCAGCCACTCACGCCACGCGCAAGCCCTCAAAGCCCTTACGCCCTCACGCACTCACGCCCTTACGCCCTCACGCCCTCACGCCCTCACGCCCTCACGCCCTCACGCCCTTACGCCCTTACGCCCTTACGCCCTTACGCCGCCAGATTCTTCTTCAAATGCTTGCGCAAGAACTCGACAAACGCGCGAATCGTGACCGAGCTTTGCCGATGCTGCGGATACACCGCGTAGACGCTGGTCGCGTCAGGCAGGAAGGCGTCAAGCACGGGCACCAGTCGACCGCTTTTGAGCGAATCCGCAACGATAAAATCGGGCAGCCGAACAATCCCCAGCCCGGCCACGGCGGCGTCGCGGATCAGATCGCCATTATTGGCCCGCAACGGTCCGCGCACTTCGACGCCCTTCACCACCCCGTCCACGATGAAGTCCCAGCTGACCGCGCCGCCATGGCCGTACAACAGGCATGAATGACGTTGCAGATCGGCCGGCACGGCGGGCGCTCCACGGCGCCTCACATACCCCGGACTGCAACACGCCACCATCCTGACGTCGACGAGCTTCTGCGCGATCAGCGTGGAATCGGCCAGCGTACCAATACGGATCGCCATGTCGAAGCCCTCGCCCACCACGTCGACGGTGCGGTCGCTCAACTCCATGTCGAAGCGCACGTCGCCGTGCTCGCGCAGGAACAGCGCGACGAGCGGCGACAGATGCATCATGCCGAACGACATCGGCGCGCTCACCCGCAACAGTCCGCGCGGCCCCGCGCGCCGCAGCGACATGGCCTGCTCAGCATCCTCGACTTCACCGAGGATGCGCCTCGCGCGCTCGTAAAACTCCTGGCCGAGGTCGGTCACGGCCAGCTTGCGCGTATTGCGGATCAGTAGCTGCACGCCGAGCGCTTCTTCCAGCGCCATCACCCGGCGGCTGACGAACTGCTTCGACAGCGAGAGCCGGTTGGCCGCCGCCGTGAAGTTATGCGCGTCGACCGTGGCGACGAAGATCCGCATGTCATCGAGCTGCATCGTATTGTCCACTCCTTGGCGACAGTGTTTCGCTTTTGACAGTGATTATAGCCATCTGGATTGACCTACACTGTCATTCATGGATCGCGGACAAACATCTGGCCCGGATCGCACAACCCAAAGGAGAAAACGATGCTTGAAATCAGACACGCCAATCAACGCGGCCGCGCGGAACACGGCTGGCTCAGCTCGCGTCACACGTTTTCCTTCGCGAACTATCACGACCCGAAGCAGAACGGCTTCTCCGACCTGCTCGTGATCAACGACGACCGCGTGGCCCCGGCGCAAGGCTTTGGCAAGCATCCGCACCGCGACATGGAAATTTTCTCGTACGTGCTGGAAGGCGCGCTGGAGCACAAGGACACGATGGGCACCGGCTCGGTGATCGTGCCCGGCGACATCCAGCTGATGAGTGCGGGAACCGGCGTGGCGCACAGCGAATACAACCATTCGAAGAGCGAGCCGGTGCACTTTCTGCAAATCTGGATCGGCCCGTCCGCGCAGGGCACGGCGCCGCGTTATCAGCAACGGCATTTCAGCGCGGCAGACAAGCGCGGCGTGTTGCGCCTCGTGCTGTCGCCGGACGGCGCGAATGATTCGCTAAAGCTGCAACAGGATGCACGCGTGTATGCCGGGCTTTTCGACGGTGCTGAAACCGCGCGGCTCGAACTGGCGAGCGATCGCTATGCGTATATCCACGTGGCGCGCGGCAGCGTGACGGTGAACGGTGTGGAACTCGGCGAAGGCGACGGCGTGCGAGTGCGCGGCGAAGAAGCGCTGACCTTCTCGCAAGGCCATGACGCGGAAGTGCTGGTGTTCGATCTGCGTAACATCGAGACCTCGGCGTTGTGGGCTTGATGCCTCGATCTCTTCTCTAACTCTGGCGTGGCTCGCCGGACGAAATGCGGCGAGCCACGCCCCTGCTGGACCATTGGAAAAAATCATGCGCTATACCCTGTTTGAAAACCAGAAAGACGTGATCATTCTCGTCGCCCGGATCCTGTTGATGGTGCTGTTCGTGATGTTCGGCTGGTCGAAGCTGACGGGCTTTTCCGGCACCGTCGCTTACATGACGTCAAGCGGCGCGCCCGTGCCCGAGTTGTCGGCGATCATCGCCGTGGTGATGGAGTTCGTCGTGGGCATCGCGCTTCTGGTGGGTTTCTTTACGCGCCCGCTGGCGCTGCTGCTTGCGGTTTATACGCTGGGCGCCGCGATCATCGGCCACCACTACTGGAATATGACCGGCGCGGTACAGTACGACAACATGATTCACTTCTACAAGAACATCAGCATCATCGGCGGGCTGCTGCTGTTGTGCGTCACCGGTGCCGGCAAGTATTCGATTGACCGGCGTTGACAGCACGTTCTGGCAGGCCGATAAAAAAGCCGCCCGGCGAACATGCCGCGCGGCTTTTTTTGCGTGATCTTTCAGGCTTGCCCGCCGCGAACGGCGAGAGCCCGCCATCGCCGAAAAAACAAAGCCCGCATTCACGCGGGCTCTTCGTCATGCACCAACGAGAGCGGTGGCCCGCAGGCCGCCGCTCTCCACTCACGCTACCGCTGCCGCATCAGACCGCCGCCTCGGCTTCAGCCTCGCTGACCGCTTCCACTTCTTCGCTGTTGCGGATCAGGTGATCGAATGCGGAGAGCGATGCCTTCGCGCCCTCGCCCACGGCGATCACGATCTGCTTGAACGGCACCGTGGTCACGTCGCCCGCGGCGAACACGCCCGGCACCGACGTCGCGCCACGCGCATCGACGACGATCTCGCCGTGCTTCGTCAACTCCACCGTGCCCTTGAGCCATTCGGTGTTCGGCACGAGGCCGATCTGCACGAACACGCCTTCGAGTTCGACCGTCTTTACTTCGCCCGAACGCAAGTCCTTGTAGACCAGACCGTTGACCTTCTTGCCGTCGCCGGTGATTTCAGTGGTCTGTGCCTGCGTGACGACGGTCACGTTGGCGAGGCTGCGCAGCTTGCGTTGCAGCACTTCGTCGGCACGCAGCGTCGCGCCGAATTCGAACAGCGTCACTTCCCGCACGATGCCCGCGAGGTCGATCGCCGCTTCGACACCCGAGTTGCCGCCGCCGATCACCGCGACACGCTTGCCCTTGAACAGCGGGCCATCGCAGTGCGGGCAATATGCGACGCCATGGTTGCGATACTCGCGCTCGCCCGGCACGTTGATTTCGCGCCAGCGCGCACCGGTCGCCAGAATGATGGTCCTGGCCTTGAGCACCGCGCCATTGGCGAGGCGCACTTCGTTGATGCGGCCCGGAATCAGCGCTTCGGCGCGCTGCACGTCCATGATGTCGACTTCATAGGCCTTCACGTGCTGTTCGAGCGCCGTGGCGAACTTCGGCCCTTCGGTTTCCGTCACGGAGACGAAGTTCTCGATTGCCAGCGTGTCCAGCACCTGGCCGCCGAAGCGTTCCGCGACCACCCCCGTCGCAATGCCCTTGCGCGCCGAGTAGATCGCCGCAGCCGCGCCCGCCGGGCCGCCGCCGACGATCAGCGTGTCGAACACCGGCTTCTTTTCCAGTTCCTTCGCGGCACGGGCGCCGGCATTGGTGTCGAGCTTCGCGAGAATTTCCTTCACGCCGCTGCGGCCCTGGCCGAAGACTTCGCCGTTCATGAACATCGTCGGTACCGCCATGATCTGGCGCGCTTCGACTTCGTTCTGGAACAACGCGCCGTCGATCGCCACGTGGCGGATGCGCGGATTGATCAGCGCCATCACGTTCAGTGCCTGGACGACTTCCGGGCAGTTCTGGCATGACAGCGAAAAATACGTTTCGAATTGATAGTCACCGTCGAGATTGCGGATCTGTTCGATCACCGCATCGTCGAGTTTGACCGGATGGCCGCCGACCTGCAGCAGTGCGAGGACGAGCGACGTGAATTCATGCCCCATCGGAATGCCCGCGAAGCGGATGCCGGTATCCTTGCCGGGCTCGCCGATCGAAAACGACGGCTTGCGTTCGTTGTCGCCGCGGCGCTCGACCACAGTCACGCGTTCCGACAACGTCGCGATATCGTTCAGCAATGCCAGCAGCTCTTGCGATTTTGCACTGTCGTCGAGCGATGCGACGATTTCGATAGGCCTGCTAACCTTTTCGAGGTACGTTTTCAACTGATTCTTGAGATTGGCATCAAGCATGGCGATTCGATTCCGTGACGAGGGCTGTTGGTTTCCCGGCGCCGCACGCAGTCCGGATAGGACAGGTGCGGCCCTGAGACGCGCGAACCGCTGCATGAAGCGGTCCGCACGGTGATGCAGGTGCGCCGTAAGGCGCGGACTGCGAAAGGTCCGAAGACCTTAGATCTTGCCGATCAGGTCGAGCGACGGGGTCAGCGTTTCTGCGCCCGGCGTCCACTTGGCGGGGCAAACTTCACCCGGATGAGCCGCGATGTATTGCGCAGCCTGCACCTTGCGCAGCAGCTCGCCAGCGTCACGGCCGATGCCGTTGTCGTGGATTTCGCACAGCTTGATCTCGCCTTCCGGGTTGATCACGAACGTGCCGCGCAGCGCCAGGCCTTCTTCTTCGATCAGCACGTCGAAGTTGCGCGAGATTGCCAGCGTCGGGTCGGCGATCATCGGGTACTGGATCTTCTGGATCGTGTCCGACGTGTCGTGCCATGCCTTGTGCGTGAAGTGCGTGTCGGTCGACACGCTGTAGATTTCGACGCCGAGCTTCTTGAAATCGGCGTAGCGATCGGCCAGGTCACCCAGTTCGGTCGGGCACACAAACGTGAAGTCAGCCGGATAGAAAACGAAAACCGACCACTTGCCCTTCAGGCTTTCTTCAGTGACTGTCTTGAAATCGCCATTGTGATAAGCCTGTGCCTTGAACGGTTTGACTTGACTGTTGATGATCGGCATTTACTGAGTCCTCTTTCTGGGTGGTTGGAAAGTGGAGTCAGTATGTCAGACAGCGCTTAATAGGTAAAGCGGATTGTTTTAATCAGAGCAATAGTCTGGAACTATTTAACTCGCCGCTGCCGTCTATCGCGTCGGGTCAATCCTTCAGAAGCCGCCACAGCGTGGTACGGCCAATTCCCAGCGCCCGGCTTGCCGCGGCGCGATTGCCGCCGGAGCGTTCGAGGGCGTGCAGCACGTCCTTGCGGGTGGGCGTGGCGCGGACAGAAATGTTTCCGATGGTGCCATCTGCGACGCCCGGCGTGGTCTTGACCGGCGCCGCCCGCGTCATGCGCCCGAACTCGGGGAACACCGCCTGCCAATCCTGCGACGCGTCCGCCGCTGCGTCGCCGAAATAAATCGCCGCGCGCGCGAGCAGGTTTTCCAGCTCCCGGACGTTGCCGGGCCACGCGTAGTGCTCGAATAGCGGCGCGAGAAACGCCAGCACCCGCTGTTGCGCAGCGTCCGGCAAACCGTATTGGAGCGCGCCGCGGCTCAACAGGCGCCGCGCCAGCGGGGCGACATCGCCGCGCCGCTCACGGAGCGACGGCAATTCTATCTGAAGCAGGTTCAGACGAAAATATAAATCCGCCCGAAACGCGCCCTGCTCGACCAGCGCATGCAAGTCGCGGTGGGTTGCGGCAATGACCCGCACGTCGACCGGCGTCGCGCGTCCCGAGCCGACCTTCATCACCTCGCGCTCCTGCAGCACGCGCAACAGCCGGCTTTGCAGCGCGGCCGGCATCTCGCCGATTTCATCGAGGAAGATCGTGCCGGTGTGCGCGATCTCGAACAGGCCCGGCTTGCCGCCGCGGCGCGCGCCAGTGAACGCGCCCTCTTCGTGGCCGAACAGTTCGCTTTCGATCAGGCCTTCCGGCAGCGCCGCGCAATTGAACGCGACGAAAGGATTGCCGCGCCGCCGGCTGGCGTTGTGGATGCCCTGCGCGACCAGTTCCTTGCCGGTTCCGCTTTCGCCGGTGAGCAGCACGGTCGCGTCGTGCGCCGCGCCGGCGCGCGCGAGGCGGCGCACTCGTTCCAGCGCTGGCGAGCCGCCGATCAGATCGTCGAGCTGGTGCCGCGCGACCAGATGTTTCGGCCGCTGGCTGGTGCGCAGCGAGCGGTCGATCCGCTGCGCGACCAGCGCGTCCTGCACCGTCACCACGGAGCCGGAGCGCACGCCGTGCTCGACGATCGGCACGCAATTGACGATCAGCGCGCGGCCGCCGATCTGCTCGATGCGCTCCTCGATCGGCTGATCGTGCGCGAGCGTTTCGCGCAGCAATGGACCCACCAGGCGCGCTACTTGCGCAGCCATGTCGTGTTCGCGGCCGCCCACGGGCGCTTCCTGCAGGGCGTTGCCCAAACGGGCTTCCTGCGGACCGCCCAGGCCGAGCAGTTCGAGCATCGCCGGATTGACCGCTTCGAGCTGGCCGGCGTCGTCGAAGGCGGCGACGCCGTCGCGCAGATGCGCGACGATCGTGTTCAGCCGCACGCGCTTGGACTCCTTCTGACGGCTCACGCGCGCCAGCTCGACGGAACGCTCGAACGCCTCTTCGACCGCGCCGAGCGAGTACAGAAAGACGCTCTCCATGCCGGCCTGCTGCGCGAGATCGCAAGCCATGCCCGGGCCGATGATCACGCTGCAGCCTTCGGCGGCGAGCTTGTCGACGGCGAGCCGCACTTCGTCAGCCGAGCGGTACGCGCACTGTTTCAGGCCGACGTTCAGCCACGGGCCCAGGTCGGCGAGTTCCTGCGAGACCGTTTCATGCAACGCGAGTCCGATCCGCGCGCCGGGCCACGTGGTGGCGGCGAGCGTGATCGCGTTCAGCACGTCGAAGCCGTTCACCTTGACCATCACGACCGGCACGTTCAGATGCTCGCGCAGATACGCGCCGTTCGAGCCGGCGGCCAGCACGACGTCGACCGCGCCCGCATCCACGTAGGCTTGCAGCGTGGCGACTGCCGCGCCGTACCCTTCCCGGACCGGGAAAAATTTCGCGCGCTCGGCGTAGCGCGGCGCGACCGTCTCGCAAAGCGACTGCAGCCGGCTGATACTCACTAGTGCGACACCCGGCCGGGCGGAATTGGAATTGACAAGGGACGACGTGAAGGTGGACACCGCGGGCACTCCTTTTCTGACCCTTCGAGGCTCAACGTTCGGCCTTCAATGTTTGAGCGTTGAAACGTTCCGTGAAACGTTTCATGGAACATAAACCGTATTCTGCCACGAACGGCCCAACCCAGTCCCCTCGGCCTAACTCATTGATTACTCGAGACAAAGCTGCGACCGTCGCCAAATGGCACGCTTCCTGCACAATAGCGCCCCATCCCGCCAACGACTTTCCTTCTGGAGACACCCTGTCATGACCACTTCCGCTACCCGTCGCGCCGCATTCCGCGCCAAAGTCAACGAACGCCAGGGCCTGCTCGTGCCCGGCGCCTTCAATGCGATGAGTGCCCGCGTGATCGAGGACGCCGGCTTCGAGGCGCTCTACATCACCGGGGCGGGCGTCACCAATATGTCGCTCGGACTGCCCGATCTCGGCTTCATCGGACTCGCCGAAGTCGCCGAACACACAGCGCGCATTCGCGACGCGGTCGCGCTGCCGCTGATCGTCGATGCCGACACCGGCTTCGGCAACGCGCTGAACGTGCGCCAGACCGTGCGCGTGCTCGAGCGCAGCGGCGCCGACGTGATCCAGTTCGAAGACCAGGTGATGCCGAAGAAATGCGGCCACTTTTCCGGCAAGGAAGTGGTCGCGGCGAGCGAGATGGTCGGCAAGATCCGCGCGGCCGTCGACGCCCGCGAAGACGGCAATCTGCAGATCATGGCGCGCACCGACTCCGCGGCGGTCCACGGCATCGAGGATGCGATCGAGCGCGGTCATCGCTTCATCGAAGCCGGCGCCGACATTCTGTTCATCGAGGCGACCGAATCGCTTGCCGACATCGAACGGCTGCCGGCGCTGTTCGACAAGCCGCAACTGATCAATATCGTGATCGGCGGCAAGACGCCGGTGCAGTCGCGCGAGGCGCTCGCGAAGCTCGGCTACGGCATCGTGCTGTATGCGAACGCGGCGCTGCAGGGCGCGGTGCTCGGCATGCAGCGCGCGCTCGGCAGCCTGCAGAGCAATGGCCGGCTCGACGAGGATGCGACGCTCGTCGCGCCGTTCAGCGAACGCCAGCGGCTCGTCAACAAGCCGCTGTACGACCGGCTGGATCGCGAGTACGCCGCGAAGGACTGAGCGGCGCGCGACGATCGTGTTTCCCGCGCCGGTCCGTTGCGCGGCGCGCTGCGCGGACGGGCCGTCGCACCGTCATGCGCCGTGCTGGCTGTGCGTTGGAGCGTGCGTTGGAGTGGCGTGTCCTGCGTTCGGCAACGGTATGGCGCCATTTATTGCGTTAGGATTCAGGGCTGGCAACGCGCGTGCGATCCATCACGGCTTCACGCGTGCATCGCCCCAGCACCGGCCATCCTGAAGCCCGGGCTTCTCGCGCGGACGTGGGGCGCCCGGATGCCGGAAGCCCGGACGCCGGAAACACGTTATCGAAAGGTAGTCGCAACCAACATGAAGTCCACTCCATCGCGCGCCGCGCGCCCGCACGCCGACAACCTCGGCGCCCCCGCAAGCATTGCAGCGGAGACCGCGCAATGACCAGCGGCAGCACACGCAACGCGCATGTCGGCTGGCTGCCGTATCTCGTCGCGGCCACCTTCTTCATGGAGTATCTCGACACCACGGTGATCGCCACCGCGCTGCCGCAGATGGCGCACTCGTTCGGCGTCGGACCGAACAGCCTCAGTCTCGGCATGACCGCGTACATGCTGGCGCTGGCGATCTTCATTCCGGCCAGCGGCTGGGTCGCCGACCGCTGCGGCGCACGCACGGTGTTCTTCAGCGCGATCGCCGTGTTCACGGCGGCCTCGGTGTTGTGCGGCCTGTCGCAGAACGTCGTCGAATTCACCGCGGCGCGCGTGCTGCAAGGCGTGGGCGGCGCGATGATGGTGCCGGTGGGCCGCCTGATCGTGGTCCGCAGCACCGAGAAGAGCCGCATGATGCAGGCCATCTCGACGATCACGTGGCCGGCCATCGCCGCACCGGTGGTCGGGCCGCCGGTGGGCGGCTTCATCACCACCTACGCGTCGTGGCGCTGGATCTTTCTGCTGAACGTGCCGTTCGGTCTGGCGGCAATGGCCGTCGCGCTCGCGCTGGTGCCGAACCTGCGCGGCGCCGAACGCAAGCCGCTCGACGTGGTCGGCCTGCTGCTGAGCGGCCTGACGCTCACCGCGATCCTGTACGGCGCGGAACTCGCGAGCCAGCCCGGCACGAATCCGTGGATCGCCGGCGCGGTGGTGCTAGGCGGCCTGCTCGCGGGCGTGGTGGCGTTCCAGCACGCGAAGCGTCATCCCTATCCGTTGATCGACGTGTCGACCTTGAAAATTCCCACTTTCTCCGTGACGGTGGTGACGGGTTCGTTCACGCGCATCGGCATCGGCGCGGTGCCGTATCTGATGCCGCTGCTGTTCCAGGTCGGCTTTGGTTTGTCGGCGTTCAGATCGGGGCTGCTGTTGCTCGCGAGCGCGCTCGGCAACCTCGGCATGAAGGCGCTGACCACGCGCATTTTGCAGCGCTACGGTTTCCGCATGGTGTCGATCGTCGACGTCGCGGTGGCCGGGATATTCATCATCGCGTGCGGTCTGTTGACGCCGAACGTGCCGCTCGCGCTCGTGCTGTTCGTCGTGTTCGTGTATGGCGTGGCGCGCTCGATGCAATTCTCGACGCTCGCGACGCTCGCCTACGCCGATGTCGCGCAGCCGCAGATGAGCGCGGCGAGCACGCTATGGAGCGCGGCGGCGCAGATGACGATCGGCCTGGGCATCGCGTTCGGCGCGGTCTCGCTGCGCGCGGCGGCATTCTTCAACGGCGAAACGACAGGCCGCGTCTTCACGCTCGACGATTTCCGCCTCGCATTTCTATTTGCCGGGGTGCTGACGCTGGTGTCCGTGGCGGGTTACATGGGCCTCGCGCCCGACGCCGGACAGAGCGTCGGCGGCGGCTCGCGCGGCAGCGAGGACCCGGCGAAGGGGTGATGGCGAGTGAGGCTGGCAGCGGCAACCCGAAACCAGGCGGAGACACGCAGTGCAAACCAGTGAACTGACCGTCTCGAACGACAAGACCTTACTCGACATCGAGATGGTCTATGCGTTCCTGTCGCAGGAAACCGGGTGGGCCAAGGGCATGCCGCGCGACACGTTCGAGCGGGCTGTTGCGGGCTCGCTATGTTTCGGCGGCTATATCGACGGCACGCAGATTGCGTTCGCGCGGCTGATCACCGACGAGGCGACCTTCGCTTACCTGTGTGACGTATTCGTGCTGCCCGCATATCGCGGCAAAGGCTATGCGACGACATTGATGAAGCAGATATTCGCGAGCCCGTCGCTCACGGGTCTGCGAAGAATCGTGCTGGTGACCACCGACGCGCACCACGTCTACGAACCGCACGGCTTCACGCAAGTGGCGAATCCCGAACGCTATATGGAGTTGCATAACCCGGACGTCTACAAGACGACGGCTTGAGCGCGGATCAAACGGACACCGTAAGCGCCTGCGCGCCGAAGGCCGGCGCAACGGCTCGGCCATTCTGATGGCCAGCGCCTGTCATGCGCGCGTCGATGCCGTGTCGGCACTGGTCGCGACCATCGGTGTGGCCGGCAGTCTCGCCGGCTTGCCGACGCTCGATCACATCGCCGGCGCGGCGATCGGCCCTGCTGATCCTGCGCATGGGCTATGCAAGCGGCCGCGACGCCCTGAAGCAACTGTTCACCACCTCCACCGGCCCTGCCCCGACCCGGCAGAAAGCCGAATGATGCGGACTCAACCGTAAGCGCGTTCGCGCATCCACTTCGTCATGATCCACTTGTCGCCGGCGAGCACCGGCGCGCCCGCGTGCAAGGTCAGCGGATCGAGTTGCCGCTGGCCGTTCATATAGCGGAAATACACCGCGCCGCCCTGCTTCGCCGCGACCGAGATGCCCGCTTGCGGGAAAGTGGTTTCGCCGCCGTCAGGCACGTCGTTCAGATAGATCACCAGCGTCGCCACCCGCTGGCCGCCCTTTGCGGTATGCGCCGCGCTGCCCGGCTGATCGGGCGGGAAGTAATCGAAATGCGCGCGGTATTCGCCGGTCGTGTCGTAGTGCAGGATCTGCAGCCCTTCGCCGTTTTCAACCGGCGAGTTCATCAGACTCGCGATGCGCCGGTCGAGCTTCTCGATGAACGCATCTTCGCCGCGTTGACACCAGATGCCTTCGCTGGTGCGGTTGCGAATCACGTCCTCGTTGCCGGTGTCGGGATTGACCGTGGTGGAGCGCTTCAGCCGATGACGCGAGCGTTCGATCATCTCGCCGCACTCGTCGGCGGACAGCACGTCCGCGAACACGATCACCTGAGGACGCTCGCAACGCATCAGCACGCGCACATCGCGGTCGTACGCGCGAATCACATTGCCGCGCGCGACCGGCGACTCGTCATACTGGTAAGTTTGCGGCGCGGCCTGCGCAAGTGCCGCCTCGGTCGCGGGCTGCCCGGCAAGCCCGGCATTCGCGAGGCCCCGGTCAAACGTTTCATGCACCGCCACGCGCGCCGCGTCGGCGGCGAAGCCCGCGCGCACCATCGCCTCGATCATCGAGTCCGGACTGCAACCGCGCGCCACATTGCTGTCCAGCCACTCTTCCCACGCGGCATCCACTACTGGCATAGCACTCCTTGTCATTCGGCCTGAACGGATCCTGGATCAACTGGCCGAATCATAGCAAGCGCGACGCGCGCACATGACGACAGATCGACGACTCCGCTTTCAGCGATCCCGTTCGCGATTGCGATAGGTGGCGAGTCCCTTGCGTGCCTGCGCGCGGATCAAGCGATGCACGAGCGGCGACCAGCCGAGTAGCGCGCCGCGCACGCCCAGCGCCTGACGCAGCCACAGCCACAGGCCGAAGCGGTCGCGGTGCTCGACGATGCGTCCGTCGCGAAACGCGAAACGCGCTTCGATCTCGTTGACCACCGCGCGGCCCGTCTGGCTGAACTGATAGCGGGCGACCCAACGGGCCTGACCGGTGTGCTCGTCCGCGGCGACGCCGTCGAACGTCAGCGAGAAGTCCTGCGCGCGCTCCACCAGCATGCGCCACATGTCGCGTGCTTCTTCGCCGCGCAGCTCGCCGAACACGGGGTCGCTGAAGACGACGTCATCGGCATAGCAGGCGACCATCGTTTCGGCGTCGCGTCGCTGAAATGCGGTGTAAAAACGTTCGATCAGTTCGGAGTTGGGATGGCTCATTGTTTTTTGTGTCGTGCGTGGCCGGAGTACGGCGGGAAGCCACCTGGCGATGTATCCGCAAGGACTCGACGGCGGGAATGCAGCACGATAGCGGAAAACGGCGCTCACGGGCAACGCAAACTCACGATCTGTCCGGCCCCGCGCCACGCACCCGCCGGGCTTGCGCTGCGCCGGCCAGCCACCACACGCCAGCCGCGACCGACGCTGCGACCAGCGCCGCCACGCGAAGCGCGGCAGCAAACCCATCGGCGAAGCTCGCGTGCGCGGCCGCTGTCAGTGCAGCCCCCAGCGCGGGCGGCAGATGCGCGGTGGCCTGCGCGGTGTCGCCGGCCAGCACGCGCGACATGAAGCCCGCGTCGAGTGCGGCTTTCACGCCGGGCGTCAACGGGACGGCAGCGATAAAAGCCGCGTGAGTGCGCGCTGCGAGCACCGCGCCGAGCACCCCGACCGAGGTGACGATCGCCGTGAAGCGCGTCGTCGTGCTGACACCGGACGCCATGCCGGTCCGCTCCGGCGGCACGCACGCCATGATGGCCTTCTGCGTATCGCCGTTCAGGATCCCGGCGCCCAGCCCCGTCACGATCATGCCGAGCGCGACCCACGCGTACCGCTCGCTCCCGGCCACCGACGCGGTCAGCAGGTTGCCGCATGCGATCAGCAGCAAGGCTGCGGACAGCAACGTCATGGCGGAAATCCGCTTGCCAAGCGCCGCGCCGATGTACGGCCCCACCACCATCGCCAGCGCGAACGGCAGCATGCCGACACCCGCGGCCACCGCCGACAGACCGAACGCGTTCTGCAAATACAACGGCAAAAACGTCATCATCACCTGTGCGCACGCGGCGTAGCCGAACATCGCGAGCACGGCGGCGACGAAGCGCGCTTGCCGGAATAACGCGAGATCGATCATTGCGTGCGCCCGGACCCGCTGCACCTGGATGAACGCGCCGAACAGCAGCGCGCACGCGAGAAGCCTCGCGCCCGTAGTCCAGCTCGCGAGGCCGTGCGCCGGCATCTCGATCAACGCCCAGATGCCGAGCGCGAGCGCGACGCCGAACAGCAGGCTGCCGGCGGCATCGAGCGGACCGCGCGCGGGATTGCGCGACTCGCGCAGCGCTCTCGACGCACACCACGCGAGCACCGCGCACACAGGCAGATTGAGCAGAAAGATCCAGCGCCAGCCGAACCATTGCGTGATGACACCGCCTACCAACGGCGCCACCGTGGTCGCCACGCCCATGCAGGTCCCCCACACGGCCCATGCGCGCGCGCGTGCGGGTCCGTCGTGAAAGGTGTTCGCGATCACGGCGAGCGCGGCGGTCAGCAGCATCGCAGCACCCACGCCCTTGACCGCGCGCGCGAGGTTCAGCGCGGCCGCCGAACCCGCAACGCCGCAACCGAGCGACGCGATGAAGAACACCGCGAGGCCCAGCAGCAGCATCTTCTTGCGGCCGACGCGATCGGCGAGCGCGCCCGCGGGCAGCAGACACGCGGCGAAGGCGACCATATACGCGCTGACGACCCATTCGACATCGGCGAAACTCGCGTGGAACGAGCGTGCGATCGATGGCAGCGAGACGGCCACGACATTGGTGTCCAGCACGATCAGCGCGCAAGTGGCGGAAGCAGTGGCGAGCACGAACGCCGAATTGGCGGCCGGCTGCTGCGCGGGCGCTGTGCTAGTGGTAGAGACGGATGACATGCGGGTAGGCACGGACGATTCGAAGTCACGTCATGGTAGCGATGCGTCTATTGCCTGTCATTGCCATAAAATCACAAAATAATTAACCTCAGAGGCAATACAGAAAATCATGCGACAGCTCGAACTTCGCCATATCCACGCCTTCGTTTGCGTCGCAAAACAACTGCATTTCTCGCGTGCCGCCGACGAACTGGGCATCGCCGCGCCGTCGCTGACCAAGCTGATCCAGGAAGCCGAACGCCTGCTCGGCGTGCGGCTCTTTCATCGCACCAAGCGCTCGGTGGCGCTGAGCGCGGCGGGCACTGCCTATCTCGCCGAGGCGCTCATCGCCCTCGACCATCTCACGCGCGCCGGGGAGCGCGCGGTGCTGGCCGAACGCGGCGAACTGGGGCGGATCGAAGTCGGCTATGTGGCGTCGGCGGCCTATGCGGGCGTGTTGCAACGGGCGGTCGGCGGCTTTCGCGACACGCATCAGGGGGTCGACATTTCCATTCGCGAAGTGCCCATGGACAACGTCGCCGCAATGCTGCGCGACGGCCTGCTCGACGCGGCCTACGTGCGCCCGCCCATGCCGCTGGCCGACGGCATTCAGGCCGCCACGGTGCACCGCGACCGGTTCGTCCTCGCACTGCCGGCCGATTGCCCGCTCGCGGCCTTCCCGAGCATCCGGTCCGCGCAGTTGCGCGACCATTGTTTCGTGCTGCCGGAGCAGGAGGCCGGCACCTTCGAAGTGGCGCGGCGCGGGCGTTTTTCCGCGCGACTCGGGCCGCGTCCAGGCACGCTCGCGGCGGTGCTCGCCTGCGTGTCGCTCGGCGGCTACGTGGCCGTGGTGCCGCATACGCTGGCCGATTGCATCACGCTGCCGGGGGTCGTGTACCGCGACATCGCGGGTCAGCCGATCCCCTCGGAGATTGCGATCGCCTTCCGCAAGTACGAGCGGGCGCCCGCCGTCAACGCATTTCTGAAGTACGCGCGGAGCGTCAAAGGCCACGCATAGCCCACGCATAAACCCCGCGTCGCAAGCCGCGGTGCAACACGAGCGCTGTCTTTCGTTATATCCTGTCGGATATCACGGTAGGCTTCATCGCTTGCGCAAGGGCCGCCCTTCGGGCGTTTGCGCCACTCGCGACGAAGCAAAACGGGCCAGCAGGAGCCAGCAGCGGTGCGCAGTCGATCCCCTTTGTCCGATCTCGCGGAACGCGGTCAACACTTCGCGAACGATATCTCGTCGACCCTCGTCGCGGTGAAGGCGGCGTCCGAGCGCGGCCGCGCCGAATCGATCCGCGATGTCGTCGATGCCTATCGGCGCCTGTACGGCAGCGTGCAGCGCTTCGTCGCGATGCTCACCGGCGGGCGGCTGAATTTCGCGTCGGTCGGTACGTCGGGCTCGCACTCGCTGCACCAGTTGCTGTCGATCCTCGCGCAACACGCGGGAGCGGCCGGCTTCGCGCGGCTGCGCGAACTGAACGCTGCGATCAACGAAGCGCGCTCGGCGGAGCAACTGCGCGACGCGATCTTCTCCGACGCACTAAGCAACGACGTGCCCGCGTTGCGCAAGGTGGTGGCGGAACTCGAACGGCTCGACGCCGCGTTTATCGGCCTGTGCGTCGGCCATGTGCTGGAACAGCACGCATCGACGACCGGCAGCGAGATAGCCGCGATTGCCGCCCCGGTCACGGCCGCGAGCCGGCGCGCCATCGCGCGAAGCACGGCGCCAGCCACAGCCAATCCGCGCAAAGCGCGCGCCGAGCCCATCCTCATCCGCTCAACCGACTAATTCGCCATCGCCGTACATGAACGCTCTCTCCTGCCCACCGTTATATCCGTTCGAATACATCGCTAGCGGTGCCCTCGCTGCGAGCGTGCGCGTTGAGCGCGCCTGACACCGCCCCGGATTCGAGATCGCCATGCACACGCCCCCGTTTCGCCTTGCCCAGTCCTCGCGTCTGAAACTGTCCGGCGACGAGCTTGCCAACGCCGGCATCCGCGCCGCCGACCCTTGCTGCACGCCCGCGCAGACATCGCCTGCGAGCCGCAAACGGCGCGCGCGCCTTTCCGAACTCGACGCGCATTTGCATTGCTCGATCATCGGGACCTGTCTGAGCACGCACGAGTTGCGCAAGCTGTTGCCCAGATTCACCCCCCTCGACCGGCGCGACGCCAGCGACCTGGAGATTCATCATTGCGCGGTCGAACTGGCGATCGAAGGCGGCCCAGACGCCAAGGCGCTGCAAAAGCTGCTCGACGAGCATTACGCGGGTGCGATCCGCCGTTTCGACGAGACCTCCGACGACGTCGACCTGCTTAAGCTCTGGGATGAAGCGCTGAAAAACGGCGACATCCCGCCGGCCTACTGGGCGTTGATGACGCATCCGTTCGCGACCATGCCGGTGCGCCAGAAAGCGTTCGGCGAATTGCACATGCTGTCGCATCTGGTCGGCGCGGCCAATCGCGCGGATATTCGCCGACTGGTTGCACTGGAAGAAGAAAACGCGGCGCTCAAGGAGAAAGTCGAGCGGCAGCAGAGCCGCTTGCAGGAACTCAGCATGCAGCGCGACGCGTCGATCGCCGCGCTGAACGAGCGCATCGCACAACTCACCGCCCAGACATCCCGGCCGAAGGCCGCCGATGCCGCCGGCCTCGAAGCGGAAGCACAACGACTACGCGACAAACTGGCCGACGCCGATCAGCGTGTCGCGTTGCATACCAGCCGTCGCGAGGCCGCCGAGCAACGTACGCACCAGGAACAGGACGCCGCGCGCGCGTTACGCGAGAGCCACGATCGGGCGTTGACGCTGCTCAAGCTGGTGCAGAGCGAATGCGATGCACTGGAACGCGCGACCGTCGATGCGGCAGACGCCGTCAGCGGCGCCGGTGTGCGCCGCGCGAGCCTCGAGCACGTGCGCAGCAAGCGGATCGTGTACGTGGGCGGCCGGCCCGGCTCGAACGCCGCGCTCAAACGACTGGTGGAAGCGGCCGGCGGCGATCTGGTGGTGCACGACGGCGGCTTGGAAGATCGCAAGGGGCTGCTCGCGGCTGCGTTGCCCGGCGCGGATATCGTCGTGTTTCCGGTGGACTGCATCGACCACGATTCGATGAACATGCTCAAACGCATCTGCGAGCGGCATCAGATCGACTATCACCCGCTGCGTGCGGCGAGCGTGGCGAGCTTCGTCGAATTGATGGCCCGCCTGCACCCCGAGCATCTCGCTCAACTCGGCAATCCGCCGGCTTCGGCGTTTTGCATCCGGCACGGATGAGCACAAGATACGCGAGCGAGGAGCCGCCGCTCAGGAACGGATCAGCCGGGTCAGCTCGGTGATCTGCTTCGCGCAACTGCGCCGGGCTTCTTCCTCGACCTCGCGATACAGGCGGATGATGTTCTCGCCGACCGGCGTGAGCGTGCAGCCGCCGCCGGCTTGACCGCCCTGTTCCGACTGCGTGGCGGGCGACTTGAGCGAGCGGTTCAGTTCGTCGATCAACAACCACGCGCGCCGGTACGACATGTCAAGGCTGCGCGCCGCCGCCGAGATCGAGCCATATTCGCGCACCGCTTCGAGCAGATCGACTTTGCCTGGTCCGAGCGCGACCGCGTCACCGCTACGAATGCGCATTCGGAAACGCACTTCAGGGCGCGTCTTTGCGGATTTCTTCGCTGCTGTGGGTTTGGTTTTTGCGGTGTCAGCCATGCGCGAAAGGATACACGAACCCTCTCGCGCTGCCACCAGGCCGAACGGCCTTCAGCGACCTTGCGGGAAGCAGTAGCCGTAGTCCTCGCAGCCCGGACAACCCGGCGCGGGACCAGGTTGCAAGCCCAACGAAAGCGCGCGTTGCGCGGCGAGGAATTTCTTCCACCGCAAGTTGGCGACATTCAGCGCGACGAGTGTCGGGAAATAGCGCGTCAGCATCCACGTGACTTCTTCGCGGCCGGCAAGCCCGAGGTCGCGCCATAAGTGGTCAGGGCGCAGGCATGCGTGCGCGATGATCGTGGCGATGCAGTGCGCGTCGTCCGCGTGGACGGCGGCGCTTGCGTGGGTGAGCAGCAGAGCGTGAAGCGTGTGGACGAAGCCGGCGTTGGTGTCGATGCTGACCGCGAGCGGCAATGCGGACGCAGCCGCGTGCGTGAAATGCCGCGCCAGCAACCCGCGCCACTCGCGCGGCTCCAAGCCGAGCAACGCGAGTTCGTTGTGCGTGTCGCGTGCGGCGATCAGCTTGGCGAACAGCCGGGTGTCGGCGCGGGACGCGTCCGTTGCCACGCTCAGCCATGTGTTCATGCATGCTGCAATTTGCGGGTCGAGCGGCAACTGCAAAGGTTCGGCGCCGGAGTCGCCCAGGCCGGCAGCCGGCGCAGCATCGGCGGCATGAACGGCATTTGCAGGCGGATCGTCAGACATGGTGGCAACGCGATGAGCAATAACAGACCATCTTACGCCCCGCGCTTCACCACCGCCCTAAGCCGATGGCGTCAGCACACGCGCCTCGATGCGCGCCAGTCGTTTGACGTGACGCGGCGCGGGCAGGATGTCCGAGCCGGAAAACAGGATCGGCGCGCCGTCGTCGGCGTCGAGCCTGCGCCCGCCGCATTCATAGGCGACCAGCACGTTCTCGCCGATCGGCGTATTGAACAGCTCGTGCCACGAAAACGTCACGACATAGCCATCCTGCCCCACCGCGATGAACACCGTGCGCTTGAACTCGCCCGGCACGTCGCTCGGCAGACCGGCCTCGCTGATCAAAGTCGTCAGGCGCACACCGCGATACGCGTCGACGTTGCCGATGAAGCGGTTCGTCGTGTAGCAGCGCAGATCGAACGGCGTGGCCGTGACGCTTTCGTAACGCTTCAGTTGTTCGAGGCTGAAAGACAGCGGCCGCTGGAACCGCCCGCACAGCAAGAGTGCATCGTCGACGGTGGCCTCGGCCATCCTGTCGATACTTTCCATATGCGGTTATCTCCAGGATCGGCGCCCAGGCGCCCTGTTCAATCGCTATGTCCGTGTGTATATTACGCTGCGCTCGGCCGTATCGGTGCGGAACTGCGTCGATACACACCATATCGGCAGCCATATTGCGGTCGACCGCGCAGGCAGTGCTAGCGGCACCAGCTACGTGCGGATCTTCCCGCTCGACTGACTCGATCGACACGACACCGACGTCGCATCATGCAACCCAACGCGATGACGTCGTAATATAACGCTCTTAATAACGTATCGGGGTTATCGCATGATTCGCAAGCTGCTCGCTTCTCTCGTGATCGTCACCGGCATCGTGACGGCCGCGCCCGCCTTCGCACAGGGCAACGCGGTCAACGTGCTGTACGCGGGCTCGCTCGTCAACCTGATGGAGCGCAGCATCGGCCCCGCGTTCGAGAAAGCCACCGGCCAGCAGTTCCGCGGCTACGCGGCGGGCTCGAACAAGATCGCCAATGAGATCAAGGGCAAGCTGCGGCGCGGCGACGTGTTCATCAGCGCGAGCCCGAAAGTGAACAGCAACCTGATGGGCGAGGCGAACGGCAACCACGTCACGTGGTATGTGAACTTCGCCGAATCGCCGTTGATGATCGGCTATAACCCGCAGAGCAAATTCGCGTCGCAGTTCAAGAGCAAGCGCTGGGATCAGGTGCTGCAGCAACCGGGCATCCGCATCGGCCGGACCGATCCGAAGCTCGATCCGAAGGGCGCGTTCACCGTCGAAATGATGACCAAGGCGGCCGATCTCTATCATCAGCCCGACCTCGTCGAGAAGACGCTGGGCACCGCCGAAAATCCCGAGCAGGTGCTGCCCGAGGAAACGCTGGTGGGCCGCCTGCAATCCGGCCAGCTCGACGCCGGCTTTTTCTATTCGACCGAGACGTCCGACCTGAAGATTCCGGCAATCCGCCCCGCGCCTGAATTGCAGGCCAAGGCGAGCTACACACTGACGGTCCTCGACGACGCGCCGAACCACAGTGGCGCGGTCAGCTTCGTCGACTTCCTGCTGAGCGAGCAAGGCCGCGCGCTGCTCAAGCAGCACGGCGTGGACGTCGTCAAACCCACGGTGAGCGGCAACGTGCAGGCGATACCGCCTTCGGTGCAAGCCGTGCTCGACGCCGCCGCGCAATAAGCGGTGAAGCGCACCGCGGCGCGACCGCTGCTGTGGCTGGCGGCGCTGCTGGCCGTCTATCTGTGCGCTCCGTTCGTCGCGAGCGTGCCGCAACTCGGCGCGGCGGATTGGGCGAACGTCGACTGGCGCGCGACGTGGTCGGCGGTCGGCGTGTCGGCGGCGAGCGCCACGGTGGCCTCGCTCGTCATCCTGCTCGGCGGCGTGCCGCTCGGTTATTTTCTGGCGCGCGCGAGTTCGCGCAAGATGGCGCTGCTCGGCTTCGTCGTGCAGTTGCCGCTCGCGCTGCCGCCGCTCACGAGCGGCGTGCTGCTGCTGTTTCTGCTCGGCCCGTATAGCGGAATCGGCCGCCTCACCGGCGGCGCGCTGACGGACTCGTTCGCCGGCATCGTGCTGGCGGAGGTCTTCGTGGCCGCGCCGTTTCTGATCATCGCCGCGAAGTCCGCGTTCACCGCCGTCGACCCGGTGCTCGACGACGTCGCCGCGACGCTCGGCCATCATGCGGGCAGCCGCTTCTTCCGCGTGATGCTGCCGGTGGCGTGGCCGGCGATTCGCGCCGGGCTCGCTCTTGCATGGCTGCGCGCGTTCGGCGAATTCGGCGCGACCGTGATGGTCGCGTACCACCCGTATTCGCTGCCGGTCTACACGTACGTGGTGTTCGGCGGCCAGGGGCTGCCGGCGATGATGCCCTTGCTCCTGCCCACGCTTGCGATCGCGATCGTCTGCGCGGCGCTGTCGATTTACAGCCTGCGGCAAAAGCCCGCAGCAGATCAGAGCGAAAACGGCGATGACGCGCTGGAGCCCGCCACCCATCTCACCGCGAGCCGCGGCGACGCGAGCGATCGCCGCCTCGCGTTCCATCTGCGGCGCCAGTTGGGCGCGTTCGACCTCGACATCGCGTGGACGCCCGCCACGCGGCGGCTCGCGATCATCGGGCCGTCGGGCTCGGGCAAATCGCTCGCGCTGCGTCTGATCGCGGGGCTCGAATCGAACGCGTCGAGCACGGTGCGCCTCGGCTCGACCGAATTGCACACCCTGCCCCCGGAGCGCCGCCAGATCGGTTACATGCCGCAAGACTACGGCCTCTTTCCGCACATGAGCGTGGCGCGCCAGCTGGCGTTTCCCGTCGATGCCGACGCCGCCAGCGCGCGTTACTGGCTCGATCATCTGGGCCTCGCGCGGCTGGTCGGGCGGCTGCCGCATCAGTTGTCGTTCGGCCAGCGGCAGCGGGTGGCGCTCGCGCGCGCGCTGACGCGGCATAGCGAACTGCTGCTGTTCGACGAACCGTTCGCCGCACTGGACACGCCGCGCCGGCGTCTGTTGCAGCAATCGTTGCGGGCGTTGCAGCGCGAGATCGCGGCAGTGACGATCATCGTCACGCACGATCCGGATGAAGCCGCGCTGCTGGCCGATGAGGTGCTAGTCGTCGAACAGGGGCGCGTGTTGCAAGCGGGCTTTATCGCTGACGTGTTCGAGCGGCCGGCTTCGATGCGCGTGGCGGCGCTGCTCGGTCTGCATAACGTCGGCGAAGGGTCGATGAGCGCCGCGGGTCAGGTGGAGATCGGCCACGGCTTGACGGTCGGCGCAGGCGAAGGCAACAGCGCCGGACCACGTCCAGGCCTTGCCGCCGGCCAGCGCGTCATGTGGCGCGTGTCGTCGCATGCGTTGGCCGTCACCTCGCAAGGCGCGCATGCGGGCGTGATCGAGGCGGTCGAATTACGGCGTGGCGAGCGCTATGTTCGCGTGAATATTGCCGGGGTGCACTTCGAAATGGCTAGTGAAGATGCCGGCTTGCGCGAAGGCGCCCCGTGCCGGATCAATATCCGCGCAGCGGGCGTGACGGTGTGGCCCGCGGGCGGTCCACGCTAGACTTCGCCCGCGTGCGCCCGGCTCCTGATCTCGGCAAGCGATACGTCAACCAGTAACCTGCCGGAATCGAACACGGTCACCAGCGCGTCTTCCCATTCGCCCTTCTCGCCCGCGATGGGCAGCGTCACCGTCCGGTACTCGCCCGTGCGACGATTCACCTGCAGCGTCAACCGGCCTTTCATCGAGCGCTTGCCGGCGTCCGTGACCGGGTCCTTGTGCACATCACGCCACTCGTCGCCGAGGCGGATCGCGGAGCACTTCATCGCGAAGCGCTGCGTATCGCGGTTGATCTGCTGCAGCAGCGCGCCGCCCATGCCGAACACGATGTTGTCGGCCGCGTAACCGGCCGCGTCCATGGCGGCGAGGATCGCCTCGATCGACTCCGGATTCACGCTGTCGCCCTGAATCACGCGCACGTTGGCAAGCACGCGCCGCCCTTTGCGATTCACCGCCGAGCCGAACGACGCGTCGAGCGCGCGCAGCGTCTGCAACACGATCGTGCGCGGGTCGCCCGAGTCGGGACGGATCACCAGCATGCCGCCGGAATCGAGCACCGCCTGCTTCAGCTCCGTGCCCCACACGTCGAGCGCGGCGAACAGATCGTAGGAGTCGGACACCACCGAGACGATCGCACCCGGCTTGCCGAAGCGCGTGATCATATTGCGGAACGCGTCGGTTTCGCGCTCGCGGCCCCACGACGTGATCGTGCTGTGCTCGGCCGCCGGCACGGAAAACGCGGCCATGGTTTCGTTGTAGTAGTGGTTCGCGGCCACCACGCCGAGCACGGTGTCCGAACCCATGAAACTGACCAGATGCGCGGCGCCGCCGATCGCCGCAGACTCCGCGCTCGACACCCCGCGCGCGCCGAAGTCGTGCAGCTTGAACGGCAATTGCGTGAGGTCGTCGCTGCTCTTTTGCAGGTACGCGCGGATCGTTTTACGCAGATGCCAGCTTTGCGTCGCCACCGTGATCGGATACCACACGCGCAGGAGCATGGTCTCCAGATACGTAGCCAGCCAGAACACCTGCGGATCGTCACATTCGACCGTGACCAGCGCGTTGTGCGTCGGCACCACCGAGCCTTCCGGCACCGCGCGAATCCGCACCGGCAGATAGCCGCCGCACTGTTCGACCACGTAGCGCCAGCCCGCCTCGTTGAACGGCTCGCCGTGCGCGAGGAAAAACGCTTTGGCCTCGTCGATCATGGCGGCCGTGACCGGCCGGCACAGATACTCCTTGATCAGCATTTGCAGGCCGAAGAACAGCGTGCGGTCGTAGCGCCCGCCGCGCGACTCGATGTACGAGAACATCGCCGACGCTTCGGGCGGATATTGCAGATAGTGCGACGCCTTGTACGAATCCGTGTTGAGGATCGGATTGGACAGGATCGACGCGATGTCATGAAGACCGCGGGTCATGTTCGGCATGGACGATGCTGCGCTCACGTGATTTTCTCGAAGGGCAAGCGGACGGACTGCGTGCCTTAACCATACACCGTCAGAATACGCCGGGAATCACCCGGAACTGCACCTTGTTCCGGTACGCGCGGCAGCGCTTGTCGCCGGACAGCAGATTCTCCTCGCGCACGATGCGCCCCACCTGCAACGCGAAGTGGCAGCCGTACACGACTATGTTCTGGATGCCGACATTGACCAGCCGGAAGCCGAGGTCCAACAGGAAGGAGCCAAGGTACATCGGATGGCCTCGAACCGGTATGCTCCGTGCGATACGACACCGCGATCGGCGGGCAGGATGCCGAACGAGCGGCGCAGCGACGGCTTCGCGAACCGCTCCCGATCCGCACTCGACGCGTAACGAATGATCCGCGCTGGGCTGGCGCGGGAAACAGACTCAAATCCCCGGCTTCAATTGCGGCGGCAAGTTCGGCCACGTCGTCAACAACCGGCCGATCATGCTTTTACGGCGCTCGGCCGTCGCCGGCCACAGCATCCCGGCGAGCAGACCGATGCCGTGCGCAAGCGCGCTGTCGCGGGCCAGCGTCACGAGCGGCACGCCCCGGCTGAGCGCTTCGTTGACATGCTTGTCGTCGCGTGGCAACTGATGCGTGACTTTCGCGCCAAGGGTTTTCTCGAGCATCGGCAGATTGATCTGCGCGCTCTTGTCGTATTGATTGACCACCACGCGCACCTTGCTGGCCGGATAGCCCAACTCCCTGAAGATGTCGAGCATGCGGCGCCCGCCGTGCAGATAAAGCGGGTTTTGCCGCACGACCATGCAAATCGCGTCGCTGTGATCGAGCGCGTGGATCGTCAGCGCGTTCAGGCTCGCGCCGACATCGATCAGCACCGCGTCATAGCGCTCGCGCACCAGCGCGAGAATCGGCTCCAACTGCGCCGGCAGCAACTCTGCGGCCTTGAGCGGATCGCCCGCGCCCGCCAGCAGGTCCAGGTTCGCGTGCACGGGCATCACGCACGAGTCGAGCAACGCGGCGTCGAGCCGCTCGATCTGTGAACACAGATCGGCGAGGGTCGTCGGCGGCGGCCGGTCGGCCATCAGCAGGCTCGCGTCGGCGAACTGCTGGCTCAGGTCGATCAGCAGCACGCGCCGGTCGCGTTGCGCGGCGAGCGAACAGGCGAGATTGACGGCGACCATCGTCGTGCCGCTGCCGCCCTTGCTCGACGCAAGCGACACGACCCGTCCCGTGCGCCGGCCGGGCGCGTTTTTCTTCACGTCGATGCGGGTCAGCGCGTCCGTAACCGTCTGCGGGTCGAGCGGCCATGACAGCACGTGCCGCACGCCGATGCGCCGCGCCGCGCCCAGCAACGCGGTGGACGGCGCCGGCGTCACCAGCATGCAATGCAGCGTCGGCCAGCAGGCGAGCGCTTCTTCGATGCCGTCGAGTTCGCGCGTGTTCAGATTCGAATCGTCGACGATCAGCAGATCGGCGCCGCGGATCACGCGCGAATGCGCGTCCAGTTGCCGGAGCGTGCCGTACACCATGCGCAGCCGGTAGCGCACGCCGCTCTCTTCCAGCCGCGCAACGATGTGTTGCGCATGTTCGGTGCTGGCGGCAATCAGGAAGATGTCGATCATGTCGGGGCTCCGCCGGTCTGCGTCGGCCGGGTTGACGCGGCCACGTCGACCACGGTCGACGCCCGGAATTATTCTTCGAAATCGAACGGGTAAATCCACCCGCCGCGGTCGTCGTTGCGTTCCGGGCTGCGTTCCGGGCTGCGTTCGCGCTGCACCGGCGTCTCGTAGACCGCGTCGCGCAACTCGTCGAGCTGCAACTCGGCTTGCGCGCGGCGCTTGAGCTCCCCGGCGATCACCAGCGTCAGCAGATCGGGCGCCGGTGCGGCGAACAGCGCAGCCGACGCGGCAACGTGCCGGCGGTAGCGAAACCCGGTTGCACCCACGGCGGCTCGATGGTCTAACCGCGTTGCGTCGATCGGCTCAGGAATCAGCTTTTTCATGACATCCCCCGAAAAAATGGGCCTGCTCCACGCCCTGTCCAGGTGGCCGTGCCCGCGCAACCCTGCGGACACGGCACCCAGTTCACCTCATAACTCGTCTCTCTACGGAGACTAGCGGCCTCTCCCCGCTTCTTCGCGCCCGGCTGGTCCTGTCCGTGCGCTACCCCTGCTTTGTTCAGTCCGTCGCTCGCAAACAGCATAAACAGCACGAACGCGCAACCTGTCGTTATTGCTCTCCCCTTCGCGTCCGTCCGTAAGAAACGGAAAAAGCTGCGCGAACAATTTTTTACGTCGTCCGGTTATGAATGGCCGATATTGCTATCAATCAGTCATCCGCTTTTTAATTCGACGTCTGTCTTATTGGCCCCGCCGCCGCCGCGGAACGCCCATTGGCTTCCTCGGCCATGCTTGCGAAGCGTTCGTTTGCCGCCGGTCTGCTTTTTTCACCGTATGCCCCGTGCTTTGAACTGGGCGGCAACGCATTCTTTTGCTGTGCAGACCTTATTGCAACGGCTATGCCATGCTGCCGAAAACCCATGAGCAGCCGTGCCTTCTACTGTGTTGCGTCCGGGCTTGACGCGTTTCGCAGCTCACATTGATTCGTTCATGACACGCGAACGGGACGGTCTTTTCGCGCAGCCGATAGATCATTGGCACGGCGCGAAGCCGCGTCGTGCGGCGCGCGCCGCGCCTGGCCGCGCGTCCCGGCGCGGCCAGGTCAAAAGTGCCGTCCCGCCGATTGGCCGCGACCCGTTTGCCAGGTCCTGCCAAATATGTAGCAGACATGAGACACGCTCCACCGGAACCTGCGAATCCGCGCTGGCTTAACCGCACTGCGAATTGCATGGTTATGTTGGATGCCTCTCATAACGGGGATTGACCAATCGCTTATTAATCGGCCATACCCGCGATTTCGCGAAAATGCTTTCTTGATCCACATTTGTTTGTATGGCGCTCTCAGGCGCTTTCGCTTATCTTTAAGCCACTGCGCCAATTAGAGCGTCTGTTTCAGGTCACCGGGGCAAGAAGCGGTTTTGTGATTCGGGGAAAAATCGTGTGGCGGTTTCAGTAATGAACGCGGTTGCCGTTACCGGTCCATTGTGTAGCGTCTCGCGGTTTGCGCCGTCCGCTCCACGCCCCGTTATTGCAGTTGCTGAAGCGTCGTCGCCGGGCTCCCGCAGCCGGTCACGAACATCCGCAAGCCGCGTCCGAGCCGCGCAAACGGAAGCGTCGCGCGGCTTGCCTGACTGAAGGTCGGCGTTGCCCGCCGGGGTGTCCTGTATGTCGAACAGCAGTCCTGTGAGCAGCATTGAACCGGGGGTAACATGAATACGCCTTGCACGCCTGTCGACACTGAACGCACCGTGTTGTACGTGTCGAACTCGCCCGACCAGGAGCTCGTCGAGTTTCTCGCGGCGTCCGGCTGGCAAGCCGTGCACGCAAAAAGCACGGCAGCCGCCGAACGCCTGATCGAGCGCGGCAACATCAAGGTCGGTCTCGTGCAACTGCCCGACGACTGCACGTCGCAGCATCTGTCCGCGCTCGCGTCGTGCATGCGGCGCGCCGAAACCAACTGGGTCGCGCAGATCGTGCCGGGGCAGACGGAAAACGAACTGATCAGCCGCTTCATCCTCGATTACTGCTTCGATTTCGTCACGCGGCCCTGGCTGAACGACCGGCTGATGTTCGCGCTCGGCCATGCGCACGGACTGTCGAGCCTGCGTCAGACCCGCGTCACGCCGGAGCCGTCGCTCGGCCGGCACGGCATGGTCGGACAGTGCGAGGCGATGCAGCAGCTCTACCGGCGCATTGACAAATGCGGCGTGACCAATGCGCCGGTGTTCGTCGCCGGCGAGTCGGGCACCGGCAAGGAACTGACCGCTCGTGCGATTCACGAGCGCTCGCCGCGCGCGGGCCGCGCGTTCGTTGCCATCAATTGCGCGGCGATTCCGCCGAGCCTGCTGCAAGCCGAGTTGTTCGGCCACGAACGCGGCGCTTTCACCGGCGCGCTGCAGCGCAAGATCGGCCGGATCGAAAGCGCCCACGAGGGCACCCTCTTTCTCGATGAAATCGGCGACATGCCGCACGAATGCCAGGCAGTCCTGCTGCGCTTTTTGCAGGAGGGCACGATCGAGCGGCTGGGCGGCAACGCGCTGATCCATGTCGACGTGCGCGTGATCTCGGCGACTCACGTCGATCTGGACAAGGCGGTCGAGGACGGCCGTTTCCGCTCCGACCTGTATCACCGTCTGTGCGTGCTGCGTCTCGTCGAGCCGCCGTTGCGCGAGCGCGGCGGCGACATCAAGCTGCTCGCCAACTACGCGCTCAGCATGTACCGGCAGGACGGCGCGCGCAAACTGCGCGGGCTGTCGAGCGACGCGATCGTCGCGATGTCGAACTATCAGTGGCCGGGCAACGTGCGCGAGCTGATCAACTGCGTGCGGCGTGCGGTAGTGATGAGCGAAGGCCGCTTCATTACCGCGAGCGACCTCGGCTTGCCCGAAGCGGACAACGGACCGGCGGTGACGCTCGCGGAAATCCGCAGCAAGGCGGAAAAGGACGCGATCGAACACGCTCTGCAGCGGCACGGCTACAGGCTGTCCGAAGCGGCCGCCGAACTCGGCATTTCGCGCGCGACGCTATACCGGTTGATGCACGCGAACCGGCTGCATCAGGACCCTGCGGGCGGACGCGCATCGAACCCGAACGGCGGCACGGATGCCGGCGACGAGGGGCAGCGGCACGCGCCTTCGCTGGTGTGAGCGGGCGGGGGCGCGCGAAGCATTGCACAGTTCATCACGCGGTGAAACATCGCAAGCGGGCGGCGGCCATACTGGCCCCCAAGCGTTCATCCCAGGACGCAACCGGGAGCTTGCACATGGCGATCACCTGTTTCATCCGCTATCGGATCGACCCGTTCCAGCGCGATGCCTTCGACGAATATGCGCGCAACTGGGGCCGCATTATTCCGCGCTGCGGCGGTCATCTGGTCGGCTACTTCCTGCCGCACGAAGGCACCAACGACATCGCGTGGGGTTTGATCGCGTTCGACAGCCTCGCGGCTTACGAGGCCTATCGGGCGAGATTGCGCGCCGACGCCGAGGCGCTCGACAACTTCAGGCTCGCGCAGACGAAGCGCTTCATTCTGCGCGAAGAGCGCACGTTTACCGAAGTGGTTGAGGGGACGTTCGGCGTTGCGCCGGTCGGCGCGATGGGCACGGTGTGATGGTGGCCGCGTGGCCGGCGCGGCGGTAACGCTCGTTCTGGCCGCTCGGTAAAGAGGCCAAGCGTACCTCATGCATAGCTCGTTGCCGGAGGAATCTCCGCCGCACTGGCCCGGATCGCCGCCGACATGTTGTGCCGGCGTTTTCAGGCCAAACAACGCCTGAAACGCGATCGGCACGAAACGCAAAAGCTCGTCGAGAAGCGTGTCAGCGATTCGGATGATTTGGATGATTCGCTGACTCGCGCGCCGGAGGCACCCGCCACCCCCTTGCCTGCCGCGTGCATCCGCGTCCGACGCACGCCCACGATGCCGCTCCCGCCGACGGGCAAGATTCTTGCTTACCCTCTGAACCCAGAAGTCGGCTTCGGCATCGGTTATCGTTACGGGTTTCGCCGACAACGCCACGCTCACGCATCGCGCAACCGTCCTTGACCGGCTTTGGGGCCGCATCCGGCGGCCTGCGCGCGCGGAACTTGTACGTTAGACCCGTGTCGGTTCATGGTCACGCCGCCGGACGCATCCACGCGTTTCGGCACAAATGTCCGCACCTGGTACCCCGCTTTACACCCTATGCGTAAAATATTCCACGTCTGGTTTTTCATTCTTCTCATCTTCGGCACCGCGCCAGCTGTTGCCGCCGCCGCACAAGCCACCCCCACTCCCGCCGCCCCGGCATCCGGCCCGGTCAGCCTGACGCCCGCGCAGGCCCGCGACGCGCTCGCCGTGCTCAACGACCCGAACCGCCGCGCGCAAGTCGCCGATACGCTGCAGGCGATCGCCGCCGCCGGGGCGCTGAGCGCGCCGCCCGCCGCTTCGGCAGCCGCGCCGGCTTCAGCCCCGGCCGCGGCGAGCGGCGCCGCCCCGCTCGTCCCCTCCGCCTTCACGTCGAACGGGCTCGCGTCGCAAATGGCCCGCCAGGGCGCGCATTGGGTCATGCATCTCGGCAAGTCCCTGCGCGGCTCGGTGGCTGCGCTGCTCGACGTCACGTCGGTCCGCGCGTGGTGGCACTGGCAATTGAGCAACCCGCATGCGCGCGGCGTGCTGGTCAACGTCGTGTGGTCGTTGCTGGCCGCGCTGGCGCCCGCCCTCGTGCTGGAATGGCTCGCACGGCGCGTGTTGCGCCGCGCCTATCAGGCGATCGCCGCGCGCCGCGAACGCAACGAACTGGAGATGGACGGCGCGCGCGAGGCCGCTGCGCCTGTCGACACTGCGCCGCCGTCCGGCGCGCCGGGCACCGCGCTGCCGCCGCTGCCGACCGGGCCCGTGCCGCCGGTGCTGGAAGCCGAGGCTCAGGCCGTCGCCGCCGCTCCGGTTTCCGCTGCCACTAGAGACAAAGACATCGAAGCCCAAGGCAAACGCAACGCCACGCACCACTGGACGCTGCTGCAACGCCTGCCGCGCGCGCTGCTGGTCACCGTGCTGCGGATGGTGCCGCTCGCGGTGTTCGTCGGCGCGGCCAGCGCGCTGATGTCGATCTTCACCACCGGCGGCACGCCGCAAGACCGCGCGCTCGACTCGCTGATCGACGTCTACGCGCTGAGCCGCGTAATCACGATCATCGGCAGCTTCTTTCTGCAGCCCGCCGCGCCGCGCCTGCGCCTGTTGCGGATGGGCGACGCGTGGGCCGTGTTCGTGCAACGCTGGATCGTGCGGATCGTCAGCGTGGTGGGCGCCGGCGTGGCGCTCGCCGAGGTCGCGCAAGCGCTCGGTCTGAACGACGCCGCGCACCTCGCGCTGCTGAAGGTGGTCGCGCTCGCCGGCCACGTGTTGATCTCGATCCTGATCCTGCAGTGCGCGAGGCCGATCGGCGAACTGATCCGCGCGAGCTTCGCGAAGCACGACTCGCTTGAGATGTTCAGCAATGCGTTCGCGGATGCGTGGGCGTGGTTCACGGCCGCCATCGTGATGGCGCTGTGGTTCGTGTGGGCCTTCGACGTGCAGAACGGCTATCACACGCTGGTGCATATCGGCGGCTGGACGGTGGCGATCCTGGTGGGCGCGCGGCTCGCGTCGATCGTGACCTTCGGTGCGCTGGCCCGGCTCTTTCACGTGCAGGACGACTCGGAGAAGTCGCTCGTGCATCAGCACGCGTACCGCTATTACCCGCTGCTGCGGCGCCTGATCAGCTGGGTGATCGGCATCGTCACCGCGCTCGCGCTCTTGCAGGTATGGGGCGTCGACGTGGTCGACCTGTTCCGCGCCGGCACGATCGGCCACCGGCTCGCGTCGGCGCTCGCGACCATCGGCGTGGCCGCGATCGTCGCGCTGATCGTGTGGGAAGTCGTCAACGTGTCGGTCGAACGGCGGCTGGACAACTGGACCACCAACGGCGATCTGATGCGCGCCGCGCGCCTGCGCACGCTGCTGCCGATGCTGCGCAGCGCGCTCTTCTGCGTGATCGCGCTGGTGGTGGCGCTGACCGGCCTGAGCGAACTCGGTGTGAACATCGGGCCGCTGCTGGCGGGCGCGAGCATCTTCGGCGTCGCGCTTGGTTTCGGCTCGCAAAAGCTGGTGCAGGATTTCATCACCGGCATTTTCCTGTTGATGGAAAACGCGCTGCAGGTCGGCGACTGGGTCACGCTCGCGGGCGTATCCGGCACCGTCGAATATCTGTCGATCCGCACCGTGCGGCTGCGCGGCAGCGACGGGTCGCTGTTCACCGTGCCGTTCAGTTCGGTGTCGACGGTGAACAACACGAATCGCGGGCTCGGCAATGCGGCGGTGCGCGTGAACATCGTGTTCGGCCAGGACGTCGATCTCGCGATCAATACGCTGAAGGAAATCGGCGCCGCGCTGCGCGAGGACGAAAAATTCAAGGACGGCATTCTGTCGGACTTCGCGTTCTGGGGCGTCGATGCGGTGGACGGCTCGGCCGTCACGCTGGCCGGCCAGATGCAGTGCCGTGACACCGCGCGCTGGGGCGTGCAGCGCGAATTCAACAGGCGCATCGTCGACCAGTTCCGCGAACGCGGCATCGGGATCGCGAATCCGCAGCGCCATCTGCTGACGTGGGACCCGGAAAGCGAGGCGGCCAAGATTGAAGCCGATGAAGGTTCCTGGCCGGTGTCGAAGGATACGCCCACGCCAACCTCGCCCGCTGACGATGCTTTGCTGAACGACGCGAACCGTAGAGGCGACGCGCCGGTCGAAGATCAGATTCCGGTCGATTCCAAGCCCGCGGGTGGTCCGGGAACGCCTGGCAATCCGGGGGCGGCTTCGCCGCATGCGTGAAGCGACGCGCGCGGCCGGCGATCAGCGGCCGCGCGCGGTAACGCGCGTTTGCCCGGCGCTGGCGCCGGCGCATAACGATGCGATGCGATGTGTGATGTGATGCATGATGCGCAGCCCGCTGCGTCACGCAATTCCACAAGACCCAGCGCGCGAAGTACGGCGCGTGAATCGGTGCAATTTCAGCGCACCTGCCACCAACGCGGCAACAACCGCCGCACCTCGGGCCGCCGATACCGGTCGTCGATCAGATGCACGACGCCCTGGTCCTGCTCCGTGCGGATCACGCGCCCGGCGGCCTGCACCACTTTCTGCAAGCCCGGATACAAATACATGTAGTCGTAGCCGTTGCCGAACTTCGCGTCCATCGTGCGGCGCATCTGCTCGTTGACGTCGTTCATCTGCGGCAAGCCGAGCGTGGCGATGAATGCGCCGATCAGTTGCTGGCCGACCAGATCGACGCCTTCCGCAAACGCGCCGCCGAGCACCGCAAACCCGACGCCCTGATTCGTGGTCCGAAAGCGCGCGAGAAACGCGTCGCGCGCGGCTTCGTCCATGGCGGGCTCCTGGGCCCAGACCGGCAGATCCGGATGCCGCTCGCGCATCAACTCGACCACGCGCTGCAGGTACTCGAAACTGCTCAGGAAACCCAGGTAATTGCCGGGTTGCGCGGCATACTGTTTCGCGATCAGATCGACGATCGGCGCGAGCGAGCGCTCGCGGTCGCGCCAGCGCGTCGATACATTGCCGGCCACGCGCACCTGCAACTGCTCCGCTCGAAACGGCCCCTCTACGTCGAGCCATTGCGTCTGCCCGGGAAGCCCCAGCGTGTCGCGATAGAAATGGTGCGGGCTAAGCGTGCCGGAGAACATCACGGTAGTGCGGGCAGCGGCATAGCGCGGCGCGAGAAACGGCGCGGGAATGACGTTGCGCACGCATAGCGTCGCGTTGGTCTTGTCGCGCGGCGCGTAACGGTCGGCGGTAAGCGTCACGTCGAAAATCGAATGCGCGCCGAACTGCTCGGCCAGTGCGACGAAATGCATCGCGTCGAAGAAAAATCGCAGCGACGCTTCGTCGATCGACAGCGGCGCTTCGGCAAGCTGATCCGTAACCGCGCCGATCAGATTCTGCGCCGCCGACAGCAGTTTGCCGGGGACGTCCGCATAGACCTGATACGTGTCGGTCTGCGCGCGTTTGAGCGCGCTCCATTCGCGCTGCAGGCGTTCGAGCGGCTTGCGCAAACTGGCCGGCGCGGTCTTGCGCGCGAGCCTGAACGCCGCCTGATCGAGCGACGCGGTGTACATTCGCCGCGCGCGGTCGAGCAGATTGTGCGCCTCGTCGACCAGCACGCCGACGCGCCACTGATTGATCTGCGTGAGCGCGTAAAGCATCGCGCTGCTGTCGTAGTAGTAGTTGTAATCGCCGATCACGACGTCGGCCCAGCGTGCCAGCTCCTGAGCCAGATAGTACGCACAGACCTCGTGCGCGAGCGCGGCTGCGCGCACCGCCGCGCGATCCAGACGCGACCCTGCCAGCGCCGCGCTGCGGGCCGCATCGAGCCGGTCATAGAAACCACGCGCGAGCGGACACGACTCGCCGTTGCACGCTTTGTCGGGATGCTCGCAGGCCTTGTCGCGTGCGACCAGCTCCAGGGTTCTCAACGGCAACGGCGCACCGCGCGACGCGGCGCTCTGGCGCAGCGTTTCGATCGCGTCGAGCGCGAGCGCGCGGCCCGGCGTCTTCGCGGTCAGGAAGAACACCCGGTCGATCTGCTGCGCCCCACACGCCTTGAGCAACGGGAAAATCGTCGCGAGCGTCTTGCCGATACCGGTGGGCGCTTGCGCCATCAACGGCTTGCCGTCTCGCGCCGCGCGATACACCGACACGGCCAGTTCGCGCTGCCCGCTGCGAAACTGCCCATGCGGAAACTGCAATGCACCGAGCGCGGCGTTGCGCGCGGCGCAATGCGCCTCTTCCTGCACCGCCCAATCGAGAAATCGTTCGCACTGCTCGACGAAGAAAATCTCCAGTTCGCGCGCCGTATGCGTTTGCGTCAGCAGCGTTTCCTTCTGATTGCCGATCTCGAAGTACACCAGCGCAACCGTCAATTCGGCAAGCCCGCGCGCGCGGCACAGCAGATGACCGTACACCAGCGCCTGCGCCCAATGCAGCGTGCGGTGATTGGCAGGCATGCGCTCCAGATCGCCGCGATGCGTCTTGACCTCTTCGAGACGGTTGGCGGCAGGATCGTAGCCGTCGGCGCGCCCGCGCACGGTCAAACCGCGATGCGTGCCCGTCAGCGTGATTTCTATTTCGTAGCCGTTCGCGCGCCGCCCGGCGACCGTCAGGTGGCCGGCCATGCCTTCCAGCGAGGTCGGCGCGGGCGTGAAGCGCAGATCCAGATCGCCGCGTCTCGCGGTGAACTCGCACAGCGCGCGAACGGCCACCACGTAGGTCATGCCGCTGCCCCGGTGTCGAACTTTGCGATGCTCTGCGCCACGGCTTCAGGTTCGATGAGCGCTTCTTCAGCCCACCGCACGTCGAGCACCCGCACCGGCATCCCATGCTGCGCGCAGTACGCGAGCCAGCGAATCTGATTGTCCTGCAAGCGATCGCCGGGGCCCTTCACCTCGATCAACTCGTAGCGGCGTTCGGCCGGCCAGAAGCGAATCAGGTCCGGCAAGCCCGAACGGTTGCCGCGAATATCGCGCAGCAGGCGCTCGAACCACAGCTTCAGGTGCGCGGCGGGCAAACAGTCGAGCGCCAGCACGACGAGATCCGGCGTAAGCGGCCCCCAGAACACGAACGGCGATTGCAGCCCGGCCTTGCTGTGCAGATGCCGCAGAATCGTCTCGCGATAAACGCCGCTATCGAGTTGCGCCAGACACCCGGCGAACTGTTCCGCGCGGCGCGCGTGAAAATCCGGTGCGTGCAGATCGGCCGGCCCGCGCTGGAACGGATGAAAAAACGCGCCGGGCAGCGCCGCGAAAACCGGCTCCCAACACAGCAAACCGAACAGCGAGTTGATCAGCGCGTTTTCGACGTAGTGCACCGGTGCGGCATCGCAAGTCAGATGATCGCGCGCGATGTATTCGACCGCTTGCGGCGTCTCGGGCTTCGTCAACACCAGCGTGCTGCGCTCGACCGGCCGAGCGGCCGGCAAGCGTTGCGCCGGTTCGCCGCGCTTGCGCCGCAAACGCGGCAACATGCGCGCGATGCGCTGCGCCTCTTCTTCGCTTTCCGGCGCGAGGGCCGCCTGCGAGGCCAGCGCGAAGGCTTCGTCGAAGCGCTCGCTGCGTTCGAGCACTCGCATGCGCCGATGGCGCGCACCGGGCCACGCGCATCCTTCATAAACAGCGAGCGCGGCGCTCCAGTGCTGCCGGCGTTCGCAATCCTGGCCGATACGGAACAGCAATTTCGCGCGACGCGTTTCGAGCCACGGATTCGCGGTCTCGATCGCGGCGACGGTGGCGACGAGTTCTTCGTGCGTCGTCGCGGCGCCGTCGATGGAAAGCCACTCCAGTGCTTCGCGGCACGCATGCAGCGCGAGATAGACGTCAATGTCCGCGCGTTGCTGGAACGCGCGCGACGAAGGCGCGAACGCCACCTTTTCGTACTGGAACACGCCGAGATCGGCGAGCACGAACTCCGACCAGTCTTGCTGCAAGTTGCCGAAGAACATCAGACGCAAGCGTTCGCAAAGCGGCGCAATGACGACGTGAAGGACGCAATCCGTGGTCTGCGCATGCCATACGGAAAGCGGGCGTTGCGGGCGGTTTTCTTCCTCGCTGTCGCCTGCATAAAACGGCCGTAGCGTTTCCAGCAGATCCGGCTTGCGCAAGCTCTTTGCACCGGGAATCGACGCAATGGCTTGTGCGAATATCTCCAGCAACTGGGCGCGTGTGCTGAGCGCGAACAGATCGTCGAGTGTGAGCGCCGGTTCGGTATCGATCCAGCCGAGCGCCGCCATCGGCGCGGCCGCCTGCAACGGACAGCCGATCTCCTCATAAGACAGACGGCTCGCGCGAAACAACGTGCCTTTGCGCATCAGCATGCGCACGAGCAGCGCCCGCGCCGGCTGTGGCAAGCCGGCGAACGCGTCGATGAACGCATGCTCCTGGGCGTCCATCAGATCGTCGTAACGCGTGGCGAGCCACGCCAGCGCGCGCTCGAAATTCAGCAGATAGTAAGGGACGTCAGAGCGGAAATCTGACTGAGCATCGGTTGCCACGGGCTTGTACACAGACTGTATGTTTATACAGTGATGATAGCAAAGTCCGTGGCGGAGGCGGCCAGTAGCGGCTCACCAATGAAACCGCAGGGTGCATCCCGGCCCCTGCGGAAATTGCTTCAAGCGGCCACCCACACCACGGTCAACGAGCGCACGCCCTGCGCGCCGCGAATCAGCACGCCTTCAATATCGGCGGTCGCAGAAGGTCCGGTGACGAGCGCCGCGTAACGCGCGTCGCGGAAATCGTCACGCCGGTAGACGTCCTGCAAGCCATCGACCATTTGCGCGGGATCGAGCAACACGATCAGATGCTGGACGATATAGCCCAGCGCGTTGACCACATACTCGCGTTCGCTGAACCAGACCGAGCCGGTTTCGGCCACCCCAAAGCGTGCACGCACCACGCCGACGTCGACGTCCTGCAACGAAGCGGGTTGCGTGTCCGCCGTCAGCGCGCGCGTACCCGGCACTTCGGGGCTTGCCGATGCAATCGACACCGCGTCGCCGAACCGCTCCCGGATCAAAGCGCTCACCTCGCCGGCGGTCGCGGCCTCGACACAGGTACCGCCCATCGCCTGCAATGCCGTCGTGAATCGCGCACGAAGATCGCCGCCCGGCGTGTCGAACAGCGGCACGTCCGGACGCGGTCGCGCCGGCGGTTGCGCGGCGCGCACCTTCGCGAGAAAAGCCTCACGCGTTGCCATCACCACCTCCACGATTTTTCTTGTACCAGGCATGGAAGGTCAGCTTCGGCGCTTCCGGCAACTCACGCTGCTTGCCCCAGATGTTGAGCGGGTTATACAGCACGAAATTCGGCAGATGCCGTAATGCGCCGCCCATCGACGACACCGTCGCGCGATACAAGGTCGGGCTCGCCAGCAGACGCCCGGCCATCTTCAACACTTCCTGCTTCACGAACGGCACTTCATGACGCTCGGCGATCACCGTGCGCCATTTGTAGATCTGCTCGTGAATGTTGATCTTCACCGGACACACGTTCGTGCAGCTGCCGTTGAGCGTCGACGCGAACGGCAATGCACTGTAGCGCTTCAGATCGAAGGTCGGATTGATGATCGCGCCGATCGGCCCCGAATAGGTTCCGCCATACGAGAGTCCGCCGCTGCGCCGATACACCGGACAGGTGTTCATGCAGGCGCCGCAGCGGATGCACTTGAGCGAGTACCAGAAGTCCTCCATCGCAAGCCGCTCCGAGCGGCCATGATCGACGAGGATGAAATGCATCTCGGTGCCCGGACGCGGCGCGCGGAAATGCGACGTGTACTGCGTGATCGGCGAGCCCAGCGCGCTGCGCGACAGCATGCGGATGAACACGCCGAGATCCGACACCCTGGGGATCAGCTTCTCGATGCCGATCGACGCGATATGCAACGGCGGAACGTTTGCGGACAGATCCGCGTTGCCTTCGTTAGTACACACGACGACCGTGCCCGTCTCCGCCACCGCGAAGTTGCAGCCGGTCATGCCGGCGGTCTTTTCGCGCACGAAGTACGGGCGCGTATTCATCCGCTGGCTCTCCGCGAGATAGTGGATGTCGCTATTCTTCGGATCGGTGCCGATGGTGCGGCCGAACAGCTCGGCGACATCGGCGCGCAGCTTATGGACCGCGGGCACCACCATGTGGCTGGGGTCCTGATGGTCGAGCTGCTGGATGCGTTCGCCCAGATCGGTCTCCATCACCGTAATACCGCGCGGTTCGAGATACTCGCGCATCTTGCATTCGTCGGTGAGCATCGACTTGCTTTTGACGAGCGTGGTCATGCCGCGCTCGGACATGATCTTGTGCACCAGCGTGTTGTGTTCCTCGGCGGTGGCGGCCCAATGCACGACGACGCCATTGGCCTCGGCCGCCGCGGCAAACTGTTCGAGATAGTCGGCCAGGTTCGACAGCGTATGTTCCTTGATGCCCGATGCCAGTTCGCGCAGCGTCTCCCATTCGGCGATGCCATGCGCCTGCGCATCGCGCTTCTCACGCAAATCCCACAGCCGTTTGTCGTGAAACGCGACGTGCTCGGTCTTCTTGATGAAAGCGCCCGCGGCTTTCGCGTGGTCGATCCGGCTCATGCGCGTGCTCCGTTGAGGACCTGCGCGATATGAATGAAGCGCGCGTCGGCCTTCATGCGTTCCGCGCAGCCTTGCTGGTGCATCAGGCACGACATGTCGCCCGACACGATGTATTCGGCGCCCGCGTTCAGATGGTCGCGCACCTTGTCCTGCCCCATGCGCACCGACACCGGTTCTTCGGTAACCGAGAACGTGCCGCCGAACCCGCAGCATTCGTCGGGTCTGGCCGGCTTGACGAACTCGATGCCCTTCACACATTCAAGCAAGGCACGCGGTTTCGAGAACGGCGCGGCCGCGATTTCCGACACCGATGCTTCCTTCAGATGACGCAGCGAACTGCAACTGTTATGCAAGCCGACGCGATGCGGAAACTCGGCCCATGGAAATTCACGCGCGCCGATCACGTCGTGCAAAAACTCGACCAGTTCATACGCGTTCGCGCGGACTTTCTGCACTTCGCTGGTCTGTTCGATCGCGGTGAGATGCTCGCGTACATGATGGATGCAACTCGCGGACGGCCCGACGATGTAGTCGTAGCCTGCGAAGTTGCGCGCGAATACGCGCTCGGCGCCGGCTGCGTCGGCATGCGCGCCGCTGTTGGCCATCGGCTGGCCGCAGCAGGTTTGCTCCTGCGGATAATCGACCTCGATGCCGAAGCGTTCGAGCAATTCGAGCGTGGCGATCCCGACTTCGGGATAGAACGCGTCGATGAAGCACGGGATGAACAGGGCGACTTTCATAAGCTCTTTGAAAAGAAAACGGCGAGCGGGGATTGGCCTACTCTACTGCGGAACCGGGCTGGAAGGTCATGAGGGCCTAGGTACGCCCGCGGACCTGGTGCGAGTTCAGGACGGCTCGGCCAGTTTGGTCATGTTGGTCTGACCAAGAATATAAGGAAGTCGCCGGAGGGTGTCAATCGCGAAAGAAAGAGCGCGGCAGGTTGCCGGCTGGAGCGCGCGGCGGGCGGGCAAGAAGCGGGGAACGGCTAGAGGCTGGGGCTGGGGCTGGGGCTGAGACTGAGACACAGTCCCTGACAACGCGTGGGGCTAACGCACACGGTTATGCACTCATACCCTCACGCAACCCCATTTGCCGAAGGATTCGCCGCGTCGTCCTTATACATCTCGCGCACATACGTCAGATGACGCTCGGCCGCCTTGCGCGCCTTCTGCGCGTCGCGCGCCATCACGGCGTCGTAGATAGCCTGATGCTGGCTCATCAACTGCTTTTCCATCGCGGCATCGTAGTCGATCAACCGATGATATTGCCGCATACCCTCGCGAATCAGCGTATGGATGCCGTGCATCACATGAGCGAGCGCGACGTTGTGCGTGGAGTCGGCAATCGCAAGGTGAAACGCGGCGTCCAGTTCAGCCAGATTCACGCGATCCTGGGACAGCGAGCCGGCCTTCAACGCGTCAAACGCCGCGCTGATCTTCTTGAGGTCCGCCGCCGTCGCGCGTTGCGCGGCGTACACGGTCGAAATGGCTTCGAGCCCCTGGCGCAGTTCCAGAATATCGGCGCTGGTGCGCGGATTTTGCAGCAGCAACTCGGCGAGCGGCTTGGAGATGATCGGCGCGGTTACGTCGACCACCGTGAAGCCGCCGCGCCCCGACGTTTCGATGTAGCCGTCGGCTTCCAGCCTGATCAACGCTTCCCGCAGCGATGGCCGCGACACGCCGAGCTGCGTGGCCAGATCGCGTTCGGCAGGCAGCCGGTCGCCCGGCATCAGCGTGCCCTCCGAGATCAGTTGCTTGATCTGGTCGGACACGACGTCGGAGAGCCGTTTGCGCGTGAAGGACTGGATCGGGCGGAATTCCATGGGAGCAATTGGTGAAACCGGGTTGACGAAGCAGACTGGCAGGCAGTGGCCGATGGCCCGCGCGACTTTGAACGACTGTCGCACGGTGCGAGGATTATACCGTTCGACGGCACGCGCCGAGCTTGCATGCTACGGACGATACTCGCGGCAAAGGGTAGACGGCCCCGCTATTTAAACGAGGTCCGAAGGCCGCTCGAATGCCAGCGCGTCATATCGGCTCGCGAATCTCAACGCGCGCCCGCCTCATAGAAGCTCACCAGATCGCCCTTGAGTGCATGCAATGCGCGATCGTCGAGGTAGATCATGTGGCCGGTCGGATAGTACGCGAGCCGCACATTGGCGCGCAGCGGCCCGTCGAGCCCCAGATGCGCCAGCGCATACTCGGTCGCGTAAAACGGCGTGGCGAGATCGAAATAGCCGTTCACCGACATCACACGCAACTGCTGATTTTGCCGCATCGCCTCAGCAAGGTCGCCAGCCGCATACGGCGCGGTCAAATGTTCACCCCACCATTCGCGATGTTTCCAATCCCAGTGCGTCAACGCGTCGTCGTTAAAGACCATGTAGCGCTCGGCGGGCGTGAAGTGCAGGTCCTCGGCGAAGTGCCGATGCAGCGCCGCATCGAAAGCGCTCGACACGCCGCTCACGGACGCGTCGAAATCCGGATGCTCCGACGCATCGTCGAAGTCGATGCCTTCGAAGCGCCCATCGTAACGGCCGACGCTGCGCGACTGATCGCGCAGCAACTCACTGCGAAAGCGCGAAGGATAAAGGCGCAGGCGGTTGCGCTTCACGTATCCGACATCGAGTCCGGTGAACTGCGCAATGCGCGCGGCGATCGCATCGCGCTGCTCGTCGGGCAGCGCATCACCCTGGGCGAGCGCTTGCGCGTAGGGTCCGCGTGCAAACGCGCGGGCTTCGTCGAGAAAAGCCGGCAAGCTGGCGGGTTTCGGCACGATCTTGTCGTGATACCAGGCGATCGCCGCGAAGCTCGGCAGATAGCTTTCGCTTTTGAAATCCGAGCCTGGCGCAAAGGCCTGGGAATCGAGCACGGACGACATCAGGATCACACCGTTGAGCGCGATATTGTTCTGCCCCAATCGATACGCGAGCATCGCGGCACGCGCGGTCCCATACGATTCGCCGAGCAGATACTTGGGCGAATTCCAGCGCTGGTTCAGCGTCAGATAGCGGTCGATGAACTGCGAGAACGCGCCGAGGTCCTGATCGACGCCCCAGAAGTCTTTGCCCGCGCCATGCCCGACAATCTTCGACAAGCCCGCGCCCACCGCATCGATAAACACCAGGTCGGTGACGCCGAGCAGGCTGTCGGGGTTGTCGTCGAGCGCGTACGGCGCGGGCGGCGTGCTGGCCGGACTCGCGGTACGTACCCGCTTCGGTCCGAACGAGCCAATCATCAGAAACACGCTGCCGGCGCCCGGTCCGCCGTTGAAGAGGAAGGTGACGGGACGCGTCGAGGGTCCTTTGGTGGCGACCGTATAGGCCAAGTAGAACACGCTTGCATTGGCCTCGCCGGTCTTGTCGCGCAACAGCAGGTTGCCGGCGGTCGCCGTGTAGTCGATCTTGCGGCCATCGAGGCGGATCGAATGCTGGGTGACGCTTGAGGTTTCCGGTGGCACCGGGATCACAGCCGTGGATTTGCCATTGCGCTGCGCGATGTCCGACGTATCGTTGCGAGCGGCTGAGGATGTGCGCGGCTGGCTGCCCGTGCGCGACGGCATGACGTGTGGATCGTGCTGTTGCTGGTTCGCGTCAACGTTCGCGTCGCGTCGACTGTGCGTGCCGGTCTGGCTGCGCACGGGCGCGCCGGTCTCCGGCGCCGCGCTCTGCGTTGCGACAGCCGCATCGGCATCGGCATCGGATGTATCGTCGAGCTCGGCGGCCGCGCACCACTGACTGAACGCGGCCAGCGCGGCGAAAGCGAGGGCCACTGCTATGAGACCGGCCGCCAGCGATCCCGCCATCAGCAATTGGCGTAACGAAAAGTAGAGACGATGGCCCATGGCGTTCCCGCGTGCGAGTCGAGATGCGCCGGTGTCCTGGTTATGGGTGTCTATGGGTATCGCAGACGGACCCGGCGCTCGATTCTTGACGCAAGCTTTAGTGCCGTCAACAGAAAACTCACCCGGTGGCTCATTCTTCCCACCGCGCATCGCTTGCCAAAACGAAACGAAAACAAACCGAAATGCCGAAGAAAGCCTGGGGCGTCAGCGGGCCGGTCGCCTCGCCCATACGCTCAGGCACAACACCGTCTCAACGCTCCCGCAACCCGCCCACGAACGCCGCGATCCGCTCGCATGCATCGATCAGCCGGGCCTCTTCCACGACGAAGCCGAGCCGCACGAAGCCATTCGCGGTCTCGCCGAACGCGCTCGCGTCGAGCACCGACACCCCTTGCGCACGAAACAGCTGCCACGTGAAATCTACCGTCGCGAGACCCGTGCCGCTGACGTCGACCATCATGAACATGCCTGCCTCGGGCAACAGGCAGCGCAACCCTGGCACGCGATGCAGGCGCTCGAACACCACATCACGCCGACGCCGGTAAATCTCGCGCATTTCGGCGGCAATGGCGGCCTTGTTTTGCACGGCCGTCAACGCGGCTTGCTGGATGAAGCCGGGCAAGCCGTACAGCATCGCAAGCGCGAGCCGCCCCATGTGCTCGATCAGCTGCATAGGCCCGACCGCCCAGCCGACGCGCCAGCCCGCCATCGCGTGTGACTTCGATAGACTGCCGAGGGTCACGGTGCGCTCCGCCATGCCGGGCAGTGACGCGATGCTCACATGTTCGCGCTCGAAGGTCAGCTCGGCATAGACCTCGTCGGACAGCACCCATAGATCATGCTGGCAGGCAAGCCGTGCGATGCGCTCGAGATCGGCGCGCGGCATCACCACGCCGGTCGGATTGCACGGTGTCGCGAAGAAAATGGCCTTGGTGCGCGGCGTAACCGCTGCTTCGAGTGCGTCGCAATCGACGTGAAATGCCCGCGCCGGATCAACCGGCACCGCCACCAGCGTGGCGCCCGCCGCACGCACGCAGGCCTCGTAGGTCAGGTACATCGGCTCGGGGACGATCACTTCGTCGCCCGCTTCGAGCAGGCACAGCGACACGGCGAACACGCCGTTCTGCGCACCCGCGGTCAGGATGACGTTGGCCGCGCTCGCCGCGCAGCCGGTCGTGCGCGTGTGTTCTTCCGCGATCGCCGCGCGCAACGGCTCGCGGCCGGACACCGCGCTGTAATGCGTATCGCCGCCGCGCAACGCGGAGATCGCGCGCTCGACGATCGGCGCGGGCGTCGCGAAGTCGGGGTCGCCCACGCTCAGTACGATCACGTCTTCGCCGGCCGCCTCCGCCAGTTGCGCGACACGATGGATTTCCCATGCGGACGTGCGTCTGCCTTGCAGGCGCTCGACCAGATTCGAATACTTCATTGCGCTCACCCGTTTCGATTCGACCCGCCAATGTAATGGCGCGCGCACGAAACGTCCAGATACGCAAAAGGGCCACGCGAGCGGACAGCCTCGCGTGGCCCATGAAATGTTGCGCTTGAGCGCAGCCCCGTGGACTGGGCGCCGCGCATTCAGATCTGGCGGCGCAACTCCGCCGGCGGCACCTTCATCAGATGCCGGTACTTCGCGACCGTGCGGCGCGCGACCAGCACGCCCTGATCCGCGAGCATCTTCGCGAGCGTCACATCGGACAGCGGATCGCGGGTATTTTCCGCGGCGATCATTTCCTTGAGCAGCGCGCGCACCGCGGCCGCCGAACACGTACCGCCGCTTTCCGTGCCCAGCTCGCGCGGGAAGAAATGCTTGAACTCGAAAATGCCGCGCGGCGTGGCCATATATTTGTTGCCGGTGGCACGCGAAATAGTGGACTCGTGCAGCCCGAGTTCTTCGGCCACGTCGCGCAGCACCATCGGCTTGAGCGCGATTTCGCCGTACTGGAAGAAGGCCCTCTGATGCGCGACGATGCATTCCGCGACGCGTTGAATCGTATCGAAACGTTGCTGCGCGTTGCGGATCAGCCAGCGCGCTTCCTGCAACTGCTGCGCGAGCGGCGAGCGGCTCGCGCCGGCCGACTGCGCGAACAGTTCCGCGTACATGCGATGAATCCGCGCGCGCGGCTGCACCGCCGGATTGATCGACACGACCCACTTGTTGCGCACCTGGCGCACGATCACGTCCGGCACCACGTAGTTGTCCTCGGTGCGGCCATAGCAGTTGCCCGGCTTCGGATCGAGCTTGCGCACCAGGGCGCACGCCACGCGCAACTCTTCGGCGCTGCAGCCGATCTGCTTTTGCAGCTCGGCCTGCTCGCGGCGCGCGAGGCGTTCCAGGTGATGCTCGACGATCTGGCGCGCAACCTCTCGCCCCGGCGTATCAGCAGGCAACGCATTCACCTGCAGCGACAGACACTCCGATAGCGAACGCGCGCCCAGCCCGGGCCGGTCGAGCGATTGCACGAGGCGCAGCGCCACCAGCAATTCTTCTTCGGTCAATTCGGGTTCGAGATCAACGCTATCGGCGAGATCGGCGAGCGACTGGCGCAGATAGCCGTCGTCGTCGAGCGCCTCGATGATGAAGCGGGCCACCGCGCGATCACGGTCGTCGAGCCGGTACAGGCGCAGCGAGTCATGCAGTTGCTCGTGCAAGGTCGGTTGCGAGCGGGCCCATTCGGCCGGATCGCTGCCCTCCGAATCGCCGTTTTGTCGCGCCGAGCCGCGGCTGCTGTAGTCGCCTGAAAACTCGCCGCCCATGTCCGCGCCCATATCGTCCTGGCCCGCGCTTTCCATCGTATCGCCGCCGACGCTGTCGGCTGGCAGCGCTTCGGGTTCGGCGGCGGCTGCCGAATCGACCGCCGGCAGCGCGGCGGCTTCGTCGCCCGACGTGGCGGTGGCGAGCGCTACATCTTCCGTTTCCGACGAGTCGTATTCGAGAAACGGATTGGTGTCGAGCGCAGTGCGCAACTCCTGCTGAAATTCCAGAGACGACAGCTGCAACAGACGCACCGATTGCTGCAAACGCGGCGTGAGTGCGAGAGACTGCCTTGTGCGTAGTTCAATTGAAGGCATTGTAGTGAGGTCCCGTTGAGTAGCTGATGTGAATGCTGAGAAATGGCCTGTGAGCCGTGTAGAGCAACTGTCGTACCAGCTTTTCCAACACCCTGTTTTTAAAAGCTTTACGCTTTCCGCCCGGTCTCGGGCCCGTTGATTGCACAGTTATCGGACGCCTTTTTTACAAGCCCTCGGCAAATTCCGGTCCTCACCCGGACGTCTCGTCGAACCCCCCGTCACTCAGTACCGCCCCCCGATTCGTCAGCCTAAATGCACGTGCAGTAACGGCATTCTCGCGACAGGTCCTGCTTGCGCCACGCACCAGGCACGCCCCTTGCGGACCCAAACTGTGTGGACGGATGTCGGGCTTTGCGCGTCAAACGCGCGAACGCAACGTATGCAGCGCATGCACTGCCCCCGCGTCCGGTGTCGATAACGGGCCCTGACGGAACCGTAGCGGCAACGACCCCACGCGAGTCATCGGCGGTTCCGGCCGCGATCGACCGCAGGCAACAAGACCGCAATTTTCATCAACACCCGAAGGAGAAACCATGAAGACGATCCAAATTCTGAAGACCGCCGGCAGCATCGCTTGTGTCGCATTCGCGTTGAACGCTGCGGCTCAGACCAGCGCTTCGGCACCGCCGGCCGCATCCGAATCCATCGGCCAGCACGTCGACGACAGCGCGATCACCACCAAGGTAAAGGCCGATCTGCTCGCCGCGAAGAACGTCAAGTCGACCCATATTCACGTGAAGACCCGCAAGAGCGTGGTGTGGCTGACGGGTTCGGTGCCGTCCGCCGACGACAAGGCCGCCGCCGAAGAAGTTGTCCAAGGCGTGAAGGGAGTGTCGAGCGTGAAGAACCATCTGAAGGTCGCCGCCGAATAAGATCAGGCGACCGGTGTGAGGATGCCGGCGAACGCCGGCTCTTTGCGAAAGGTTCGGAAAACTGAGAAGGCCGTCCGCGATGCGGACGGCCTTCTTATTTGCTCTTTATGCGGCTGCTGTTTTGCGCAGTTCCGCTACTCGCTGCGCGGCGACCAGCGCGCTCTTCAGGACACGGGCCGCCTTGACGGCGATTAACGCCGCGCCGCATATTGGTCGCGCAGATCGCGCACGCGATCATGGTTTTGCAGCACGCCTTGATATTGCCGCTCGACGAGCGCGCGCACGTCCACCGGCAAGTCCTTTTCGAGCGCGTCGTGATAGCGTTTCTTCGCGACATCCTCACCCTTTTCGCATTCCGCGAGGATGTCGTAGTCGCTGCGATCGGTGACTGCCGACTTCACATCGACCCAGCCACGATGCAGCGCGCCGCTCATACTGCCGCCCGTTTCAGGCTTGCCGCCCAAGGTCTGAACCGCGTCCTGCAACTCGCGCGCGCCGCGCGTGCAGTCGTCGGCACGCGACAGGAAGATCGTTTTCAGTTGCGCATCGTGCGCATCTTCGGCTGCCTTGCGAAAGCCCTTTTCGCCATCCTTCGACGTTTCGACCAGATCGTTCAGTACGGAAACAACGTTCGTAGCCATTCAATACCTCCAGGGTTTCGTTGATCGTGGAATCCGCCGCCGCCCTTTGCCCTGTAAATGCGTTTGCGATGCACGGGTCGTCCCGCAGCGGGGTTCGTTGGTCTATTCGCACGGGCCGTGCCCGGCGTCACGCGCGGTCATAGCGGCTCACAACCGGTCAGCGGGCGCGGGCAATCTTGCCAACGCGCGTAAATGTTGCGCGCCGCGTCGCGCTCACACGCCCCTGAAAGCCCGGCCCAGCGGGGTTAGCGACAGTGGCACGACGGTTGCTACCTACCGCTGCGCCCGCAGCGCACCACGCCTGCAGTGCACGTATCGACACACTGCAAATCGTGCGAATAGTTGAAAACAGGCGGGCAGGCAATAACGACAGGGAGAAACACCATGAAGAAGATCAGAAGCGCGGAATTTCTCGTGGGCGTCGCAATCGTAGCGTCGGCTGCGGCGCTGCAGATGAGCGAGAACGAGCAAGTGCAGGACGCGCCGCCAGCGAATGCGCAAGCGCCGATGTCGTCGTGCGGACCTTTGCATGACGGCTTGGTGCCAGCCGGCTGCGAACAGCCGACGCGCGACGAACGTCAAACCGAACACACGGAGCAACTGCCTTACGGCGGGCGGCAAATATGGGTGTGAAGGTTGTCGGCAGCTGAATCACGCTTCGCGTCATGCGCAACGCAGAAATTCCAAAGACCTCAAATGCAAAACGGCCCGACAACGTCGGGCCGTTTTGCCTTCAACCGCTTCGAAAGCCGAATCAGACCGCCATCACGCAAGCTTCTCACTGAATTCCTTGAGCGGCTCCGGTGTCCTCGTCGGATCGAAATCGGCCCAACGCCCTTGCTGCCAGCGACCGGAGGCCTTCTCGATCGCGGCGCCTCCCGCTTCGCGCAACACGCGCGCGGCATCGAGCTGATTGTCAGGCGATACGTGCACGGCGACCAGTACGCCGGAAGCGCGAGCTTCTTCGTGAAACGGCAGATGATGGCCGGTCTTACCGGTCTCTCGCGTGCGCGACATCGCACCGACCAACGATCCGAGGTACGCGCCGACGCCCGCCGCGATCAGCGACACGAGCAGCGGCGCGGCGAACGCCGCGAAGATCGCGACGCCGACCACCGCGCCCACTACGGCGCCGACGGTCACGCCCAGGCGCGCGCCTTTGGGCGCATTTCTCGCGCCGGCGTCGGTGCCGGTGTCGCCGCCGATCGGATAACGCGCATGCTGGCCACGCGGATTGACGAAGAAGAGCGTCACGTCTTCCTCGACGAACCCTGCGTTGAAAAGCTTTTGCGCCGCACTTTCAGCGGCGGGAAAAGTGGTGAATCTTGCTGCGACGATGAGTGACATAAGGCCTCCTTGCACCGTTGAGATGGCGTTTGCGGACCGTGCCGTCGCGATATGCCGCGCTCTGCCGCGCCGCAATCGCGCGCTCGCGCGACGACACACGCCGGCACTACGCCGTGGCGCCGCGATCGGATTCCATGCCTTCCACTCTGAACAGTCCACTATGTAACACCACGCCTTCTCCGTGGTTCTGGTCGAGCGCTTCGGCACAAACCGAGCGGATGCGCTGCCGGCCTTTGTCGAACGCCTCCATCAACGCCGCTTCGAGCGCGGAGTCGGCGCCGAAGTGATCTTCCAGCGCCTCGGCGGTAATGGCGCACACCACCGCCTCGCCGTCGACCCGCGCCATGAAGCGAACCACCAGGTTAGCGCCGTCGAAGGCCGGCTTGTCGTCCGGAAAATTGATCTGCATAAGGGAGTCCTCATAGGCCGGCCGCGGCAGGATCGCGTTCATGACGAGCCCTTCATGTCGCCGGCGAGTTGCTGCGCCATCGCGAGGTGATGTTTGATGGTCGGCAGCGCGTGCGCGGCCGCGGCCTTCAATTGCGAGTCGGTGCCGCTCTGGCTTTCCTGCTCGAACAGATCGACCGCGCGCTGATGGGCTTCCACCCCGATCTGCTCCACGTAAGCCTGATCGAATTCCTTGCCCTTCAGGCTTTGCAGCTTGCCGACCAACGCTGAATCCGCGCCCGGCGACGGCGTGAAGCCCTTCTTCGCGACGAGCGTCGCCATCCCATGCGATAGCTTCGTATGGTCGGCGATCATCTGCTGCGCGAATTTACGCACGTGCGGATCGTTGGAATTTTTCAGCGCGATCTTGCTGGCCGCGATTTCGGTGGCGTCCGCCTTCGACGCGTCCAGCACGAACTGCTGATCGGCCGGCGAAAGCCTGGTGCTGCTGACCGGCGCGTCGCTCGCGGGCGCATCGCTGGCCTGCGCGTACGCCGCGCCGAGGCATGCCGCGTTCAAACCCAATGCGACAGTCATTACTTGTAGGGAATACCGGAATTTCATGCATTTTCTCCCTGTTCGACGCCACGGCGAAGGCGGGCTGATTCGACGCGCGCAGCCCGGTCTTCGTACTGCGCGCTTGTCTATCGGCTCCGCTCAAGCGGCCTTGCGCCTGGACAACTGCGCGATCAGCGTCTTGTTAAAAGCGGGAAGATCGTCGGGCTTGCGGCTTGAAATCAGATTGCCGTCTTCGACCACTTCCTGATCCACCCATGTGCCGCCCGCGTTGCGAATATCGTCTTGCAGACTCGGCCAGCTCGTGACCGTGCGTCCCTTGATGATGCCCGCCGACACCGGCAGCCACGCACCGTGACAAATCACCGCGATCGGCTTCTTCGCGCTGTCGGCGGCCTTGATGAACGCTTGTGCGTGCGGCAGCAGACGAATCGCGTCACTGTTCACTACGCCGCCCGGCAACACCACCGCGTCGTAGTCGTCCGCGCGCGCCTTGTCGAAGGTCGAATCGACATCGACGGTGTCGCCTTTGTCGACGTGCCTGAAACCCTGGATCTTGCCGGGCTTCGCTGAGATGACGTGGACCGTGGCACCCGCTTGCGCGAGCGCGCGCTTCGGTTCGACCAATTCGGCCTGCTCGAAACCATCGACCGCGAGTACTGCCACCTTGCAACCATTCAGCGTGCTAGCCATGCATACTCTCCTTCCTGTGAGGCGGGGACCGGGCGCATTGCGCGAAGCCGCCGCCTGTTCCGCTTGTTCATCGGTGTTCAGCAAAAGACGTGCCCATCTGCTGTCTTGCGCCGAACGCTTTCTCAAGCGCGCCTCAAAGACCGGTCGGGTCCACGTCGAGACCGTCGTCGTCATCCGGCGCGAGCGGATCGATCACCCGGTCGGGTTCGAGATCCTGATCCGCTGTCAGCGTCGAATCGCCGTCGGCGGCCGCGCGCTCGCCGGTGCCGGCGCGATCCGTGTCGCTGCCGAGTTCGCCGTCGCCGGTTTCGAGCGCGTGATTGTCCAGTTCCGAGTCGACATCGAAAACATGTCGTTTCGCACCCGCGACGTCGCTGCCGCTATCGGACGAATCGCTCGGGCCGAGCGCGCCGATGGTGCCGGAGGTTTGCTTCACCCCCTGTTGCGGCTCTTCATCGTTCAGCGTGCTGCTCATGGCGCTCTCATTGATTCGTGGGTCACCACTGCAGTGCGCAAGGACCGTTCCGCCGCATCACGCCGCGTTCACGCCGCGTGATGAAACGGCGCGCGGCTGGACGCGTTGGGCATTGCCTTTGCTAGCAGCCAATCACCGGCGCCGCGCGCGCCTCATGGCTGAAACTGCTTGAAACTTCTACCTGCAACGATGGCCGCCACGACCTCTTCGATGCCACGCCGTCCCGAAGCGATGGACGACGACGCGAAACAATCCGCCCCGCTCGCGATGCCGCCGGGTCTGCGGCATGCCGACGACACGCGGCCCGGCTACTCGCGCGTGCGCGAAAAAGACGGCTTCGCGTACTTCGACGCCGCGGGCAAGCGCATCGTCGACGAAGACGACATCAGGCGCATCAACGCGCTCGCCATTCCTCCCGCTTACGAGGATGTATGGATCTGCGCCGATCCGCGCGGCCATTTGCAGGCGACGGGCCGCGACGCGCGCGGCCGCAAGCAGTACCGCTATCACCCGCGCTGGCGCGAAACGCGCGATGCCGATAAATACGAGCGCATGGCCGAGTTCGGCCGCGCACTGCCGAAGATTCGCGCGCGTGTCGCCCGCGATCTCAAGCTGCCGGGCATGCCGTGCGACAAAGTGATCGCGACGATCGTGCAATTGCTGGACACCACGCTGATCCGCATCGGCAGCGTCGAATACGCGCGCGATAACCAGTCATACGGATTGACGACGCTGCGCAAGAAGCATGTGAAGATCGAAGCGGGCCAGTTGCGCTTCAAGTTTCGCGGCAAGAGCGGCATCGAGCACGACGTGACGGTCGACAACCCGCGCATCAAACGCATCGTGCGCCGCTGCGCCGACTTGCCGGGTCACGACCTGTTCCAGTATCTCGACGAGGACGGCACGCGCCACACCGTCGGCTCGGCCGACATCAACGACTATCTGCGCCGTGCGAGCGGCGCGGATTTCACTGCGAAGGACTATCGGACGTGGGCCGGCAGCGTCTACGCGCTGGCCGCGCTGCGGCGGCTGATGTGCAGCAGCGCGACGGAAGCGCGCCGACATATCGTCGCGACCATCAAGGACGTGGCGGCCTTGCTGCGCAATACGCCGGCCGTCTGCCGCCGTTGCTACATCCATCCCGCAGTGATCAGCGCGTTCGAAGCGGACGAGTTGCAAAGCCTGCAGCCTGGCCGCTCGCGACGCGGGTTGAAAATGGACGAAGCCGCGCTTGCCGCGCTGCTCGCGCATGCGCAGCAGCGCGCGGAGAAACTCGCGCGTCAGGCCGGTGCGAAGGGCCGCAACGTGCGCGACGCGGCGGTGACCGACAGTATCGAAGGGTCGCTGACGACGTTGCTGAAGAAATCGCGCGTGGCGCGCAAAAAGGGCTGCGGCGAAGGCAAAACGGAAAGCCGCGCCGTCAACCGCGCGACCGCTTGCGCAGACAAGCGCGGCGATTGCTCAGCGTGAGGCAAAAGGGTCGGCTCATTGAGCAAGCGACGATACAGCGCATGACGGAGTCACCTTCTCAAGTCCACCGGTGCGTCGGCACCCGCTCCCTCGCTCCGGGATAAGGGTGCCGGGGGCGTCAAACTTCCTCGTCAAACGAGCCCGCCGCCGCTCACTGCCCCTTCGTGTCGCTGCTCGCATTCGCGCCGGGCGTGCTGGTCGTATCGTTCATCGGCTTCTGCGCCTGGGTTTTCGACTTCGACATGTGCTGCATCTTCTGCGTGCCGGAACTCATCGCCCCGGATGCAGGTTCGCCACCCGCCGTCGGCCCGGCAGTCGCGGCGCCATGCGCATTGCCCGAGCCGCCTGTTCCAGCGTTACCGCCATTGCCGTTGCCACCGCCCGCTTGCGCGAACGCCGCGCCCGACATCGCAACGAGTGTCGAGAGCAGCAGTGCTTTTGAAAATTTCATCGAAGTCTCCTTGAGTAGATGGGCGGCGTATTGATGCTCGCGGTCCGCATCATGCCGATCGTTTGCGATCGGCGATGACGATGGCCAACGCCGTTGTCCATCCGGTGTTCAGCAAGCGCTATGCCGCACGAAGTGCGGTCTGCGCGGTTCGTACCGCCGCAAATCGTAGGCCTATGGAGCGGCACTGCTTGGCCACTCGCCTGAGTCGCCGAAATATTTTCAAACGCGCGAGCAGGCTTTACGTGTGTCGTTGATGAGCGGGTTCCGTTCACCGCCGCAACGATCTTCACCCAGCGAAGGAACGCCGGTTGCTCAACTCTCCGGTACATCCATCTTGGAGAGGAGTCACATCATGCTCAATCAGTCACAGACGCAAAGCGGCATCGGGCAAAGCCAGGGAGCCCGCATCGTCGGCAAGGGCGCCGCGACCGCCGACGGGCCCGGACCGGACGTGATGGCGGCAGCCACGCTCGACGGCAACCGCGTCATCAGCAGTGACGGCGAGGACATCGGCAAGGTCAAGGACATCATGCTCGACGTCCGCTCGGGCCGCGTCGCTTATGCGGTGCTGTCGAGCGGCGGCTTTCTCGGCATCGGCGACAAGCTGCTGGCCATTCCATGGCACGCATTGACGCTCGACACGCAGCAAAAATGCTTCGTGCTGAACATGATCGCGGAACGCGTGAAAAACGCCCCGGGTTTCGACAAGGATCACTGGCCGTCGATGGCGGACCAGACGTGGGCGACCTCCGTGCATCAGTACTACGGCAGCGAACCGTACTGGGGCGACAGTTACGCGCAGCGCGACGATATGGACGTCGGCGCAGTTCGGCCGGGATCGTCGGACGCGCCCGAGGCCGGCGGACTGAAGCTGTAGTCCGCGCCCACGCGGGGGCCCGGGCGTCGGCAAGGCGCACACGTCCACGCGCAATGCGCCCGGCTTGCCGCGTTCGCGGCAGCCGGCGCGTCTTGCTGCGTCCTTGCACTCGACACGCAAGCGAATCAGTCACTCCGCCGTATAGCGGCAAACATAGCGCGATAAGGAGGCAAACCCATGGCCGCCCGAAAACCCACCCGCAAATCGAAACACCCGGTCGCGCGCGGTAGATCCGGACGGCCGCCCCGCCAGCGGCACGCGCAGGCGCATGCCGCGCATCGCGCGAAAGCTGCGAAATCAGGCGGCGCATCCAGTTCGCGCAAGTGGTCGCATCACGTGATGGAGACCAGCGACGCGATGGATATCGAACACGATGTGTTCAAAACCGGCAGCGCCGAGTCGATCGCGCAGTCGCTCAAGCGTTCGTCGACGAAAAGCCGCCGCCGCAAGGGCACGCCGTATCAATCGGCAATGTCGATGCTCAACTTCTACATCAATCGCGCGGGCCGTAATTTGCCGAAGGAACGCCGCGCCACGTTGCAGCAGGCCAAGCGCAAGCTGCGCGAAGCATTCGGACGGGCGCCTTGAGCTGGCCTCTTGACCGGGCCACGACGCAACGCACTTAACCGCGCGCCCCTTTCAACCGGCCGGCATCTGGCTTGATCGAAACAATGCCGGCCTCCAGCGGGAATTCATGCGCGAAACATTGTGGTTTCTCATAGTCGGCGCGGTACTGGTATTCATGGGGATCGCGGCAACGACGCTGCGGCGCCTGCCCGTCAGCGCCGCGATGTTTTACCTCGCGATCGGCTATGCGCTCGGGCTGCCCGGCATCGCGCTATTGCGCCTCGATATGGCAGTGGACGCGCGACTGCTGCGCATCATCACCGAAATCGCGCTGCTCGTGTCGCTGTTCGCCATCGGCCTGCGGCTACGCTTAGGCGTACTGGAGAAGCTCTGGACCGTGCCGCTGCGCCTCGGCGTCCTTGCCATGCTGGCGACCATTGCACTGCTGACGCTATTCGGCGTGTACGTTCTACAGCTTGCCTGGGGACCGGCTTTGTTGCTCGCCGCGATCCTCGCGCCGACCGATCCGGTGCTGGCCCACGACGTGCAGGTGCACACGCCCGGCGACCACGACCTGCTGCGCTTCGCGCTGTCCGGCGAAGGCGGCCTCAACGACGGCATCGCTCTGCCCTTCGCGATGCTCGGCCTCGCGCTATGCGCGGCGCCCTCCGGTCAGGGCGCCGAATTGCTCAATCTGAAGCTCGCGGGCAGCGTCGTGTGGGGCGTGGCCGGCGCGCTCGCGATCGGCGGGATGCTCGGCTGGGCGACGACGCACGCGCTGGCCTGGCTGCGCACCCGTCATGCGCAGGCGCTCGGCCTCGAAGGCTTCTTCGCGCTCGGATTGATCGAACTGTCGTTCGGCGCCGCGCAACTCGCGCAGACATACGGCTTTCTCGCGGTGTTTGCTGCGGGCGTCGCGATGCGCCGCGTCGAACATCGCGCGAGTGGCGGGCAGTCGCCGCGCGAGGTGATCGGCACGGTCGATTCCGAAGACGTCGAAGCCACCGCGGCCAATCCGAGCAAGGCGCACGCGTATATCACCGAGTCGGTGATGGGCTTTACGATCGAACTCGAGCGCATCGCCGAGGTGGCGGTGATGGCGATGGTCGGCAATGTGCTCGCCACGCTGCAAGCGCCGCTCTTCACGTGGCAGACGGTCGCGTTGAGCGCCGCGCTGTTCGTGATCGTGCGGCCGGTGTCGGTGGAGCTCTCGTTGCTGGGATCGAGCGCGACGCCGACGCAGCGTCGTCTGATGAGCTGGTTCGGCATACGCGGCATCGGCTCGTTCTACTATCTCGCGTTCGCGCTCGAACACGGCACGGCCGCCGACGTGATGCCGCTGATGCCGCTCGCGCTCGCGGTGGTCGCCGCGTCGGTGGTGATTCACGGCGTGTCGGCGACACCGTTGATGAACTGGTATCGCCGGCTGCGCGGCGGTGAAAAATAGCTGTTGCCGCGTCGCCCGTCTTGTCACGTCTGGCCGGTGGAAAACTGGAGTCGCTAGAATACGAAACCTTCATGCTGCGCCAACGCGCCTTCCCTTCGATGACCTCACCCGACGATTCACGACGTACAGCAAGGGCAAACGCGGCCAATTCGCTATTTGCCTTTCTGAAGGCGCTGCCGCTCGGCGAGCGGCTGATCGAAGGCGGCTTCATGGCCGTGCAGGCGGTCGCCGGCGCGAGTCTCGCGTTCGCGATCGGCCGCGCGCTGCATACCGAGCAGGCCTTCTGGGCCGCGATCACCGCGATCGCGGTGAGCCAGCACAGCTATATCGACACCCGCAACCTGTCGCGCGATCAGTTCATCGGCGCGATGGTCGGCGGCGTCTTCGGACTCGGAGGCGCCTTGCTCGGCCAAGGTCACTTCGCCGCCTATGCGGCCACCGTGGCGATGGCGATCGTGGTCTGCTGGATCGTGAACGTGGGTAGCGCGGCGCGCCTGGGCGGCGTCACCGCAACCATCATGCTGCTGGTGCCGGGCATCGGGCCCGCATGGGACAAAGCCTTGCTGCGACTCGGCGAAGTGACGATCGGCACGGTCTGCGCGCTGCTGGTGGCCTGGCTGATGTCGCGGATCGAGCAGCGCTGGTTTGGCAAACCCGGTCAATCCAGTGCACCGCGCTAGCTCTGCGCGGCGGCGTCCTCCTGGGGCTGACGCCGGTAACGCCCCGGCGTCACGCCGACACTCTGCGCGAACGCCTTGCCGAACGCGGCCTCAGACTGATAACCCACCGTTTCGCCGATCTCCGCGACGCTGCGCTGCGTGCGCCGCAGCAGATCGCAGGCGATCGTCATGCGAATCTGCGTGAGGAAGTCCATCACGGTCATGCCCGCGCGTTCGTTGAAATGACGCGCGTAGGTCGCGCGGGACATCGCGGCGAGATCGCCGAGTTCGGCGATCGTCCATGCGCGCTCGGGCGCGTTCAGCATGCCTTGCACCGAAGCGCCCAGGCGCGCGTCGGCAAGCAGGCCGAGCACGCCGGAGGTAGCCGGGTTGCGCTCGCCGTGCACGCGCAGCGCCATCGCGAACAGGGCGTGGCTCAATGCCGTGACGATCGCGAGCGCGCCCGGCTGACGATGCTCCGCTTCCGTGCGCATCAGGCCGATCACCGTCTGCAATGCGTCCAGTGTTTGCGCGTCGCCCAGCGATACATGGAACGGATCGGGCAGCGCGTTGAGCAGCAACGCGGATGAACCCGGCGCATAGACAAAGCGGCCGCAGAGAAGATCGACGTCGGCGTGGGATTGGGGGGGCGCGGGCTCGCTGTCGTCGTTGCGCCGCAGAGGCAACATGCCGTCATGACCGAGCGTCACCGGCGCGCCGCTGCCTGAACGCTTCACGTCACGCAAGCGATGCGCGGCGCCGCGCGGAAACAGCATGAAGTCGCCCGCCTGCAGCGGCACCTGCGCGCCGCCGGCGGTCTCGATCAGGCACGCGCCGCCGAGCACCAGATGAAACGGCGCAATGCCCGCTTCCAGCGGCGCGTGATCGATGTCGAACCCGCCCGAGAACAGGCAGCGCAGATCGAGGCTGGCTTGCGGCCTCGCGAGGTCGATCAGTCGGCTGAGCGTGTCCATGAGACGATCGCGCTAAAAGTTGAGCCAAACGAGTATTCAGGATATCGCGACCCAGCGCAATACTTTGTCCCACGACGCCGGCACCCGCCGACGCGCAGCAGACAAGGAGCACTGCCATGTTGAACTGGATCGATTACCGCAAAGCGCTGTTCGGCCGCATCGGCGAAATTGCCAAACTGTCGCCGGATACCGTGAAGGCGTATCAGACGATGTCGAGCGCCGGCCAGAAGGCCGACCTGCTCGGCGCCAAAACGCGCGAGCTGATTTCCCTTGCGGTGGCCGTCAGCCTGCGTTGTGACGGTTGTATTACGGTGCACACCGCCGAAGCGCTCAAGCACGGTGCGACGCGCGAGGAAATCGCCGAAGCGCTGGGCGTGGCGGTCGCGATGAATGCGGGCGCGACGATGGTGTACTCGGCTCGCACGATGGATGCGGTGGCGGCTTATACCGCTGAGGCAACTCAAGCCGCTGCGCAGTAAGCGGGTAGACGGCAGGCCGCGCCACTTCTCGCCGCAGAGTGGCGCGCGGCGCGGCTTCGACTCAATCTCTCACGTCACGCGCCGCGCGCCAGGCGCGGCAGCTTGCGCGTTGCGCATAGCGCCCCGCCTCCCGCGCCTCTTGCGCCTCACCTCACACCTCGCCGCACCCAACCATCCCGCACTTACGCCCCACGCCGCGTCTCCGCAAGCTGCTTGCGACGCCCTTCACCCTGACGCTCCAGCATCCAGCCCGGATACTCAGCCGGCAGCGTGCTGACCTTGTCGAGCTTCACCAGTTCTTCAGCGCTCAGCGTCACGCCGGTGGCGGCGATATTGTCATCGAGCTGTTCGACCTTCTTCGCGCCGACGATCACCGTGCTGACCACGCGTTGATGCAGCAACCACGCCAGCGCGATCTGCGCCACCGACACCTGCTTCGCGCCGGCAATCTCCCGCATCGCATCGATACAGTCATACGCGCGCTCGCGGTCGACCGGCGGAAAATCGAAACTCGTGCGGCGGCTGCCCGCTTCGCCCTGCTGCTCGCGCCCGTACTTGCCGCTCAGCAAGCCGCCCGCGAGCGGACTCCACACCATCAGCCCGAGGCCTTCGCTGTGCAGCATCGGCACGAGTTCGCGTTCGAGGTCGCGGCCGGCGAGCGTGTAGTACGCCTGCAGGGTTTCGAAGCGCGCGAGCCCGAGGCGCTCCGCGATGCCGAGCGCCTTCACGATCTGCCAGGCGGCCCAGTTCGACACGCCGACATAACGCACATGTCCATGCTGCACGAGCGTATCGAGCGCGCGCACGGTTTCTTCGATCGGCGTGGCCGGATCGAAACCGTGGATCTGGTACAGATCGACGTGATCGAGTTGCAGGCGTTTCAGGCTCGCCTTCACCCCGTCGATGATGTGATAGCGCGAAGCGCCCCGCGCGTTCGCAAACTCGCCGGTCTGGCCGAACACCTTGGTCGCCACCACGACCTTGTCGCGCGGCACCTTGAGGTTCTTCAACGCCTGGCCGGTAATCTGCTCGGACAGGCCGTCCGCATAGACGTCGGCCGTGTCGATGAAATTGATGCCCGCGTCGAGCGCCCGGCCGACCAGCCGCTCCGCGTCGCCCTGCTGCAGATCGCCGATCTGCTTCCAGATGCCTTCGCCCCCGCCGAAGGTCATCGTCCCCAGACATAGTTCTGAAATAAACACACCCGTACGGCCAAGCTGGTTATATCGCATCGTCGAAGCTCCATCCTTGGGTTGGTGAAGAGGTGAGCGGTAGAGAGTACTGCAATTGGCGCGATCCGGCAGGAGGCGCGCGGACCTCGGCGAACCATCGTTTACGCCGATGTTTCAGGCTGCTTACGGTTCGCCGGGTGGCGTTGGTGATCGACGGTAGTGACCGTCAGCGAGCGCGATCTGGCCGCCTGCGAAAAATCGCGGCGCGGCCGTCCCGGCTTCATGGATCGGCTCAGCGTACAAAAAGAAAATGCGGCAACCAAGGTCCCTCGGCAAAGCCCGCGAAAACCTGCCAGACTGGCTGTTGCCCTTCGCAACCGGGCCGTTATTTACCGCCCTCTGGATATGGCACGCCCCGCCCCCATCTACGCCAGCATGACTTCGGCCACGACTTCCGCCGCCCTGGATGCGGCTCCCAGCTCCGCGGCTGCCGACTCGGTCGCGGACCGCGCTTCGCCTTCTTCGACGCACCGCGCGCTCGACGACTTCCATCCGGCGGTCGCCGGCTGGTTCCGGAAGACCTTCCCCGCCCCGACCGACGCGCAAGCCGCCGCGTGGCCACAGATTCGCGGCGGCCGCTCGACGCTGGTCGCCGCGCCGACCGGTTCGGGCAAGACGCTCACCGCGTTCCTCTCGGCGCTCGACGATCTGGTTCAGCAAGGCCAGGCCAACGGCGGAGCCTTACCCGACGAAACGCTGGTGGTCTATGTGTCGCCGCTGAAGGCGCTGTCCAACGACATCCGCCTGAATCTGCAGATGCCGCTGCAAGGCATCGCCGCGGAACTCGACGCCCGCGGACTGCCGCCGCTCGATATCCGCACGGCCGTACGCACCGGCGACACCACGCCGCAGGAACGCAACGCGCTCAAGAAGCGCGCGCCGCATATCCTCGTGACCACGCCGGAATCGCTCTACGTGCTGCTCGGTTCGGACTCGGGCCGGCGCATGCTGTCGACGGTGCGCACGGTGATCGTCGATGAAATTCACGCGCTGGCCGGCAGCAAGCGCGGCAGCCATCTCGCGCTCAGCCTCGAACGTCTGGACGCGCTATGCGCGCGGCGCTTGCCGCGCATCGGCCTGTCCGCCACGCAAAAGCCGGTGAGCGCGGTGGCGCGTTTTCTGGTGGGCGGCGCGAGCATCGACAGTGGGATTCCCGCCGACTGCGCGATCGTCGACGTCGGCCACGTGCGCGAGCGCGATCTCGCGCTGGAAATCCCGCCCGTGCCGCTCGAAGCGGTGATGCCCAACGAAGTGTGGGAGCGCGTGTACGACCGTCTCGCCGAGCTGGTCGCGATGCACCGCACGACGCTGGTGTTCGTCAACACGCGGCGCATGGCCGAGCGCGTCGCGCGTCATCTGACCGAGCGGCTCGGCAAGGAGGTCGTCGCCGCCCATCACGGCAGCCTCGCGAAAGAACACCGCTTCGACGCCGAACAACGGCTCAAGCGCGGCGACCTGCGCGTGCTGATTGCGACGGCGTCGCTGGAACTCGGCATCGATATCGGCGACGTCGATCTGGTCTGCCAGATGGGTTCGCCGCGCGCGATCGCGCCGTTCCTGCAACGCGTCGGGCGCTCCGGCCACCATGTCGGCGGCATGCCCAAAGGCCGGCTGTTTCCGACCTCGCGCGACGACCTGCTCGAATGCGCGGCGCTGCTCGATTGCGTGCGGCGCGGCGAACTCGACGCGCTGCGGATCCCACGCGCGCCACTCGACGTGCTCGCGCAACAGGTCGTCGCCGAAGTGTCGAGCGCCGAATGGAGCGAGGACGCGCTGTTCGCGATGATGCGGCGCGCCGCGCCCTACGCGGAACTGGAGCGCGAGCAGTACGACGCGGTGCTGCGCATGCTCGCCGAGGGCTATACGAGCCGCCACGGTCCGCGCGCCGCCTACGTGCATCGCGACGTGGTGAGCGGCACGTTGCGCGGCCGGCGCGGCGGCAAGCTGGTCGCCGTGACCTCCGGCGGCACGATTCCCGAGAATGCGGATTACGCGGTGGTGCTCGAACCACAGGCGATCAACATCGGCACCGTCAACGAGGACTTCGCGGTCGAGAGTCTGGCGGGCGACGTGTTTCAGTTGGGCAATGCGTCGTACCGGATTCTGCGTATCGAGAGCGGCCGCGTGCGGGTCGAGGACGCGCAGGGGCAGCCGCCGAACATTCCGTTCTGGCTCGGCGAGGCGCCAGGACGCAGCGATGAACTGTCGTTTGCGGTGTCGCGTTTGCGCGAGGAGATTGGACGCGTGCTTGAAGGGAGCGGTTCTGAAGCGCAAGCGCCGGAAAACGCGAAAGCGCACGGCGCTAAAACGGGAACTGGCGCGGCCACACACACGAAATCAACAGGCAAAAACAAGGCCAAAGCGCAAACCGTGAGCGCATCCGCGGCGGCGGAAATATCGACCCGCGCCGTAACCGAAGCGCAATATGCACCCACGTCCAGGGCCGAACCCATCTCCGCGCGCATCGACCGCGCGATCGGCTGGCTCTGCGACACCCTCGATCTCGACGAAGCCGCCGCGCGCCAGATCGTCGACTATCTCGCCCGCGCCCGCGCGGCCCTCAGCGTGCTGCCCACGCAGAGCACGCTGGTCATGGAGCGCTTCTTCGACGAATCCGGCGGCACGCAACTCGTGATCCACGCGCCCTTCGGCAGCCGCGTGAACCGCGCGTGGGGCCTTGCGCTGCGCAAGCGCTTCTGCCGGACCTTCAACTTCGAACTGCAAGCGGCGGCCACCGAGGACGCGATCGTGCTGTCGCTGACCGGCAGCCACTCGTTCGTGCTCGATGACGTGTGGCGCTATCTGCATTCGAACAGCGCCGAGCATCTGCTGATCCAGGCATTGCTCGACGCGCCGCTGTTCGGCGTGCGCTGGCGCTGGAACGCGACCACCGCGCTCGGCTTGCCGCGCTACACCGGCGGACGCAAGACCGCGCCGCAACTGCAGCGTATGCGCAGCGAAGACCTGCTCGCGAGCGTGTTTCCCGAACAGGCCGCATGTCTGGAGAACGTGGTCGGCGAACGCGAGCTGCCGCATCATCCGTTAGTTGACCAAACCGTCGACGATTGCCTGCACGACGCAATGGATAGCGAACGCTGGCTCGCGCTGCTGCGCCGTATCGAACAGGGCGAGGTGCAACTGGTGGCGCGCGATCTGCCGGCGCCCTCGCCGCTAGCTGCCGAAATCCTCAATGCGAAGCCGTACGCTTACCTCGACGACGCGCCGATCGAGGAGCGTCGCACACAAGCCGTGCTGAACCGCCGCTGGACCGATCCGGCCAGCGCCGACGACCTCGGCGCACTCGACGCCGACGCGATCGACAGCGTGCGCGACGAGGCGTGGCCGGAGGCGCGCAACGCCGACGAGATGCACGAGGCGCTGACCGGCCTCGCCTGCATCACGCAAGCCGAAGCGAGCAGTCATGAAGGCTGGCCCGCGTGGCTCGCGTCGCTGGCCGAATCCGGCCGCGCGACCCGTCTGCAAATCGCCGACGATGCCGCCGTCTGGTTGCCCGCCGAGCGCCTCACCTGCTTCGAGGCGCTCTACCCCGACGCGCCGCGCGCCGCCTACACACCGCAACTTGTCGCGCCGAAAGGCTACGCCGACAGCTGGACCGCCGACGACGCATTGCTCGACGTGCTGCGCGCCCGCCTGACCGGCTTCGGTCCGCTGCCGGTCAGCGCGATCGCGCAACCGTTGAGGTTGCCCGCCGCATCGGTCGAGCATGCGCTCACGCGCCTCGAAGCCGAAGGCTACCTGATGCGCGGCCGCTTCACGCCGCAAACCGCCGAAGAAGAATGGTGCGAACGTCACCTGCTCGCGCGGATTCACCGCTACACGGTCAAACGCTTGCGACGCGAAATCGAACCCGTGGAACGGCACGACTTCATGCGCTTTCTGTTCGAATGGCAGCATCTGAGCCCGGACACGCGCAGCGAAGGCCGCGACGCGCTGGCCGCCGTGCTCGACCAGCTCGAAGGCTACCAGGCCGCCGCCGGCGCATGGGAAGAAGACATCCTGCCCGCGCGTGTGAAGGCCTACATGAATACTTCGCTCGACGAACTATGCCGCGCCGGCAAGATCGTCTGGACCCGGCTCACCGAGCGCGCGCGCGGCGCGGCGGGCCCGATCCGCAGCACGCCGATCGTGCTGCTGCCGCGCGTCCACGTGCGCATATGGCGCGCGTTGCTCGACACGTCCAGGCCGCCGGAATTATCGGCGCTCGCGCAGAGCGTGTACGACACGCTGTCGCAACACGGCGCGATGTTCTTCGACGAATTGCTCGCCGACGTCCGCGTGCTACGGATGGAACTGGAAAATGCGCTGGGCGAACTGGTCGCCGCCGGCCTCGCGAACTCCGACAGCTTCGCGGGCTTGCGCGCGTTGCTGAAGCCGGTCGCGAAGCGCAATGCGTTTTCCAGCAAGCGGCGCGCGCGCTCGAGCGCGCTGATCGGCGGGATGGACGACGCGGGCCGCTGGGCGCTCGTGAGCCGGCGCGCTGCAACGGAACCGGAAGCGGAGCGTGAATCGCAGCGCCGCCGACAGTTGCCGCCCGAAGTGCTGGAGCATGTCGCGATGACCTTGCTGCGCCGCTATGGCGTGGTGTTCTGGCGTCTGCTCGAACGCGAGGCCGAGTGGCTGCCGCCCTGGCGCGATCTGCTGCGCGTGTTTCAACGGCTCGAAGCGCGCGGCGTGATTCGCGGCGGGCGCTTCGTGAACGGCCTGGCCGGCGAGCAGTTTGCGTTGCCCGAGGCGATTCCCGTGCTGCGCGAAGTTCGGCGGCATGCGAACGATGGTGCTTTCGTGTGCGTCGCCGGGACCGATCCGTTGAATCTCGCTGGAACGCTGCTCGTCGGCGAGCGGGTGCCGGCTGTCGCGGGAAACCGGCTGCTGTTCCGCGATGGCGTGGTGGTGGCCACGCTCGTCGCGGGAAAATTCTGGTTCGACGCGTCGGTGGAAGCCCATCCGGCCGAGAGGGAACGCGCGCGCGCATTGCTGGCGCGAAGGTTCTAGGATTTTCGCGCGTGCGCGCATGCAGGTGAGCGAACCGCTGCATCCTGATGGCTCGTCGAACTCGCCCGGTTCACGAATCCCGCGACCCAATACGAATAGCCGCCCACCTGCCCCCCAAAAAACCCCTAAAGCTCTTGAACGATCGACCGTTAATGTTTATAAGCCCGAATTCCACCGCTTCGCTACAATGAGGTCAGTCTTAAGTATGAAGACTGTATGCCGCCTCGCGCCTTGACGGGGACTACCGGCACACACCGCCCGGGGATCTCATGAACGACGACCAACACGACCAGGTGCTTTATGCGCGGTTCGGCACAAGCAGCGCTTGCTGGCGTCTGTCGGCCGGCAGCAACACGCTCGAACTCACGCCCGTGACCGGCGCAGTGCCTGCCAATGTCGCGATTGCGCTGAACCCCCAACAAGCATCACAAATCCGCTGCCTCACTGGCATGACTTCGCACATCGTCGTCGACGTGCACCTCGCCGGTGAACCGTTGCGCCTGCATCTCGTCGGTAAGAAAGTCAATCGCGACACGTGGGCCGGCACCGCGTCGGCTTACGACGACACGGCGTCCGTAGTGCGCGATCTGGCGCAGGGCCTCGCGTTTGCCGAGCAGGTCGTCTCCGAAGTCAATTCGGTCGTGGTCATCGTCGATAGGCACGGCAAGATACAGCGCTTCAACCGGCTCGCCGAAGAACTGAGCGGCATCAAGGAAGCCGACATCATCGGCAGCAACGCGTTGGCGCTGTTGATGCCGTCCCAGGATGATGCGGCCGGCAGCGCGAACTTCGCCGAGGTCTTCAACCGCGGCGTGGCGTACGACGTGGAACGGCGCATCAAAACGGTGCACGGCGAACGGCTGTTTCTGTTCCACCACAAATTCGTCCGCAGCGGCAGAGGGGGCGACGAACCACTCCTGATCTGCTCGGGTACGGACATCACCGAACAAAGACTCGCGCAGGAACGGCTCACCGAACTCGCCAACACCGACGAGCTGACCGGCCTGTCCAACCGCAATGCGATCCAGGACAAGATCCGCGCGGCAATCGAACACGCCGGTCCGCACGGAGAAGTCGGCGTGCTGTTCCTCGATCTCGACAACTTCAAGAAGGTCAACGACCACTACGGCCACGTGTTCGGCGACGACCTGATCCGCGACGTGTCGGCCGCCATCGGCGGCTGCCTGAACGCAGGCGACACGCTCGCGCGGCTCGGCGGCGACGAGTTCATCGTGCTCGCGGCGAGAGGCACCTCGCGCGAACTCGAAGCCACCGCCCAGCGCATTCTGGAACGCATGCGCGCGCCGTTCGCCGTCGGGCTCGTCGAGGTCTACACGGGCTGCTCGATCGGCATCGCGCACTATCCGCAGCACGGCGACAGCCTCGAATCGCTGATCCGTTCGGCCGATACGGCCATGTACGTCGCGAAAGACGCAGGCAAGCGCACACATCGCGTGTTCTCGCCGGATATGAACCGCCGCGTCGCCGAATACATGTGGCTCGACACGAATCTGCGGCGCGGTCTCGAAGAGGGCCACCTCACGCTTCATTACCAGCCCAAGCTGTCGCTCGCGAGCGGCACGGTGCAGGGCGCCGAGGCACTGGTGCGCTGGAATTCGCCGGAACGCGGGCAGATCATGCCGGCGGACTTCATCCGGTATGCGGAAGAGTCCGGGCTGATCGGCGTGCTGGGCCGCTGGGTCATGGAATCCGCCGCGAAGCAGGCGGCCATATGGAAGGCGGACGGCTATAACCTGCGTGTCGCGATCAACGTGTCAGCGCGGCAACTGGCTGACCCCGCCGTGGTCCAGCATTTCACCGAGGCGCTGCAGCATGCGGAACTCGACCCCTGCCTGCTCGACCTCGAACTCACCGAGAGCTGTCTGATCGAGGACGAAGCGGCCGCGATCGAACTCATCACGCAGTTTCGCCAGCTCGGCGCGCAGGTTCATCTGGACGACTTCGGCACCGGCTACTCGTCGCTGTCGCAACTGGGCCGCATTCCGCTCGACGTCATCAAGCTCGACCGCAGCTTCGTGCGCTCCATCAACGCCGACACCAAGGCGCAAGCGCTGGTGCGCTCGATGGTGGCGGTCGCGCAGGAACTCGATTTCAAGGTGGTCGCCGAAGGCATCGAAACTGAATCTGAAGAAATGTTCATGAAAGGCCTTGGCGTGGATTACGTGCAGGGCTTCCTGTATGGCCGCGCCATGCCTGTCGCCGAATTCGAACGCTGGATGCAGGATCGGCAGAAGCTCCGGCTGATCGCCTGAGCTTCCCGCGGCTCGATGGGCCGATGACCCTGATCGACTCATGCGCATCGGCCACGACGCGTCCGCGCATGCGAGGCCGCCTTTATCGCAACAGCGCGCTCCAGCGGGCCGCCTCTTCGTCGCTCATGCCGACGGCCAGCGCCGCCTCGCGAATCTGCGTCCAGGTGGCAGGGTCGACCGGTATGCCCTCGGCTTCACGTTGCGCGCGTGTCACGCGTTCGGGTTCGCCCGGTTCGTAGATGCGTTCAGTGCCCGCCGCGAGCGGCGAAGCCTTCACCCAGGCGATGAACGCATCCGCTTCCGCCTGCGCATCGGGGGCATCGAATGCGGCAGGATCGATGATCACCGACAGCATGCAGTTGATGATCGCATTGGTCGTGCCAAGCGTGTCCGCGTGCGTGGTGAAGCCGCCCGACAGCGCCCCGCCGAAAATCTCGCACATCGCCGCGAGTCCAAAACCCTTGTGACCGCCGAACGGCGTCAGCGAGCCGAACGGCGGTTCGTGCATGACCTTCGGTTCGAGCGTGGGAAAGCCTTCGTGATCGATCAACGCGCCGGGCGGCGCATGCTTGCCCTGGTTGTACGCCACGCGCATCTTGCCGTAGGCGACCGTGCTGGTCGCGAAGTCGAGCACGAGCGGCGGCTTGCCGGGCCGCGGATAGGCCGCGCAAAACGGATTCGTGCCGATGCGCCGGTCCGCGCCGCCGAACGGCGCGACGAGCGGATCGCCCGCCACGTTGACGAAGTGAAACGACACCAGTCCCGCCCGCGCGCACTGTTCGGCCCAGTGGCCGATGCGCCCGATGTGATGCGCGCCGCGCAAGCCGACCGCGCAGATGCCGAGCCGTTTGGCGCGCCCGATGCCCTGCTCCATCGCCTCGAACGCGACCACCTGGCCGAAACCCTTGCCGCCTTCGACCGTTAGCACGGCACCCGCGTCCTTGACGACTTCGGCATGCAGGTTCAGTTGCAGTTGCGCATCGGCAAGCGACGCGACATAGCGCGGGATCATCCCCACGCCATGCGAGTCGTGTCCGGTCAGATTCGCCGCCACCAGATGATCCGCGACCAGTTCCGCTTCGCGCGGCGTGCTGCCCGCCTGCTCCCAGATCGCCTTCACGTAGGCATGCAGTTGATCGGCCGGAATCCGGAAGGAGGCGGGTTGAGCAGTCGCGTTATCGGTCATTCAGTGGTCGGTATAAGTGACGGGTTTGAACAGCGGATCAGTTAAAGCCCGAGCGAAGCAGGACGCCCGGGCCGCAGCACTCAAGGCGCTCAAGGCGCGGCGGCGATCACTTCGGCCACCGCGGCCGTGAGCTTCTTGCCGTACGGCACGTGCAGGAATTCGTTCGGTCCGTGCGCATTCGACTTCGGCCCAAGCACCCCGCACACCATGAACTGCGATTTCGGGAAGCCCGCCTTCAGCACGTTCATCAGCGGGATGGTGCCGCCTTGGCCTATGTATGCGACATCGGCGCCGTAGTGGCGACGCGACGCGCTGTTGAGCGCCGTGGCAAGCCAGGGCGCGAGATCGGGCGCGTTCCAGCCACTCGCCGCGCCCGCGTCGGGTTTGAACGTGACCTTCGCGTTGTACGGCGGATCGAACTCGAGCAGCGCCTTCAGTTCGGCGACGGCCTTTTCCGCTTCGATCAGCGGCGGCAGACGCAACGACAGTTTGAACGCGGTGCGCGGGCGCAGCACGTTGCCGGCATCGGCGAGCGCGGGCAGACCGGCCGCGCCGGTCACCGACAGCGACGGACGCCACGTCGAATTGAGCAAGGCCTGCTGTGGATCGGTGGTGGTGGGCAGCACCTGGCGGCCGTCCTGGCCGCACGCCCACGGCAGTTTCTTCCAGACGTCGTCGCCTAGAATCTGCGCGGTCGCTTCCGCTTCGCGCAGACGGTCCGACGGGACCGGGCAATGGAAACCCTTCGGCAGCAGCGTGCCGTTGGCGGCGTCCTCCAGCCGGTCGAACAGTTGCCGCATGATGCGGAAGCTCGACGGTGCGATGCCGCCGTAGCCGCCCGAGTGAATGCCTTCGTCGAGCACCTGCACTTCGAGGTCGCCGGCGACGAGTCCGCGTAGCGACGTGGTGAGCCACAGTTGATCGTAATTACCAGCGCCCGAATCGAGGCAGACGACGAGACCCACCTTGCCGAGCCGTTCGCGCAGCGCGTCGACGTAGGGCAGCAGATCGTAGCTGCCGGACTCCTCGCAGGTTTCGATCAGGCCGACGCAACGCGGACGCTCGATGCCTTGCGCGTCCAGCGCGGCGAGCGCCGTGAGGCTCGCGTAGATCGCGTAGCCGTCGTCGGCGCCGCCGCGGCCATAGAGCTTGCCGTCCTCGAGCTTCGGCGTCCACGGGCCGAGGTCGGCGCGCCAGCCGTCGAACTCGGGCTGCTTGTCGAGGTGGCCGTACAGCACGATGGTTTCCTCGCTGCCCGAACGGGTCGCGGCCGTTTCGAAGAAGATCACCGGCGTGCGGCCAGGCAGGCGGATCACTTCGAGTTTCAGGCCGCGCACGGGCTGCTGTTCGGCCCATTGCGCGGCGTCGGTGATCACGCGCTCCAGATAGCCGTGCTTGACCCAGTCGGGATCGAACGCCGGACTCTTGGCCGGCACCGCGATGTAGTCCGTCAACGCGGGCACGATCTCGTCGTTCCACTTGCGGTCCACGAATTCGCGCAGCGTGTCGGGGTTCAGGCGTTGCGCCTGCTGGGTCGTATCGTCGGAGATCATGATGGCGGTCCTGGCGGTTCTGTTCTGTCGGAACGGCCATGATAGTCTGGATGCGCGATCGGCTGAACCCCTTGGCGCATGCAGGCGCGCCGCAAGCGCCGGAGCGCGGCTGCGCGGATCGACCAATCGCGCGACAATCTCGCCATGGATCGCGTATCAGGAGCCCTCTCATGCATGGCAACGTGATCGTCCAGGTTGTCGGCGCGGTGGTCGCGCTGGCGCTGTATTTTCTACCCGCCATTCTCGCGGACCGCCGCAAGCGTCACGACCTGCTGACGCTGGCGCTCTTCAATGCATGCGTCGGCTGGACCGGGTTTGGCTGGCTGCTCGCGCTCTACTGGTCGTTGCAACCGAACCCGCCGAAGAATGTCGCCGGCGAGGTGGTGCAGACGCGCAAGCTCATGGGGATGCGAGCGTTTTCGTCCGCGCTGATGCTGCGCGTGCAGAAACGCGCGTCCGCGCGGGACCGTCAGGAAAATTGATTCTGCTGGTGCGGCCTGGCCGGGAGGTGGCCGGTCGGTGAGCGGTTGGCCCGCCTGGGCCCGCTTAGGTCCGAGTACTTGGCCGCAGCGGTTAGCCCGAAAGGCGGCCGAATCCATCGACCGCCTTTCGGCTCATTCGATCCATTCAGGCGGCACGGCCAACCCGTTGCCATTGCACGGAGCCAGCCGGAATCGAGCGCGGCTCGGCTCGCACACTGGCGGGAGAGAACATCTCGCGGCGCAGTTCGCCGTACTCGTCGAACCACTCGCAAACCAGCCAGTGGCCCGCATCGAGGGCGACCGGACCTGCATAGGTGACGGTCATGCGTGGGCCCCCAGCTTTCAACGTCACGACGTCGCCGACTTTGAAGTCGGTGGTTGCCGGTGTGTGGAATGCATCAATGGTAGCGGTCAGCATATTATCCCCCTACGGAACCTTTGAGCGTTATTTAAGTCATCGCGCCGGCTTTCTCGACATTCGACCTACTGGGTGGACTCTAAAGTTCGCAAAGATTAACAATCGAATTTAAATGCGGCAAGCGCTTTTTATTGATACCGTTTTCATGGACGCTGGAATAGCTTTCAATCGCGGCCCAAGTCGTTTGAAACCAGGAAAATCCCTGAAAGCCGGCCGCAACACGCCAGCCATGCCGCACTGCACTATAAAACCATTTACTGCGGGCCCGCCTCACTACTCAGTACAAAATCCCGGCACATTCTTCATATCTTAGCGTGGCTCAAATGCAGCACGGATTTATCGCAGCAGCCCGACGTGAAAGTCACCTATGAACGAAAAACTCACGGGTAAATAATTGGGCTGACTATGTTTTTATTTAATGCCTCGATAATGTGCGCAAACCAACGGTTGAAAACGATTACCACCGTCGTTTTTTCAAGCCGGCTGCGCGGAACGGCGCAGCACCAGTTGCTGATGCCGCACCAGTAAAACGCTCAAACCGATGCACACGAACATCAATAGCGCGTTAATCGCGAGGCTGATCTGAAACCCGTGCGCGTATGCAGCGGGCGCCGCGCTGCCGCCGATCGCGCCGAAGAACGCGCCGCTGATCGCCGCCGTGCCGAACGCCGACCCGATCTGCAGCGTCGACGACACCACGCCCGACGCCAGACCGGCTTTCTCCGGTGCGACTTCGAGCAAAACGATGCGCATGATCGACGGCAGCAGCAAGCCGTGGCCGACGCCCGCGCACACCAGCCCGGCATAGAACAGCAGATCCGGTGTAGCGGACTGGGTTGCGGACCAGCCGGTGATCGTGAAGCCGAGCGTCATCATCGAAAAACCGAGCGTGAGCACATGGCCGCCAATGCGTTTGACCACCGCAGGCGAAGTCAGCGGCCCGATCACGAAGCCGATTGCAAACGGCATGATCGCGATGCCTGACGCGAGTGGCGTCCAGTGCAGACCGGTTTGCAGGAAGATCCCGTAGGTCAGGAAGAACGCGCTATTGCAGTAAAACAGGAACGCGAGCACCAGCCCCAGCGCGAACGCGCGGTTGCGGAATAGTTGCAGGTCCACCAGCGGATGACCGCCGCGGCGCTCGACGCGCCGCTCGGTTGCCACGAACAGTGCGAACGCGGGGACCGCGAGCGCGAACATCACGAAAGTCCAAGCCGGCCAGCCGGCTTCGCGGCCGTGCGTCATCGGGTAGATGACCAGCAGCAGCACCGCGGACAGCAGTGTGACGCCCTTCAGGTCGACGCCGGTACGTGTGGCAGGCTGATTCTCCGGCACGAACTTCCACGTACCGACAAACGCTGCAATGCCGATCGGAATATTGATCAGGAAGATGATGCGCCAGTCCAGTCCGAACGGGTGGTACGTGATCAGCGCGCCGCCGCCCAGTTGGCCGACAATCGACGACAGCCCGAACACGAAGCCGTACAGGCTCATCACCCTGGTCTGCTGATGCAGCGGCACGACCGCGCGGATGGTCGCGAGCACTTGCGGCGCCATCACCGCGGCGGCGATGCCCTGCACGATCCGCGCAATCACCAGCATGTGGCCGCTGGTCGCGAAGCCGCAGAGCGCCGAGGCGGCCACGAACGCGGCCATCCCCGTCATGAACATGCGGCGCCGGCCGAACAGATCGCCGAGACGGCCGCCCGTGATCAGCAGCACCGCATACGCGGACGCGTAGGCGGAGACCACCAGCTGCAATTGCGCGTCGGTGGCGGCGAGGCCGGTGTGGATCGACGGCAGCGCCAGGTTGACGATGAAATAGTCGAGAGGCGCGAGGAAAGCGCCGACGAACAGGACCGCGAGCGCGAGCCCTTGGCGTTCGAAGTGCGGCGCGGCATTTTCCGCCGATTTTTTCGCGGCCTTTTCCGCTGAGACGCCCGCAGCCATGCCGGCGGCCACCGCCCCCGGACAGGTCACGGCGCCCGCGAGCGCCCGCGCTGGGCCAACAAATGCCGCCGGAGCGGACTTGATCGCTTCGCTTTTCATGACTGATCGTTCAAAAATTAGGTAAAAAAATTTAGACGAGCGCGCGCATCGCGACGTCCACTATCCCTATCAGCGCGTCTTCCTTGTGGGCGACCCGCCCCAATACGCGCAACCCCTGCATCACGCACAGCAGGAAATCGCCGACGGCTTTTTCGTCGAGCGTCGAATTGAACGCGCCGCTCGCCTGGCCTCGAATCACCGATGCCGCCAGCAGCGTCGCCATACGACGCTGGATCGCCGCAACCCGGGTGCGCAGTTCCTCGTCGCCCGGTTGCATTTCCAGCGTGGTGTTGGTGATGAAGCAACTGCGCTCGCCGGTCAGCGCGCCGGCGACTCGCGCGTAGTGCAGCAAAGCGTTGCGCAGCGCCTCTTCCGGCGGCACCGGCGCGTTCAGCCGCTCGGCCAGCCGCGCGACCGAGCCTTCCGCGTAGTGCTCCAGAGCGGCGAGCATGATGCCGTGCTTATCGCCGAACACACCGTACAGACTGCCGCGCAGCAGGCCGGTGGCCTTGCACAGGTCGTCGATCGACGTGGCGTGATAGCCGTGGTTCCAGAACACCTGGCTCGCGCTTTTCAACACGGTGTCCGTGTCGAACTCACGCGGCCTGCCTCGTGGACACACCTCGCCGGCTTTTTTCGCGGATTGCTTGAAAGGACCAGATTGCTTCATGGGGCTGATATTATGACTAACCGTTCAACAAATCAAGGCCGGGTTTTCGTAGGGAACGGCGAAGGGTTCGCGCAGCCGGCCGATCGTCATATAAAAAGCCGGCGGCAGGGCTTGCCCCGCCGCCGGCCTTATCGTGTGATGCTTGCCTGAAAAGGCGCGCGAACTCAGGTTTCGAGTTTCGCGTCCATCGTGATCGTCGCGTTCAGAACCTTGGACACCGGACAGCCCGCCTTCGCGTCCGCGGTGGCCTTGTCGAACGCGGCCTTGTCGCCGCCGGGGATTTTCACCGCCACATCCAGATGCACTGCGGTGATCGTAAAGCCGCCGCCGTCCTTGTCGAGCGTCACGGTGGCGGTCGTGCCGATGCGTTCGGGCGTGATGCCGGCTTTGCCCAGTTCCGCCGACAACGCCATCGAGAAACAGCCCGCGTGCGCAGCCGCAATCAGCTCTTCCGGATTCGTGCCGATGCCGTCCGCGAAGCGCGTCGCAAACGAGTATTGGGTCTCCTTGAGGACGCCGCTGTCGGTGGAAATCGAGCCCTTGCCGTCTTGCAGGCCGCCTTGCCAGACTGCTGATGCCTTGCGCTTCATCGCTCTCTCCTGTTGTGCCCTGCTTCGCGCGCTTCACGACCGAAGATGATGTCCGCCGCGACGGTCTCGCCCGGATGTTCGCGGTTCAGGCATCGGTCGCAAGTCCCCGAGGGACTTCCTTCGGGCGTGTCGCGCGGCGCCGCAGGCGCGGGCGTGGACCGAACTTCATCATAGGCGCTTCCGTGTGCCGGCGTCGTGACGATCCCGCCACCGGATGCCACGAAAGCCCTCTTCGAGTATTACATCAAAAACGGTAACAATATTTCCTTACAATGCGTCTTTTTTGCCGACCTCACAAACAATAGACTGTTTTCAACGGATCGGCACATGGGATTCCACCCGATCTCTCAACAATCGAATATTGGAGGTCATCATGAAATCGCTTCTTTCCGCAGTTGTCGTCGCATCCGCTCTCATTGTTCCGGCAATGTCGTTCGCCCAGCAGGCGAACAACGGTCCGGTGACGCGTGCAGAAGTACGCGCTGAACTGGTGGCCGCGCAAAAGGCGGGCCTCGTGTATCAGAACGACACCGAATATCCGAAGACCGTGCCGCAAGGTAACGCGGTAGTTGCGTCGACGCAGGGTTCGAAGGACGTGGGTGGTGTGAACGCGGGTTCGTCGGCGGCTGGCGCGTCGTCCTCGGTGCAGCAGCGCCTGTTTTCGACCTATCGCGGCCAGTAAGCTGCCAGGCCGCGCGGTGGGCGGAGTAGTTAGTGAAGGTTGGTGATGTGGCAGTAGCAGCAGAAACGCCCCGGTTGCAATTCGCAACCGGGGCGTTTTTCATTTGCCATGCGCCGTGTGCTGTGCGCCCTGCGTGTTGCCCGCTTGCATGTTTGCGTGCTGCGCCCCGCGCAAGCCAAAGCGGGTTGCTTTGCAAAAAAAGCGCCAGCCGAGCCAACCCCTCAGCCACGCGACCTGCTATTCAGCAAACGGCAAGCTTTCCTGCCCCACCGCCCGCATTCCGAACACGTTCAGCGTCATGGCCACCAGCGCGTAATAGCCGAGCAGGCCCACCAGGTTGATCACCACCTGAGGCCCGAACCGGTCGACCGCCTTCGCGTACAGCGCGTCCGACACGCGCTTCGTGTCGTACAGCTCGCTCGCGAAGTCGTGGATCAGCGCGTCGTCGGCGTCCGCGAAGGCCGGGCGCCGTCCCTGCCGGATCGCCTCGGCGTCGGCTTCGGCCACGCCCGCTTCGAGCGCGATCGGATAGTGGATGTACCACTCGGCCTGCGCCTGCCAGCGCGCCGCGGTCACCAGAATCGCCAGCTCCGACAGCCGCAGCGGCAAGCCGGTCCGATAGCGGCAGAACGCGCCCAGGCGCTGCGCCTGCTGCGCCAGTTCCGGGCTGTGAATCCAGCCGAGAAATGGCCCGTTCAGATTGCCGCGCGGGCCGGACAGAATTTCGTCCAGCACGGCCTTCTGTTCGGGCGTGGCGTCGGACAGTTCGAAGTGAGGCAAACGCTCGGTCATCATCGTTCTCGGAGGTGGCGGTTGGGTCGGATGGCTCAGATGGTGTGTAGCGCGCCGTCGATCGCGCCGGCAAGCCGGCTGACAATCTCGTCGATATCGCGTTCGGTGCAGATGAACGGCGGCGCGAGCAGCACATGATCGCCGATCTTGCCGTCGACCGTGCCGCCCATCGGATACACCATCAAGCCGCGCGCGAACGCTTCACGCCGGATCGCCGCGTGCAGTTTCAGCGTCGCGTCGAACGGCGTCTTGCTCTCGCGGTCCTTGACCAGTTCGACGCCGACGAACAGCCCGCGCCCACGCACGTCGCCGATATGCGGATGCTGCGCATACAGCTCGCGCAGCCGCGCGCGCAACTGCTCGCCGCGCGCCAGCACGTTCGGCAGCAGCCTGTCTTCCGCGATCACGCGCTGCACTTCGAGCGCGGCTGCGCACGCGGTGGCGTGGCCGATATACGTATGACCGTGCTGAAAAAAGCCCGAGCCGCCGACGATCGCCTGATAGATCCGGTCGCTCACCAGCGTCGCGCCGATCGGCTGATAACCCGCGCCGAGCCCCTTCGCGATGGTCAGCAGGTCCGGCGCCACGCCGTCCTCTTCGCACGCGTATAGAAAGCCGGTGCGGCCCATGCCGGACATGATCTCATCGAGAATCAGCAGCACCCCGTAGCGATCGCACACCGCGCGAATCTTGCGGAAGTACTCGCGCACCGGCGGCACCGCGCCCGCCGTCGCGCCCACCACCGTTTCCGCGACGAACGCGGCCACCGTGTCGGCGCCGAGTTCGAGGATCTTCTGCTCGAGTTCGTCGGCCAGACGTTGCGCGAACGCTTCGTCGGTTTCGCCGGCGCGCTGCTCGCGGTACGCATAACACGGGCTGACGTGATGGGCTTCGATCAGGATCGGCAGGAACGGCTCGCGCCGCCACGCATTGCCGCCGATCGCCAGCGCCCCCAACGTGTTGCCGTGATAGCTCTGACGACGCGCGATGAAGTGGCGGCGCTGCGTTTCGCCCGTCTCGACGAAGTATTGGCGCGCCAGTTTCAGCGCAGCCTCGATCGCCTCCGACCCACCCGACACCAGGTACACATGTTCGAGCCCGGCCGGCGCGTTCGCCACCAGGCGCTCGGCCAGTTCCTCGGCGGGCTCGGTGGTGAAGAACGACGTGTGCGCGTAGGGCAACTGCTGCGCCTGGCGCTTGATCGCGTCGATCACCCGCTGGTTGCTGTGGCCCAGGCACGAGACGGCCGCGCCGCCGGATGCGTCGATATAGCGCTTGCCGGTGGAGTCGATGATCTCGATGCCGTCGCCCGCGACGGCGACGGGCAGCGATTGCTTCGGCGAACGATGAAAGACAGTGGACATGGTCTCAATTCCTGATGGTTGCGCCAACGTGCTCAGGCGCCGGTCGGCTCGCTCGCTAAGCGGGCAATGAAGGTGTCGAAATCGCATTGCCCGTGCCGGAAAACTTTCATCGACACGCCCGCGCCGCCGATCTCGAAGAGCGCGGTGGCGAGGGTGTTTTCGTCGTCGGGGTCGAGCGGATCGTCGCGGTAGATCGGCAAGCCGGATGGCGCGCGATCCTGCAACACGTCGAGCAACGCAGCGGGTTTCAACGGGCTCGCGAGCGCGGGCAGCAATGCGTCCACGCGCAGTTGCCGGTCGCGCGATGAATCGGTGACGATTTGCGCCTCGGCTTCGCAGCCCGGATGGATCATATGATTCGCGTGGCCCGCGAGCGTGGACACGCTTTGCACCGAACAGCGCCACGCGCTGGCTTCGACACTGAAGAGCCGCGCGTCGCCCGCGCAGCCGAGCGTGTGATGAAAGCCGCTCGCCGCCGGCGCGGTGCGCAGCAGGTGCAGCGCTTCGTCGAGCGAGCCGGCGTCGAGCACGGCCCGCGCGAGGATCATTCGAGGCACGCCGGCGCTGGGCACGCGGATCCGCAGGTTATTGATCGCCTGCGCGATACCGGCGCGGTTGGCGGCGAACGTGTGCCCCAGCAGCGATCCCGGGTAATAGAAGCTGACGAAGCCGGGCTTGCCGGCAGGTTGAACCTCGACCAGCGCGCAGCGATCGCGCAGAAACGGGTCGCCGTCCTCGTTGTGCGCGATGAAGCGCCGCTCGCCTTCGACGGCCGCCAGCGTGGTGCAGCCGTCCGGCGCGTGATGGATCAGTTCGCCGCGGCAGTTCCACAGAAACACGTCTTCCGCCGACCAGCCGAGACCTGCCGCCATGCCGTCCAGCTCGGCCAGCAGCGCCGGAAAATGCGCACGAGCCGCGTCGCGCAGCGCCTGCACGAACGGCTCGCCGCGCCACTGCCGGACCGCGCGCCACGCACTGCTTTGCTCCATGTATTCGGTGAATACCGGCCGCGCGATTTCACCCAGCCGATAGCCGATTTCATACGGCTCGCCGCTCACCCGAAAAAGACTCAACTCCTGCTTCGCCGCCACGGCTTGCACCCTTTCAACAATCGATCCGCATTTATACTGTAAAACAACATTTGTTGTCAAACGGTGCGGCATTGATTCAGGTGGAGCGATCCCGCTGCACGCAGGACTGCAGCCCACCTAAACCGGGAACCACACGGGAATACTCAAGGCACGTAGGCGCCCTTCGCATGCAAGGACTGCTCGGCAATGGCCAGTTGCTCGACGGCGCCCGCGCCTTCGAGTGCGAGCAGATGCGCAACCAGCGATTCAGCGATCGCGGTGGCCGCCACCAGCGACGGAAAGAACGAGGGGCTCTCGTGCGAAAAGATCAGCACCGTGTCGGCGTTCAGCGCGATCGGCGAAACCGCGCTGTCGGTGATCGCGATCAGCTTGCTGCCTTTTTCCAACGCCGCTTCGGCCACGCGCGCCGCTTCGACCGAATAGGGCGCGAAACTGATGACGATGGTCGCGCTGTCGCGCTCGATCGTGCGCAGCTGCATTTCGAGCGTGCCGGCCTCGCCGTTGAGCAGCGACACCGACGGCCGGAACAGCCGGTACCCGTACACGAGGCCGAACGCCACCGAGTAACACGAGCGAAAGCCCGCCACATGCACGTGCGGCGCACGCCGCAACAGCCGCGCCGTTTCCACGATCACGCGACCGTTGTGCGCGGCGGTGACGTCAAGATTGTGCTGTTGCGCGATGAGCAGATCGTTCGCCAGCGCGTCTTTCGATTTGACCAGCGAACGCGCGCGGCTCGTGAGCGGCTCCGGCCGCGTGCGCACGCGCGCGACGAACAGGTTGCGCAATTCGTTCCAACCGGGAAAACCGAGTTGCTGCGACAGGCGCACGAGCGAAGCCGGTTGCACCTGCGCGCGCTCGGCCACCTTGCGCATGGACGAGACCGCGACCTCGTCGGGATGATCGAGCAGGAAACCTGCTCCCATCTGGAATTGCGGACTCAGTTCGGAGAAACGCGCCCGGATCAGGGCGGCGAGCTGGTCGAAGCTGTCTGGCATGCGAGGGTCCGGGCGAGCCGCCGATAACGATGACAACAAATGTTACCACCCGGCGCCCCGCATTCAACAGCACCAGCCGCGGTTTTCAGCACACCGCTACAGCAGCGCGACCACCCGCACATCGCCCTGCTCGGCCGACGCCACCACCTTCTCGCCGATGCGGCGGAAGGTGATCGACACCGCCGAATCGCCCACCCGCAGATCGCCGATTTCGAGCCAGTCGATACCTTCGGGCAGCATCGGCTGTGCGATCAGCACTTCGCGCCGCTCGGCGTCGATCGTGATGCCCAGACACGCTTCGAGCATCATGAACGGCGAGCCCGCCGCCCAGGCCTGCGGCAAACAGGCGACCGGATACGCGGTGGGCGGCTCGCCGCGCCGCCGCGGGAAACCGCAGAACAGCTCGGGCAGACGCATGTCGAAGTTGACCGCCGCCTGGAACAGCGCCTGCAGCAGCCGCACCGCCGCCGCCTTGCCGCCGTACTGCGACAGACCGCGCGCGCACAGTGCGTTGTCGTGCGGCCAGACCGACCCGTTGTGATAGGCCATCGGGTTGAAGCGCGCCTGGCTCGCGGCCAGCGTGCGCACGCCCCAGCCGGTGTGGAACAGCGTGGAGTCGAGCGCGCGCACCACCGCTTCGCCGCGCTCGCGAGTGGGCAGCCCGAAGGCCAGCAGATGGCCCGCATTCGACGCCATCACGCGGCACAGTTCGCCGTGACCGTCGAGCGCGATGCCGTAGAAGCCGGACTCTTCCATCCAGTACTTCTCTTCGACGCATTGACGGATCTTCTTCGCGCGCTCGCTGTACTCCGCGGCCGGCTCGCGCAGGCCGCGCAGCTTCGCGAAGCGGGCCATCGTGTCGAACGCGGCGCTCGCGTACGCCTGCACCTCGACGAGCGCAATGGGGCCGTCGGGGAAGCGCCCGTCGGCGTGGAAGACCGAGTCGTGGCTGTCTTTCCAGCCCTGGTTCGCAAGGCCGCCGTCCGACTCGCGCTGATAGTCGAGCAGGCCGTAACGATTCTTGTCGCAGACGCCCGCGACCCATTGCGCGGCGCGTTCGAGCGCGGGCCACAATTCGTCGATCAGCGCGAGGTCGCCGGTGCGCGCCGCATAGGCGCCCGCCAGCACGATGAACAGCGGCGTGGTGTCGACGCCGCCGTAGTACAGCGCGAACGGCACTTCGCCGGCGGCCGCCATTTCGCCCTTGCGCATCTCGTGCATGATCTTGCCGGGCGCGGCGTCGCGAAACGGCGAATTCTCGCGCGCCTGATGCTCGGCGAGAAAGCGCAGCACGCCCGCGGCCAGTTGCGGTTGGATCCACAGCGTCTGCAGCGACGTGATGACGGCGTCACGGCCGAACGGCGTCGAGAACCACGGGATCCCGGCATACGGATAAGGGCCGGTCGCGAGATCGGTGGTCAGCAGGCCGAGGTCGGCGAGCGAACGGTCGATCCATGCATTGAACAGCGGGTTGCTCGAGCGCACGCGCGCGGTCGCGCGGCGGCGCTCGCGCATCACGAGGTGCGCGTCGACCAGTGCGGCGCGCACCGCCGCGCGGCCCACGCGCGGACGCTCCGCATCGATTTGCGACAGATGGATTTCGCTCACCGCGTGCACGGGTTGCGAGACGTCGGCGCCGGGCTTGTTCGGGTTCGCGATGACCTGCACGGCCACCGACAGGTAGATCGACACGCACGCCTGAGCGGGCAGCTTGACGGTGTAGTCCGCGCGATCGGCGAACAGCTTGTCGGGCTCGGGCGCGAACGCGATCTGCACGTTGCGCGCCACGTCGTCGAGGCCGACATAGCCGAGCAGCACCTCGCGATTCTCGACACGTGCCGGTTCGATGCGGCCCTGCTTGTCGCGCTTCAGGCCGCGCACTTCGAACATGTCGCGGAAGTCGCTGGCGAACGAGATGGACAGCGGCACGACGGCGTCGCTCGTGCCGTAGTTGGTGAGTTCGATGGCCTCGTTGAGCACGGTGCCCGACAGCACGCGCACGCGCTCGACGTGGATCACGCCTTCCGGCGTGCTGTCGCCGCCGAGCGGCGGCAGCGGACGATTGGTCAGATGCGCGGTGAACGAGGTGTTGTCGTTGCTGACGCTGCCCGATAGCAGCGACGGCGCGCGCCCGCCGAAGGTCAGGCGCAGTTGCGAGAGAACGCGGGTGTCGTTGACGAACAGGCCGTCGTCGTGACCGGTGATGTCACCGAGCGGATCGTTGACGATGAAGGTGTCGCCCGACTTCAGCACGTGCTGCGTGGCGCTCGCGACGTTGAGGTTTTCCGTCGGGATGAATACGCCGTCCTGCTCGGGTTCGCGGTGATCGACACCGCCCGCGAGGGACACACCGCCGAGGGCTTCTGGATGCTGCATCAGGGTCACTCCTATGAGTTCGCTTGCGCGTACAGTTTGCGTTCAGCTTCACTTTCGGTGGCCGCGTGATACTGGCCGGTCGCTTCCGATTGTAGAGGGTCTGTCCGCGTCAGACGAACTTATCACAGGGGAGTTTCGGTTTTTTTGCGAGGTTTTTGTGTGGATTTCCGTGGCACAGGACGTGCAGGGGTTTTGTCTTGCGGCGCGGCAAGGCCGGTTTGGTTTGCAGTAAAAAGAAAACCGTCGCGCAGCCACAGGCTGCACGACGGTCTCGGCACATCAACGCTTTGCCACCGGCGTAGCGACGCGCTGCGTCTCGCCTACGAACAGCTGACGCGGACGCCCGATCTTCTGTTCAGGATCGGCAATCATTTCGTTCCACTGCGCAATCCAGCCGACCGTGCGCGCCATCGCGAAGATACACGTGAACATCGCGGTCGGAATGCCCAATGCGCGCTGCACGATGCCCGAGTAAAAGTCGACGTTCGGATACAGCTTGCGCGACACGAAGTAGTCATCTTCCAGTGCAATCTTTTCCAGCGCCATTGCCAGTTTGAACAGCGGGTCGTCGTGCAGGCCCAGTTCTTCCAGCACTTCGTGGCAGGTTTCGCGCATCAGCTTCGCGCGCGGATCGTAGTTCTTGTAGACACGGTGGCCAAAGCCCATCAGCTTCACGCCCGAGTTCTTGTCCTTCACCTTCGCGATGAATTCGGGGATGTTGTCGACCGAGCCGATTTCTTCCAGCATGTTCAGCGCGGCTTCGTTCGCGCCGCCGTGCGCCGGGCCCCACAGACACGCGATGCCCGCTGCGATACACGCAAACGGATTCGCACCCGACGACCCCGCGAGACGCACGGTCGAGGTCGACGCGTTCTGCTCGTGGTCCGCGTGCAGGATCAGGATGCGGTCGAGCGCGCGCACCAGCACGTCGTTGACCTGGTACTCTTCCGCCGGGTTGGCGAACATCATGCGCATGAAGTTCGCGCTGTACGACAGGTCGTTCTTCGGATAAACGAACGGCTGGCCGACGGTGTACTTGTACGCCATCGCGACCAGCGTCGGCAGCTTCGCGATCATGCGGATCGCGGAGACGTCGCGGTGCTGTTCGTTGCTGATGTCGAGCGAGTCGTGATAGAACGCGGACAACGCGCCGACCGCGGCGACCAGAATCGCCATCGGGTGCGCGTCGCGACGGAAACCGCGGAAGAAGAAATGCATCTGCTCGTGCACCATCGTGTGCTGCGTGACGGTGTTCTCAAACTCTTCCTTCTGCTGCGCGTTCGGCAGTTCGCCCCTGAGCAGCAGATAGCAGGTTTCGAGGAAGTCGGCGTTCTGCGCCAGATTGTCGATCGGATAACCGCGATACAGCAGCTCGCCCTTGTCGCCGTCGATATACGTGATGGCGGAATTGCATGCCGCCGTCGACATGAAGCCCGGGTCGTATGTGAACTTGCCGGTCTGTCCATACAGCTTGCGAATGTCGATCACATCCGGTCCGAGCGAGCCCTGATAGATGGGCAGTTCAACGGTCTGATCGCTGTCCGAGAAGCTCAGCGTTGCGTGTGTCTTCGAGTTCATCTACACGTTCCTTTTACTTTCCTGTCGCACACTTGCCGGCATGCCTGATTGTCATATCGTCGTATCGCGCCGTGTCGTTTCGTCATGAGCGCAGCGGCATGCCAGGCTCCGCTTCGCATTCTACGGGCCATGGAGTCGTTGATTGCGACGATTGACCGCAACAATCCATCTCGGCTCGCGCAACATTCGTTGCCATTGATTGGCACTGGTTGCCTGCCGCACGCGCCAATGCACCGCGCGAAAGATGCGCGCTTGACTTCGCCATGTTTCACCGCATTGCCAGCGAAATGAAAGTTGGGACACTTGTTGCAACAATGTTTTGCGGCGGCTGGACTGCGCGAAGAGAAGCGCATCTGCGATACTGAATTCGTGTTGTGCTTCCCTGCTAACACATCGCTGTATTTGGCCCGCCGCGCTACGGCGGGCCTTTTTAATCAGCCAGAAGAACAGGAAGGACCCGATGAACGCCTCTCTCGAAACGCTATTTCCGGATCACGTGCACGCGGATGACAAAGTTGTCAGCGCGCTGAATCACCAGGACATCGTGGTTGCGTTGTCAGCCGCGCTGAGGACGCAGGACGTGGCGGTGCTGCACATGCTTTATCCGCGCACCGACGCGCGCACGCATCGCAGTCTCGATACGCTCGTGGACGTGCTGCACGGCCACGGCCTGCATCAAGTGGCGGACCTGATCGCTCAGGAAGCGCACTATCTGCTGTTCAAGGACCCCGTGAAGGCGTGGAAAGCCTTCCACGAAATTCGCAACGACTCGCTTGCGATCGGCGTGCATCTGTACTATCACGGGCTCGTCGGCGAAGCGGCGGAACATGCGCTCGACAAGGACGCGCATCGCAAGGGTTGAGTCACGACGCGCTGATCTCACGCCTCGCGCGCATTCACCGCCTGAATGAAGCCGTCGACGTAGCGATTGAACGCGCCCGGATGCGCGAGGTTCATTCCGTGCGACGCGCCGCGCACCGTCTCGCGGCGCGCATCGGGCAGCCACTCCTGCAGCGCGGTCGCAGTGCGCCGGAACATGTCAGGACTCTTCTCGCCGTCGATCAGCAACACGGGGCAGCGCACTTCGGCCACTTCGTCGGGCACGTACGCCGGCAGCGGATCCTGCAGTTGCAGCGCGAGTGTGTGCGCGTTATCGGTCGCCATCCTGCGAAAGCCCGGCGTGCTCATGGCCCAAAAGCCGGGCCGGCTGACCGAATCGACGAACAGTCGCAGGCCGCCTTCCACGTCGCCCGCCTCGATCAGTTGTGCGGCTTTCGCGCGCAGCACGTTGACCGTCCCCGGCAAGCGCGCGGCGGGCTGCCCGGCAATCTGCAACTGGCCGCCCGGGTCGGCGAGCGTCAACGTACGCACCCGCTCGGGATGGCGCCGCGCGAATTGAAACGTCACGCTGCCGCCGCGCGAATGCCCGACCACATGCGCGGGCCGCGCGCCAAAGCGGTCGATGAACTCCGCGACTTCGTCGGCATGCCGGCTCCAGCTGAACGGATGGCCGGGCTGCTCAGCGGCCGCCGGCCAGTAGTGCGTGAGGCTCACCGCCACACAGCGATACTGCTTCGAAAGCCCGGCGAGTTGCGGTTGCCAATAGCGGTAATCGCATAGCGAGCCATGCACGAACAGCAGCAATTCGCCTTCGCCGGCTTCCACATAGGGCATGCGCAGACCGCTTTGCAGTTCGATGAATGACGGGGATGAAGCGGAAGCAGATTGATTCACGAGTGGTTCGTAGACAGCGCGGCGGCACGCGACGTTCGTGGGGCGCCTGCGCGAGAAACGGAGTTGGGGAAAGCAACCAAAGAAAAACGTGCACACGTCCTTGAGTTTCGAACGTGATGCGTATTCTCACATAGCCGCTAAAAGTGTGCGACGGCGCGTCCGGCGCCCTGGTCGCGGTGTCAGACTACAGCGATGGCGCTACCGTTTGCACCTGTCCAGCTGTGATGCCGGTCAAAACGCGGACTCTCGCGCCCGACCCGCCCGCAGCCATCACCGGCAGTATCCGCCGACACTCACTCGTACCCAGCCTCATCGGCCCAACCCGCAGCCGCCGCCACGCCCGCGCCCCGCACCGCGCAGGTCAGCGGTTCGTCGGCGACCCGCACTTTGAGGCCGATCTCATTGGTCAGGCGGCGCTCGAGATTGCCGAGCAGCGCGCCGCCGCCCGTCAGCACGATGCCGTTGTCCGCGATATCGGTCACCAGCTCGGCGGGCGCCATTTCAAGCCCGCGCTTGACCGCGCCGATCACCTGAAGCAGCGGCCCTTCGATCGCCTCGGCGATATCGTGGTTGCTCAACTGGACCGTGCGCGGCAAACCGTCGTCGGCGCTGCGGCCGGTCGCGTTCATGTGTTCGAGCGGCACGTTGCGCAGCGCCGAACCGATGCTCTTCTTCACGTGCTCGGCGGTCTGCTCGCCGAGCAGCACGCCGTACAGATTGCGCACATAGCTCACGATCGCCGCGTCGAAGTTGTCGCCGCCCACCCGAATCGAGCCGCTATAGGCGGTGCCGCCCAGCGCGATCACGCCGACTTCGGTGGTGCCGCCGCCGATGTCGACCACCATCGACCCGGTCGCCTCGGCCACCGGCAAGCCCGCGCCGAGCGCCGACGCCAGCGATTCGCCGATCAGGCTGACCTTCCACGCGCCGGCCGCCTCGGCCGCTTCCTTGATCGCGCGCCGCTCGACCTGGGTCGCCCCGGCCGGCACGCACAGCGTGAACGCGGCGCGCCGGCTGAACAGCGAGCGCGGGCGCGCCATATCGACGAATTGCCGGATCATGTGCTCGGCGGCGGAAAAGTTGGCGATCACGCCGTGGCGCATCGGCCGCACCGCTTCGAGATTGCGCGGCACGCGGCCCAGCAACTGACGCGCTTCGGCGCCCACTGCCGCGACCCGCTTGGGTCCGGTCGCCGCCTCTTTCTGAAAGCACACGACGGACGGCTGGTTCAGCACGATGCCGCCGTCGTTGGTATAGATCAGGGTATTGGCCGTGCCCAGGTCCACCGTCACGGAATGACGGAATAGTCGCTCGAAAAGCGGGTAATACGGCGTCGGTCTGGCCATATGAAGGCTCTGATGTCTCGTTATCCGCCCACGCGGGCAGTCTGAAAATGCGCCCCCGGAACTCCGAGCCGCCCATACGCCCTGCTGGGCGCTGCGCGGTCCGCGCGGCGGGGGTGATTTTCAAGCTATTGCCCTATTAACGGCAAGCAGATCAGAACCTTTAACACCACTTTCAATCGGGGCCGTGTCAGCCGCGCGACAGTGCGCCCAGCGTACGCGTGAGCGCCTGCCGGCCGAGTTCGACGCCGTCGGCATTGATCGTATGGCCGATGCCCGGCAGCGCGTATGCGTCGATGCTGTAGCCCGCGTTGCTGAATGCGTCGGCGGCATATTCCAGCTCGCGCACCGGAATGACTTCGTCATCCTCGCCGTGGATCAGCGTGAGCGGCGTGCCGTTCTGCGCGACGATCGCCGACGCGAGCCGCCCCGAATACGCGACGACGCCGGCCGCGCCTTCCGCGCTGGTCGCCACGTGATGCATCGCCATGATCGAACCTTGCGAAAAGCCGACGAGCGCAAGCCGGCCGAAAGCCACCTGCCAATGCGCGAGTTCAGCGTCGAGCATGCGGCGCAGCGCCGGATACGCAGCGGCCACGCGCGCCTCGCGATTGCCCTCGGTGACGTCGCGCAGGCTGAACCACTGACGGCCGCCGAAACCGCCGTCGAACGCCTCCGTGCCGTCGAGCGACGTGAACGCCACATCAGGCAGACTTTCGCTCCAGATGTCGGCGAGCGGCATCAGATCGCGCGCATTGCTGCCGACGCCGTGCATCAGCACGACGAGTCCTTTTGCCGGCGCGCTATTTGGCGCGCGCCGCCAGCCGTGTTCGAATTGCTCCCAGGCCATCTCGGTTTCCTCTCTTTCTGTGTTGATTCGTGGTTCGTGGTACCGCACCCCAGCCGCGAGCATACGCTGGCCGCCTCGATCGCGCCGGCCAGACTGCATCGGCCCGCGACGTCAAAATCCGAATGCAGGTATGCTTTTGCGAGCATTCGACGGGCCCGCTGTCCCGCGCTAAATTGCACAACCGTTAGCCCAACCGTCAACCGTCCAGCACGTCCGCAGCATCCCATCCGGAGAGCCGATTGAGCCAGCCCACCGCCGCGCCCGCTTCCGCGCCGCCCGCGCCACCGCCGCCGCTCGAAGGCGGCAGACTGGTTCTGGCGACCATCGCCGTCGCGCTCGCCACCTTCATGAACGTGCTCGACACGTCGATCGCGAACGTCGCGATTCCGACCATCTCAGGCAACCTCGGCGTCTCGGTCGATGAAGGCACGTGGGTCATCACCGTATTCGCCGCCGCCAATGCGGTGGCGATTCCGCTGACCGGCTGGCTCACGCAGCGCATCGGCCAGGTGAAGCTGTTCGTCGGCGCGATCCTGAGTTTCGTGCTGGCTTCGTGGCTGTGCGGCATTGCGCCGACGCTGCCGATCCTGCTGCTCGCGCGGATTTTCCAGGGCGCGGTGGCCGGCCCGCTGATTCCGCTGTCGCAAGCCATCCTGCTCGGCTCGTATCCGAAGGAGAAATCCTCGACCGCGCTCGCACTCTGGGCGATGACCGCGACTGTCGGTCCGATCGCGGGCCCGGCGCTCGGCGGCTGGATCACGGATAGCTATAGCTGGTCGTGGATCTTCTACATCAACATTCCGGTCGGCCTGTTCGCGGCCGCCGTCACGTGGATGATCTATCGCACCCGCGAGTCGCCGACCCGCAAGCCGCCCATCGACGTCATCGGGCTCGGCCTTTTGATTGCGTGGGTCGCGTCGCTGCAGATCATGCTGGACAAGGGCAAAGACCTCGACTGGTTCCAGTCGCCGGTGATCGTGGGGCTCGGCATCACGGCGCTGATCAGCTTCGCGTTCTTTCTGGTCTGGGAGCTGACCGAAGAGAATCCGATCGTCGATTTGCGGCTATTCCAGCAGCGCAACTTTCTCGGCGGCACGATTGCGATTTCGGTCGCGTATGGCGTGTTCTTCGGCAATCTCGTGTTGCTGCCGCAATGGATGCAGGAATACTTGAATTACCGCTCCGTGGATGCCGGCCTCGTGACCGCGCCGCTCGGCGTGTTCGCGGTGATACTCGCGCCGGTGATGGGTCGCGTGCTGCCGCGTTCGGATGCGCGCGTGATCGCGACGCTCGCGTTCATCGGCTTCGCGATCGTGTTCTACATGCGTTCGAAGTACGTGATCGAAATCGACACGTGGCATCTGGTGATGCCCACCCTGCTGCAAGGCATTCCGATGGCGATGTTCTTCGTGCCGCTGACCGCGATCATCCTGTCGGGCCAGCCGCCGAACAGGATTCCGGCGGCGGCGGGCCTGTCGAATTTCGTGCGCGTGTTTTGCGGTGCGGTGGGCACGTCGATCGCGGGCAACGAATGGAACAACCGCACCGTGCTCCATCACGCGAGGCTCACCGAACAGGCCACGGTCAACAATCCCGTGTTCGCCCAGCAGATCGACACGACCCAGACGCTGCTGCATCTGAATACGCAGTCGGCGCACGCGCTGTTCGATTTCACCGTGAACAGTCAGGCCGCGATGATGGGCCTGAACGATATCTTCTTCGTGTCGGCGATCATCTTCATTCTGATCATTCCGTTGATCTGGATTACGCGGCCGGCTAAAGGCGGCGGTGGTCCCGATGCGGCGGGCGCGCATTGAGCGAGGGGCTTTGCCTTTTCGCTTTCGCTAGCGGTTCTGGCTGCCGTCTTTGCGCGAACTCGCGCTGGCTGATTCTTTCGCATGACAGCGCGGCGACAGCCGCGCCGCGTCAGCGGAAATAGCGCGCGGGCGTATCGCCGAACGCGTCGCGGAACACCGCGATGAACGACGACACGTCGTTGTAGCCGACTTCGAGCGCGACCTGCGTGACACTCGCGCCCGCGCCCAGATGTTCGAGCGCGGCCAGCAGCCGCAATTGCTGGCGCCACTGGCCGAAGGTCTGCCCGGTTTCCCTGACGAACAGACGCGCCGCTGTGCGAGCCGTGACACCCGCGGCCGCGGCGAGGTCTTCGAGTACCGCGGCCTGTGCCGGATTCGCGCTCAGCGCGTCGGCGATCCGCTGGATCCGCGGATCGACTGGCCAGTTCAGACCCAGCGGCGCGGCGCGCAAGCCCGGCAGGCGATCCAGCAGCACTTGCAGCAGCCGGTTGGCGGGCTCGTCGAATGGTTGGTCGCGCGGCAGATCGGCGGCAGCGCCCAGCAAGGCCTGCACGAGCGCGTCGGGCACGAGCGCGCCGCTTTGCGCGAGCAGCGGCGCGGCGTCCGCCGACGCATACAACGAATACAGCTGCACGGCACGCGTGGCGCACAGGCAATGCAGCAGGTTCGGCACGATCCACACCGCGTGGCCGGGCGGCACGACCCATCGTCCGGTCTCGGTGCGCACGGTCAGCACGCCCTCGCTCACGTGAATCAGCCGTGCGCGGTGATAGGCCCGCCACGGTTCGTCCAGCGTCTCGTGACGCTCGCCTACTACGAAGACCAATTGCTCGACGCCGTCAGGATCGAAGGCTTCCGTCATGGTGTGTGCTGTGCCGCGTTGCTTCCACGAAGGCAGCAAGATTAGCACGCCTCGCCGGTGAACCTGCGCGACGCGCTTGCCAGCAGAATCGCGGCTTCAATGGTCCGAGCCCGATGAATTACGCTTCCATGCTCGAACCGATTCGTCGCGACCTGCGGCCCCATCTGGGCACCGGCAAAAGGTGGCCGACTACGTCCCCGAAGTCGCGAAGATTTCCGCCGACCGTTTCGGCATGGCGATCGGCACCGCGACGGGCGAGGTCTAGCGCGCCAGCGAAGCCGGCACGCGTTTTTCGATTCAGAGCATCTCGACGCTGTGCGTCTGCACGATGGCGTTCCGGCCGCTCGGCGACGCCGACAGACACAGAATGAACTTTCCTCAGTATAAAGACTTCTTTCAACTGAAATGTATTCATTCTGCTGACACATTCCTTTTTTATTCTTTGTGACGCTACTCGCCACTGCCCAGGCAATAGCGTCGTGTTCAGACCAGATCAGATCACCATGCAGATCGATCAACTGTCTTCATAATCAGTATTACTAATTGTCAACCTGACGATGAGATCCCGCCAATGACCCAATTCCTGTTGTATGGCCGTGCCGTAGCGGCCTGCATCGTTCTGAGCTTGTCGCTAACCGCCTGCGGCGGGTCTTCGACAAACCCGTCAAGCGTCGACAACTCCGCTTCTGGCGCCAAGCCGTCCTCCGCTGCGCCCAGCGCCAAGCTGAGTTGCGCGCCCTGATACCGCGAAGTGCAGTCCCGCGCTCAATTCCTACGTAGCCAAGACCATGAAAAAACTCGATCGACGCAGTTTCCTCACCGGTGCCGCCAAGTCGGCAGGCGCCGCCCTCGCGCTGGGTATGCTGCCGCCCAGTATCGCCCGTGCGCTTGCCGTTCCAGCTGCGGTAGACACCGGCACCATCAAGGACATCAAGCACATCGTCATTCTGATGCTGGAAAACCGTGGCTTCGATCATTACTTCGGCACCCTGAAGGGCGTACGCGGCTACGGTGACCGCTTGCCGATTCCACTCGAGAGCGGCAAGGACGTGTGGTACCAGCAGGACGCAAGCGGCAACGTGATTCCGCCGTATCACATGGACATGACCAAGGTTAAGGCACTGCAATCGCCGAGCACGCCGCACAGCTTCTCCGATATGCAGGCGGCCTGGAATCAGGGCAAGTCAGGCCACTGGCCCGTTTACAAGACGCCGTACACGATGGGCTATCTTGCCCGCAACGACATTCCGTTCCATTTCGCGCTGGCCGAAGCGTTCACGATCTGTGACAACCACTTCTGCTCGACCACGAGCGGCACGGACCCGAACCGCGTGGTTTTCTTCTCAGGCTCGGGCTTCGACCCGAAGCTGGCGAAGAGGGGCATCAACAGCGACGACCGGACCTCGGAACCCAACAACGATCGTTGCTGGATCACCGGCACCATGCCGACGCCGGGCTATACGTATCCGGACAACGCACTCACGTGGCTTTCCCTGCCGTCAGTGCTCGAGAAGGCCGGCGTGAGCTGGAAAATCTACCAGGACACCAACGACAACTGGACCGGCGCCATGCATGGCGGCCTGGCTTTCGAAGACTTCCGCACCGCCAAGCCCGGCGATCCGCTGTACGTGAAAGGCCTGACGGACTACTCGATTGCGGACCTGAAAAACGATGTGATGGGCAACACGTTGCCCGAAGTGTCATGGATCTTGTGCACGGCAGCCAACTCGGAACACTCCGGCAACAGCAATCCGGCGATCGGTGCGAACTTCACGGCCGAAGTGCTCGACGCGGTCACCGCCAATCCGGATGTCTGGGCGCAGACCGCATTCTTCCTGACCTACGACGAGAACGACGGCTTGTTCGACCATGTGGCACCGCCGGCGCCACCGTCGTACAACCTGGACGGCACACTGGCAGGCAAGGCCACGTTCCCGCTGGACGGTGAGTACTTCTCCGATCCGGCGAGAAAATACCTGAACCCCAACGACACCATCAGCGGCAACGTGCGGCCGTGGGGTCTCAGCGCGCGCGTGCCGATGTACGTCATCTCGCCGTGGAGCAAGGGCGGATGGGTCAACTCACAGGTTTTCGACCACACGTCGATGAGCCTGTTCTTGGAGAAGCGCTTCGATCTCACTGTCGACGCGGTCAGTCCGTGGCACCGCGCCGTCTGCGGCGACCTGACCTCGTGTTTCGACTTTGTTTCGCCGAACGATCCGGTCTTTCCCAAACTGCCGGATACGAGCAACTACCAGACCGTGCTGGCCGCCCAGGCCTCACTGCCCATCGCAGCGCCGCCGGCCACGCCGCAGCCGCTGTTCCAGGAGCCGGGCACGCGCTTTTCGCGCGCGCTGCCCTATGAGCTGCATACCAGCGCACGCATCGAAGGTCCCGGCCTCGTCAAGCTGATGTTCAGCAATACCGGTAAGCAAGGAGCAGTGTTCCATGTGTACGACAAGAATCACCTGGACCGCATCCCGCGCCGATACACGGTCGAAGCCGGCAAGACGCTCGAGGAATACTGGGACGACACGCTAAAGACCGACCAGGGCAAATACGAGCTCTGGGTCTACGGCCCGAACGGCTTCCTGCGTACCTTCGCGGGCAATGCAGTGGCCGCCAGTGCCGCGACCTTCATGCCGGAAGTGCAGGTCTGCTATGACACGGACGCCGGTCAGGTCTACGTGAAGTTGCACAACACCGGAAGTACGGCCGGCACGGTGACGGTGCAGTCCAACGCCTACCGCACCGATGGCCCCTGGCAGATGAATGTTGCTGCCCGCGATGTCGGCATGCTGCACTGGGACCTCTCGGGCAGCGGCAACTGGTACGACTTCACGGTAACGGGCGACAACTTCGTGCGCCGCTTCTCCGGTCGTATCGAAACGGGCAAGCCGACTGTTAGCGATCCGGCCATGGCGCTTCACCTGAGCTGAACTGGCTGCGGCCGGTGGAAGCGGCATCCGGCTTCCGCCGGCCGGCGAGTCGAGGACGTCGCAAACATCGGTCGATTGGTCGTTATCAATGCGGCGGGTTGATCGACTTTGCCTCGCCTTTTTGATGCTCTCCGCTTTCATCACGTCCAGCAGTCACGCTATCCTTGCGGCTGCCTTGTCGGGCCCGGCTGCGATCGCGCACGGGGCGGCTCGAGCCGCGCCTCGCGCGGCGTGCCAGAGGCTCGACGGATTTTTTCACAGGAGCTTTGATGAAACCCGCAAAGAAGGGCACGGCGAGTGCCGAGGCCGCGGCCGGGGCGCCGGCGCAGCCGATTTCGGTTTCGGCGATCCTGTCGCGCATCGAGCAGCTTTATCCGACCTTCGGCGCGACCGGCCAGCGCATCGCCGGCTTCATCCGCGAGCACGCGCAGGAAGTGGTGCACATGTCAGTCAGCGAGGTCGCCGAGCGTGTGGGTGCGAGCGAAGGCAGCGTAGTGGGCCTGTGCAAGGCGATCGGCGCCACCGGCTTTCAGCAGTTGAAGATCGTGCTGGCGCAGGAAATCGTGCGCCCGGTACAGTTGATCCACGAAGATCTCGAGCCTGGCGACAACGCGGCGGCGGTAGTTTCGAAGATCTTCAGCTCGAACGTGCAGGCCCTGCATGAAACCCAATCCACCCTTGACGTGGGCGAACTCGAGCGGGCGGTCGAGGCGATCCGCACCGCCCGCCGCATTGAAATCTACGGCGTGGGCAGCTCCGCGCCGATCGCCGAAGATGCGTATTACCGCATGCTGCGTATCGGGCTGGACGTACGCGCGGTAACCGACCCGCACATTCAGGTCATCAGCGCGTCGCTTTGCGACCCCACCGTGGCGACGCTCACCGTCTCCCACTCGGGCAGCACGCTCGAAACAGTGACGGCCACGCGCCTCGCCAAGGAAGCCGGCGCACGCACCATCTGCCTCACGAATTTCGGGCGTTCCCCGATTCAGGCCTTTGCCGACATCGTGCTGTTCACCATGGCACGCGAGACCCGCTTTCGCACAGAAGCCATGACGAGCCGTCTCGCACAACTGGCGATCATCGACGTGCTGATTGCGTGCCTCGCGCTATCGGACTACGAGAAATCGGCGAAAACCATCCGCCATACGTTCGACCTTCTGTCGCTCAAACGATATTGACGGCCACGGGCAGCGCCGCCAGAGGCTCCGGGTTGAAAAGTTCGGCGAGCGACGCGAGGTCGGCCGCAGGGCTGGTTGTCGATCCGCATGCGAGTCGTTCGTCGTATCTACGGACCGATCGGGTCCGTAGATCTTGAGGACACTATGCGCAAGCTCACTGTTTCCGCGTTCATCAGTCTGGATGGCGTCATTCAATCCCCTGGCGGGCCTAAAGAAGACCCCAGCGGCGAATTCCGCCTTGGTGGCTGGATGGTTCCCTATGCCGACGAAGCCATCCGCCAACATCTGCAGGACCTGCTCTCGCAGCCGTTCGAGTTGTTGCTGGGGGGGTGCACCTACGACATATTCGCGGCGTATTGGCCGCGCGTACCGGCCGATTCAAAGAGCCGCGCCATCGCTGACCTGTTCAACAGCGTACCTAAGCACGTGGCCACGCATCGATCCGGTACCCTTGACTGGCAGAACAGTCATGCGCTGGAGGGCGACCTTGCCGACGCGATACGCGCGCTTAAACGTCAGGACGGCGCATATCTATTGACGTTTGGCAGCAGCGACATGGTGCGCCAACTGCTCGCAGCCGGCTTGGTGGACGAGCTTCGGCTTCTGATCTACCCCATCATGCTTGGGCGCGGCAAGCGCTTGTTCGGCGACAACGCGCTAGCGTCTGCTTTCACTCTGACGCGCTCGACCAGCACGCCTGGCGGCGTGCTGATTACCCGCTACACGCGCAACGGCGAGGTGCGCACGGGAGCGTTCGAAGAAGTCGATTAACAATCCTTGCAGCACGAGCATGCAATCTTGCACACTCTCCCGAGACACGAATTGCAGTCTGACAAATCATTCAAGCCGAACCCGTTTCGCGGTTCGCCTTGATGCTGACGTTCACTCTTGATGGCGGCCAGCATTACTTCTCTTCTCGCATGCTTGGGGTATAGGTGATCCCGACCAACAACCCTTCCGGCCCGATGAAACGACTGACAGTCTGGCCCCAGGGCTCTTTTTTGTTCCTGACCAGCATGCAATACCCTCGTGATTCAAGCTCCGCCGTAGCCCTTTCGACGTTCTCAACGTCAAACTCAATCCAGGCTTGCGGTATAGGAGCGTCGACAGGCCACGAATCCGTGCCGTAGCAGGACTGAGCTGCCTCAGAGAGCGGCCACAGGGCGAAACTCTTTGCCCCTTTCAGAGCCTCCGTATGAAGGTAGCCGCCTTTCTCCTCCTTGAAGGGGATACCGAAGGTCTGACTGTACAGCTTGCGGCTTGCCCCCGCTTCTCGAACAATCGGGCCAAAGCCTGCGATGAACAAGACTGTAGTATTTGCGATCTCTTCCATGGCTTCTCCTTTACCCGGAATGAGCGGTTTGGCTCGGGAGCAGTGGCCATTCGTCGAGTCCGGGATGCGATCGGGTGAGTGAGCGCAACATGGCCGACTACCTGACGAGCGTGACTGTCCACGCCGATCGAATTTTGACCTGGCGCAGAGGCCGGTTTTCAGGCAGCACCGGTCGTGAATAAGTGTAGGCTTGTTTAGCGTGGCGGGCGGCAGCACGCGCCCCACTTCCGCCATTTGAGGCCGCATCCGACGAATGCCTGCTTTCGCCCGATGCGGGACCATTGGAGGTCAATCAAACAGGGCATTTGAAGCGGGCTACCCCCCCATCGAAATCATTCGACGATGGGTCGTCCCGCCATCTCCACATCAACGGCCCCACAGATTGCGAGCGGGACGCAGCAACGGTAAGCGTCGCGCAATTCTATTGATTGGCGCTGTCATATGGACAACAACGACGAACTTGCGATTGCGCTCATTGTGCGTGGGATCGGACGGTTGGCTCGCGCCGGCATGCATCTCGATTAAGGGTTAACCCATTCAGAACTGTGCCCGCAAAGTACATACAGTTCTTGCATACGAGCTCGCTTCAGACGCGGGGGCATCGCCGCCCAGGGTCGTCTGGCGGTGTTTCCTCAGTTCTACGAACTCAAAGGAGATGACAGATGGAAATCCGCAACCCTTCCCCCGGCCTCTACAACGAAGATCTCGCGCCCGCCAGGGTGCGCAACTGGGGTGCCTTTAGCATTTTCAACGTCTGGACCTCGGACGTGCACAGCCTCTGGGGCTACTACCTCGCCGCCAGCCTGTTCCTGCTGTGCGGCAGCTTTACCAACTTTGTGCTGGCGATCGGGCTCGGCTCACTCGTGATCTTCGCGCTGATGAATCTGATCGGCTACGCCGGCGAGAAGACCGGCGTGCCATACCCGGTGCTGGCGCGCGCCTCTTTCGGTGTGTGGGGCGCCAACCTCGCGGCGCTGGTGCGCGCCGTGGTGGCCTGCTTCTGGTACGGCGCGCAGACGGCAGCGGCTTCGAGCGCGATAGTCGCGCTGTTGATCCGCAGCCCCAGCCTGATGGAGTTCCACAAGGGCACGCACTTCCTCGGTCACTCGGGGCTGGAGGTGATCTGCTACTTCATCGTCTGGGCGCTGCAGCTGCTCATCATTCAGAAGGGCATGGAAACGGTGCGCAGATTCCAGGACCTGGCCGGTCCGGCAGTGTGGATCGCGATGCTGATCCTGGCGGTCGGCCTGTGTGTCAAGGCCGGCGGCTTCTCGTTCGAGCATGGCATTCCGATGGACACGCTGCTCGAGAAGACCAGGGACGCCGGCGTCAGCGGCGAGCCCGGCTCGTTCTGGGCACTGATGGCCGTAGGCGCGACCTGGATCACCTACTTCGCGGCGCTATACCTGAACTTTTGCGACTTCTCGCGCTACGCGAAGAACCGCGACGCAGTCAAGAAAGGCAATCTGTGGGGCCTGCCGGTCAACCTGATTGCGTTCTCGCTGGTCGCCGGCGTCACCACCATCGCCGCCTTCAGGGTGTACGGCGAAGTGCTGTTGCACCCCGAGCAGATCTCAGCCAAGTTCGACAGCTGGGTACTGGCACTCATCGCGGCGGTGACCTTCGCAGTCGCCACGCTAGGCATCAACGTGGTGGCCAATTTCGTCTCGGCGGCGTTCGACATCTCCAACACGTTCCCCAGGCGGATCAGCTTCAAAAAGGGCGGTTTCATCGCTGCAGCCATCGCGCTGGTGCTCTACCCGTTTGCGCCGTGGGAAGGCAACGCCGCGCATTTCGTCAACGCCATCGGCGCCACGATGGGCCCGCTGCTGGGGATCATCCTGGTGGACTACTATCTGGTGGCCAAGGGCAACATCAACGTCGCGGCGCTCTACCAGGAGCACGGCGAGTATCGCTACGAAGGCGGCTGGAACGTCAACGCGCTGGCCGCGGCAGCGGTCGGCAGCGTGTTTTCGACCTTCCTGCCCAACTTCACCAACCTGCTGCCGGCCTGGTGGAATACATATGGCTGGTTCTTCGGCGTAGTAATCGGCGGCGGCATGTACCTGATCATGGCGACGCTGAGGCCGCGTACCGCGATCGCCCCTACCCGCGTTTAAGGGTCCTTCCAGCCCGATCAGGCAGGGTCAAGCACTGGCGCGGCACCGCCGGGTGCCGCCCGGATGTGGGCGATCGGTCACGATAGCCGCGTGCGGCTCGCGAATCGCAGGTTTGCCCGACGACCCGCCTGATTACATCGTTCAAAGAACGGCACTTTCAGCCCGGAACCCGACGTTCGAACGTTCGCGCAACGGCGTCGACAAACGTCTGAAGATGGGCTGTTCTCTGCCTGACGCGCGTGAATAAAGTCGGCGCCACGGGATTTCCTTTGCTCTGAGCACCGATGCAACGACGCGTCGTTCATCGCTTCTGATAGATGCCGATTAGCGCCGCGTGCGCTAATACGTGCCCCTGCATGGCCTTTTCAAGCGCCGCCTTGGTGGGCGCTTTCAAATCGGGCAGTACAGTGTCGAGCGCATACAGCTTGTGGAAATAGCGGTGTCGTCCCACGGGCGGGCACGGGCCGCCGTAAGCGGCACGCTTGAAGTCATTGATGCCTTCGAGGGTACCGCCCGGCAAAGCCTGCGCGGCAGCGCCATCGGGCAGCCCGGTTGCCGTGGGCGGGATGTTGTAGAGCACCCAATGGACCCAGACTATTTTCGGCGCGGCCGGGTCCGGCGCGTCAGGGTCATCGACGATCAGCGCCAAGCTTTTTGCGTCTGCGGGCACGCCGGACCACGCGAGCGGCGGCGATACATCGGCGCCCTGGCAGGTATGCCGCGCGGGAATCTCGCCGTTCTGTTGAAAGGCTTGCGACGTTAGCGTCAACGTCATGGTGCGCTCCTTGGCGACAACCATGGATGGCTGTCCCGGCGGGAAGATCGACAATGATCACCGGGAGTGCAGCCACTGAAGGCAAGGCCCGCGCCCACGCCGCTATTTCGAAGCGCTTTATCAGGGGGCGTTGGGCACGTTGAAGTCTGTCATCGTCACGACCCCTGCTGGGAGAACCACTGCCGATGATCGTGTGCTCCCAGCTATCGCGTGAAGCCCCGCTGGAACGCCGGGCCTTTCATTTTGCAATGTGGCATCAATGTTTGTGCCGGTGCATCCAACCCATATGGTGCGAGTCAAGCCACTGAGCCATCCCCTCTTCGGGGTGATCGCGCCTGTAACGTTGCGCCACCATGAACGCGGCGACCAACAAGACCACCAGGCCGACAACGAAGTAGATCATAGACTGGGTCATGGCAGCCTCCTAATTGGGTAGCGACCATGCTTACATTGTAGGTCAGGCGCTATCGAAGTGGCGTGCGATCCGCGGGCACGATTTCACCGCTCGCATCAACCCGCGAGCTTGCGCCGACGCGGCGCGTTGGCGTCCCAAGCCGACCCGATCCGGCCGGTATTCGCGGCGCGGCGTGACGTCGTGATTTGACTGTGCAGCGGCCGTTCACACTTGCATGATTAAACCGTTGTTCGACGGCCAGCCCGCCGAATCTCTTTGCGGCAGCGAGGCCATTTCCTATTGTTCCGGGTGTCGGAAATAAGCTATTTCGCAGCGATTCGTATGCTCCTTTAGCGGAGGCCGCCGGTGGTATTTCGGGCTATTGCGGAAAACTCTGTAATCCTCGCATGCAGCGATTGGCCGCCGCCTGGCAGAAAATCGCGAAGATAAGTCGTGAAACGTGGAGGTTTTCGCGTGTGAGGACCCTACTTTCATTGCTATGGTTAAACGATGATTGGCGCACACTTTGTAATGGATGCCGAAGCGGGCGTCCCAAAGACTCCATATTTTTTTGCAGAAATGTGGGGTTGCAATGAACAATAGATACGACGCGCTCGACGGCCTGAGAGGCGTCGCCGCCATCGCAGTAATGCTAGGGCATTTTCAAACCACGCTGTTCCAGAACGCCTATGTGGCGGTCGACCTGTTTTTCATGCTGAGTGGCTTTGTTATCGCTCACTCGTACAGGGCACGACTTCTTGGCGGCATGACGGGCGTCGAATATATAAAGAGACGCTTCATCCGCCTGTACCCGATGCTTCTTATTTCACTGCTGATCGGTCTGCCCGTCATGATTGAGGCAGGAGCGCTGGGGATATCGTCGTATCCGATGCGAAGCGTTGTTTCTGCAACCGCCTATCAATTTTTCTTTACTCCATACATAGGCAGCTTCGTTACTGCAAAAGCGGCCGTGTTGAGCGCATTTCCTGCCATGGATCCTTCGTCCGGTGTGCTGTTCCCGTTGAACCCACCGGCCTGGTCGCTTTTCTACGAAATGGTGGCGAGTATCGCGTTCGTTACTCTCGTTCGGTTAAATACGGGCGTCATGCTTAAGATCATCATCGTCAGCGGCATCATGTTTTTGATAACAGGAGCCCTGGTGAGTTTCGAGACCCATGGGCGTTCGATAATCGATTTTCAGCAGGGGTGGGGAGAAGACAGAATTGTTGGTGGGTTCTACCAGGTAGCATTCGGGTTTGTTGTCGGCGTCTTCCTTTATGACGTAAGAAATTCGAATGCCTGTCGCCACATTCTCGAAGCAGTTCCAAACTGGGTGTTTCGACATACTTACTACCTTTACGCCGTCGCACTCATGGTGTTTGTATTTCCGTTCGCGGTTCGCGGCCTGTACCCGCTGCTTATGATTTTCTGCGTTGCGCCCTGCCTTGTTATGGTTGGCGCAAACGTGTCCTGCGCTGTCCCTTTCGAGATGAAAATCGCACGCTTTTTGGGCTGGCTTTCTTACCCAATTTACCTTCTTCATTTTCCCATAGGACGAGCCGTGTTCATGCTCGTCGGAAAGCCGAACGGGTCCACTGCAGTTCCCTTGTTAGTATCATGCGCTGTCACGCTTCTAAGCGCGATTGTCTTGACGAAATACGTCGAGCAGCCGACACGCGCGTTCCTCTCAAGGAAATATGCAAGATCATCCCCGACGCGCGGCGACCCAGCAGATCAGCGTTCTATGTGACGACCGTGCGCAATTTACCCTTTGACGCCTGGAAAACCGAGGTCAAGATGCGAAGTCGTGACGAGGCGTGCGCTGGGCGGCCCTCCACTTCAGATGAGTCAGGGCAACAGCCGCTGCCGTGGTATGTGTCCATACAGCCAGGACGTCATTGGCTAGTGCACAGCAAAGCTATATAAGCACGCGGCTCACTAGCCGACATTCGAATGACCGGTAGACGTACCACACGGACGGCTCAATGTGGCCCGGACAGCGTCGTTCGCAATCGACCGATCCGACCCAACCCCCTGCAGAAGCCGTAAACCGGATGCACCGACCGAAACAATCTCAGTCCCGTGATGCTCGGCGATTAACTTGTGCGAATTCTGCCAAAACGCACGATTATGAAGGCCACGAGCCGCGCTAACAGCACCTCGGCCCATTACGACCGTATTTCCGATCAATGGACAAGATGAAGAACTCACGTCGCGAGAGCAGCGGATCGCACGGGTGGCGCGAGGCCATGTGCTCAACATAGCGTTCATAGTCCGGAATGCCGAACATCTGCGCGCAGGCTCCGCGCATGGTGCGCGCAAGCTCCGATAGCCGTGTCCCCAGTGCGTTGCTCACGGCCCCGGCGTTCGCGCCCCGAACCGGCACCGCCGCGAGTTTGCCATTGAAGATCGTTTTCATGATCAAGCCCCCTTGGCGCGTACGACAACAGGCGTCTCGTTGACGGTGGGGTGTGCCTGCCGCAGCGCCCGCAAGCAGATCGTGACGGCGAAGACGCACATCGCCAGCACCAGCACGACAAAGAAGCCGCAGACCACCGCATCCAGATAGTTGTTGAAGGCGACCCGCTGCATTTCCGCAATCGACTTGGCGGGAGCGAGTACGGTCCCCTGCGCGGCGGCGTCACTGAACTTGTTCGCCAGCGCAAGGAAGCCGATACGCGGGTCGCTATGGAAGATCTTCTGAATTCCAGCAGTGAGCGTGGTAATCAGGAGCCACGCGGTCGGCACCAGCGTCACCCAGACGTAGCGCTCCCGCTTCATCTTCACCAGGACGCTCGTGCAGAGCAGCAGGGCAATGCCGGCGAGCATCTGGTTGCCCACGCCGAAAAGCTGCCAGAGTGTGTTGATGCCACCGAGCGGATCGACCACGCCCTGATAGAGAAAGTAGCCCCAGGCAGCCACGCAGAGGCCGGTGCCCAGCAGGTTCGCGGGCAGGAGTTGGGTGTCGCCGAGCGGCCGATAGACATGGCCTAGCATGTCCTGGATCATGAAGCGGCCGACCCGCGTGCCGGCGTCCACGGCTGTCAGGATGAACAGCGCCTCGAACAGGATGGCGAAGTGATACCAGAAGGCCTCCATGGTCTGACCGCCGAGGGCCTGGCCGAGAATCTGCGCCATGCCGACAGCAAGCGTCGGGGCGCCGCCGGCGCGCGACAGGATGCTGGTTTCTCCAATGTTCACGGCCGTCTGGTTGATCAGGTCCGGCGTGATCACGAATCCCCAGTTCGACACGACTTGCGCCGCCTGCGCGGCGGTCGTGCCGATGATTGCCGCCGGTGCGTTCATGGCGAAGTAGATGCCCGGATGCAGCACGCAGGCCGCCGTCAGCGCCATGATCGCGACGAACGATTCGGCGAGCATGCCGCCGAATCCGATCAGACGCATATGCGACTCACGCTCGATCATCTTCGGCGTGGTGCCGGAGGAAATCAGTGCATGAAAGCCGGAGACCGCGCCACAGGCGATGGTAATGAACAGAAAAGGAAAGAGCGCGCCGGAGAACACGGGTCCGGTGCCGTCGATGAAGCGCGTGGTCCGTGGCATCGAAAGCGTGGGCGCGACCACATAGATGCCGACCGCGAGCGCTATGATCGTGCCGATCTTCAGGAACGTACTCAGGTAGTCGCGCGGCGCGAGCATCAGCCAGACCGGCAGGCTGGAGGCGATGGCGCCGTACAGAATGAGAGCCCACGCCAGTTGCGGGCCGGTCAGGGTAAAGACCGATCCCCAGGTGGGATCGTTGGCGACCGTCTTCCCGAGTACGATCGAGATGAGCAAAAGTACGACGCCGAACAGGGACGCTTCTCCTACCCGCCCCGGGCGGATAAACCGCATGTAGACGCCCATCAGCAGCGCGATCGGTATCGTCGCCGCGATGGTGAAGAGGCCCCACGGGCTGGACGTTAGCGCCTTGACCACCACCAGGCTCAGGACCGCGAGAATGATGATCATGATCGCGAGTACGCCGACGAGAGCCAGCGAGCCGGGAACCGGGCCCAGTTCCATCTTGACCATCTCGCCAAGAGATTTGCCGTCACGGCGTACTGACGCGAAAAGCACAATGAAATCCTGCACCGCACCGGCCACCACGACGCCCGCGAGGATCCACAGCGTGCCGGGCAGGTAGCCCATCTGCGCTGCCAGCACGGGACCCACCAGCGGACCGGCGCCGGCGATTGCGGCGAAATGATGGCCGAACAGCACCCACCTGTTAGTCGGTACGTAGTCCATACCGTCGTCGTGGCGCTCGGCCGGCGTCTGGCGAGTATCGTCGAGCCGCAGCACGCGTTCGGCAATGAACTTGCTGTAGAACCGGTATGCGATGAAATAAACGATGAGCGCAGCAGTCACGAGCCACACGGCATTCACACTTTCACCGCGCCCGAGCGCGAGCCTGGCGAAGGCGAAGGCGCCGACAGCGGCCAGCACCCCCCACACGAGAATGGACGCAAGCTTGTTCATGACGTCTCCCTCTGTCGAACAACGCATGGCAGAATCATTCCCGCGCCACTCACCTGCCGGCGTTCTTCAGTGTTTTGCCGCCCACCAACTTGCCCGCTTCGCGGCACTACGGGTTCCAGCGAAAAACAGGCTACACCCAGCCCCAAGCCGCCGCAATTCGCGATTGCCCTTCGTGCTCCGCCGTGAGGACAGCACCCAGCGCGCCGCTTCCATCGGTGTGGCCAGATCTGTAACCGTGAGGCTCCCCAGCGTTTGTACAAACGTCCGCTCTACGCGAACCACGACTGAACAAAGCCACGATGATTGCCTGTGTAGCGCGAGCGTTCGATGGTTCGACGTTTGCGCTCGCTGCAAAAGCGCGCGCTGACTCGCATCGATCACGCGACTTCATGGAACACGCCGGACACCCATGTCCGTTTATATCGCGTACCAATCAGTTCTTGTCCGGTGTTCTCAGTTCGATCAACATCCGCTCACAAGCGCCTTGATCCGGCGCCATGCAGCCGAGCAAATGTTCACTGTTTGGCATCAACAATTCGCCGCCCGTCTGAATCGCCAACGTCATGCCGGGATTCTTCTGCCATACGATGAAGCCGAAACATGCAAGCGCCAACAGCACGACGAGCGAGAACGCGATCCTTTCCAGCATCCAATAAATTTTCGGCATGGCGCCACCTTCAGCATGGCACAGGGTTTTGGGCGTTCGCGCACGGCCCACAAGTAGCGGTTGAGGTATCGTCAACTCAAGCAAATCGGCCTGACTAGTATCCCGCTTCAATAGCATTTTTGGCTGACTGACGCCGGCCAGCGATTCCGTCAAGTTGACCGTGCCGGAGTGACTGCACGCTGAATTCGCCCGATGATAAATCCATGAGGCGGCGAAGACTTCGATGTTGTCGATTGCGTGCCGGCTCCCGCTTCGCCCACTACGCCTGTCTGTGTCGACTGCCGGACCACCAGAACGGGAATAGCGCTATGAGTCAGTACCTTCTGTGTCTCACTGCCGATCAACAGGCCTCGCACACCGCTGCGGCCGTGGGACGCCATCACGATCAGATCACAATTTCGCTCGGTGGCGGTGCTGATGATCGCTTCATAGGGATGAGCGCGGGTGGTGGCAACGGTTTCGCATCTCACGCTCGCCTGGCTTGCCGCCTTCGTGACAGTGGCGAGAAAGGCCTCTGCACGCTCCCTGTGAACCTGAACGAATTTCTCCTCGGTATCCGCGAGCATTTCGATTCCATACGCCAGAACATGAAACTCCGGCATGACATGAAGTCCCGTAACGCAGGCGTGATTTTCAGCGGCGAACGTCACCGCCATCTGAACGGCGACTTCGGAAAGTGCCGAGCCGTCGGTCGGCACCAGCAGATGCTTGAACATGACACCTCCCCTCGCTCGACGTGCGGGCCCTATCCGACACGCGCTTAACCATTCGCCAAATCGCCAATGATGCCGCTATAAATTACATTTTGCCTTCAGTATAGACACTGCCGTCATTTGCGAAGTATTTTCTGTTCGCAGTTCGTTTATCAAACCCGTTCCGCGACACCGCGCCAGCCGCTTGCATCTCGCCGCCTTCACTTTGCCGCACATGCCACTGATAGAGCGCGCGCAAGCGCTGGGCACGCCGGCCGACTGGCTGTGCGCGCCGCGCATAATCGCTACCCGGAGATTGAAGTATGGATGCCGCAAGCAGACGCGTCCGACGACGCGAAGCACATCACTTGCGGGGCTGGATGGTCGCCAAGGCGAGCCCCGCTCCGGCGAACGCGCACGCGGCGGACACCAGCGCGACGGCGCCCAGCGCGTCAGCGATGGCGTCGGCTTCCGCCCGCGCCAAGGGTGTCTGGGGCGGCGTGTGGGCATCATCGCCGGCTGCCGCGCCGGCTTGCGCGTGCGGCTCCAGCAACTGCCCGGTCTGGCGCGCGCCCTGAGGAACGTGAAGTTCGTCGAGCCGCGCGGACAGCGCCGCCTGGTGCGACCACACGAACACGATGCCGAGCACCGCAATCGCCAGCAGGCTCGCCACGCGTGCAACCGCGTTGTTGATGCCGGAGGCGACACCTGCGCGGTCGGCCGGCACCGCGCCCATCACGGTCGTCGTGAGTGGCGCGACCGTGATGGTCATGCCGAGCCCGAGCACGGCGAGCGCAGGGAGAAATCCCGCCCAATAGCTGCCGCGCACGAATGGCAGCGCGAGCATCACGAACCCGATTCCCGCGACGCCCGGGCCAGCGCTCAACAGGACCCGCGAACCGAAGCGGCTCGTCAGGCCGCCGGTGAAGCGCGACAACGAGCCGATGATGACCGGCACCGGCAGCAGCGCCGCGCCCGCTTCGGTTGCGGTGTAGCCATGTGCGCGGATCAGCGTGAACGGCAGGAAGAACAGTGCGCCGCCCAGACCGAAGTAAAGCAACAGCGTGACGAGGTTGGCGCCGGTGAAATCGCGCGAGCGGAACACGTCGAGCGGCATCATGGGGTCACGGCTGTTCGCTTCGATCAGCACGAATGCGGCCAGCACGAGCACGCCGGCGCCGATCGAGCACAGGACGAGCGGATGCGCGAAGCCACGCGCCGACGCCTGGGTCAGGCCATAGGTGAGTGCGGCGAGCCCCGCTGCCGCACTCAGCGCGCCGGGCCAGTCCAACTGCTGAGGCGCATCGAGCTTGTGGCTGTTCGGCACCGACGAAATCGCGAGCGCAATCGTCACCGCTGCAAGCGGGACGTTGAGGAAGAAGATCGCGCGCCACGACCACGCGTCGACAAGCAAGCCGCCCGCCACCGGCCCCAGCGCCGACGTGATCGCGCCGACGCCCGCCCAGGTGCCGATTGCCCGTCCGCGCTCTTCATCTTCGAATACGGCGCCGATGATCGCGAGACTGCTGGGTACGAAGAGCGCAGCGCCAATGCCCTGCACCGCGCGCCCGGCGATCAGTGAACCCGCGTTCGGCGCGAGCCCGCACGCGGCCGACGCCAGCGTGAAGACCCCGATGCCCGCGATAAACACCGTGCGGCGGCCGAGCTTGTCGCCCATCGATCCGCCCACCAGCACGAGGGACCCGAGAAAGAGCAGGTAGGCATTGACGATCCACTGCATCGCCGCGACACTCGCGCCGAGTTCGCTCTGAATGGCGGGCAGCGCGACATTGACGACGGAGCCGTCGATAAACGCCATACTGGTGCCGAGGATCGTTGCGGCGAGCGCAAGACGCTTGCGCCGGCACGGGCGGTCGACCGCGGTGGGCTGCGTGCGGATGATGAGCTCGTCACACGGGCTCGCTTGCGCAGCGACGATGTGCGCAGTCTTTTGGTCGCTATCGAGAACATCCGGGTTGGCCAAGCTCGCTCCCGTGCTGGTCGATGGTGACTAGCATAGCAACTGGAGCGCCGGACCGCAGGTGCGGCCTGGTCACGGGTCTAACGTCAGCAAGGCCGAGTGGATCGGCCGTTCGAATAACGGCTTTTGTGGGTCGGATGAACGGCAACTGCTGGCCCGATAGCTGCCCGATGTAGGTGCCAAAATAGCCAATCCCTGAGCAGCACGTGCAATTGATTGCACGGACTCCCAAGCCGCCGCCAGGGCGCATCCGCTGATCGCAGGCTTTGCAAGCAAATACCCAGGCGGGCGCCCTCTGTTTCTGCGGTTTTGCTACGCCGCACTGCGCTCGCTTGCATAAGCGAGATCAGTGTTCTAATTTTTCTCGATAGCCTCGCCAGGAAGGAAGCATCGAGCGGGAAGCAAATCGCACGACGCCCCATCGTGATCGACCAGCTCACAGCATCTGCCAAAATTTTCCTCCGCCGTGCGGCTTCGGGCTCGCTGTGCGACGCTCATGGACTTCTGACATGACCCTATCCAGTCCAGCCCGGAATGAGTTGCCCAGAGCGCCGGCCCCTCGCCTGTCGACGCTCAGTCACATACAGATCGCGTCGCTGTGGTTTGCGCTCTTTACCCAATGGATGACGGTCGTTCCGGTGCTCGTGCCGGCACAGGTTGCCGAAATGCTCGGACGCGATGCCGCGTTAAAGGAAGGCGTGGCCGGCTCCGTCATTGCGTCCGGCGCATTCATTGCGATGGTCGTGGCGCCACTGGCCGGGGCGCTTTCAGATCGCTGCTCCGCAAAACATGGACGTCGGCGACCTTTTCTCGTCGTCGGGGTCTTCGGCACCTCGGTCGCACTGGTATGGCTTGCTTCATTCAACGGCGCGGGGAGCGTATGGCTGTATGCACTCGCGTTCCTGCATCTCCAATTCTGGTGGAACTGGGCGGCGGGTCCGTACGCCGGGCTGGTGCCCGATGTCGTGCCGAAACAGGAAGCCAACCGGGCGAGCGCGTGGCTCAACGTGATGACCGTGCTCGGCACCATCACGGGCAACGTGGTGCTCGTTGCGCTCTATTCTCCGCGTCACCTCTATCCCACGGTTGCCACGTTCATTGCGATCATGTTGCTCTGCCTGTGGCTGACGCTTTCCGGCTCGCGCGAGCCGACGCCCGCCGGATCCCGTGAACCGTTCGCGCTCTTCGCGTTCATCCGCTCGTTCTATCTCGATCCACGCCTCCACCGAAACTTTTACTGGGTGCTGGTAACCCGCCTGTTCGGCAACATGGGAATCTGGTCAATCTTCACTTTCATGTTGTACTACCTGCAGGACGTGATCGGCATTCGTCATCCGACCAATCTCCTGAATGGGCTGCTTGGTGTCGGCGTGGTGCTGGCGATCCCGGCCAGCCTGCTGGGCGCACGGCTCGCCGACCACCACGGCGTCGTTCCCGTCGTCCGCCTGACAAGCTGGATCATGGCCGGGGCTGCAATCGGCTTTGTCCTCCTGGCGTTGCATCCGAACCTGTTGCTGGTGATCACGGTCGGGCTGGTTTTCTGCGCCGCTTACGGCACCTATCAAGCCGTCGACTGGGCACTCGCGCTGCAAGTGTTGCCCGACGATGCGTCCAGCGGCAAGGACATGGGCATCTGGCAGGTGTCGATGGTGCTACCGCAGATCCTCGGCCCTGCCGCGACCGGGTGGATGCTGTCATGGGTCAAGGGGTTTGCCGGTGCCGGACCCGCCTACGTCGCCGCGTTCGTCGTCGCCGCGGTGTGGTTCGTGCTGGCGGCCTGGCTCGTCTCGCGCATCAGGATTGCTTCGCGGCAACACGTATCCACCGGACTCGCCGGGCGATCATGATAGGGCGCCCGCTTCGCCCATTGCGTTCTCATCCCGGCCGGAGCGGTTATCCGCATCCGATCGAGTCCCGTGCTCAACGAATGGCCGGTTGCGAGCGAAACCAAAGAGTCGGCAGCGCTGCGTGTTTATCGGGCCGTCTTTGTAGCGATTCTTGAACTAGCGAACGATGAGAGTCGGGATAGCGCAGCGCGCCAATATGCCCGCTGCCACGGATCCAAGGACGAGGTTGGCAATCGCCGAGTGGCCATGTGATCCCACTATGATGAGGTCCGGTTGCTGCGCCTTGGCGAATGCAGCGACGCATTCCGCAGCGTGACCGATGACATGGTGCGTCGTCATCGAGAGTGAATGCCGGCTTGCGAACTCGCGCACGGGTGCAAGCACATTTTCCGCTTCCTCTCGGTAATACGCCTCGACGACGTCACGTTCCAAAAATCCACGGGCGTGGGCAGGAATTTGGGTAACAACGGTGAGCGTCATGTAGGTATGGCCTGGGCCGAATAGCGTGCCATGGCTTGCGATGAAATCGAGCGCCCGCTTGGTGAAGTCGCTTCCGTCGACCGGCAATAGTATCTTCATTGCAACCTCACATGAAACTGGTTGGAGACGTCATGACAACCGTTCACTTGGGCTCGCCCCCGAGGGAAGACAGCCAGATAGCCACTGTTGCTCGCCGTGGCTATCCTTGACGACGTTTCACTCGTAGCTCACCGCGACATATATTACACTTTGTAATATTACTCTTTTCTTTAATAGGATGTCCGGTGAGTTAACCCAGTGAGCCGTCGTGTATTTCGCGCCGCAGAGGCGGCGGCCATCGGCATTGCGTTGCTGACGTCGGGCGCTGAAGCGCGGTTCAACTCTGCCAGGACACCAATCGACACGCCGGCCGCCATCGTTTGCATACGGCGTTGCACAGAACGTACCGGTCGCGCGGAGCAGCAACCACTTGTGAATGCTCGAAGATAGCGCGCTGTCTACAGAAGAAGCCGGGCCGTCTAGCCATTGAACAATTCACTGCGCGCCGCGTCCATGATCATCGCGATAGCCGGATGACTGATGTGGCGCTCGATCGAGATCGCAAAGAACTCTTCGACGATGGTGTTGATCTGCCCGACCACCGTCAGTTTGTGTTCTGCCTGTAACTGGCTCTCCAGCACTGTTGGTGCGAACAGCAAACCGCGGCCTTCACGGCCGAACGCCATGGTCATCGCTCCGTCGTCGAACTCGCCGATGATACGCGGCGAAATTGCATGCGACGCCAGCCAGTGATCCAGCTTGCGGCGCACTGCGGATTCCGTGCCGGGCAACAACACCGGCAACTGACCGAGCGACAACGGGAAGCGTTTCCTGCCGCTCTGGACCAGCGCCTCCGCACCGAAGCAGCTTAGCGTCGAACGGCCGAGCCGGTGATTGAACGCCTTGATGTTGACGTCGGCGGGAATGGGTGCATCCGCAATGATCAGGTCAAGGCGGTGCAAGGCCAGTTGCGCGAGCAGCGCATGCAGCTTGCCTTCGTGACAGATCATACGCAGCGACACGGAAGCGTTCAGCGCTGGTTCCAGCAGCCGGTAGGCGATTGCTTTCGGTACCGAATCCGCGATCCCGACGCGAAACCGCGTTTGCGCGCCGGATTCGTTCTCGCGTCGCACCGCGCTCTCCAGTTCCGAGCCCAGCGAGAATATTTCGTCCGCGTAGTCGAGCACCAGTCGGCCCGCATCTGTAAGCTCGATCGTGCGCCCGCTCTTCCTGAACAGCTTTTTATCCAGCGCTTCTTCGAGCAGTTTGATCTGGCCGCTGAGCGTTTGGGGCGAAATATGCAACTGCTCGCCAGCGCGGACGATCCCTCCCGCGTGCGCCGCAATCCAGAAGTAATGCAGGTGCTTGAAGTTCACGTCCCCTCCGTCGATCAATCAAAGCTACGATTTTCTCGAAACATTGACAACAAAAATACGAATTTTATGTTCTCTCGGGTTCGGTTAGATTTAAGCCTCGTACTTGGGCGCCAGCGAGCGGCTAACGACAACTGACAGAGGTGACATATGGCATCGGTTGCGCAATTCCTTCGTTCAAAAGTTTCCCAGACAGTGTGGTCCACGCAGGCATCCGCGTCGGTTTACGACGCGATCGCGATCATGGCTTACAGGCACGTGGGAGCGCTCATCGTTGCACACGAAGGGCGCGTGGCCGGCATCGTCACAGAGCGTGATTACGCGCGGAAGATCGTTCTGATGGAGCGTTCATCAAGGGATACGCCGGTGCGCGACATCATGTCGACGGCGGTGCGTTGCGTCAGCCCGCAGCAAACAACCGACGAATGCATGGCGCTCATGACTGAGCACCGGATACGTTATCTACCCGTGATTACGGCAGGGCAGGTGATCGGAATGGTGTCGATCGGCGACCTGATCAAGAACCTGATTTCCGAGCAGGAACACACGATCCGGCACTTGGAGCACTACATCCACGGCACCAGTTTTGAGGTCACCCATAGTGGATTGCAGCCGCAATCGGCTGTAAGTATGACGGCCCAATAATATTACTGTTCGTAATGTTTTTTTGCGCGACGATGAAGAGCGCGATGCGAGCAGCCCCCTTGACTCATCAAAAGAGGCACTTTTATGTTCACGCAATTCGTCAATCAACTTCGGCGTGCTGCCGGTGCGGTTATGCGCGGGACGGCGGCGCTCGGTCTGGCGGGACTGCTTGCCCTCGGCGCCGTGGCGTCGAACGATGTAGAAGCGAAGCGGGTGGGCGGCAGTCAAAGTATCGGGCGCCAGTCGCAAGCGGCGTCGCCATCCGGGCAAGGGCAACGAAGCCAGCAGGCTCAACCGGCGCAGCAGGCCGCGCAGCCGCCTGCTGCCGCGGCGGGTAACCGCTGGATGGGCCCGCTCGCCGGCCTCGCCGCTGGCCTGGGCATTGCGGCGTTGCTGTCGTCGTTTGGCCTGGCTGAAGGGCTGGCGCAAATGCTGTCGAATGCGCTGCTCATCGGACTGGTGATTTTGGCCGGGGTGATGCTGTTCCGCTTTATCGCCAACCGGCGTCGTCCGGATCTCGCTTATGGACACGGGGCCGCGAACCGGCAGCATACGAACGGCTCACCATTTCTGAATCAGATCGGGCAAGCGCAGCCTGAAGCGAATCTCCGGAACTGGCCGCACGCAGCGATGGATTCAACCGGCGCGGCCGACGCGGTGAAGGTGCCGGATCTTCCGCTCGGGCCACACCAGGGCGTGTTTCTCGCATCGGCAAAGACCATGTTCATCCGTCTTCAAGGCGCGTGGGATCGGAACGAGCAGGGTGACCTGTTCGAGTTGACGACGCCAGAGATGTTCGCCCGAATCAAGCAGGATCTGGAAGCCCGGGGCGGCCAGCCGAGCGTTACGGAAGTCACGCAGCTCGATGCCGAGGTGCTGGGCGCGGAAAGCAATGCGGATGAAGCCCTGGTCAGCGTTCGCTTTTACGGTCAAATGCGGGAAGACGACGCACAGACCGCTCAGCCGTTCCAGGAGATCTGGCACTTAGTCAGGAGCGCACACGGCGACCGGGCGTGGCGACTTGCGGGCATCCAGCAAATGGACCGTTAAAGGAGCGTAGTTGAAACCGGCAGCGGCTTGCTGCCGGTTATCACGTCGAGTAGGGCTCCCGCTTCCCGATAACGCGGCTTTTTTCCCTGGCGCTTATCCAACCAGCCGGCGTTTGATCGACGCCGTAATCCCTTCCGCGATTTTCTCCAGCTCGTCCCGGCGCGGCTCCGGTTCTAAGTTGCTTTAGCGCGCCGCTTGCAACCTCCTGTGGCAAATGCAAGGCGCCAATCTAATTCCTCGCGGATGACAGCTCCATGCGCTTGCGCTGCAGGAACCGGCGCACCGCCGGATCGCGCTCGAGTCCGATCGCGAGATCGTACGCGCCGAGCGCTTCGGCCGTCGCGCCGGCACGCGCGAGCACATCGGCGCGCGCGGCCCAGTACGGCTGGTAGTCGGCCAGCCGCGGATCGTCCGCATACGGCTCGAGCGCGTCGAGCGCCGCCTGCGGACCGTCCCGTTCCGCCAGCGCGAGAGCGCGGTTCACCGCGACCACCGGCGACGCGGCAATCGCGAGCAGCGCATCATAGAGCTGTACGATCTCGTCCCAGTTCGGGCGGTGCGTGCGGCAACGGTGCACGTGCGCCGACTGCAGCGCGGCCTCGAGCTGAAAGCGTCCGATTGTGTTGAAAGCGTTCGCGCGCCGCAGCAGTGCGTCGGCGGCGTCGATCATCGGCGCGTTCCATGTCGCCGGATCCTGAGCCGACAGCGGCACATAGTCGCCGGCCGCATCGCGGCGCGCGTCGCAACGCGCCTGCGCATACAGCATCAGCGCGAGCAGACCAAGCGCCTCTGGCTCCTCGGGCAGCAGTTCGACGAGCAGTTGTGCAAGAAAAAGTGCCTCACCGGTGAGATCGCGTCTCCCGGTATCGCCGCCGACCGGGTCGGTCCACCCTTCCGCGTACACCGCATAGGCCGCTTCCAGCACCGCCGCGAGCCGGCCGGGCAACTCCTCGCGCTCGGGCACGCTGAACGGAATGCCCGCTTCGCGGATCTTGTTCTTCGCTCGCACGAGGCGCTTGCTCATCGCGGCGGGCGACATCAGGAACGCGGAGGCAATCGTCTTCGCTTCGAGCCCCAGCACCACCTGCAGCATCAGCGGCGTGCGAATCGCCGCCTCGAGCGCAGGGTGCGTGCACGCGAACAGCAGCGCAAGCCGCCTGTCGGGCAATGCGCCGGTTTCACGCTCGTCGATCTCGTCGGCGAGGATCGTGAGCTGGTTTGTCACTTCGTCGCCGACGCGGCGATGGCGCGCGCCGTCGATCGCCCGGCGGCGTGCGACCGTCATCAGCCAGGCTTCGGGATTCGCGGGGCAGCCACGCTCCGGCCAGTCCGCGAGCGCGGCCGCAAACGCGTCGGCCAGCGCGTCCTCGGCTGCCGCGACGTCGCGCGTGCGCATCGCCAGCAGCGCGACGAGCTTGCCGTAGCTGCGACGGGCGACCGTCTCGGCAATCGAACGCGCGGCGCCGTCAGCGTCACCGCCGCAGCCGTACGGACTCATGCAGCAGATGGCGCATCGTACGGGGCAGTCCAGACCGGGCGCACTTCCATGAGGCCGTGCGCCGCGCCGGGGCAACGTGACGCCCACGCAATCGCCGCGTCCAGGTTGGGCACGTCGATCAGGTAGTAGCCGGCGAGTTGCTCCTTCGAATCGGAAAACGGTCCATCAAGTACCTGCGGCTTGCCGTCGACGAGCCGCACCGTGGTAGCCGTGTTCGTGTGCTGCAGCCGGTTGGCGCCCACCAGAACCTGCGCTTTTTGCAACGATTCGGTGTACGCCTGATACGCGGCGACTCCTTGCTGCCGCTCGCTGTCGCTCATCCGGTTCCAGGCGTTTTCTTCTGAATAGATCATCAACAGGTATTACATATGAGCCTCCGTCATGGGGTTGAGGCGGGTGAATTACATCGGGCCGCCATCACAATGACGCGCGGTCCGCATGCTGACGGACAGGAGGCCTCAAAAAAATCGCGAACAGCACACCTGCCTCGTTCGTTCGGCTCCGTCGAGGACCCTGCGCGTGGTCGCTTCGGGCGAGCCCGCCATCCCCTGCGCGCGGCTTTCAACTTCAACGGGACTGCAGATCGCATTAAAGCCCGATTTGCGCAGGTATCGCAACAATGCCCGAGTGTCGGCAAAGGCCGCCCTCGCCCGCCGCACCACCGCCCTTCGTTCATCCCGCGCGCGCGGCCAACTCCGCCAGCACACTCTGATAAGCGGTCGCGCCGATCACGCGCTCGTTGTCTGCGCGTTCAAAATCGATCCACCCCGAATTGAAGCCGTCGATCATTTCGATGCGCGGCGCCGGCCACGCGGTGCCCTGCGCCTGGAACAGCGCTTCCCACTGCTCTCGCGGCACCGCCTGAGCCTTCACCCGACGCCCGAGCACACCGCCGAGCAACGCTGCAATCTCATGCTGCGTATAACGCTGCGGACCTTCGATCTCGATCACGCGACGCCCCTGCCACGCTTGCACGAGCGTATCCGCGACCACGCGGCCGATATCCGCGGTCGCGACCATCGGATACGCGCGCTCGAGCGGTTGCAGAAAGCTCGGCATCACGCCGGTTTCGCGAGCGGGCGCGATGTCCCACAGCGAGTTCTCCATGAACCACGCGGGCCGCAGAAATGCGGTCGGAATCGGCAGATCCGCGAGCGCGGCTTCGAGAATATGCACCTGCGTGATGAGACCGAGCCCCGACTCCCGCTGCCCGCCAACTGACGATAACGCCACCACCCGCTGCGGCCTCGCTTTCGTCAACGCCTCCTTCAGCACGGCCGCCGTCGCCTGCGCATTCGGATAGCCCGGCTGCGGCGCGAAGTTCGGCGGGACCATCACGAACACGCCTTCTGCGCCGCCAAACGCGGCGGCGAGCGCGTCGGCGTCGTCGAACGATGCGATCGCCACCTCCGCGCCACGCGCGGCCCAAGGCGCGGCCTTGCTTTCGTCGCGCAGCACGGCGTGCACCGCATGCCCCGCATCGAGTAACGCGCGAGCCGCGGCGCCGCCCACCTGCCCCGTCACACCGGTAATTGCAAACATGATCTGCTCTCCGCGATAACGGCGAATGCCGCGTTGGAAGGCATTCTCGACGTTTCCACTCAATTTCACGAGAGCATGAATGTCATTTGTTTAATGACTAAATGGCATTTTAAGACGGTTAGTTGCGATGTACGTTCGCAAAAGTAGTTTGACAAACTATCTTAAGATATATATCTTAAGATACATCTTAAGACATTCACGGGAGTACCCAGAGTGCGTCACCCATATCGGTTTTCCCATCCGCGTAGCGTGGACGATGGTTTCAACACAGACCACGAGCGCGCATCGCTCCATGCGCTCTGGCACGCTTTCGCACGCCGTCAGGCGTTTCACGGCGAGCGCGGCCGCGCGAAATTCGAGCGTCGTCACGGCGAGCGCGACGACTCGCGTGGGTTCCACGGCAACGGCCAGCCACGCGGCGAGCGCCGCGAGTTCGCCGGCTATGAAGCGGGCCGTCGAGGCCAACGCGAGTTTCAGGGCGACGCTCCGGCCCGCGAAGGCCGCCATGGCCGCCTGGGCCGCCGCGACTTCCAGGCGGACCCGCGCAACCACGGCCGTGAAGCGCATCACGGCCACGGCCGCTTCGCGCTGCACGCGATCGGCCGTCATCACGACCCGCACGGCGGTGGCCGTGGCGGACGTTTCGGCGGCGGCCCGGGCGGTTTCGGCGGCGATGGCGAAGGCTTCCCGCGCGGCCGCAAGTTCAGCTCGGACGACCTGCAACTGCTATTGCTGTCGATAATCGACGCCCAGCCGAGCCACGGCTACGAGCTGATCAAGGCGCTCGAAACGCGCTCGAACGGTTTCTATAGCCCGAGCCCGGGCATGGTCTATCCGGCGCTCACCTATCTGGAAGAGCTGGGCTACGTGACCGTGCAACTCGAAGGCAACCGCAAGCGCTACGAACTGGCGCAAGCGGGCCGCGACCGTCTGGCAGCCAACCGCGAACGCGTCGAACTGATGCTGGCGCGTCTGAGTCACATCGCACGCAAGATGGATTCGGTGCGCCGCGCGTTCGCCGGCGAGGAGCCGGCCGATATCAGCGAAGGCGGCTGGCTGCCCGAGTTGAACGAAGCGCGCCGCACGCTGAAGCATGCGCTGCTGCGCCGTGACAACGCGCCGGCCGCCGAACAGCGCCGCATTGCCGCGATTCTGATGCGCGCGGCGCGAGAAATCGAAGGCGGAGACAAAGCGGACGACGCCGGCAACGATGCCAACAGCGAGCCGACCGCCTGAACTCACACCCTGCGCCCTTGCCTGCCTTTGCATGCGCGGGACGCCCACGAGCGCGCCCGGCGCGCCGACGAACCCAACAGGAGCCCTACCCTTATGCCGACCAACGACAACCGCCCCGATCTGGCAGTCCAACGCGTGCGTCATCCGCTGAAGTTCCGCCTGCTGCAAGTCAAGCAGGTGCGCACGCTGAGCCCGCACCTGATTCGCGTGACTTTCACGGGCGACGATCTGCACGACTTCGTGTCCGCCTCGTTCGACGACCACATGAAGGTGTTTTTCCCGGAGCCCGGCGCGGACAAGCCGGTGCTGCCCGAAGCCGGCCCCAACGGTCCGGTGTTCGCCGCCGGCCAGCCGCGTCCTACCGCGCGCGATTTCACGCCGCGCCGCTTCGATCGCGACGCACTCGAGCTGGACATCGAATTCGCAATGCACGAAGCGGGCCCCGCCGCGAACTGGGCGGCGCAAGCCAAGGTGGGTCAGTATCTCGGCGTCGGCGGCCCGCGCGGCTCGCTGATGATCCCGACCGCTTTCGACTGGCATCTGCTGGTCGGCGACGATACCGCGCTGCCGGCTATCGCCCGCCGCCTCGAAGAACTGCCGGCTGGCGCGCGCGTCGCCGCCGTGATCGAAGTGGCCGATCCGTCGGCGCGCATCGAATTCACCACGCAGGCCGAACTGCATCTGGTCTGGTGCTATCGCAGCGAAGCGGATCAGCGCGGGGCGGCGCTGTTGCAGGCGGTCCGCGACATCTACCTGCCAGAAGACGGCGAAGGCTATGTGTGGGCCGCGGGCGAATCCGCGACGATGCGCGCGGTGCGTCATCATCTGGTTGGGGAACGTGGCGTCGACAAGTCGCGGATTCGCGCGGCGAGCTACTGGAAACAGGGCGCCGAGGCAGTCCACGAAACGCTTGACGAGTGAACGTCTGCCCGCTGCCGGCAGTCGGGGTTGCGCACCGCGCGGGGGCCGACGGGCGCTCACGCATCGAACAGCGCGAGCCGCGCAAGCGGCGCGGGCAGGACAGGTCACACGGGCAATCGCACTTCGAACAACAACTATAAGGAATCGATCCATGTACTCAATCAGCAGCCGACACGAGCGCCGCCTCCTGTGGCTGCTCGCGCTCACGCAGTTCACCATCAGGTCTTCTCCTGGTCAGCGGATGTCAACTTAGGCCGGAGAAGCCCGTGGCAAAGGATCCAGCCGCGAGTTTCATGAGGTTGACACGCGCCCAAGACCGGCGACCTTATATTGCCGGTGAGCCAAGATAACGCCGCTTATCATGGCAAACGCGCCGCTGCGGCCGCCTTCAAGACCGTGCCACGCGGCACGCCCGCCTTCCGCACGTCGCCGCCGCCTTATCCCGCCGCGGTGCCGCCGGCCGGGTCTGGCGCGGCGTTCCCACCCCGGGGCGTGCAGAAGACCGGATCAGGGTTTATACTGGCCCTGTCTCCTCCATGTCTCCACATGGATTCCGGCCCGCCTCGCGCGGGCCTTTTTTATTTTTCGGGCATGCGCGCGTGACGGCGCGGGTATTCGGCTCATGCCCGGACTCATCAGGCGGCTGTCGGGCCAGCTCCAGTCGTTCGGCAGTACGGAGTTATTCACGGCAATCGCGCAATCAGGCTAGGCGGGCTATGCCACCCGGTCGGTCGAAGCGACGAGGCAACTGCCGCATGAGCGCGCCTTCCCCGTTCGCAGGCGCCCGGCGCTCACTGTCGCCTCACCACCGCAGTCGCACCGGCAAACCCACAATCCATCGCCAGCGTACCGCTCCGTCGTCAGCTGGCCGAAAACCTCGCCGCTCTTGAGCGCAGGTGAGCCCGGTCGCGACCGCCACACGCGACGCTGCTCACGGCAGCCGCAATCACGCACGCTACCGCCCTCCACCGTCTTCAGCGCGGCAGTCACATGGCCGCCACACCGGCATCGCCAGAGCCACGCCTCCGCGCCACAATATTGAAGCGCGATGAGATCGCCGAAGGAGCGACCAGCGACATCGCGACTCGGTGGAAAGGGCCAGTGAGGCTGCAAAGGGCGGCGGGTACGTTTGTTCACGAGAGGTAAATGGGGTGCGGCGTCCTGCTATCAAGCGTCCTTCGCCCTTGGTTCGGAGCGACTCCGCTTCTATCGCCGAGCTTTGCCTTTAGGGCGCCGCGGATGGCATGTGACTGAACCGCTACGACAGGGGATGCTTGAATCGTCGAAAACCGGATTTGCCAGAGTATCTCCCCGCCAGTTAACTGGCGTTCGTCGCAAGGATGACGGCACATCAATTTGACTGTCGGGTTGCGGACAGAATCATGGAATGACGCACAGAAAATTGGCGGGCTGAACGCCTCTCGCGAGGACGTTACGGAAACGAAACGACTCAGCGAACCGTGTGCAAACCTTCCGGCCTGCTAGACTGGAAGTTCCCCTGAACGCCATGGAGGGAGACATGACGACCGTCTACGTCGTGAAGACCGGCGAGAAGTTCCTCTGCACCGCAGAGGACGGCGATATCGGCTTGGCACCGGAGATAAAAGAAGCTACGTCCTTTCTCTCGTATGAGGAAGCGAATAAGGTCGGGAACGAGCATGCCGACCCCGGATACGAAATCGTAGCCGTCAACGTCACGAGACGCTGATGAGGAGTCTGCTCCCAGGCGCTCAGTGAAAAAGGGCTAGCAATTTGGCAGGCGCCATGCGATATGGTGCTCTGGTCGGCTGCGTCTTGAAATCATCTGAGAATGGGCTGCACTGCGCGTTGAGATTCGGACGACGCGGTCGATGTGCAAATTGAAGGTTCGCCTGGGCCGCCGACCCGTCTTCCACGAACGCTCAAGAATTCGGCAAATCCTCCATAGTATGTGACACAGAGTGCGGCGGCTGGAAACCCGTCACCTTGGCCCCAAATCCACACCGCCGTTTCGGTGGCGTGATGAATACCGCCACCGGGCGCCCACCATACCCCCTGACACAGCGACAATCACCTCGGCCGAGCGGCCATAGATGTTTGTCGGTAAACCGGACGTCCTGCTTGACGCTATCCAGGCTGAGCGGCACACGCGAGCGCATCACCACCAAAGGAGACGCGGGCGTTCGGACACCAATGATCGGTGTTTACCCGCCAGGCGGGCTCTCATACTTGCACCTCACGGTGGCGCGATGCAAAATGTAAGCGCTATCATTTAGCAGGTAGTTCTAATATGCCCAGAAGTGGCGTAAAACGTGTGCCGACGCACCCGAAATGTAAGCGCTAACGTAGCTTGTGGAGACTTAATTGAATAATGCTGATCCTCTCGACGGCCGAGAAGAACATGTTCGAGGAAACATCGTCGTTGTCGGCAGCGCCAACATGGATCTCGTCGTGCGCGCGGCCGGTCTGCCGGCTTCCGGCGAAACGCTGCTGGGCAGCGGGTTCGAGACCTGCGCCGGCGGCAAGGGAGCCAATCAGGCGATTGCGGCAGCACGCCTCGGCGCATCGGTGGCGATGGTCGGCTGCGTCGGCGACGACGCCTTCGGCGCCACCCTGCGCGACGCGCTGACGAGCGATCGCATCGACACAGCGCACGTTCAGCGTATACCCGCCACATCGAGTGGTATTGCCATGATTACTGTCGCCGCCGACGGCGCGAACACGATCGTCGTCGCACCTGGCGCGAACGCTCGGCTCACGCCCGAGCTAGTCGACGCGGCCGGCGAACTGATCGCACATGCCGGCATGCTGATCTGCCAGCTTGAGGTGCCGCTTGGCGCGGTCCGCCGTGCAATCGATACCGCCGCGCGCCACGGCACGCCAGTGCTTCTGAATCCGGCGCCCGCGCAACCGTTGCCGGATGACCTGTATGCGCAAATCGATGTCCTGATCGTCAACGAGACCGAAGCGCAGGTGCTAGCGGGCGTAGCCGTCAGCGACGCCGCCACCGCCTGCCGCGCCGCGAACGCGCTGCGGGCCAAGGGCGCGCACACCGTCATCGTGACGCTCGGCGCGGGCGGGGCCTGGTACGCGGGTCCCGAGGGCGAAGGCCATATGGCGGCCCCGCGCGTGGACGCGGTGGACACGACCGCCGCCGGCGATACCTTCGCCGGTGGCTTCGCAGCGGCCCGCGTGCGCGGCGCACCGCTGTGCGATGCAATCGCCTTCGGCCAGCGCGCCGCTGCGTTGAGCGTAATGCGTAAAGGGGCACAGACCTCCATTCCGACGCGCGCCGAACTGGACGCGCAACTTCCGGCCGCCTGACATCGCATCGGCGCGGCCTACTCACATCAATCGCAGACATGAAAACGGAGACAACGATCATGAGCGCAACCCCGAGCCAGGAGCAGGCCCCGCCGAAAATTCGCCGCGCGCAGATCGTCGCGCTCACGCTGCTGATGGTGAGCGGCATCGTCAACTATCTGGACCGTGGGACGCTCGCCGTCGCCAATCCGCTGATTCGCCATGACCTGGGTCTGTCGCTCGGGGAAATGGGGCTTCTGCTGTCCGCGTTCTCGTGGAGCTACGCGTTGTTCCAGTTGCCGGTGGGCGGGCTCGTCGACCGTATCGGGCCGCGCAAGCTGCTCGGCATCGGTCTGATCGTCTGGTCGCTCGCACAGGCGGCCGGCGGTTTCGTTTCGACCTTCGGCTGGTTCATCCTTGCGCGGATCGTGCTGGGCATCGGCGAGGCGCCGCAGTTTCCGTCGGCGGCACGGGTCGTCAGCAACTGGTTTCCGCTGCGCGCGCGTGGCAAGCCGACCGGCATCTTCAATTCCGCGTCCCCGCTCGGCACGGCGCTCGCGCCGCTTTGTCTGTCGATCATCGTCGTGCAGTTTCACTGGCGCTGGGCATTCATCGTCACCGGCATTGCGGGCATGATCGTGGCAGTCGTGTGGCTCGCGGTGTATCGCGATCCGGCCAAGGCGACGATGACCGAAGCCGAGCGACGCTATCTCGAAGGCGACGAAGCGGACCGCAAACCGGCGCCGTCGCTCACCTTCGCCGACTGGCGCTCGCTGTTTTCGCACGGCACGACGTGGGGCATGCTGATCGGCTTCTTCGGTTCGGTGTACCTCAACTGGGTCTACCTCACCTGGCTGCCGGGCTACCTGACGATGGAACGCCACATGAGCCTGATGCACACGGGCGTCGCGGCATCGGTGCCTTTCTTCTGCGGCTTCCTCGGCTCGCTCACGGCCGGCTGGTTTTCCGATCTGATCACGAGCCGCAGTTCGAGCCCGGTCGCGAGCCGCCGCAATGCGGTGGTGCTCGCGATGCTCGGCATGGTCGCGTTCACGATTCCGGCTGCGCTCGTCGAGAGCAATACGCTCGCGATCGTCTGCATTTCGGTGGTGATCTTTCTCGCCAACGCCGCGTCCGCCAGTTCGTGGGCGCTGGCGACCGCCGCCGCGCCGCCCAATCGCGTCGGCTCGCTCGGCGCAATCCAGAATTTCGGCGGCTTTCTGGGCGGCGCCCTCGCGCCGATCCTGACGGGCTACATCGCGCAGACCTGGTCCTTCGTACCCGCGCTATTGACAGCGGCGGCCATCGCGTTTGTCGGCGCGATGAGCTACCTGCTGTTCGTACGCAAGCCGATCGATGACTCATCGGCCGGCGCCGAAGCTGCTCAAGCCACGGCGTGATCACATCGCGCGCCTTTGATTCAACGCACCCTTTCGAGAGACAACCATGATGACCTCGCAGCAATCCGCCACTTCAATCGAAGGCATCGTCCCCGTCATGCTGACCCCGTTCGACGCTGACGGCGCGATCGACTATGCCGGGCTCGAACGCCTGATCGAGTGGTACATCGCCCACGGCTCGGATGCGCTGTTCGCCGTCGCGCAGTCGAGCGAGATGCAGTTCCTGAGCCTGGCCGAACGCGGCGCACTGGGACGGTTCGTCGTCGACAAAGTGGCGGGTCGCATTCCGGTCGTGGTCTCAGGCCATATCAGCGACGACCCCGACGCCCAGGCCGAAGAGCTCAATGTCGCCGCGGCGACCGGCGCCCAGGGCATCGTGCTCGTGACGAACCGGCTCGACCCGAAGCGCGAAGGAACCGAGGTGTTCGCGGCGAATCTCAAGCGGCTGCTCACGCGGCTGCCGTCGGACATTCCGCTCGGTCTCTACGAATGCCCGGCGCCGTACCGGCGGCTTCTCTCCGATGAAGAGCTGAAGATGTGCATCGATACCGGCCGCTTCATCATGCTGAAGGACGTGAGTTGCGATCTCGATACGGTCAAACGGCGTGTGGCGTTGGCGCAGGGTTCGCCGCTGAAGATCCTGAATGCCAACGCGGCAATCGCATGGGATGCGATGAAAGCCGGATCGGCAGGCTTTAACGGGGTGTTCACGAACTTCCACCCCGATCTGTACAACTGGCTGCGCAATCACGCAGCACAAGACCCGACACTCGCGCAGGAGCTGGCGACGTTTCTCGTGCTCGCCGCCGTATCCGAGGCGCTCGGTTATCCGGCGCTCGCGAAGATCTACCATCAGCGCATCGGCACGTTCGAGTCGATTCGCTGCCGCGCGATCGACTACGACGTGCGCGAACGCTTCTGGGCGCTCGATGCGGTGCTCGACAAGATCGTCGCCGGCACCGAACACTTCCGCTCGCGCATCGCCGCGCTCGGCGCGAGCCGCTAGGTTCGCGGGCTTGTGCCGCGAGGCTTTCGCCATGACCGGAACGTCCCCGCCGACGGCGCCGATTCGCTCACTCTTCGCTCCTGCTCGCGAGAGTAAGATGGCGGGCGTTCCCGACTCGCCCTCTGCTTCATAACCCGATGCCCGACTCCTTCGATACGCCGGACGCCGCCCGGCCCCCGACCAGCCGCACCCGCCGCAACACGGGCCGCACCGTGCTTTCCGATGTCGCGAGGCTGGCGGGTGTATCGACGGCGACCGTATCGCGGGTCTACAACGAACCGGACAAGGTCTCCGCGACCGTCCGCGAACGTGTCGAGCAAGCGGCGCTCACGCTCAACTGGTTTCCGAATGCGGCGGGACGTGCCCTCGCGTCCACGCGCAGCCACATTGCTGGCTTCATCATTCCGACGCTCGACGATCAGGTGTTCGCCTCGCAGGTGAGTGGTATGCAGGCGGCGTTCGCAGCGCGCGACATCACGCTCGTGCTCGGCTGCTCAAACTATGATCCCGCGCAGGCGATCGTGCAGGTGCGCGCGATGCTCGCGCGCGGCGTCGAGGCGATGGCCATCGTGGGCGAAGCGCATCCGCCCGAACTGTTCGATGCGTTGCAGCTCTATCGCGTGCCTTACGCGGTTACGTATGCGTATCGCGAGGGCAGCCAGCACAACTGCATCGGCTTCGACAATCGCGCGGCCTACGCGGAGATCACCGAACATCTGATCGGCCTCGGACATCGCTCGTTCGCCGTCTGCATCCAGCCAACGCGCGACAACGATCGCGTACAGGCGCGCATTGCCGGCATCCGCTCGGCGCTCGAACGCCACGGCCTCGCCGTGCGGCCGGAGCACCTGCTCGAGGGTGAATCGACGATCGGCTTCGGGCGGCGCTGCCTGCGCTCGATCTGGCAATCGCCGGGGGAGCGCCCGAGTGCGATCATCTGCGGCAACGATCACATCGCGTTTGGCGTGTTGCGCGAAGCGGAGGAACTGGGTATCGGGATTCCCGATGAATTGTCCGTGACGGGTTTCGACGATCTCGCGATCGCGAAAGAGGTACGTCCTGCGCTGACAACGATGCGCGTCGACACCGCGGAGATCGGACGCCTCGCGGCGCAGCACCTGCTCGACGCGCTCGACGGCAAAAGACCGCAACATGGACACGAGGTGCATGCGCTATTGCAGGTTCGGCAGTCGACAGGGCCATGCCTGAGATAGTTTCCCGGCGCTATTGGCTATATGAGATCTGCAAACGCTTGACGACGTCATTGTCAATGCGAGCCCGAAAGACCGCTTCCTGGTGGAAATTGACGTTTGAATGTCTGTCTTGGCGCTCACGCGAGCGGCTGGAGTTGGCCGGTTTCACCCGCTCGACGATGACACCACAAAGCTGCCGATGGCGTGGACCAATGTTTTTGGACGGCGGCTTACGGCGACGTCCAGGAGGCGCCACTGACCCGCCGCATGTCCAGGTCGCTCGGATGTCGGCTACCCGGCAAACTACCGTTCAATTGCTGTAAAGGCGTAGGCGCCCTTTTTGGCGACGATGCGCTTTTAGCGGGACTGCACGTAACGATTGAGGCCGGCACGTGTACGTGTGATGCCAAGCCGACCACGCCACCTCCGCCGAACAAGTTGACGATACCTCGCAAATCGCGCTGCTGGCGCGGCTTTCTCGTTTAGAAGACCGGGTCGGGGCTGCCGGCCTCGCGCATGACGCGGCTATCTCCTGCGCGGGCCTACCGTTCATCGTGAGCGTCGCGTCAGGCTGGACAGCGGCAAAGGCTGGCGGCCAAAATCAGCTACTGTCGCAAAACCGGCCCATCGGCGCAGGGTCGGGTGAAATCTGCGCGAAATTTTTTACCAGCGGCGCCGCCTCGCACGGACCACGCACACCGGCCAACCAACTACAACGAACCATGAATCCCGGCATCGTCTACGCCTTTTCCGCCTTCGTCATCTGGGGGCTCTTTCCCGTCTACTTCAAGACGCTCCACCAGATTCCCGCCCTCGAGATGCTCGCCCACCGCATGGCGTGGTCGCTCGTGTTCATCCTCGCCGTGCTCCTCGCGCGCCACCACTGGGCGTGGCTGCGCCCCGCGCTGCGCAACAGGCGCCTCGTCGCACGCTTCGCCGCGAGTGCCGTGCTGCTCTCGGCCAACTGGGGCATCTACATCTGGGCCGTGAACGCGGGGCATATCGTCGAGGCGAGCCTCGGGTACTTCATCAATCCGCTTATCAACGTGCTGTTCGGCTTCGTCTTCCTGCACGAGCGGATGCGCCCGCTGCAATGGTGCGCGGTGGCGCTTGCCGCGCTCGGCGTGGCCTGGCTCACCTGGCAAAACGGCGCGCCGCCGTGGATCAGCCTCGCGCTCGCGCTGACGTTCGGCGGCTATGGCCTCTTGCGCAAGACTGCAAAGCTCGGCGCACTCGAAGGTCTCGCGCTTGAAACGGTGCTGCTCTTTCCCGTGGCGATCATCTATCTGATGATGATCGGCATGGCCGGCGCGAGCCATTTCACGCATGCGTCGCTCGGGCTGCAACTGCTGCTGGTCGCCGCCGGGCCTATCACGGCCGTGCCGCTGCTGCTCTTCGCGGCCGCGGCGCGACGCATCCCGCTCTCGATGCTCGGCCTGATCCAGTACGTGACGCCCACGCTCCAGCTCCTCACCGGCGTGCTGATCTACGGCGAGCCGTTCGGGTCGGTGCGCGCGATCGGCTACGGCGCAATCTGGGTGGCGCTCGCGCTCTACTCGCTCGAAGGGCTGCGCGGCACGCTGGCCGCTGCGCGGCAGGCGCGCAGGGCAGCTTGAAGGGCGGAGCGCCGCCACCCGGAGCTTGCAAGAAGCGTTCGTGACGGCGAGGTGAGTGGAGGCTGGAAGCCGGCCAACTGCAGTCGCTCATCGGCAGGTTTGCGCCGACATTTAGACGGCGGCTCGACTGCTGACAGCGGCTGTTCGTTGAACCGCGCCATCCGACGAGTCGTCGGTCGATGCAGCTACTTGCCGCCCATTTCCTCCATGCTCGACGAATGACCACTCACGAGCCAAGCCAGGGACTGGAGTGGCGTCTGAAGAGCCGCCATCGAGGACGAGCGTCAATCGCCGCTCTTGCTGCAATCTGTGCGGCTGTTCGTCACTCGCGAGACGTGGTAGCCGCGCGCCGCATGCGTTCGCGACTATTGATCAGATGCATACGCATTGCCGCGCGGGCACCTTCGGCCTCACCACGTGCAATGGCTTCGTAGATGTCCGAGTGCTCATTGTTCACGCGAGAGAGATAACGTTCGGGAGCCAGGTTTGCACGCGGCGCATTGCGCGGGTCGAGTTGGGAAAGTACGTCGACCAGATAAAGATTGCGCGTAGCACGCGCGATCTGCATGTGAAACTGAAAATCTTCGGATGATGCGTCCTCGCCGAGCCGGGCGCGAGCCTCGATCGACTGCAGCGCTTGATAGATATTTTCGAGGTCGCGCGCGTCGGCGCGCAGGGCGGCAAGCCCTGCCGCTTCGGTCTCGATGCAGGTGCGAAGCTCGAGAATCGCAAAAACGTCGCGCCCGCCAGGCAGCCTTGCCGACTCAAGTGTGACTGTGCTCGCGACGTTTTCGAGAACGAAAGTGCCAATCCCCTTGCGTGTTTCGACCAGCCCCGACGCCTGCAGTCGCAGGATCGCCTCTCGAATCACGGTTCTACTCACCCCTTGGACCTGGGTCAGTTCGAATTCGCTTGGCAGTTTCACGCCCGGCGCAAGTACGCCGGAACGGATCTGCTCCGTCAGCGAATCCAGCACTTCCTGAGCGAGACTTCGTGGCCGACGCCTGATGCTTCCAGGCGGTGTCGACGTTGGCATTGCACTATCCCCTTGGTTGTTGTGCGTTGAATCATCACGGTGATTATAAGGTCAGGCGCCGCCCGGTCGAACGGCGCAGCGGTTGTTCTACCGGGTGCCGGACAAATCATTAAATCCATAATATGTTATACGATGACATACAGCAACTATGTTAGATTTAGCCGAATTAGTCGCCGTTTACCCTGATACTCGGGCAATCAAGTTGCTGTGAGCCAGTCTTACGTTATATGATGTCTCATAGGTGTTGTCATACAGGCAACAACAAGCCGGCGGGGACCTCCGCCTGATTGCGCCAAACAAAAACTACCGAGACAGGAGAACAGATGCGTAAAGGAGTCGTTGTACCCACGGTCGTGTCGGCGTTGTTGAGCGCAACGCCAATCGCGGCACTCGCCCAGACCAGTTTCACGCTCTATGGCGCAGTCGACAACGCCATCGCCTACACGAGCAACCAGAAGGGCAAATCGAACGTCTATCTGAAAAGCGGCAGCCTCGAGTCGAGCAAGTTCGGTTTCAAAGGGAGCGAGGACCTGGGCGGTGGCAACCAGGCATTCTTCCGCCTGGAAAGCGGCTTCAACGTCAACAACGGGGCCATGAGCGACGCGGGTTATATCTTCAGCCGCCTCGCCTACGTTGGCGTCAACAACGACCGGTACGGCTCGCTGACACTCGGGCGGCAGTACACGCCTTACCTCCTTTACGTGGGCGCGCTCGGCGCGGCGCCGGCGCTGACGGGCGCAACCGGCGCACACCCCGGCGATATCGACCAACTCGACGTCGACAGCCGTGCAAGCAACGCCGTGACCTATACGTCGCCGAACATCGCGGGCCTTCAGGTCAGCACGCTCTATGCGCTCGGCGGTGTGGCAGGCGACTTTCCTTCAGGCAATACGTTCAGCACTGCCCTGAAATACAACTACAACCAGTTGGCCCTCGCCGTGGGCTATCTGAAGGTCACCAACAACGACACGCCGGGCAAATTCAGCACCAACGCCACCGGAACGTTCGACCAGTCACCGATCAATGCCGGCTACGTCAGCGCGCACGCCGTGCAGTATCTCGCCGCAGCGGCGAATTACACGTTCGGGCCGCTTCTCGTCGGCCTGAACTACGCGAACGTCCAGTACCAGCCGGATGCGGGCTCGCTGTTCCATGACACGGCGGTTTTCAACAACTACGGTGCAATTGCGACGTACCTGGTCAACCCGGCGATCTCTCTGGCTGCCGGCTACAGCTATACGCGCGCATCGTCGGCCAATGGTGTGACCGACCCCGCGCGCTTTCACCAGTTTTCATTTGAACAAACCTACAGCCTTTCGAAGCGAAGCACGATCTACTTCCTCGAAGCGTATCAACACGCCACGGGCCAGACGCTTGGCCCCGCCGGCGCGGGCGATATCGTGAATTCGGTGGCCATGGTCGGCCGCATTTCCAATTCGACGCCGTCTTCGGGCAGCTCGCAATTCGTCGGGATGGTCGGCTTCCGGCATCGCTTCTAGCATCTGCCAACAATGGACGAACAGCCGCCGGTTCAGTCGTTATGAGCGTTGCCGTTCGTCAGCAACACACTGAAATCAGGAAGAACATGAAGATCGAAAAAATCTCCGGCGTGGTGTTCACGTACCCATCCCGCCGCTCGGTAGACAGTGCCGGCCATTCGCATCCGGGCGAACAGAAGCAGGTCGAAATGGCCATGCTGACGGTGCAGGCGGACGACGGCAGCGCGGGTCACGCGTTCGCGCCGCCCGAGGTGATCCGTCCGTTCCTCCTCGATGCATTCGTGCGCAAGTCGCTGACCGGCCAGCATCCGTTCATGCGCGAGCATATCTGGCAGGACCTCGTTCACTGGCAAAGGGGAAGCGCCGGCCAACTGACCGACCGCGCGTTGGCGGTGGTCGAACAGGCGCTGTGGGACCTCGCGGGACGCGCCATGCAGCAGCCCGTCTACAAGCTGATTGGCGGCTACCGCGACAAAGTGCCCGCCTATGGCAGCACCATGTGCGGCGATACGCTCGAAGGCGGTCTCGCCACGCCCGAGGACTACGCACGCTTCGCGGAGAAACTCGTCAAACGCGGCTACAAGGCGATCAAACTTCACACGTGGATGCCGCCCGTTTCGTTCGCGCCCGACCCGAAGATGGACGTGAAAGCCTGCGCGGCGGTGCGCGAAGCAGTCGGCCCGGACATCGACCTGATGCTCGACGGCTACCACTGGTACAGCCGCACCGACGCACTGACCATTGGCCGTGCGCTCGAAAAGCTCAACTTCGCGTGGTTCGAGGAGATGATGAATGAGCAAAGCATCGCATCGTACGCGTGGCTCGCGGGCCAACTCGACATTCCGGTGATCGGCCCCGAATCGATGTCAGGCAAGCATCACACCCGTGCGGACTGGGTGATGGCCGGCGCCTGCGACATTCTTCGCGCGGGCGTGCCGGGCGTCGGCGGCATCGGCCCGACGTTGAAGGTGGCGCATCTGGCGGAATCGTTCGGGATGGATTGCGAGGTGCACGGCAACGGCGCCGCGAATCTGGCCGTCGTCGCCGCCATCAAGAACTGCCGCTGGTATGAGCGAGGCCTGCTGCATCCGTTCCTCGACTACGACGAAGTGCCCGCCTATCTGCGCTCGTTGCCCGATCCGATGGACGAGAACGGCTTCGTTCATCTGTCGCAGGCGCCTGGCCTCGGCGAGGACATCGACTTCGACTATATCCGCGCGCATACCGTGCGGACATACTGAAACCGGCTGAAGAAAAGCCGGTCACAGGCTAGCCATTGTCCGGAAGCGGAAATCATGCAGGAGACAGCAGTGAATGTGTTGCACCCGTTGAAAACCGCCGCGCTCGCCGCGATGCTGGTTCTGGCAACCGGCTGGTCCGCCGTGGCGGCGACGCCGCCCGACCAGTTGCTGGTCGGGATGAACATGAACAATGTTTTGACGCTCGATCCGGCCTCGGCGACGGGCAACGACGTCGTGCCCGTCGCCGCGAATCTCTACGACTACGTCGTCGAACTCGATCTGCATGATCCGACGCAGGTCCGTCCCGGCATCGCCGAAAGCTGGTCGATCGCCGACGACCGGCGCAGCATCGTCTTCAGGATACGCAGCGGCGTGAAGTTTCACTTGGGCAATCCGCTGACCGCGGAGGACGTCGCGTGGTCGCTGGCGCGCACGCTGAAAATCAATCGCGCCCTCGCTTCGCCGTGGAAGGCCTATGGCTTTTCCGCCGCGAACGTGGAGCGCTCCATCGAGGCCACCGACGCATCGACCCTGACCATCCATCTTCCGCGCCCCACTGACCCGCGCCTGGTCCTCTACACGTTGGCGACATCGATCGGCGCCGTGGTGCTCGACCGCAAGACCGTACTCGCCCATGAACACAACGGCGATCACGGCGCGCAGTGGCTCACTACGCATTCGGCGGGCTCGGGCGCGTATGCGCTGGCGCGGTGGCGGCCAGAAGACGTCATGCTGCTGACGCGTTTCGACGGCTACTGGCGCGGCCCTGCCAAACTGCGCGCGGTGGTGCTCCGGCACATTCCCGAATCGCAGTCGTTGCGACTGATGATCGATCGAAACGATCTCGACGTGGCAATGGGTATGTCGGCGCCCGATCTCAATGCGCTCAGACATGACCCGAACGTCGCGGTCGAGACGGTTGCCAGCGGCTCGATGTACTACGTCGCGCTCAGCATGAGCGATCCGAAATTCGCCGACCGGCGTGTGCGCGAAGCGATCCGCAATCTGATCGACTACGACGGCATCAATCGCACCATCATGCCGAACTATGGCGTGTTCCATCAGCGTCCAGTGCAGTCCGCACTGCCGGCGTCGCTGCCCGATCCGGGCTACGCGCTCAACGTTGCCGCCGCCAGAAAATTGCTGGCGGAAGCCGGATTTCCGGACGGCTTCAAAACCACTATCCGTGTACTGGCCGACCCGCCGTTCATGAACATTGCGACCTCGCTTCAGTCGACACTCGCGCAAGCCGGCATCCAGGCCGAGGTTCTGTCGGGCACCGGCAATCAGGTCTATGGCGCCATGCGCAACCGCGACTTCCAGATCGTCGTCGGACGCGGCGGCGGCGGCATGGAACCCGATCCGTACTCGAACCTGCGCGCGCTCGTCTACAACCCGGACAATGCAGCGTCGGCGAAGCTCACCAACTTCCAGGGCTGGCGGACTTCCTTTAGCGATCCTCAGATCAACCGGCTCATCGAACGTGCCGAACGGGAGCGGGACGGCGCCGAACAGATCCGGCTTTATCAACAGGTGCAGCAGCGTTACGACGCGGATGTCGGCCCGATCTTTCCGATCTCTCAGATGACCAATACCGTGGTCCTCGCGAAGGATGTCCACGGCTACTTCGTGAGCCCGGCGTGGACCACGCGTCTGCGGGACGTCTACAAACAACGCTGAACGCAGTTGACTGCAGCCGAAAACAAGTGGAGCGAGACATGTCAGAAGTAACACTACGCCGGAGGACGAAACAGTCGTACCGGCACACGCGGGTGCTATCACGACTCGCCAACGTGGCCGTATCGTTGCTGGGCCTGCTGACGCTGACCTTCGTGATCGGTCGCGTCATGCCGATCGATCCGGTGTTGTCGGTGGTGGGCCCCGATGCGGACCAGGCGCTGTATCACCAGGTCTTTGTTCAACTCGGACTCGACAAACCGGTCTGGGTCCAATACCTGCGCTATCTGTCCGACTTGCTGCACGGCAATCTTGGACGCGCCCTGCTGACTGGCCGGCCGGTGATCGAGGACATCGTGCGCGTGTTCCCGGCGACGGTCGAACTCGCGACCGTCGCGATCGTGCTGGGTACGCTGGCCGGCGTTCCGCTCGGCGTCGCGGCCGCCACGCACCGGGGCCGCGCCACGGACAACGTGATTCGCCTCTTCAGTCTGCTCGGCTATTCGACACCCATCTTCTGGGTCGGCATGCTCGGACTGCTGTTCTTCTATCAGAAGCTGGGCTGGTCGGGCGGCGTCGGCCGTGTCGGCCTCGCGTTCGAAGCCGACCTCAAACCGCTCACCGGATTCCTGCTTCTGGACTCCGCGCTCGAGGACAAATGGGCCCTGTTTCGCAGCGCGTTCAGCCATATCGCCCTACCTGCCTGCATCCTCGGCCTGCATTCGATGGCGTACATCAGCCGGATGACCCGCAGTTTCATGCTCAACCAGCTTTCGCAGGAATACATCCTGACTGCTCGCGTCAAGGGGCTATCGGAGCGCAGCGTGATCTGGCGGCATGCGTTTCCCAACATCATGGTTCAGTTGCTCACGATCGTAGCCCTTGCCTATGGCTCGCTGCTCGAAGGCGCCGTGCTGATCGAAAGCGTGTTTGCGTGGCCCGGCTTCGGACAGTACCTCACCAGCAGCCTGTTGCTCGGCGACATGAATGCGGTGATGGGTTGCGTACTGATCGTCGGCCTCGTCTTCATCACGCTGAATCTGGTCACCGACGCCCTGTACCGCGTCTTTGATCCACGAACACACTGAACGCCATAGAGTTCGAGACATGAAAATTTCCGGCAAATCCGCGACGCTTAGTGGACAAACCACCATGACCAAGCCTGGCTCAGAAGGCCGCTTTGCCAATCTGTTGCGGCTGGGTCGACGTATGCGTCGCAACCCGCTCAGCACGGCCGGCGCGTTCGTGGTTCTCGCGCTGACGCTCATCGCGATTTGCGCCCCGCTGATCGTCCGGCATTCTCCTTTCCAGCAGGATCTATCCAGCGCCTTGCGCCCGCCGGGCGGCGATTCCTGGTTCGGCACCGACGAGTACGGTCGCGACGTCTTCAGCCGGCTCGTGTACGGTGCGCGCATCACACTGTATATCGTCGGCCTCGTGACGATCATCGTCGGGCCGGTGGGCCTCGCTGTCGGCACGGCGGCCGGCTATTTCCGCGGCTGGGTCGATACGGTCTTCATGCGCATTACCGACATCTTCATTTCGTTTCCCAGTCTCGTGCTGGCGCTCGCGTTCGTCGCCGCCCTCGGCCCGGGGCTCGAACACGCAGTCCTTGCGATCGCCCTGACGTCGTGGCCGCCGATTGCGCGGTTGGCCAGAGCCGAAACGCTGTCGCTGCGAAACGCGGACTTCATTTCCGCGGTCAAGCTGCAAGGCGCGTCGCCGATTCGCATACTCGTACGCCACATCTGGCCACTGTGCCTCTCGTCGGTGATCGTGCGGCTGACGATGAACATGGCGACCGTCATTCTCACCGCCGCGGGTCTCGGCTTCCTGGGGCTCGGCGCGCAGGCGCCGTCGCCCGAGTGGGGAACGATGATCTCCGCGGGACGCCGCTACATGATCGAGTGCTGGTGGCTCGTCACTGTGCCGGGCGCCGCAATCATGATCGTGAGCCTTGCGTTCAATCTGCTCGGCGATGGACTGCGCGATCTGCTCGATCCGCGAAGCGAATAAGGAAACCCGATGGACCAGCCAATTTCTAGTGCTCACACCGTGGACAACAAGATCGAAGTCGACGGCCTGCGCGTGAGTTTCACCAGCGAGAAAGGGACTTTCGACGCGGTGCGGGGCGTGTCGTTCACACTCGGGACGGAGAAACTCGCTATCGTCGGCGAATCGGGATCGGGGAAATCGACAATCGGGCGCACGCTACTGCGACTGCATCCGCGCTCCGCGAGAATCTCCGCGAACACACTGCGGTTCGAAGAAACCGACCTTCTCGCCGCGTCTGAAAAGACGATGCGTTCGATCCGCGGCCGACGCATGTCGATGATCCTGCAAGACCCGAAATTCGCGCTGAATCCAGTCAAGCGGATCGGACATCAGATCGCGGAAGCCTACTCCGCGCATCACCGTGCGACTGCGAAAGAGGCGCACGAGCGCGCGCTGGAGATGCTGGAGAAAGTTCGTATTCGCGACCCATTGAGAGCCTCGCGTCTCTACCCGCACGAAATCTCGGGGGGAATGGGCCAGCGCGTCATGATCGCGATGATGCTCATCCCGAAGCCCGAAGTGCTGATCGCGGACGAACCGACCTCGGCACTGGACATCTCCGTGAGGCTGCAGGTGCTGGACGTTCTGCATGAACTGGTGACTGAAAACAACCTCGGTCTGCTGTTCATCAGCCATGACCTGAATCTGGTGCGCGACTTCTGCGATCGGGTGCTGGTCATGTATGCGGGCCGAGTGGTCGAATCGATTGCAGCCGCAGAGCTCGATCATGCGACGCATCCTTATACGCGTGGTCTGCTGGATGCATTGCCGAGTATGGAACATCGGCGCGCGCGCCTTCCGCAGCTCGAACGTGATCCACGCTGGCTAACCGATTAGGAAAACCGATGGTTATGATCGATATCAGAAATCTCGAACTCACGTTCGGCTCAGGCACGTCGGCGAACGCTGTATTACGAGGTGTCAATCTTGGCGTGAATGAAGGTGAGGTGTTCGGACTGGTCGGCGAATCGGGATGCGGAAAAAGCACGATTCTGCGTTGTGTAGCGGGTTTGTACCAGGACTGGAACGGAGAGATCTCGCTGAATCGGGTCCGGATTGGCCGCAAGATCGATCGCGCGCGAAGCCGGCTGGTGCAGATGGTCTTTCAGGACCCGTTCGGATCACTGCACCCAAGACATACGATCGAAACAGCGCTCGGAGAACCGTTGAAAATTCACGGGCTCGATAGTATCGATACCCGCATCGACAAAGCACTGAGCAAGGTGGGCCTGAACGCATCCTTTCGCAAGCGTTATCCGCATCAGCTTTCCGGTGGCCAGCGACAGCGCGTCGCCATCGCCCGCGCCTTGGTGCTCGAGCCTCGTGTTCTGCTTCTGGACGAGCCGACCTCGGCGCTGGATGTCTCCGTTCAAGCGGAAATTCTGAATCTGCTTTCGGACTTGCGTCAGAAGGAAGGGCTGACCTACCTGCTCGTCACTCACGATCTCGGTGTGGTGGTGCATCTGTGCGATCGTGTGGCGGTCATGCTCAAAGGGGAAATTGTCGAGACGCGCGGCGCCAGTGATCTGCCTACAGCAGAACTTTCACATCCGTATTCGCGCATGCTTGTCGACGCTTCACGCAGGGTTTCACAAGTCTGATTTCGCAATCTTGAACCAGATATCTATTCCACACGGGCGTGTTTCCGCGAACTTTGAGACGTGCCTGGCCAGGCAGCGTTGCAATGGTTGAGCGTGAGAACATTCCCCACGCTGCTGGAGTCGATATATGGACTTTCCAACCCATCGCATTTTTCCAGGGGGGTCACCTCCAATCTGTGGACAGGAGCGGCTGTTCGCCTAATCGAAGGGTTCTCAACAGGCCGGGCACCCGCGGATCTGTATTAGTTGGCGAACGGCCATTGTGCACTTCGAAGCCGCCGCTGGGAGCAGGCGCGGGCCGACGGGCGGCTTAGGGGTCGGGATGGTGAGTTCGCCGGTCAGGTCGCCGACCGCGTCCTGCACCTTGCCAGCCGCTTCATTGAAGATACCGTCGAGCTGGTTTGAATTCGCCATGATTGTCCTTGAAGGGGTGAGCACGGTCGCGCCGGTGCTGGCTGGCGCTTCGTGCGCTTTCGCTTTGCATAATGCACATTGATGTTGATTGCCGCGACCATGCCGCGACTTTCGGCGCGCTGATCGCTACCTTTTCACGCGACCGCGCAGCGCATCGGCCGCCTCGCCGAGCTTCGCCTGCATTGTGCCGGCCAGCCTTTCAGCGGCCCCTTCGGCCTGCTTCACGCGATTGCCCGTGACCTTGCCCATCGCTTCCTTGACGGAGCCCTTCAACTGCTTCGCGGCACCTTCGATACGATTTTTGTCCATCACGCTTTCCTAAGACGGTTGAGTTTCAAACTGATGACGCCAGCGCCGCATGTACGCCATGCGTCGTTTCGTCGATCGCTTCGCTTCATGCGATCCGCTTTGGAACCACGCAAATGCTTAAGCACGCTTCGTTCCCGGCTGAAATTGCGCGGGCGTATCCATGTATCGGGCCGGATGATCTATTGGCAGGCAAGCCGGCACCGGCAAAGGACACGGATTCGCGCGGCGCTGTTGGCGAGACACTCGTTCCGCCCCGCAGCAATGACGCCAAATGCAAAAAAGGCGCGATTTCTCGCGCCTTTCTTGACGATGCCGCTAACGGGATTCTTCACATCATTTGCAGCAGGCAAGGGTTGAGCGGGAGCCGAGACCACCAGCGCGGGCCGTGCGGATGCGTGAACGCGACAGAAGTGCCGCATCTGAATACCGCGCCTGCCCGCCGTCAACGCGCGCGGCCGCGAACAACCCGCACCACCTCACCCCTGCTCCGCCGCCAACCCCGCCAGCGGATGCACCTCGCTCTTCCACGGCGAAGCCAGAAAATGCCTGACCCGTTCGGCCCGCACTTCCGCAAGCGTCGCGGGCGCCCAGCGCGCCTCGCGATCCTTATCGATCAACTGCGCCCGCACGCCTTCGCAGAAGTCGCCCTCCTCGATCACCCGTTTGACGATGCCCAGTTCCATCCTGAAGCATTCCGCCAACGTCATCTGCCGGCCGCGCAACAGCGCCTCGCGCGTGACGCACAGCATCGTCGGCGAGTGGCCGGTGATGGCGTCGTAAGTCGATTGCAGCCACTGCCTCACCTCGCGCGGCGGATCGCGCTCCAGGTCGTGCCGCAACGTCGCGGCGATCCTCTCGACGCTCGAACGCCGGTCGAAATGCCTGAGCATCAACTGCGTGAACGCCGCCAACGCCGCATGCGGGATGATGTTGCACGGCGGCTCGAACACGCCGCGCAAGGCGGCCATCAGATCGCCGTCGTGCGACATGCGCTGCAACCGTTCCTCGAAGCTCGCGAGCCATTCGGCCGGCACGCACAGATCGGCCAGTTGCAGACGCAACGCGTCGGCGCCGGACAATGTCGCGCCGGTCAGCCCGACATACAGCTCGACCTCGGCCGGCATCACACTGAGAAAACGCGTTGCGCCGACATCCGGCAGGAAGCCGATGCGCGTCTCCGGCATCGCGATCCTGCTGCGCTCCGTGACGATGCGCAGCCGCGCCGCCTGACCGAGCCCCATGCCGCCGCCCATCGCGATCCCGTCGAGCAGCGCGACCACCGGTTTCGGAAACGTATGCAGCGCGTAGTCGAGCCGGTACTCATCGACGAAGAATGCGAGCCAGCGGTGATCACCATTCTTCGCCAGCCGGTGCACTTCGCGCACGTCGCCGCCAGCGCAAAAACCCTTCGCTCCGGCGCCTTTCAGCACGAGCGCGACGATGCCGCTGTCGTGGCGGCAATGCTCGACCAGCACGGCGAGTTCGCGCACCATCGCGTGCGAGAGCGCGTTGAGCGCGGCCGGACGGTTCAGCGTGATGATCGCGACGCGGTTGACGACGCGAAACAGAATCTCGCGCTCCGCTTGCGTGTCCGTTTCGAGTGCGACGCTTTGCAAGGCGCTCATGAGCGGGCCTGCGTCGGGAAGTGGGCGGCGTGACCCATGGGAGCGGCCGCTTCCGTCGATTGAAGCTGCGCCGCCTGCCAGCGCGGCTTGCGCTTTTCGAGGAACGCATTGACCCCTTCGCGCTGATCCGCGCCGTCGAACAGATCGACGAAGCGTTCGCGTTCCACCGCCAGGGCCGCCGCGCGAGGCACGCCGTTGCGCGCCTGATGAATCAGTGTCTTGCTGAAGCCAACCGCCTGCGGGCTCAGACCCGCGACGCGCGCGGCCATGGTCAGCGCGGCATCGCGCGCCGCGCCCCGTTCCACCACCTCTTCGACCAGGCCGATGCGCAACGCGGTCGCCGCATCGACCCGCTCGCCGGTGAGAATGATGCGCTTGGCCCAGCCTTCGCCGACCAGCCATGGCAGCGTCTGCGTGCCGCACCCGCACGGCAGCAGGCCGACCGCGGTCTCGGGCAGCGCCAGCAACGCATGCGGTTCGGCGATGCGGATGTCGCACGCGAGCGCGCACTCCAGTCCGCCGCCCATCGCATAACCGTTGATCGCCGCGATCACCACCGGCCGCGCGTTCTGCAATGTCTCGAACGCCGCGCCAAAGCGCGCCGCCGCGGTGCGCGCGACTTCGCGATCGCCATCGGCGAACGTGTTCAGATCGGCGCCCGCGCTGAAGAACTTCGGCCCATCGCCGGTGATCACGATCGCCCGCACGCGCGGGTCGCCGTTCAGCAGTTCGACGCTGCGCTGCAATTGCAGCAAGCCCTCAGGTGTGAACGCATTCGCGGGCGGCCGCTTGAGCGTGAGCAGCGCGACCGCGCCGTCGTGTGCGTAGTCGAGTTCGATCATCACGCGTCGGCCTCCTTGGCCTCGTTACGATAAAGCTTGATGACCGCCGAAAAGTCCAGACGTCCCGCGCCTTTCGTGCTCATCGTCTGATAAAGCTGCTGCGCGAGCGCGCCGAGATAGACCGGTTGGCGTGCGGCGCGCGCGGCGTCGGTGGCGAGGCCGAGGTCCTTGAGCATCAGGTCGGTGCCGAAGCCGCCGGTGTAGCCGCGCGTCGACGGTGCGGTGTCGATCACGCCGGGCATCGGGTTATACGTGTCCGAACTCCAGCAGCGCCCGGTCGACGTATTGATGATGCCGCCCAGCACTTTCGCGTCGATACCGAGCGCCTCGCCGAGCGACATCGCCTCGGCCACGCCCGCCATCGTGATGCCGAGCACGAGGTTGTTGCAGATCTTCGCGACCTGGCCAGTGCCGGTGTCGCCGCAATGCACGATGTTCTTGCCCATCGCCGACAAGACCGGTTTGACCTGTTCAAACGCGCTCGCACTGCCGCCCACCATGAAGGTCAGCGTGCCCGCCGCCGCGCCGCCGGTGCCGCCCGATACCGGCGCATCGACGAAGCTGTTGCCGTGCTGCGCCGCGAGTTCGGCGAAGGCCTTCACGCTGGCGGGATCGATCGTGCTCGAATCGATGATCGTCACGCCCTTCGCGATACCCGCGAACACGCCGTCTTGCGCACTCAGCACGCTGCGCACGTGCGCGGCCGCAGGCAGCATCGTGATCACGCACTCCACGTCGGTCACGGCCGCTTTCGGCGAACCGGCCGCCTTCGCGCCCGCGTCGACGAGCCCCTGCACGGCTTGCGCGTTCAGATCGAATACATTGACCGCGTGGCCCGCTTTCAGCAGGTTGAGCGCCATCGGCGCGCCCATGTTGCCGAGTCCGATAAAGCCTATTTTCATGATGTCGTCTCCGTTTCTGCGCGCTCGGGTAGCGTTCAGCGCAGGCTGATAGTCGTGTTGACGCCGTCGTTGACCGTGTCGTCGTCGAACCAGCGAGCCGTGACCGTCTTGGTCTGCGTATAGAACTGCACGACCTGTTTGCCGTAGGGGCCGAGATCGCCGAGCTTCGAGCCGCGCGAGCCGGTGAAGCTGAAGAACGGCACCGGCACCGGAATCGGAATGTTGATGCCGACCTGGCCGATGTCGATCTCGCTCTGGAATTTGCGCGCCGCCGCGCCGCTCTGCGTGAAGAGGCCGACCCCGTTGCCGAACGGATTGCGATTGACGAGCGCGATCGCGTCGTCGAGCGTGGCCACGGTCAGTACTTGCAGCACGGGGCCAAAAATTTCGGTACGGTAGATTTCCATGTCGGTGGTGACGTCGGTGAAAATCGTCGGGCCGATGAAATTGCCCTGCTCGTAGCCGGGCACCTTCACGTCGCGGCCGTCAAGCGCGAGCGTGGCGCCTTCCTTAACGCCCGCTTCGATCAGGCCGAGAATGCGTTGCTTCGCCGCGCGTGAGACCACCGGGCCGACGTCGGTACCCGGCTCGTTGCCCGCGTTGACCTTGAGCGTCTTCGCCTTCGCGACGAGCTCGGGCAGCCATTGCTGCGCGGCGCCCACCAGCACCACCACCGAAGTCGCCATGCAGCGCTGCCCGGCCGCGCCGAAGCCCGCCCCGGCCAGCGCGTTCAGGGTCTGCTCGCGGTTCGCGTCGGGCAGGACCACCGCGTGATTCTTCGCGCCCATCATCGACTGCACGCGCTTGCCGTGCTCGCTGCCGAGGCGGTACACGTGCGTGCCGACCGCCGTCGAGCCGACGAACGAAACCGCCTTGACCAGCTCGTGCGTGCAGAGCGCGTCGACCACGTCCTTGCCGCCGTGCACCACGTTCAGCACGCCTTTCGGCACGCCGGCTTCGAGCGCGAGTTCGACCAGCTGCATCGTCGACAGCGGGTCCTGCTCCGACGGCTTGAGCACGAAGGTATTGCCGCAGACGATCGCCATCGGGAACATCCACAGCGGGATCATCGCGGGGAAGTTGAACGGCGTGATGCCGGCGCAGACGCCGAGCGGCTGGCGCAGCGTGTAGGTGTCCACGCCGCCCGCCACGTTCTCCGCGAATTCGCCCTGCTGCAACGTGCCGATCGAGCACGCGTGTTCGACCACTTCGAGTCCGCGGAAGATGTCGCCTTCGGCATCGGGAATCGTCTTGCCTTGCTCCGCGCTCAAGGTCTTCGCGATGCGCGGCATGTGCTCGCGGATCAACGCCTGGTACTTCAGCATGATGCGCATGCGCGCGCCGATCGGCGTGTCCTTCCAGGTCTTGAACGCGGCGTGCGCGCTGCGGATCGCTTCGTTGACTTCGTCGGCGGTGGCGAACGGCACGCGCGCCAGCACTTCCTGCGTGGCGGGATTGACGATGTCGCGCCATTCGCCGGTCTTCGATTCGACGAACTCGCCGTTGATCAGCAGCTTGACGGTGGCGATGGCATCGGCGGCATTGCGCCCGGCGTGGTTCGAAGCAATTGCGCTCATGCTGAAACTCCTGTGCGTGGGCCGCGCGGCGGCCTGAGAATCATGGTGACAACGGGGATGGGGGCGAACAAAAATAATCAACGCAGCTCCGGAAAATCCTCTTCCCAATACTCGTCCGGCAGACGCGCGGGCTCGGCTGCACGCTCCATTTCGCGGCGCCGCAATTCGACGCGGCGAATCTTGCCGGAGATGGTTTTTGGCAACTCGCTAAATTGCAGACGGCGAATCCGCTTGTACGGCGCGAGCTTTTCGCGCGAGAACGCGAACACGGCGCGCGCGAGCTCGGGTCCGGCCTGGAAGCCATGGCGCACGGTGACGAACGCCTTGGGCACCGACAGACGGAGCGCGTCGGCGCTCGGCACCACGGCGGCTTCGCCGATCGCCTCGTGTTCGATCAGCACGCTTTCGAGTTCGAACGGACTCAACCGGTAATCGGACGATTTGAAGACGTCGTCGGCGCGCCCGACATACACGTAGTAGCCGTCATCGCGCCGCATGGCGACATCGGAGGTGCGGTAGAAACCGTTGCGCATCGCTTGCGCCGTCGCGTTGGCGTTGTTCGCGTAGCCGGTCATCAAACCGAGCGGACGCTCGGCGAGCGGCAGCGCGATTTCACCTTCGGTCATGAGTTGATCGTCGGCGTCGAGCAGTTCGATCCGGTAGCCCGGCATCGGGCGCCCCATCGAACCGGCGACGACCGGCTGTCCCGGCGAGTTGCCGATCTGGCAGGTGGTCTCGGTCTGGCCGAAGCCGTCGCGAATCGTGATGCCCCACGCGTGCCTGACGCGTTCGATGATCTCCGGATTCAACGGCTCGCCCGCGCCGACGATCTCACGCAGTTTGACCGGATAGTCCGCGAGCGGCTCCTGCACGAGCATGCGCCACACGGTCGGCGGCGCGCACAGCGTGGTGACGTTGAAACGCACCAGCGCGTTCAGCGTGTCTTTCGGCACGAACCGCGCGAAGTTGAACACGAACACACAGGCCTGCGCGTTCCACGGCGCGAAGAAGCAGCTCCACGCGTGCTTGGCCCAGCCCGGTGAGCTAATGTTCCAATGGATGTCGTTCGGTTGCAGCCCGATCCAGTACATCGTGGACAGATGGCCGACCGGATAGCTCTGATGCGTGTGCTCGACGAGCTTCGGCTTCGATGTGGTGCCCGACGTGAAGTACAGCAGCAGCGTGTCGGTGGCGCGCGTGATGCCGTCAGGCGTGAATTGCGGCGACGCGTCGTAGGCGGCGGCCAGATCGATCCAGCCGTCGCGCGGCGCGCCTACCGAGAAGCGCGTGAGCGGCACGTCGAGCGCATCGAACTTGGCCAGCTCCGCACTGTCGACCACGGCGAACTTCGCGCCGCCGATCTGCACACGGTCGCGCACGTCGTCGGCGGAAAGCTGGGTGGTGGCGGGCAGCACGATCGCGCCGAGCTTCATCGCCGCCAGCATCACGTCCCACAGTTCGACGCGGTTCGGCAGCATCAGGAGCACATGGTCGCCGCGGCCCACGCCCGATGCGCGCAGAAAGTTCGCCATGCGCGCCGAGCGTTCGGACATCTGCGCGTACGACAAACGCAGGCCGTCGCTGGCGGGATCGTCGACGATCCACAGTGCGGGGTTGTGGTTCTCGCGTGCGATCACGTCGAAATAGTCGAGCGCCCAGTTGAACTCGCCCAGCTGCGGCCACGTGAATTCGCGGTATGCGCGGTCGTAGTCGGTGCGATGGCGCAATAACAGATCGCGCGCGTCGAAAAAGCCTTTCGCTGCAGTCATCGTCGTCTCCTGTCGGGGGGCGCTTTAGCGCCTTACTCTGGTCCCATGCACAGCTGACGGCCAGAGTTGGCGAGGTAAGCGCTTTGCTTTTTTGTTCCGCTGATGCTTCGCCTTGTCCTGCTGCCCGCGTTCCGCCTATGTTTCTCACGGGCCCGCCGGGCAAACTATTTTGCGCTCAAACGCCGGTCCATTTCGCGCTCAAACATGACGGGCAATCACCATCCGTTGCACCTCGCTGGTTCCTTCGTAGATCTGCGTGATGCGCGCGTCACGGTAGTGGCGCTCCACCGCGTAGTCCTCCAGATACCCATAGCCGCCGTGAATCTGGATCGCGTTCGAGCAGACTTCCTCGGCCAGTTCCGACGCGAACAGCTTCGCCTGCGAGGCCTCCGACAAGCACGGCCGCCCCGCCGAACGCAGCCGCGCCGCGTGATGCACGAGCAGGCGCGCGGCGTTCAGGCGCGTGGCCATGTCGGCGAGCATGTTGGCGATGGTCTGATGGTCCTTGAGCGCCTTGCCGAACTGCACGCGCTCGTTCGCATAGCGGCGCGCGGCATCGAACGCGGCCCGCGCGATGCCGACCGCCTGCGCGGCGATGCCGATGCGCCCGCCTTCGAGATTCGACAGCGCGATGCGCAAACCCTCGCCCGGTTCGCCGAGCAGATTGGCTTCGGGCACCGCGCAGTCGTCGAGTGAAATCGGGCAGGTGTCGGACGCGCGAATGCCCAGCTTGTGCTCCGGCTTGCCGACGTTGAAGCCCGGCGTGCTGGTCGGCACGATGAACGCGGACAGGCCCCGCTTGCCGCGCTCCGGATCGGTGACCGCGAAGACGATCGCGAGATCGGCGCGCGCGCCGTTGGTGACGAACTGCTTGCTGCCGTTGAGAATCCAGTGGCCGTCGCGCAGCACCGCGCGCGAGCGCAGATTGTTCGCCTCGGAGCCGGCCTGCGGCTCGGTCAGGCAGAACGCGCCGATGCGCCGACCGGTGGCAAGGTCGTGCAAATAGCGGTCTTTTTGCGCGGCGCTGCCGAAGTTGAGGATCGGCCCGCAGCCGACCGAGTTGTGCACGCTCATCAGCGTCGCGCACGCGGCGCAGCCGGCGGCGATCTCTTCGAGCGCGAGCGCATAGGCGACGTAGTCGGTGTACGAGCCGCCCCACTCCGCCGGCACGATCATGCCGAGAAAGCCGAGTTCGCCCATCTGCGTGACGACGTCGGCGGGCAGTTGCGCGTCGCGGTCCCATTGCGCCGCGTGCGGCGCGAGCCGTTCGGTGGCGAAGTCGCGCGCGGCGTCGCGGATCATCCGTTGCTCGTCGGTGTAGAAGCTGTCCATGGGCTGGGTCCTGTGCTGTGCGTCGGATCGCGGCGATCGGTTGATGCCAAGTGTAGGCAAGCCACTGGACAGGTTCGATGCTCGGCCCGATCATTCTGCCTGAGCGCATTTGCCATACGCCTGCCATGGAACACCAAATAGAACCGCCATTTCAAAGGCTTGGCGAATTACCCCAGGGAATATGCTGAGCGCTTTTGCCAGATCAACCGGACCTATATGAAAACCGACAAGGGCACGATTTCCGTCAGCATGGTCGAGGAGACCCTGGCGCTCGCCCGCGCGCGCGGCCTGGATGCGCTGCCGCTCGCCGAAGCCGCGGGCATCGCGGCGCCGATGCTGGGCTCGCCGAAGGGCCGGGTGTCCTCGGCGCAATACGGCGCGCTGTGGGCCGGCATTGCGCGCGCGCTGGACGACGAGTTCTTCGGCCAGGACTCGCATCGCATGAAAAGCGGCAGCTTCATCGCGATGACGCAAACGGCGCTGACCGCGCGCAACGGCGCGCAGGCGCTCGCGCGCGCGGTCGGCTTCATGCGCCTCGTGCTCGACGACCTCGGCGCGCAGATCGACACCAGCGCGCAGCGCGTGCGGCTCAGATTCGTCGAACGCGAAGGCGCGCCTGCGCCGGCCATGTTCGCCTACGCGACCTGGTTCATCCTCGTGTACGGTCTGCTGTGCTGGCTGGTCGGGCGACGCATACCGTTGCTCGAAGCGCGCTTTCGCTGCGCCGAGCCGCCCGCCGCGCATGAGTACCGGCTGATGTTCTGCGACCACATGACGTTCGATCAGCCCGAGTCGTATGTCGATCTTGCGCCGGCCTTTCTCGATCTGCCGGTGATCCAGACGACCAAGTCGGTCAAGCCGTTCCTGCGCGATGCGCCCGGCAGCTTCATCGTCAAGTATCGCAATGCGGGCTCGCTCGCGGCGCGCGTGCGCAAGACGCTGCGCGCGCTGCCGATGTCCGGTTGGCCCGCCGCCGATCAGATGGCCGCCCGCCTGCACGTCGCCGAAGCGACGATGCGGCGGCGTTTGAAACAGGAAGGCTATACGTACCAGTCGATCAAGGACGACCTGCGGCGCGACATCGCGATCGGCGAATTGCAGGGCACCGATCGCACGATCGCCGACATCGCGACGGCCGTGGGCTTTGCGGAGCCGAGCGCGTTTCATCGCGCGTTTCGCAAGTGGACCGGCATGCGGCCAACCGACTACCGGCCGGCGCGTGCGGATTTCACGCATCGCGCGGAATCGGACTAAGCTGTAAGCGGCAGGCCAGCCTTCTCCAGGATATCGGCCCGCGCTGGCCGATACCTGTCGGCTGGGCGCGGCAGCCGTCAGCGATGAGCACGTATCCACGTCTCCCGTTCCGGCAGTCTGGTTCGCGCACGCCGCTTATCCGCGGCGGCGTCGTGGGCCGGTTGATGCGCGGCATCGCCGCGCTGGGCGTGCTTTTGGCGTTCGGGTTCGCGTCGTGCGAATGGACGCCGCCGCTGTATGCCGCGGTGGTGCGCAATAGCGTCGTGGTGATTCCGGTGAACGGCGCGATCGGTCCGGGCAGCGCGGACTTCATTGTGCGCAGCCTGCAACGCGCGGCCGATGGCCACGCGCAACTCGCGGTGCTGCAACTCGACACCCCCGGCGGCCTGGATACGTCGATGCGGCAGATCATCAAGGCGATACTCGGCTCGCCGGTACCGGTCGCCACCTTCATCGCGCCGAGCGGCGCACGCGCGGCGAGCGCCGGTACGTACATCATCTACGCCAGCCATATCGCGGCGATGGCGCCGGGCACCAATCTCGGCGCGGCGACACCGGTGCAGATGGGGATCGGCGGGGGCGAGCCGCCCGCAGGTGGCGGGGCACCGGGGTTGCCGGGCGCCCCCGCGGGTACCCATGGGTTGCCGGGTGCCGGTACTGGTGCACCGAACCCGTCGGCATCCGCATCCAACGCATCCGGCGCATCCGCAAGCGAGCCCGCCAACGCCCTGCCGCTCGACACCCAATCGACCGAACTGCGCAAGCAGGTCCAGGACGCGGCCGCCTACATCCACGGCCTCGCGCAGATGCGCGGGCGCAATGCCGGCTGGGCCGATCGCGCGGTGCGCGAAGCCGTCAGTCTGTCGGCGGAAGACGCGCTCGCGCAGCACGTGGTCGACCTGGTCGCGCGCGACGTACCCGACCTGCTGCGCCAGGTCGACGGCCGCACGTTCGCGACGAGCAGCGGCAACGTCACGCTGCACACCGCGCACGCGCCGCTCGTCACGCTCGAAGCCGACTGGCGCAGCCGTTTCCTCACCGTCATCACCGATCCCAGCGTCGCGCTGGTGCTGCTGATGCTGGGCATGTACGGCCTGTTCTTCGAATTCGCCAATCCGGGCTTCGTGCTGCCCGGCGTGGTCGGCGCGATCAGCCTGTTGTTGGGCCTGTTCGCGATGCAGATGCTGCCAGTCAGCTACGTCGGCCTCGGGCTGATCTTTCTCGGCATCGCCTTCCTGATCGGCGAGGCGTTCCTGCCGACCTTCGGCTCGCTCGGCTTCGGCGGCGTGGTCGCGTTCGTCATCGGCGCATTGATGCTGATGGACACCGACGTGCCCGGCTACGGTATCCCGCTGTCGCTGATCGCCGCCGTCGTCGTGTTCAGCGTGGTGTTCGTGCTCGGGGTGTCGAGGCTCGCGTTGCGCGCGCGGCGCCGGCCCGTGGTGACCGGCTCGGAAGGGTTGATCGGCAGCATCGGCGTAGTGCTCGACGGCGGTCTCGCGCCTGAGCACGCGACGCCAGGAGGCGCCCCGGAAGGCTGGGCGCGCGTGCAGGGCGAGCGCTGGCGGGTGTCCAGCGCGGCGCCGGTCGCGGCCGGCCAGCCGGTGCGCGTGACGGCGCGGCTCGGACTGACGCTGACCGTGGTGCCCGTTGCGGCCGGCGAGGCCATACAAGGAGAACGCTCATGATCGGTTTCACATTCGGCTTCAGCAGCATTCTGATTCTGCTGGCGGCCGCGCTGATTGCTTCGTCGGTGCGGATTTTTCGGGAGTACGAACGTGGCGTCGTGTTCATGCTCGGGCGCTTCTGGAAGGTCAAGGGCCCCGGCCTCGTGCTCATCATCCCGGTCGTGCAGCAGGCGGTACGGATGGATCTGCGCACTGTCGTGTTCGACGTGCCGCCGCAGGACGTGATCACGCGCGACAACGTGTCGGTGAAGGTCAACGCGGTGGTGTACTTCCGCGTGGTCGATCCGGAGAAAGCGGTGATCCAGGTGGCGCGCTACTTCGAAGCGACCAGCCAGCTTTCGCAGACGACGCTGCGCGCGGTGCTAGGCAAGCACGAGCTCGACGAACTGCTGGCCGAGCGCGAGCAGCTGAACGCCGACATCCAGAAAGTGCTCGATGCGCAGACCGACGCGTGGGGCATCAAGGTATCGATCGTCGAGATCAAGCACGTGGACATCAATGAAACGATGATCCGCGCGATTGCGCGCCAGGCCGAGGCCGAGCGCGAGCGGCGCGCCAAGGTGATTCACGCGGAGGGCGAACTGCAGGCCTCGCAGCATCTGCTGGAAGCGGCGCAAACGCTCTCCAGGCAGCCGCAGGCGATGCAGTTGCGCTACCTGCAAACCCTCACGACGATCGCCGCCGACAAGAATTCGACGATCGTGTTTCCGCTGCCGATCGACCTGCTGAACACAGTGCTGGATCGCCTCGGCAAACCGGCGTCCCCGTGAACCCGCCGGGCTTGCGCGCTTTGAGCCGCAAAATGAAATGGTGCATTGCCTGCCATCGCCTTACTCGAAATGGAACTGAAAACTAGAATTCCGGCGTTGCGTTTAACCGCTCCATAGGAGCTCATCATGAAAATGTTTTCTCAAGTTGGACTCGGCGTGCTGCTGGCAGCCGTGACGGTCAGTACCGCGTTCGCGCAGCCCCAGGCGCGGCCTTACGACCCGTCGGCGCCGAAAACGCGTGCGCAGGTCAGAGCCGATCTGATCGAGTGGCGCGCCGCCGGCTACGATCCGCTCGACTGGATCAACTACCCGGAAAATGCGCAGCAGGCGGGCCGCATCGTCGCGGCGCGGCGTGCGCAGCAGGCGGGCGGAACGATGACCCAGTAACGCGCGCCGCTATTCGCGGCGTGCTGCCGGGCTGCACGTGACCGCAATGGTCGCGGGTGAAAGCGGTCCGGCATGCCGTTCGGGCTGTTCGCGGTCTGCGTTTGGTCGGCAGGCCCGGGGTTGGTGTGTACTTGTGAGGGTTCAACTCCGCCGCTGGTTGCTGCTGCTTCATCGCTTGCCCGTGCTTTTCGCCGCATTCGCCGCCTGCCGGCGCCCCTTCGCGGCTGCCCCTGCATCCTCCCTCCGAATCCCCTTGCGCCATCCCCCCACGCGCAGGCAAGGTATCATCTCGCCCCTTCGACACTCCCCGCTGCCGGAATCCGAACGATGCCAATCTGGGTTGATGCCGACGCCTGTCCCGTCGTGATCAAGGACATGCTGTACCGCGCCGCACGCCGCACCGGCATGCCGCTGACGCTGGTCGCCAACGCGTTTCTGCGCGTGCCGCCGTCGCCGCTGATTCGCGCGATCCAGGTGCCGGCCGGCTTCGACGCCGCCGACGACCTGATCGCCGAACGCGTCGTCGCCGGCGACCTCGTGATCACCGCCGACATCCCCCTTGCCGCCGCCGTGCTCGCGAAAAACGCGCAGGCGCTCGACCCGCGCGGCAACTGGTACACGCCGGGCACGATCGAGGAACGGCTGCGCATGCGCTCGATGCTCGACCAGTTGCGCAGCAGCGGCGTCGACACGGGCGGCCCGGCCGCCTTCAGTCAGCGCGACAGCAAGAGCTTCGCGGGCGAGCTGGATCGCTGGCTGGCGCGCCAGCCGCCGCGTTCTGATGCGCCGGCGCCACACTCTCCGGACGAACCTGCCGCGCCATAAGCCTTTACACGCCGGTTCCGGCACGCGACACCGCGCGCGGCCGCCATTCATGATTACAATCCGCCCGTAGCCCCGCGCCCGTAGCCTCCGGCGCCGCGTCTGACGGCGCGCCATCGCGCCGGGCCGCTGCGCATCACCCGCCTCAACCACAAGAAACGCTTTCTGAACGACGAGAGACCCGCCTCATGGACTCGATAAAACGCTACTTCGGCTTCGACGCCGCCGGCACCGACCTGCGCACCGAAGTGCTCGCCGGCCTGACCACCTTCCTGACGATGGCCTACATCATCTTCGTCAATCCGGCGATTCTCGGCGACGCCGGCATGCCGAAGGACGCCGTCTTCGTCGCGACCTGCATCGTGGCCGCGCTGGCCTCGCTGATCATGGGTCTGTACGCGAACTACCCGATCGCGCTCGCCCCGGGCATGGGCCTGAACGCGTACTTCGCCTACACCGTCGTCAAGGGGCTCGGCTTCACCTGGCAGGCGGCGCTCGGCGCGGTGTTCATTTCCGGGTGCCTGTTCCTGATCGTCACGCTGTTTCGCGTGCGCGAAGTGATCGTCAAAGGCATCCCGCATTCGATACGCATTGCCATCACCGGCGGCATCGGCCTGTTCCTCGCGATCATCTCGCTGAAGTCGGCCGGCGTCGTGGTCGGTAACCCGGCCACGCTCGTCACGCTCGGCGATCTGCACAACCCGCACGCGATCCTCGCGATCATCGGCTTCTTCGCGATCGTCACGCTCGACTACCTGCGGGTGCGCGGCGCGATCCTGATCGGCATTGTCGGCGTGACGGCGCTGAGCTTTTTCTTCGGCGGCAATCAGTTCCACGGCATCGTCTCCGCGCCGCCGTCCATTTCGCCGACGCTGTTCCAGCTCGACATTCGCGCGGCGCTCTCCACCGGCATCCTGAACGTGGTGCTGGTGTTCTTCCTCGTCGAACTGTTCGATGCGACCGGCACGCTGATGGGTGTCGCCAATCGCGCGGGGCTGCTGGTCGAAGGCAAGATGCACCGGCTGAACCGCGCGCTGCTCGCGGACAGCACCGCGATCCTGGCCGGCTCGATGCTCGGCACGTCGTCGACCACCGCGTACATCGAAAGCGCGTCGGGCGTGCAAGCGGGCGGGCGCACCGGCGTCACCGCGATCACGGTGGCCGTGCTGTTCCTCGCGGCGCTCTTTTTCGCGCCGCTCGCAGCCGTGGTGCCCGGCTACGCGACCGCGCCGGCACTGCTGTACGTGTCGTGCCTGATGCTGCGCGAAATGGTCGACCTGCCTTGGAACGACGCCACCGAAGTCGTGCCGGCCACACTCACCGCGCTGCTGATGCCGTTCACCTATTCGATCGCCAATGGCGTCGCGTTCGGCTTTATCTCGTATGCGGGGCTGAAGCTGCTGACCGGCCAGGCGCGCAAGGTGAAGCTGGTCGTGTGGATCATCGCGGCGATTTTCCTGTTCCGCTACTTTTACCTCGGCAGCGAATAAACGCGACGGTCGATTTAGCGGCCTCGACATGCGCGCGCAGGACGCGCGAAACCGGGCCTGGATCAGCGGTGGTTTGTCGTCGGTGCCCATTCGCATGAGCACCGTCTATCATCCAATGATTCCAAAAACGATCGACCTGGCCGCAGGAGTCTTCGCATGTCCTCCCCCCGCCCCACCGACCGTTACACCTCGCCCGCGATTTTCTTCCACTGGGCCATTTTTCTGCTGGTCGCGCTGGCTTATCTGGCGATCGAAATACGCGGGCCGCGCGGCTCGGACAGCCGGGCGTTCTGGACCAGCGTGCATTTCTGGGCCGGCACGCTCGTACTGGTTCTGGCCGTGCCGCGCCTGCTCTGGCGACTGTGGGCGGGCGCCCCGCCGGAAATTACCGGCAACCGGCTGCTCACGTTCGTCTCGCGCGCGGCGCATCTTGCGCTTTACGTCTTTATCTTCGCGCAACCGCTGTTGGGCATGCTGATGGTCAACGCCGGCGGACGGCCGGTGAATCTCGCGTGGGTCAATCTCAGCTTCACGCTGATCGGCGCCCGCGCGGCCCTTGCTCAAGGACGCCCATGAGTGGCTCGGCGATGTGTTTTATTGGGTGATCGGGCTGCACGCGCTGGCGGCGATCGCGCATCACGTGGTGTTCAAGGACCGGGCGTTGCGGCGGATAATCTGAGGCGCGCTGTATTTGTTGGCATCACAGGCGCGCGCACTCGCGCAGCGCCTGAAGCGTCTGCACCGAACACGTTTCCTTGATGTACTGCGCGCAAGACACCGCACGGCCATGAACGACGGCTACGCGAAGTTGGCGCAGCCTGTTTGACCGGCTCACGCCGCGCTCAGGTTTCGACGACCCGTGGTTTCGCGCGGCTTTGCTTCTCCGTTCGAGCTATGAGCGTTCCAGCGCCGTGAGACGCACGAAACGCCGTCAGTCAGTTACGCCAGTTCGCCTCGTAGAAGCGCACATAGCCGCTCCTTAGCACGAGACACTGCGCCCGCGTTTCCGACAACAAACGGCGCGTGGCGGCCTCGATGCGGGCCCGGTGCGTGTCGAATGCGACGACCATGTCCTCCAGACGCGGAGACGCAGCGCCGAAGTGATCTTCGAGCGCTTCCGCCGTGATCATGCATTCCACCCTCTGCCCATCGACCATTGCCGGGAACGCCAAGGTGAGTTCGCGACCTGAATATTCAGGAGTTTCATTGGGGAATAGGATCTGCATGGGTTCACCTGGAAGGTTGGGTGCCGCGCATGTGTAACGTGTTGATGCGCGCGCCGGTTGCATCCGATCGCGCCAGCAGCTCCCTCCTCCTTGTCCAGTGCTGACGGCGCGGGCTCATCACCCCGTTGCGGCGCCAGCGAAATTCGCGCCTCGCGGAGGTGAATTGATTCACTGTAGACGACTTCGGGCGCGGCGCAAGTTTTCCTTGCTGTTTGTTTGATTCTGGTGCGCCACGCGTCTTTTTGCGGCGTGCGGCAAGCACGGCCTCGGTGTTTTTGCTGCCGCGCAGCGCGCGCCTCGTCCTGTAAGATCGGTATTCGGCCGCGTGCGCGCATGGTGCGCTGCGGCATCGAACGGCGGGCAATGCACCCGTCGCGCGTCCGATCACCGGAGACATGCCTTGACCCGTCGTCCTGTTACGCCGGCCAGCATCGGCCGGCCCGATGTCATTGCGCAAGCTCACGCGCGCTCGCTCGAAATCGGCCTGCGCGCGTCGGAAGCGCCCGACTTTCAGCCACTGCGCCAAGCCGTGCTGCGTGAGCTGGTCGAGCGCAATCAATCGCTGTACACGCATGCGCTGCCCGTCATGGAGACGCTGCACGCGCAGATCGTCGACACGCAAAGCATGGTGCTGCTCACCGACCACCGCGGCGTGATCCTGCACAGTCTCGGCGACAGCGACTTCGTCGAAAAAGCCAATCGCGTCGCGTTGTGTCCGGGGGTGTCGTGGGCCGAAGCGGATCGCGGCACCAATGCGATCGGCACCGCGCTCGTCGACAGACAACCCACCGTCGTCCACGCGGACGAGCACTTCCTGCACGCGAACCGGATTCTCACCTGCTCGTGCGCGCCGATCGCGGACCCGTTCGGGCGCACCATCGGCGCGCTCGACGTGAGCGGCGACACGCGCGGCTTTCACAAGCACACGCTGGCGCTCGTCAGGATGTCAGCGCAAATGATCGAAAATCATCTGTTCTCCAATCAATTCGCCGACGCGATCCGCGTGCACTTTCACGCGCGCGCGGAATTCATCGGCACGCTGTTCGAAGGGCTGGCGGCGTTTGCGCCGGACGGCACGTTTCTGTCGGCCAACCGCAGTGCGCTGTTCCAGTTCGGTCAGCCGCTCGCCGAGCTGCAACGGCAACCGTTCGACGCGCTGTTCGGCTGCGCCTTCGCGAGCCTGTTGCAGCAGATCGCCCGCGCGCCTGGCGAAAGCATTCTGCTGACGCTGCGCAGCGGCGTGCGGGTGGTCGCGCGCGGTGAATATGCGGCGCCGCGCTATGTCGCGCCGCTGGAGGACGTTGGCGGCGTGACGCGTGCGCCGCTCACCGGCGGTGCGCGTCATGTGGCACGCGCGGCCGACCCGGCGCCGCCGGCCACGCTCGAAACGCTCGACACCGGCGACGCGCAAGTCGCCGCGATCTTGCGGCGCGTCGCCAAACTGCGGGGCCGCGATATTCCGATTCTCGTGCTCGGCAAAACCGGCACCGGCAAGGAATGGCTCGCACGCGCGATCCATCACGATTCGCCGCGGCGGGCCGCGCCGTTCATTGCACTCAATTGCGCGTCGTTGCCCGAGACGCTGATCGAAGCGGAGCTGTTCGGTTACGAGGACGGCGCGTTCACCGGGGCGAAAAAACGCGGCAGCGTCGGCAAGATCGTGCAGGCCGACGGTGGCACGCTGTTCCTCGATGAAATCGGTGATATGCCGCTCGCGCAGCAGGTGCGTCTGATGCGCGTGTTGCAGGAGCGCACCGTCGTGCCGCTCGGCGGCACACGGGCGATTCCGGTCGATCTGCGGATCGTGTGTGCGACCCACCGCAACCTGCGCGAGATGATCGACGCCGGCACCTTCCGCGAAGACCTGTATTACCGGATCAACGGACTCGTCGTGACCTTGCCGGCGTTGCGCGAGCGCACCGATCTCGCCGCGCTGGTCGCGCGCATGCTGGCCTTGCAGCCGGAGGGCGAGCGCTTGCCGCGGCGCGTTTCCGACGCCGTGCTGGAGCGGTTCACCCAGTGCCGCTGGCCGGGCAATCTGCGGCAACTGGCGAACGTGCTGCGCACCGCGAGCATCATGGCCGAAGGCGCGGAGCAGATCGAAGTGGAAGATCTGCCGGACGACTTTTTGCAGGATTGTGTGGATGTGGCGGCTGAGGGGGGCGTGCGAGCGGCTCCTGCCGTCTCAGGCGCCTCAGGTGGCGATGACGGCGGACGCGGCGCGGCGCGCGCGTCTGCGCAGCAGGCGTCGGCACGCATGGAAGATTGGCAGACCGCACTGATCGCGCAGACACTCGCGCGGCTCGATGGCAATGTGTCGGCGGCAGCGCGGGAGTTGGGGCTGGCGCGCAATACGGTGTATCGGTATTTGCGGCGCGGCGGGACGACGCATTGAGCGGGATGTGGATCGTGGTGGGAGGGGGCACGGGGTTTGAGGTTTGATACCCGGCGTTCGGCGCTAGCGCACCGGACACCATGCGGCCACTCCACGCACCGATCCTCCCGCTGCAGGCGACGCAACCGGCAAGCCCCCAACCTCGAACCGGCCCCGCACCATCAGTTGCGACCTCCGGCCGATGAATGCCGCCCCCGCCCATCGCGTGTAAAGTGTCGCGCACCCAGCCACGCATTCACACGATGTCCGATCCAACCCGCCCGCCTCTCGTTCGCATCGAGCCGCTCGGCCAAAGCTTCGAAGCGCCCGATTCGCTGACCATCCTCGAAGCCGCCGGCTTCGCGAATCTGCGTCTGCCGCGCTCGTGCCGCAATGGCACGTGCCGCACATGCCTGTGCAAAATGATAGCCGGCCAGGTGCGCTACACGATCGAGTGGCCGGGCCTCAGCCGGGAAGAAAAATTGGAAGGCTATATCCTGCCGTGCGTGGCGATAGCGGAAACCGACGTGGTGATCGAAGCGCCGGATGCAATCGAATTGCCGCCGTCGCCGACGCGGTCGCGCTGAAATGACAGGAGATGAGGCGCGGCGCGCCGCGTTGCACCGCGCGCCACTTGACTCACGCGGGGCTTAACGCCCGTTGCCCATCGCGCGGGCGATTTTCTTGTCGGTGTTGTACTGGCTAAGCGCATACACCGACCAGATCGCGGCCGGAATCCAGCCGATCAGCGTAATCTGCAAAATCAGGCAGATGATGCCCGCAAACGGACGGCCGATCGTGAAGAACTGAAGCCACGGCAGAATGATGGCAAGCAATAAACGCATTCAGATTTCCTGTTTGTGTTGCATGGCGGTGCGCTCGCCCAGGGATGAGCCAGGCGCGCCTGGTTATATCGGCGCGAAGCGCGGCACCTTGATGCCTTCCTGTTCGACGAGCTCGAAAAACACCGAAGCGGGACGCGTCCAGATCGTACCATTGCTGGCCTTGTAGACGATCATCGTGATCGTCGGATCGGACTCCAGCGTCGCTTCGCAAATCAGTTCGTAAATGCCGCCTTTGTAGTGCCGGTAGCGCACCATGTCCGTCCTCGTCGAATGATTGAAAACCGCAGCGCTGCGGCGCGGCGATGTTTGAATGGGCCCCGAGGGGACTTCCTCCGGGGCGTCACCCGCCCTCTTTCATCTGCTTCAGAATCTTGTAGACGGTGGCGCGCCCCATCGTCAGCACGGCGGCCACGTAATTCGCGGAACTGCGGCCGCGAAACGCGCCCTGCGCATGCAATGCCTCGACGATTTCCCGCTTGTGTTCACGCGTGAGCGCATTGATGCCGATCTGCCGCTCGCGCAGCCACGTGTGCAGATACGTGTTGATGCGGTCCTGCCAGTCGTCGCGGAACAGGTCTTCCGCGGGCGCATCCGTGAGCGTGCCGCCCTTGATGAACAAATCGAGCGTCGAGCGCACGTCCTCGAACACCGCGATATTGAAGTTGACGCACAGCATGCCGGCCGGCTTGCCGTCATCGTCGAACAGGATGTTGCTCACGCAGCGCATGCGCCGGCCGTCCCAGTTCCGCTTCTCGTAGGGGCCGATGGTCCGGCCGCGCGCCGCGTAGTGCACTTCGTCGAGGACCGACGGCCCGCCGACTTCGAGCTTCGACAGATTGTTCACGAGATACGCGATGGTCTGGCTGCGCAGGTCGTGAATCACCACTTCGGCGCACGGATAGAGCAGCGCCGCGATGCCGTCGGCGATCGGAGCGTAACGCTCCAGCAGCAGATCTTTCACAGGAGACACGTTTGTGTTGCGCATTGGGAATCGCAGGGTTCGAAGGATGCAGCGCCGGCCTCGCACACGCGAAGTGCGGCAGAAGCGCCGATGCCGGCAAGGTCAGACGCGGCAACTCGCCATTGTAGCCACCCCGCCCGGCCATCGCGACCATCGCGCCGCACCGTTCAATAAGCCGTCACCGCCGCCACAACGATTTTTGTCCGCCTGGCGACGCGATTTTTTTCGTGCGATAAACGAACCAACCCGTTCACGGAGCAGCAGATGGCCACACTCGAAGCGTTTCGCGCCGTGCTAGACGACAAAGGCACCCCGGAGATCATTCGCAACCACATCATCGATTCGCTGCAATACGCGCTGCGCAATCACGGGCAGATCTTCACGGCGAAGGAAGTCGAGTGGCTCGCCGGCTGGGATGACGCGCGCATTCCGCTCGCCGCGACGCGCGAGTTGCACAAGCGCGTCGCCGAAACCTCGCGCTGAAGCTCGGCTACGCCGGCCGATCGACGCCGACACCGTCGCCGCGCGACGCGTGGCACCCGCTGCGCCGCTCATGCGCAGCGCACCGCAAGCGACTGTTCAACACGCGTAAAGCCCCGCCGGCTGGGTGATTTGCCCGCACGTGGAAGTTTTTGCTATCCAATCAGTCTCATTTAGTGCATCATATTGGAATAGCTGCATCCCGCATTCGTAGCACCGGCAACACCGGGCAGTCCCAAACCGGCATCTCCGCACCACCCCCGACTGTTCGACCGCCGCCCGTCGGCGATCCCGTCACTCCGGCAATGCGCCGCATGCATTCGCCGTCGCGAGTTGTACTGCTGAGTGGTTCAGCTTTACGCGCCCGATGTCTGCGCGACTTCAGCGTGTTTCTTCTCCATCGAATCCGCGATTTTGCGCGGCCGCGCTCAAGCCCTTGCCATCGGGCCTGTGCCAACTTTTTCCGTGGCGGCGCGCCCTTTGGGTGCAGCGCCGCCGGCCGTCTTGCCGCGCGTAACACGCGTGACATGTCGGCCACGTAATACAGGACACGTGCCTCATGAAATCAGCTGTCAAGACGTACAAGGGTTTTGAGATTCACCCGCTCGTTTATCCGCGCCGCCCGGCGGACGGTCAGACGAGCCGCAATCCGGACGCAGGCTACGACGCGTCGGTGCGCATCTGCCGTGTCGGCGCCGACGCGGCGGCCGACGGCCGGGTGTTCCGTTTGCAGTACCTGTTTCCGTTCGACGGCACGGGCAAGGCGCGCATTGCGTGCATGGCCCACGCCGAGCAACTGATCGACGGCCACGTGGATGGCCAGTCCGTCGCCGATCTTTGAGCGGTACTATCAGCGCATGGCGCTGATGCCGCAACCACAGCGGGTGCGAACCCGCTGTCAACCGTATTCGATGCTGCGCCGCCCGGCCTCGCCGGCGACCAGCATCCCGTTATCCCATCGACCAGGAGTTATGCATGGCGAAAGAAGAACTGCTTGAACTTGACGGTATCGTCGACGAAGTACTTCCGGACAGCCGTTACCGCGTGACGCTCGACAACGGCGTCGTGGTTGGCGCTTACGCGTCCGGACGCATGCGCAAGAATCACATCCGTATTCTCGCGGGCGACCGCGTGACGCTGGAACTGTCGGTCTACGACCTGACCAAAGGCCGGATCAACTTCCGTCACAAAGACGAGCGCGCCAGCGGTGGCGGTGCTGCTCGCAGCAATTCGCAATTCCGTCGCCGCTAAGGCCTGACGGCACGCTGAGTCCGCGGCGCAGCACAGTTGCCGCTGTTACCGCCCTTGCTCCGGGCGGTGTGGCCCGGCGTGTGCCATCGCGATCGAGTTGTACGCGAAGCCTTTCGCGCCCCTTCTCCGGCCTGATTCGCTGATTCATTGATTCAGGCCTGGACGACGGCGCGCCACGGCGCCGCTGGAGCGTCACGCGTACCGTGGACGTGTTTTCGTTGTCCGCGGCCGCATCGCGGGCGTTGGCAAGCGCAACGCGCTCGCAAGCCACATCTCGCACGCTGCCAGCCGTCTGGCCGGCTTGAGCGTTTTCCCGCACGCGGCGATGTCCGCCGCTTCAGCAGTGCGCGCCATTCGCGGCCCACAAGCGCCGCTTCTTCCTACAGTCCGAACACCGCTCCGAGATCCTCTCCGGCGGCGCTTCTGCGCACCTGTTCGACCACTCGCTCTTCCAGCTCCGACAGATGCTCGCGCATCGCCGTCAATGCCGCGGCCAGGTCGCCGGCATCGAGCGCGTCGATGATGTGCGCGTGCTCGTCGGCGGAACAGGCCGAGCCCTTCGACGGATCGAACAGTGCCTTGTACAGCTCGGTCTTCGCGACCAGTTGCCCGACCAGTCCGAGCAGTTCGGTGCCGCCCGCCAGCTCCGTCAGCAGCACGTGGAACTGGCCCGCGAGACGCACGGATTCGTCGATGGCTCCCGCGCACAGCGCCTTCTCTTCGCTGCGCACATGCGCGCGCAAGCGGCGCTTGTGCGCAGCGCTCAACGCCCCGCACAACGCTGCGACGATCCCCGCCTCGACGATCTGCCGCGCCCGGTACACCTGGCGAATGTCCTCTTCCGATGGCGATGGCACGAACGCACCGCGATTCGCTTCGAGCACCAGCTTGCCCTCGAAGCCGAGCCGCGCCAGCACCTTGCGCAATGCGCCGCGCGTGCAGCCGAACGCGGCCGCGAGATCCCGCTCGACCAGCTGCGCGCCCGGCCGCAGACGCCCTTGCAGCAATGCCGTGGTAATCGATGCGTAAATGCGCTCTTCGACGCTGAGCGAATCGGCGTCGGCGGCACTGCGGACGGGCGCGTCCGTGGCGGCTGCGGGTTGGGTGTCGGCGGATGAGGACCGCCGGGAGCGTGGAGCCATGGATTCAGTCACTGTGAACAGATCGATCTCGACCGGCATTCTAGCCGCGGCGAGCGGCCGACGCTGGCGGAAAACAATTCGGTTGCGAGTTTGCCCGGCGCTGCGCAGCGCCACGCAGCTCGAGACCATGGTTCACCGCGTGACACCGACACCGCCCCAGACCGCAGACTTCGCAATCTTCCAGCGCGGCGGTGGCAACAGCGCTCGCAGCGCTGACCGCTAACTGCGCGCGAAATGGCGTGGCGGGCTCCAGCTGGACCTCTCACATCGGCCGGCACCCTGGGCCTATGCCGCGAGCTATACCCGACATCAGAAGAATGGTTAACCATTTGATGGTAATATAGTTGACCAAAACGGGCTCGCAATGTCACTTTGTCGTTCAGTGACCCGCACACAGCGCGCCCGCAGGCCCGTTTATTGACAAGCCCGCCGCCACTCGCGCGCGCGGTTTTCGCCGCCGCGTCCTGCGTGTGTCGTTCGGCGCGGCGCTCATCTTCCGTATCCAGGTTGATCGTGAATTCACAGTCCAGCGCCAGCGCCGCCCATACTTCCGCCGACCACGCCACCACCACGCTGACGTGGCACGACATCGTGTGGCTCGGCGCGATCGTCGTGATCGGTATCAACCTGCGCCCGCTGCTGACATCGATCAGCCCGCTGATGACGACGATTCGCGACGCCACCGGCCTCAGCTTCTACGGCGCTTCGTTGCTGACCAGCCTGCCGGTCGTCGCGATGGGCATCGGCGCATTCGGTGCGGGCGTGCTGACCCGCTGCATCGGCGAAACGCGTGGCGTCGCGCTGGGCCTGCTGGCGATCGCGCTGGCCTGCGCGGCGAGATGGACGGCAGCGAGCGGCGCCGCGCTGCTCGCGACAGCGATCCTGGCCGGCGCGGGCGTCGCGGCGATCCAGGCGCTGTTGCCCGCCGTCATCAAGCAGCGCTTTCACGCGCGCGTGCCACTGGCGATGGGCGTGTTCTCCGCCTCCATCATGGGCGGCGGCGGACTCGGCGCGAGCTTGAGCCCGTGGGTGAGCCGCGCGACCCAGTCATGGCATGCGGGCCTCGCGGTATGGGCGGTGCCGGCGTGCATCGCGCTGCTCGGCTGGCGGGCGTTGAATCGCCAGCGTTCGACGCACACCGCAGCGCATCTCGCACCGCCGCACGCAGCGGCGTTTTCGCCGTGGAGCACGCGGCGCGCATGGACGCTCGGGCTCTACTTCGGCATCGTCAACGGGGGTTATACGAGCCTGGTCGCGTGGCTGCCGGCGTTCTATCAGCAGCGCGGCGCGAGCGTCGCGGCGAGCGGCTCGCTGCTGGCGGCAATGACGGTCTTTCAGGCCGCGTCCGCCTTGCTACTGCCGCTGGCCGCGGCGTCGTTCCGGGACCGCCGGCCCTGGCTGATGCTGGGTCTGTCGGCGCAATTGTTCGGACTACTGGGCTTGATCATCCGGCCCGACACGCTGCCGCTCGTATGGATCGGCGTGGCGGGCGCGGGGCTCGGCGGCACGTTTTCGCTCACGCTCGTGACCGCGATGGACCACTCGGCCGATCACCGCGTGGCCGGCAAGCTGGTCGCGTTCACGCAGGGCGTCGGCTTTGTCGTGGCGGCGATCGCGCCGGTCGTCGCCGGTCTCGTGCGCGCCTGGAGCGGCGGCTTCGGGGCCGCGTGGATCATGCTGGCCTGCTGCGTCGCCGCGATGATGGCGCTGACCCTGCTGTTTTCGCCGCGCAGCTACGGCGAGTGGCGCTGACGGGTCGAGCGGCGCGGGCATGCGCCGCTTCGGTGCATCGGGTTTGCGTGCCCCGAGCGGGTGCAGCGGCACGCGCAGAACCCGCCGGTAAGTCCGTGATTGCTTACGGTCACGGGCGTAGGGGGTCGCTTGGCATATGTATTGCTTTAATCATAGTCAGCCGTCGATAAAACCCCACCCCATGCTGCGTGTTCTCCTCGTAACCGATACCGACAAGCCCATCGGCGATCTGCGCGACGCCCTCGCCCTGCTTGGCTGCGAGATGCTGGCCGGCACGGCGACGCCGCAGGCGCTGCATCGTGCGGTGCAGAACGAGCGGCCCGACGTGATCATCATCGACACGGAGTCGCCGTCGCGCGACACGCTCGAACAGCTCGCGGTGATGAACGCGACCGCGCCCCGGCCGGTGCTGATGTTCAGTCACGACGCCAACCAGCAGCTGATCCGCGACGCGGTCAATGCCGGCGTCACGGCCTATCTCGTCGAAGGCCTCGCGACGGAGCGGCTCGCGCCGATCCTCGAAGTCGCGCTGGCGCGCTTTGCGCAGGAATCGCAGTTGCGCGAACGCCTCGCGCAAGTCGAGAACGAGCTTGCCGAACGCAAGCTGATCGATCGCGCCAAACGCCTGCTGATGGATCAGCAGAAAATCACCGAACACGCCGCCTACGCCCTGCTGCGCAAACGCGCGATGAACCAGGGCGTCAAACTCGCTGAAGTCGCGCGCGCGGTCGTCGCGTCGGCCGACTCGCACAAATGAAGCGCCGCTCATGAATACTTCCGCATCCATCGCCGCATCTTCCCCGGGCGGCCGGCTCGAAAAGACCCATTTGCGGCTGGGCTTCGTGGCGCTGTCGGACGCCGCGCCGCTCGTCGCCGCGAAGCTGCTCGAATTCGGCCACGCGCATGGTCTGACGCTCGAACTCCAGCGCCAGCCGTCATGGGCCGCCGTGCGCGACAAGCTGCTGGCGGGCGATCTCGACGCGGCGCACGCGCTGTATGGACTCGTCTACGGCGTGCAGCTCGGCCTCGGCGGCCCGCGAACGGACATGGCCGTGCTGATGGTGCTCAACCGCAACGGCCAGGCGGTCACGCTGTCGAACCGTCTCGCCGACGCGCTCGCCGAACACGGCAGCTTGCCCAAGGCGCTGGCGACATTCGGCCGCAAGCCCGTGTTCGCGCAGACCTTCCCCACCGGCACGCATGCGATGTGGCTGTACTACTGGCTCGCGTCGCAGGGTGTCGATCCGTTGCGCGATATCGAGAGCGTCGTGATTCCGCCGCCGCAAATGGTCGCCGCGCTTGCCGAGGACAAGCTCGACGGGCTGTGTGTCGGCGAGCCGTGGAATGCGCTGGCCGAAGCGCAAGGCGTCGGCACAACGGTGGCTTATACGAGCGAAGTATGGCCCGACCATCCCGAGAAGGTGCTCGCGTGCCGGCGCGATTTTGTCGACGCGAATCCGAATGCGACGCGCGCGCTCGTGCAGACGATGCTCGAAGCGTGCCGCTGGCTGGACGGCGCGGGACATCGCGAGGAGATCGCGCGCTGGCTCGCGCGGCCCGACTACATTGGCATCGATGAAGCGGCGATTGCCGCGCGGCTCGGTGTCGGCGCCCGCTTTGCGGCTGTCGCGCCAGGCATCCCGCCCGTGCGGTTTTTCGACGACGGCGCGGCCACCTATCCGCATCCGTTCGAAGGCGCATGGTTTCTCACGCAGTTCGAGCGCTGGGGGATGATCGACGCGCGCACCGACTACGCGCAGATCGCGACGCGGATCAACCAGACGCAGTTGTATCGGGAAGCGGCCGCGCGCGTGAACGTCGCGGTGCCCGGCGAGGACGTGACGCGGGTTCTGATCGACGGCGAGGTGTGGGGTAGTGGCACGGCATCGGCCGCTTATGCGCGGCGTTTTCCGATTCGCCGCTAGCCGATGAAACAAGGCGCGCGGGCGGTCGTTGCGGCCCGCGCGTCTCATTCACTGACTCGCTACCCCCATGATGTCCGTGCGGACATCATGCCCGCCCGGCTAGAAGTTGAAGTTGTCGATATTGCTCGCGTCGAAGGTGGTCGGCGGTCCGAGAATGATTTCGCCTTGCGGCCCGATCGTGCGCTTGCCGAGCTTGCCGGCATCGAACGATTCGCCTTCCTTGCCGCTGATCTTGCCCGAGGACAGTGCCGCCGCCGCATAAGCTGCCAGGTAGCCGAGCTGGTTCGGGTCCCACAACTGGAACGCGGTCACGGTGCCGTTCTTCACGAACGCGCGCATCTGGTTCGGCGTGCCGAGGCCGGTCACGGCGACCTTGCCCTTGCTCGACGACGATGAGATATAGCGCGCGGCCGCGGCAATGCCGACCGTGGTCGGCGCGACGATCGCCTTCAGATTCGGATACGCCTGCAACAAGCCCTGCGTTTCGACGAACGATTTCTGATCGTCATCGTTGCCGTAGGCGATCTTCACGAGCTTGATCTTCGAATACTCCGGCTTCTTCAACTCCTCCTGCATCCACTTGATCCACGTGTTCTGATTGGTCGCGTTCGGCGTGGCCGACAGCACCGCGAACTCGCCCTCGCCGCCCATCAGTTTCGACACCAGTTGCACCTGACCACGGCCAATGCCTTCCGCGTTCGCCTGGTTCACGAACAACTGGCGGCCCTCGGGCGCCGTGTCGGAGTCGAAGGTCACGACCTTGATGCCTTGCCCCATCGCTTTCTTCAGATACGGCACCACCGCATTCGCGTCGTTGGCCGCGATCACGATCGCGTCCTGGTGCTGCGTGATCAGCGTGTTGATGTACTGCACCTGCGACGACGCACCCGCGTCCGACGGCCCCACCACCTTGCCCACGCCGCCGAATTCCTTGATCGCGGCCATGCCGCCGTCGTCGGCGATCACTTCATACGGGTTGTTGATCTGCTTCGGTACGAACGCGATCTTCAGGCCGCTTTTCAGGTCCGCGGCGGACACCGCGCAACTGACCGCGAGCAAGGCGGCGCAAAGCGCGGCGGTGCCGGTGTGACGTAGAAGAGGTTTGAACATGAAGTGTCTCCTGCCTTGTTGTTGGACGTGGTGATGTCCGGGTTATCGGTTGTTGGACTTTCTCTTCGTTGACAGCTTTAAGACGACGTTATAAAGAAGCGGACTTCGCGATGAAGCGCCGGTCACGCGCCGCGCGCCACCGGGCGACCAGATTCGGAATCAGCACCGAGGCCAGCAGCAGCACGCCGGTGACGATGGTCAGCGTTTCGCTGGACACGTCGTCGAGCGTCAACGCGTTTTTCAGCACGCCGATGATCAGCAGCGACAGCAGCACGCCGATCATCGAACCGCGTCCGCCGAAGATGCTCACGCCGCCGAACAGCACCGCCGCGATCACCGACAGCTCGAAGCCTTCGCCGTTATCACCGCGCGCACTGGTGAAGCGCAGCGTGTAGACAATGCCCGCCAGCGCGCTCATCACGCCGGACAGCACGAACAGGCGCAGCCTGATCTTCGTCACTTCGATACCGGAGAACGCCGCGGCGGTCGGATTCGCGCCGATCGCGTACAGGCTGCGGCCGAACGCGGTGGACTGCAGCAGCACGGTGAACAGCACCGCGCCGACGATCACGATCACGAACGGCAACGGAATGAAACTCGCGCCGAGCGTGTCCATGCCGAACGCCGTATAGGCGGCCGGGAAATCCGCCACCGCCTGGTCACCGAGCAGCACATACGCGAGGCCGCGAAACAGCGCCAGCGTGCCGATCGTCACCGCGAGCGAAGGCAGGTTGAGCTTGACGATCACGAGCCCGTTCAGCAGCCCGGCCAGCGCGCCGGCAATCAGCACGAGGACGATCACGACCGGCATCGGCAAGCCCATATGCCATAGCACGCCCATCAACGCGCTCGACGCGCCCAGCACCGACGCCACCGACAGATCGATTTCGGCGGCGACGATGATTAAGGTCATCGGCAGCGCCATCAACGCGATCTCGGTCAGATCGGCCAGCACATTGCTCAGATTCGCACCGGTGAGGAACACCGGCGACAGCCAGCGTCCCAGCCCGAGCGACAGAATCAGCACGATCACCAGCAGCACTTCCCATTGCAACGGGGTTTCGCGTTTGCGCGTGAGCAGCGCGGAATCGGGTTTAGCCATGATCGCGTTTCCTCATCATGCGTTTGGCGACGGAGCGGGCCAGCAAGGTATCGGCCGTAATCGCGGCGACGATCAGCGCGCCTTCGATCGCCTGCTCCCAGAACGGCGACACGTGCAGCACCACCAGAGCGATGCTGATCACACCGAGCACCAGCGCGCCGAGCGTGGCGCCGAGAATCGTGCCGACGCCCCCCGTGATCGCGACACTGCCGACTACCGCCGCCGCGACCACCTGCAATTCGATGCCCTTCGCGGTGCTGGCGTCGACGGTGCCGAAACGGGCCAGCCACAACGCGCCCGCGAAACCGGCAATCGCCCCCGACAACAGAAAGCCCGACATCACGCGCCGCTCGACGTTCACGCCGGCGAGGCGCGCCGCTTCCGGATTCGAGCCGATCGCGTAGTGCTCGCGGCCGCCGCGAAACTGCTTCAGATACACCGCGAGGCCGACCAGCACGACGAGCGCGATCAGCGCGAGGTTGGGGATGCCGAGCAGCGTGCCGGTCGCGAGCCGCGAATACGCGTCGGGCAGACTGGTCGCGTTGATCTGGCCGCCGTGCACCCACGCGTAATCCGCGCCGCGAAAGATGTACAGCGTGGACAGCGTCGCCACCAGCGACGGCACGCGCCCGACCGCGACCAGCAGCGCGTTGATGCCGCCCGCCACGAGACCGATGACGAGCCCGGCCGCCAGCGCGACGAGCACCGGCATGTGCGGAAACGCGACGTACAGGCTGCCGACCGCATATGCGCTAATGCCGACCGTCGAGCCGACCGACAGATCGATATGCCGCATCAGGATCACCACCGTCATGCCGGCCGTCAGCAAGCTGATGATCGACACGTTCAGCAGCACGTCGCGCAGATTCTGCAGATTCAGAAACTGCGGTTTCGCCAGCCCCGTGCCGACGATCAACAGAATCAGCACGACGAAGAGCGTGGTCTCGCGGCTCTTCGCGATGCTCGCGGCGAAACCGCCCGGCGTGCTGGCGGAGCGCTTGGGCAGCGGCGGTTGAACCGGTGCGGGATGAGTCGAGGAATGGCGCATCATGCGGCGTGTCCCAACGGTGGAAGCGATTGACCGAGCGCGGCGCCCATGATGCGCTCCTCGTCGGCGTCGGCGCGCGCTATATCCGCGCTGATACGTCCCTCGTGCATCACCAGCACGCGGTCGGCCATGCCGAGCACTTCAGGCAATTCGCTCGAAATCATCAGCACGGCCATGCCTTCGCTCACCAGTTCGGCCAACGCGCGATACACCTCGGCCTTCGCGCCGACGTCGATGCCGCGCGTCGGTTCGTCGATGATCAGCACCTTCGGGCCGGTGGCGAGCCACTTGCCGAGCACGACCTTCTGCTGGTTGCCGCCCGACAACGTGCCGACCGGCGCACTGGGATCGCCCGCTTTCAGGCGCAGACGTGTACCCCATTCGCTGGCGAGTTGCGTCTCGCTGCGCGTGGAGATCAGGCCGTGCCTGACGAGCCGTCCGAGCACCGTCATCGATGCGTTGCGGGCGATGCTCAGCTCCAGCGCGAGCCCCTGCTGGCGCCGGTCTTCCGGCACCAGCGCGAGGCCGGCGCGCACCGCGGCGGCGGGCCGCCCCGTCGTCAGACGCTCGCCGCCGAGCCAGACTTCGCCCGCATCGAGCGGATCGATGCCGAAGATCGCCCGCGCGACTTCACTGCGCCCCGCGCCGACGAGGCCGGCCAGCGCAACGATTTCGCCGGCGCGCACGTCGAAGGAAATGTCCTTGAAGACGCCCACGCGCGTGAGGCCGCGCACCGACAGCCGCACTTCGCCCGGCGGAAGGTCGGCCTTCGGATAGAACGTCTCCAGATCGCGGCCGACCATCTTCGCGACGATCGACTCGGTGGTGAGATCGGCGGTCAGGCCGTCGAACACTTTCGCGCCGTCGCGCATGATCGTCACGCGTTGTGTCAGCGTGAATACTTCGTCGAGCCGGTGCGTGATGAACAGAATCGCGACGTCGCGCTCGCGCAGCTTGCGCACGATCGCGAAGAGCCGCTCTACTTCGGGCAGCGACAGCGCGGCGGTCGGCTCGTCCATGATCAGCACGTTGGCGTTCAACGACAGCGCTTTGGCGATTTCGATCACCTGCTGATCGGCGATCGACAAACCGCGCACCAGCTGATCCGCGCGCAGATCGACGCCGAGCGAAGCCAGCAGGCCGTCCACTTCGCGGCGCATCGCGTCGTATTGAATGCGGCCGATGCGGTCGACCGGCTGCCGTCCCATGAAGATGTTTTCCGCAATCGACAGATCGAAGAACAGCGTGGGTTCCTGATAGATGACCGCGAGCCCGGCGTCGCGCGCTTCGGCGGGCGTCGCGAAGCGGCGCGGCGCGCCGTCCACCAGCAGTTCGCCGGTATCCGGCTGATGCACGCCGGCGAGAATCTTCACGAGCGTCGACTTGCCAGCGCCGTTCTCGCCGAGCAGCGCATGCACTTCGCCCGGCCACAGCGCGAGATCGCCGTCGGACAACGCGCGTACGCGGCCGAATGATTTACTCGCGTGCCGCAGTTCGAGCCTGGGCGTTGCGGATCTGGATTGCTGCACTGCCTGTCTCCTACATTTCTTGTTCGCGTTCGGGGGTGCGTCAGCGGCCTCAGATGCGATAGCAGCGTTCCGCGTTATGGCGAAACAGCGCTTCCTTTTCGGCGACGCTCGCGCCGTCGACAATCGACGCATACGCATGCCACAGGTCCGCATAAGAACCGAACAGCCGGTCGACCGGAAAATTCGACGCAAACATCGCGCGCTCGACGCCGAACGCATCGATCGTTTCGAGCACATAGGGCCGCAGGCTTTCGACGGTCCAGCGATGATCGAACATCGCGAGTCCGCTGATCTTCACCGCGACGTTCCTGCAACCCGCGAGCAGGCGCATCCCGTCGCGCCACGCGCGATACCCGGCGACACTGCTGCGGTCCACGAACATGCCCGCATGGTTGACGATGAATTGCGTATCGCCGTGAGCGCGCGCCAGCGCGGCGGCTTCCTCCATCTGTGACGGGTACAGTTGCAGATCGAACGACATGTCGTAGCGGCGCAGCAGCGCGAAGTGTTCGCGCCATTGCGGCTCGCGCATGAAGTGCCGGCCGACGTAGTCGAATAGCCGGTTCTCATGCACATTCAGGATCTGCCGGATGCCACGGGTATTGGCGAACGACGCGTGTGATTCGAGCACGGCGGGCGCATTCGGCGCGGACAGATCGACGGCGGCGACGATCGCGTTCGGCATCCCGCGCGATTCCTCGCGCTCTGCAATCGACTGCAGCCAGCGCGTCTCTTCGACCGGATCGGCGGGATCGTGATTCGCTTCGACGTGCACCAGTTTCAGCACCTCGATGTCGCCGGCTTCGCGCAGCAGATCGTCGAGCAAGTAGTCGTGCTTCAGATCGCGCGCGTCGCCCACGAACGACACGCCCGGATTTTCCAGCCACGGATAGCGATGCGTCTTCAGATCCCACAGATGGATATGCGAATCGACAACCTGCATGCAGCACACTCCGTCCAGTGAAGGTCACTACGAAGTCAGCCAGCGTGATCACGCGGCAAACTGTCAGCTCAGCGAATTCAGATGAAAGACCGGTTCGAGCGATTGCTGAAGCGGCGCATGATCCGGCGCCGTCTGCATGATGTCGGCCATGTAATCCCACCATTTGCGCATCACGTCGACTTGCGGCAACTGGTCCATGGTGTGATGGCGCGTGCGCGTCAGCACGGCGAAAAGATAGTTCGAGTCCGGGTCGAAGAAAATCCGGTACTCACGCACACCCGCGTTGTGCAATGCGTCAACCAGTTCGGGCCAGATCTGCGCGTGACGTCGTTCGTATTCCTCGCGCATGCCGGGGTTGAGCACCATGCGGAAAGCGATTGTTTCCATTGCGGCCTGTCTCCCGTCGTATTCGGGCGCTTTCTTTGCGCAGCGTAGAAGCGTCTGATGCGACTATAATTCCTGCGTCGATAGCATCTCAATCCGTTGTTGGGATTGGGCGATCCACAAACCGAATCGCACCCGGACCATGAGCCAATACTCTGCTGCCGTCGCACTCGTCAACCGGCTCAAGTTCAAGCATCTCGCGCTGCTCGTCGCGCTCGACGACACGCGCAATCTCCATCAAGCCGCCGAAGCCGTCAACGTCGCCCAGCCGAGCGCGAGCCGCATGCTCGGTGATATCGAAGAAGCGTTCGGCTTCCTGCTGTTCGAGCGCAACGCGCGCGGCATGACGCCCACGCCGCTCGGGGTCGTCACGCTGGCTTATGCGCGGCGCGCGCTGGCCGAGTTGACCCGTTTCGCCGAAGACCTCGACGTGAAACGGCGCGGCGGTCACGGGCAACTGACCGTCGGCGCGATCATGGGCGCCGCGCCCGATCTGCTGGCCATGTCGGTGGCCGCGCTGAAAACTGAAAGCCCGTTGCTCAACGTGCGCATTCTCGGCGAAACCAGCGACCAGGTCGTCCAGTTGCTGCATCGCCGCGAAGTGGATCTGGCGCTCGGCCGCCTGACCAGTCCGCTGCAACACAACGACTTCAGTTTCGAACCGCTCGCGCGCGAAACCCTGCTGCTGGTCGTGCGTTCGGTGCATCCGCTCGCGCAGCGCGCGCGCATCACGTTGCCCGAGCTGGTCGACTGGCCGTGGGTCGCGCAGCCCGTCACCAGTCCGGCGCGCGTGCTGTTCGAGGAAGAGCTCGCGCGTGCGGGACTCGCGACACCGGTGAACCTGACCGAGTGCGCGTCGATCTTCGCGACGCTGCAGTTGCTCGAGAATTACGACGCGGTCGCGATGCTGCCCGAGTCGGTGGTGCGCGATCATGTGCGAGGCAAGCTGCTGGTCGCGTTGCCGCTCGAGATCGGCAAGAGCCTTGCCGGCTTCGGCATTCTCACGCGCAAGGAAGAAGCGCTCGCCGAACCGGCGCTGCGCTTCATCGAGCTGCTGCGCGGGTTCTCGCGCAAGCTCGCCCGCGACGACGCCGCGCTCGGCGCTTCGTCCGCAGCGGATTCGCTGAGCGCGCCGGCTCCGGTGCATTGACATCGGCATCGCGCGTTATTGCAGATTGACGAACAGGCCGCCGTCCACCAGCAACGCGGCGCCTGTCACATAGCGCGCGCGGTCCGACGCAAGGAACACCACGCAATCGGCGACATCTTCCGGACGGCCCAGGCGGCCCAGCGGAATGCGCTTCTCGAAGTAGGCTTTCTTCGTTTCGTCGGCGAGATCTTGCGCATTCAGGTCGGTCGCGATCGTGCCGGGCATCACCGAATTGCAGCGAATGCCGTACGGCCCCAATGCGATCGCGCACGACTGCATCAGCGAATGCACGCCCGCTTTGGTGGGCGTGTAGTGCGTCTGCATGCCGCCGCCCACTAATGCGCTGATCGAACTCGTCGCGACGATCGCGCCGCCCGTGCCCTGCTTCTTCATCTGCTGCGCGGCGGCTTGCGTGACGTAGAACGCACCATTCAGATTGACCCCCACCGTCGACTCCAGCACGTCCGGCGGCATGTCGAGAAACGCGTGGAACGGGCAGATGCCGGCATTGCTGGCGAGCACGTCGACTTTGCCGAACGCTTCGACGGTGTGGCGCACCAGTTCCTGCCCCGTGTCGCGCGCGGCGACGTTGCCTTCCACCGCGATCGCGCGCCGCCCCAGTGCCTCGATTTCGCCGACCACTTCCGCGACGGCGGAGCGGCGTCCATAGGATGCGTCGTTATCGCCCCAGTAGTTGATCGCCACGTCCGCGCCTTCGGCGGCGCATGCTACGGCTATCGCGCGGCCGATGCCGCGCGAGCCGCCGGTGACGATCACGACCTTGTCCTTGAGCAGCACGTCATTCTCCTTTGCTGGGTCATCAATACTGCAAGCGGTAGCCGCTCTGGTGCGCGCGATTGAAAGCGGACTCGCGCGGAGTCGGCTCGACGCGAGTCCGCGCAAAGCAACACACGATCAGCGCGGATACGGCCGCACCAACGCACACTCCGGATTCAACCGCACGCCGAACCCCGGCGTGTCGGGCACCTTCATCCGTCCATTGACGGGCACCGGCTCGTCGAGCAGCAGCGGCGTAAACATCGGCACGACTTCGTCGGCCTTGGGCGCCATCATCAGAAACTCGGAGAACGGCGAGTTGTGCCGCGTGACGACGAAGTGATAGCTGTACACCGACGACCCATGCGGCACCACCATCACATTGTGCGCATCGGCGAGCGCGGAGATCTTGATCAGCTCGGTGATGCCGCCGCACCAGCCCACGTCCGGCTGGATCAGATCGCAGCATTGCATCTCCAGCAGCATGCGAAAGCCCCAGCGCGTCGCCTCGTGCTCGCCGGTGGACACCATCATGCCGCGTGGCACGTTGCGGCGCAGTTCGGCGTAACCCCAGTAGTCGTCGGGCGGCAGACACTCTTCGATCCATTTCAGGCCGTATTCGTGCGCCCCCTGCGCGAGCCGCGTCGCGTACCGCACGTCGAGGCTCATCCAGCAGTCGTACATCAGCCAGAAGTCGTCGCCGACGCGCCCGCGCATGTCGGCGAGCTTCTCCAGGTTCTGCCGCAGACCCTCTTCACCTTCCGCGGGACCATGCTGCAGCGGCATCTTGCCGCCGATGAACCCCATCTCCTTCGCCAGATCGGGCCGCGCGCCGGTCGCGTAGAACACGAGTTCGTCGCGCACCGGGCCGCCCAGCAACTGGTACACCGGCTCCTTGCGCACTTTCGCAAGCAGATCCCACAACGCGAGATCGACGCCCGAGATCGTATTCAGCACCACGCCTTTACGCCCGTAGTACAGCGTCGCGAAGTACATCTGATCCCACATCTTCTCGATGTCGGTGACGAGCTGCCCTTCGAGAAAGCGCGCGAGATGTTTCTCGACGATGAACGCGCCGATTTCACCGCCCGTCGTCACCGCGAAGCCGACCGTGCCGTCGCTCGCCTCGATCTCCACCACCAGCGTGCCGAGCACGTTGATACCGAACGACTGGCGGCTTTGGCGATACTCGGGATAGCGCGCCATCGGCGTGGCGATGTGATCGTCGATCCAGTGTCCGCCGGGCTGATCGTGATAGTCCGCACCGCCGCCGCGAACGATGAAGGCACGCACGTGCCGGATAGTAGGCATGGCCATGAAAGGAGCTCCGTTAGGGATGTGTCGAACGTGCAGTCGACAATGCGCCTGGCAGGCGCGATGCAGTAAGTTCCGGGAAGACGCGCGAGGGCGGGCAGCAGCGCGACCACTTGTCGTTCATCAGCGCGAGCGCTGCGTTCGACACGGGACGCGCGAGCTTGCGGCGCGATGCGTTGCTGGCGAACCCCTGACGTGAAACACACGCGTGCGGGTCCATGTCGTCTCCTTCACAGAGCACGCGCGTGGCGGCTCTGCGCTTTTGTTCTGTGGTGTCTTGCAGGTGGTTGCGTTGGTGCCGCCCGGATCGCGCCAGACGTTCAGTAAGTCGCGCGACCACCAGAAAGATCGAACACCGAGCCGGTGCTGAACGCGCAGTCCTCGGACGACAGCCACAGGATCAGCGACGCCGCTTCTTCCGGCAGCAGGAAGCGGTTCATCGGAATCTTCGAGAGCATGTAGTCGATGTGCTGTTGCGACATCGAATCGAAGATTTCGGTTTTGGCCGCGGCCGGCGTGACTGCGTTGACCAGAATGTTTTTGGTCGCCAGCTCTTTGCCGAGCGACTTGGTCAAGCCGATCAGACCCGCCTTCGACGCACTGTAGTGCGATGCGTTCGGGTTGCCCTCTTTACCCGCCACCGATGCGATATTGACGATCCGGCCGTAGCCCTGCTTGAGCATTTGCGGCACGACCGCGCGGCAGGTGAGATAAGGGCCGATCAGATTGACTTCGATCACGCGGCGCCAGATGTCGGGCGCCAGTTCCCACGTCGCGCCGTTGCCGCCGGTGATGCCCGCGCAATTGATCAGCACGTCGAGCGCGCCGTGTTCGGCGACGGTTTGCGCGACGGCCTGGGCAACGGCGGCTTCCTCGGTCAACTCGACCGTGATGGCGGTGACCTTGCCCAACTCGCCGAGTTCGCGCTGGCTGCGCGCGAGGCGTTCGCCGTCGACGTCCCACAACGCGACCGACGCGCCCGAGTTCAGCGCCCGCTGCGCCACCGCGTAGCCGATGCCGCGCGCGCCGCCGGTGATGGCGACGACGCGCCCCTCCAGATCGATTTTGTTCATCGCTGTGCTCCTGTGGGCCGCCCTTGGGGGCTTGCCTGTATGTTGTTGTTTCGCGGCTGTCCGTGCTGATCGTTCAGCCAATATACGGGCGGCGCGATGCGTCAACAATTCGAGTATTGGAGGTGGCGATAACAAAAGCGGATCGGCGGCGGGTTGAGTCCTCGTTGAGGAGTGCGCTCGTTTTCCCGCAATTGAAACTGACCCGCCGCGGCCGCGTGACATACGCGCCTGGCCGCGCCGTGCCCAAGACCACCGTGGCGACTCAAGCGGTCACCCCTCCCTTCAGATTACGACGCATCCGCCGATAACCAATTGACATAGAAAGCTTGAGCGACGGCCCGCAGGGGCACCACCGCCTGGCAACGTCGAAACACAAGATAGGTGGAAAATGGGTGAAGGACGGTTTTCGGCTTCGACACATTCGCCAGCAGTAGAACGGGCCATGAGTACGCCCTCGATAGAAGCAGACCGTCGCCTCTATCATCTGGTCGTTGCGACAATCGCATCTTTTTGCCTCGTTGTTATCAGTGGCCAACTCAAGACCATGGCGGGCGAAATTGTTGCTGTGTGGATAGCGGACGGCTACCTGCTCGGACACCTGATGGCGGTCCCTCGTCGCAGCAAGCCGTTTATCCTTGCAGGCGGGGTCATCGGCAATCTTGCCGCAAACCTGATGGGCGACGAAAGCCTTTACGTATCGCTTTCCTTCACCGCCGGCGGTATGGTCGAGGTGTGTGCGGCGGCCTGGCTTTTGCCGTGGGTCAGGTCTTCAAAGGAACTGATCAACCCGAAGACGTTTCTTCGATTTGTGTTCGCAGCAGGCGCTCTTGCACCGTTGATTTCCGGATTGGCTGCGGTATTGCTGCTCCAAGGTGTCTTTACGACCCACCCGTTCTCTTCATTTTCAAACTGGGTGATATCCGCGTCGCTCGGCCTCGTGATATTTACGCCCGTGACCCTGAATATCGTCTCGGGTGAATGGCGCAGCCTGCTGGAACCGGGCAACCGGATAAAGTCGCTGGCGCTTCTGGGGCTTGTCGGATGCGTCACAGCCTTGATATTCGTTCAGACTACCCAGTCGGTGCTTTACTGGGCTCTTCCCCCGCTCGCTCTCCTTGCGTTCCACGCCGAACTTTCTACCGTCCTTCTCGGCATCCTCCTTTTCATCAGCATTGCGGTGCCACTGACCGTGCGCGGAATGGGGCCGCTCTGGTTGACCCCTTTCAGCGATATGCAGCAACGTATCCTTGCGCTTCAGGTCTTCACGGTAGCCGCCCTGTCCGTCGCACTTCCCATCACGGTGATGCAAGTTCAACGCAATCGGCTCGTTGGATTGGTCCTCGACGGTCATCGCAGATTTCGCCAGCTGGCTGAACACTCCGATGAGGTCATCATTCAACTCGCTTCGAACGGCGAATTCCAGTATGTCTCCCCCCGTGTCAGACACATCCTTGGACACGAACCCCACGAACTGGTTGGGTGCCAGTTAGAGCGCATGGTCCACGAGGACGACTGGTGGCGCGTCAAGCAAGCGATGACCGTAGCGACTACGGAGCACATGGAGGAGTCGGTAGAGTACCGGTTACGGCGGAGAGACCAGTCGTTCATATGGGTTCGCAGCTTCATTGCCGCGATGCCCGCCGAACCGACTGACGAACATGCCGCAATGGCGTTCACCGTCAGGGACATCAATGCCCACGTATTGTCAGAACATCGTCGAAGCGCAGAAGAAGAGCAGTTGAAGCAGTTGGCCTACGTAGACAGCCTTACCGGACTTGGAAACAGACGCTATTTTGACGCCGAATTCAAAGCATATTTTCAACCGGCACCTGGAACTGCGGCCGCTCCGGAGATGGCCGTGCTGTATATCGACGTCGACTTCTTCAAGAAGTACAACGACATATATGGGCATCCGGCCGGCGACGAGTGTCTGAAGACTGTCGGCAATAACATCAAGCGGGCAATACGGGAAGCTGACCTGCTTGCCCGATATGGCGGCGAAGAATTTATCGTCGCGCTAAGCGGCTGCTCATATACCGTAGCAGTCGAAGCAGCAGAACGAATTCGAGCCAATATCGAAGGGCTGGCGGTGGCGCACGAAGGAAGTCCGCTCGGCGCTCTGACGCTCAGTATTGGGGTCGCTCACACCAGCGAGGCCGAAACTATCAACCCGAGCGAACTGCTGGAGCTTGCTGACTCTGCGTTGTATGAAGCAAAACGTCTTGGACGAAACCAGGTGTTCCATCGGCGCACTCTGGAAGCAACTTGATGCGCCGGCGTGGGCCGGCCGAAAGGTTCGGCTTGTCTGGGTATCTTGACGCCGCAATTTTCTCGCGCCACTGGCGGCGAAGCTGTCCGACGCCTTGCGACGCTCTCTCGCGTCTGCCTTTGACCGGTCGACTGCTAGGTCAATGGTTGTTTTACCCGGTAAAGTGAGTGTAACGTTCTGTACTCAAATGCTGCGCTCAAGCAATCAGGAACCTTCTTGCTGAAGCAATTGTCCTGCGACGCGGCGTCCACTGTCCGGAGTAACGCACAATGCCGCAACCGACGATACGGCTTGGTGACCCGACTGCCGCGAGGCACACACTAGCGGCGCGACTCAAGGCGCGCGTCGCGCTGCTCGCGCTTTTCGTCGGCTCGATGTGGGCGGTGTTCTTCCTGTCGGTCGCATTACCGTTCCTGAATCTGAACAGGCACGGCGTCGTGCCACGTTCGCTCGGCGGCTTGCAAGGCATCCTGTTTGCCCCGTGGCTGCATGCGAGCCTCGGGCACATTTCCGCCAATACAAGCGGATTGCTCGTTCTAGGTTGGCTGTGCCTGTGGCCGCGCATCTCGAACTTCTGGGCGGCGACCGCGGGCGCGATGCTGGGCGCAGGCCTCTGCGCATGGTTATTCGGTGCACCTGACTCGATACACATCGGAGCGAGCGGACTGGTATTCGGCTATGCCGGCTACCTGGTTGCCCGCGGTTACTACACCCGCAAAATCGTCCCGATACTCGTAGCATTGTTCGTCGTGAGCAGCTTCGGTCTGAGTATGCTGTCCGGCGTGCTGCCCCTCTATCCCGGCTTGTCGTGGCAGAGCCATATCGGCGGCGTGTTGGGTGGTGTTCTTGCGGCGCGCATCGGCTCCTCCAGCCGCTCACGTGGGTTATGACGCGGCCACGTCGGGCCGCTCAATTCCTGAAAGCTCAGCGTCTCGCGCCAACCTGGGCACCACCACGACAATCGGCCTATCGGACGAGGAACCCGTATGTCAACGGGTCCCGCTCGTCCACGATCCAGTTGGCGAAGCCGCAAACAAAAGCGTTGCCTTCGACCTCGGGGATGACAGCCTTGAAGTCGCCTACGGTCGTTTCGCTCAGAACGCGTCCTTTGAACACGGTGCCGATAATCGATTCGTTCACCAGCGTCTCGCCCTTTCCCAACTGTCCGCGCAAATAAAGCTGCGCTACCCGACCACCCGTTCCAGAGCCCGTTGGCGACCGGTCAACCTCACGGTCCGCGAAGACGCAACAGTTGGCTTGTGTGGAACCAGCGTGCCGCGGGGCGTTAGCAATGATGGTGCCGTAGATGTGGTTGATTTCAGGGATATTCGGGTGCTCAACCGGGAACGCCATGTTGGCGGCCGCCTTCACCTCCGCGCCGAACCGGATGAGTTCCTCGACCGACGACTCACGAACTTCAAGACCGTGCGGCTGGCCGTCGGTGTAAAAATAGAACGCACCGCCAAACGCAATATCGCCTGTCACTGAACCGAATGACGGCGTCTCAACCGTAACGTCCTTCTTCCAGATGAACGACGGCACGTTGACGAACCGGACATTGCCAGCATGCTCACCGTCCCACTGCACGAAAGCCTCGATGAATCCGCACGGCGCGTCGATACCGACGCGTGTCTCGGGAATCTGACGTTGTACCCAGCCCAGCTCGACTGCTGCTGTGGACAACGCAATGACGCCGTGCCCACAATGGTCGCTGTACCCTTCGTTGTGCACGAAGATGATGCCGAAGTCTGCTTCCGGGCTGACCGGCTCAGTCAGATAACCACCGTACATATCTGCATGACCGCGCGGTTCGAACATCAGGGCTTTGCGGATGTCGTCGGCATTCTCCTTCAGCCATGCGCGCCGCTTGACGATGGTGTCGCCGGGAAGACGCGGCAGACCAGTGGTGACGATGCGGAAGGCTTCTCCGCCGGTGTGAACTTCAACAGTCGAGATGGTGCGTGAGATTTTCATGTTCGTTTCGAAGAAGTCAGTTGATCTGATGCTTTATTCGCCGTACGGAACGGGCAAGCCGTTCTTGATGACGTAGACAGTGGTCGGCGCGCCCTTGAGGTCACCAAACTCGTCAAACGAGTAGGTGCCGGCGACACCTTTGAAGTTTTCCTTCGCGAGCTGAGCCGTCAGCTTCGCCTTGTCGGTCGTCGTTCCCGCCTTCACCATCGCATCGGCAAGCAGCTTCACGCCGTCGTAATAGCTGACGGCATAGACCTGCGTATCGATGTTATAGGCCGCCTTGTACTTCTGCAGGAACTCGCGCCCCGCAGCCGACTTCTCAAGCGCGATACCACCCTGAGCGCAATAGACTATGGACGCCGCATCGCCAGCAACCTTGCCCATGTCCGCCGAGCAGATGCCGTCGCCGCCCAGCAGTTTGGCGCGAAGCCCGCGCTGACGCATCTGTTTGGCCATCGGCGCACCTTGCGCTGCGTATCCACCGAAGAAAATCACATCCGGGTTCTTGCCCTTGATGTTGGTGAGAATCCCAAGAAAGTCGGTTGCCGATGAATTGGTGAACTCCTGATCGACGATCTGAATACCGTTTGCTTTTGCTACCTTGATGAATTGCTCCGCGACGCCCTGACCATATGCAGTGCGGTCGTCGATGACGGCCGCCGTTTTTGCCTTCAGCGTCTTCGCTGCGAACTGACCCATCGTGCCGCCGAGTTGCTCGTCGCTCGCGCCGATACGGAAAATGTTCTTGAAGCCCTGCTTCGTCAAGGCCGGATTCGACGCGACCGGCAAAATAGGCACGCCGCCGGCGTTGAAGACGCGCGACGCGGGAATGGCGACGCCTGAGTTGTACGGCCCAACAACCGCAACAACGCCACTGTCGACCAGCTTCTGTGCAACCTGCACGCCTATCTTCGGGTCCGCCTGATCGTCTTCCGAGTCCAGTTTGAACGTCACCTTTTGTCCCGCCACGGTGACGCCGCTTTTGTTCAATTCGTCGATGGCCAGACGTGCGCCGTTCTCGTTATCCTTGCCGTTCGGTGCCTGGGGCCCGGTGAGCGGGGCTGAATGGCCGATGGTGACGACGACCTGGGCGCTTGCGGATAAGGCGAAGCTGGCAGCCAGCAAAGCGGCCGTGCTTGTTGCGAGACAGCGCATACCGAACTCCAAGTGGGCTAAGGGAGGACCAGATTATTCGCAATTTGGTCCCGGCACAATCTAATTTCCAAAAATACTCGACGGCTATTGGCATTAAATAAAACCAATCGAACATTCCCCCTATAGCTTTTCTCCGGCGGTTGGTTTTCGAGCGCGGCCAGGTCCCACGCAGCGCATCCGACGCTCTCGAACAGAATTGGCGCAGCCGGTTTCCGCTCCCCAGCCAGTGCCGTGGCGAGCGGAGACACCCGATTCCAGTCGACGTGACCGGTAACGCCGACGCAGCGGCATTCTACGTAGAGCAACACATTCACCGTGTCCAACGGGACATCGCTCCACAATAAACGGCTCTTTATGCCTATAGCCGGCGCCGGAACAATTCGGACGACGCCCCGAAACTGCGCAACGCGTGCATGCGATTGTTTTCCGGGATCCACGGTCTGCTGAGGTCGTTTCGCACAGGATGTGCAAAGTAACGGCGGACAAAGTATAGGGTGATAGGCCGTTTCAATTTGCAAAGCGGGCACCGCCGTCCTGTAATGAAGTTCAAGCCGCTGATAGCGACAAGCACGGTCGCAGCATAGTCGTCTGCACTGCCCAAGGTCCGGTCCAGACAGGCGGCAGCGCAAGGTGCGTAGGAAATTGTCTGGATGACGGAGACACCTTAGCCGCTGCGCTGGCTTAAGGTAGAAAAAACACACAACTATCTGAAGCGAGGCATGCGTGAGCCCAAAGTCGACTTTAATTGCCGGCCTTGCTGGGGTGCTTCTCGCCTTCGCGGCAAAGGCAACAAACATAACCGGTGCTGGCAGCACCTTCGCTGCTCCCATCTACACGAAGTGGGCCGGCGCCTATCAGAAGTCCGGCGGAGCCACGGTGACCTTCAACGGTGTCGGCTCCTCGGAAGGTCTGAAGCAGGTCCTGGCAAACGAAGTCGACTTCGCCGGGTCGGACGCGCCGCTATCTGACGATCAATTGCAGAAGAACGACCTGCTGCAATTCCCGACTGTCGTCGGTGGTGTCGTGCCGGTCGTCAATCTTCCAGGGATCAAGCCTGGCGAGTTGACGTTGTCCGGCCCCGTGCTCGGCGACATCTACCTCGGCAAAATAACCAGCTGGAATGCGCCCGCCATCGCCGCATTGAATCCAACGTTGAAGCTGCCGGATGCCGCCATTGCGGTAATCCGTCGAGCAGATGGTTCTGGCACGAGCCTCATCTGGACGCACTACCTGTCGCAGGTCAACCCTGAGTGGAAAAGCCGGGTTGGTGAGGGTACCACCGTGCGGTGGCCACATGGAACCGGCGGCCGGGGTAATGAAGGTGTGGCCACTTTCGTCCAGCATCTGCCGGGCGCAATCGGTTACGTCGCATGGGACTTCACCAAGCAGAATCACCTGGCGTACACAGCCATGAAGAATGCCTCCGGCGCGGTGGTCCAGCCAGGGACGGCGGCCTTCAAGGCGGCCGCCGCCGGGGTCGACTGGTCAAAGTCTTTCGCGCAAATCCTGACCAACGAACCCGGCAAGGATGCGTGGCCGATAGTGGGCGCCACCTTCGTGTTGCTCCACGCGACGCAAGACAAGGTCGACCATCGCGAGGAAACGCTGAAGTTCTTCGACTGGGCATTCACAAACGGCAACCGTGCTGCGGAGGACCTGGACTACATTCCTCTGCCGGAATCGGCAGTGACTGAAATCCGCTCGGGGTGGCATACCAAGGTGAAAGATACTTCAAGCAGGCCGGTCAGCGAGCCGTAATTCTCCGACCCTTGTGGGTGAAGGCAGTCTCTGCAACGAGTGACCCAGGACTGGCTTCCACCACGTCACTCAGAGTAGAGCAGCCACCTTGTCCAAGGTCACCGAGGGCATGAAGTCGTTGTCCTGATAGACCTTCGCCAGTTCCGCTTCCGATATTTCGCGTGCGCCGGCAGCCAGTGAAGTATCCGCTTTTGCGAATGCGGCCTCCCACATGGCTGCGAGGTAGCGGGCTCCAGCTCCCATCAGTTTGGCTGTGTCATTTCCAAAGGCTTCCCACAGGGCGTCGACTACCCTCGCTGAGCTGCCGCCGCCCAGCTTGATGTACTTGTCGATGAGCGTGCTGGGCGGAAGAATTTCTGCAGCCTCACTCATGAGTTTGACCGTGGCAAACGCCGCGTCCCGACCGGCGGATATGGAAGGAATCTCTCCCGTGAAAGCCTTGGCTTGCGGCAGAATCTGCGGCAGCAGGTCACTCGAATGCCGGTCTACCATCTTGTCTTCATACGTCGAATGAACACCCTTGCCCGGCCACTTCTTCGCCGTTGCACCCGGTGCGTCGCGATATCCGTCGGAATGGTACGAGCCGTGAAGCGGCTGACACGCATCGCCTACATAGTGAGCGAGGACGCCCGCGGCACACAGGAATTTCGTATCGTCCCGCGCCTTGAGCTGACGGACCATTTCATCGAAAATCTGCCATACCCGAAACGGCAGCAAGCCTTCTGAACGGCTGTCTGTCGCTCCTTCGTCCTCATACCACTTTGACCACACCGAGACACTCATGTTGTCGATACTGCTTAACGTCGCATCGCGCAGGGTCTTGCCGTCGCCGTCGGGTTGGTCAATATCGGCGTAGTGGTTCGGATGTTCGGGGCCCGCATTCTGTGCATAGTCCCGCCCCCCAGGCACACGGTCTGGTGTCTTTTTCCACACGAGGTCCGGTACATCCGCCAGTTCAACGAATTCGCCGTTAGCCAATTTCTCGCGAATCTGCGCCGGCGTCAGTTCATTGGGGCGAAAACTGATGCGCTCGATGTTCGCCTTCAGGAAGGTCTGCAGCGGACCATTTTCCACACACTCGATCGCAGCGGACGCAATACTGTAGTGCCCTGTTTGTCCCCAGTACGGATTGGCGCCGGTATTGTGGTCCCGAACCAGGTCGACGTCGAGCAGCTGACACGCTGTGCTCAGCCCCGTCGCCAACGCGTAATTCAGACGCTGGCCGTTACCCGCTCGCAGCGCCTGGCCGCCCCATTCGACTGCGAGCGGGTAGAGATTCGGCCTGTCGTCCGCCCCTGCCTTCAAATACCAGACCGTACCGGAGTCACCCGGTTGTGATTGCGGGAAACCCGCCTTCGGCGCAATGAGGAACTGCGAGACGAAGTCGTAACCTGCGAGCGATTTGTGCCGATAGAAGAGCGCCTTGATGGTTCCTTCCAGAAGTCCCGACGCACTACCGAACGCCGTCACTGATTGGTCGATGAGTTGCAGGCTCAAACTCAGTTCGTTTAGCTCAGCGATTTCTCCGACATCACCCTCGAGGCCGAACGGTTGGCTTGACCAGTCATTTACGTCATGAACTTCCACAAGGCCGATGTCGAGCGTGAGGTAGCTCCGACTTCCGGGGAAGTCAGGGAAAACCTCCGTGAAGGATTCGCGAGTCAACTGGCGCTCGGACGCGATGCCCACTTCCGCTACTGCGCCGCGCACTCGTGCTTTGACTGGAGAGCCTGGTTCGCCACAGACGTGCCGGTTTGTCAGTGCGTAGGTCGTATGACCGTCGGTGACAAGGCAACCCACGCTCGCTGCACGCTCGACACCTTGCACTTCAGCGATCAGTGGACAACCACCCCCGATATACGTCGCAGGCCAGCGCATATCGGACGACGCGTTCGCGCCTGGCTTCGTCACTTGCACCGCAACCACACAGACAGACAGGCACCGCGCGTCCGTCCGGCATGTATAGCGTGCGCGGCACCATATGATCCGGGTCGAGTTTCCCGTGGCCAAATTCGGTTGCGTCTACCCAGTCACGTACAAGGACAATGATTGCCGGCCACGAATAAGCGCGAACCTCGGAATTATCGAACGTGCGAATACCTTTAGCGTGGGGTGCGCTGTCTTCCTTGGCCGCAGCATGGTCGCTCGGCCACGGCTCGCTTTTTCGAATCAGATAGAGACCCGCCGCCGTGCCTACGACGTTTGCCTTGTTGGACAAATGCCAGTGGTACAGGTCTCTAGCCTCAAGCAAATCCTTCAGCGAGAGGCTTTGAAAATTCTGCTGCGCGGAAAGTGGACTCATCTCATGACCTTGTCGAGGAGTTCGAGCGGCGCGGCCGCTCAAGGTGCGCATCGCCGCATGTGGGGCCTGCGGGCTCTGCGCTTTCGCAATCAAGGTTGTACGGTCGATGTGACAGCGTCGCGAAAGCTACGCGCCTTCATGATGAGATTCGGGTGAAGGTATTGACCTACGATTGGTAACTTCTATTGGCATTTGCTCTCGCGATACTCTTGAATACAGAGCCCCGACCTGAATCACGGAGAGCCTGATGCAGACGACCAGTCCGGAAAAAATTGTCCACGAGATTGCAGAGTCCACTGACAACGACGAAGAACTGGTGTCGAAGATGTACGCTGAAGCACTCGAGGACTATAGGCGCGACGCGCGCATCATGGATTACGTCCCGTTGTTTGCCGCCAAACGGGTGCGCCAGAATCTGCAATCGCGGACAGCCACATAGCCTCAACGCGATATGAGCGGCGGTCGGCGACATTCCTTGCATCATAGGGAGGCGGCAACGAATCATCATTGGCGATGTCGCCCCAACGGGTTAACGTACCCGACTATTTGTTGAGATAACACGTTGGTCGAAGATTACGAAACAAACAAAACCGTCGAGATTGAACTGGACAGCAAGAAGTATGCGGGGACTTTTAGGGCAATGAGCGGGACGGTCATCGTCTCTTGCAAGGACGAGATTAAGTACGCGCATTATGGGCTGGACCGTCCTGAAGTCGTTGCCCGCTGGCTGCTCACGGACGCCTGCCCCTAAGGCCGAGTGGAAAAGCCGTGAACGCCGCCTCTCTATCTAAAGGGAAGTAAGCACGCGTGTCTGGAGCAGTCGTGCCGGTGACGTCGGTTGGTTGCGATCATCACAGCAACTTCGCGGCTGTTCAGACCCTGCGCTTGCGCTCTTTTTCGGGTGCCATCAGCGAGTTCCTGGCGGCACTTCAGGCGCTTGCGCACGAACACTTCAATTGCCTTTTTGCGAGCAACGGCTTGAAGACCTCTTCAGCGTTGTGTTGTTGTGCGTCGCACCCAAAGCCCCCTGCTCTCGCTGGTCCGTGGTGCCGTCCCGCAGTTCGGAGCTAATGCTGGCATGAGACATGCCTTTCACGGCTGCCGTTCAAAGCGGCAGAGCGTGCGGCGCCAAGACGGTCGGGGGAGTCTGCGCCGCGCCCAGTGCGGCCCCAAGCATCAATCGGCATGGCGTTGTTCGGCGCCACAAAATTGTCACATTTCAGAACCACTATCGCCGGAAGCACCAAAGCAAGGTCGGAAAAACTGGCGAGCCCGCATTTGCCACTGTTCCGCGAATTATAGGTGTCACGAATCCAGCCAGGCGCGTTGCGCGTTATCGGACCGGCAAAACGCATCGGCGATTTACTGTACAAACCGAATGGAAGAGACACCTTGAAACAACGAGCGACCGTTGTATGTCAGCTTGGTACCCGAATTCTGCTGGTTAGTCGGGAAGGCTCCCGATGGTCTCTGCCGGGCGGCAAAGCCAAATTTGGCGAAAGCCTCCAGGAGACCGCCATTCGCGAGTTGATGGAGGAAACCCTTCTTCCTGCAGTCAGCATGCGATACATGTTCAACTTCAGCGGCACACGCACGTGTCACCACGTGTTCGCAGCACAGATTGCCGAGGGACTGACGGCTGAGCCTAACAACGAGATCAGGCACTGCAGCTGGGTCAAGATAACGGAGGTCGCTCGTCTGGCGACGAGCGTCTCAACCAGAGGCATCGCTGACGTACTGGCCTTGCCGCCACGCTGGCCGTCAGTATCACCCAGTCGCCGTCAGCGAGCAGAAGCTTTTATTCTCAATTTGCGAACTGTACTCGAAGATGCGGCCTATTCTGGATAGGCACCGTTCCTGAGCGACGCGTCGCACATAGCTGTCCACTCGCAAACTCTTGCCAGTTTTTCCGGCTGAGCGGGAAAAGGTCAGCGAGTCACAGTCGCAGTTGCAGGAATGCCAGACGGGGGCGTCGATAGTCGGCTATCGCAGCCCTGAGCGAGCGTCGCAAGATGTTCGAATACACGGCTAAACCTGCACAGTCGCCCAAGGCTATCGATGGGGATTTTGCGGACCTGACGGCTGCGCGGTCGCCCGGCGCTCCAGCCCGCGACAAATTTGAACGGCTCTGTGACGAAGCCAACTCCATTGCCGCGCGAAAAAATCTCAAGCCTCAAGTGCGCCAATATTTGTCGCTGCTAAAGCGCATGCATCAAACCTTCGAGAGTCGCCACTCACATAGCGGCTCCCAACGCCTGGACAACCGCAACCATACGCTTACGATTTCGCTGGGCGTCCCGTCTTTACCTGCTCGACCGCGGTCACTGCAGCCAACAGACGCTTCGGCGCGGCCGCTTCCAGCACGAGCAATCCGGCACGCAAGATTTCACTCTTCTTCACCGACACTCCGGCCGCGAGACACTTCTCCTTCAACGCCGCAATTTTCTCGTAGTCCGATTTCGGCATCGTAAAGCTATCCCGTACAACTTTTTCTTTCTTTGTGCGTTTGACTTTGCTCTCTGCCGCAGCCCTTGGCGCCGCCGCTTCAGGAACATCAGCGGCTTGTTGCTTCGGCGCCTTTTTTGCGGCTTGAGTTCGTTTTTTCAAGCCTGCGGTCACCACAGCCTCTGCGCTTTTTTCGCTTGCTACCCCGCCGCCATCGCTTTTGGGGAAATGAAACTTCTTCTTCGTCGCCTTCCTGGCAATCGGCTCGCTCATAGAAAATCTCCTCTTCGATATACGGTATAAACAGTATATACCGTTTTTGAGGGGATGCCTGGCTGGGCGCGCTCCTATCAACCTGCAAAGCTTAACCCACATGTTCTTTGGCCTGGGTCGCACAGCCCATAAAGTTATCGATGAGTCGCAGCAGATCTATCTCGTCAGGCCGTGTGCCCCACCGACTGTGTCCCGCAACAGCGCCCTCCGGCGGGTTCTGACGGACAAAAAAGGGGCTCGTGTGAAACCTCTATCGGAGAAAACGAACACCGACTCAGCGTTCGCATCGAATCCGTAATGCGGCGTCGAATATGAAACGCAAGGACAGACGCGAACTGCCAAGAGGCAAGTTACGTGCCGATCTGCGCAAGCGCCCATGACCCGGTCTTTGACCGTCTCCGCCTCGAATGCGAGCCCCTTGCAGGAGCAGTTGCCCTGCGGTGATGCGCTGGTTTGAAAAATCAGGCACCTGTTGCGTGCAGCGTCGGCCACCAATCAACTCTCTTTGATTATTTTTCGGCGCTCTGCGCAAGTGCGCGATAACCGTCCTCGCTGCATTCCTTGGGGGGTGGATTGACTCAACACAATGTCTTATCCGGGGGTGCGGCGGATAAGTTGGACTACCCGGAGGTAGTTCATGTATTCGTACGAAGACCGCATTCGAGCAGTCAAACTCTATATCCGACTCGGTAAGCGTCTCACAATGACCGTTCGTCAATTGGGTTATCCGACAACGAAAGCTCTTGAGCGTTGGTATCGGATATACGAGCAATCCCAGGATTTGCCGGCGGCACGTATTTGCTCAAAGCCAAAATATTCGGACGAGCAAAAGAAGGCTGCCGTGGATCACTATCTAAGCCATGGTCGATGCCTGGCCGCGACCGTGAAGGCATTGGGATACCCTGTGGACGTAACGCTCGCAGCCTGGCTCGATGAACGACACCCTGCAAGAAAGGCGCGCGTCGTCGGCAAAGCCACGGGCGGTCGACACGCCCAGGAGTTGAAGCAGAAAGCCGTCATTGATCTATGCACCCGACAGGATAGTGGCCAAACGGTAGCTCAAAAGATAGGCGTGAGTCGGCCGACGCTGTATAACTGGAAAAATCAGTTACTCGGTCGTGAGGTTCCAGCATCCATGAAACGCCAGGAAAATCGGTCGCCAGCCCCGGATCGGGAGGAACTGGAGCGCCAGGTCGAGTCGCTTCAACGGGATATCCGGCAGTTGCAGCTTCAACACGACATTTTGAAGAAGGCCAATGAACTGCTAAAAAACATCCGAAGGGGCACGCCCCTGCCCGAAAGGCAGAAACTCCCGGCCTTCGCTACACTCAGGAGCCTCAGGGGGAGCGGCCGCCACCTTTTTGGTGATTTATCCCGTTAAAAAACAT
>NZ_VTUZ01000039.1 GCF_008369935.1 Paraburkholderia panacisoli | reverse complement strand
CAGCCGTCCGGAAGGTCTCGCTTGCGCATCCGCCGCCTCGGCTTCGGCCTCGTCGATATCGGCGAGTATCCGTTCGCATCGGTGCAGATAGCGCTGGCCCGCCTCGGTCAGGGCTATGTGGCGGGTAGTGCGATTGAGCAGACGCGTGCGCAAATGCGACTCCAGTTGCGAGACCGCTCGCGACGCGCAGCAGATGCCGATTGAGCGCGAAGTGTTGCCGGATCGGACCGATGCACCCGTCCGTCAACGCGGTTGCCCGGTTGAACAACCGGGCAGAGAAGAGCGATCAACCGACGCGCGAACGCGAGTGTCGCATCCGCGGCTTCCGCGACCCGAAACGCACACAGAAATCTCTCTCCCCGAGGCTTCAGTCGAGCCCGAGTTTCACCGGGCGATACGCCCGGCGCAATGCGGATTACAACGCATAGACGCATAGGATGAATGAAGCAGATACAGGGGACACGCGCCCTAACCGCGCATCTGCTCCGGACTGATGGCCATGGCAAACTTTGCGCCCCTCCGATTCGCAGAGGGGGACTCGCGCTGTGGAAAGCGAAGCGGGGTCAGGGAACCGATCGATATGCATCTTGATGGCTCTCTGATGGCATCGATGTTAGCCAATGAGTGCGGCATGTCCGTAGGACACTTCGACCACGCTTTCAAACGGCAAACTGGTTTTGCGTGTCCAGTCGCTGCTCAACCACATGGTCACGCAATGCACGCTACCGAACTCGGCATCACGGGTACGCAGCCAGTATGCTCTTCATGCATGCGATCGGCCGCTGCTCGAACGCCGCGGCGCAGGGTTTTACGTCCGAGGAAATCGGCTTCCTGAAAAGCATGCTGCGACGTTCATGCCAATTGCCGCGACGAGGGCCGCGAAATCATACCTGGATATTGCCAAAGCAATAAATCATCATGAGGGAAAACAAGGAACTACTGACCGCTGGCGATGCCAGGTATATGGAACAGGGAACCGCGATGAATGCTCCTTCGCCTTGGTTGAGCGTCGGCATGTGCCCAACAGCCATAGCCGTTCCAGTGGCCGCGCTGGTGCTCGCGGGATGTGTGAACTACATCGGCATCAAGAGCGACAAGCAGATGTCGGTACCGGCGCAATACGCCTCAAGCCAGAGCCAGTTCGGCGACCCACAACTGCTGCCCCAGTTGATCGACGAAGCGCAGGTACCTAACGCCGACCAGAACAGCCTCGCCGCCGAACAGACGGTGACGAACCTCAGGATCAGCCGCCGCGCCACGCAGATCGGACTTATCAAGATGCTTGGCGGCGGCTTCGTCGCGAAACGGAACAGCCTCGTCGTGCCAACCGATGTGTCGCCTTCTTCGGCATCCGCGCGCAAGCGTCCAGAAGACTTGGCGCGCGGATCCTAATGGGCCGACAGGACAGGCGGAGCAGATTGCAAGAACGCGGAGCATATCTATGAGCACCCCACAGCAACCTCCCTCCAGCGCGAAGCCGGAGGGCAACCGCAAGCGCAATCTGATGATGATGCTCGTGGGCATCTTGATCCTGGTCGCGGCGGTAGCCTACGGCGCCTATTACTTCCTGGTCGCGCGCTTCCACGAGGACACGGACGACGCCTACGTCAACGGCAACGTAGTGCAGATCACGCCGCAGGTGACCGGCACGGTCATCGCGGTCAATGCCGACGATACCCAGACAGTGAAGCAAGGCGATCCGGTCGTCGTGCTCGACCCAGCCGACGCCCGCATCGCGCTCCAGCAGGCCAAAGCCACCTTGGCGCAAACGGTGCGCAGAGTACACGGCCTGTATATCAACGACGATCAATATCGCGCGCAGGTCGCCCAGCGGCAATCAGACCTGTCAAAGGTGAAGGATGACCTGCGGCGACGGCTGGCCACCGGAACGGCTGGTGCCGTCTCGCAAGAAGAAATTTCGCACGCACGTGATGCGGTGAAGTCAACACAGGCCGCGCTCGACGCCGCCCAACAGCAGCTCGCGGCAAATCGCGCGCTGACCGCTAACACGACGATCGACAACCATCCCGACGTACTCGCGGCCGCCGCGAAGGTTCGAGACGCGTATCTGGCCGCGGCGCGCAACACGCTGCCTGCTCCGGTGACTGGCTATGTCGCCAGGCGTACGGTCCAGGTCGGTCAGCGCGTATCGCCAGGCAACCCACTGGTCTCGGTCGTGCCACTTCAGCAAATCTGGATCGACGCGAATTTCAAAGAAGGGCAACTCAAGCACATGCGGGTGGGTCAGCCGGTTGAACTGACAGCGGACAAATACGGTTCGTCGGTCGTATATCACGGCAAGGTGGTCGGCTTCTCCGCTGGTACAGGTTCCGCGTTTTCGCTACTGCCCGCCCAGAACGCGACCGGCAACTGGATCAAGGTCGTGCAGCGTCTGCCGGTGCGGATCAAACTCGATCCGCAGGAGCTGGGAAAACATCCACTGGCCATCGGCCTATCTATGCTGGTAGACGTCAATATCAAGGACGAAAGCGGTGGCCCACTCAGCAACATCGAGAACACTGTCTATCAAACCGACGTATTTGCGAAGTACGGCAATGAAGCCGATGCGGAGATCGCTCGCATCATTGCCGCGAACGAATAACGTGCCAGAGTCTGCACGCAGGCAATAGGAGCGGACAGGTGTCTTTCACAACGGCGGGACGCTTTCAACTGAGATAAACAATGACAACTCAATCAACGTCGCACCCTCCGTTGACCGGAGGCAAACTCGTTCTCGGTTCGCTCAGCGTGGGTCTCGCGGGTTTCATGACCGTCCTGGACTCGTCGATCGCGAACGTTGCCATCCCGACCATTTCGGGCAACCTCGGCGTATCCATCAATGAAGGCACCTGGGTCATCACGGTGTTCGCCGCGGCGAACGCTGTCTCGATCCCCTTGACCGGCTGGTTGACCCAGCGCCTCGGCCAGGTGAAGCTTTTCGTCGGATCGATCCTGCTGTTCGTGCTGTCGTCGTGGTTGTGCGGCATCGCATGGTCATTGCCAGTGCTACTGCTCGCACGCGTGTTGCAGGGCGCGGTAGCAGGACCACTGATTCCTATGTCGCAAGCGCTATTGCTCAGTTCCTGGCCAAGAGAAAAATCCGCGTTTGCGCTGTCGATCTTCTCCATGATCGCCGTCACAGGCCCGATTGTCGGACCCGCGCTCGGAGGCTGGGTCACAGACAGCTATAGCTGGTCGTGGATCTTCTACATCAACATCCCGGTCGGCATATTTGCCGCAGCCACGGTCTGGAGCCTGTATCGCGAGCGCGACACGCCGCCAAGGAAACTGCCCATCGATACCATCGGGTTGCTGCTACTGATCACCTGGGTGGCGTCGCTGCAGGTGATGCTCGACAAGGGCAAGGATCTCGACTGGTTCACGTCGACGACGATCATCGCGTTGACAGTCGTCGCGCTGATCGGCTTCGCGCTCTTCATTGTCTGGGAACTCACAGAGACGAATCCGATCGTCGACCTGACACTGTTCCGGCAGAGAAACTTTCTCGGCGGCACGATTTCGATCGCGATTTCTTATGCGATATTTTTCGGCACGTTAGTATTGCTGCCACAGTGGATGCAGACGTACCTCGGCTACCGCGCGCTCGACTCCGGGCTCGCCACCGCGCCGATTGGTGTTTTCGCATTGATTGGTGCGCCGATCATGGGAAAAATCCTGCCCCGTACCGACGCACGCATTCTTGGTACGTTCGCTTTCATCGGTTTCGCGGGCGTCTACTACATGAGGTCGTTCTTCATCACAGGCATCGATATGGGGCATATCATCCTGCCAACGCTGCTTCAAGGTATTCCGATGGCCCTGTTCTTCGCTCCGTTGACGGTGATCATCCTGTCTGGGCAACCGCATGAAAAGATACCGGCGGCGGCTGGTCTTTCGACTTTCGCGCGGGTGTTTGGCGGTGGCGTTGGCACATCGCTGGCGAACGTCGCATGGAACAACCGCACCATCCTGCATCACGAGATTTTGACCCAGCAGACCAGTGTGACCAATCCGGCGTTCAATCAGCAACTCGATGCCTACCACTCCTTCCTGGGACTCGATACGGCATCCTCATATGCGCTGTTCAATAACGTTGTCGACGCGCAGGCCGCAATGATGGGGCTAAACGATGTCTTTTATGCCTCAGCCATCATCATGATCGTCATCATCCCGCTGATCTGGATCACCAAGCCGAGCGGAGGAGGCGGTGCCGGTGCCGCCGCCGCGAGCGCCGCACACTGAGGTGCGCGTCAACCTGTGCATCCACGGGTGGGGTACGCCCCGAAGGAAGTCCCCTTGGGGGATGCGCCGCTCGCGTTCGCGTGTCGGTTGGTGGCAGTTCTCTGCGCGGCTGTTCAGCCAGGCAGTCGCCTTGACGAACACGTGCTTCACATTCGCAAGCTCCACGATCTCGGCTTTTGCCGCCGGATAGCTACGCAACTGATCGGTGACGATCTTGCGCGGCACGGGACTCGAGCGCAGCACATGGCCGCGGCTTTGTCGCGCCGCCTTTGTAGCAAGATGTCGAGTTCGGTGCCATTCTCATCGACCGCTTCCGTTTGCCAGCCCGCAGTCTTGAACTTCGAGTTCCCTTTCTACCGTTCCTGAGGTATATCTCGCCGCAACGCGAAATCACACGATCTGCCGAACCCATTGACTCCGCCAACCCGGTGCCTCAAAGGGATCCGAAAAATACTGAGTCTCGTGAATAACCTTGCCGGCGCGAAATTCCATGACGCCCACCACACACGTCACTCGTCCCTTATAGTCAATCGTATATTCCGTGATCCAGAGATCACCTTCCCCTTGAATTCGCTGGACATTGAAACCCGATGGCTTATCCGGATGATGACTCCGCAACGCCTGCAAATTGCTCCGTCCAATGATCCGCTCGCCTGATTGGGGATAATCGCAGATGGCATTGTCATCGTAGATGTCATGTTCCACGTCGAGATCCCCGGCCGCCGACGCGTGCCAGTGTGCATCCAGAGCTTCGCGGATATTGGCTTCCTGCATCACCTACCTCCTCACACGGTCCACGTTTCACCATCGCTTACGTTGCGGAGAGGAAGCCCCCGCTGCCGGTTTTGACGACGTCGTTGAATCTCCGCCTGATCTGAATCCGATTGATCTCGTCAAACGCGTCAACCGGAAGGGCAGAGATGTCGAAATTCTCCCGCGCGCGTGCCGCAGTTTTGGGGGTAGTCAGTAACGCCCCGCCACGCTGCACCGCCCAGGCAAGCAGTACCTGTGCTGGCGTCTTGCCAATTTCCTCGGCAATCCGGGAGACGACCGGGTCCTCAAGCGGCCCGGGCCTGATTCCATGACCCAGCGGCGCAAAGGCCAGAAACACGATGTCTTTCTCCTTGCAGAATTCCAGAAGTTCGGTTTCTGGAAGATACGGATGTGCTTCGACCTGCACCACCGAAGGCTTGATTCTCGCCGCTTCGTAGAGGGGCCGCAATTCGTTCAGGAGGATGTCAGACAGTCCAATGGCGCGGCATTTACCTTGATCGACGAGATCTTCCATCGCCCTCCACGTGTCGAGCAAAGTCACCCCTTTATCGTAGATGACATCGCCGTTTTCATCGCGCGGGTCCTGCTCATCCCCTGGCTGAAACGCGAACGGAGTGTGTATTAAATAGAGATCAAGATAGTCGAGTCCAAGCCTGCCAAGACTCGCCTCGAAAGCCGGTTCGACACGCTCGGGCCGATGATTGTTATTCCACATTTTTGTGGTCACAAAGACGTCTTCGCGCGCAATCCCTCCCGCAGCAAGTCCTACCCGCAGAGACTCGCCCACCTCACGTTCGTTCCGATATCGCTCGGCACAATCGATGTGACGATATCCGGTCTCCAGCGCGGCTTTGGTAGCACTGACAGTAGTAGCTCCATCGGGAATCAACGTGCCAAATCCGAGCGCGGGCATACGCCCGCCTCCGTGATTAAGCTGTAACTTTTTGCTCCGGAAATCGAAAGAATCAATCATGACGACACCTCCGCACTACTTCATGTCCTGCGACAAAGCACCGACGCCTCGGGCTGCAATTCTGGCGCCCGAGGTCCATGAACAGAAAAACGTCAACGTATTCGAGTCGGCTAACCGCTTCATAGCGAATTCCCGGCGAACGAATTCGTGAACTGCTTCCACCGAGTCTCGTTACTTACAGTAAAGGAATGTGAAGTGCCCTTCACCGGCAGCTGCGACTTCGTAGCTTTGGAAAAGAGGCCAGAGTCGCCTCGACAACCCAAGCGGGCAGATCGGTGGACGTGAAGCCCTTCTCTCCTGGGCCGGATTGGTGTTGAATGTGCGGAAGTTGAAGCCGACAGATCGACTCGCGTTGATTCACTCAGCCGCAGTCATCAGGATCAAACCGTGGGCCAAACAGGTCTGCATCTTGGTCAAGTGTAGCAAATGAATTGCTGGGCGGGGTTCCGGAACGTGACGGATAGTCTGATCGTGGGAAGTGCGTTTTCGGAACCTGACCGTCGGCTTTTTGATTGCGGACAGTCAGTCGATCGCAGGGATGGAGCCTGGTGTCACTGCGGCCGGCGTACGGCAATTGAACAGGCTTCGCCCGACAAGCCGAGCAGCGGGCGCATTGGAACGTAATGTCGCCGAATATGTGTTTGTGCATCGAGCGAAGGGCCAGATCGGGCACCTGACGACATTTACCAGCACCGGCATGATTCAATCGTACCCAGTGCGTGACTCGTATTCTGCGGAACGGGCGCAAGATCATCTGGGTTCGCGGAATTTCACTTGTTCCTGCGTGTAACCACCGCGCCTTGGCAAACCGTCTAACGACTCAACGTGTTCGGTCGAAAGCGCATTCCCGGGACACTGCAATCGCAGCAGCGCCCGTTCGACGCGATCCTTTCATTCAGCAATCCTGGTGACTGTTACCCATCAGATCCACGATGCAGATCTACACGACTGTCTTGCGGAGGACTTTGACCGTATGGCCGAAAAAGAACAGAAAGTGTCCCTAAGCCGTCGCAACTAGAGTGTCACTGATGCCCCATTCTGCATAAACTGACCTCACCGCTTGTCACGGAATCGTTGATCGTGGCAAGCAGGAACCTGATGGCGGAAGCCACTGGGTCTTGCAGAAGTTGACGCCGTCTGGATAGCGCTAATGTCATCGTTTTCGCCGTCGGCGTTTGCTACTTCCCGGAGGAAGCAAAGTGAATCCCTGATGATGAGTCAAATTCGCTTTGACGATGTTGCAACTAGTGAACCTGCGATCAGGACTGTCAATGCCGACGCGCGGGTGAACCCAATAGGAAGGACGTATGAACCAAGCTAATCAAAGTGCTGTGCGCGAGCTAAGTCATTTCATCGACGGTCAACGCGCCGCTGGTGCGAGCGGGCAGTTCGCCGACGTATTCGATCCGGCGCAAGGCCGGGTGTCGGCCCGCGTGCCGGTCGCAAACGTAGCTGAAGTCGACGCCGCCGTCGCCGCTGCGAAAGCCGCATTCCCTGCCTGGAGCGAAACCGCGCCTCTCAAGCGCGCTCGCTTGATGTTCAAGTTCAAGGAACTGCTTGAAGCGCATGCCGACGAACTCGCGGAGCTCATTACGCGCGACCACGGCAAGCTGTTTGAAGATGCAAAGGGCGAGGTGGTGCGCGGTATTGAAATAGTCGAATTCGCGTGCGGCATTCCGAACCTGCTCAAGACCGACTTCACCGATCAGAGCGTCGGCGGCATGGACGCGTGGAACCTGCGTCAGCCAGTCGGCGTGGCCGTGGGCGTTACGCCGTTCAATTTCCCGGTGGTGGTGCCGTGCTGGATGTTCGTGATGGCGGCTGCGACCGGCAACACGTTCATACTCAAACCCTCGGAGCGCACGCCGTCGGCATCGATCCGGCTTGCCGAACTGTTCATCGAGGCGGGCTTTCCCAAAGGTGTGTTCAATGTCGTGCATGGCAGCAAGGCGGTTGTCGATGCGTTGATGGGGCACCCCGATGTGGCCGCGATATCTGCCGTCGCCTCCACGCCGGTGGCCGAATACATCTACAGCGAAAGCGCCAAACGTGGCAAGCGCGTGCAGGCGTTGGGCAGCGCGAAAAACCATCTCGTTGTCATGCCCGACGCCAATCTGAATCAAACGGTCGAAGCGGTGATCAACTCGGCGTATGGCTCGGCCGGCGAGCGCTGTATGGCGACCTCAGTCGTGGTGGCGGTGGGGAGTGTCGGCGATGAACTGATCGAGCGTCTCGCACCGCGCGTGCGTTCGCTCAGGATCGGCGACGGCATGGAGCCCGATCTGGACATGGGGCCGCTCATCAGCGACACGCATCGCGCCAAGGTGTTGGGCTATATCGAGGCGGGCGTCGCGGCGGGTGCAAGGCTCGTCGTCGATGGTCGCGGCCATACCGTGGCCGGCCACGAAGCGGGCTTCTTTCTCGGCGGCTCGCTCTTCGACGACGTGAAGCCTGATATGCGCATCTATCGGGAAGAGATTTTTGGGCCGGTGCTGTCGGTTGTCCGCGTGCCTGATCTTGCGAGTGCGATAGCGCTCGTCAATGCGCACGAACTGGGGAACTGCGTATCGCTTTTCACATCCGACGGCAGTGCGGCGCGCGCATTCTCCCGGCAGATTCAGGTGGGCATGGTGGGCATCAACGTGCCGAGTCCGGTGCCGTCGGCGTGGCATTCGTTCGGGGGCTGGAAGCGATCGCTGTTCGGCGATCATCACGCGTACGGCGAGGAAGCTGTGCGCTTTTACACGCGTTATAAGAGTGTCATGCAGCGCTGGCCCGATAGCATCTCCAAAGGTGCGGAATTCGCGATGCCCGTGGCCAGGTAAGCCGACCCGGGCGTTGCCGCGTCTCCCCTTCATCCGATGACGTCCACGGTATGAATTAGCGAACGATTCCGAAAGGCGAGTCTGATTGCGTGATAGTCGGTGCGGGCACGGCCGGATACGTGCCCGCCAACCGCTTGAGCAACATTCCGGGAGCGATCCCGGTTCATACGAACTGTCACTAGAATCGTTCGAAGGTCTTATTGTCTCCCTTTCTGTAGGCCTGTAACTTGTCCAGAGGATTCAACCTTTCTGAATCATTTCGATGGCCTGCGGATTCGGGATGAAATCAAAGCGCTCTTCTGCAGTTGTTGGGGTGGCGGACGATGACGAATCCGTCCGGATGGCGATATCCAGTTCGCTTCGTTCTTCGTTCTTCGTTCTGCGAACAGGAAGGTCATTGCCTATTAAAACGGTCCATGCCCGGCATGTCTGTCTACAGCCAGGATGAGCTCGACGACATCGCCGACAACCTGAACAGCAGGCCACGACCTAGCCACGCCTTTCAGTCGCCACTTGAGGTCTTCGCACGCATGCTCGACGCCCTGACACATACATCATCAACCCTCCTCCACTAAGCCGTTGCACTTCGGCTTGGAAGCCGCCCTGTGTATGGGCCAAGGTAGGCTGCATCCGCGCCATTGCAATGCTGCTTCCACTGCGCCGCTTTCTGACAACATGTAAACGCGGTCACCGCTCGGGTGGGTCATTCGCGCCCGAGCAACTGGAGTCCTGCAAACGCATCATTACAATTCGTATGCCTCATTACTCTGCGAACCGACTCATCGGCGTCAGTGGGTGCGCATCTTGATTGCACCCACTGCCCGTTCGGCGGTACGCAGTCTGTTACCCGAATGGAAAACGATCATTTCCTGGTGGACGCGTTGTCCCTGTAGCGGTGGTGACATTGACCAGATTTGTGATGGTATGGACTAGTACGCGAAAACTTTGTTAGCTGTAAGAAAGCGGACCCGTCTCCTAGAATGAGATGAAGCCATTGCGCGGCAGCGATACGTGAGTGAACCGGTTCGAACGACTGTGGGAAAAACCATAGGGTTATTGGACCAAGTTCTTTCGCGGCGCATCCGTGATCTCCGCGAGCACTGCGCGTGAGAGGAAGACTTCCCGATCCAATACCCCATTAAACACTGGTAGCGTCGCAGACGCTTATGAACCCCGCCAAGCCACGGACAACTGGAACGGCAGAACCGAAGCTCGCGCAATTGTCGGCGCCGGCTTCTGTACCGGAGACAGAGACTCCTGTACAGAAACCGTCCACAGAAGCCGAGCTGCCACTTCGCCTCGCTATCGGCCTGATCGGAATGCTGCTGGCGTCGCTACTGGCAATATTGAACGAACAGGTCACCGCAGTGGCGCTAGCTGATATTCGCGGCGCGTTCTCGATTGGAAATGACGATGGGACCTGGCTGACCACGCTCTTCGAGGCTACGAACGTGGCCACGATGGCATTCGCTCCGTGGTTTGGAGTGACGTTCACGCTGAAGCGATTTACGATCGGCGCCGTGCTGGCCGTGATGTTGCTTGGATTCCTCTGCCCCTTTGCGCCGAACCTGCTTACGCTCTATGTGTTACGTGCGCTGCAGGGCGTAGCCGGCGGATGTCTGCCGCCGATGTTGATTATCGTAGCGCTTCGATATCTCCCCCCGAAAGTCAAGTTATATGGACTCGCGGGATACGCACTCACCGCGACCTTCGGACCGGCGCTCGGCACGCCTCTCGCAGCCCTATGGACGGAATACGTCAGCTGGCAAATGGCATTCTGGCAAATCTTGCCGCTTGGCATCGTATGCTGCGTGGCGATCCAGCAGGGGCTTCCGGCAGATCCGCTCAAACTCGAACGGTTCCGTTCATTTAACTGGAGCGGCCTCATACTGGGATACCCCGCGATAGCCATGCTCGTCATTGGTCTTCTACAGGGTGATCGCCTTGACTGGCTGAATTCCACGTTCATCTCCACGATGTTTTGTGGCGGAGCGCTGTTGTTTGTGGCGTTCCTTATCAACGAGTGGTTTCATCCACTGCCGTTTTTCAAGCTTCAACTGCTTGCCCGCAGAAACTTCACGCACGGGCTTCTGACACTGGTAGGCGCGGTTACGCTGCTGGTGGGCGTTGCCGCCATACCCGGCCAATATCTCGCGCAAATTCACGGTTACAGACCGCTGCAAACTACGCCGCTGTCTTTGCTGCTTGCCATTCCGCTGTTGATTACGCTGCCTGCGACGGCCGCCCTCCTGAACCTTCGGCAGGTTGACCACCGCTGGGTCATGGCCATTGGATTTTCCCTGATGGCCACCACGTGCTTTTTAGGGAGTTTCGTGACCTCCGATTGGGTTCGCGAGAATTTCTACTGGCTCCAGTCGCTACAGATCCTGGCGCAACCGATGGTGATCATGGGGATCCTGATGGGCGTCACGACTGGCTTGCCGCCAACGGATGGTCCGTTTGCTTCAGCCATGTTCAACACGGTCAAAACATTGTCTGGTGCTGCGGCAACCGGCCTCATTGAAGGATTGGGTACTGCGCGCGAGCATTTTCATTCGAGCATGCTCGTGGACCGCTTAGGCAATAACGCGTTGGTTACGAGCCAAAGTATTGATGCAGTTCACGGTCTCGGTGAACTCGCACACCGGATCCACGAGCAGGCCGTAGTACTCACATCGGCCGATCTCTATCGCGTCATGGCAGGTATCGCCGTCGCCTTTCTTCTGGTTATTCCGGTGTTACCCGTGCGTATTTATCCCCCATGGAGCACTACGCCGCCCTCTTCCCGCTAAGCGATGATATCTATGTCATTTGTCACTCGACTGCCGCCCAAAACAATTCGTCTTGCCGCGTATGTGGTCATACTCGCCGTCGCCATATGGGCTGGCATCAGGCTATTTGACAACCCAAATAGCGAGACCACCAATGATGCCTATGTGACGGCCGATTTCACGCTGATAGCGCCGCGTGTTGCCGGCCAGCTTTCAGAGGTACTCGTCGAGGACAACCAGCAGGTAAAAACCGGACAGTTAATGGTGCGTATCGACGACCGCGATTTCCGCGCCGCATTGATGAGTGCACAAGCCGACGTGGCGGCAGCCAAGGCATCGGTTGCGAACTACGACGCCGAGATCGCGCGGCAACCCGCGCTTGTCGACCAGGCGCGCGCCACGCTACGCGCAGATGACGCGACGCTCGAGTTTGCGCGAGAGAACGCCTCACGCTACCGGAATCTCTCGGAAGCGGGCGCAGGAACAACCCAGGAGCAACAGCATGCTTCGAGCGCGCTGGCCGAGGAACTCGCGCAGCAGGCCCGCAACCGGGCTGCACTTGTTGCGACCAGGCAGAACCTCGACGTTCTGCGTACCCAGCGCGACAAGGCGGCGGGCGCGTTGGCCCACGCCGAGGCCGCTCTTGAGCAGGCGAAGCTCAATCTGTCCTATACGGAGATCCGCGCGCCCATCGACGGCAAGGTTGGCAGACGTTCGGCGCGGGTCGGCGCATTCGTGACAACGGGCACGCCACTGCTCGCGATTGTCCCGCTGTCTGAGGCCTATGTCGTCGCCAACTTTCAGGAAAACCAGCTCGCCAGGATGCGACCCGGCGACACCGTGCGGATCAAAGTCGACAGCTTTCCGGGCGTGACGATTCACGGGCATGTCGATAGTCTTTCGCCCGCGACAGGCGTGAGCTTCGCACCTATCGCGCCCGACAACGCAACGGGCAACTTCACCAAGGTCGTCCAGCGCGTCCCTGTCAAGATCACCATCGACCCGGGACAACAGGCTGCGTCCGCGTTGAGCGTGGGGTTGTCGGTCGAAACAGAGGTCGCCGTCGGCAAGCGTGCCGATACGCGGATCGCAGGAGCAGACGCGAAATGAATGCGAGCAAATTCTCCGTCCGCACGCAGGTGCTCGCGGTATTGCTCTGTTTTGCGCTCACGGGCTGTCTGGTCGGCCCGAACTTCGAACGTCCGCAGACGAGTACGCCTGAAGTGTTTAATCGCACCCAGTCCGCGCAAGCATCAAGCAAAGCAGTCGAATCCGAATTCAGTCCGCAATGGTGGACGCTGTTCAACGATCCCATGCTGGACTCACTGGAACAACAACTGACCGATGCGAACCTCGACGTCGCGGCAGCGTCGGCGCGTCTGCGGCAAAGCCGTGCGGAGCAACGCATTGCCGGTGCAGAAGAATATCCCACGCTGGACGGCGCCGCATCCTATTACCGCGAGCGCGGAAGTCCGAACGGCATCCTCTCGTTGCTTGGTGTCACCCCGACGGGAAGTCAGCCGCAGTCGGCATCGGGCGCCGCGCCGCTCGGCGTGGCGCCGTTGCCGGGCTCCAAGGGCTCGCCGGCTTACAACCTCTATCAGTTCGGTTTCGATGCATCCTGGGAACTCGACATCTGGGGACGGGCTCGACGCGGTGTCGAGGCCGCGACCGCTTTGTCCGATGCCTCATACGAGGACCGCAACGCAGTTCTGTTGTCGGCGCGCGCTGAACTCGCGCGAGACTACGTTCAGCTGCGTGACACGCAGGCTTTGCTTAAGATTGCACGACAGAACCTGGAAATCGCCCGCGACGCAACGAAGCTCACGGAAACGCGGGTACGTGAAGGCGTTACTACGAATCTGGACGTGGACAACGCTTCCGCGCAGGCTGAGTCGATCGAGAGCCTGATCCCGACGTTCGAGTCGCGTAGCGAAACCACGATCAATGCGATCGGCGTACTACTGGCGAAGGAACCCGGCGCATTACAACAGATGCTCGCCGAGCCCCGCGATGTTCCGGCACTGCCTGACCAGGTGCCCATCGGCGTTCCGTCGGAACTGGTGCAGCGCCGCCCCGACATCCGAAAAGCCGAGGCTCAACTGCACGCAGCCACGGCGGCGATCGGCATGGCGAAGGCCGACTTCTACCCACGCATATCGCTGAACGGCAGCGCTGGGTTCCAGAGCCTTCAGCTCACGAATCTCGCCGACTGGGCGTCCGGCCAGTTTGTCGTCGGACCGTCGATCACGCTTCCCATATTCGAAGGCGGACGCCTCAAGGGGACGCTTCAATTGCGCGAAGCGCAACAGCAGGAGGCTGCGATTGTCTACAAACGTACCGTACTCGAGGCCTGGCGAGAGGTGGACGATGCACTCATCGTCTATGACGCCGAACAGCGGCGGCGCGATCGCCTGACGACGGTCGTTAGCCTGAACCAGCGCGCGCTGTCGATTGCGCGGCAACGGTACAAGGCGGGCGCGGTCGACTTTCTCGACGTACTTAACGTGCAGAGACAGTTGCTCGATGCGCAGAGCAACCTTGAGCAAAGCAAGGCGAACGCCGCCGCCAACCTGATTACGCTTTGCAAGGTGCTTGGCGGCGGGTGGGAGTCAACATACGCCAGTCAGAACAATCTTCATTGACGCGGCATTCTGCTGCGCGCGCCGCGGATCAAGAAGATGTGTGTGGTGGCGCATCCGACGTTGATTGAGAGCGATCAACCTATTCCTGGCGTGCTCGACTATGCGTGCACGAAGGCGGCAAGTCCAGTTCGGCCGTGATGATGGCCGCGAAGTACGCGTGCGCGCCCGTCGCGCCTGACTTGTTCCTCCGAATCACAAGTGTTTGTCCCTGGCGGGTATTCGAACTCGACGCCAAAGCGCCTAGATTAGCTCCCTATCGGAGCCACGGGCCCGATCGGCACCAGAGCCCACTCAATTGATTCGGAGGTTGTATATGAGCGCATCACAAAAGGTCATCGTCGTTACCGGCGCGTCGCAAGGCATCGGCGCAGAAGTCGTCAAGGCTGTCCGCAAGCTCGACTATCGCGTGGTCGCCACCGCGCGCAGCATCAAGCCATCGGAGGATCCCAACATCCTGACCGTGGCCGGCGACATCGCCGACCCCGAAACCGCACGCCGCGTGATCAGCGAGGCCGTGGCCCGCTTTGGCCGCATCGACACGCTCGTCAACAACGCCGGCATCTTCGTCGCCAAGCCTTTTACCAGCTACACCGCCGAAGACTATGCGGCAGTCATGGGCGTGAACCTGAACGGCTTCTTCTACATCACGCAGCTTGCCATCGCTGAAATGGAGAAGCAGTCCAGCGGCCACGTCGTCAGCATCACCACCACCCTGGCCGACCACGCGATCGACGGCGTGCCTTCGGTACTCGCCTCGCTCACCAAGGGCGGCCTGAACGCAGCCACCCGGTCCCTCGCGATCGAATACGCCAAACGCGGCATTCGCGCCAACGCAGTCGCGCCGGGCATCATCAAGTCGCCGATGCACCCGGCGCAAACCCACGCCGCACTCGGCGCGCTCCATCCGATGGGTCATATGGGCGAAATGAGCGATATCGTCAACGCGATCGTGTATCTCGACTCCGCCCCGTTCGTCACCGGCGAGATCCTGCACGTCGACGGCGGCCAGAGCGCCGGGCACTAAGCGCGATCAGGCAATACCAGCGACCATCCCACACGACCGGACGCCGCCGCCAGCTGGCGGCCGGCTCGTCAACTTCGATCAAGGAGAACGCCATGCCAATCGTCACGATCCAGGTGACCCGCGAGGGCACCAAGCCGGGCGTCGACTCGGTCACCGCAGAAGAAAAAGCCGAACTCATCAAGGGCGTCAGCCACCTGCTGCTCGACGTGCTGAAAAAGCCGCTCGAAGCAACCTTTGTGGTCATCCAGGAGGTGGAAACGGAGAACTGGGGCTGGGGCGGTCTACCGACTGACGTATATCGCAAGCAGCGAGGGTTGAAATAGAGCGGCGTTCGCGCAGCCGTGGTCCTGCGGTGCCATCGTTCGGTTATAGAAGGAGAAGATGACCCGCGGGGGCCCCAGGATCTCGTCGATCCGCGCTAGCAGTCGCGCTTTCCAGGCGTATTTACACTTGGCTTGTCTATAACGGCTTGCGCGATTTGCCACGGGCGTCGTATCAGCTCTGGCATCCGGGTATCGTGATCCCGACGATAACAGTCGTATCGTCTGAACCCACGGATCAACCTGGCTAACCGGCACGGTCGCGCTCCTTACGGATCGAAATGTGACGTTTCACTTTCACTGGACAGGACGCCACGTCGGTAGCAATACGTTAAGCGCGCCGAACGGGTGCGCCATGACTCAAGCGCCCAGGGACGCCGCCGCTGCGTACGGTAAGGTATCCAATGTTTCGCACCATCGCTAGTCGTCCGATCGGATGCGCGATGCACCTCATCCCAAGAACCTTCGTGGCTATTGAATTCCCGGATGTTTCGCCGGATATCGTGGTTCTGGACCGACCTTCGCCAGGAGTTGCATCAACTCCTTAATCGGGTGTTCATCCAGTGTGGAGACCAGATCGATAATCTGGCCTCGAAGCGCTTCATCCGCGTATGGCTCGCTCAGCCAGTGGAATTTCTCGACCGTCCGCTCCCATGTGAGCGGATTCTCCAGCCCACCTTCGAAGCCGACATGTTCCTTTGAGAAGATCCGCCCACCCTTGCATCGGATCGTCACCCTGGTGTTCAACGCGTGCGGATATTGCGCGCTGAATGCGGCGTCCGGCCGCACCGTTACTTTCTTGAGCAGGTCCTGCGCGTCAGCCGCCTGGATGCGTTCCGGTTCGAGCTGAGCGGGCCCCACCTCGTCATCGAGCAGCGCCGCCGCGATCAGGTACTTGAGGTTGTAGTCGGCCTGCTCCTTGGTCTGCGGATCGTCCTTCGGGCCGAAGCCGCCCCCTCCCGCAATATCGAAGCCGGTCTGGAAGATGTCGCACACGACCTCCTCGACCTCTTCGCTCTTCACCCCATTGCGGCGCTTCAGATCGAGCGTCGCCTCGAGCACCGGCTGACCATGAATCAGCGAGCAATACTTTTTCATCACCGTCTCATGAATGACCTCCAGCCTGTGGTCACCCCAGTCCACTTCGAGCTGCTGATCGAACATGCGCACCAGCCCGTTGGGCCCTTCGAACAGACGAAGCGGTCCCGTGAAGCCACGCTTGGCGAGGGAGGCCGAATAGATCGCGCGCATGCCGGTAATGCCCGGTGAGAATCCCTTCCATTGCGATACGGGTTCTGAATGGACGCAGGTCAGCGAGATGTTGTCGACCGTCGCAATCGCTACCGCATGCCCGATCTGCTCAGCATTGAGACCGAATAGCTTGCCCGAACCCGCGGCCGACGAGATCGCCAGCTGGATCGCGTGATTGAACCCTTTCGCCATGACCGGAACGATCGCGGTGATGCGGCAGGCGATCTCGTACGCCACGGCAAGTGCGAGCATGAACTCCTCGCCGCTTGCCGACGCATGATCGGCGGCAGCGAGGATCGTGCCGAAATTGTCACTGGGGTGACAGAGGCCGCCCGGCGACATGTAGCTGTCGAGCAGATCGACATAGCGCACGAGGCCCGAGTTGTACAACGCGGCCTGATCGGGCGACGAGGTACCACCGCCAATCAGGGTGCACGAACCGGAGCGCCCGTACTCGTCAAACTGCTCGCGAAGCGCCTTGAACGGCTTGCCTGGCAGCGCGCCGATCGCGCAGCCCAGACTATCGAGAATGTTTCGCTTGAATACAGTCCGGGACCGCGGCGTGAGATGACTGGCGTGCGCGTCAAAAGCGAACTGTCCGATGCGTTGTGCAGTGGTAGGTGAATTCATGTTGCGAAAGTCTCAGGGTAGATTGCCTGTCAGCCGGTGCGGCGAGCTGATTCGCAGTTGAAGATTGGCGTTCAGGTCTTCCGAAGACATCTGCCCAGAACACCGCATCAGTGCCGGCGTCGCGATAGCAACGCGTTCGATACGCAGGCCGATAGCGCAGGTTCGCACCGTTCGAAATGAATATCAAGCGAAGGGGATGCATACGTTTTTCGGTTTCGCAGATAGCCCCCGTCCCCCCTGCAACTGTGCGGATTTCGGTCAGTACCTGGTCGGGGCGCCGCATCGATATGCATCGAGTACCGAAGCGTTACATGCCCCGAAGACAGACGGGCATATGGACACGAACTCCGTGCGCGAGAGATGCATTCTGATCTGCCCGGTCAAGGTTCCAGGAGCGGGCGTATCCATGGGTGACATGCACGCGCAGCAGAGCAACGGCGAGATCGCGGGGCACGCCACCGACGTGCCCGGGGAAACCGAGCTGACCGTGGGGTGATCGAGGGCCTGACGATCGAAGGTCGTGGACGATCTGCCACCGATGGCGCGCCCCATGAACGCGGCACAGCGGCAGAAAGTGGCCGAGTTGCCCGCGCGCTGGGGTCAGCATGAAGTGGAGAAGAGCGGCCCGATCACTTTTATCGATAGCGGTGTGAACCTCAACGTCGCCACCGAAAACGGTCTGCGCCGTGCCACTGCCGTTACCGGGCTAAGCTACGAAGAAGTGCTCAATCGCGCGACCATCACAGGTTCGATCGAAATCACCCGGCTACCCGGCACCGTGCGCGTCACCTTTCTGTGTCCCCTTGCCATTCTCAACCGCATGGGGATCGGTCATCTCGTGCGGGAAAAGTACCCGTTGCAGTGATCAGTGCGGCTACCTCGACGGCGCTTCCTGGGCACCACGCCTCAGCCGTTCGAGGTATGTTCTATCGCCAGACCGTCGGTGCTTAGGGCGCCATCCGTCCAGTCGCGCAAGAATTCGATCCATGTTTTGATCTTCGCGTCGAGATACTGACGCGACGCATACAGCGCGAAAACATTCAGCGTTTGCAGCTGATAGTCCGGCAGCACGCGTTTCAGCGAGCCCGAGCCCAGCAGGGACCGCACCGTGAACGTCGGTAACGCGCCAATGCCCATTCCTTCCAGCACCGCAACCGCCATGGCATCAGGGACGTTCACCTTGAAGCGACCATCAGGCAGCACGAATTCGTGCTCTCCGCTCACATCTTCCAGATGCCAGCGGTCCGCCGGAAAAATCGGCATGGCGACCTGAAGACAGGTGTGATTCGATAAATCGTCAATTGTCTGCGGCATACCGTGAATCTCGAGATACTTTGGAGACGCACACAGAATGCTGTAGAACGTGCCGAGCCGCCGCGAGATGTAGGCCGAGTCGGGCAGCTCCCCCGAGGTGACCCGCAAGGCCACGTCGTAGTCCTCTTCCAGCAGGTCGGGAACGTTCTGCGAGAGCGTGAGATCCACGGTTACTGCGGGATAACGCTCCTGGTAGGCCGCAACCGCGGGGACCACATAGTTTTGCCCCAGGCTCGTCAACGCGTGGACTCGCAGCGTTCCCACAGGCTGCGCATGCGCGTTCGATGCCTCAGCCTCTGCCTCCGCAACCGACGCGGTGATCGCATAGCACCGTTGCAGATACCGCTCGCCTGCCTCTGTCAGTGCGATGCGCCGCGTCGTGCGGTTGAGCAAGCGGGTACGCAGATGAGATTCGAGTTCGGAAATCGACCGGGACACATAGCCAGTTGTGTTACCCAGTTGATTGGCAGCCGCCGTAAAGCTTCCCGCCTCGGCCACTTCGACGAAAATCTTCATGTTGCGGAACGTGTCCACTATCTCCGCCTCGGCGTTGCCGGGAGCCATGTTATGGGCATCCAGAGGTGAATTGAATGCGGGCTTGGGAAAAGCGCTTTTGCACAGCAACACTTGCGGGATGAGCCACCTTGCTTCTGTGGACACCCGTGCAGACGCGTGCGCCCGCGAGTCCGCGACCACCGATCGGCACAATCGCTTTCTTCTGCGACATGCCTACGGACCCACCTCAGCTGATTCGCTCAAGCGGCGAGGCGCAGGAGCGTCTGTTGAACGCTGGCCGCCGTAGCGTAGCCCGAGCTGAGCTGCCCAATCTTCCCGTCCAGCTCGACAAATAGCGATGGGAAGCCCGACACGCGCAACTCGCGGGTTAGCGCGAAATCCGCATGAGTCGCCTGTATCGCTTCGTCCGAGGCCCAGACTGCAAGAAACGCTTTCGCATTGACCTCAAACCCTGCAGCCTGCAACGCCGACGCTCCGATCTCCGCCAGAACCTCACCGTCAGTGGTGTCGGCTCCATCCATGTAGAACGCCCGCTGGAACGCGCCGAAGACCTTCAACAGATCGGCCGAAGGCTCGAGCAGACGGGCCGTTACCACGGCGCGGCAGACGGGCTCCGTGTCATAGACGAAGTTCTTCCTCGCGAGCAACGCTTCACGATTGAATTGCGCCCCGCTCAGTTGTTCGACGCGAGCCCAATGCGTGAGGCGGAACTGCTTGCCCGCGTCGTCCAGAACTTTTGTGGAACCTGCGGCCAGGCCACCCAGCACAACCTGAACTTCAAGGTCGGGCATGGCCTCTACAATTGTCGTCATCTCCTTGTGGAAGCCGTAGCACCAGGAGCACATTGGATCGCCTACAAATATGAGTTTCATTGCCACTTCCGTTTAAATTGCCCTGTCGCGCAGGCCCGTCGTTCCGGTCTCGATGCACCCGTAGTAACGACAGTGCGTTTTGCGCTTGCCATTTTTCAATCCTCAAACGAGGCGAAACGACTGCCGTCGCATGAAATACCTGATACGCCACCGAATGGCGTCTGTTGGGAGGGACTATAGGACCAAACCGTGATGCCGCAAACCTGGCTAGAGTCAATTCACTTTTTACACCGTGTAACCAAGGTCACGGACATCGCCCGGCATCGCGATCGCTTGTCTCGAGGCAGGCAAGGCAACCATGCGCATGCCCGGTCATGAGAAATCGGTCGACTTCGAGACTGATTCCCACGCATCGATCTCATCGTTCAGGTCGGCTAGCTTTTTGCGCACAACGCCAAGCGCGTCGGTGGACGGGCGTCCATTGTTGTCGTGCCCCCTCTCTTCGCCAATCGGGATCGACCAAGAACATCACGTCTCTTGTGGAACCAACGCGCTAGCGGACTGCATTGACACGCGCTCAAACGGCAGTCGCGCAGTCGTCCATTTCGTCGAGACACCTATTCAATCAGACGAACGTTCTGGGCAGTGCGCCTCTCGACTTGTTCCTGACACGCAAGTCTGTTTGTCCGCGCCGGGTATTCGAACTCGACGCCAAAGCGCCTAGATTAGCTCCCTATCGGAGCCACGGGCCCGATCGGCACCAGAGCCCACTCAATTGATTCGGAGGTTGTATATGAGCGCATCACAAAAGGTCATCGTCGTTACCGGCGCGTCGCAAGGCATCGGCGCAGAAGTCGTCAAGGCTTTCCGCAAGCTCGACTATCGCGTGGTCGCCACCGCGCGCAGCATCAAGCCATCGGAGGATCCCAACATCCTGACCGTGGCCGGCGACATCGCCGACCCCGAAACCGCACGCCGCGTGATCAGCGAGGCCGTGGCCCGCTTTGGCCGCATCGACACGCTCGTCAACAACGCCGGCATCTTCGTCGCCAAGCCTTTTACCAGCTACACCGCCGAAGACTATGCGGCAGTCATGGGCGTGAACCTGAACGGCTTCTTCTACATCACGCAGCTTGCCATCGCTGAAATGGAGAAGCAGTCCAGCGGCCACGTCGTCAGCATCACCACCACCCTGGCCGACCACGCGATCGACGGCGTGCCTTCGGTACTCGCCTCGCTCACCAAGGGCGGCCTGAACGCAGCCACCCGGTCCCTCGCGATCGAATACGCCAAACGCGGCATTCGCGCCAACGCGGTCGCGCCGGGCATCATCAAGTCGCCGATGCACCCGGCGCAAACCCACGCCGCACTCGGCGCGCTCCATCCGATGGGTCATATGGGCGAAATGAGCGATATCGTCAACGCGATCGTGTATCTCGACTCCGCCCCGTTCGTCACCGGCGAGATCCTGCACGTCGACGGCGGCCAGAGCGCCGGGCACTAAGCGCGATCAGGCACCACCCGCGACTGGCCGCCGGATCCTATCGGCCGGCGGCCATCAAGCGCGATTTGATTTCCTGAACGATCAGGGTGCCTGTCCCGACGTGTCTGTCATCCGTTTGCCTGAGCGCCACGCACGTTTTTGCATCAAGCTTCTCCCAGTGACATGGCACTTTCGGACTGCGATGATCCCCTAGCGCGCTTGACTGAGTCCGCACCGCTATCTGGCGGAAAATTCCGGCAAAACGCAGCGGAGATCTGGCCGAGCGCACGATGCAGGCCCTCGCCGTCGTCGCCGGGCACAAGCATTGGCGGCTCTCCGCGCGAATCGAGTGCAAGTGACTGGCGCCAGGGACGACCGCTCTTTTCGAGGCTACGAACGTCTGGGCTGTGTAACTCCCGTGGGAAGTCGGCCGACCGTCGCTCTTTGACGCGTGGCGCGGGCCGAAGATCCCGCGCCAGAACGGAACTAGGCCTGCAGGAGCTTGACCAGTTCCCTGGCAGTCGGGCCAGATGAGGCCGGGTTCTGACCGGTGATCAGCCGCCCGTCGACGATCGTATATACCGACCAGTCGGGGCCTTTTTCATAGAGGCCACCCAGACGCATCAGTTCGTCCTCTACGAGGAACGGCACGACCTTGGTGAGTTGTACGGCTTCCTCTTCACTATTGGAAAAGCCCGTGACGCGCTTTCCCTTGACGATGGGCTGCCCCTGATAGGTGACGTTTTTAAAAACAGCGGGAGCGTGACAGACGGCAGCGACCGGCTTGCCGGCGTTATAGAACGCTTCGATCAGCGCGATCGATTTCCTGTCTTCCACCAGATCCCACAACGGGCCATGACCACCCGGATAGAAGACCGTATCATAGCCATCCGATGTTACTTCGGAGAGCTTGACGGTATTGGCGAGAACCTTCTGGGCCGCAGGGTCTTTCTTGAAGCGTTCCATTGAGTCGGTCTGGTTGCCCGGCTCGTCGCTCTTGGGATCGATCGGTGGCTGGCCGCCCTTGACCGAAGCCACGGTGATCTCTGCCCCGGCATCCGTAAAGACATAGTAGGGGGCCGTGAACTCTTCAAGCCAGAAGCCGGTTGGCTTGCCGGTGTTTCCAAGCATGTTGTGCGAAGTCAAAACCATCAAAATCTTCATTGTCAGTCTCCGTTTGTTGAGACGAATGTCCGAAGGGGCATCGCGGGGAGCACTCTCGAAATGAATGTCTTTGCTCGGTTGATACCGTTGCGGCCTTCGCCGAAAAAATGGTTTGAGCGGGCGTAAAGAACCATACTTCGAATAGCGTCGGTAGGCAACTGCTCTTCGGTTGGGAGACCCATACCAAGGTATGGCAGATGCTGCGCGTCCTGATGCGTCCCCGGCTGCATGGCGCAGGCGGTCCACTCGCATGGACATTCTCGAGACCGACTTTCGATCCACCCGTTCCTACAATAGATTTCATCGTAGATTTCATCGGCTGGAATGTCTACCTTGATCTTATGACGAGCGCGACCGTCTCGCGCTCAGCCGACCAGGAGGGCGAGTCCTGAATGCAAGGGAAACAGCAGATTTGATACCCGCGTAGCCCTTAAAAAAGGATAGCGAATCGAAGCGCCAGGAAAGGATCGTTGCGGGCATCCGTCAAACATTCGATTCGCTAACAGCGCGCGAGCGGGAAGTGATCAGGTTAGTTGCCGATGGACTGTTGAACAGGCAGATCGCCGACTTCCTGTGTCTCAGTGAGGTGACGGTCAAGATCCAACGGGCGCAAGCGATGCACAAGCTGAATTCGCGCTCAGTGCCCGATGTCGTCAGGAAGTTGCGGCAGGTGCCGCCTCTCCACCAAGCCGCCAGGTAGAAGTTTCCGCATTCGCTACGCTGTGGCCGTCAGCTTCAGCGCCGGGATCGATCCCGGTTCATTCGAACTGTAGCGCTCGGCGACAAGTTGGCGACGCGGTGCAATTGCGATCCACCACGGCGATAAATCAGACTCTATCGAGGACGTCGACGTGACCTGCAAAAGAGTCGGAATAGAGACGCGCACCGGCCTCGTATCGCCCCACCGAGATGTCCTCCAGCAAACCCGCGAACGCTTTGCTACCGCAGAAGGCATCCCAAGGCGTGCAACTCGCAACGATGCGCAAACTCGCGAGCTATTGGCGGTGAGACTACGACTGGCGCAAAGTTGAAGCGAAGCTGAATGCGTTGCCGCAACTCGTGACGAGCATCCACGGGGTGGACATCGTTCTATACACAAACGCGGCGAACGACGACTAGCCGTACCAATGCTCAACTACCAATAACCTGAATCAGGACGGTCGCACGAGGAGCGATAGCAACCGTCCATCACGCCTATCCGCACTCAGCGGCTATACATTGCATTCCAGTCGGCAACCGACACGCGGCTACCCGACTGCGACGTACCGCTCGGCGCGCCACCGTAACTGCTCGCCGATGCATCGCGCGCTACCAGCTTCGCTTCGGCGGCCTGGATTGCATCAGGATAGTGCGTCTGCTCGCCGTCACCGACGTGATAACCCACACTCTCCAGTTGCGCGAGTTCTGCGCGGACCTGCGCACGTGTCGTGTGCCCCGTCGATTGAGCAAACGACGCAACTGGAATCGCAAGAGCGCTGGCAATAATGGCTGCACGGATAATTGACTTCATGGCAAACACCTCGACTAATGTTGGATGGCCTGCAACAAACTCGGTTGTTTGAAGCGGTGAATGAAGTCTATGCTTCAACGTTGTCGGGGTTAACCCAAGATCGATCAAGGCATTGTTTACCGAGAGCGCGTGAATGCGGGCAACGACTGGCTAGCAAGGCGCGAATGTGCGTCCCAACTACATCAATCGCGATCTGATCGCACCGCCTGCGCGCAATCGATCCACATCGTCCTTCTGCGGTAGCATCATCACCACAACCTGGAGGCTCGAATGACTGCGAAACCACTAACGCTTGGCATCGATCACATCGGCTTGACCGTTCGCGATCTGAACCTCACTCGCGACTTTTTCATCAGTTGTCTGGGATGGACGCAAATTGGAGAGAAGCCGGATTATCCGGCTGCATTCGTGTCTGACGGGCAGGTGATGCTGACGCTGTGGGAAGTACAGAATCAATCGGGCCGCGTGGAATTCGACCGCAAAACTAACGTGGGCCTGCATCACCTGGCCTTGCGCGTCGGTAGTGAAGCAGCGCTCGAGGACGTATTCTCAAAGGTGTCCAAATGGCCCGGTGTCGAAGTTCAATTTGCGCCAGAAACCTTGGGGGCTGGCCCAAAGCGGCACACGATGATTTTTGAACCGGGTGGGATTCGGCTCGAGTTCGACTTCGATCCGCGAGTCTCGGCCGCCTGAGCGCGCACACGCTGCGCGTTCGAAAGGAACGCGCAACGTCACCGTCGTGATGTGCGATATCGCGCATTCGAACCTAATCTGTCCAACCATACAAATGCATTCAAAAAATCATTTCATGCAGATCACGCATGCCGGTATGCCGCTCGCTGCGACGCGCAGCCGGTGGTTAGCCGAGCGGCGCGCGGCGCGAACGGCATGCGATGACCCTCGTGTCTTCAGCGGAAATAGCCGGGAAGCTGCCCGTCGATCTCTGGGCCTGTTCGTGGCAACGGCAAGATCGCACGCTACGATTTTTTGACGTCGTCTCCGTCGTCATTCCCCACGACGCCGAACTCGACGGCCATCTTGACGTAGAACAGGTGCACGCTTTCCGCCCGAAGCCGCTCGAATAACCGGTCGGCTTCTTCGCTCGTCACCGCCATCACGACGGACAGGGGCTGGTCCGCCAGTTCGAAAAAGTGCGCGGAATGAATGCGATGATGGTGGCCGATGCCTTCGCAAGCCGGTATCACCGTGGCGCCGCGCAGACCCAGTTCGCCGGCGAGATGGACGAGCCAGTCGGCCAGCGGCTTGCCGTGATGGCGGCGATCCTGTTGGGTAAAGAAGGTGACCTGATAGCCGTTCATGTTGGCGTCTCCTTCATGCGGTTCGGGCCGCTGCCAGAAAACCTCGCCTGGCAGCGTCATCGGCAGCGTTCCTGTGACATGTCAACGCTACCACTTCCGCCGAAAAGGAGTGCGACAGTGGCATGAGATTGTCGAAGATCGCTCGCGCAGTTCACTGCGTAGGTGAGCAACGCGCAAGCAACCGGCGTTGATCGCGCCGCGGGAACCCGATCAGCACCCTGGGTTTTCCCTGGTCGCGACGTTGTCGATACCGCGGTCGTCGACTCGTCGTGGAAGTATCTACAACTTCTTCAGTGAAAAGCGAGCACACCATGGCTACCGGAACCATCCATCTCCATCGAGTCTTGCGCGCGACCCCCGAGCGCATCTATCGCGCCGTCCTCGAACCCGATGCAATCGCGAAGTGGCTTCCTCCCTATGGCTTCACCTGTCAGGTCCATCACATGGATGCCCGCGTCGGGGGCATCCACAAGATGTCCTTTCGCAACTTCAGCACCGGCCACAGCCACTCGTTCGGCGGCGAATATGTGGAACTGGTGCCGTTCGAGAAAATCCGCTACTCGGACCGCTTCGACGACCCGAACCTGCCCGGCCAGATGCACGTCACCATTTCATTGCGGCAAGTGTCCTGCGGAACCGAGGTCACGATCGTGCAGGAGGGCGTGCCCGAGGTCATTCCCGTGGAGATGTGCTACCTCGGCTGGCAGGAGTCGCTGATGCAGCTGGCGAAGCTGGTCGAACCCGAGATTTCTGACTGAGCGCATCGGCGTAGGCGCGCATGCCGTTGCTCGAAGCGCAGCCATTGGCGATGGCGCTTCGAGCAACATGAGGCGTTCACGTACCGCCGCCTACTTCGCCCGCTTTGGCTTCGCCTTCGCCTTTCCGTTGGCCGCATTCACAGCAATCGCGGCGAGGATGAGCGCCTTGAAGGCGCCGGCGTCGACCTGCTCCCCTTCGTGGATGTCGATTGCGCGCCTGACGTTGCCGTCGAGGCTCGAGTTGAACAGCTTGCGCGGGTCCTGCAACGAAGCGCCTTTGGCGAACGTCAGCTTCACGACCGACTTGTACGACTCACCGGTGCAGATGATCCCATCATGCGACCACGTGGGCGTGCCCATCCATTTCCACTCCTCGACGACATCCGGGTCCGCCTCCTTGATGAGCTTGCGCATCCGGCTCAAGGTCTCGCCGCGCCAGTCCGCGAGATCGGCGATTCTTTTGTCGATCAACTCAGAGGCCGGCCGGCCCTCGGGCGAATCCGACGTTTTCATGTTGTTCTCCTGGACTTCCAGCATCGCGCCGATTGCGGAGCAAGTCTTTCTCCGCGCCGCGCCTGGTGAGCCGGAAGTTCGTCTCACGGGTTGCAGGTTCAGATGCCAAAGCGCTTCGCATACTCCTCGTTCAGGCGAGGCCAGCCGAATTTCATCGCCTCGCCGCCGACGATACGCCCGATCGGCTCATCGCCGACGAGCCGATCGAGCACATCGAGGCAGATGTGCCAGCCGGCTGCGCCCATCGCAATGAAGCCGCGATCGATGTTGTGCCATAGCGTGAGCCGCGTGCCGTCGCCGAGCGGTTCGAGTTCCCATCGCATGTCGTTGTCGCCCCAGCGGTATTCGAGCAGCTTCGGCGCGTCGGCGCGTGTCACCTCGGTCTCGGAGACTTGCGGCGTCGGCGTGCCGACCGTTGAAAGCTTCACGGGTCCGACAGCGGCGAGACTCCGGTCGGCGTCGAACGGCGCCCACTCACGCAGACTGGCCGGATCCGTCAACGCATTCCAGACTTTCTGCGGCGAATGGCGCAACTCGCGAACCAGAACGAGTGTCCATTTTTCGCCGTCTTTTCTGACTTCAGCGCCGGCGGCGGGGCCCGGCATGTATTCGTCTCGCTTGCTCATGGTTTCTTCCCCTTGCGGCGCGGTGCAGGTTCCAGCTGATCGAGGTGGCGTTCGAGAGCATCGACATGAACCGACCAGTAGCGGCGAAACGGTTCGAGCCATGCGTCGATCTCCATCAGCGGCTCCGGTTTGATCCGGTACAAACGCCGCTGTGCGTCGACGCGCGCTTCCACGAAGCCAGCCTCGCGAAGCACCCGCAGGTGCTTCGAAACCGAGGGCTGCGAGAGCTTCAGCTTCTCCTCGATTTCACCCACGGACTGCTCCGAGGATGCGAGCAGACTCAGGATCGCGCGGCGGCTTGGTTCGGCGATGATGGCAAATGTCGATTCCATACCTCTTATATACTTCGTGGAGTATATTCGTGTCAAGCCGGGTGTGCGCTGTCGTTGGGATAGTGGGTGTCTCGGGGTGTCTGCGGGTTTGGTTGGCGCTGAGGCCGAGGCTGAGGCGCGCGATCGCCTGTTTCGGCAACGCCGCGCATTCGGGAAATCCCGTGGTCAACTTGCCGTAGGATGCCGTGGAAACCGGCGCTGTCATGCAGCACGGGGTGTGCGCACAGCGTCAAAGAAAGCGCGAAGGCCTTGCGTCGATACCGGCATCCGCACCACACCGCTCTCGTCGGGCGACAGCGACAGGAACAGCAACACGATGCAGCCGCGATCTCGCAGACCTTGCCGGCTACGCGGACTACTGCCAAACAGTCGGTACAGCAAACGACAACGGCCCGTCGCCGGGCGCGTCATGCTGCCAGTCCAGCCGGGCTGCGACGATTGACTTCTACACCCTGCCGGGCGTCAGCCTCGCGCCCGGTCGATCATACTGAGCGCCAGTTCCCGCGCAAGATCCGCGTATAACTCGGCCCATTTGCCTAGCAACGTGCAGTCGTCGGTCAGGAACAGCGGATGCCCCACCCATGCGCTGACACTCTGCCCCTTCCAGGCCAGTTCGAATACGCGCAAATCCCGATCCTCGCTGATGCCGATGTCGATCATTTCCTGAAACGACGCGAGGTTGCTAAGACGCACATTTTGCGCCGCGATGCCGTGGATCGCAGCGAGCGCGCCGACCGCGCGCTCGCGCGCATCGTCGCGGCTGGCCGCGAGCAGAAACACGATGCTTTCGTGGTGGGTGTTGTCGAATACGGCCCGATAGAGCGAGGTCTTGCAGCGATGGCTTAGCTGTGTGCCCATGTCTGCCCCGGTCAGCGAGAGCGATGTCCTGTTTTTGCCGGTCGCCCGAATGCCGCTCATTTGCTTGTCGAACCGCTTTTTCCGGCGGCGGTATTTTTCGCTGCTCCAGTACAGATAGACCCCGCACACGACCAGGCAGGCCAGCGCAAGAATCCCGACGCCCCAGAGTACTGCCAGATCAGCATACGCCATATCAGGCCCCCTTCTGTGTCGCTCATGGTTCGACCGTCAGTTCCGCGATCTCGCCCGCCATCCGGCCACAAGCCGGACTCCCCTGCACTCCAACCGGAAGACGCTTCGTTCCCGCTGACGCTCACCCGGTTAACTATCCAACTCACACCGGGGAATAGCCGCGGCGCATAGGTTCACTCCGGTGGCCGGCGTCGCCATCACCCGGTAAGCGAAGCGACGGTAATTGGAGTATCGGGCGGCGACTGCTATTGATCAACAGAGCACACCTCTCTATTGACCAATCCGTCTCGCTATAGGACGCTATTGGTCTCGCCGGGCTCATGCCCAAGGCATCAGGCATTGGCGAATGCCTCGCCGACCCCGCGAACCCATGCCAATCGGCAATAGGTTGAGAATTCCGCCAAGCGCCGGACGCCCACGACGAGCGCCGCCGCGTCATCGACAAAAGCCCACATCGCTTCTTGCTTTGCGGAACACAAATGGCCCGCAAGAGGCCGGCTTGCGACACGCCGCGTCAAACCGGCATGCATGCAATCTCGCCAGCCGCACGCGGCCTCAGCCTTTGTGTAGATGCAAAAGAACGTCCCGCAACACGATGGCCTGGTTGTGTTCCTCGTCTTTCGCGCCGTAGACGAGTGTAATCCGCTGACCGGCCGCATCGCTCGTGAGTTGCTGCATGCGCGCTCGCATCTCATCGCTATCCAGTTCATCGCGATAGCGTTGCTGAAACTCCGTCCATCGTTTCGGATCGTGCCCGAACCATTCGCGCAGTTGCGCGCTCGGCGCAAGCTCACGCGACCACTGGTCCAGTTTAAGCGTCTCCTTACTGCGACCGCGCGGCCATACGCGATCGACGAGCACCCGATAACCGTCGTCCGGGCCCGGCTCTTCGTAGGCTCGCTGGATCACGATCTTTACGCTCTTGCTGTTCGCACGCGGCATGCGTTCCTCCGCTCCACAGGATGTGCCGATCCGGCTTATCTGTTCACGCCTGCCCCGGCGGTGGCTGCTTGCACCCTTGCCCGCAGCATCGGCAGTACTTCGCTCTCGAACCATGGGTGATGCTTGAACCATGCCTGATTACGCGGCGACGGGTGCGGCAACGGAATGAAGGCTGGCGCGTATTCGGCCCATGCCCTCACTGTTTCCGTCAGCGACGGCTTGCGGCGCGCGCCGAGGAAATGGCGCTGCGCGTATTGGCCAATCAATAGCGTCAACTCTACGTTATGCAATTTCTCCAGCAGGCTATCCAGCCACAGTTGCGCACATTCGCGGCGCGGCGGCTTATCGCCGCTAGTGCCTCGTCCGGGATAGCAGAACCCCATTGGGATGATGGCGAACTGCGTCTCGTCATAAAACGACGTGACGTCGACGTCGAGCCAGGAGCGCAGGCGCTCGCCGCTGGCGTCGCTCCATGCAATTCCCGACGCGTGCACCCGTGCACCGGGCGCTTGACCCACGATGAGGATGCGGGCTTCGTCCGCAGCACGCACGATGGGCCGCGGACCCAGCGGCAGATCGCGTTCACATACGCGGCAATTGCGCACGTCGGCAAGAAGTGCTTCGAGGGTGGGATAGGCGGGCTTGTTCACTTGTGGAAATCCGATTTGACGCGGGTCTTCGTGCAGATCGTACGGATTTCCATTCTACAACCGCGATTTGCGATAGGCCGCTTGACGGACCGTGAATGCAGTTCGTCCATGCTGTGGGGCGTGCATAGGAACGATCATGTCCGTCGCTTCAATGCGTCGAACCGAATAAGAGAAATTTTTTGAGCGCTATCCGGGCGTCGCCCAATTTCATTCGGAAACCTTATTTATATCCACGCCGCAAGAATTCAAAAGCCTGATCATCGCGAACGTCCTTCTGCGCGGAGCTTTGCTGACTAGCCCGTCTTCCTCGAAAATGGCATGAGCCAAATGAAGCGCAAGCACCAAGTCGATGCAACCGTGGCGCTGCGAAAGCATTTCACTGCTGTGTGTCGTACAACCGGTCTGGCACGAACAGCGCGGTGATACCGCTCAAAAAGAACACCCCGCCCACCACGAGAAAGCCGGCGCCAATCGAAAACTGGGTAGCCAGATAACCGATGACGATCGGCGCCGCGCCCGAACAGAAGCGGCCGAGGTTATAGGAGCCGCCCACCGCCGTGCCGCGGACGGAAGTCGCGAAGCTCTCGGACATGAACGTGCCGATCGTACCCAGCGGCACGCCGTACAAAAAGCCGAACATCAGCATCAGATAAATGATGTTCTCGCGCGTGTGCAAGAAGATGATGACGGGCAGAAAGAGCGCCGCGCCCACGCAACCAAGCACATACACACCGCGCCGGCTCCAGCGGTCGCCGAGCCATCCGGCGACGATCTTGCCGACGAATGCCACCACGAACGTGCCGATCATGTATCCCGCCATCGCGTTGAATTTGACGTGCAGTTCCTTTTCCAGGTAAGTCGGCAACCAGTTGTTCAACCCGTAAAACCCAGAAAGCGCGAACACCGAGGCCAGGGTCCACAGAATGAACATGGTTCGCGACTGCCGGTTGCTGAAGATCAGATAGTAGCGATTGTCGACGAGCCGACGTTCGCTAGTGCGGGCGGCCGCACGGATCGCTCGCCAGTTCGCCGGTTCGGGCACCACGAATTTGATCGCCAGCGCCAGCAGCACGGGCAGCGCCGACACGTAGTACAGCGTGCGCCAGCCGTACTGCGGCAAGATCCAGTTGCTCAACGCGATGACGACGATATAGCCCGACGAAATGCCCGTCTGCAACGCACCGAGAATCAGCGAGCGCCGCTGCGTCGGCACGTATTCGGCGACGAGCGTGGTCACCAGCACCATGCAGCCGATGCCGAGCGAACTGATGAATCGCACGACCGCGAATTCCACGAAGTTATGCGTGAGCCCCAGCAAGCCGGCGCCCACCGAAAAAAGCGCCAATGCCCACGCGACGACCCTCACCCGCCCCAATCGATCGCTCGCCCAACCGCCCGCGATTCCACCGATCGCCATGCCGATCAACGTCAAGCTTCCCAGTGCGCCTGATTCGACGTTGGTCAGTCCGAATTCGTTCTTGATCCGCGTGAGCGTCAGGCCGTACATCATCACATCCGCGCCGTCGGCGATCAGCGCGAGGTAGCCGAGAATGAAGACGAGCAGCCAGCGGCCCTGGGCTTCGGAAGTCGTGGCCAAAGTTGACGGTGTGGTGGAAGCCATAGTTGTCGTTGATGTCAGTAAGACGTGGGACCGTCGGCGCGAGCCGATTGCAGATTGAGCAAAGCGGGGGCGAGGAAGCTGCCGATCAGCACGCCGATTTCCTCATGCCTGCGCGTGTACCAGCTTTCGATGTGGGTCATGTTCATCGTGCCGACGCAGACCCCGTCGTACGCGATCGGGATGTTCAGGATCGATCCGAGCCCCATGGCGGTCATCACCGCGTGATCATCGAACGCGTCGCGGATGCCTTGCGCGGTTTCCGCACGGAACGGCCTGAGGTCCTGCAAGATCTGTTTCGACCACGCGGTGCCGCGCTTCTGCTTGCGCCCGCCAAGCGGATAAACGGCCGGCATGTTGGTATAGACGCGCTCGACTTCGTGCTGCCACGCATCGTAGGACATGATCGTGAACAGCCTCGCCCCGATCGCGCTCGCCGCCACCGCGTGCACCGCGCGGAAAATTTCGGCGGGTTGATCCTTCACGCGCAGCGCCTTGGCGAGGCGTTCGAGGTCTGAGAGTGCCAGCGCGTGCTGCTCGATAAGGTCGTCTTGCATAGTCCGTGTGCCGGTTCGAGAAATGACGGATGCTCAGCCGCGCATTTCGGTGGAGTTGAGCGTGCCGCGTACCTCCAGCGCCGCGTCGGCGCTATCCACTTCGATGTCTTCGAGCGAGCGGTTGCGCGTCTCGATGCCCAGGAAGAACACCACGCAAGCCCCGATCAGCAGGACCGTCGTGGTCATCGCGAACACACCGGGGAAACCCAACGTCGGATAGACGAGGCCGACCAGAATTGGCGCGCTCACCGAACCGATCCGGCCAAACGAGGACGACGAACCGGTACCGGTCGCGCGCACAGTGGTCGGAAAGACTTCCGGCGTGTACGCATAGACCCCGGCGAACGCGCCGTTCATGAAGAACGACAACGCAATGCCGGCGGCCATGATCTGTATGCCCGTGTGCGAGAACGCCAGCGTGATCGCCGCCACGCCGCCAAGCAGCATGTACGACGCCACGACTCCCTTGCGGCCGATCCGTTCATTGAGCCACGCCGCCGAGAAATAGCCCGGAATCTGCGCACCGTAGATTGCGATCGAATAGCCGAAGCTTTTCGTCATCGTGAGCCCTTCCTTGAGCAGCAGGCTCGGGATCCACGAAAAGAACGAGTAGTACGCGAATGCGACCGAAAACCACATCAGCCAACTAACCGCCGTCGTGCGTGCGAGCCGTGGCGACCACAGCGTCAGCACGTTGTGCAACGCGCCGGTGTTCACGGTTGCGGGTGCGGACGCGGGAATCGCAACGAGGGAAGCGACGGGCGTCAGCGCAATTCCGCGGCTTGCAAACCACGCTTCGATATCGCTCACGATATGATTCGCTTCGCCGCGCCGCCCCCGGCTTTCCAGCCAGCGGGGCGACTCGGGCAGCGTCCTGCGCCACCACAGCAGCATCACGACCGGCAATGAAGTCGCCACGGCGAGATATCGCCAGCCATCGTCAAAGTTGCGCACCACGGTGAAGCCGAGAATCGACGAGCCCAGATAGCCGAACGACATGAACCCGACCAGCGCGCCGCAAAAGATGCCCCGGTAACGCCGGGGCACGAACTCGGCCAGAAACGGCGCGATCACCACCGTCTCCGCGCCGGAGCCAAAACCCGCGACGATGCGCAACGCGAAGAACGTGTGCCAGTCGTTGGCGGCGGCGCTTGCGAGCGACGCGGCGCAGTAAATCGCCAGCGCCGACATCATGATGCGGCGGCGGCCGATCACATCGGCGAGCACGCCCGAGAGGAACGCGCCGAAGAAATAGCCGATATAGGTGCTGCTCGCGACGAGGCCGCTCTCGGCACTCGTCAGGTGCCACAGCTTGCTCACGACCGGCAGCAGGAACGCGAGCGATGACGAATCGAGTCCATCGAACATATACCCCAGCCCGCCGATGAGCAGGAGCTTGCGATGAAAGCCCGAGATCGGCAGTCGTTCAAGACGGGCGGCGACAGCAGACACGGCGTTTCTCCTCAAGGACAGGTAGGCGATTGGCGGGCCGCGAAACTTATCGCCCGACCGCGTAGGCCTGCATCTGACGCGGCGTTGCCGCGCCACGCATCAGCCCGTTTCTGATCCCGACCGCGCAGACCCGGCCCAGCGCCCAGGGTTCGGCCACGTTCAGGTCATGTCCGCGCGCACGCAACCCGGCAAGCGTGTGCTCCGGAAAGCGGGACTCGGCGGACATCTTGCCGAGCTGCATCGAACGCGGATAAAACGAGCCGGGAAAGTGCGCGGTCTGGAACGACGGCGCGTCCGCGGCCGCCTGGAAGTTCATGCCGCCGTGCACGTGCCGCAGAAACAGCTGAAGCGACCACTGATCCTGCTGGTCGCCGCCTGGTGTGCCAAAAGCCGCGTAGGGCTTGCCAGCGCGCGTGACCAGCGTCGGCGACAGCGTGGTGCGCGGGCGGCGTCCCGGCCCTAGCGACGACGGCAAGCCCTCTTCCATCCAGAACATCTGCGCCCGCGTGGTCACGTTGAAGCCGAGACCGGGCACGGCGGGCGACGCCTGCAGCCAGCCACCCGACGGCGTGGCCGAGACCATGTTGCCCCAGCGATCGACGATGTCGAGATGAACCGTGTCGCCGCGCAGTTCAGGCAGCGGAGCGAAGGTCGGCTCGCCCTGGCCGCAGCCGCCGGACTGCTCCTTGCCGGCATTGGCCAGGATCAGCGCCGCGCGCCGTTCGCTGTCGCCGAGCATGCCGGGACGGAATTCGAACGACGCGCGAGCGGGGTCGATCAACTTGCGGCGTTCGTCGTTGTACGCGTCGCTCAGCAGCGTATCCATCGGCACCTGCGCGAAGTTGGGGTCGCCGTAAAACACTTCACGATCGGCGAACGCGAGCTTCGAGCATTCGATCACCGTATGCACGAAGTCGGGGCCTAGCGGGTCCATCGCCGCCAGATCGAAACCCTTCAGCAGCGCGAGCTGCTGCAGGAACATGGGCCCCTGGCCCCACGGACCCGTCTTGTGAACGCGGAAGCCTTCGTAGTCATATGAGACCGGGTCTTCGTAAGTCGGCTGCCAGCGCGCGAGATCGTCCGCATCGAGCAGGCCGCGGTTGCGCTGGCCGGACGTGTCGAGCACGGGGGTCGAGCGGAAGTACTGGTCGATCGCATCGGCCACGAAGCCGCGATAGAAAACTTCGCGTGCGCGTTCGCACTGCTCGGCTCGGTCGGCCCGCATTTTCGCTTCCTGCAGGATGCGCCGGTACGTCTGCGCGATCGCCGGATTCGCAAACAGCCGGTTCGGCATCGGCGCATCGCCGTCGCGCAGCCATTGCTCGGCCGAAGTGGGCCATTCAGTCTGGAAGAAATCCTTGATTGCGAGGATCGACGACGTCATGCGCGGCAGCACCGGATAGCCGTTCTCCGCATAGCCGATCGCATAGCTCAACACGTCCTCTAGCGGCAGTTGGCCGTAGTCGCGCAGCATCGCCATCCACGCGCCGAATGCGCCGGGCACCACGGCCGGCAGCAAGCCCGTCCCGGGAACGACTTCGAGGCCCATCCCGCGCATGCGCTCGATCGTCATCGCCGCCGGCGTCACGCCCTGGCCGCACAGCACACGCACCCGGTCCTCGCGCGCACTGTAGAACACGACCGGCAGCTCGCCGCCCGGACCGTTCAGATGCGGCTCGACGATCTGTAGAACAAACCCGGCTGCGGCCGCGGCATCGAACGCATTGCCGCCCTTTTCGAGCACGGCCATGGCCGACGCGCTGGCCAGCCAATGCGTCGAGGCCACCATGCCGAATGTGCCAATCAGTTCCGGACGGGTTGTAAACGACATGCTCGACTCCTTGTGCGACGAATTGCGATGATCTGTCGAACCAATTAATAAAGGTTCAAAAAAAATAACGTGTCAGGGTACGGCTAACAGCGGTGAACTTCACCCGGTGTTAACCCGATTTATTCAAGATATTACAAGATCAAAAAGCGTCGTCAAACGATGCCGCGCGAAACCACCAGATTCTGCTATGGTTGATACCAATTCACATTGGTTCACGCGAGACATGGAAAACTCAGTGCTGGACGGCCTGCGGCGATACATTGCCGATCATCAGCTTCGGGACGGCGACGCGCTACCGCCGGAAAGAAAGCTCGCCGACGAGCTGGGCGTCAGCCGGCGGGAGCTGCGCGCCGCGCTGGCGTCGCTGGAGGCGGCCGGGCAGGTGTGGCGGGGTGTCGGACGCGGCACGTATCTCGGCGCGCGGCCGCTGAAGTTTGCGCCCACGCTGCGCGGCCTTCGCGCGGGCGCCAGTCCGGCGGACATCGCGGAAATGCGTCTGCTTTTCGAGCCTGCGCTCGCCGAGCTTGCCGCGACGAAAGCGAGCCGCGACGATCTGCTGGAGCTCGAAAAATGCGCGCGCAAGAACGCCGCAGCGAAGAATGACGACGAGTGGCAGCAATGGGATCACCGGTTTCACTTGCTGATCGGCCAGGCCACGCGCAATCCGGCGCTCATTGCGTTGATGGAAGTGATCAACGGCATGCGGGTCAAACCGGCTCTGCGCGAGAAGACGGCGGCCCAGACGACGCGCCAGTTTTTCGCCCAGCAGCATCAAGCCATCGTCAGCGCCATGAAGGCCCGTGACGGTGAAGCGGCGGCCCGCGCCATGCGCGAGCATCTGCTGAGCGTTCAGGGGCGCGTGTCCGCGGGGCGGGACGATGCCGTCGACAGCCACGCCTGACGGCTCTGAATACCGCTCTGAAGATCACGGAGCCCCGGAGCGGGTCCTATGGAAATAATCAGGGAGACAAGCTAGAGTTTGAACAGACAAACGGACTCGTCCGGCATGCAGTCTTTATCAGTCGCTTTCCCGTCTTACTCGTAGAACGCCTTTATCAGATCGCGGCGCATGGGCGCTGCGGCATGCAAGCGTCAAGTCAAGGGGAATAACAGATGAGAACGATCGCCGCATTGGCCGGCCGGGCTGCCGCAAGCGTGTTCACCCACTCCCTTCCAGGCGGCGCAATGCCGGGCCTCTGCGGGTCGTCTCACGGCGGCACGCCGGCCATTGCTCAAACGTTCCCACCACCCGCCCCCAACGCGAATGCCGCCCTGATCCACGCTTCGTCGCGCGGCTTTCGGGCAGGTTGCCTCGCCGCATCAGCCGGGAGCAAATGATGACGCCATCCGATTTGCTCAGAGAGCGCCGCGCGCTGGGACGCAAGGCGCGTAAGGAGACGCCGCGCAGCGCGCATGCCAAAATCGGCAACACGCATCGCGACCCGGTCGATCTGTTGCGCGAGAACAGTCTGGGACGCGTCGAAGCCCTCGTTCCGCTACGCTACGGACGCATGCTTGCGTCACCGTTCACGTTCTATCGGGGCAGCGCGATCATCCAGGCGCATGATCTCTCGACGACCGCCAATAGCGGGTTTCATTTCCAGATATGCGGCGATTGCCACCTGATGAATTTCGGCGGCTTCGCGACCCCGGAACGGGCCCTCGCTTTCGACATCAACGACTTCGACGAAACGGCGGTCGGCCCGTGGGAGTGGGACCTCAAACGCCTGAGCGCCAGCCTTTGCATTGCGGTCAGGCACCTCGGCCACGGCGACAGACTCGCCGACGAGGTGGTTGAACTCGCCGTGCACAGCTATCAGTACTGGACCGAGAGGTATGCGGCGATGAGCCCGCTCGAACTCTGGTACGAACTCATCACGTTCGAGCGTCTCGAACGGATCGTGACCAGCGACGACTCGCGGCAACGCATTCGCAACGGAATCGAAAAAGCCTCGCGCCGCACGCACGACACGATGCTCCCCAAGCTCGCCAGCCGGCGCGAAGGCATCTGGCAGATTCGCGACACGCCGCCCGGCGTCTTCCACGTGCATGGCAAGACCACGCTTTTCACGCACGACGACGACTGGCTCGGCCTCGGCGACTGGCGCAAGCTGATGGGGCCGATCTACAAGCACTATCTGAAGTCCCTCGGCGCGGTGCGGGGCAATCTGCTCGCGCACTTCGAGATGCACGATGTCGCGTTCAAGGTGGTCGGCGTCGGCAGCGTCGGCACGCGATGTCTGATTCTGTTGATGGTCGATCCCCATGAGAAGCCACTCTTCATCCAGTTCAAGGAAGCGTCGACCTCCGTCATCTCGCGATATTTCGACGCGCCGGCGCCGAGGCATCAAGGCCACCGCGTCGTCCACGGCCAGCGGCTCATGCAGGGCGCGAGCGATCCGTTCCTGGGCTGGAGCTCGGGTCCGTTCGGGCGAACCATTTACGGGCGTCAACTGCGCGACATGAAGATCTCGGCCACGCTCGAGCTGTTTCAGAAAGATACGTTCCGCGACTACGCAGGCCTGTGCGGCTGGGTGCTCGCGCGAGCGCATGCGAAAGCGGGCGGACAGGCCACGGAGGTGGCCGGCTATCTGGGCAATGGCGACCAGATGGCGGAAGCGCTCGTCAGCTATTCACGCGCTTACGCAGACCAGGTGGAACAGGACTACGAGAAGTTCCGCCACGCGTGCCGCACCGGTCAACTCGAAGCGCGCACCGATGCCGACATGGCGGCTGATTTCGTCGCGTGAAGTTCGCGGCATAACGGTCTGGAGCCCTGTGATGGCAAAGTGGCGCGACGTCTTCGCGGTCCTGCTGCTGGCGCTGTTGTCGGCTTGCGCGGGTCTGCCGCCGCAGACGGCGCGCATCGAAACGCATGCGATCGAACCGTCGGACAGCACGCGCCTTGGCGCAGCCTTTACGCCGCAGGAGCGGCTGCACCCGGACCAAACGGCCTTTCACCTGCTGCCCGACGGCGTCAATGCTTTGCTCAGCCGCATCGTACTCGCCGAGGCCGCGGATCGCACGCTCGATCTGCAGTACTACATCTGGCATGACGATCTGACCGGCCGGCATCTGGCGCATGCGGTGCTGCGCGCGGCGGATCGCGGCGTCAGGGTGCGCGTGTTGCTGGACGACCTCGGCACCGGCGGGGACGACCAGGTGCTGCTCGCCTTCGCCTCCCATCCGAACATTCAGATACGGCTGTTCAATCCGGTCGCGAGCCGCCGCTTCAAAACGCTGGGCACGGCGTTGGAGTTCAAGCGGGTGAACCGGCGCATGCACAACAAGTCGATCATTGCCGATAACGAAGCGGCAATCGTTGGCGGGCGCAACATCGGGGACGAATACTTCAACGCGTCGAACGACGTGTCATTCGGCGACCTCGACGTGCTGACGTATGGCGCCGTGGTCCGCAACATCTCCGCCGCCTTCGACGAGTTCTGGAATTCTGACGCGGCCTACCCGATCGAGAACCTGACGGGTCATCCGGCGGACCCCGACGCGCTCGCCGACTATCGCACGCGGCTGGCAGCCTTCATCGAGTCGCAACGCGACACGCCCTACGTCACGCAGGCGAGGCAGCGCTATGAGGAAACGCTGAAGCTGCGCGACATCGATGTTTCCTGGGGGAAAGCGACCCTGCTTCACGACGATCCCGCGAAGATCACGCGCTCCCCGGACGATCCGACCGGACATCTGCTGTCGCAGTTCAAGACATTGAGCATCCAGCCGCAAAAGGAGATGCTCATCATTTCACCCTACTTCGTGCCCGGGAAAGCAGGCGTCGCGTGGCTGCGCAAGGAAACCGGACGCGGCGTTCGCGTCACCATCCTCACCAACTCGCTGGCCGCCACGGACGTGTCGGCCGTGCATGCCGGGTATAAGCGCTACCGCAAGGCTCTGCTCGACGCGGGCGTGCATCTCTACGAGCTGAAACCCGTCGCGTCCGAGGAGTCGCGTGAGAAAAAGAAGTCGCTGTTCGGTTCGTCGAAAGCCTCGTTGCATGCGAAGACCTATGTGTTCGACAAGTCCAGTATCTTCATCGGTTCGATGAATCTCGACCCGCGCTCGATCAGCCTGAATACGGAGATCGGCGTATATTGCGAAAGCCCTGCGCTCGCCGCGCAGGTGGCCAACGGACTCGAACCGAAGCTCGACGAGATTGCCTGGCGGGTTGAAGAGCAGTCCGATGCCGACGGCAAGACGCGGATCGTGTGGATCGACACCACCGCCACCGGAACGCAAACGCAATTCGACGAGCCGGGCGTGTCGGGCTTCAAGCGCGTCGGCATCTGGTTCCTCGGGCTGTTGCCGATCGAATCGCAGCTATAGGGACACCGGTGCGCCGAGTCGTTGCGGCGCTTGCGCGATCAGCAGCAGCGCGGCGCCGGCGAATCCGCTCGCGATATGTTTCAGCGCGTGTCCCGCGAACAGATGACCCGTGAATGCCCATATCTGCCAGTCGAGACTTTCGAAGACCTTTGCAAGCCCATAGAAAGCGATAACCATCGCCCATGCGAACGGCGTATCGACTTTGCGAGCGACGGTCATGCCGACGACGATGGCGAGTCCGCCGAACTGCAATATCGCATAGGGCCAAAGGCTGTCGAAGGCAAGCCAGTATTCGATGGTGCCGAGCGATACCGCGACGAGGATCACCATCTGCACCCAGCCCACGCGCTGTCTGGTCACCGAGGTCCAGAGCATCGCAAGGATGCCGGCGAACACGATCGTCATCGGCAATCGATCCCACACCAGCGACGCATCCGAAGGCGCCGCATGATAGTAGGCCGAGCCGAACGCCGTGAGGATCAGGCCGGGGCCCGCGACCACCATTGCGGGAAACTGGAGCGGCGGGTATGACGCATGCCGGATCACCCACCTGAAATTGACGAGGCCCGCAGCCAGAATGACGAGGTTCGACAGCACGTCCGAAGCGTTGGGAAGCATGCCTAGCGAGCGCTCATCGGCGAAGTGATGATAAGACGCCGGCTGCGAAAGCGGCCATATGAACTGCAATACCGTGCCGATCGCGAAAAGCAGAGCACTGCCAAGCAGCAAGCGGGATATCTTCACGTTGCTCGACTCCGGATAGTGCGAAACGCTCGACCGACATCAGGCGAACTCGTTTCTGCGACAGGAATGACGCGTTGTTGCCAATTCCGGCAATCCGCCAGTCATAGTATTCTGATCACACAATGCAAGGCGCCGGATTGGGCACGAGTCAACTGAAAGGCCGCTCGTCGCTCATCATCGCCGCGATCTTGCCATGTTTGCCAGTTCACCCGACGTAGCCATTGTAGAACCAGACGGATGGTAATGACCTGAAGGAAGTTATGGACCGTATGCGATCGTTGAAACACGAACTGTTCCACTCGATTCGCCGATCCACCGGCGGGATTTCAGCGCTGCTGCTTTGCGCGTGCGTGCTAACGGGCTGCGCGTTGCCCTCGCTCGAAAATCGCACGGAGTCGACCGCGTTGACGCCCTCGCAAGCCGCTTCCACGAAGCTCGGCCGTGCCGTCGCCCCTGGGCTTGCAACGCATGCGGACTTGACGGGTATCTATCCGCTCTCGGATGCGCATGTGGCGTTTGCGGCCCGCATGGATCTGATCCGCTCGGCGCAGCGTACGCTCGACATCCAGTACTACATCTGGCGCAACGATCTGACCGGCACGCTGCTGCTCGAAGAACTCCATGCAGCCGCCGATCGCGGCGTGCGTGTGCGCCTGCTGCTGGACGACCTCGGCATCCCCTCTTCTCTCGACCCGACGCTGGCCGCGCTCGAAGCGCATCCGAACATCGAAGTTCGCCTGTTCAATCCGTTCGTGGTTCGCAAGCCCAAATTCATCGGCTTCCTGACGGACTTCTCCCGCGCCAATCGACGCATGCACAACAAGTCGCTGACCGCGGACAGCACGGCGACCATTCTCGGCGGCCGCAACATCGGCGACGAGTACTTCGACGCCACCAACGGGGTCGTCTTCGCGGACCTCGACGTGCTGGCGGTCGGACCCGCCGCGGCCGACGTGGCACGAGACTTCGACCGCTATTGGGCGAGTGCGTCGGCCTATCCCGTCGAGCGGATCGTGCCGCACGCGGACGCGGGCCAGCTCGGCGAGCTTGAACGCAAGGCAAAGGCCATCGAACAGGACCCGGCCGCCGAAGCCTATATGGAGGCGTTGCGCGGTCCGCATGTCGTGCAGAAGATGCTGGACGAGACGTTGCCGTTCGAATGGGCAAAGACAGAGATGATCAGCGATGACCCCGCAAAAGGCCTGAACAACGCGCCGCCGGAGGCGCTCATTTCGCATCAGTTAAGGGAAGTGCTGGGCGAGCCCACGCATGAACTCGATCTGGTGTCGCCTTATTTCGTGCCGGCCACATCGGGCACGCAGCACCTGACCGGGCTCGCAGCGCGCGGCGTCGATGTGCTCGTGCTGACGAATGCGCTCGAAGCGACGGATGTCGCCGCGGTTCATTCCGGCTACGCGAAACGGCGCATCGAACTGCTGACCGGTGGCGTGCACCTGTACGAATTGCGGCGCTCGCCGATAAGCCATCAGAAGAAAGAACAGTCGCCGGGGCCCTTCGGCAGTTCGGGCTCCAGTCTGCATGCGAAAACTTTCACGGTGGATTCTCGCCGGGTATTCGTGGGATCGTTCAATTTCGATCCGCGCTCGGCGCATCTGAATACGGAACTCGGGCTCGTGATCGAGAGCCCTGAACTGGCCAGCCAAATCGAGGCGACCTTCGTCGCGCTCGTTCCGCAACTCGCCTATTCGGTGCGGCTCGACGAGAACGGCAAGCTCTATTGGATCGAGCGCAACGGCGACAAGGAAATCCGCCACGACACGGAACCCAATACGACCTGGTATGCGCGACTGGGCGTGTGGATGATGTCTATTCTGCCGATCGAATCGCTTTTGTAATCGCTCTTGCAATCGTTTTTGTAACCGTATTTTTCATTCACTTTTGTAAGCATCACGCTGCAAGTTATTGATCGTACGCATTTCGAACCGGCGCAATCCGATTTTCAGCCGAATGGAGATAGTTCGCATTTCACTTTTGATCCTGCCTACCTATACTGTCTACTCGCCGCCGCACGGAAAGTCCAAAAACTATCTGGAGGGGATCGATGTTCTCTCGCAAGCCGGGCAATCAAGAAGACTCCGCTCATCCGTTCGCCTGCTTCTGCCAGAAGTCGGAGATCGAATTCCTGAATAACCGGATCAGCGCCGATCTTTCGCGACGTGGCTTTGTCACCGGCATGGCCGCCTCCATGCTGACGCTCATCCTGCCGAAGCTCGCCAGTGCGCAAACTGCGCCTCTACCCGTCAGCCCCACGCGCCCTGTCCTCTTTACCAACATCAGGCTGTTCGATGGAAAAACCGGCACATTGCGCGACGGTCTCTCTGTGCTCGTGGACGGCAATCGCATTCACAGCGTGACGCCAGGCAAGCCGGCGGTGGCCGACGGCACGCAGATCATCGATGGCGGCGGCCGGGTGCTGATGCCCGGCCTCATCGATATGCACTGGCATACGATAATCGCCGCGCTGCCGCTACAGGCCGTGCTGACCGCCGACATCGGCTTCCTGCATCTGGCCGCGAGCGCCGAAGCCGAGCGCACATTGATGCGCGGCTTCACCACGGTGCGCGATGCGGGCGGCCCCTCGTTCGCGTTGAAACAGGCCATCGACCAAGGGATCATTTCGGGCCCGCGCATTTATCCGTCCGGCGCGATGATCACCACCACGGGCGGTCACGCCGACTTCCGCTCGCTTGCGGATATCCCCAGATCCGGCGGCAAGCTCAGCAGTTCCGAGCAAACGGGCGGCAGCATCATCGCTGACAATGCCGATGAAGTCCGGCAGCGTGTGCGCGAACAGTTCTTGCAGGGCGCCTCGCAGATAAAAATCGTGGGTAGTGGCGGCGTGTCCACACCCCGCAGTCCGTTGGACATGCTCACTTTCACCGAGCCGCAACTACGCGCGGCCGTCGAGACCACTGCGGATTGGGGCACCTATGTAATGGTGCACGCGTACACGCCGCCGGCAGTCCAGCGCGCCATCGCGGCGGGTGCGCAGTGCATCGAGCATGCTCATTTGATGGACGACGCGACAGCCGCATTGATGGCGAAGAACGGCACATGGCTTAGCATTCAGCCATTCGTCAGCGAAGAGGACACCGTTCCGCTCACCGGGCCCAGCCATGAGAAGATGCTCGCGGTTTTCGCGGGCACCAATAACGCTTATACGCTGGCAAAAAAACACGGGATCAAAACGGCATTCGGCTCGGACCTGCTGTTCTCGCCCGTGCTCGCCGCGCGTCAGGGCACGATGTTGACACACCTGCTGAGCTGGTACACGCCCGCCCAAGCATTGAAAATGGCGACGGCAACCAACGGCCAGCTGCTCGCGCTGTCGGGACCGCGCAATCCGTATCCCGGCAAACTAGGGGTGATCGAAGACGGCGCGATGGCCGATCTGTTGCTGGTCGACGGCAATCCGGTCGAGAACCTCGCGCTCCTCGCCGATCCGTCGAAGAATCTGCTCGTGATCATGAAAGACGGGACGATCCACAAGAACACGCTCAAGGTGTGAGAACTCGCAATTGCCGGGCAGTGCGCCGCGCAGTTGCGAGCCCTACGAGAAGTGCCGCTGAGCCACCCCGTGATCGAAACGATCAGAACCGTCGGAAATCCCGGTCGCGCAAAGGATCGGGGCCTCGCTGCGTTTCACGCAGAACGCCGCTGGTATCGAACGAAAAGCTGAAAAGCATATGCGTGATGTTGTTTTCCACGTAGCGATACGACCAGACTTCGCGTTGTGAAAGCCGGAAAAACGAGGTTTGTGCAGGCCGGCCGAAATTGACCAGTACATCTTCACGTGTCCATTTCCCTATTTGTGCACGATTGAATTCGCTGATCTGCAACACCTGACGCACGTTCACGATCTTGCCGGATGAGTCGATATCGGCGGCGACTGTCGTCGTGCCCATCGGCTGGGTGGGCCACATGAGCCGCCGCCCGCCATCCGGCAGTTCATAAACTTCGCGCGGCGGCCCCATGCGCGCAATGATCGCCGACTGATCCTGACCGGCCTGAAATTGCTGCCACGGCTGTACACACGCTGCCAGCGTCAGCGCCGCAACACAGATCGCCGCGACGCGACGCACAGGCAACGACCCACGCGCCGCCGGCGCGGCGGAGTCGGCAAGACGAGCAAAGAAGGCGCGCATGAGTTCCTCCGGTTACGTCGAGTAGCGCGATGAGCGGTGCAACCACACCCGAGATATCCGCGTCGCCGGTTCCGTTCGCGAGTCACCCCCACACCGCCTGTGTGCGCCGGGGATGACGCCCGGAGTGACGCCATCGATCAGGCTCGAAGCCTGATGATTGCGAGCCGCATTCGTGGAAGACTGCGATTACTGCACGAGCCGGGCCCTCAGGCGCGAGTATTCGTCTTCCGAAATCGATCCCGCCGCCTTCAACCGGTCGAGTTTTTCTATTTCGTCCGCCGCGCTGAAGCCAACCACTTGGCGCAGATCGTCCCTCATCTGTTTGGCCCGCGCCTGCTCGCGTTCGGCCATCCCACGGTGTTGCGTCAGGAGGTAGGCGAAAATGCCGATATAGGGCAACACGATAAGCAGGATCACCCAAAGAACTTTGCGCCACCCCGACACATCATGACGGCGAAACAGGTCACTCGCCACCGTTATGAACAACCAGAACCACAGGATGAACATGAAAACGGAAAAGATGTCGGCCAGAAAATTCGGGAATGTGAAACCACCGTCAAAGAGCATACTTGTTCTCCAGTCATTCGGATTGCGATTGAAAGGCGTAACAAAATATCTACGTATGGTCACCCGCTACGGACAGCTCGCACGGTCAGCGCAGTGGCGCTGGCAATTTACCATGAGAGCGAGTTCGCATTCCATCTTCTCATCGGGCTTTTCGCCGCTTGATACCCAACTTTTAAACTTTATAGCCTATATCCGCAGCGTGACGCGAAGTTTTTTAGCAGTCCTGGGATCTGGCTCGATGGTTAGCACCGCTGTCAATCGCGAAACTGTTAAATCAAACTTGCGTTGCAACATCGTGCGCACGATGCAAGCTCAGGCCGGTAATGATGCACTGGTGATATGCCGTTTCATTCGTTGCGCCTGCCGGTAGACCGCCTGCATCAGCAGTGCGGTATTGTGCGAAGGCGGAGAGAACTTCGAATAGACAAAGGTCGAAACCAGTTCGAGTTCTTCGATCAGCGGTCGGATCACACAATCCTGTCCGTGCGCTGCGAATTCGTCGACGATCGCGAGTCCGAGGCCGCCTTTCACAAGCGCCATGGCCTGATCGGCACGCGTGACATCCACGATTGACTGCAGTTCTACATTCGCTTGCTGGCACGCTTGCGCGATCATCGTGCCGAACGGAATGTCGCGCCTGAAGAGGATCATGGGTTCATCCACCAGGTCCGCTAGTGCAATGCGCTGCTGGTCGGCCAGACGATGGCCCGGCGGCACCGCGCAGACCATCCGGCCGCGCATGAACGGCACCACGTCGAGATGTTCATGCTCCATTGGCGTGGAGGACACCGCGACATCGACGGCCTTGCTCAGCACTTCGAGCGGCATTTCGGCCATTAACGTGGTGTGCCAGTCCACGCTGAGGCCCGGCAATTGCCGCTTCAATTCGACGATCGCGGGCGCCACGATCGACATCGCCAATGACGGACTGCAGGACACCCGCAGCAGGCTCGCGGGCCCGAGCGACAACGCCCGCGCAAACTCATCGACGCGCAACGCCGCCTGATACACCTGCTCGACTTCCCTGAAAAGCGCCTGCGCCTCCGCCGTCGGCACGAGCCTGCCCTTGGTGCGTTCGAACAGACGCAGCCCCAACGTGGTCTCGGTGTGAGAGACGAGCTTGCTGACCGCCGGTTGCGACACATAAAGCATCTTCGACGCCGCATTGATCGAGCCGGTCAGCATGACCGCCCGAAACACCTCCATCTGCCTGAGCTTGAACCGCATGCGGCCTCCAGAACCCGTAACCGTCGGTATTAACTAAAAGTTATAGGGTAACCGAAACTCGGCATACGACAGCCGGACGACATCTATCTAGTATCTGCTCACAGGGAGACAGCCCTTCCCGAACTGCCCGCCGGGCGCCGCCTCGCCCGGCGTGAAGCGCGCCTCGACATGGGCAAACCGGCGAGTCGCGAAGTCCGCCGACAAGCAAAACAAAGGAGACACGATGAATCAGGCAACCCAGTCAGGCGTCGCTGCAATCGACGCCGGCATCAGCGCACGGCGAACGCGCACCCGCTTCGGCATCCTCGCGCTGCTGGCGGTCGGCACGATGATCAATTATCTGGATCGCAGCGTCGCCGGCATTGCCGCGCCGAGCATGAGCCACGAACTCGGCCTGAATCCGGCGTTGATGGGCGTGATCTTTTCCGCGTTTTCGTGGACGTACACGGCGGCGCAGATTCCCGGCGGCGTGATGCTGGACCGTGTCGGCACCCGCTGGACGTATTTCTTCGCGCTGACGTTCTGGTCGTTGTTCACGGGATTGCAAGGGCTCGCGGCCGGCTTCGTCTCGCTGCTCATCATGCGTTTGCTGATCGGCATCGCGGAAGCGCCGTGCTTTCCCACCAACAGCCGCGTGGTCGCCGTATGGTTTCCGCAGAGCGAGCGCGCCCGCGCGACGGGCGTGTACACCTTTGCGGAATACGTCGGGCTGGCTTTCCTGAGTCCATTGCTGTTCTGGCTGCAGCAGGAATATGGATGGCGCGCGCTGTTCGGCATAGTCGGGACCGTCGGGGTCGTGTTCGCGTGGGTGTGGCTCGCGCGCTTTCACGAGCCGCATCAGTCGAAGCACGCGAACGCGGCCGAACTCGATTACATCGCGGATGGCGGCGGCGTCGTGGACGGCAGCCAGCAGGCGACGCGCTTTCGCTGGTCGGACCTCGGCGCGCTACTCAAGCGGCGCAGCATGCTGGGCATCTGTCTCGGCCAGTTCGCGTGCAACTCCACCAATGTGTTCTTTCTTACGTGGTTCCCCACCTACCTCGTGGCGGAGCGCCATATGCCCTGGCTGAAAGTCGGGCTGGTCGCGGTGCTGCCGTTCATTGCCGCGTCGGTCGGCACGCTTGCCGGCGGCTGGATCTCCGACGCGATGCTGCGCCGGGGCATCTCGCTGAACTGGTCGCGCAAGCTGCCCGTCATCGTCGGGCTGCTCGCGGCGTCGAGCATCGTGCTCGCGAACTATGTCGAGTCCACCGCGGCCGTGATCGCGATTCTCTGTGTCGCCTACTTCGCGCAGGGCATGTCGGCGCTCGCGTGGATGATCGTCTCGGACATCGCGCCGAAAGGTTTGCTGGGACTCAGCGGCGGTGTGTTCAATCTGTTCGCCAATGCCGCGGGGATCGTCACGCCGCTGGTGATCGGCCTGATCGTCAACGCCACGGGTTCGTTCGTGTACGCGCTGGCCTTCATTTCGGCCGTCACGCTGGCTGGCGCGCTCTCATACATCTTCGTAGTCGGCGACATCAAACGCATCGAACTACGCAACACCATTTCTTAACGTAAGGAAGCATCGAACAATGACTCGCTCTCTCGACGGTAAAGTCGCCATCGTCACCGGCGCGGCGCGCGGCATCGGTCTGGGCATCGCTCAAAAGCTGAAAGCCGATGGCGCACGCGTGGCCGTGTGGGACCTCAATGTCGCCGACTGCAATGCGCAACGGCTGGGCTTCACACCGGACCACCTCCAGCAAGTGGACGTGGCGTCCGCCGAATCCGTCGAACAGGCCTTCGCGGCCACGCTCGACGCATTGCGCCAGGTGGATATTCTCGTCAACAACGCGGGGATCAACGGACCGGTGGCACCGTGCTGGGAGTATCCGGTGGAGGCGTGGCAACGCGTGATCGCGGTGGATCTGAACAGCGTGTTCTACTGCTGCCGCGTCGCCATCCCGCACATGCGCGCGCGCGGCGGCGGCCGGATCGTCAATGTGGCGTCGATCGCGGGCAAGGAAGGGGTGCAGTTCATCTCGGGCTATTCGGCGGCGAAAGCTGGCGTGATTGCGTTCACCAAATCCGCGGCGAAGGAACTCGCCAAAGACAACGTGCTGATCAATTGCGTCGCGCCGGCGATGGTCGAAACCGAACTGTTCAGCGAGATGTCGGACACGCACATCGAGGCGAGCAAGGCAAAGATTCCGATGGGACGCTTCCTTCAGATCGACGAGGTCGGCGCGATGGTCAGCTGGATCGCCAGTCCCGAATGCAGTTTCACGACCGGCTTCACGTTCGATCTGACCGGCGGGAGGGCTACCTATTGAACGCGCCAACGATCACGCCGAAACTCGCGGTCGCGCATCTGACCGCGCTGGAACTGGCGCCGCAGGAGTGGGTACGGCAAGCGGCGCGCGCCGGATTCGGCGCGGTGGGACTGCGGATGAACCCCACCGCCGCGGGTGCGATCGCGTATCCGTCGCGCACGGGTAGCGACGCGCATCTCGCGCTGCGGCGGCGGCTCGCTGACGAGGGGATGACGGTGCACGACGTGGAGTTCATTCCGTTGCTGCCCGATATCGATGTCGCGTCGTACGCGGCGATGTTCGACGCGGCGGCCGATCTCGGCGCCCAATGCGTGACAGTCTCGGGCGACGACCCCGATGCCGCGCGTCTCGCCGCAAACCTTGCTGCGTTGTGCGAGCTGGCGGGCCAATATGGCTTGCGTGTCGATCTGGAATTCATGCGCTGGCGTCATGTCGGCACGCTGAAACAGGCGCGCGCGGCGGTCGAGCGAGCCGGCAGCGCGAATCTCGCGATTCTCGTCGACGCGCTGCATCTCGCCCGCTCGGGCGGCTGCCCCGACGACCTTCGCGGGTTGCCTGACGGGATGCTGCGCGCCGTGCAGCTTTGCGACGCGTCGCAAGACGAGCCGGTCGGCGATGATGCGACAATCCTCGAAGCGCGCACAGGCCGCTTGCCGCCGGGCAGCGGCGTGTTGCCGCTCACCGGATTGCTGGCCGCGCTGCCCGCCGGTACGACGCTCGGCGTGGAGATGCCGCTGCCGTCGCTGCCCGCCAAGGATCGGCTCGAACTCGCCTACCAGAGCACGCGCGCACTTCTCGACGTTGCGCGGCGCCGTGAAGAATCACTCGGAGCATCCCGTCAATGAATATTTTCGACGAACAGAAGATCGACTGTCACAACCATGTGTTCGACCCCGCGCGCTTTGCGTATCGGGACGACACCGCTTACCGGCCCGCGCTGCAAGAGATCGGCACCGCTGCGCAGTTCTCTCATCTGATGGACGCGTGCGGTGTTCAGCATGCGCTGCTGGTCGGACCGACGAGCGGCTACCGTACCGACAACCGCTGCATGCTCGATGCAATCGCGCGAGGCGGTGGTCGCTTCAAAGGCATTGCGGTGGTCGAGCACGACGTGAGCCGTGCGGAACTCGTCGAGATGAAAAGCGCGGGCGTGGTGGGCGCCGCGTTCAATCCGGCGATGGACGGTGTCGACTCGATGAAGAGCGCTGACGCCCTCTTCGACACGCTGGCCGACCTCGACATGTTCGCCCAGATCCAGACCGTGGGGGATCAGCTGGTCGCGTTGCAGCCGCTGATTGACCGGACCCGCACGCGGCTTCTCATCGACCACTGCGGCCGCCCCGAACTCGCGGCAGGCGTCGATCAGCCAGGCTTCCAGGCGCTGCTGCGTCTTGCCGACAACGGCCGTACCGCCGTCAAGATTTCGGGGCTGCAGAAATTTTCGCAGCTCGCCTATCCATACGAAGACGCGCAAGTGTTCGCACGAGAGCTTCTTCGCGTGTTCGGACCGGACCAGTGTGTCTGGGGCTCGGACTGGCCGTTCCTGCGCGCGCCGCAGCGGATGGACTACGCACCGCTGCTGACGCTCGTTCAGCGTCTCATTCCCGACGCCGGCGCGCGTCGGCGCGTGATGTGGACGACCCCGCGCAAGCTGTTCGGCTTCGCGCCTGGCGCCGGCAACGAAGATTGACAGTCCCACGCGACGTGAGCGAATTCTCGTCGTCACTCGGGTAACACGCCCGAATACCACCTCATCGGACAAAGTCGGCTTGCGCGGCTCCCCGGTCAAGAACCGCGGAATTGCGTAAGCCGTGTTCCGTTCAGCCTGACCGCGCATCCTGCTGTAGATACTTATGCGCGAACGCGATCGCCATGCTCCCCTCACCCACCGCCGACGCGACACGTTTCACCGGGCTCAATCGCACATCGCCACAGGCAAACACGCCGGGCACGCTCGATTCGAGCAGGTACGGATCGCGGCTGTACGACCAGCGCCCCGCCTTCACGACGTCGTCGCCGGTGAGCACGTAGCCGCGTGCATCGCGTGCGATCTCCGCGGGCAACCAGCCGGTCTCGGCATCGGCGCCGATGAACACGAACAATCCGCCGCAGTCATGCCGGCGCACTGCCCCGCTCGACGCATCGCGTACATCGATCGCGGCCAGATGTGTTTCGCCAAATGCGCCGACGACTTCCGCTCGCAGTTGCACCGCCACGTTGGACTTGCCGCGAAGCTGCTCGACCAGATAGCGCGACATGCTCTTCTCCAGCGAATCGCCGCGCAGAATCAGCGTGACCATGCGCGCGTGATTGGCAAAATACAAAGCGGCCTGGCCGGCCGAATTGCCGCCGCCGATCAGATAAACATCGAGCCCATGCGTCGCGCTCGCTTCGCTGCGTGACGCGCCGTAGTAGATGCCCTTGCCGATAAACCGGTCGAAGCCGTCTATCAGCAAGCGCCGCCACGTCACGCCCGTCGCGAGAATGATCGTTTTCGCGCGGATCACGTCACCGCCGTCGAGGTGAACCTGACGATCTTCAACCGCGATTCGCGCGACCGAGCGCGTGACCAGTATCTCGGCGCCGAGCCGCCTTGCCTGCTGCAATGCACGGCTCGCGAGTTCGTCGCCGGACACGCCGTTGGGAAAGCCCAAATAGTTCTCGATGCGCGACGAGGTGCCGGCCTGGCCGCCTGGCGCTTCGCGCTCGAGCACGATCGTACGCAATCCTTCGGACGCTCCGTACACCGCTGCCGCGAGACCAGCCGGGCCGCCGCCGATGATCATCGTGTCGTATTCGGCGAGGTGGGGCTGCGTCTGCAAGCCGAGCAATTCGGCCAGCTCACGCGTCTCTGGCCGGTTCAGCACGGTGCCGTCGAACAGCCGCACCGCGGGACATTGCTCGTCGGCCGGACAGGTTCCCGGCCAGCGCGCGGGCAGTTCGGGCGCATCCGGCGTCATCCAGTCGTAGCTGATCTGGTTGCGGGCCAGAAACTGGCGCAGCGCGGTACACGCGTTGTCCCAGCGATTGCCGACCATCGTGACGCGCAGCTTGGGCGGCTCGGCCGACAAACCTTGCAGGCCGCCGATGCGCTCACGCGCCAGTGCCCCCATCTTGACCGCCACGTCCGGCGACGCGGCAGCCAGCGCGTAGTAACGCTGAGCGTCGACACGCATCACACGCGAGGGCTCCGCAGCTCGATACGCGCCGGGAAACGGCGAACTCAGCGCGAGCGGCACTTCGCCGAAAATGGTCCCGGGCAGACGCCAGCCGAGCGTGCGCTCGATGCCGTCGAACGTCTTGATGACTTCCATCTTGCCGGCGAGCACGGCGTACAGCGCGCGCTCGCCGCCTTCATGAACTGCGAACTCGCCTGCGCATAGATGGAGGTCGGCGGAGGTGTGCGCGAGATGGTCCAGTTCGTCGTCGGCGAGTGTGGCGAATAGCGGGACTGCCCGGATGTCGTCGATTGTCAGCATGGTTTTCGTCGAGCAGGCAAATGAAGTGAAGGCCGGTCCTGGCGGACTTTAGCTCCGAAGACGCGCTACCGTGCCGGCCAGTATCCCTGTGTCAGTGGACAGTGTAGTCCCGGTTTTTCACGTTTCCAGATTTTCATTTGGGCAAGCCCGCAAAGCGGCGACGGTCTCCTCGTGAAGAATGGTGGCAGGCGATGGGCGTGCATCGATACTTTGCGCGTCGCTTGTCCATCATTTGCATTGCCGAGATCCGTTGCCCGGCTTCAGCTTCGCTGCCGGCGCGTGTGTAAGCGGCCCGTGCCCTCGACATCTCGCTGTACCTCGGTGATTTGCCCGCTTTTGCCAACGGGGTTCGCGATGAAATCACTTTGCGGAAGCAGCAGCGCCGGATTAGTGCATACACCGGCCGCCTTGTGGCTGCCAGTGAGTCCGATTCTGACGGCTTCACTTCCGTGAGTGGCCGCCGCACGGATCTCCGTGTCGCTGCAACCGGATGCTTCGAGGAGAGAAGGCGGTAGGTCCTGCCGGCATTCCGGCCGCTTCTTCGCAATTCGCTCACCGACAGTCGCCGGATAACCGCCCGGCATCGATGCGAGTTGCTGACGCGCCCGCCCGGCAGTGTCGACGTTCAACGCAATCGCTTTCTCATACGCTTCTCGGGCTTCTTTCTCGTTGCCATCATCAGCCGCCTTCATGTTTCGACCGGTCGACGCCGCGCGCTGCGGTCGTAAGGCGTCGCCCAGGTTCACGAACGCCTCCTGATAACCGGGATCGAGTTCCACTGCTTTCGTAGCCTCTGCGCGTGCCTGCGCGCGAAAATCGGTCAGCGCAGCAGTCTTCGGTTCGGCATTGATGCTCGCAGCCGCGAGCGCGTTGTATGAACGAGCGAGCGCATTGTGCGCGGGTGCATAAGATGGGTTCCTGGTAACTGACGCCTTCAGCACGTCGACACCGGCCTGATAACAGCCTAGATCGTTGAGTGCCACGCCCCAGTTGTAATAAGCCCATGACACTGCCTTCTCCCACGATTTGTCCCGTTTGCTCTGCTGGTCGATCTTGCTCGCATGCCTGATCGCACCTTCGTAGTTCCCGTCCAATTCATCGAGCTTGGACAACATGAGTTCCGCCCAGGGAGCGTTGCTCTTCGTACCCGGCGTTTTCGGGTTGTCAGTCGAAAGGTGGAGCGTGGACAACATCCGCTTCGTCCAACTCGTGTTGCGCTTCGATTCGTGCGACTCCTCTCCCCCGCCAGCGGCAATCTGGCCGTATTTCTCTCGCGCTTCGTGAAAGTCGCATTTCGCCTTTTCAGAAAAACATTCGCGTTGCTGGTTTTGCAGAAGGTTATCGGCATAGAGCAAAGCGCTCTGGTGCTTGAGTATCTCCATCGCCGCATCCCGGAGCGTTTGCTCGAGCGCTTGAGTATCAGTCGGACCATGTGCGGACGTCTCGCTGGTCCTTCGCCCGGACGGCGTTTTGTTCGCAGCCGTGCGATGAATCACCACCGCCTCTCCTTGCGAATCCCGAAGCGTGAGTTCGACGGAGAATCCCGCCGACGAGCCGGTCACACTTCCAAATAGCGACGAGTCGAGCTTCAACACCATTCGCGCGTACCCGATCAGCGAACGCACGGAAAGCCCGGTGTCCGGCACCGAGAAGTCTGGAAAATCCAGTTCGGACAGGACCTGTTCGCCGTCTGCGGTTTCTGGCGTGACGCCTTTTGCCGTGGTGCGCAGTTCGCTCAGCGTATCGACCAGCATGCGCTGGAGTGTCTGTTCCGTGAAGCCGTTCTTCCTGAACGACTCCGACACCTGAATGGGTTGAACGACCGTCGCAGGCTCGGCAAAGATGCGAAAAGCGCCGACCACGAGGAGTGGAACGGCAACGCCGTAGCCAAACGCCTTGGTCGGTGTAAAGAACTCCATGGCTATCTCCAGGGACGGCGTCATGCCGTCGCACAACGCGTTGTTGCATTGCCCGTGCCATTGCGCGCAAACCGTTGTCCTGCAATGGATTGCGACGATAGGGCAGCCTTGCTGTCGCTAGAAGTGTTAGCGCCGGACCGACAGGTCAGCACCGAAAGTTCGGTCTTGCCAGCCAATTCGATGCTTGAACGGGAGGCGGGAGGTCACGGCGCGTCGGCGCGAGATACGCGTTGTGCTCGTATCGGAGCGGGCGTGTCGAGGGCTCGCTGAGCGGATTGGCCAGACTCTTGCGCTGGGGCGGCCTCGTGGTGGACATGCGTCCCGCGCCAGGTGCCCGCTCTTGCGTGTGGGGTGTTGAAGCATGCGCGATCGTGTCCCGCTCCGGTGCGAGTCGGGGCCTGGAGAAGCGTCCTTGCTTTTCGGTGGTTCTGCGCGAGAGTCCTTCGCGTGTATCGCTTCAGCTCGCGTGATCCGCTGTCATCGCGCCTTCACTTCAGCGTCGTGCGCGGAGGCATCATCGGTTTGCGTGGGCGTCGCCTGTCGCGCCGTTGGACGCCGCGGATCATGCAATTCGCCGGTCGACCAGCCGCCGCCGAGATCGCCGAAGAGCGACGCCGCGTCCAGCAGGCGCGACTCCTGAACACTCAGCGCGGTCTGCTGCGTGCTCAACTGCGTGGCCTGGGCGACCGCCACCGTCGTGTAGTCCACCGTGCCGGCCTGATACTCGTTGAAGGCAATCTCGGCGCCACGGTTTGCGTCGCGCACGGCCGATTCCAGCACGATCGCCTGCTCGGCCAGGATGCGCAAGCCGGACAGGTCGTCTTCGACGTTCTGGAACGCCGTGAGCACCGTGCCGCGATAACTGGCGACCGCTGAGTCGTAGGCGGCCTTCGCCGCGTCGACGTCCGCGCTGCGCAAGCCACCGTCGAAGAGCGTTTCGGTGGCGCTCCCGCCCAGCGACCAGACATAGTTGGCCACGTTCAGCAGACCGGACAACGGCGACTGCGTGAAGCCGACCAGTCCGGAGAGCGAAATCGTCGGGTAATACGCCGACACCTGCACGCCTATCGCCGCGTTTTGCGCGGCCATCCTGCGCTCGGCAGCGGCGATGTCGGGCCGGCGTTCGAGCAGCGTCGACGGCACACCGACCGGTACGTCCGGCAGCGTCGGCATCGCGGTGCTGTGCGTGATCGACAGCTCTTCCGGGTTCTTGCCCACCAGCACGGCAATCGCATGCGCGTTTTGAGCACGCGCCACGCCGAGTGCGATCAGGTTGGACTGCGCGGTGTCCAACTGGGTGCGAGCCGTGATCACGTCGCTCGGCGGGATGGTGCCCGCACGATCCTGCTCGGACACCACGTCGAGAAAATGCTGATAGGCGATTACCGTCTTTTGCAGGAGGTCGATATTGGCGTCGCTGGTACGCAGTTCGATGACCGCCGTGGCGAGCGCCACCTGCTCGGCGAGCGTCGCATTGGCGAGCGTTGCTTCGCTTGCCTGCGCCGACGCGGCGCTTTCCTCGATCGTGCGCCGCACCTGGCCCCACAGGTCGGGTGCCCAACTCACATTGCCCTCCAGCGAACCCGCGTTGACCACTCTGGCCGCATTGCCGCTCGCGGCACGCTCCTTGGTGGCCGAGCCGGTCGCGCCGATAATCGGAAAGAGACTGGCGTGCGCAGCCCGCACTTCCGCCAGCGCTTCCTGATAGTTCGCGTAGTCCGCACGCACAGTCTGGTTCGACACCGACACCAGGGGCTCGAGCTGGTCGAGCAGCGGATCGTTGAAGGCGGTCCACCATGTGCCCTTCGGTCCCGTTGCGTCCGGCACGGCTTGCGTCCAGCCCGGCAGCTCCGAGAACGTAGCGGGTACGTTGACTTGCGGGCGGTGGTAGTCCGGGCCGACCGTGCAGCCAGCGCCGAGCAGGGTCAGCGCTGCGACGACTAGCGGCCGAAGCGGGCTGCGGTGACCAACGCGACCCATGCGACCAAGCGGCCCCAGGCGTTTGCGGGAGATCTTCATCATCATGCCTTCGTGTCCGGTTGGCCCGGTTGGCCCGGTTGTTCCGCGTCCCGGTTCCATGGCAGGTTTGCGGACCACCTGACCAGCTTGAAACGCAGGCGGTCGAGGTAGAGGTAGATCACCGGCGTCGTATACAGCGTAAAGACCTGACTCAGGATCAGGCCGCCCATCACGGTAATACCGAGCGGCTGGCGCAGCGACGCGCCCTGTCCAATGCCGATGGCCAGCGGCACCGCCCCGAGTACCGCAGCGAACGTGGTCATCATGATCGGGCGCAGACGTATCACGGCGGCATTGTGAACCGCGTCCCGCGCGGACATGCCTTCGCTGCGCTGCAACTGGATCGCGACATCGACCATCATGATGCCGTTCTTCTTGACGATACCGATCAGCAGAATAATCCCGATCATCGCGATCACCGAGAACGGCGTGCCGAAGATCAGCAACGCCAGCGTCGCGCCAATGCCCGCCGACGGCAGCGTCGACAGGATGGTCAGCGGGTGGATCGAGCTTTCATACAGCACGCCGAGCACGATATAGACGACGCCGAGCGCCGCCAGGATCAGCAGCGGCACCGTGCCCATCGACTGCGAGTAAGCCGCCGCCGCGCCGGCGAACGATCCGTGGATGCTGGCTGGCATGCCGATCTCGCGGATCGTGTTGTTGATCGACACGGCCGCCTTGCTCAACGAACCGCCCGCCGGCAGGTTGAACGAAATCGTCGCGGCCACGAGACCGCTTTGATGGTTCACCTGCGTCGACGTATGGCTGTTCGAGTACGAGGCCAGTGCCGCCAGCGGCACCATGGTTTCCGCCAAAGTGCTGTCCGCGCTGCCGGTCGAACTGCCGCCCTTGCTGTTGGCGATGCTATTGGTGGTCGCGTTGGCTTGCGCGTTCGAGTTGCGCGCGTTCGTACCGGACGATGTGGCCGTGCTCGTGACGGTGGCCGCCGTCGCGGCCGACACCGTGCCGCTCGGCATCTGCGTGGCCGCCGTCCCAGTAGCATTACCCGAGGCCGTGCTCAGATAGATCTGGTGGAGCGTTTGCGGATACTGCCAGTAATCCGGCGCCACCTCCATCACCACGAAGTACTGGTTCAGCGGGTTGTAGATGGTCGATACGGTGCGCTGGCCGAATGCGTCGTACAGCACGTTGTCGATCTGGTTCGGTGCGAAGCCAAAACGCGCCGCCGTCGAGCGGTTGATCCTGACATAGGTCTGCAGACCGTTTTGCTGCAAGTCCGAGTTCACATCGAGCAACTGGTCGTGTTCCTTGCCAAGCGCGGCGACCAGCCGCGGCGTCCACTTAAACAGCGCGGCGGAATCGTCACTGGTCAGCGTGTACTGATACTCGGCGGCGGATTGCCGTCCGCCGATCCGCAGATCCTGTTGTGCCTGAATAAAGAGCCGCGCGCCGGAGACCTCGTTGAGCTTGGGCCGCAGGCGGTTCACGACCTCGGTGGCCGTGACGTGCCGCTCCGCCAGCGGCTTGAGTTCGATGAACACGTTCGCGGTGTTGAGCGCGCGGCCGCCGGTAAAGCCCGCCACCGAAGCCACGGCCGGGTCCGTCTGCACGATTCCCTGCAATTGCGCGAGCTTCTTTTGCATCGCCGAAAAGGAGATGCTCTGGTCGGCGATGATCTGCCCGATCAGGATGCCCGTGTCCTGCTCGGGGAAGAAGGTGGCCGGCACCAGCTTGAACAGGAACACGTTGGCCACGAGCAGGCCGATCAACAGCAGGATGACGAGCAGCGCATGATCCAGGACGGCCGTGAGCGAGCGTGCGTACGCATTCTTGAAGCGATCGAACTGCTTTTCGATCCACATCGCCCAGCGGGCTTTCGAATGACCGGCGTTGTCGCGGCTCAGCACATACGCGCACATGGCTGGCGTGACCGTCAACGAAATCACCAGGGAAATCAGGATCGCGATGGACAGCGTGACCGCGAACTCATGGAACAGCAAGCCAACCACGCCCGGCATCAGCATGATGGGCAGGAACACGGCGATCAGCGACAGACTCATCGAGATCACCGTGAAGCCCACCTCGCCGCTGCCTTTGAGCGCGGCCTCCTTGGGACTGAGCCCCAACTCCATGTGACGCACGATGTTTTCCAGCACCACCACCGCGTCGTCGACCACGAAGCCGGTGCCGATGGTGAGCGCCATCAGCGAGAGGTTGTCGATGCTGTAGCCAAGCAGGTACATCGGCCCAAAGGTGCCCACGATCGACAGCGGCAGCGCGACTGCCGGCACCAGCGTGGCGCGCGGCGACTGCAGGAAGATGAACACCACGCCCACCACCAGCAGCACGGCGATGAACAGCGTGCGCTCCGTGTCGCCCACCGACGACCGGACCGACTCCGAGCGGTCGATCGCGACGCCCACATGCACGCTGCTCGGCAGCGTCGCTTCGATTGACGGCAAGACCTGTCGGATCTGCGCGACAGTGCTCACGACATTGCTGCCCGGCATCGGATACACGATGACGAGGATGGCCGACTTGCCGTTGAAGAGCCCTGCATTGCGGATATTTTCGTTCGAGTCCCTGACCTCGGCCACGTCGCGCAACTGGACCGGCGCGCCGTTACGATAGGCGACCACCAGGTCGCGGTACGGCGCGGCGTGGGTGATCTGGTCATTGGAGGTGACCACGTAGCGCTGGTTGCCCACGTCGAGATGACCCTTCGCGCTGTCGGCGTTGGCCGCGCTGATTGCCGCGCGCACGTCTTCCAGACCGATGCCGTAGCTGTTCAGTTTGCCCGGTTGCAGCTCGACCCGCACCGACGGCAACGCACCGCCGCCGAGCGTGATCTGGCCTACGCCCTTGACCTGGGAGAGCTGCTGCTGGATCACCGAATCGGCGGAATCGTAGAGCTGCGCCTTGGTGAGCGTGTCCGACGTCAGCGAGAGCACCATGATGGGCGCGTCCGCCGGGTTGTACTGGCGATAGGTCGGATTGCTGCGCAGCGTGGTCGGCAAGTCGGCGCGGGCGGCCTGAATAGCCGCCTCGACGTCGCGCGCGGCGCCGTTGATGTCGCGCTTCAGACCGAATTCGACAATGATCATCGACGAACCGACATAGCTGATCGAAGTCAGCTCTTCGACGTCGGCAATCGTGGCGAGCCGCCGCTCGAGCGGCTCGGCCACGGTGGCCGCCATGATGTCCGGGCTCGCGCCCGCCATGTTGGCCTGCACCACGATGACCGGAAAGGCGATATTCGGCAACGGCGCGACTGGCAGCCGGAAATAGGCGAGCGCCCCGGAGATGAGGATCGCTATCGCCAGCAGCGTGGTCGCGACCGGGCGCCGGATGAATAACGCCGAGATGTTCAACGCGCGTCCTCCGCCCCGCCGTCAGGCGGATTCCGCGGACTATCGCGGTCGCGCCGGCGCCTCACGCGCTCGGCCATCCTGTCGAAGAACAGGTAGATCACCGGCGTAGTGAAGAGCGTCAGCATCTGGCTCAAAGTCAGACCGCCGATGATCGCCAGACCCAGCGGCCGGCGCAATTCCGAACCCGTGCCGGTGCCGAGCAGCATCGGCAGCGCGCCGAGCATGGCGGCGAGCGTGGTCATCAGGATCGGGCGGAAACGCAGCAGCGACGCCTCGAAAATCGCCTCGCGCGGCGCCTTGCCGTGATTGCGCTCGGCGTCCAGCGCGAAGTCCACCATCATGATCGCGTTTTTCTTGACGATGCCGATGAGCAGCACGATGCCGATAATGCCGATCACATCCAGGTCGCTGCCGGCGAGCATCAGCGCGAGCAATGCGCCGATCCCCGCCGAAGGCAGCGTGGACAGAATCGTCACCGGATGGATGAAGCTCTCATACAGCACGCCGAGCACGATATACACCGCTACCAGCGCCGCAATCAGCAGGTAGACCTCAGTCGACAACGAGTCCTCGAAAGCCTGGGCCGCGCCCTGCAGCGACGAGGTGATCGACGACGGCAGGTTCACCGATTGCTCGGCTTGATGGATATCCGTAACCGCCGTGCTCAACGACGCTCCCTTCGCGAGGTTGAACGAGATCGTGACGGACGGGAACTGCGCCAGATGGCTGATCACCAGCGGCGATTTGGTGATCTGGATCTTCGCGATGCCCGATAGCGGCACCTGACCCGTGCTGCTGGTCTGGCTCGGCAGATACAGGTCGCCGATCGACTGCACATTCGGCAGCGTTTCCGGTTTGGCGACGAGAATCACGCGGTATTGATTCGACTGTTCGAAGATCGTCGAGACGATCCGCTGGCCGAGCGCGTCGTATAGCGCGTTGTCGATGGTCGCGGGCGTAATGCCGAAGCGCGCGGCCAATTGCCGGTTGACTTCGACGTTCAAGCTCAGGCCGTCGCTATTCATGTCGCTTTGCACGTCGGCCAGCGACGGAATCTGTTTCAGGCGTGACACCAGTTCCGGCACGTACTTCTGGAACGCCTGCCGGCTCGGTCCGCGCAGCACGAAGCTGTACTGGTTCGGCGAGACCGTCGTGTCGAGCGTCAGATCCTGCTCGGGCTGCATGTACAGCTTCACGCCAGGCACGTTGGCCACTTCCTGCTGCAGATGCCGGGCAATCTCCTGCGCCGTGTCGGAGCGCTGGTCACGGTCGCGCAGATTGATCAGAAAGCGGCCATTGTTGAGCGTCGAGTTAGTGCCGTCGATGCCCACGTAGGAGGTCAGCGAAGTGACATCCGGGTCCTTCAGGATGGCGTCGGCGAGCGCGCTCTGGCGGTTCACCATCGCGGCATACGACACCGAGTTGTCGGCCACGCTGATCCCCTCGATCACGCCGACGTCCTGCACCGGAAACAGCCCCTTTGGAATCACCACATACAGGATGCCGGTCAGCACGACGGTGCCGACCGCCACCACGAGCGTCAGCACCTGATGATCGAGCACCCAGCGCAGGCCGCGTTCATAGGCGGCGAGCGTCTTGTTGAACAGGCCTTCGCTGATCCGCTCGAAGCGACTCGGATGACGCTCGGCCCGGGCGCGCAGCATGCGCGCGCAGAGCATCGGCACCACGGTCAGCGACACTACCGCGGAGATGACGATCGTGACCGCGAGCGTCACCGCGAATTCGCTGAACAGGCGCCCGATCACGCCGCCCATGAAGAGCAGCGGAATCAGCACGGCGATCAGCGAAATGGTCAGCGACAGAATCGTGAAGCCGATCTGGCCCGCACCCTCCAGCGCGGCTTCGAGTGGCGTCTTGCCCTCCTCCAGATAGCGCACGATGTTCTCGATCATCACGATCGAGTCGTCGACCACGAAGCCGGTGGCGATGATGAGCGCCATCAGCGAGAGGTTGTCGATCGAGTAGTTCAACTGGTACATCACGGCGAGCGTGCCGATCAGCGACACCGGCACCGAGATGCTCGGAATCAGCGTGGCGGGCACGTTGCGCAGAAACACGAAGATCACCGCCACCACCAGCACGATGGCGAGGATCAGTTCGAGCGCCGCGTCCGAGACCGACGAGCGGATCACGCCCGTGCTGTCCGACACCACGGTCACCTTCATGCCGGCCGGCAGCGTCGATTCGAGCTGCGGCAACTGCTTCATGATCTGGTTGACCGTGGCGATCACGTTCGCGCCAGGCTGCCGCTGCACGTTGAGCACGATCGCGGGCGAGCCGTTGTACCAGGCGCCGCGTTCCACGTCCTGCGCGGCCTGGCTGACTCGCGCGACGTCGCGCATGAACACCGGTGAGCCGTTCTGGTAGGCGATCACGGTGTCCAGATAATCCTTCGGATCGGTGATCTGGTCGTTGCCGTTGATCGTGTAGTCGAGATCCGGGCCGTCGAAATTGCCCTTCGGCTGACTGACGTTGACGTAGCTGAGCAATGTGCGCAGGTCGTCGATATTCAGGCCGTAGGCGGCGAGCTTGTGCGGGTCCGCTTCGACGCGGATGGCCGGCACGTTGCCGCCGCTCGTCGTGACGACGCCCACGCCCGACACTTCGGAAATCTTGGTGCCGAGGCGGTTGTTGGCGACGTCCTCGAGTTGGGTCAAGGACATCGACTTCGAGGTGACCGCCAGCGTCAGGATCGGCTGGTCGGCTGGATTGACCTTCGCATAGGTCGGCGGTGCCGGCAGGCCTGAGGGAAGATAGCTGTTCGACGCGTTGATGGCCTGCTGGACGTTCTGTTCGGCAATGTCGAGGTTCAGCGACAGATCGAACTGCAGCGTGATGACCGACGCGCCGTCCGAGCTATACGACGTCATCTGCTGCAGGCCGGGGATCTCGCCCAGCTGCACTTCCAGCGGCGCGGTGACCGTGGTGGCCATCACGTCCGGGCTCGCACCCGGATAGAAGGTCTGCACCTGGATGGTCGGATAGTCGACGTTGGGCAGCGACGAAACCGGCAGCACGCGCATGGCGACGAGGCCCACCAGCACGAGCGCGATCATCAGCAGCAGCGTGGCTACCGGTCGAAGAATAAACAGACGGGAGATATTCATCGGCGCGTGAGCCCGCTACGACGACGCTGCATTCGCCGACGCCGCCATGGACGCAGCGGCGGCTCCCGAGGCGGCGGCGCCACTGGCCGGGGCACTGGCCGCCGCCGGTTTCGCCTTGGCCGCCTGAATCTTTGCGCCGTCGTTAAGTCGATCGGTGCCGTCCGTGACCACCACGTTGCCTTGGGACAGGCCGGAGAGGATGACCGTGTTCTTGCCGTCGCTCGGGCCGAGTTTGACCTTATGCACGGAAACCGAATTGTTCGCATTGACGAGGTACACGAAGTCGCCCGGCGCGCCGCTTTGCACGGCGGGGGTGGGCACCAGCACCGCATTGCGCATCGTATCGACCAGCAGCTTGACGTTGACGAACTCGTTGGGGAACAGCGCCTCGTCATCGTTGGGGAAAGTGGCCCGCAAGGTGACCGTGCCGGTCGCTGTGGCCATCTGGTTGCTAATGGCATACAGCGTTCCCGTGGCCACCTCGCGCGAGTTGTCGCTGGTGTACGCGGTGACCGGCAAGGTGGCGCCCGCATTCAGGCGCTGCACGATGGAGCCCAGCGCGTCTTGCGGCACCGTGAACTGCACCGTCGTCGGCTTGATAGTGGTGATGACGACAATCCCCGTCGACGACGACGCCGTCACATAGTTGCCCGGGTCGACAAGCCGCAGGCCGACTTTTCCGGAGACTGGCGCGGTGATGCGGCAATAGGCCAGATCGAGGTCGAATTGGGCGATGGTGGCCAGATCGGACTGGACCGCGGCTTCGTCCTGCTGGACGAGGAACTGCTGGTCCGCGAAGATCTGCTGGGCGATCGACTTGTGCTCGTTCAACTGCGTGTAGCGGACAAGATCGGCGCGCGCCTGCGCGAGCGACGCGCGGTCCTTGGCGAGTGTCGCCTGAGCCTGCTGCTTGCTGATCTGATATTGGCGCGGATCGATCTGGGCGAGGAACTGGCCTTTCTGTACTTCCTGGCCTTCGTGATAGCCGACGGCCGTGAGGTAACCGCTCAGTTGCGGCAGCACGGTCACGGTGGCGGTCGGCGTGACCGTGCCGAGCTCGCTCAACGTGACCGGCATCGAGCCGAGTGTCGCGCTCGCCACCGTGACGACGATGGGCGCAGTCTCGCGGCCGGGTTTCTTGCGCGTCAACAGGTGGACGGCGGCAACTGCGATCAGCGCCAGCACGATAACCACGAACAGGATGAGCCCGCGTCGGGAGCGCTTGGGCTGCTTGGACACGGCTTCGTTCATAGGTAGCTCCGGAAACAGATGCTGTCCTCGATGACGGGGCCCGGAATGATCCTCAGCCGGGATTGAACAGTGCCACGGCTTCTATGCGTTGTCATCGACTGGCGATCCCCGCGACAGTTTGTTATCAAGACGTAAGCCAGATGGCTGCGCGAGCGGCGCAACGGGGTGACGGCACAGGCAGACTTTACGGCGTGGCGATTGCCCTGCGTGACAGTCAACGCGCATCGTAACGTGCAGTAATGTTTGATCATCGGCCCCTGTCGCAATGGAGCTTACGGCGGACCGCCGATTGCCGCGCTGCTGCCGGTGCGATCATGCCGACACGCCGTATGTTCTTCAGATCCGCCTTGATGGAAAAGGACCGACACCGGTTGCATCGAGGCATGGGGTCAATGTACCCGGCTCGGACGAGGTCTGAGTTACCAGAGTGCAACATGTTGGCGTCTGAAAGACGTCGCCTGGTCTCGTCGGCTTGAAACTCGCGCCGACGGATCGTTGGATGCGGGCGTGGTTATCGAAGGTCGGACCCAACAAGCGGTAGTGAATGCCGAAAGCTTATTGAAATTCGGTGGGCTAGTCGGCTGGTGCCGAGCAGACGACTGTATGAAGGAATTCGTTCAGTATCCGAAGCGATGATTGTGCGGCGCGGCGACAATACGACCCGGCCCCGGACGCCGGGTCTGCCGTTCGTCCGGGTGTGGAGGCGGGACGGCGCGAATGCACCCCCGCTCTGTGCGAGGCATCACGCCCGGCAAAACCTGTCGCGCTTCACCGCGAGTGGCGCAGTACGCAATCAGCGCCGCTGCGCATTCGCGGAGCAGCCATGCGCGTGAAGCATCGAGTCAAGCGCCGAGACTTGGCCTGCGCGGGCCTAATGGTCTGCTGCCAGCGCTTTCAGATGCGCGTCGCCAGCATCTTTCGCGGCGGCACGCGTTTCGTAGGTGCCGTCCGAAACGAGCGAACGCTTCACCTCCCGGCTGCCGAAGTCGACTAGCGTGATGACCCAGACGAAGCCCCCGGTTTGCTCGGCCGTCTGTACGAAAGCTTGCGTGTCGCTCCTGTTGTCCGCATTCATCGTCATCTCCTGAGGAAAGTCGGCCAGTTAGGGGAGCCGAGCAATAATCGAGCCGATATCGTCCTTATTGAAAGCCCGTAGCGTCTGTGTGCGGATATTGCCCAATGAACCCAGCGCCAAACCGAAGGCGGTGAAGCTCTGGTCGTCTGCCGCCTCGACGACCGTAACGATGTCGTATTCGCCTAACGTCCAGTAGATCTGTTTCATTTCACAACCAAAGCCTTTCGCCATCTCCGCCGCCTGAACGGCTCGCTGAGGACTGTTCTTGACCGTGCGGATGCCCTGATCGGTAAACTGCGCCAGAACCACATAAGTCACCATAATAATTCCCCTTACGATTGAAACGTGTTGGGATCCGCGCGCCGCCGGCACCGCAAGACGCAATTTCATTTTCCGTATTGCCAGGGCCGTCTCGCGCGTAAACTGATTCTAGGCAATCCATTCGCACGCCACGCGCTATTTGCCCGCATCTGGCGCAGCGCTGGAATGCGACGCGCGGGCAGGCGCGCGCCGGCTGCAACACGGAGGTGGCTATGACTGATTTCAAGGAGGCCCGCGAGTGGATGGTCGAGTGGCAAATCGAGCGGCGCGGCATTGGCAATCCCCGTGTGCTGGCCGCGATGCGCCGTGTGCCGCGTGAGGAATTCGTGGCCGCCGATCTTCGGCAATACGCGTACGAGGACACGCCGCTACCCATCGGCAACGAGCAGACCATTTCGCAACCCGCGATGGTCGCGTCGATGATCGACGCAGCGGAACTGAGCCCGGGCGACCGGGTGCTCGACGTCGGCACCGGCTCGGGTTACGCCGCCGCCGTCGCCGCGGCGATCGCGGCTCACGTGCACTCGATCGAGCGTCACGCCGGCCTCGTCGATACGGCTCGCGAAATCCTGGCGCGGCTGGGGATCGCCAATGTGACGGTTCATCTCGGCGACGGCACGCTCGGTCTCGCGGAATACGCACCGTTCGATGCGATCATCGCGGCGGCCGGCGGACCGCGCGTTCCCGACGCATGGTGCAAACAACTCGCGCTCGGCGGGCGGATCGTGATGCCGGTGGGTCGCGATCAGCACTATCAGCGGCTCATCAAGGTCGTCCGGCGCACTGAAGCCGACTTCGACAGGAGCTGGCTCGGCGACGTGAGATTCGTGCCGCTCGTTGGCGAAGATGGCTGGCCCGAGCAGGACGGCGAACCGCGCAATGCGGGCAGCGGTATCTGCCACGGACGACTCGGCGCAATTGCGCGCGCCGCTTGCATCGGCTGCGGATAGCACAGAGCGGACGCGGATTCGCTCAGCCGATGCGGCGAGAAGGAAACTGAAGCTCTCGTCGCGTCGTTCTTCTGATTCTGCGGATCCGCGCTGATTTCCATCAGGACTTCTGCGCATCAAAAACCTTCGGGTTTGATGATCTGTGTTCAGGCAAGCACGATTCCCAGCGGAGTAAGATGCAAACGCGGCTACGCCCGTGAGCAGTCGCGCATCAGCCGCGCCGTGTTCGCTGTCAGCACCGGCCTGTCGAAGGAAGTGCGAGCACCCTTGCGAGATGCTGTTGAGCCAAACCGGAAGGAGAAATTCATGACCGCCATGATGAAAGCCGCCGTATTCATCGAACCAGGCCGTATCGAACTCGCCGACAAGCCCTTGCCCGACGTGGGCGCCAACGACGCGCTCGTGCGCATCACCACCACCACGATCTGCGGCACCGATGTGCACATCCTGAAAGGCGAATACCCCGTCGCCAAAGGCTTGACGATCGGCCATGAGCCCGTCGGCGTGATCGAAAAGCTCGGCAACGCGGTGGTCGGCTATCAGGAAGGACAGCGCGTGATCGCCGGCGCCATTTGTCCCAACTTCAATTCCTATGCTGCGCAAGACGGCGTCGCGTCGCAGGACGGCAGTTACCTGATCGCCAGGGGCCAGTGCGGTTGCCATGGCTATAAGGCGACGGCGGGCTGGCGCTTCGGCAATATGATCGACGGGACGCAGGCCGAATATGTGCTCGTGCCCGATGCGCAGGCGAACCTCGCGCCCATCCCCGACGGCTTGACCGACGAGCAGGTGTTGATGTGCCCCGACATCATGTCGACGGGCTTCAAGGGAGCGGAAAACGCCAACATCCGTATCGGCGACACCGTGGCCGTGTTCGCGCAAGGACCGATCGGCCTGTGCGCCACGGCGGGTGCGCGCCTGCTCGGCGCCACCACGATCTTCGCGGTGGATGGCAACGACCATCGCCTCGGCATGGCCCGCAAGATGGGCGCCGACGTCACGCTCAATTTCAAAAATTGCGATGTGGTCGACGAGATCCTGAAGCTCACCGGCGGGCGCGGCGTGGATTCGTCGATCGAAGCGCTCGGCACGCAGGGCACGTTCGAGTCGGCGCTGCGCATCCTCAAACCGGGCGGCACGCTTTCGAGTCTCGGCGTGTACTCGTCCGATCTGACGATCCCGCTTGTGGCGTTCGCCGCGGGCCTCGGCGATCATAAGATCAACACTGCCCTGTGTCCCGGCGGCAAGGAGCGCATGAGACGCCTGATGAACGTGGTGGAGTCGGGGCGCGTCGACCTTGGCGCGCTGGTCACGCACCACTACAAGCTGGACGACATCGTCGCAGCATACGATCTGTTTGCGAATCAGAGAGACGGAGTGCTCAAGGTGGCGATCAAGCCGCATTGAGCGCAGGTGGTGCGGGAAGCGGTTCGTTGTGCGAGGGCGCGCAGCGGACCGTTGCCGGGCCTGGCCGCTCTTCGTGGCACGGTTCCCAACGCGCGCCCGCCTGCCGAGGGCGATCCGAGTCAAACCAACAGGCCACCCGGACCATGCAAGCTACGGAACTCGAACAGCGCATACTCAAGCGATCGCTGCTCGGCACGGTGCTGATCGCGGTACTCGGCATCACGGTCGGCATTCTCAGCGGCTCGCTCTCGATCATCTTCGACGGGATGTTCTCCGCACTCGACGCGGCCATGTGCAGCCTCTCGCTGCTCGTGACCCGCCTGCTCAGCCAGCAGAGCAGCAGACGTTTCCAGCATGGCTTCTGGCATATCGAACCGCTGGTGCTGACCTTCAACGGCAGTCTGTTAGCGGTGCTGTGCTTTTACGCGTTCGTCAATGCGATCAAAGGCATGCTCGATGGCGGGCATGAACTGGAGTTCGGTTGGGGCATGTTCTATGCCGTGGTGGTCAGCATCTTCTGCTTCTTCATGTTCTTCAGACAGCGTCGCCTGAATCGCAGCATCGAATCCGAACTGGTCGGCCTCGACACCAAAAGCTGGCTGATGTCGGCCTGCATCAGCTCGGCGCTGTTGCTCGCGTTTTCGATAGCATGGATTCTGGAAGGCACGCGTTACCGCCATCTGACGCCGTACTTCGACCCCGGCGTGCTGGCGCTGCTGACACTGGTTCTGATACCGATGCCGGTCGGCACGGTCATCGGCGCAGTCAAGGAAGTACTGCTCATTACCCCGCAAGACCTCGACCGCACGTTGCGCGAGCTGATGCACGCGCTGACGTCGGACTATGGTTTCGTGTCGCACTCGCACTACGCGACACGCGTGGGGCGCGGCCTGTTCGTCGAAGTTCATATCGTTCTGCCCGAGGCGATGGAGCACGCCGGCATCCGTCAACTCGATCTGATCCGCGAGCGGATCTCTCACGCGATCGGCGAACCGGGCCCCGACCGCTGGTTGACCGTGGCGTTCACACGCGACGCGCGCTGGTTGTAACGCTCCGCCCGAAGCGAAAGCAAATTCCGCGCGCGATCCGGGCCGCGGTTGATTTGCCATAGGTTGTCACCTAGAATTTTTGCTAGCGCCCTCTTCTGGAACCTGAAGACGTGACTTCGAACAGCGGAAAACCGGTGTCGTCATTCGTTCCTCAGGGCATGCCGGGCCTGTGGGTCATCCTGTTCGTCATCTGGATGATCGCCAACGCGTCGCTGGCCGTGGAGCCGGCGCTCGTCGGCGCGGCGATCACGTTCGTCCTGGCCCACATGTTTGCGTCGTCGAGCGAAGCATGGAGCCGGCTGCGACTCACGCCTCGCGCGCTCTATCACTTCGTCGCCTATAGCGGCACCTTCGTCGTCGAACTGGTGCGCGCCAATCTCAACATGATGACGTATGTGTACGCGCCGCGCATCGATATCAAGCCGGGCATCGTCAAGGTGCGCACCCGTCTGGAATCGCCGATCGGCCGCCTCGCGCTCGCCAATTCGATTGCGCTCACGCCGGGCTCGCTGGTCATGGATATTCGGGACGACACACTATTCATCCACTGGCTCGACGTCAAGACAACGGATATCGACGAGGCCACGCAAGCGCTGGTGATCCCGTTCGAAAAGCATCTGGAGAAAGTCTTTGGCTGAGATCATGCTGCGGATCGCCACGGTATTGATCTTCTTCGCGATCCTGTTCGGCGTGATCCGTCTGATCCTCGGCAAGACGCTGATCGACAGGATCGTCGCCATCGACATGCTCACCGTCATCTCGATCTCGCTGATTGCGCTGTACGCTCAGGTGTCGGGCCGTTTCGTCTATATCGATGTGGCGCTCGTCTACGGGCTGCTCAGCTTTCTCGCCGTTCTCGCGATGGCTCGCTTTCTGGAAAGGGGGCTTTGAACCGTGCTCGAACTGCTCGTGCTGCTGGTGTGCGCCAGCATTCTCGTCAGCGGCATCCTGGCCGTCTGCCTGACGAATCTGATGGCCGCGATGGTCAGTTCGGGGCTCGCGAGCCTGTTCGCCGCCGTGGCCTTCCTGCTGCTCGCCGCGCCCGACGTGGCGATGGCCGAGGCGGCGATCGGCTCGGGGCTCGCGACGTTCATCTTTCTCTACGCGATTCGTAAAACCGGCTATCAGAAGGGCTAGCGCATGATCGAACTGATCGGCAGCGTGTTCATCCTGGCGGGCGCGATATTCCTGTTCTCCGCCGGCCTCGGCCTGTTGCGCATGCCGGACGCGTACACCCGCATCCAGGCCGGCACCAAGGCCTCAACGCTCGGCAACATGCTGGTGCTGATCGGGCTCGCGTTCTATCACCCGAGCTGGACGTTCAGGCTGATCCTCGTCATCTATTTCGTGCTGGTGACGAACCCGGTGTCGTCGCATGCGCTGTCGCGCGCGGCGTGGCTGATCCGCACGCCGATGACATCGTCCACCGTGACGGACGCGCTCGCCGCCGAGGACGAGCGCGCAGCCGCGCCGAAGGAGTCGTGATGCGCCGCGTGTTTGTCATGGTGACGGTCGCGCTGTTCGCGCTGGTGTTCTGGCGCCTCATCGACGGCTACAGCGAATTGCAGGTGCTGCGGCCGCTCGCGCAATACTACGTCGTGCAGGGGCCGATCGAACTCGGCGCGCCGAACATCGTCACCGGCATTCTGATCACTTACCGCGGCTTCGATACGCTTGGCGAAGTCGCGGTGCTGTTCATGGTCGCGGCGAGCGTCGGCTTGCTGTTGAAAAGCGAAAGCGCCGCAACTGCAACCGAGGCAGCAACAGAAGCCGAAGCTGAAGACGACAACGTTGCGCGCAGGCAACCCGGCGAGATCGTGCGAACCGGCATGCAGGTGCTGCTGCCGATGATCCTGACCTTCGGCGCGTACGTGATCGTCAACGGTCATCTGTCGGCGGGCGGCGGCTTCCAGGGCGGCGCGATCGTCGCATCCGGCGCGATGCTGATGCTGCTCGCGCGGCCGGGCGCGGCGCTGAACGTCGCGCTGCTGAGCGTCGTCGAATCGTTCGCCGGCGTGATCTATGTGATGATCGGCATTCTCGGTCTGGTGCTGGCGGGCGGCTTTCTCGATGCCCGCTTTCTGCCGCGCGGCGAGTTCGGCGCGTTTTTCAGCGCCGGCGCGATACCCCTCATTTCGGCGTTGCTCGGCGTGAAGGTCGGCGCGGAGCTGAGCGTCATCATCGACCGGTTCAGAAGCTGAGCGAGGAGAACGGCGCATGACCACGGGCCTGCCGGTTTCGACCATCCTGCTGATCACGGGCTTCTGCCTCGCGCTGATCGGCTTGTGGGGGATGCTGACCCAGCGCAACATCCTGCGCATCATCATCGGCTTTGCGGTGATCGACACGGGGCTGCATATCGTGATGGTCGCGACGGGCTATATCCGCGGCGGCACGGCGCCGATCATCGACGCTGCGTTGAGCAAGGCGGACGCCGCGCGGCGCGCGATCGACCCGGTGCCCTCGGCGCTGGTGGTCACGGCAATCGTGATCGGCCTGTCGGTCACGGCGGTCATGCTGGCATTCGCGATCCGTCTGTACGCGGCGAAAAAGACGCTTTCCATCGACGCATTCACCGAGTCGAAATGGTAGCCGCGCTGTTTCATCCGCTGCATATCTTCATTCTCGGCCTGGGCGGCGGCTTCGTCATTCCGCTGCTGTACCGGCTCGGCAAACCGTGGCTGACCGCCGGCTTCTTCATCGCGCTCGCCGGCATCGTGCTCGTGAGCGGCGTGTCGTTCTTCGGTCTGCTGGACGGCGGCCAGACGATCGAAGTGCTGACCGCGGGCGCGCAGCCGCCGGTCTCGATCAATCTGCGCTTCGGTGTATGGGAAGGCTTCTTCACGCTCAGCGTCAACGTGGTGGCACTGCTCGGCGCGCTGCAATTGTGGGACCGTCTGCGCGGCAATTACGCCGCGCTGCTGCTGTATCTGATTCTCGTGATGGGCATCGACGGCATGGTGATGACCCGTGACCTGTTCAATCTGTTCGTGTTTCTCGAGATCGTCTCGATCGCCACGTACGGGCTGCTCGGGCTGGATCGCACGCCGGCTGCGCTGGCCGCCGCGTTCAAGTACATCATGGCGACGGTCATCGCGTCGACCCTGTTCCTGCTCGGCGCGGTGCTGCTTTACTACGTGACGGGCACGCTGAACATCGACGACCTGATCGCGGTCCGCGCGGGCCTCGACAGTCCGATCGCCGTCACGGCGGTGCTGCTCGTGTTCGCCTGCCTCATCATCGAACTCAAGCCGTTTCCGGCCAACGGCTGGGGACTCGACGTCTACGAAACCGCGCCGAGCGGCATTGCCGCGCTGGTGTCGGTCGGCGTGTCGGCCGGCGTGTTCTTCGCGCTGCTCAAGCTGCTGCCGCTGTTTGAAAATCTGCTCGGGCTGATTGCCGTCTCCGGCGGCCTGACCTTCCTGTTCTCCAATCTGCTCGCGCTCAAGCAGACGAAACCGCAACGGGTGCTCGGCTATTCGTCGATCGGACAGATGGGCCTGCTGATGCTGGCGCTCGCGCTGCTGCGCCAGGTGGGCGCCGATACCTCGATCCCGCTGGTGGTCGGCGGACTGTTCATCAACCATCTGTTCGCCAAGGCGGGGCTGTTCTGGCTCATCGGCATTCTCAGGCGGCACGGCGTCTACGCTCGCGCGATCCTGTCGCGCAGTCCGCTGCTGATCGGTCTGCTCGGCCTCTTCATGGTCGCGATTGCGGGGCTGCCGCCGTTTCCCGGCTTCTGGGCGAAATGGGAACTGGTCATGCAGTTGACCGTCGCCGGCAAGCCCTACTGGATCGCGCTGATTCTGACCGGCTCGCTGCTCGAAGCGGCCTACATGTTCCACTGGTTCGTGCGGGCGCTGCATCCGTCCGACGACGAGGTCACGGCCGGCCCGGAGCTGGCCGCGCTGCTGCCGCTATTTGGCGTGGCGGTGCTCCTGATCGCCGCTGGCTATGCCGGCGCTTCGTTCTCGGGCGCGGCATCCGCATGGCTGTTTTCGCCGCTCGTCGCGGGCGCGCTGCTCTATGCGGGCGATCGTCTGCCGGGCCGGCTCAAGGGCGTGCTGACGCTGATCATCGTCGCGCTGGTGGGCCCGTGGCTCGCCGAAGCGACCCAGGGCATCGCCCAGCTTTTTGCGTGGCTGCTGCTCGCCGGCAGCTTCGTCATCGCGGCGGCGAGCCTCTATCGCAACGATGTGCGCTCGGGCTTCTATCCGATGCTGGTGGTTTTACTGCTGTCGATCCCGGCGCTGCTGCGTTCCACCACGACGCTCGAATTCTTCTATAGCTGGGAGATCATCACGCTGTCGTCCTGCTTCCTGATTGCGAAATGCCGCAGCGCGGGGCCGCACGTGCTGACCTTCCTGCTGTTCTCGCTGCTGTCGGCGTTCTTTCTGCTGGCCGGTTTCGCCGCCGTCGCCGCGCTCGACGGCAGTATCGAACTGGCGGCGCTCGTCAGATCGGGCCCGGACGCGAGCCGCGCATTCGTGTTGCTGGCTGCCGGTTTTCTGATCAAGGCGGGCGCCATCGGCGTGCATGTGTGGCTGCCGGGCGCGTACACGGAAGCGGAAGACGACGTGACCGCGATGCTGTCGGCGGTCGTCAGCAAGGTAGCGATGTTTGGCCTGCTGATCGGCACCTATCTGACGATACGCTCCGAAGTCGGACTCGACCTCGCGCACGGGATGGCGTGGATCGGCATGCTGACGACCCTCGCGGGCGCACTGATGGCGCTGCGGCAAAACGACTTCAAGCGGCTGCTCGCGTATTCCAGCATGAGCCAGCTCGGCTATATCGTCACCGCGATAGCGTTGATGAGCCATCTCGGCTGGGTCACGGCGCTGTATCTGATCGCCAACCACATGCTGGTGAAGGGCATTCTGTTCCTCGCGCTGGCGGGCATCATCCTGCGCACGAGCACGCACAACTTCGCCGAAACCGGCGGCCTTGCCCGTGCGATGCCGTTCACCTTCGCGCTGGTGCTGGTCGCCCTCGTTTCGATGTCGGGCTTGCCGCCGCTGATGGGCTTCGGCGGCAAGTGGCTGCTGCTGAGTGCAATGACGAACAAGGGCTGGTACGGCCTCGCGGTGTGCACACTGATGGCGACCTTCGTCGGCTTTCTTTACATGATCCGCATTGTCAGCGGGCTGTTCCTCGGGCGTCGCCGGGCGGGACAGCCCGAAGTGAGCGAAGCGCCGCTTCTGCTGCTCGTGCCGCAACTGGTTCTGGTGGTCGGCATCATCGTGCTGTCCTTCTTCCCGAAGCTTTTGATCGAACCGGTTTCGGCGGCGATCGATCCGCAGTTTGCCTCGACGCTGGTGTGGGAAGGCATGTCGCTGGAGAGCATCTACGGTTTCTGGAATCCGACGCCGGTCGTACTCGTGGTGCTGGCCGTGGCCGCGGTGCTGTTCGCGCTGTTCATGCTGTTCTATCGCAGCCGGCGCCGGAAGGACAGCAAGGTCCCCGGCTTTTTCAGGTTCTACCGGCCGATCCTCGCGCGTACGGTTCCGCCGTTTGCGATGATGTTCTGGCGCGGCGTGTCGCACTTCGCGCTCGCCGCCGCGGGCGGGATACGCAAGGTCTATACCGGCAATGCGCAGACCTACGCGCTTCACGTACTCGGCTATTTTCTGGTGATCTATTTCGCCAGCACGGGGCTTGGCGGCGGTTGGGCGCGATAGGAACCGCGCTGATCGCGGCCCCCGGTTTCGTGTCCTCTACCTGACGTCCTGGCGCAACTCCTCCGCGGTTTTCGCTATCGCCCTTGCGAACTGCGAGATCTGCCGGCCGTGTTCGATCAGATCCATCGCCAGCCGGAAGGTCTGCACATCGGCCTTGTCGGCGAGTTGCAGTTTCGCCAGCACCACCTGGCGCGCCGCCGCCGCCAGCTTTTCGATCTCGCCTTTTTCCGCGATGACCTCCGACGCTTCGCTCGCGCCGGCCTCGTCGATCGTACGGATCGCCCGTTCGAGGTTGCGCATCACGACGTCCGTGAACTGCGTGGTCGCCGGATCGCGCAAACGTGTGAGGTCGATCTGGTGCGTCAGCCTCTGCTGGCTGGCCGACACGAGGTTGGTCCCGACAATGCCGCTGATGCTCTCCAGGTTGGACGCGACCTGTGTGAACCCGACCATCTGCCGGCCCTCGTCCTCGGAGTGCTCCACCTGTGACAAGTGGCCGATATACTGAAGAATCTCCGAGGCCAGCCGGTCGGTTTCCTTGTCGTGATCGAGCAGAAGGTTGATCTCTTCGATGGTGCCGTTGGACACCATCTGCGTGCCGCGCCGGACGATCTTCAGCACCTCGTCGCCCAGCCGCGTCAGCTCGATGCGCACTCGTTGAAGCCCGACCGAAGGCACCGTCAGCGACGATTTGTCGAGATAAACCGGGTCGCCTGTCCGTTTGGCCTCCTGCGCGCGCTTCGGCACGATGAACTCGGCAAGCCGGGCAATCGGTCCGGTGAACCAGATCAGGATCAGCGTGCCTGACACGCTGAATATCGTGTGCGCATTGGCGACCTGGCGCGGCGTTTCGGCCGCCAGTCGCGCTACGCCTTGCAGCTCGGGATGCGACGGCGAGACATACCGCACCAGGTCCGCCATCTGCGGGATGAAGAACACCCAGAACAGCACGCCCAGCACATTAAAAACCAGATGCACAACACCCACCTGGACCGCCTCGGCTGTCTTCCCGATCGACGCGAGCAGCGCCGTGCCGCACGTGCCCACGTTGGCGCCGAGGATGACCGCGATGCCCACTTCGAGCGGCATCAGGCCCTGCGCGCCCAGAGCGATCACGATGGCGAGCGTCGCCGCCGAGCTTTGTACGACGGCGGTGAAAATGGCGCCTACCAGGATGGCGACCACCGGGTTCTTCATGTCCTGCATCGCGTCGATGAAAGGCTGGAACGTGCGCAGCGGACGCGTCGCATCGCCCATCAGTTCGATCCCGAGGAACAGCAGACCCAGCCCGAGAAGCACCCGGCCAATCTGCCGCAACAGCTCACGGCCGCCGAACGCATGCAGCACGAAGCCGATCGCCAGCATGAACGGCGTCAGTCTCGATACGTCGAAAGCGATGATCTGCGCGGTGACTGTCGAGCCGATGTTCGCGCCCATGATCATCGGCACCGACTGGGTCAGCGTCATCAAGCCGGAGGAAACGAACCCGACCATCAGGACCGTGGTGATGGTCGACGAATTCAGCAGCGCGGTCACGACGGCGCCGGCCAGCACGCCGCGGAACCGGTTCGCGGTCAGCATGCCCAGCAGCGCCTGCAACCTCGATCCGGCGATCGACTTCAGGCCGCCGGTCAGGAACTCCAGGCCGAGCAGGAACAGCGCGAGGCCGCCGATCAACAGCCCGAAGATCTCGACCAGATTCAGGCTGCTGGCATCTATTCCTGCGGAATAAGGAGTCATGGTGCTGTGCCTTTGGTCATGATGCGCGTTCATGAAAAGAATCACCGCGGACGGTCTGCCGGTTCCTTCCGTCCCGCGCGATGTGGCGCAACCAAGCGTTCGTTACTGTTCGGCCGCCTCACGCGAGCGGCGAGTTTCCATCGTAATTCAGCCGGCCGTTTTTCGACAACAGGACCGCGACGGGTCTCGTCATTTCGAACTCCGAGAAAATGATGATCACGATGACGGTGATCGGCACCGCGAGGAACGCGCCGGAGACACCCCAGATCGCCGACCAGACCGCCATGCTCGCGAGGATCGCAAACGGACTCAGGTTCAGCGAGTTGCCCATCAGGTAAGGGTCGAGTATGTTGCCGATCATGAATTGAATGGCGGTCAGCGACAACAGCACGATCAGCACTTCGTTGACCTCACCGAATTGCAGCACCGACATCAGCGTCGGAAAAACGATCCCCAGCACCGAGCCGATATAAGGCACGTAGTTGAGCAGCGCAATCAGCACCGCCCACAGCCCGGCGAATTCGAGACCGACGCTGCGCATCGCGCCCCAGCAGATGGCGCCGAGCACCACGCCAAGCAGCGTCTTCAGTGCGAGATAGGCGCCGATGCGCCGGTTGATGTCGGTAACGACGCTCTTGATACGCGCGGCGTTAGCCGAATTCGACGATATCTTTGCCAGCTTCTCGTTGAACGTGCGTTGCTCGACGAGCAGAAAGCTTGCATACAGCAGCACGACGAAGACGTCGACTATCACCGACGACAGCGACGTCAGCATGCTTGCCACGAGCGCCTGAACGTTGAACTGGGCGAGCATGTCACGCCGCAGCGAATCCCAGGTGGGCTCGGTTTCCAGATGCAGAAACACCGCCGCTTTCTGGATCAGCGTTAGGATGGACTCCTGATAGCGAGGCGCCAGCGCGACGAGAGCGTCGTAGTTCTCGACGAGCATGTCGACAGCAAGGAAAATTCCGGCTGCGATCACGAACGCGGACAGCGCATAACGCAACTGGATCGGCATCCGCTCGCCGATCACCGGAGTTCGCTCCAGCAATCGCGTGAAGCCGACGATCACATAGACTGCGATGATGCCGAACACCATGGGAACGAAGACGGTGCGCCCGATGTAGAGCACCCAGCCCACAATCAGCAGCAGTATGACAACGGATACGGACGCCTGCAATCTGTCGGTCATGTGTCAATGCTCCATTGATCTGCGAACTGCTTGCGTTGGGGTATCGCCGAATCCGATAGCCGCAATTATCGCCTGCGCCGACTGCGCGAGCCACTCACCTTAGCGCATCGCGATGTCAATTGGCACAACGGCGCCGGGGTCAGGCCATTTCGTTTCGGCACGGCAGCTAGGCCTTCACCTTCGCCGCGACCTGGGAAATCCGATCCCTCACGACGCCAATCGCCTGCTTGAGCGCATACACGTCCTGAAAGTAGCGATGCGGAATCCGTATCTCGCTTGCATGTGCATCGATATCGTCGATTTCATCGCGCCACTTTGCGATCTGGCTTGCGGTCGGCTGCGGGCTTTTCCACGTTTCATCTTCCAGCGATTTGATTTCCCGGTACCACACGACCAATCTCTTTTTGATCCGCGCCTCCACCATGCGCGGCAACGCCTGCAGCAAACCGATCAGCAAGGCCATGAACGGCAGCAGAATAAGGAATCGTCTTTCGATCAGGCTGGCCAGCCAGAAGGGAAGGTAACGCTGCAGAAACGGCCGCCCGGATTTGAAATAACGCGTGCTTTCGTCGGAGAGGGGAAACTCCTCGGTGTTCAGATTGGGAAACGTGCCGAGCGGCGTGAAGTAATCTTCGCCGCCGTGGACCGTTTTGGCCGCATCCAGCAGCAGATAGACCAGCGCCGGGTGCAGCGTGTCCTTCGAGACCAACAAAGCCGTGGCGGCCAGCAGCGTGACATCCTCGCGCGGCAGATCCTTGACGATGCTGGTCGACGCACGCGGGTAGATGACCTTCGAAAGCGACGGGAATTTCTGCACCAACGCTTCGGCCTGCGCGAAGTTCATCAGCTTGAGATCGCTGTTCAGCAGCGTCTTCTGCATCGGAGCGTCGGGTCTGCCGATAAAGAACGCAGCGTCCAGTTGACCGCTTTCGAGGCCTTGATATGCGCTGGAAGCATCCATTTCCACCAGCGTGGTGTTGTCGCGGGTGACGCCGCTATAGCCGAGCAGAACCTGTGAAACGTTAAGCAGCCCGCTGCCGGGTACGCCAACGGCAACCTTCTTGCCGCGCAGTTGCGCGAGCTTGTCGATAACGGTATCGCCGCGATAGAACACCCAGATCGGTTCATATGACACGGCGGCGATGGTCTGCAACTGATCCGTTTCTTGGGGACTCGTGGTGCCGGACTGGATGAAGCCCACTTGATATTCGCTGTCGGGATTCGCGAGCCGCTGATAATTTTCGACCGAACCGGAGGAACTGCGGATATCGAGCGCAATGCCTGCGCGCTTCAGGAGCGGCGCATAGCGATCCGCAAAGCCTCGATAGATACCGTTGTCGGCACCGCTTGTGATGACGATCGTGCGCTGAAGAGCGGGTTTGATCGCCGTCACCAGCGCCCACCCGAGCACGGCCAACAGTACGATCACGCAGATGATGAGAAGCCGCCGGCGCTCCCGCGTCATGCGGGCTTTCTGGACACGTTGAAGCACCGGATTGTGTCTGACCATCGCAAGCCCTCTCTCGTCAGGCTTTCCTTGGGTGGACTGGCTCGCGGCGAGCGTTGTTTTGCAGCGCCGTTGATACTCGCCGGAACAGGGAGATGTTCATCGCCTCACGCGTGTGGCTTGCTGTCTCGCTAGCCATGCCGAACAGGAAACCGGATAACGCGGCCGCTCGATCATCCCGAGCCACCGCTTTCGAGTTCATTCTGGTCGCTCAATTCTTCCGCTTCTCCGGTCTTACGATACCAGATTGTCTTGTCGCGACGATGGCCGTCGAGCGCTGAAGAGCCGTTGAAAGGCCACTGAAGGTTGGGGTGCAAGTGCGGTTGCGGTCGTCATCTCGCGGGGCTGTTGCTGGCGTTCGAGCGGTCATTACTTATACGACTTCCTACCACTTATTCATTCTCAAATAATTTTTCGAATTTCCGTCATTCTGCTGTTAGCCCTATATTTACAGATCTATAACAAAACACTAACTTACACTTCGGGTAAATACTGCATGTACGATAACGCTCACATCCAATAGAATTTATACGTCATCGTATAACTGGCACCGGGAGACAGGATGAGCGGAATTCTGCCGAACGGCACGTGCATGGACGCAATGTCTCCCAATTCACTGACTCTGAACGGCCACGTCGCAAAGGGGAAATCAGCCCGTCCCGCGTCGTCACATTTAGCGCGCTTTCGTCAACGCGACCGATGTGCCGGCTCCCGTATCGCCGCTTCAAAGCGGATTCCAGTTTGATCGACAACTGACCAAAACCACCGATCACTCAGGCGACGGCCCCGATCGCCGGACTTGTCGAGAACAAAAAAACAGAGCCTCCGCAACCCCGTTGAACTGAATCGACGAAGCATCTGAATAGTTAGTATTCTTTATTAAAAGGATGGTCCATGCTTTACAGATTTGGCGTTATCCCATGTTTAGTCGTCACACTCGCCGCCTCGCTGGCTGCTTGCGGCAGCGGTGACAACTCATCGTCCGCTGCGACCGGCAACACCGCCACGACGCCCGCAGCGCCACCCGCTCCGTTCAAGGTCGGCGTGACAAAGAACGACGCCGCGCTTCCGCCGGCACCGCAACTGCCTACGGACGCCCAGGTCTGCAGCACGCTCGAAGCAAGCAACTCGCTGGTGCGCCAACCCAGCGGCGCGCTTGGACCCGAGGCCGATAACGGCACGACATCGGCCGTTCTCAATCCGGATCAGGCGCGCATTCAGGCTGCGCTCGACGCGTGCGGCGCCGCGGTCGACGCCCAGGTCGGCGCCGCCATCTCCGCGGCGGACGCCTCTGCCGCGGCATCGCAGACCGCAGCGGCGGTGCCGAACGTCAACATCGCGGGTGCATCCGCGCAGCAACTGGCGGCTCCGAAATACCGCGCGTCGCAGTTCGCCGTGCGTCTGGTGGTGTCGAGCACCGGCCCGGGCAACGCGTTCATCAGCGGACCGCTCACGCTGCCGTCCGGCGTCACGCTGTGGGTCGATACCGGCGTGACCGTCTACGCGACCCGCGACGTGATGGCCTATGCACCCAATGCAGCTGGCCCGTACTGCGCGAACACGGCTGTCAGTTCGACCAAGGCCGGCAGTTCCAGCAACTGTCTGCCGCTGATCGGCGGCAGCTACCTCGTGAATTCGGCGGTTGTCGGCGGCGGCAGCATCGACAGCCGGGCCGCGTCGGAGATCGTCAGCTCGAACAAGCTCTATCCGCTGATGCGCGTCGACCTGACCTGCACGAACACCTACGCGGCCTATTCGCAGGGTCTGCAGGCCACCACCGGCGCGCCTTGCGACGACGGCGGCACCTTCGTCAACACAACGGCCTCGGCCCGGCACATGACCTGGTGGGATCTGGCATGGCTCGGCAACATGATCGAGAACGGCACGACCGGCGTCGGTTCGCAGTCGAATTTCCGCATGATGGTGTTCAACTACGCGAAGAATCTGACGCTGTTCGGCATCACGCTGAACAACAGCGCCAATTTCCACGTGGTGCCTAGCGGCGTCGACGGCCTCACGGTCTGGAACGTCAAGGTTCAGACGCCGTCGCTGTCCGCTTCGGCGAACCCGGCGGGTAACGGCAATCCCAACTATCTGGGCATGGTGCCGACGGTCGACACGGCCAAGAACACCGACGCGTTCGATCCGGGTTCGTCGTCCAAGCCCGTGGTCCAGGCGTTGACGATCGGCAGCACGAAGACCTCGACGGCCGGCAAGATCTCGTTCGACGGCTACCTGAAGAATGCCGTGTTCGCCTACAACTACATCAGCACCGGCGACGACGACATTTCCCCGAAGGGATCGAACAACCCGAGCCCGGCTGGCTCAGGACTGTTCGGCATCGACGGTAATCGCAACGTCGCGACCGACCGGAAGTACGGTTTCGTGATCGCCCACAACCATATTTACGCGGGCCACGGCATCTCGATCGGCAGCGAAACCAATGCCGGCGTCACCAACATCCAGGTCTACGACAATTCGTTCGACGGCTCGGAACAGGCGCTGCGCATCAAGTCGGATTGGGCGCGCGGCGGCATCGTGACCAACATCAACTACAACAACATCTGTATTCGCAATAGCGGTCAGGCGCTGCTGTTCACACCGTACTACAGCACCAAGGCGTTGCCGAATCCGACCTCGCCGCTGTATCCGGACTTCCACGACATTTCGCTGTCGAACATCCATATCATCGGCGGCACGTCGGCGATCTTCGAGGGATTCGAAGCGAATAGCGGTGGCATCACGCACGCGGCACTCCCGCTCGGCATGACGCTCACCAACGTTCTCGCCGATTCGCCGAGCAACGTGGCAGTCACCACGTCCGACGCGAACCTGACGCTGAACAACGTGAACCTGCCGATCTTCCCGTCGACCGCAAACCGGGTCGTGCTGAACGGCAACGCATCGCAGTCGCTGAGCACCGCGAACGCGGTGGATTGCAGCAGCGCGTACGTCGATTTTCCGGGCATCGGGGATTCGTCGCCGTCCGGTCAGACGTGGACGGGTTCGCAATAAGCGGGGTGAGCGATGGCGTGCAGCGTGAATCATGCTGCACGCACGGATGCCGACGCTAGCGTTGACGCATCCGTTTGAACGGCCCGTTCGAGGTTTCTCGAACGGGCCGTGCTGCTTTTACGTGGCACGAGGTCGCTGCTCGGCGGATGGAACGAGTGCGCCGTCAGGTTGCGCCGATAGTCACTGACCCCTGCGGCCGAGGCCGAATACGCTCGATCACTCGCTCGCCGAATCGACAGGCATTTCAGAACCGCTGCCGTCCGTGTCCCCTCGTTTTGGCCGCCGGACTGCTCTCACCTTGCCGCTGTTTCCGCCGCCGCAGAAGAAACGCTCGCCACCATCGGACTCAAGCCCTGACACGGTCATTCCGTCCGGCATCTCGACGCTCTCCAGCACTTCCCCCGTTCGAGGATCGATCCTTCGCAGCTCGCTCGCGTCATCTTCCCAGGTGCCGTGCCACAGTTCGCCATCGACCCAGGTGACGCCGGTGACGAAGCGATTGGACTCGATCGTGCGGAGAATCGCGCCCGTTTCGGGATCGATCTGATAAATCTTGCGCTCCGGGTAGTGCCCCACCCAGAGTGTCCCTTCGGCCCAGGTGAGCCCCGAGTCGGCACCGCCGCCTGGCGCGGGGATGGTCGCGAGCACACGACCGGTGCTCGGGTCGATCTTCCGGATGCTGCCGCCGGCGATCTGGAACAGATGCTCGCCGTCGAAGGCCGTGCCCGCGTCCGCGGCGACGTCGATCGAGCGCAGCGCCTTGCCCGTCGCGGGATCGAAGGCGTTCAGCCGGCCGCCGCCGGCAATCCAGACTTGCTGGCCGTCAAACGTGACCCCACCCACTTTATCGACATCCGGAAAGGGCCCATATTCACGGATGATTTCAGCCGCCGATCGCTTCATGTCGCCATCCTAATCGCAGGGTAATGGAGAGGGGAGTAACAAGGTCGTCGCGAATCCGGGCACGGGCGGGGTCGTCCAACGCCGCGCTCGCCCACGGCCGAACGACTGCACCTTGCCCGCCGCCGCGAGCGAGTCGAGTGCGCGCTGCACGGTGCGCTGACTCGCGCCGAGCACCAGCGCGAGGGCCGAACTGGACCACGACTCGCCGTCCGCGAGAAAAGCGAGCACTTGTGCATGCTCGCCGTCCACCGGCCGTGCGAGCACGGCGACCTCGCTTGCGCGGCGCGGCATCAGCGCGAACCCGCGCCTGGTCGCGCTCACGCCCCCTAGCGTTCCAAGCGCCGCGCGCAGCCGCCCGATTTCGACACGCAAGCGCGCGCGATGCGATTCGTCCGCGCGCTTCGCCCGGAACGCACGCGCGACGAGGGTGTCCCTCGGCACGTCGTCGGGCCATGCTTCGCCCAGCGCGCGGGCGAGCGCGAATAGCACCGGCCGGCTGGCAAGCGAAACAATCGTGCCGCCGTCACGCACGACATGACGGCATGCATCCACGACGAGCGTTTTCGACGCCAGCAAGGTTTCGACCTCTTCGAGCAGCAGGAGCCGCTCTTCGCCACGCGCAATCAGACGCGCTGCTGGCGTGTTCAACAGGAGTGCAGCGCTTTCGACCTCCGCCATCAGCGCCGGAATGCCGGCCTGGCGCGCGGCGCGCTCGGCCCGTGCCAGCGCCGCGCGCGCGGGCTTCGTGTGCAGGCGCCGCAGCGCGACGCCTGCCACGACCAGTTCGTGAGCGGCCCTCAAGGCCGGCGGGAAAAGTGTGGGGACGAGTCCGGCAAGCGCCCGCTCCGCGTCGTCGAGATGCCCGACCAGCAACAGACGCCGCACCAGCAGATAGCGCGCGTGCGCGGCGTTCATTCGGTCGCCATGCGCTTCGAGCGTCGCCCGCGCGGCGTCGAGCGCCTTCGCGGGCCAGCCCAGCTCGCGTGAGGCGAGCGCGATCTCGGCCTCGGCGACGACACATCTCGCGCGGGCCACGACGTCGCCGGACCCGAACGCTCGCGCCGCGCTTCGCATGAGCAGCTTCGCCCGGGAGAAATCCCCGAGTTGCGCCATCGCGATGCCTCGCAGCGCGAGCGCCGCCGCGTCGCCGCGCAACGCGACACGGTTCAATGCGCCGAGCGGATCACCCGCCGCGAGCGCTCGCGCCGCGGCCGTGATCAGCGAATCCATGGGTCATCCCAATCCCGCCACACTTGTCACTCCCATCCGCCGGATGTCCGGTACTAATCTAGCACGACCATCAACCGGTACACGACGCCGTAACGGGAATGGCTCGCACGGCGACGCCCAACCCACGGAGGGACTCATGACGACGACACACATGACCGGAACGCGTGAAGAGTGGCTGGCCGCACGGCGCGAGTTGCTCAAGGCGGAGAAGGAATTCACGCGGCGCGGCGACGAGCTGACGCAGCAACGCCAGGCGTTGCCGTGGGTGAAGGTCGACAAGGACTACCGGTTCGAGACCGATGAAGGCAACGTGTCGCTGCCCGGGCTCTTCAAAGGGCGCTCGCAGCTTCTCGTCTACCACTTCATGTTCGGGCCGGACTATAAGGCGGGTTGCCCATCGTGCTCGTCGATCGCGGACGGGTTCGACGGCTTCGCGGTGCACCTGGCGAATCACGACGTGATGCTGTGCGCGGTATCGCGCGCGCCGCTCGGGAAGCTGCAGACGTACAAACGGCGGATGGGCTGGACGTTTCCGTGGGCGTCGGCGGCGGGCGGCGATTTCAACTTCGACTTCAACGTCTCGTTCACCGAGGAACAGCAGCGCAACGGCGACATCGAATACAACTTCGCGCGCGGCGGCCACGCGATGGACGTGACGCCGGTGCCGCCGCCCGTCGCCGAATTCGCGGCCATGTCCGGCACCGACGCGGCCACCTACTCGCGCGAACGGCCGGGCGTGAGCGCGTTCATCCTGGAGGACGGCGTGGTCTATCACACCTATTCCACCTACGCGCGCGGCGTGGACGCGCTGTGGGGCATGTACCAGTGGCTCGACCGCGCGCCCAAAGGGCGCAACGAGACGGGCATCTGGTGGCGCCGCCACGACGAGTACGACGAGCGATGAACCCGCTCGCGCGAACCATTCACGCTGCCGGGACCGCGCAGCGCTCGCGGCGCGTGAGATCCGACGCGGTTTTCGTCGGCGTGTCCGCGCTGTGCTTCGCCGCCAGCACGGCGGCGACGATCGCGGGCAGCGCGTCGATGTCGGCGATGGGCGAATTGCCGATGCCCGGCGGCTGGACGATGTCGAGGGCGTGGATGCCGATGTGCGGACAAACGTGGGCCGGTGTCGCCGCGTCGTTCGCCGGCATGTGGGTCGTCATGATGGTGACGATGATGCTGCCGTCTCTCATGCCGATACTGTGGCGCTATCGCGAAGCGGTTGGCGGGACGCGCGTCGGGCGGCTTACCGTGCTTGTCAGCGCGGGATATTTTGGCGTGTGGGCCATGTTTGGCATCGCCGTTTTTGCGCTGGGCGTCACGCTTGCCGCGCTCGCGATGCAGCTGCCCGCGCTGGCCCGCGCCGTGCCGGTTGCGCTCGGCATGGTCGTGCTGCTTGCCGGCGCGCTGCAGTTCACCGCGTGGAAGGCACGCCACCTCGAATGCTGCCGCGCGACAAGAGGCCACTGCCGCAAGCTGACGGCGGACGCCCGCGCCGCATGGCGGCACGGCGTGCACCTCGGTCTTCACTGCTGCCACTGCTGTGCGGGACTGACGATGATCCTGCTGGTCGCCGGCGTGATGGATCTGCGCGCGATGGCCGTCGTGGCAACGGCCATTACGTGCGAGCGTCTGGCGCCAGGTGGCGAGCGCGTCGCGCGTGTGGTGGGCGCGGTGCTGGTGGGCGGGGGGCTGTTTCTCGTTGCGCGAAGCTTCGTGACCGGTTGAAAGCGCGGCAATTGCAGTGTTCCGGCGCCGCTGCGTTCGGCTACAGTAAGTAGCTCGAATGAATCATTCTTCAGGTGCCCGCGGGCGCGGCGCCCCAATCGTTTGAGACACGACTTCCCGCCTGATTGACTCGACCAGCTTTCGGGGGGAATTATTCTTCGTCGACTCGCGGACCGGGCCCGAAATTCGAACAGATGGAAACGCCCCGCCGACGGGCCGGTGCATTTGATTCGTGGATGCAGTCAGTTGGAACGATGCCGCTTTCTGACCCATGGACAGCGCACCGCGGCCACGGTCAGCGCATGCGCTGCGGCCGGGCCGGCGGTGTCTGTCGCGCAACGGGGTTGGGGTTCAGCCCGAGTGCTTGAGGGTCGTCTGCGCGTGCGGTGCGCGCCACGACCGGTACTGCACGAGACTCGCGACGAGCGTGACCAGCGAGCAGCCAATCACATACCACGCGGGCGACGCGGCGGACCCGGTGACCCGGATCACCGTCGACGCAAACAGCGCTGCAAAGCCGCTGAAGACGACGACGGACACGTTATACGCCAGCGCGATCCCGCTGAAGCGCACCTGCACCGGAAAGAAATCCGCAAGCAGCGACGCCCACGTGCCGCTCGCGAGCGAGAACACCAACGCCGCGAGCACGAACAGGGCCGTGAGATTCATGCTGTGCGCAACGAGCGCCACATAGAAAGGATAGCTGAGCGCGACTAGCAGCACGCACGAAAGCCTCAGCAGATGGCGTCGCGGCACGAAATCACCGGCCCAACCCGCCGCGAGCAGACCTATCGAACTCACGATCAGATACGCGTTCTGAGCGATGGCGGCATCGCGCGGATCGTAGTGCAACGTCTGCACGAGATACGCGGGCATGTGGCCGTACATGATGCCGTTGAAGCCCGCCATCACCGCAATCGACAATGCGCCGGCCACCACCGCGGCGCGATGATGGCGCAGTGTTTCGCGAAACGGCTGCTTGACCACGGCGCCGTGCATCTTCGCGAACTCCGGCGACTCGTCGAGCTTGCGGCGCAGCAGATATGACACGACGCCACACAGCCCGCCGACAAGAAACGCAATGCGCCACCCGTATGCGGCAGCATTAGCCGGCGACAGCGTCGACTGCACCGCAAGATTCACGAAGGTCGCGAGCAGCACGCCGGTGTTGACCGCGCAGATGATGATGCCGCCCGCGAGGCCCGCTCGACGCGGCGCGGCCTCGACCGCATAGGTGATCGCGCCGGGCAATTCGCCGCCGACGCAAAAGCCCTGCACGACGCGCAGCGTGATCAGCGCGATCGGCGCGGCGACGCCCCAGCTTGCGTAGTCGGGCAGCAGGCCGATGCTGATCGTCGCCGCCGTCATCACGACGATCGATGCAATGAACACGGGCCGTCGTCCGATGCGGTCGCCCAGGCTGCTGAGCACGATGCCGCCGAGAGGCCGGATCACATAGCCGATCGCCAGCACCGAGAACGTCAACAACATACTGATCAGCGAATCGCTCGCCGGGAAAAAGCGCGCGGCGATGTAGTGCGCAAAGAATCCGTAGACCACGAAGTCATAGAATTCAAGCGAGCCGCCGAGGCTCGCGATCAGAATCATCTTCCATTGCGCGCGGCTCAGGCCCGTCGTACCGACGCCGTCCGCCGCAGCGGCCCGCATGTGCTCCGTCTCCATTGTCTCTCTCCACTTTCGGATGAAATTGCGGCGTGGCGCGTTGGGATCTTCGTCCCGCGTCCACGTCGGAAGGGGTAGCGGGATGGCGGCCGTGACGGCCGCCATCCCGTCGAACCCATCAGGCCAACGCAGCCTGTCGTGATATCGCGCGGTATACGCCGGTGCGTTCGAGCAGCGCGTCAACTCCGGCGGGGTCGTTCGCAACACCATAGACGTAGCGATCCGGTCTGAGCAGCACGGCACGCGCGCCGGTCGAAGCAAGCCAGTCGCGCAGCGCGCCGTCGCCTGCCGGCACGACCACGACCGGTTGATCACGCTCGGTGTCGAGAGCGGCTTGCGCGTGTTGCGCCAATTCGTCGAGCGCGACCAGCGCGAAGCGATAGCCGACGGCATCGTCGAGCCGCGCGCCGTCCGCGCCGCACGGCTGCGGTGCGATCTGGCCGCCCTGGGCGGCGTCGTGATAGCCGTCGCCCAGACGCGGCTGCGGAGTCTTGAACTGCCGGATCGCCGCGGTCATTTCGCGGTCGCGCGTATCGGCCGCGGCGCGATCGGTTGCCTGGATCACCGTGCCGAGCTGCACCGCCGTTTCGATAAACTCGCGCACGTGCGGCTCGCGCTCGCTTTCGTAGGTGTCGAGCAGCGAATCGGGCAGCCGCCCGCCGACTACATCGGCGAGCTTCCACGCGAGGTTCGCCGCGTCGCGGATACCGGCGGCCATGCCCTGCCCCATGAACGGCGGCGTCTGGTGCGCAGCGTCTCCCGCGATCAGCAGGCGGCCGCGCCGCCATCCCTGGGCGATCACCGAGTGGAACGTATAAATCGCGGAGCGTTCGAGTTGCGCATCGGCCGGCGTGATCCAGCGTGCAAGGCGCTCCCAGATCCATGCGGACGTGCCGAGCCGATGCTCGTCGTCGCCCGGCATCACCATGATTTCCCAGCGGCGCCGGTTGTGCGGCCCACGCGTATAGGTGGTCGGCCGCTCGGGGTCGCAGTACTGAATCGAGTAGTCGCCCAGGTCCGCACGCTCGCGATCGAGCAGCACGTCGACCACGACCCAGCGTTCGTGTGATTTCAGATCGGCCAGCTCGGTGCCGATGAAGCGGCGCACGGTCGAGCGCGCACCGTCGCAGCCGACCACGTAGCGCGCCGTCGTGTGCGACAGCCTTCCTTGCGCGGTGTCCTCGAAACGGATGCGCACGTGGTCTTCGCGTTCGTCGATCGCGAATACTTCGTGGCGCAGTCGCACGTCCGCGAGCCCCGTTGCCGCGAGCTGCGTGCGCAGGGTGCGTTCGAGCTGCGGCTGATGGAACTTGTAGCTCGCGCACCAGCCGTGCGGGCCGATTCCGGGCGGCCGGCTCCAATCGATCAGCAACTCGCCGCGCGCGTTGACGAACTTCATGCCGGGGCCAATGAACAGATCCGGCAGCATGGATTCGGCAATGCCGATGGTCTGGAACACGCGCATACACTCGGCGTCGAAATGCACCGCGCGCGGCAGCACGAACACGTCCTTGTCGCGCTCGAATACGACGACCTTCAGCCCGCGCAGCGCGAGCAGATTGGCGAGCGTCGCGCCGGTCGGACCGAAGCCGACAATCGCGACGTCATAGTCCGGCGCGCTTCGCGCCGAAGACTCGATGAAATCCCTCATCACTTTCACCTGCTTCAAGGTTGATGGCGCCGCATCCGCGAGGAAGCGGCGCGCACGCATCAGACTTCGTCGGCGATCGGGTTCGAGAGCGTGCCGATCCGGTCGACTTCGACCTCGACGACATCGCCCGCTTTCATGAAGAGCGGCGGATTGCGTTTCGCACCCACGCCGCCCGGCGTGCCGGTGACGATCACGTCGCCCGCGCACAACGGCGTGAAGGTCGACAGATAGGCAATCTGTTTCGCGATGCCGTGAATCAGCATTTCGGTTGTCGCGCGTTGCACTTCCTGACCGTTCAGGCGAGTGACAAGGGTCATCGTGGCGTTGGCTTCGATCTCGTCGCTCGTGACCATCCACGGCCCGAATGCGCCGGTGCGATAGAAGTTTTTGCCCGGACCCCACTGCCCGGTGTGACGTTGCCAGTCACGCACGGAGCCGTCGTTGTAGCACGCGTATCCGGCGATGTGATGCCACGCGTCCTGCTCGGCGATGCGACGGCCGCCCTTGCCGATGATCACGGCAATTTCGCCTTCATAGTCGAATTGCGTCGACTCGGGCGGACGCAACATGGGCTCGCGCGAGCCGACCTGCGAAGCCGGCACGCGCACGAAGATCACCGGGTTCTCGGTGGTCTCACGGTTGGTTTCCTTCACGTGCTCCGCGTAGTTCAGGCCGACGCAGAAGATCTGCTCCGGATTCGGAATCACCGGAAGAAGCGTGACTTCCGCGAGCGGATAGTCGGCCGATCCGCCGTCGACGGCGCGCGCGGCTTCAGCGAACGCATCGGCGACGATGAGCGCCTTCAGATCGGCGTAGCGGCCATCGAGACGTTTTCGCAAATCGAACACCGACTGCCCTTGGACGACTCCGAACGACGGGCCTTCATGCGTGGCAAAGCTGGCGAGTTTCATTTGTTCCCTTGATAGAAAGAGGCGATAGACCTGAAAAATTTGTGCCGTTAAATTGTTGTTTTATCGTATTTTGAGAATACACTAACAAACAAGCAGGATACAACGCGATTTTTATCAGGGTTTATCACTACCAAGGAGACGAGATGACATCGACGAAGCCGAAGCGAGCCGGCCTGTCGCTAAGCCACATGGGCTTCTACGTGAACGACATGGCACGCGTAGAGGACTTTTATTCGCGCGTGCTGGAGTTCACGGTGACCGATCGCGGCAGTCTTGCGACACCGCGTGGCGACGTGCGGCTGGTGTTCCTGAGCCGCGATCCCGCCGTGCATCATCAGATCGTACTGGCGAGCGGCCGCCCCGAGCACCTCGCGTTCAATCCGATCAATCAGATCTCGTTCGAGGCGGACAGCCTCGCGTCGCTGAAGCGGTTTTATCGGCGCTTCATCGAGGAAGAGATGGAGGAGATCACGCCCGTCACGCACGGCAATGCGATCTCGTTCTATGCACGCGATCCCGAGGGCAACCGGCTGGAGCTGTTCATCGACACGCCGTGGTATGTCGATCAGCCGATGCGCTTCCCTGTGGATTTCTCTCTGCCCGATGAGGCATTGATGGCGTCGGTCGAACGTCACGCGCGCGGTTTGCCGGGCTTCCGGCCGCGCGCCGAGTGGGAAGCGGAGATGGCAAAGCGAATGGGGATCGGCTGAGGGCTAGCGCGCTGAGTCGCGGAGGCGTTGGACGCGATTAGAGCGTTTAAAGCGCTTGAGCCACACTCAACGCGCTTGCACCGCGACTCGCCTAGCCCGCGATGAACGCCCGCGTGCGCTGCGAAGTGCGCGCGGCCGCCTCGCGCAGCGATTCAACGAGCCGCTCGATGTTCACGAATTCGAGCCGCGGCGTCGGCACGATCAGCGCGAGCGATGCGACCGCCTCGCCCGAATCGTCGGCGAAAAGCGGCGAGGCGATGGCCGCCACGCCGTCCTCCAGTTCGCCCTTCGACAGATAAAAGCCGGCGCGGCGAATCTTCAGCAACGCGGCGCGAAATGCATCGAGCGTGTCGCCTAGGCCGCTGCTGGCGATTTCCGCGGCGTGCTGGTCGAACAACGCCGCGAGCTTGGCCTTGGGGAACGTGGACAGAATGACTTTCGGTGCGGCACCGCGAAAGAGCGGGCGGGGACGCCCGCGTCCATAACGCAAATCGAGCTTGACGTCGTGCGTTTCGCGATGCGTGTCAACCAGTTCGTCGCCGTACCAGCGCGACATCACCACGTCGAAACCGGAGTGCTCGCTCAACTCACGCATGATGGGCTGCCCCACTTTGAGCAGCGGGTCCGACACGCGCAGGTGATAGTCGAGTTTGATGATGCGCGGGCCGAGTCCGTATTCGCCGCCTGGGAAACGCACCAGCATGCCGGACTCCACCAGTTCACGCACATAGCGATACGCGGTGGGCAACGAGCAGTCGAGTTGGGCCGCGACTTCTTCGGCGCTGAGAAACGGCCGCGCCTCTGAAAACAGTTCGAGAATGGAAAGAAGCTTGGCGATACTCGACATCGAAGGATGAGTTCCCGGTTGTGGTCGGCAAATTATAGCCAGATGGATGGGGTGGCAGCCGCTGTTGCACGCGCAGGGTCCAAAGTGGCGCTCCCGGCGATTCCCAGATCGAGGCGATGGACTAGCTTCGGATTTCGAGCGATCTATACTCTGCGATACGGCCAATGATCGGATCGAGAGGGTCTTGTGGGTCTAGTGGATCTTGTGGATCTTGTGGACCGGCAGCTTGCCACGCACAGCCGCTTCACTTATAAAGTCTGAGCCAGTGTTCGAACGAGCGGCGCACCGCTTGCATCCGCGGGGCGCGTCTTTGGAGCAGACGTGCATGTTGCCGCGAAGGGACGGCAAAATATTCGCTTGCGTCGTGCCTGGAAGCGGAATATGACCCGTCCCCGGTTTGCCCAATCATGCTTACCTGACAGAGGTTCCTTCGATGCTGCGACGTATCCTGGCTTCGAGCCGCTACATCATGATCATTCCCGTCGTCGGGACGTTTGTGGGTGCGCTGGCGTTGATCCTGTACGAGTCGATCGTGCTGTTCTCGAGTGTCATCTTTGCGATGCGCAACGGCCCCGTGGCGACCAAATCGGTGAAGATATTCGCGGTCGGGATCGTCGAGGCGGTCGACGTCTTTCTGATCGCTATCGCCGTCTACATCATCAGCATCGGCCTCTATTCGCTGTTCATCGACGACAAGCTGCCGTTGCCCAAGTGGCTCGAAGTCAACAATCTCGAAGACCTGAAGGGCAATCTGGTCAGCGTCGTGATCGCGGTCCTCGCCGTTCTGTTTCTGCGCGAAGCCGTCGCCTGGGACGGTACGCGTGAAATCGCGGCTTTTGGCGGCGCGCTAGCACTGCTAATTGCCGCGCTGACATTCTTTCTGATGAAGAACAACAGCCGGCGGTAATGATGCCGCGATAGCCACGCGGCCGGCTTCAGGACGAACCGATCATTCGAATTGCCGCACCGGCGCAATACCCATGCAAACAGCTAGGTGCTGGCGACCAGCAATTCCTCGGCATTGTTCGGCGGCCGCAGGTCATCCGGTCTGCCCGCGAAATAGCGCTGCGTAAGATCGGCCGCCGACACATGCCGGGCCTCCCGGAAGCCAGCTTCATGGGCCAGCGCCAACACCTGCTGCGGCGTGAAGAAACTCAGGAAAGGCGTGCCGCTCGCACGCGCACCCTTCTCCGCCATTTCGAGCCCGGGCCGCACTTCGGGGTCGGCCATCTCCAACGGCAACAGAAACGTCATGGCGAGCGTCGAGCCTGGCGCGAGGTCCGCAACCTGACGCAGCGTCGCCGCGTTCGCCTCTTTCGTCAGATACATGCTGACGCCGGTGGAGACCACGATCGCCGGCTTGCTGTCATCGAAGCCGGCAGCCGTGAGCCCGTCTCGCCAGGTTTCTCCCGCCTCGAAGTCGACCGGCACGAAGCGCAACCAATCCGGCACGCCGAAGCCAAGCTCGATCAGGCGCTGACGCTTCCATGCCTGCGGCCCCGGCTGATCGACCTCGAACACCGCGAGGCGAGACGCGATCTCCGGCCTGCGCTGCGCGAAGCTGTCGAGGCCCGCGCCGAGAATGACGTACTGTGTCAGCCCGCGGCCGGCCTGCTCCACGACCAGATCCTCGATGAAGCGCGCGCGAGCCACAATCGAAGCGCGGAAAGGGCGCGTGAATTGCGGGTCCATGTCCCCGCGACTGCGCCATCCGTCGCCGGGCGCCAGCAGTTGCAGGCCGATTCTGTCTTCCAGCACGTGGGGCGGGGCATCGGCCTCGACATGCAGAGCGCGCCACAAGGCGACTCGCGCTGCCGTGCTGTCCGGCGCCGCATCTCCCTTGTCGTTCATGACTTTCAATCCTGTTTCCTGGTCGTTAGCGAATCGCGGAGAACGTTTTCACAGACCATCCGCATCGGGCAATGCGACGAGAATATCATCTGAAATAGACCGTGCAGGTACAATCGGCATAGGGGACGGCTATGAGGCCGTACCCCTGCCACACCACCCGGCATGCGGGTCCGCACCGGGCGGTTCGGGGAGTTGAGGTTAGGAGAGTCGGGGTACCCCCAGCCGGTCGAAGTAAGCGATGGTCAGCATGCGGTTGAGCAGCCGGTCACTATTGCGCCACCAGCGGCGACTGTTGGCCGCCACCTGTTGCGCAACATCGGCCGATGCCCCCAGCGCACGCAGTTCGCGGTAGATGGTGGTGCCACGGCGCCAGTGTTTAAGCTGGAGGGCTCGCAACCGGTGACGCATCCATTCGTCCAGTTCCAACCAGACTCGTGGCGTTTGCGCCAGCCGGAAGTACGCCTTCCAACCTAGGACATAGGGCCGCAACCGCTCCACCACGTCCTTCATGCTGCGCCCGCCAGAACGACGGGTCAGGTCACGAATGCGCTGTTTGAACGCCAGCAGCGGTTTGGCCGCCACCTTGCGTTTGA
>NZ_VTUZ01000038.1 GCF_008369935.1 Paraburkholderia panacisoli | reverse complement strand
TGTGTGAGACTTGATACTTTTGCTTTATGGCAGATTCAAAGAACCCGCCCCGCATCTCGCATCAAGCGCCCACACTTATCGGCTGTTAGTTTTTAAAGATCGATCCGCTTCACGTTCGCGGCGCCCGTTTCACCTACCCGGCACCGCTTCCGTTCTGCGTCGCTGCATCAGCAGCAGAGAAACGAGATTATGGAGAACTTCCGCTTCGCCGTCAACAGGTTTTTCGAGACTGCCTAACCTGCCCGGCGCGCTGGAAGCCTTGCCACTGCTGGCTTTCCCGCCTCCCCGTGCGCCGGTGTCCGGAGCACGAAAGAGCGGGATTCTAGCGAGCCCGAAGGGGACTTGCAAGCGTTATTTTGATATCCGTGACGTGCGCTCCGAGTGGGTGCAACGATAGCGACACTAGTAACTGATCCAGAGGATCTAGCAAGGCGAACAAAAGCGAAAAGCGCAACCCGTGGCTCACGCAACCGCATGCTTGCGCATCACCCGCTCGACCACACCCATATAGTGATCGAGATCAGGCGTCGCACGATTCTGCTCTTTTGCGCGGTCATCCCATTTACGCAGACTCAACGCATCTTCCGCGTAGGGCTTTCCCAAAAACGCCTCGGCCTCTTCCCTGCTGAAGATGCCGCCCTGCAATTCCAGACTCCGCACCGAATCGGCGGAAAGCTGTCCGAAATACTTGTCGTCGATTGCGCATAGGCAGCGCTTGGCGTCGACGTGCATACGGATCGGCTCCAGCACCGCGTCCGACAACACCGGCCGCAAGAACGGCAGCGCGAAATACTGATGCAGATCGTCGATGCCCCGCTCGGTCGGCGTGTCGCCTTGCTGATTCAACAGATGCCCGAGGTCGTGCAAAAACGCGGCTGCAACCAGCTCTTCGCCGGCGCCCGCCTCTTCGGCCAGCGCACCGCTTTGCAAAGCATGTTCGAGTTGCGTCACCGGCTCTCCGCTATACGCCAGATTGCCGTATTGCTCGAATAACGAGCGGATGTCGTTCAGACTCAATGCCACTCTCTTACTCCCAAGGTAATGAAAAGGTCTTTAGATTGGTGAAGCTCTTCATCGCTTCCTGAACCCCTTCCTTATAGCCAAGCCCGGAGTCCTTGATACCGCCGAACGGCGTCAGCTCGATCCGGTAGCCGGGCACTTCCCACACGTTGACCGTCCCCACGCGCAATTCGTTGATGAAGCGCGTGATCGCGTCCTGCCGGTTCGTACACACGCCCGACGACAACCCGAACGGCGTCCCGTTGCTGATGCGAATGGCGTCGTCGAGCGTGTCGAAGGCGATAATCGGCGACACGGGCCCGAAGGTTTCCTCGCGCACCAGCGTCATCGACGGATCGACGCCGTCGAGCACCGTTGGCGCATACAGCGCGCCATTGCGTTGATTGCCGATCCGCAGCCGCGCGCCGCCGGCAATCGCTTCGTTCACGCGCGCCTCGAAAAGCTGCGCGGCGGCGGCGTCGATCACCGTGCCCATCTGATTCGACGCATCGAATGGATCGCCGAACGACCAGGCCCGCGTCTTCTCCACGACGAGCTCGGTGAAATCCGCCGCGACACGCTGTTGCACCAGCATCCGCTTGACCGCGGTGCAGCGCTGCCCGGAGTTCTTGTACGAGCCCTGCACGGCCAGTGTCGCCGCGCGTTCGAGATCGGCGTCGTCGAGCACGATCAGCGGATCGTTGCCGCCCAGCTCCAGCACCACACGCCGGTAAGCGGCCTTCGCCGCGATGTATTTGCCGATCGCCACGCCACCCGTAAAAGTGACGAGTTCCGCCAACGCATGCGTGATCAACTCGTCGGCGATCTCGCGCGGATCGCCGGTCAGCACCTGCAGCATGGGCGCGGGCAAGCCAGCTTCGTAGAGGACATCGGCCAGGTAGAGCGCCGACAGCGGCACCTTCTCCGACGGCTTCAGTAGTACCCGATTGTTCGTCGCGATCGCCGGCGCGACCTTGTGCGCGACCTGGTTCATCGGGTGATTGAACGGCGTGATCGCGACGATCACGCCCGCCAGCGGCTCGCGCTGCGAAAACACCCGCCGTTTCTTGCCGTGCGGCGTCAGATCGCAGGAGAAGCTTTGGCTGTCGTCGCGCAACGCTTCGATCGACGCGAACTTGAACACATCCGCGACCCGGCCGATCTCGTACCGCGAGTCCTGCTTCGACAAACCCGATTCGAGCGAGATCAGATCCGACGCCTCTTCGGTCCGCTCGCGCATCAGCACGGCCGCGCGCTCCAGAATCTGCGAACGCTCGTAACGCGTGAGTGTCGGCCGATAAGCGGCCGCGTAGTCGAACGCCGCGCGCACGTCGTCGATGCTCGCCAGCGGGACCGTGCCCACCCGCGTGCCCGTATAAGGATCGAACACGTCGAGCGTGCGCGTGCGGGTGGCGCGCTTGCCTTCGAGCCGCAGCGCTTCCGCCCGGAAAGCCGGATGGTCCCGCAGCGTGGTGTTCATGATGCCGACACGCGATTCAGCGCGATATCGAAGATATCGAAGTTGCGCAGCCTTTTGCCGCTGGCGCCAGCGCCGCCGCTGCCGGCCGGCAACGCTTCGACACGCCGGTTGAACAGCAGCGGCACTTCCTGCTCGGAAATGCCGCCGTGCGAACGCAACGGCACGGTCAACCCGGACAGGTCATGTTCGTCGCGCCGCGTGCCGAGCACGACATGCTTGGTGCTGACCACGACGACATCGCCGACGCGGTCCTCCGGCAACTCGAAGCGTCGGCACGCCGCGCGGTTGTCGAGCACGACCTCGATGCCCTGCAGCCGGCCGATGCGCTCGATCACCAGCGCGGCATCGACATCACGCGGCAGGTAGACCGTCGCGAACGACCCGAGCGCGCCATGATGCACGACGTACGGATCGGTGATCGGAAGGATCACGCGCGCCGTTTTCGCGCCGAGCCAGTCGTCCAGCACGTCCTGCAGATAGATCACGTTGGGCTCGCCGGTGCGCGGATCGTGCTTGGCGTTCATCCCATGATCGGCGGTCAGCCCGATCACCCAACCGAGCGCGTCGAGCTTCGCCAGATAGCCGTCCATCATCGCGTAGAACGCGTTCGCGCCTTCGGTGCCGGGCGCCCATTTGTGCTGGATGTAATCGGTGGTCGACAGATACATCAGGTCGAGCTTGCGCGTCTGCGCGAGCCGCACGCCGGCGGCGAACACGAACTCGGACAACCCCGCGCTGTACACGTCGGGCAACGGCAGGCCGACCAGATCGAGCACTTCGTCGATGCCGTTGTCCGCACGCGTCACCCTGTCGGCTTTCTCCGCCGAGAAGCAGATGCCCTTCAGTTGCCAGCCGAGCAGGCTGCGCAGCTTGTCCTTCGCGGTGACCACAGCAACCTCGGCGCCCGCCTCGGCGGCGGCGGCGAGCAACGTGCCGGCGCGCAGATAGGCGGGATCGTTCATCATCACTTCCGCGCCCGCGCCGTGGTTCGCGTCCGGGTCCCAGAAGTAATTGCCGCAGATGCCGTGCACCGAGGGCGGCACGCCGCACACGATCGATAGATTGTTCGGGTTGGTGAACGATGGGATCACGCAGTCGCCCTTGAAGGCCGAACCGCCTTCGAGCATCTTGCCGATGAACGGCGCGACGCCCGCCGCAACCGCGGCTTCGAGATATTCGAACTCGCAGCCGTCGACACACACCACCACGGTCGGTTGTGAAGGGAGCCGGTAGCTGCGGCCGTTGACTTCGATCGTGCGTTCGCCTGAATTTGCCATCATTGCCTTCCATGCGTGCTTGGCACGCGTGCTGTCGTTAATCCTTCGCAGTCGAGCTTGCCGCGCTCAATCGCTCGAAACCGGCGCGGCCGGCAACCTCGACGCCCCGCCCAGCGGCCCCGCCGTCTCGCATGCCGCATGCGCGCGCTGCAGGCCGCCGTTCACATGCGCGTGCATCAGCGCCGCCGCATGCCCGGCGTCGCGCGAAGCGAGCGCCGTCAGAATCGCGCGATGCTCGGCCAGCGAGCGCTCCATCGCATCGGCATGCACCACCAGCGCGGCACGCCGGAACAGGCTCAACTCGCTCACCAGCCGTCGATACGTTTCATACAGCTTCAGGTTGCCCGATGCCGCGACAAGCGCATCGTGGAACGCCACATTGGCGCGCGCGTATGCGTCGTGATCGTTCGCATCGGCTGCGGCGCGCATCGCGTCCAACCATTCGCGCAACACCGCGAGCTTCGCTGCGTCGATGCGCGCCGCCAGCATCCGGCACGCCGCTTCTTCGAGCACCGCGCGCACCGCGTAAATTTCGTCCGCCTCCGCCAGCGACACCGTCCGCACAAACACGCCGCGATTCTTCTCGGTGCGCACGAGGCCAGCCTGTTCCAGCGCGCGAAACGCCTCGCGCACCGGCCCGCGCGACACCTGCAGGCGCGCGGCCCAATCGGCTTCGTTGAGCTTGTCGCCGGGCGCGAGCGCCCCTTCGACGATGTGCCGCTCGATCTCGTCGCGCACCAGCGTCGTCAGCGAATGGCTGCGCACGACATCGAACGGATCGACAGGAGCAGACAGCATATATTCGGTCATTTTGACAAATTTTGCCACATCACGATGTGTTTGCGCGCCGTTACGGCACGCAAACACACGCGGCGGAATTGCGCGTCAGTCGACCCGACGGCGTGGGACGCGCGCGGCGATCAGGAGCAGCGCGGCCAGCGAGACCAGCAGCAGAATCAGCGATAACGCGGAGGCCGGCAGGTAATAGCCGCGCTCCACCTGCCCCACCACGACGATCGGCACCGTCGCGAAACCCGGCGGATAGACGGTGAGCGTGGCGCCCAGTTCGCCGAGCGACAGCGCAAAGCCGAGCGCGAGACTGGCGCGGATCGCCGGCACCAGTTGCGGCAGCACCACGCGGCGCAACACCATCGACGGCGGCGCACCGAGACTGGCCGCCGCTTCGCGCAGGACCGTCAGCTCCGGGCGCAACGCGGCGGCCGCGCACCGGTAGCAGAACGGCAGCACCAGCGCGAGCTGCACGAACACGACGATCGCCGCCGAACTCGACAGATCCACCGGCCGCTTGTGATACGCGATCAGCACTGCGAGCCCGAGCACCACGCTCGGTACGCCGTTGGGCATCATCGCGACGGTGTCGACGAACGCGCCCAGGCCACGCCGGTCGCGCCCTTCGAGCGCGAGCGCGAGCCACAGCCCGAGGATCGTGCCGAGCACCGCGACGCCCATGCCGACTTCGAGGCTGGTCCTCAGCGCGTCGAAGTCGCTCGAACTGAGGCGCTCGAACCAGCGCATGCTGAAACCGTCGGGGAGGATCGTGCCGGACCAGTGCGAGGCCACGCTCGACAGCGCGACGACCAGCACCGGCAACACGAACAGCCAGAAGCACAGCAACCCGGCAAAGCCGAGAAACAGCCCGCCGAGCATGCGCACCAGCAGACTGTGGCGCACCGGCCGCGCCTTCTTGTGCATGACCGGCAACACGGTCGGGTCGAGTTCAACGGCCATGACCCGCTCCTTTCACCTTGCGACGGTTGACGCGGCGGTACAACGCGTACAGCGACAACGACATCATCAGCATCACGACCGCGCCGGCGGCGGCGCTCGGCAGATCGAGGTCGACGGTGGCGGAACTGTAGATCGCCACCGGTAGCGTGATCAGATGCGCGCTGCCGAGCACGAGCAGAATGCCGAACTCGTTGAGCGTCAGCAGGAAACAGAGGATGGTGCCCGCCGCGATGCCTGGCCAGGCGAGCGGCAGGATCACCTTGAACGCGACCATCGGGCCGCTCGCGCCGAGGCTGCGCGCGGCTTCGATCAGACGCCGGTCGAGCAGCGCGAACGAGGCCAGGGTCGGACGCACGACGAACGGCGCGTAGAACACCACTTCCGCGAGAATCACGCCGCCCACGCCGAACAGGAAGTCGAGCGGCGGCGCCTGCAGATTGAAGAGTCGCTGCAAGCCGATGCTTACCGAGCCTTGAGAGCCGTACAGAAAGATCAGCGTGAACGCGACCAGAAACGACGGGAACGCGACGAACAGTTCGAGAAAGCGCGTGATCATCCGTGCGCCGGGAAACGGCTTGAAGAACAGGATCGACGCGAGCGCCACGCCGAGCAGCGATGCGAGACCCGCGCTGGCGAACAGAATCCACAGCGTCGTGCCGATCACGCCGCGCGTTTCGGGATTGCCGAAGAAGGTCGAATAAGCCTGCATGCTCAGGCCGTGCGAGCCGGTCAGACTCAGCATCACCAGACGCACGAGCGGGTAGATGACCAGCGGCCCGAGCACCACCACGGCGATAAACAGCAGATGCCATTGCGCCGCGCGCTCGCGGCGCTTCACCGCGGCCGTATGCGACGCGGCGCTGGCGCGGCGGCGCGCGTCGGCGGCGGCGTCTGCCGCGCTGAGCGGGGCGGGCGTGTCAGGGGTGGATAAGGACGACATCATCAGCCTCGTAACGCAGGGAAACACGTGCGCCCTTCACCGGCATCATGCCTTGGCCGCGCTGCATGGTGACGAGCACCGGCTCGTTGGGCAGCGCGTCGAGCGTGACCTGCACCGACAGCACCGCGCCATACCATTCGACCGACGTGATCGCGCCATGCATCTGCCCTTCACCGAGCGGCACGATGCACAGCGCCTCGGGACGCAAACAGGCGACCCGCTCGCGCTCGTTGTAGCGCACGTCGTCCATCGCGAACGCGAGCTGCGGCGGCAGCAGATTGGCCGCGCCCAGATAGCGCGCGACGAAGCCGTCGGCGGGTGTGTCGTACAACTGCTGCGGCGTGCCGAGTTGCGCGATGCGCCCTTCGCGCATCAGCAGCGTGCGGTCGGACAGCACCAGCGCGTCGTCCTGATCGTGCGTCACGCAAACGATCGTCAGATTCGGCAGACGCTCGTGCAGCGCCTTCAGTTCGGAACGCACGGACGCGCGCAGATTGGCATCGAGTGCGGACAGCGGTTCGTCGAGCAGCAGCACGTCGGGCTCGATCACGAGCGCGCGGGCGAGCGCCACCCGCTGCTGCATGCCGCCCGACAGTTGCTCGGGCATCACGTGGCCGGCATCGCCCAACTGCACCAGCTTCAACGCATCGGCGACGCGCCGTGCGATGTCGCGCGACGGCGCGCGGCGCGCGCGCAGACCGAACGCGACGTTCTCGAACACCGACAGATGCGGGAACAGCGCATAGCTCTGGAACAGCAGACCGAGATTGCGCTTATGCGGCGGCACGTGCGTGAGGTCGTGGCCGGCCACCGTCAGCGTGCCGGCGAGGCCGTCCGCTTCGATGAACCCGGCGATGAAGCGCAGCAAGGTCGTCTTGCCGCAACCGCTGCGGCCGAGCACGGTGAGCAACTCGCCGCGCTGGATGGTCAGCGACAGATCGTCGAGCACCGTGCGCGTGCCGAACCGCACCGTCAGATGGTCGATCTGCACGCCGCCCGGCGTGTTCGAACCCGCGGCATCGAGCGCGTCCGGTGAGGCGTCGAGCGCGCCGGGGTGAGCAAGACTGGCCGTATTCACCGGGTGGATCCTCCAACGAGATTAATGCTATGCGGCGCCTGCCGATACCCGCAGACGCCGCCCGACTCAGCTACGTCAATTACACCGCAAACGGCGGCTTACTTCGGCTTGACCACTTCGGTCTGCTTGCCCGACGAGCCGATCACCTCGCTCTTCCAGCGCGCGGTCCAGTCGGCCTTCTTCGCCATCACCTGGGTCCAGTCCACCGGAATCAGCTTCACGCCGGCGATGGACTGCTTGACCGCGTCACCGTTCTTGCCGGCGAGCGGCACGTCGGTACGGCCAGGAATGCCGAAGATGTCCGGCACCTTGGCCTGCACTTCCGTCGACATCAGATAGTCGATCAGCTTCTTGCCTTCAGCCTGGTTCGGACCGTTCTTGATCAGACCGATCGCGTACGGCAACTGGAAGGTGGTCGGCTGGCCGCCGGGCTCGGCGGCGAGGAACACCGGCTTGAGCGACAGGCCGCCGTTGGCCGCGTCGTCCAGGTCCATTTGCAGGTCGCCGTTGGCGACGGCGATTTCGTTGCGCGACAGCAGCACGTCGAGGTAGCCGGTGCCCTTGGTGTGGAACTTGGCGCTCTGTTCGAGCTTCTTCAGATAGTCGAATGCCTTGTCCTCGCCCATCAGCGACGTGGTCAGGATGATCACCGCCATGCCGTCACCCGCGGTAGCCGGGTTCGAGTACGCGACCTTGCCGCTGTAGTCCGGATGCAGCAGATCCGCGAAAGTCTTTGGCTGGTTCTTCGTGACCTCCGGGTTGATCGCGAACGAGAAGTAGTTGTTCACGAAGGTCGCCCACCCACCGTTCGGCGCCTTGGCGATCGCCGGCACGTTCTTGTAGTTCGCGCTCTGGTACGCCTGCAGCAGGCCGGCCTGGTCGGCTTGCTGGATGAACGGTGGCAGCGTGACGATCACGTCGGCCTTCGGCTGATCCTTTTCGATGGTCGCGCGGTTCACCACTTCACCGCTGCCCGCCGTGACGATGTTGACCTTCACGCCTTCCTTCTTTTCGAATGCCGGCAGCACGTCCTTGTAGAGATTTTCCAGGCCGTCGGCGGTGTACAGCACCACCGCGTCGGCTGCGTGAGCCTGCATCGCCGCGCCGCCGAACGCCGCCGCGGCGACCAGCGCCGGCAGCAGTTTGCGAACGAGGCCGGCCGTGACGTGAAGGGAATGCGTCTTTGTCATGTCGTTTTCTCCGAAAGGCAATAACCAGACGGTCGGGATAACCCGATACCTGTTGTGATTGAACGGCGTTAGCGCCGTGCCGCTTGCGTGTTGCCCGCAGCCAGCTGTCATGCCCTTCTGCGCGCCCAATTCCGCGCTTATTCTCGCGGATTGCAGATTGCCGACAACTTTGCCGCTTCCTCTCCAGCCAGACCTACAGCCCATCTACGACGCTCGCGCTGCCTGCCATGCCTGAACGGGCACGGCAAGAATCACAGGTTTCCATGACAACGCCATGACTATTCTCGCGAGTTCCCAAAAACTACACAATTCGCCAATATTAGCCAACTCGCTTTTGTACGCTACAGTGCGTGGAACTGAACATGTCCCAGGTAGCCGAGGGTCTGCTGGCCCGTGTAGACCCCGTGCGATGCCGGGGCAAATCGCACAACGCGTTGCCCGCGCTCAACTTCATGCCTGAGCGATGCCGCATCCGCATCACCAGCCATGCAGCTGAGTCGCAATCAGGCAGTCACGCAGCTACGCGATCAGAATTTCCGGGCCATGTGCGGTAATCGCCGTGCCGAGCGTGCGTTCGGGAGCCAGTTCGGTCACCAGATAACGCGCCGACTCGATCCCGTTGATCCGCACCGGCGTCACGCGGCCGAACTTCGAATGGTCGGCGACGATCACTACCGTGTCGGCGGCGGCGATCATGCGGCTGCGCACTTCGGCAGCCATGCGGCTGTAGTCGGTCAGATAGCCGTCCGGCGAGATCCCGCCGGCGCCGATGAATGCGAAGTCCGCGTGGTATTGCGTGAGCTGCTGGACCGTGTCGAGCCCGAAAGTGGCGTCCTCGATATCCGACAGCTCGCCGCCGAGCAGCGTCACGCGGTTGTCGTTGCGCCGGCCGAGCAGCAGCGCGATGCGCCAGTCGTTCGTATAGACCACCAGCCGATGCCGGTCGAGCAGCGCCCGTGCGACTGCCTGCGTGGTACTGCCCGAATCGATGATCAGCGACGCGCCGTCCGGCACGAACTCGGCCGCGCGCTCGCCGATCGCGCGCTTCGCACCGGCGTTCGCCGCTTCGCGCGTATCGAGGTCCGGCTCGCGCCGGTCGCTCGACAGCGCACCGCCGTGAGTCGTGACCAGGAGTCCGCGCCCGGCAAGCGCGTTCAGATCGCGGCGGATGGTCTCGCGCGACACGTTCAGTTCGCGCACCAGTTCGGCGACCGAGAGCGCGCCCGTTTTTGCGACTTGCGCCAGGATGTATTGGTGTCGTTGTTCTGCGAGCATCTCATGAAGGCCGGAAGCCGGCACGCTTGGGTTTCGCACGGTTGGAGAAGGCCGGCGTATTGTATTACGGTATTACGCGTGGCGCGGCGACGCTCCTCCCGGCGCTCATCGGCTGGTTACCTGCTAACCTGAGGCCTGGCCCCGCGCGCCGACGTCCCGTCGATGCCTGTCAAACCTGCTGGTCCGTCAACCGAACACCCGATGCCGCCACTGCTTCGCCGTCTACTGCTGCTGTTCCACGCACTGCGTTACGGCGCGCGCCTGATCTGGCTTGCCGCGCCGCCCGGGCACAAACTCCACTGGATGAGCGAATTGATCGGCCGCGTGCATGCATCGGGGCGCAGCGGCCAGAATCTGCACAGCCTGTTGCCGGCGCTGGGGCCGCTTGCCAGCCGCTTCGCGCAGACGCTCGCGCAACGCCCGGAACTCGCGAGCGCCACCTTGCACGACGCGATCGACGCGGTCGATCACCTGGAAGAGCCGCTGCCGCCGCGCGAGTCCGAAGAGGCGCTGGCGCGCGCGTTCGGCCAGCCGCTCGACACGTTGTTCAGCGCGGTCGACCTGGTGCCGGTGCGCGGCGGCTTTGCCGAACAGACGCATTTCGCGCGGCTGCTGACGCCGGTCAAAGGGCATCGCGAAGTGGCGATCAAACTGGTGCGCGCCGAGCAGGTGCAACAGATCGGCGACGAACTCGCGCTCTTGCGCTGGGTCGCGCGCTGGCTGGAAAAGCTATCGGGCACCGCGCGCCGCCTGCAACTGCGCACCCTCGCGCAGACCTTCACCGACGACATCCTGCGTCGCTTCGACCTGCGCGCCGAAGCCGCCAACCTGAGCCAGACCGGCCATCATTTCGACGGCGACGCGCGCCTCGTCGTGCCGGACGTGATCTGGGATCTGTGCACCGACCACACACTGACGATGCAGCGCATCAATACCTTGCCCGCGAGCGACCTGGCCGGCCTGCACGCGAACCACGTCAAGCTCGCGCCGCTCGCCGCGCATATCGTCGAAGTCGTGTCCGAGCAGGCGTTCGAGCACGGCTTCTTCCACGCCACGCTCGACGCGCGCCGCGTGCGCGTGAGCATCGAGCCGGACACGCTCGGGCGCCTCGTGCTGGCGGAATTTTCGATCATGTCGACGCTGTCGACCGGCGAGCGTGAATTCTTCGTGCACGGCGCGACCGCGCTGTTCGACCAGGACTACGGGCGCCTCGCCGAGATGCATCGCGATGCCGGTCACGTGACCGCCGACACCCGCGCGGAGATACTCGAAGCCGAGTTGCGCACGCGCGCCGAAGCGCATTTCGCGGCGGCCCCGGAGGATCGCTCGGCGGGTTCGCTGTTTCATCATCTGCTGCACGCCGTGCATCCGTTCGACGGCGCGGTGCCCGCCCGTCTCGCCGCCGCGCAGCGCTCGTTCCAGCAGGCGGAGATGCTCGCGCGTGCGCTGCATCCGGACGTGGATACCTGGAACATCGCGCGCGGCGTGCTCGCGAACATTGCGCGGCGCGACGTCGATCATCGCGGCTGGATCAAGCGCATCGCGCGCGAGCTGCCGCATCTCGCGCATATGCTGCCACGCGTGCCGCAACTGGCGGTTCGCTATTTGCAGCAAGAACACGAGCGCGCGCGTACGCCGCAGCAGACCGCGCAGTTGATCGCGGACATCGGCCGCGAGTACCGGCGCACGCGGCTGTTGTTGTGGGCGTGTGCGATATGTGGCGGGCTGCTGGGCGCGGGGACGATGCTGCTGATCTGGTGATGGGCGGCCGCTACCGGTAGAGCCGCCCAGCACGCGCGCCGCCCCCCGCTCCCAGCGCCGCCCGCTCCCTCTGGACGAATTGCAGCTTCAAACAAGACACCCCACGCACATCCCGACAAGATGGCGGCTTTTTCACCCCATCCCTTCCGATGTTCGCCTCTCTGATTGCCGCTGTCTTCGTCGTGCTGTGGTCGACCGGTTTCGTGGTTGCCCGCGCGATCACGCCCTACGCCGATCCCAATCTGTTCCTGCTCGCGCGCTTTGGCGGGACCGCGCTGATTTTCGCGCTTGCTGCGATCGCCGCACGCACGGCGTGGCCGACCGGCCGCGACTTCGGCAAGCATCTGGCTGCGGGTGCGCTGCTGCAAGGCGTCTATCTCGGCGCCGGCTACTGGGCCGTCGCCCAAGGCCTGAGCGCCGGGGTGATGGCCTTGCTCGGCGCGCTGCAGCCGCTCGCGACGGCCGCCGTCGCGGCGCCGCTGTTCGGCGAGCGTCTGTCGCGGCGCGGCTGGACCGGCATGGCGCTGGGCCTCGCGGGCGTCGTGCTGGTGCTCGAACCGAAGCTCGCCGCGGCCGCGCCGCCGGCCTCACATGGCAACGCGCCTGCGTGGCTGGTCGTGTTCATCTCGATCGTGGCGGTCGCGTCGATCACGGCGGGTACGCTGTTTCAGAAGACCTCGCTCGCGAAGGCCGATATCCGCAGCGCGAGCGCTGTGCAAAATGTCGGCGCGGCGCTCGTCGCGGCCGTGCTTGCGCTCGCGCTCGGCGAGCATCGCTGGATTGCTTCGGCCGCCTTGTGGGCGTCGCTCGCGTGGGGCGTCGTGATGCTTTCGGGCATCAGCGTCACGTTGTTGGTGTGGATGGTCAGGCGCGGCGATGCGGCGCGCGCCACCGCGCTGATGTTCCTCGCGCCGCCGCTCGCCGCGCTCCAAGGCTATCTCGGCTTCGGCGAAACGCTGCTGCCGGTGCAGATCGCGGGGTTTGCGGTCGCGCTGGCGGGTGTGCTGCTGGCGCGCTCGTGAAGGCGCTCGCGAGGCCGCTCGTCAAGGCGCTCATACGGGCACCGTCAAGCCGCTCGTCGAGCGCCAGGCAGCCGTGAATCAATCGGCGGTATCCGCGCCGGCCGGCACTTTCGCGCGCGCCTTGCTGCCGGGCGCCGGCGCCCACGCCGGCCGGCCCTTGCGCTGCGAATCCACCACCGCGATGTAACGCCCCGCCCACGGCATGATCTGCCGATCGCTTTTCAACACCCACAGCGATTTCCCCGTGTCGATCAGCGCCGCATATTCGGCATCGAGAATGCCGTAGTGGTCGAGAAACGTATTGAGCGACGCGGGTATCCGCACACAGCCCTTAGAGTGGCGAATGCCGAGAACCGGTTCGAGCCGGTCAGGGTCGGTCGCATGCATCTGGAAGCGCATCTGCGATACGCCGCCTTTGCCCCAGCCGCGTTCCCCCTGCGCCCAGCCGAGGTCGAAGATCCGCATATCGCGCTGGCCGTAGCCGCGAATGTGGTTCTCGTTCTGCGTGCCCTCGGAGCGGAAATCCATGTTGCCGGGCGTATGTTCGAACACGCCGAGCGGCGTGATGAAATGGTCGTATTCGCCGGGCCGGCCGGTCGACACCGGCGACGCGCCGATGATCTGCCAGCTGTCGGCCGGAGCGGCGCGGAAGTAAATGAAAAACGCCTGCACGTTCGCGTTGCGATCCACCAGCGCGACGTACTCGCCCGACAGGTTGCCGAGCGTGTTCGCATTGAGCGCCGCTTCCAGACGATTGGCGTAAGCGCGCTGTTCGGCTGCCGGCACTTTCAACTGCCGCGTCACGGTTCGCGCGAACACGTCGCGCAGCAGAAACGCGCGGCGCGGATCGACGACGCCGGCCGCATCGGGCGCGGCAACCGCGGACGCGTTGACGGCAACGGCCGGCCGGCCCGCCGCGTCCTGGTCGGCCGCCGGCAACGCGGGTCCGCGAGCCGGCGCGGCCAGCGCAGCGGCGCACGAGATCGCACAGAGTGCGGCGGCCAGTGCGCGCGCTGGAAAACGGAAGACATGCACGGCATGCATGACCCGGACGCGCGTCACACGAGCAACGCAGGCTACACGATCAACACGGGTGAACCGCGACGCACGCGACTCGCAGCACGATTGCCGCAAGCCCGCTTCGTCGCACGGATGAACTATCGAAGCGGAAGTCAGGCGGTCCAATACAGGCTGGCCAGGCCGATTTGGGTAGTTCATCGCGTACTAGAGCAAACCTGATTATTATTGACTGCTCGCCGGGTCACGCGGCGCTCGGAACGAGGATGTTACTAAGCGGTTTGCATTCTGTCGATAAAGTTGCGGACGATCTGTGAATCCCGCCATAAAAGCTGGACTTATTTGATGATCCGCAAGACAGTTTTATAAAAATGTATTGCATGCGTTAAAGCCGATTTCGATGATAAATCCCCGAGACCGATGCACCTTTCGTTGCTGGCTTAACTGCGTCGCCCCCACCCGCTCGCGGGTTCGCTATTTATCTTATCGGCGCGCGAGCGTTCATTGCTGACAAAGCGTAAGCGCGCGAGGAGCAGAAAGAAATCATGACGCAACAAGACCCCATCGCCCGCCAGGCAAGCATCGCCGCTGAAATGCACGTCGCCGCCGAGTTCGATGCCGAACGGGAAATCACGCGCCGGGTCGAGTTTCTGGCGAACTATCTGCGCGAGAGCGGCCTGAAAACTTATGTGCTTGGCATTAGCGGCGGTGTCGATTCGACCACCTCTGGGCGCCTTGCACAACTCGCCGTCGAAAAATTACGCGCTGACAATTACGACGCGCATTTTGTCGCTATACGTTTGCCTTACGGAAAGCAGAAAGACGAAGCCGATGCGCTGCTGGCGTTAAGCTTTATTCGCGCGGACGAAAATCTCCTCATCGACATCAAACCCGCCGCGGATGCGACGCTCGCCGCGCTGGATAACGGCGGCGTGTTATTCAAGGACGAAGTGCAACAGGATTTCGTGCACGGCAATATCAAGGCGCGGCAGCGAATGATCGCGCAATATGCGGTGGCCGGCGCACGGGCCGGGGTGGTGATCGGCACCGACCACGCGGCCGAGTCGGTGATGGGCTTCTTCACCAAGTTCGGCGACGGCGGCGCCGACGTGCTGCCGCTCGCCGGGCTGAACAAGCGCCGCGTGCGTGCGGTGGCGAAGGCACTGGGCGCGCCCGAAACGTTGGCGCACAAGGTGCCGACCGCCGACCTCGAAATGCTGCGTCCGCTGCGTCCCGATGAAGACGCCTACGGCATCCCGTACGACCTGATCGACGACTTCCTGGAACGCAAACCAGTCAGCGACGCCGCGCGCGAGACCATCATGCGTTTCTACAACGTGACGCGTCACAAGCGGGCGTTGCCGTACACACCGTTTGACTGGCCGGCGCAGCCGGGCGAAGAATAAACAGGAAGAGACGCCGCGCAAGCGCCAACGACGCAAACCCGGCAAGCGTGCGGGGCTTGAATCCGCTAGTCAACCCGCGTTCACGCCGCGCGCCGCATTCGCGGGATGTCGGGCAGCCGGTTACTGCGCGGGCGGTTCGTCGGTAAACAGATCGGCGCTCGCTTCGAGCGTCTGGCCGCCCAGATGCTTGCCGTGAATCTGACGCGCGATCACGTCGCCGACATAGGGGACGTTCGCGTCCAGTTCGACCGTGGCGTAGGCGCCGGGTTTGCCGGCGTCGATCACCTCGACGTTTTTCGCGTAGTGCCCGAGTTCACGCTTGAGGAAGTCCCGCACCTGCTGCTCGCTACACGACTCCGCGATGTTGCGCACGATGAGGTTCATGCGGCCTACCCTCGACGCGCGTTGTGGCTCGTGGGTCGATCCGCGGTCTGGATACGCACCGGGCGCAGCGCGGCACGTTGTTTCGTTTGCTTCGCGGCGAGTTCGCGGATCACTGCAGCACCGGCAGCGCCCAAAGCGATCAATGACAGATAGAAGGCAATCATCTGAATCTCCTCTGCGAATTCGTCACGTGTTCAGCTAGTCACCAAATAGCCGCGTTCGGTCATAGCGCTGCAACATCAGTAGCACAAAAACCGACTGGAAGATCGTCATTAATGCACTGTACCCGAATAAACGGTATTGCCGACAGCAAAACATCTATTCATTTAATGCAGCGCAAACGCCGACAATGCTTCGGCGGCAAAACGGGCACCGCAAGGGAATTCGAAAAAAACGGGCCGCGGCTCGCATCGCCACGGCGTCCTGGCTGGGACTTGCGCAAAAAACGGGTCGATCGACGGAATCAGTCCGTCGTCTGATCCGCCGCTTGTACGTTGGCCGAGCTTACCCACCACGCATTCTTGCCCTGCGGCAACTGAACCAGCACTGCGGACGGATCGTCGACGCCGTCGTCGGCGATCTGACAGACCGCCAGACCGTCCGGCAAATGTTTGACCTCACCTGCCGACTGGAACAACGCAATACGTTGCGCGTTCAACGGCCGCAATTGCCGGTACACATCGAAGCTGATTGCGGCGGGGACATCGCCGCGAATCTGCAACGCGTCGGCTTTGCCGCAAGCTACGGGGTCGGCGGCAAGCGCGGCGGCACTGCTGAACAGGCAGCCGATAGTGAGCGCCACTGCTGCAACACGTGAATGGGTCATGGTGATTCTCCGAAATAGTGAAGGACGGCAGGCCGCGAACCACAAGGCAGCCTGCCTGAATATGCGCGAATGATCGATCAGGACGGCGCAGAGGTGCGACGCGGTGTGTGACCTGAGGGCGCACCGGCACGCTCGGCGCCCCGGACGCTGCCTGCGTCGCTGTCGTCTTTATCGCCATCGCTTTCGAACCCGTTGTCGCCGCCATCATCGCCAGCGGCGACGTCGAGGCGGCTCACGTTGCACGACGTCTGGCCGAAGCCCGAATAAACCAACGACCAGTTCCCGACGATCGCCGCTTGCGCCTGCGCGAGACTCAGCTTGCCCTCGCAGACGCACCGCTTGAGCATGACCGCCGCACGCGCCTTGCGGCGCTCGCCCTGATGACCCGCCCACGGCAGCAGGTCGAGATTGGCGGGCGCGTCCGGCGAGCCGCCGAGCACGATCGGCACACGCCGGTCGAGCGCGAAGGCGGAGCCGTCCTCGGCATCGATGCCGCGCGCAGCCAGCATGCGATCTTTGTGCGCCATCAGTTCGTCGAAAGGCGGCGCGACCGCGTCCGCGTAGCCGGGACGGCAAATCGTTTCGCCCACCGATTGCTGTGTGACGCGATGGTCGAGCATGCCGCTGAGCTGCGCGTGCACGATGCCGATCCGCAACGCGAGGATCGTGGAGAGGCCCATCAGCAACGCACGCCGCGTCGTGCAACCGGCCCGCGCGAGCGTGGGTGCAATTACCGCATGGATGCCTCGGGCTGGGTCGCCGGAAAGGTCGGTGCGACGCGTGTCTGCAATGCCTGCGTTCATTCGTCGGCGCGCCGGTTGCAGCACGCAATAGTTCAATTCGCAGGGCAATTAAAACACATTCAAAATCCTGCCGTACAAAAGCGGCACTCGCGCGTTCGGCGCCGGCGGTTGCCCGGTGGTTTGCGCAGCGCGTTATCGAATGGGCAGTACGACGGCGAGCGGGCGACTTCGCCGCGCGGGCGACGCGCTGGCTCACGCGCCGCCCCCACAGCTTCTGCGCACCGTTACGTCAACTCGTCAGCCGACCTGGCCGCCCCACCCCACTACCCCGCGTCACACCGCAAGCGCGCCCGCCGCTACTTCGCCACCCGCGCCTGCAACGCGCGAATCCGGCCGAGCGCCTGGGTGTTGGACACCGTCGTGTCGTACATCTGCGCGAGGTCCGCCTTCAGCGCGGTGCGTGAGCCGCCGTCGAGATAAACCATGTGCCCCGACGGATAAAAACGCGCCGACAGATTCTGCCGGACCTGCTGACTGAGCAGCGGCATCTGCTGCAGATCGAGCACGGTCTGATAGAACGGCGTCACGTAGTCGAAGAACCCGTTCGCCGACAACACCTTCAGATCGGGGTTGAGCGCCATCACGGCGGCAAGATCGCCGGCGGTGTACAAAATGATGTTGCCCTTCGAGTCGAGCCCTTTCTGCGCGCCGGTCGGGTCGATGTGACCGAAATCCCAGTACTTGAACGCCTGATCGTTCAGATCGGTGAATGACGAATTCGATGTGTACTTCAACTGCTCGTTCAGGTACACGTTCCACATCGTCGTATAGACGCCGGTCACCGCCGTCATGGTCGGGTCGTTGCCGCCGGAGTTCGGGTCGATCTTGCCGGCAATGCCCGTCTCGATCGCCGTCACCCGGCCGTCATACTCGCCGAGAGCCAGGCCTTGCGACTTCAGCAGCGTGGTCAAAAACAGCGAATTGCCCCGGCTGTCGTAGGCCGCGATATCCAGGCTCCACGCGAGCAGGCTCGTTTTGTCGATGCCCGTGTACTCGCTCAGTTTTTCGACGGTCGCCGAGTCGGTGGTCGGAAACTTGCGCAGCGCCGCCAGATAATCGGTGCGCGCGAATTGCGCGACTTCCTCGGCGAACGCGCCGAGATCGGTCGGCCGTGGCGCGATGCCGAGCTTCTTGTGGTACCACGCGTCCGCGGCCGCCGTGGGCAGCGTGCCGACCGGGTTGCCGGATTGCGTGTAATCGAGGATCGACGATTGCAGCGTAATGCCGTTCAGATCGACGCCATCTTCGTGCAAGCGATACGCCAGCACGCAACTGCGCGCCGTGCCATACGATTCGCCGAACAGATACTTCGGCGAATTCCAGCGATTGTTTTTCGTCAGGAAGCGCTTGATGAACTGCTTGATCGAGTCGGCGTCCTGGTCGACGCCCCAGAAATCGCGGTTCTTCTTCGGCGCGATCGCCGCCGAGTAGCCGGTGCCGACCGGATTGATGAACACCAGGTCGCTGCGGTCCAGCAGGCTGTCCGGATTGTCTTCCATCGAATACGGCGCGGGCGGCGTGAAGCCCGGCATCGACGTCTTGATGCGGCGCGGCGCGAACGAGCCCAGCAGCACGAACACGGACGACGACCCTGGGCCGCCGTTGTAGAAGAACGTCACCGGGCGGGTTTCCTCCTTCTGGTTGTCCTGCGTGAACGCGACGTAGAACATGCGGGCTTCGGGCTGCGAACTGCTCGGGTCGACGATGACCAGATGACCCGCCGTCGCCGTGTAGTTGATCTTGTGCCCGCCGATCGTGACCGAATGATGCGTGACCGCGGCAGTCTCGTCGACTTCGGTGACGGAATCGTCCGGTCCGTTGCCGTAGGCGACCGGATCGAAGAACGGTTGATCGCCGGCTTTGTGCGTGGTTTTGGAAGTGGCCGAAGCAGCCGCGGCGGCCGAAGCATGAGAATTGTGCGGTGACTGCGGACTAACGGAAGCTGACTCTGTGTTCGTCATGATCGCTCCATGGGTTCGTTCACGTCTTGTGGGCCGCCCCCAAAGGGGACTTCCTTCGATGCGCCCCGCGAGGGACGCTTTTCTGGACACCCGCAAGGGGTGCCCGAAGGGGCGTGCGTTGCAGACTATAGTGCGGCCGCCACCTTCTGACCATTGGGGCTGCCCAGCCCCGTGCAGGCATCCCACCCCGCGGCAGCCGCGAAACTGCCGTTGTTACCTTGCGTGATGTCGTTGCACGCGCCCGGCTTGCTGTACAGCTTCGGGTTGATGAAGCCGGCGGGCTGCCCCTTCGCCGCGTTGATCCGCGCGATCAGCGCCGCCCACAGCGGCGCGACCGCGCTGGTGCCGCCGACCACCGTCTGCGTGCCGTCGATCAGCACGCTGTAGCCGGTGACAGGGGACGCGTCGCCCGCCACGTCCGGCACGCCGCGCCCGCCAAGCGGCTTCTTGCCGCCGCCCGACGAGGTCGCCGACAAGCCCTTTTGCCATGCCGGTACCGCGAACGCCTGGCTCACGCCGCCGCCGCTCGCGCCACCCTGCTCGCCGTCGTTCCACACCACCTCGTGCGTGATCGACGTGCCCGACGCCGTCAGGCTCGTGCCGCCGCACGCCAGCACATAGGGACTCGACGCCGGGAAGTCGACCTGATCGCCGCCGCTGGCGCCATCGCTGGAACCGCTGTCGCCCGATGCCGCGCAGACCGTCACGCCAAGCGCCGCCGCGCTCTGCAACACACTGTTGAACGCCTTCTGCGACTGACTGGTCCAGCTCGACTCCGGCGCGCCCCAACTGATCGAAATCACCGAAGGCTTGTTGGCCGTGTCGTGCACCGCGCGGCTGACCGCGTCGATGAAACCGGCGTCGCTGTTCTGCGTGAAGTACACCGCGATGGTCGAGCCAGGCACGATCGCGCCGACGATTTCGATGTCGAGCGTGACCTCGCCGTCCGGCCCGTTCGGATCGCCAGTCGGATGATTGCCGGCTTGATCGACGCCGACCGACTTCACCGTGGGCGAAGCCACGCCAAGGCTAGCGAAATAGGACTTCAGATCGGCAGTGTTATAGCCGCCACCGAGTTCGATGATGCCGACACACTGCCCGCCGCCGTCGCCTTGAGGAAACTGGTAGAGCGCCGCGAGTTGCGGCGGTGTGAACGACGCCTGATGCGCTCTGGCTGACACGAACGGCGGCCTGATACGGAAGTGCGGCCGCGCCTGGGGCCGGTTGTCGAGTCCGAGCACCGCTTCCACCACGCCGTGCAGATCGTCCGGCACGCTGATCGTGCCCGTGCGCCCGCGAAACTGCCCGGCCGTATGATGCTGGAATTTCTCCAGCTTGACCTCGAACGCGCTCTGGAATTGCGCGATCGTGCCGCTTAGCAGGACCGAGCGCGCCGCCAGGTCCTCGTGGACCACCGTCAGTCCATGCGCGGCGGCGAAAGCCTTGACCTTGGCGACGTCGTCCGGCGCGGCGCCGTAGTCTTTCGCGAGCGCCTCGCGCGACAGCGGCTTGACGCTCGGGTCGCCGGCTTCGATCCGGCTGATCAGCGCATCGAACTGCGCCTGCTGCTGACGGCGCAGCATCACGAACACTTCGATGCGCTCCGCGGGATCGCACTGCCCAACCACCTTTGAACCTTGCTCTACGGTTCGCTCGCTTCCCGGCAACGGGTGCTTGTTGACCATGGTTTCGACTCTCCTGTTAGCGTGACGGCGCAGGCCGAAGGTTGCAGCCCGAGCACACCGCGCGCCTGCACGACCGTCGGCACGAACGACGGCGTCAGGGTGCTGTTCCAAGAACTTCGTCAAACCGTCCGACCCGAGCATTCGACCACAGTTCCGGCGCGCGCGGCAGTTATCCGAATGGCTAACAGCGCGCCGTGCGTCGCTCGCGCTATGATGCTGCAGCGGCAATCCAGCCGCTACATCGCCTCGCGCGCCGCCGCGCGCACGATTCAGAATCAGAGGAACGCCATGTCAATTTCGATGTACCAAGCCTCACTGCCCGTGCTGATTCGCGGCCTGACGAACCTGCAAGCCATCCTGGGCAAAGCCGAAGCACACGCCGCCGCGAAGCAGATCGAACCCTCAGTGTTCACGAACGCCAGGCTCGCACCGGACATGCTGCCGCTGCTGCGCCAGGTCTATATCGCGAGCGACACCGCGAAGGGTTGCGCCGCACGTCTGGCCGGCGTCGAAGCGCCGAAATACGAAGATGTCGAGCAGACCTTCGACGAACTGCAGGGCCGCCTTCAAAAGACGATTGACTATCTGAAGGAATTCAACGCGGCGCAGATCGACGGCTCGGAAGAGCGCGCGATCACGCTGAAAATGCGCACCGGCCCGATCGAGTTCACGGGGCTGTCGTATCTGCTGGGTTTCGTGCTGCCGAATTTTTATTTTCACGTCACGACGGCTTACGACATTCTGCGTCACAACGGCGTCGAACTCGGCAAGCTCGACTATCTGGGCGGCATCAAGTAACGACGTGTGCGCGGTGCGCGGGCTAGACGCGCGGCTGGAACGCGATCACCGCCATGCCGGCCAGCGTCAAGGCCACGCCGGCCGTGTCCCACAGCGTGGGCCGCACCTTGTCGACGGCCCATAGCCAGGCAATCGCCACCGCCACGTACACCCCGCCGTAAGCCGCATACACGCGGCCTGCGGCGGTGCCGTGCAGCGTCAGCAGCCACGCGAACAACGCGAGGCTCAGGGCGCCGGGCAGCAGCAGCCACACGGAACCATCCTCCTTCAGCCAGCGCCAGGGCAAATAGCAGCCGACAATTTCAGCAACGGCGGTCATGACATACAGCAGGAAAGTTTTCATCGCGGATGGAAACAAGTGGTTGTGTTGCCGCCAACTTCGCGCGGCTCTCTATCGGCTTTATTAACACAATCACTTGGCGCACCGGGCATGTCGCATGCGACAGTCGCCGGAACCTGGTCCCTGATGGCTAACCGTCATGAGCATCGCGTCACCCTGCATCGACATCTGCAAGTTCGACAGCAAGACCGGTTTCTGCGTCGGCTGCATGCGCACGCGCGACGAATGCAAAAGCTGGAAGAAGATGAAGGATAAGCATCGCCGGAAGATCATCGAGGACCGTCAGCGCCGCGAGCACAAGCTGAAAAAGTGAGCGGGCGGCCCAGCGTCAATCCAGCGAGAGCCGCAGCGCGAAGCCAATCAACGCGGCCGAGAACGTCCAGCGCTGCAAAGTCTGCGCAAGCGGATGGGCGCGCATCCAACCGGCAATCCGCGCAGCCCCGATCGCATACATCGCGTCGAAGCACGCGCCGATCGCAAGCAGCACCAGACCGAGTTCGACCATCTGCAACGCCACCGGCCCGGCTTCCGGCCGCACGAATTGCGGCAACAGCACCGAGCAGAACAAGAGCGCCTTCGGGTTCAGCAGATTCGTCAACAAGCCTTTGACGAAAGCGGTCCGCAGCGGACGCGCAACGGCAGTCGAAGTGTGCGCGGCGGCGCCGCCCTCGGGCAGCGTGAACACCGGCGAGCGGAAAATCTGAATCCCCACCCACGCGAGATACACCGCGCCGCCATAGCGCACGACGTCGTACAGCCAGGGCGCATTGCGCAACAGCGCCGCCACGCCGCATGCGGAGAGCGTCACATGCGCGGCGCGCGCCAAGCCCAGGCCGCCGGCGGCCGCGAAGCCGCTGCGCACGCCGCGTCCGATACTCGTTTGCAGCACCAGCGCCATGTCGGGGCCGGGCACCGCATAAACCACCAGCAACGCAGCGACATAGACGGCCAGCAGGTGTGCGGAAATCATCGAAGCCTCCTGTTTTCGAGGGCTCTATCTTGCCCTCGGTGACGGAGGTTTTTCTGGCGAGTATCAGTTTCGTCAGCCTTGAATTTGGAGGAATGCGCTAAGATATCGGATCATCACGATGCTTTCCACTAAGCCGTAGCAGACACTCTTCCGAAGCCATGACCCCCGACCTCGACAGAACCGACCGCGCGATCCTGGCCGCGCTGCAGAACGATGGCCGCATGTCAAATGCGCGGCTGGCCGAAACCGTCGGCCTGAGCGAGACGCCTTGCGCGCGCCGCCTCAAGCGCCTCGAAAGCGACGGCTACATCGACCAGTACCGCGCGATGCTCTCGCGCTCCGCGCTAGGCTTCGGCGTGGTCGCATTCGTCTATGTGCGCTTTGCGGTGCACGACCGCGCGGTGGCCACCCGCTTCGAGCGCGAAGTGCAGGCGATTCCGCGCATTCTCGCGTGCCACAACGTGTCGGGCAGCGCCGATTACATCCTGCAGGTGGTGGCCCGCGATCTCGACGACTACGGCACGTTCATGCGTGATGAAATGCGCAGTCTGCCGGGCGTGACGTCGGTGGAGTCGGCGTTGTCGCTGCGCGAAGTGAAGGCCAACGGCGGCTTGCCGCTGTCCTGAGCGCTAACGTGGCATAGTCACCCCTTTGACATGGCGCGAGCCGACCTGACGAACACGGAGTTTTCATGGACCACGAAAAGGCGCGAGCCGAAGAAACCGCCGCGATGGAGCGGGTATTGACCGCGACCCAACGGGTGCAGTCGGCCTTTGCATCGCTGCAATCGCAATTTCCGCCCGCCGGCGAAGGCAAGCCTTCGCAGTTCGCGTTGCAGACGTTCGACGCCGCGTTGCAGGAACTGGAAGACGCGCAGGCGGCGTTCGATGAATTGCTCGGCGATCTGCTCGACGGCAATCGTTGAGGCGGGGCTGGTCGCATCTTGCATTGCCGCCTGTTGTGACCGAAGCGGGTGCTGCAGAGCAGGCGGCGCAGTTCGCGCTATTTGCCGCCACGGCGCGCAGGGTCATCGCTCGCAAGAATGCTTCGTTTAACGAAACATCGTGGCTTCTGACCGCAGCGCGCGGTGCTATTTTGTCTAGAGGCAAACAGGCAGCGCCATGCGCTCGTCAACGCCCCTCCGTTTCGATCACCGGTTCGCAGAGAATCGGAAAATTGACCGAATTCGCGATATAGCACTTCTCATGCGCCACATGATGCAGATGCGTGGCCTGTTCGACATCGCCCCCCGCCAGAATGACGACGTGCGGGCGAAGGACGATCTGTGAAAAGCGGCCTTGCTGCGGTGTATCGAGCATGGTGCCTTCGGCGTTGTCGCGATAGTCGAGCACCACGATGCCGGCGTCCGCGCAAAGATGCAGATACCAGAGCTTGTGACACGCGCAAGCGGAAGCGACCAGCAGGTCTTCCGGATTCCATCGACCGGCGTCGCCGAGAAAAGCCGCATCCGACGAACCCGGAATGGCTGGCTTGCTGCCGGCCGTGATCACATGATCGCGGCCGTAGTCGCGGTATCCCGAGGTGCCGCTGCCGCGGTTGCCCGTCCACTGCACCGATACTTTGTATTTGTGCTCGCCGTATGCCATGCCCCTCTCCTTGTCGAACCCGACCCGGACCCGGTCGTCGGGACAAGCATTTTATACGGGGCGATCGGCGTGCTCTATGCGAGCGTGGGGAATCCGCTATCGAAGCGGCGCCGCCCTGCCGGACACGTTCGGCGCGCGCGGATCGGGATTCATATACAGGGCCGTGCCGTTTGCCCGCATAGTGTTGAGCGGCTGGCCCACGCCGGTGCTGCCCGCGACGCCCGCCGACGTTCCCACGCCCGTCGTCAGACCAGTGCCTGACCCGGCGCCCACCCCCGCTCCCGCTGTAGCGCCCGCGCTGTTCGAGCCGACCGGCTGTGCGCCGCTCATGCCGCCGCCTGCATTGTTGAACAGCTGCGCATCAGCCGGCCCCGCCGCGCCGAGCATCAGCGCCACCACGAGCGCCGACATCGACATTGCGATACTGCCCGTTACGATCTTCATCATTTACTCCACCACATCATTGAATTGCCTTGGGCGCGACGCCGCGCAAAGCAGGCCGCCCTACGCGGGCCGCCCTAAACGTATGACGTTGCGCTGCGTGCTTCGTTCACGTGCGGCCCTGGTGCGAATCAAAATTGCGAATGCCCCGGAGCGCGGCGCGCGTCGCACGATGCGCGATAATCGCCCGCTTTCGACACGGATCGCGCCGATGACAACAGCCGCCTTCGCCCCCTTCGAGGAACTGGCCGAAACCCTGCTGCCGCACGCCTTCGACCGCGCCGGCAACGGCGACGGCTCCCACGACACCTCGCATCTGCAGCGCGTGTGGAAAAACGCGGCGGCCATCCACGCCGAAGAAGGCGGCGATGCGCAGGTGCTGTTCGCCGCGACGCTGCTGCACGACTGCGTGGCCGTGGAGAAGGACTCGCCGCTGCGTGTGCGGGCATCGCGGCTGTCGGCCGACAAGGCGGCGCGCGTGCTGGCATCGCTCGGCTGGCCGCGCACGCAAATCCAGGCCGCTGCGCATGCGATCGAGGCGCACAGTTTTTCGGCCGGCGTCGCACCCGCCACGCTCGAAGCGAAGACGCTGCAGGATGCCGACCGGCTCGACGCGATCGGCATGCTGGGCGTGGCGCGCTGCTTCTACGTGGCCGGACGGCTGGGCCGCGCGCTATACGATCCGGCCGATCCGCACGCGGCGCATCGTCCGCTGGACGACACGCGCTACACGCTCGACCATTTCCAGACGAAACTGCTGAAGCTCGCGTCCGGCTTCCAGACCGCGACCGGCGCGCGGCTCGCCGGGATTCGCCATGCCCGTTTGCAGCGTTTCGTCGACGAATTCACAGACGAAATCTGAACGTCGTACCACACGCTGCACACGCCCACCGAGACCCGGCACGCAGCGCGAAAAAATGGCGCCAGCAACGCCGACGCGCGTAGCCACGCGGCTATGCGCGCCGTCGCCGCCATCCCTGACGTACACAGCATCCACCCGGACGACTATAGACCGCAACGCTCCAACCCACGGCCGCGAAGCGACCCATCAAGCAGGCACTTCCAGAACTCCCCACCGACATTTCACCGCCCGCCGCTTTCCAAAAGGGAATAACACCGCTCCCTTGCGCGTTATGATCGGCTGACACGCCAGAACGGCCGATCGCGCACGATGGAGCACGCCTACATCCACCTTCTGCATCAGCTAGCCGGCCATTCGGCGTGGATGCTCGCGGTCGTCTTCCTCGCGTCCTTCCTGGAGGCGGTCGCGGTGATCGGCACCTTCATCCCCGGCAGCACCGCGATGTTCCTCGCCGGCGCGCTGACCGGCACCGGTTCGCTGAGCCTCGGCTGGGTCTTCGTGTGGGCCATCGTCGGCGCGATCGCCGGCGACGGCATGAGCTTCTGGCTCGGCGGCCGCTACAAGGAACAGATCGTCCAGCTATGGCCGTTCCGCAAGCACCCCGAGGTGCTCGACGCGGGGCACCGCTTCTTTCGCAAGCATGGCGCGAAGAGTGTCGTGCTGGCCCGCTTCATCGGTCCGCTGCGGGCCATCGTGCCGGTCGTCGCGGGCATGCTCGGCATGCCGCCGCTGCGCTTTTACGCGATGAACGTGTTGTCCGCGCTGCTGTGGGCGCCCGCCCATATCCTGCCGGGCGTCGTGTTCGGTGCGTCGGTGCTGCTGGCGGGCGCGGTGTCGTTCCGGCTGGTCGTGATCCTCGCGCTGCTGGTGTGCATCGTCTGGCTGAGCTTTCGCGGCGCCCGCTTCCTGCTCTCGCACGCCAATGCGTGGTCGAGCGCGGCGGGCCGCCATCTCGGCGATTGGGCATGCCGGCACCCCGGTCCGCTCGGCCGGGTCGCGCGCAAGATGCTCGACCCCGAGACGCCGGATGCGACCAGTCTGCTCGTAACGTCGCTGATTGTGCTGGTGTCCGGCGCGCTTTTTGTTGGCGTCCTCGGCGACGTGATCAGCGGCGATCCGCTGACGACCCTCGACCTGTCCGTCTATCACTTCCTGCAATCGGTGCGCACGCCGTGGGGCGACACCGTCCTCGCGGCGCTCGCGACACTCGGCAGCGGGATCACGCTGACGTCGCTGATCGTCATGGTCGCGCTGTGGATGCTGTGGGAGCGGCGCTGGCGCACCATCGGCTACTGGCTCGCCGCAGTGGCGTTTTCCCAATTGCTGATCTTCGGGCTGCAGTTCGCGATGCAACGCACGCCGCCCAACGAACTGATGACCGGCCACTACGTGTTTCCGAGCAATCACGTGGCCGCGACGGTCATCGTGTACGGCTTCCTCGCGTTCCTGCTCGCGCGGCGGGTCGGCATGGTGGAAGCCGTGCTGGTGGCGGCCGTGAGCACGATCATCGTGATCGTGGTCGCGCTCGCGGGCGTGTACTTCGGGCGCTACTGGCTGTCCGACGCAATCGGCGGGGCCGCGCTCGCGTATGTGTGGGTCGCGATCGTCGCGCTGACGGCGATGTGGCGGCATCCGCAAGCGCCGCCGCAACGCGAGTTCATGCCCGCGCTCGTGCTGGTGGTCGTGCTGGTCAGCGTGGGCGCGCAACTCGCCGTCAACCTGCCGGCGGCGCCGCCGGGCAGCGTGCAACACCCGCCGCCGGTCCTGGTCACGCAATCGGATTGGACCCTTTCCGTGTGGAAACAACTGCCGTGCTATCGCTCGGACATGGGCGGCGACCGCAAGGAGCCGCTCACGCTGCAGTGGGTGTCGAACCTCGATTCGATCCGCGGGCAACTGCGCGCCCAGGGATGGGTCGAGGGCACCGACGTGTCTGCGCACAGCCTGCTCTCGCTCGCATCGCCCGACGTCGCGGCGGTGTCGCTGCCGGTGCTGCCGAAGCTGAACAACGGCGTGCCTTCGTCGCTGGTCCTCATGCGTCCCGGCGACACGCGCGCCGAACGCGACGTGCTGCGCTTCTGGCCGAGCGGTTATGCGGTGGAAAACGGCACCTCCGCCACGCCGCTGTGGGTCGGCGCGTTCGCCCACGAGCGACTGTTCCGGCCGTCGTGGCCGCTGAACATCCTGAGGGCCGACAGAAACCCCGGTTCGTTCGACACCCGCACGAAAGCGGGTGCCGGACTCGGCGCGGAGATTCTGGCCAAGGTGGATTGTCATGGCGTGCCGGTGTCGTTGCTGGCGTCGCCGGTGGAGTGAGCGCAGGGGTTGATCTATTTGGCGCTGGCAGTTTGCCGCTGACGCGCGCGGCGCGCGCGTTCGTTGCACCCGCAAACAATATCCCGTGCGCTCAAACAGTTAGCGCGGCTAGCCAGGACTTGTCCACAACGTTATGAACGTTTTCTGTGGATAAGCCTGGGGGTGCGAATGTTTTTTCTCTGGCAACCAGGTCATATCGTGATCTGCACGGCCGCACAAACTCAGCATGCCTATTGACTCATCGCCGCGAATGTTAAATCTGCGAGAAGCCCTCTCTACGTTTCACACGCAGCATGCAGACGCGCGCTGCCATGACGATTTTTAATCGACAAACCCTCGATTCATACGTTGCAGAAATGCAACGGCCATCGATCGAATAGAGCTTCTTTCCTGCACGCTCACGAAACCCACATTGCGGAGAACTCATCCGATCGCGCGACGGATGAATATGGCGTGAGGAAATTGGTCAAGCTCGACGGCCGCCTGAGATCAGGGGACGACCAGATAAAAACTATCACCGACACACGGTCACGCTTGCATCATGACTCGCTCGAGCCAGAATTTTTTTACCCCGATACTCCGCTTTGACGTTATCTTTTCGTTGCGACCTGCATTCGTAGATCAATAGGAGTCCCTGTGTGGAATCGATTGATGTTTCGAGTAAGGAGAGACCGCATTTCCGCCCATGGCGGTAATGACTCACACTTTCGCGGGTTACCTCTGGGTTTAAGCGTACTGGTGCTCTGCGCCAGCTATCCGGCTTACAGTTTTGCAGGCGTGGCCGTGCTGCGTCCGCCGCGCGAGGCGCTCTCCACCGCACCGCTCGAAGTGATCGTCGTCTATTCCGGCGATCAACCGGGCGGCACGGAGATGGACGTTCCCGCGCAGTTGAACATTTCCATCAGCAACTCCGATGTCATTCCCAAGCCACTGACGCTCACGCGTGAGAGCGGCGCGCCGGACCATCTGAAGCTGGCGCCGGGTGATCTCAAAGCGATCCGCTACAGCGGCACGTGGCCCAAGTGGGCGCGCGGCGCGATGAAGATCGACGTGCCGGAACTCGACGTCTCGCCCTCTTTCGTGTTGCTCACCCGGCCGCCCGAATCCGGCAAGTCGGCTGCGCTGGCTTCGGCTGAAGGCTCTCATGACGAGGCTGCTGGCGTCGCGCAACAGCCCGCGAGTACTTTCCCCGTTTCTCCGAAGCTCGCTCGCGCGAATGCGCCTACCCCTGAAGTCAATAGCTTCCTGAGCCGCTTCTCCACTTATGAACCGATGTACTTTGCCGATGGCTCGAACGGAGAAAACCTCGCGAAATTCCAGTTGAGCTTCAAATTCCGCCTCGTCGTGCCGGACGATCCGCGCTCACGCGGCTTCGTCGATAACCTGTATTTTGGCTATACGCAAACCTCGCTGTGGGATCTCGGCGAGTACTCCGCGCCCTTCCGCGATACGAGCTACATGCCGCAATTGTTCTATTCGCTGGACGACACCGGCTGGAAGAGTTCGTGGTTCAGCAAGATGGGCATAGCGGCCGGCTACAGTCACGAATCGAATGGGCGCGACGGTCCGGAATCACGCGGCATCGACATTCTCTTCGTGCGCCCGAAGTGGGAATTCGGCGACCTGAACAGCAATCACCTGACCGTGGAGCCGAAGATCTACTACTACGTCCACATTGCAGGCGAGAACTCGAATATCGCAGACTATCGGGGTTATGTGGATCTGCTGCTCAAGTACGGCAGTACAGATGGCTGGCAACTGGCTACGACCTTGAGAAAGGGCACGAAATCCACTTACGGCAGTATCGACACGCAGTTCACCTATCCATTGGCGAAGCTGATCAACAGTTCGTGGGGCGGCTTTCTGTGGGTCGGATTCTTTACCGGCTACGGCGAAGATATTCTCGACTACAACCAGCATCGGTGGATTGCGCGGATCGGGTACGCCGTTACGCGGTAGGCCGGGTGGGATGGACGGGACGTTGCCATCCGCACTCGCTTTTCGCGGCCGCCCGCGGGCTGATAACGGACTGACAGCGCCTCGCGGCCACCGCGAGGGTGGCGCGCGGCGACAGGCCGCGCCGGACCAGAACGTAGCACGTCCACCGACAATTGCCCTGCCCGACCTTGGCCGCGCTCCGCATCCAACGCCGCTTGCAGAACAGCACTCACGGCCTGGATGAATGCTTTGACTGGCGCGCCCGTGCTCGACTCGACCGGTCCAGTTCCAGGTAAACCAGAACGTGACCGATCTCTGGACGACCACCGTCCGGCCGCGTCGGTGCCGTACGGCGCGCCCGCGAGGTCTGGGGACGGCAAACGCGGCGTCGCTCGGTGGGACAACGCGGCCTGGCCGATCAACTGACGCGCGCGATTCGGCGTGACCACTGCGAACGAGATGCCGGTGGCCGGACAATCTCATGACGGCGGTCGTGGCGAGTCGTGCAGGACGGTGGTTCCTGGTAATCGTTTGAAACGAACGACTCACGACCTCCCGACACCGACACCGCCGACACCCCTTGGCCCCCGCAGCCGCGCCCTCGGCAGAACGTCCGCCTGGGCACATGGTCATTTATTCCGTTTCGCCCGATATGCTAATTGCATCGACTTCAAGTCCCGCCAACGGGTTTACGCCAATACGGGATCAAGGCTGTGTTAATGAACAAACGGGCACATCACAGCGGATTTCTCTAGAGTTGCAGGGTCGTCTGTCGCTTTTGACTGGCTACATCGCGCTGATTTTCCAGCGTAATTTCATCCTAAGGGAAAACCAATGAAAACTTCTCTTCATAAAGAAGTGTTGACCAACTCCGTCGAGCAAGCGGGTCTCCATTTGCAGCTGAATAGTGCACCACTTACGCTCAAACACACAATTCATCCGGAAGAGATCCGGGACAACCTGGCCGCGGGGCATGGCGGCGTCGGTTTTCTATTTCACGCTACGGACTGGGATACGCTTTCATTTTCTTTTCATAACGTTAAACACAGAAACGCCGCGTTTGAAGAGGAGCTGTGGAATACCAAGCCTTTTATTGCTTCGCCGATCTACTCGGGCTCTCAGGTCATCGGCGCCAATATCGCCTGCCCGGTGCCGCTCGAGATGTGGCTCGGCAGCCCGCGCGGCATCAAGCGGTTCAGGGAGACGCAATTTTTTCCGGCCCTCGAACTGGCAAGGCAAGCGGGCCTGAACATGGTGGCGATGGGCGCTTCCACGCCGTATGCGTGCAATTACGGCGCGCTGCCGCGGCATACGAAGCCGCCTCATATCACCACCGGCCATGCGGCCACGGCCGCGATGCTGAAGGACTGGGCGGTCCATTGCTGCAACGAGCTCGACCTCGAATTCGGCAAGACCAGGCTCGCGCTATTCGGCGCGGCCGGGCGGCTCGGCACGACGGTCGCCAAGTATCTGCTCTACAAGGATGTGCCGAAGGAGTTGATTCTGATCGACCTGCCGGACAAGGTGAATCTGCTCACCGAACAGGCAAAAGAACTACTGGCGTCGGACCTGCTGGGCAAATCGCGGGTGTCGGTGCACACCTTCAGCCCGGACACGCCGCTGCCGCAATTCGACGGCGCGATCCTCGCGAGCAGCACCAGCGTGCCCTACCTCACCGCCGCCGATCTGAAGCGGGCGCAGTTCTGGATCGACGACTCCCACCCGCGCGCGGCGAGCGTAGAAGCCGAACTCGCTTCACGCGGCCATACGCTATATATTGAGTGCTTCGCCCGTGGCCCCGCCGGACTCGACACGACTTTTCCGTTCCGACTGCCGTCCACGCGCGATTGCTATACGTGTTTCGCGGAGGGCTACTCGGCCTGGCAGGAAGGCATTGCGTCGGACTTCATCATCGGCAGCCCGCCCGTATGGTCGGTCTCCTATACTCACAGTCTCCTGAAGAAGTATGGGTTTTCGGTCGGTCCTTTCCATGGAAAGAATGGCTCGCCGATCAGCCTGGAAACGCAGCAACGCAGCAAACACGAGTTGATAGGATCGTAACGATAATGGAGGCCTGATGGCGATATCGCGCGAAAGCATGCGGGATATGCTGGAACGAAGCAGGTTTGCAATTCGATGGGGCGGCGCACTCGGCCTCCTGTGCCACCCCATCTATTACGTCGTGTGGACGTATATCCTGCCGCAGCCATACGACAATCTTTGGCTCCGCCTCAGTGCCGCGTTCATTTGCATTCCATTGCTGTTTCACGCGCATTGGCCAAAGCGCTTTAACCATTTTCTGCTGATTTACTGGCATTGCGCGCTGATCTACGTATTGCCGTTCGTTTGCACATTTCTTACGGTCAGGAATTCATTCTCCACGATGTGGATGATGACCGAGGTCATGATGATTTTCATTATGGCGCTATGTATCGACAATCCGCTTTTGCTGCTCACCTGTATCGGCATTGGCGTATTTTCCGGCGCGGCGGCCGCGGTGATCTCCGCCCCGGCGCCGATCGTCCTCGCCGCGGCCGACAAGTCCAATCTCGCGTTGCTACCGGTCGTCGTCCTGTGCAGCATGGCGTTCAGCCATGCGATCAGCAAGGGGCGCATCTTCGTCGAAAAGAACCGCGCGCTGCAGGCGCTCGCGGGCTCGATCGCGCACGAAATGCGCAACCCGCTCAGCCAGTTGAGGCACGTTCTGGACCGCGTGGAAGAAGCCTTGCCGGCGACGACGGAAGCCAACCGGGCGCCCGCGCCGCCGTCCGGCGGCACGGCGGCGCTGTATGAACATCTCGCGCAAGGACAGTTGTCGATCGAGCGAGGCCTGCGCATCATCGCGATGACACTCGACGAAGTCAGCGCGAAATCCGTTCGCTCGGATCGCCTGACCTATCTGAGCGCGGCGGCGACCACAAGCAAGGCGCTGGAAGAATACGGCTTCGACGATGTCAAGGAGCGCGGCAAGGTCAAGCTCGTGGTGCGAGAAGATTTCGTCTTCAAAGTCGACGAGACCGTCTATCTGTTCACGCTGTTCAACCTGATCAAGAACGCGCTCTATCACATTGCCACGCATCCGGCGGCAACGCTCACGCTCACGGTCGACAAACAGTCGGTGATCGTGCGCGACACCGGCAGCGGCATCGCGCCCGAGATCCTGCCGCATCTGTTCGAGCCGTTTCGCACGGCGGGCAATTCGGGAGGCACGGGCCTCGGGCTCGCGTACTGCCAGCGCGCGATGCACGCGTTCGGCGGAAGCATCGGTTGCCAGTCGGAAGTCGGCAAGTTCACGGAATTCACGCTGCGGTTTCCCACCGTATCGAAAGGCGAAGTCGCGGAACATGAGCAGCGGATTTTCGAGCGCGCCGCGCCGGTTTTCGAAGGCAAGCGCATCCTGATCGTCGACGACGACGCCGGTCAGCGGACCCGAACCGGTCGCGCACTGACGCGGGCGGGCGCCCATGTGAGCGAAGCCGAAAACGGCGCGATCGCGTTGACGACGCTGCGGCAGTCGTCGCCCTATGACCTCGTGCTGATGGACATCAGCATGCCGGTTCTGGATGGCTATGCCGCCACCGAGAAGATTCGCGCCGACCACGCATGTCCGAACCGCAGCGTGCTGATTGCCGCGTATACGGCGGAGCCCGGCAACGCGGTCCGCGTGCACGCCCGCAGAGCCGGGATGGATGAAATCATCAGCAAGTCGTCGAGCGTGCAGGATCTGATCAGCGCTTTGCAGACGCTCCTCGAAAACGGCGGCCGGCATCATGCGGGCCAGCGTTCAGACGGCTTTGCCGGCAAATCGATTCTCGTGGCCGACGACGACACCTACAGCCGACTGGTTGCCAAGACCTATCTGGAGCGTTGCGGCGCGAGCGTGATCGAGGCCGAGCATGGGCAAGCCGTGCTGGCCCGGTTGCAGCAAAACGGCGCGATCGACGCGATCCTGATGGATATGAACATGCCGGGCATGAGCGGCGTCGACACTACCATGCAGATTCGCGCGCGCACCGACCTGCATGCGAACGTGCCGATCATCGCGTTGACGAGCCAGTCGGATATCGAATCCGTGCACGCGTGCCTCGCCGCCGGCATGAACGAGGTGATGATCAAACCGGTGCAGGCCGGCTCTCTTTACGCGTGTCTTGCGAGACAGTTTGCACCACAACCCGCCTTGAACATCGCGGCGCAAACGGAACTGTCACCGGCGCCTGTTGCGTCGATCGAACAGCCTGTGGCCATCGCGCAAAACGACCTGCTCGATGAAGATCACCTCGAAGAACTGGTCGCGCTCGATCTGCTCGACGACTCGTTTCTCAACGGCATCGAACAGATCCGCTCGCTGGTCGAGCGGCTTGCGGCCAGCGCCGCGGCCCTCGACGTCAAGTCGGCGCACGGCGCGTTGCACGTTCTGCTCGGCGTCAGCGGCAACATTGGAGCAAGGGCGCTGCATCAGTTCGCGAGGCAAATATATCCGCGCGTGATCGACGGTGAATGGCCCGCGGAGCCCGACTGGCTCGCACGAATCTGCTCGTTGGGCGAACGTTCAGCCGACGCGTTGCTGCGGTATTACGGGTCGACCAAAGCGCGGCGCGCTCATCGCGACGCGTTGAGCGAGTAGCGGCCCGCTCGCGGTGTGACCATGCAGGTCGGCCGCGCACGTGTGCTCATTGGCCCGCGGCCAGCATCCGCCCTTTCGCACCCGGAAAACCCATCGTGACCGTGGTCCCCGTGCCCAGCTCGGACTCGATCCGCAGGCACCCGCCGAACGATTGCATGATGCGGTTGCAAAAGATCATCCCCATGCCGTGGCCGCCCGCCCCGGCGTAAGTGGTGACGGGGTCCAGCAGCAAGCGCGCCTTGACCTCGGGTGCGATGCCGGGACCGTTGTCGCGCATGCGGATCTCGGGCTCGGGACTGTCCACGATTTCAAGGCAGAGCGCAGGCTCGGTCGTGCCGTCGAGCGCGCGCAGCGCATTGGACAGCAGCGAGGAAAGCACCAGCGCCACGCAATTGGGCATCGCACGCACGACGAAATCCCCCTGCACCTCGACCCGTATCCAGTCGCGCTGCGAGCCGACGAACGGATAGGTGTCGAGCAGCGTGGCGATCAGACGCGTCGCCTTGACTTCGCGGCTGCCCGCCTCCGAGGCTGACTGCTGGCCGCCGCTTTTGTGCACCGTCTCCCAGAACGACGAGATCAGCGTCAGGCAATACTGTGCATTGTTCAGCATCGACGTCGCTGCGTGACCGATCTCCTTCTGGCGCGCCGGATCATATTGCTCGACCACGTCGTTCTCGACGGAGCGCGCAAAGAGCGAGATCGTCGCCAACGGCGTATTGAGTTCGTGGGCGAGGAAAGCGAGCGTCTCGTCCATCGCCAATAGCCGTTGTTGACGCGTTTCCCGCTCCGAGTAGCGCGCGATCGCCAATTGCAGGACCTCACGGACCTTTTCCGTGCGCAGCGGCTTTTCGAGAATACGGAACACGTCGCCGGTATTGACCGTCTGCAACAGCATGTCCTTGTCCGCATACGCGGTCACGAGTATCCGCACGATCTGCGGATACTCGTGCGCGACCTGGCGCAGCAGATCGTCGCCATCGCGCCCCGGCATCCGGTAGTCCGTCACCAGTACGGCGATCTCCGCGCCGTGCTCGCGCAGCACGCCAATCGCCTCGTTTGCGCTCTGCGCGACATGCACGCAGTAGTCCGCACGAATCGCGCGTGCGAAGTGGTTGCGCGACATCTCCTCGTCATCGACGAAAAGAATGGAAAACGGCGGCTGTGTGATGTCACTCATGGGTCACTCATTGCATTTGCAGCGGATCGCGGCAGATCGGAACTGAGCCGGGACAAAGTCGCGGCGGTAAAAGTGGAGGTCTGCCGGGATCATAACCAAAGCGTGACGGGATGGGGGCTTGCGTTGCTCATTCGCACTTTCCAGCGGGGTGGTTCGTGCGGCTTGGCATGCGCAACGCATCGGGGGCGCCGGCCGGCGCCCCCGAGCGGGTACGTCAAGATCCGCGCAAAACGTTCAAGCGCCGCGTTGAGCCTGTGACGCCATCCGCGCCGGCGCATTGGTCGCACCGTAGCCATCATACGCATTGACGCGTTGCACGACTTCGAAGAAGAGACCGTCGTTGAAGCTCTCGGTGTAAATGTGAAAATAGTCGCCGGCCTGGGACCGGTCGAACAATATCCCGGCATCGCGCATGCGGGCCACCAGATGTTCATCGAGGTCGATGCGCGTGATCAGATCGTCGTAGTAGTTCCCGGAGATGGGCACGAAGCGCGCGCCCCTAGCCCTCATTCGCGCGACGGTGTCGAAGATGTCGTGGCAGTTCAGCGCGATGTGGTGAACCGTGACGCCGCCGCCGGCCGCCACCGTCCGTGCGGTGCGCGTTCCCGGTCCCGGCGACACATTGAGCACGAGGCGCATGCTGCGATCCGCGTTGGCGACGCCGCGGCTGCGCACGAGCCCGAACGGATCGGCCAGTTCGAGGCTCTCGCCCGGTTCCAGGCCGAGCACCGCGCGCGAGAACAGAATCCACGTGTCCTGCTGATCGACCGCGAGGCCGAGCGCGACATGGTCGATCTGTTGCAGCCCGACGCCTTGACCGGCCGCGTCGGATTCGTCGTCGAGCACGAAATCGGCCTCGTAAAGGCCATTCGGACCGAGCGCCGACGATACGAAGCTCACGAGGCTTCCGCCCGGCGAGACGACCGCGGGCACGCGCTGCTCGTAGGGGCCGATGGGGCCGTCGTAGCGCTTGGACTGCATCGCCGTTGCGCGGCCGACCGCGCCTTCCGGGTCCGCGGTGCGCACGGCAAGCGCGCAGACCGACAGGCCATGCGTTTCGAAACGCGATCGCGCGAACGAGTTCGGCTGGGCGTTGACGATCAGATTGATGTCCCCCTGCCGGTACAGCACCACTGCCTTGGACCGATGCCGACCCGCGCGGCGAAAGCCGAGTTGCTGCAAGAGCGTGTCGAACTGTGCGGCCGACGCCTCGTCCGCGGCGAACTCGATGTATGACAGCCCGGCGATCTCCGGCAGCGGCGGCGGGCTATACAGTTCGATACGTTGCAGCACACGTGCGCGCTGCTCCGCGTATTTCGCATGGTCCGGCTTGCCGTCGGGCGGCGCGGGATGCTCGAGCCGGTCGCGCACCTGGCTCTCCAGATAAAGCAGCGAGCGCATCGCGTCGACGGCTATGCGGCGGTTAGGCGTTTCGCGGAAGACGTCGTTGAAGATCTCCAGCGACAACGGCCCGGTATAGCCGGCCAGCAACACCTGTTCGAGGAAGTTCGCCATGTCGAACTGTCCCTGGCCGGGGAACGAGCGGTAATGCCGAGCCCATTGCAGCACGTCCATCGACAGCAGCGGCGCATCCGCCATCTGCAGAAAGAAGATCTTGTGCCCGGGAATCCCGGCGATGCCGGCCGGGTCGTCCTTCAGCGACAGCGTATGGAAGCTGTCGAGGATCAGCCCGAGGTGCGGATGATCGGCGCGCCGCACGATCTCCCAGGCCTGCCCGTACAGGTTCGTCGCGCGCCCCCAGGCGAGCGCCTCGAAGCCGACCCGCAGGTTGCGCGCCGCCGCGCGTCCGGCAAGCTCGTGCAGTTGCGCCGCCGCGAGGTCCGGGTCGTCGATGGTGAGCGGCGACGTGTTCGAGCAGCACAGCACCATCGAGACATCCAGCTCCTGCATCAGGTCGAATTTGCGCTCGGCTCGCTCCAGGCTGCGCCGGAACTGCGCGTCGGGCATCCCTTCGAAATCGCGGAACGGCTGGTACAGGTCGATGCTCAGGCCGAGATCGCTCGCCATCGCTCGCACTTGCGAGGCCGAACCCTTGTAGTTGACGAAGTCGTTTTCGAACAGTTCGATGCCGTCGAAACGCGCGGCGGCAATGGCCTCGAGCTTCTCAGGCAGCGTGCCGCTCAGCGACACGGTTGCAATAGTGCGGCGCATGATTTTGTCCCGGCGTCAGTAACTAATCCACTCTACCCGATGGGAGCGACGGCTGCGATGTCCGTGAATATGCTGCATGCCGCCTGCCTGTGCTGGCGCGCTCACTCAGACTATCGCGCTCGCGCGCCCGGTATCGACGACGGTACCGGTGCGGGCCGCGTTCGCGATCGCCTCGGTGATGCGCAGGTTCTGCAAACCGTCGTAGACGGTGACGAGCGGCTGCGCAATCCCGGCGACCACGTCGCAGAAATGCGCGAGTTGCCGCTTCAGCGGGTCCGCGCGGTCGATCTCAACCACGCCGGTTTCAAAGGGTTTCCACCATGAGCGGTCCTGCATGCTTGCGTAGCGCTTCACGCGCATCGTCGGCACGGACAGCGAGCCCATGTCGCCCGCGATCACGTAGCAATCTTCGTCGTCATAGCTCGGATAGCTGCTGTTTTCCCGCGATGTCTGTTCCCAGCTGCGCGCGGACCCCGCCGTATCGGAAAGCAGGAAGGTGCCGAGCGCACCATTCTCGAATCGCAGATTGATCGCGACCGTGTCCTCGACCGGAAACCCGCGCGTTGCATTCGACGACAGCGCCTGCACGGCGACGATCTCGCCGCACAGCGAGCGCAGATTGCCGATTTCGTGAACCATGTTGATCAGGATCGGGCCGCCGCCTGCCTGACGCCGCCAGGGCGCAGCGTCGAAGTAATCGTCCGGCTTGTAGAACACGGCGCTGCCCATCACGCCGACCAGCTTGCCGAGTTGCCCTTGCTGAATGATCTCGCGCGCCTTCGCGAGCACCGGGCTATGCGCGCGATGATGGCCGACGAGCAGCGGCACACCGGCGTTCCGGGATGCGGCGAGCAGGCGCTCGCCCTCATTCAGCGTGTGCGCGACCGGCTTTTCGATCAGCGCCGGAACGCGCGCGGCGATGCACTCAAGCGCCTGGTCGACATGCAACTGATTCGGCGTCGCAAGCACCACCCCGTCGGGCCGATGCTTTTCGAAGAGTTCGCCGAGCGAGCGATAAAGGGGGACGTGGGCGGTTTCGGCAACTTCAGCGGCACCGGGCCCCGGATCGACAATGGCGGCCAGCCGGCAGCGGTCGCTGTCCTGAATCAGTTCGATGTGACGCCGGCCGATCAGGCCAGCGCCGGCGACGGCAAGCTGGAGTTGTCTCATGATTTGTCTGATATTGGTCGCGCCGGAGTTGGAGCGGCATCGTGAATTGATGCGAGATTACTCTTGCCGGCCATCGACACAATGCGTCCAGATGGAAAATCATAATGCGCTGTGAGCGAATAATGATGGCATCGTCATGCGGCGAGCCATGGACTGGGCGCGCTATTCGAAGGCGGGTGCCAATCCGCAAACGCGCGATGCGCGCCTTAAGTCGCCGAGTCCGTCATCGGGTAGGAAAAAGACTGCCGCCTCCCGGTGACGCGAATCGGGGTTGCGCTCATGCTGGCCCTCATCGCGCCGCTCTGCCTGGAGATCGCCCTCTTCAGATGCACGGCTCTTTGCCGACCAGCACGACGGCAGACCCACGCCCTCTTTACCAGCGCTGGTGAACCTGAGGCGCGATATGTCGCTCGTAGACGTCCCGGACGCGTTGCATTGCCTCATCAGACAGTGGAGCGAGGTTTGCAGCCGCGACGTTCGACGCCGCCTGGGCCGCGTTTTTACTGCCCGGAATGATGACGGAGACGGCATCCTCCATCAGGATCCAGCGAAGCGCCAGTTGCGCCATGGAGGCATCTACCGGTACAAGGCCACGCAGTTCGTCGACCGCTTTCAACGCGGTGTCATAAGGCACCCCGGAGAACGTTTCGCCGACATCGAACGCCTCGCCATGGCGATTGAAAGCACGATGGTCGTCTGACGGGAAAACCGAATCCGCGGACATCTTGCCGGTCAGCATGCCGCTCGCCAAAGGGACTCGCGCAATGACCGCAACGTTTTTCTTTTGCGCTTCCCTGAAGAACAATTCGGCAGGACGTTGACGGAACATGTTGTAGATGATCTGCACCGAGACCACATTGGGATACTCGATCGCCTTCAGCGCTTCCTCGACCTTTTCGACCGACACGCCGTAGAAGCGGATCTTGCCGGCAGCGACAAACTCGTCCATCGCGTCGAACACCTCGGGATGGTAGTAAACCTCCGTCGGCGGGCAATGCAATTGCACGAGGTCGAGCGTATCGACGCCAAGGTTCGACAGGCTCCGGTCGATGAAACCCGCGAGCTCACGCCGGTTCGTATAGCCACTGGTCACATGCGGGTCGAGCCGGCGCCCGAGCTTGGTGGCCACCACGGGACGCTCGCCGCCTCGTTGCCGCAACACGTCCCGGATGATCCGCTCCGACCGACCGTCGCCGTAGACGTCGGCCGTGTCGATGAAAGTCACGCCGTTATCGAGCGCCGCGTTTAACGCGGCCTTGGCGTCGTCTTCGGCGACACCGCCCCATGAGCCACCGATCGCCCATGCCCCAAAACCGATTTCCGACACATTCCAGCCGGTGCGACCCAATTTTCTCGTCGAAAGCGTCATTTAAGTGCTCCTCCTGTATTTTATGGACCGACGTCTTTGGCGCTTCAATGAACCGGCGCAGCATCAGTGCCGGCGGCCTTGTGTTCCTAGTGTAACAAGCAGGAGGTGGCAGTAGAGGTGGTGTATTTGCCCCAATCCACGCCGCTGATAGCTTCTGTCGTTCAGATGAGTGCCTTCGTGGCGGTCAACGCGTGGTCGATCTTGATTGCCAGGGCGAACCAGCGGCATCGTCTCCGATTCGCCCTCGCTGCCCACTTACTCGTCAATCGCCTCGCGCAGAAACTTCTCCTGACGCGCAGCGTGCAACGACCGATAGCCCGGCGCGGTCGAGGCGGTCGCCTCCGGCCCGACATAACGCAGCGCCGCGGGTGCCTTCACGATTTCCAGCAGTTGTTCCATGACGAAATGCCAGGCCCCCTGGTTTTTCGACTCTTCCTGACACCAGACGACGCTCTTCAGATTCGGATAGCGTGCCAGTTCCAAGCTGATCCGCTTCGCAGGGAACGGATACAACTGCTCCACGCGAATCAACGCGATATTGTCTTTACCGGACTGACGACGACGCTCCAGAAGTTCGAAGTAGACCTTACCCGAGCACAGGATCACGCGCTCGACTCTGGACGCTGCTTCGTCCGTAGGCGATTCGGCCAGAAGCTCGTTGAATCGGCCCGTAGCGAGCTCATCGAGACTACTGACAGCCTCCGGGTGGCGCAGCAGCGACTTTGGCGTCATCACGATAAGCGGAACGCGATCGTGCAGCACGGCCTGCATCCGCAGCAGATGGAAAAACTGTGCCGGCGTCGTGGGTTGGACGACTCGCATGTTGTCCTGCGCACACAGCTGCAGGTAACGCTCCAGGCGCGCCGACGCGTGTTCCGGCCCTTCCCCTTCCTGACCGTGCGGAAGCAGCATCGTGACACCACTATGCTGCCCCCACTTGGCCGCGCCCGCAGACAGAAAGTTGTCGATCACAACCTGTGCCCCGTTCGCAAAGTCGCCGAACTGCGCTTCCCACAAAACGAGCGAGTTTTGTCGAACAATCGAATACCCGTACTCGAATCCCAGGACTGCGGCTTCCGACAGAACCGAGTTGGTGACCGAGAAACGCCCTTGGGTCTCCGACACATGGTGCAGCGGGATGAACGTGCCCTCCGCGCGAATCGACCGCTTCTGATCGTGGAGTACCGCGTGACGATGGCTGAACGTGCCGCGTTCGCTGTCCTGCCCACTCAGGCGAACATCGATACCCGCGGAAAGAAGGGACGCAAACGCCATGTGCTCGGCCATGCCCCAGTCCAGCGAACGCTTGCCTTCTGCCATCTCGCGACGGGCCGACATCACCCTTGCGACGAGCGGATGCAGCAAGTACTGATCGGGAACGTTGGTGATTCTTAGCGCGAGTTCCTGAACGAGATCCATCAACGGCGGTGCGTAATAGATACGACCCACGTTTCCATCGAGCAGTTGCGGCCAGCTCACCTCTTCGCTTGTCTGATCGATCGGCTTCTTCTCTTCGGCGGTTTGCGTAGCGTCGAGACGTTCGCGGTAGTCGTGAACATATTTCTCCACGTCTTGCGCCGTCAGAATCTGAGCGTCCACCAGTTTTCTCGCGTAGAGAGTTCGGACGCCAGGGTGCCCCGCGATCGAGCGATACATCAACGGTTGCGTAATGTTCGGCGTGTCCTGTTCCTGATGACCATGACGGCGGAAGCAAACCAGATCGATAACGACGCTCTTCTGGAACGTCGCACGAAAATCGATGGCGAGGCGCGTGGCGGCGACAACCGCCTCGGGATCGTCGCCGTTCACATGCAGCACCGGTGCCTCGATCATCTTGGCAATGTCGGTGCAATAGAACGACGATCTGACATCTCGCGGGTCGGACGTGGTGAAGCCCACCTGGTTATTCACCACCACGTGTATCGTGCCGCCCGTGCCATAGCCCCGGGTATTCGACAGGTTCATCGTCTCCATCACAATGCCCTGCCCCGAAATCGCGGCATCGCCGTGGATCTCCACCGGCAGCACCGCACTCGCCCCTTGCCCCAATACTTCGGCGCGCGCGCGAGCAATACCTTGAACAACCGGATTGACGATTTCAAGGTGCGACGGGTTGAACGCGAGTGTCACTTCCGCTGGCCCACTCGCCGTCGGGAGCAAACCGGTAAAGCCTTTGTGATATTTAACGTCGCCTGCCGGAAGGAGATTCGCGGTTTTCCCCTCGAATTCGTCGAACAGCGCGGCCGGCGGCTTCCCGACAATATTGACAAGAACATTCAGACGTCCGCGGTGCGCCATCCCGAGAATCGAGCTTTTGACGCCCTTCGTGGCGCCATACGCAACCAGCTCATCGAGCAGGACAATGAGCGACTCGCCACCCTCGAGCGAGAAGCGCTTCTGCCCGACATAGCGGGTATGCAGGTATTTTTCGAGTCCCTCGGCAGCCGTCAGCCGTTCGAGAATATGCAGTTTGTCACCGCGATCCAGGGTAGTTTTTGAACGCGAGGATTCGAGACGCATTGCCCACCAGTCACGCTGCGCCGGATCGGCCAGATGCACGAACTCAGCACCCAGCGTGCCGCAATACGTCCCTCTCAGCGCCTCCATCAAATCGCCGAGCGTTGCATCGTCTTCCGAAAAATACGCCCCCGACATGCTGAACTTCGTGCTCATGTCCGCATGGGACAGATCGTAGTAGCTGGGATTCAATTCAGGCACCGGCACCGGGGCGGTCCAGCGCAGTGGATCCAGATGCGCATTGCGGGTACCGACCATCCGATAGGCCGAAATCAAGGCCTGCACGGCAACCTGCTTCCGGGCGAAACTCAGTACATCGCTCTCCGAACGCCCGCCGGCCCGCGTCTGCCTCGCCAACTCGACAAACCGTGACACGACCGGCGCGTGCGCGACGTCGTCTGCATCCGATCCATCGACCGCCGGCACACCTTGTAACGCGTCGAAATACCCGCGCCACTCATCCGACACCGTGTTCGGATCAGCAAGGTATGCCTCGTATTGTTCCTCCACATAAGGAGCATTGCCTCCAAACAGAAAGGAGGTATTCCGGTTCCGCATCATCATGATGACTTCGTCCTCAGTCGGGCTCACGCCCGGTATCTGTCACAATTCAGCGAGGGCTGCACCCGTTGCCGCCCAGGCCGCGCCAATGCTTTCACAGGTACACGAAGACAAAGATCCGACTACGGAAGGAGGCAACATCCGGTGCCATCCGGTCCACGTCAACTTGTGCAAAACCTCGTGACTTCTGCCACCAGGTCCCTGTGCTCGCCAGGATCAGCAACCTCCTGGTCGCTGATAAAAACAGTGTATGTTTTGCGGGCCTCTATAGAGACGCTAGCTGCGACGGATTTGGGACATTCTCCGTCCATATCTGGCCATCACGTCAAATGCGTGGCTACGCTTCGGCAATCCTCACGTCGTAGTCCTCGTCGGCGAATGCAATCAGAAACTCTTCGGGCATCAACCATGAGTCAACGCTGACCGTTCTCGTGCCGATGTCGACGTTGACCTTCGCGTCGGCATCGACGCTCTTCATCACATGTTCGATAGACGCAACATCGTCAGAGCGAATTTCGTCTTTCATCGAAAATTTCATGACACTTCTCCAGTAGAGAATTAACGCTGGCAGCACCTGAAGACAGTGGTTACAGATGCAACCTGATATGTGCCGTAAAGGCACGAATAACCTCTTCATTCCGCGATAGAAACATCCATTGCCCGAAGCGAGTCGAAACAAGCAGTCCCGCGTCGAGCAAAACCGCGACATGCGCCGAGACGCTCGACTGGGACAGCCCGCTGCGCGCGTGGATTGCGTTCGCCGGCACTCCGCAGCCAGGATTGGTAGGTCCCCGCACGAAGTATTCGTCTGGCGCCTTTAACCACCTCAAGATCTCGCGTCGGAAAGGGTTGGCGAGCGCCTTATGAATCAGATCTTCATCAAACATGGGTGTCGACGAACACGAGTTCATCTTCGTTAGAACATATCTGGCGCACTGCTCGGTCCCGCAGACTGAATCTGCGTTTCCCGCCCGGTTCGCGACGAAATAAAGGGACCCGTGATCATTCGCGAGTAGCTTTGGCCCGGACCCACCATGGGAAATACATCGGCGTTTTCGTCGATGATCACCTCGAGGAAGGCCGGTCCGTCAAATTCCACGAAGGCTTTCAGTGCGGCCTCAAGTTCGCCGGCCGTTTGAACGCGACGGGCAAATTCAAAGCCATCGGCCTGTGCCGCCATCACAAAGTCCTTGCGGTGCAACGACTTGTCGCTGACGAACATCCGCCCTTCATAAAAGAGACGCTGCCACTGCCGGATCATTCCGTCACCGCGATTGTTGAGCAGCAACACTTTGACGGGGATGCCGTAGGTGCTTGCGGTCTCGAGTTCTCCGGCATTCATCCGAATGCTCCCATCGCCGTCTATGTCGATCACCAGCGCGTCCGGTCGCGCCAGCTGCGCGCCAATCGCCGCAGGCAGCCCGAAGCCCATCGTTCCCATACTTCCAGAGGTCAGAAAGCTTCGAGGTTCGACAAACGAGAAAAACTGCGCCGCCCACATTTGATGCTGGCCGACCCCCGTGCTGATGATTGCCCGTCCGCCCGTGATCTCGCTGAGTTTTTCCACAACCAGCTGCGGCTGTATCACGGGATTGTTCCGGTCGTAGTTCATTCCATACGAGCGCTTGAGTTCCATCACGCGATCGAGCCAGTCCAAACCAGGCAGCGGCGCTGGACTGTGGTCCATCAAAGACCGTAACGCGTCTTTTGCATCGCCCACATGACTCCAGTGCACGCGTTTGACCTTGTTGATCTCCGCTTCGTCGATATCGATGTGAGCGACATGGCGCGCAGCAGGGGCGAATGTTTCAGGCCGGCCGCCGGCGACGCGATCGTCGAATCGGGCGCCCACCGCGATCAGGAAGTCGCAGTCTTCAACTGCGTAATTTGCGCAAGCTGCACCATGCATGCCGAGCATGCCGAGACACAGTGGATGCCTGGCAGGGATCGCACCGAGACCCATGAGCGTCGTCACAATCGGAATGCCGTGTCGCTCGGCGAACTCGCGAAGCTCGGCAGTCGCGCGAGCCGTGATCACACCGCCACCGATATAGAGCAGCGGCCGCTTGCTCTGCCGCAGGAGATCAAAGAAGGCGGTGGCCTTTTCCTCTTCCAGACGCGCAGCTTTCGCCACCATCCGCAGACGATCGGAATAGCCGCGAAAATGCAGCGTTCCTTGTCCGTGATAGGGGCCCGTCCAGTTCTGGATATCTTTGGGCACGTCCACGACCACCGGGCCAGGTCGGCCGCTGCGGGCAACTTCGAAGGCGGTTCGCAGTGTTGGCTCGAGCCTGGTCGGATCGGTTACCAGAAACACGTGCTTCGCGCACGCCGACATGATGTTGAAGACGGGCGCTTCCTGAAACGCATCGCTGCCGATCGCTGCACGCGGCACCTGTCCGCAGATGAGGACAACCGGTATCGAATCGCCATTGCAGTCAGCGATAGGCGTCACGGCGTTGGTCGCGCCTGGGCCGGAAGTCACCATGAAAACGCCCACTTTGCCGCTGGCTCGCGCATAACCCGCGGCCATGAAGCCCGCAGCCTGTTCGTTGGAAGGGACGACGAACCGGATTTGACGCTCGGGATGCGCGGCGTTCATTTCGTTAAAGCGAAATACGGCATCGTACGTCGGCAGAATCGCACCACCGCTATACCCAAACAGCGTGTCGACACCCTGCTCGGCCAGTACACGCAAGATGATGTCGGCCCCCGACAGCGTCTCATTCAGATTCGTTGGCGCCAGATCGGCTGGTGAAGCAATGTTGGGGTTTCGGGTCATAGTTGGCTCTCGGGTAAATCGGCGCTGCCTGCAGCAGCGTCCACAATCAAAGGACGATTTCCTTTCCGACTCGAGAACAGCGTATGTTCGACACCCGCTTATGGACGATCACTCAGACGGGTTCTCCGTCGCTCGCCTGGTCCATCGAGCACGCTTATGAAGGGCTTTTCTTCTGGGTGAATCGTGAGAAAGGACATAACGATTCTGCCAACAATTGCAACGGTGCGGTCTTTTCTTGCGGTGACGTACGGGCCAAATTGAGCTGGATCTGGGCCATGACCGGTGCTCGCGAAATGAACCGAGCGCAAAGAGCAGCCCACCGCATCATTGCAAGCGGGCTACTCTTTACGCTCAGTTGCACTCAGGTGCGCTGCGTAGACAATGACGTTGCAATACGTCTGGCAAACGATTCACCCATGTCCTCGCCGACCAGAGCCAATGCCACCTCGATACCGTCACTGACACCCCGCGACGAGTACAGGTTGCCGTCCCGCATGTAGCGCTGATCGCTGATGACGTGCACCAGCGGATATTCAGCAGACAGACGGTGCGCGTCGCGCCAATGCGTGGTCAACGCACGATGGTCGGCAAGACCCGCGCGCGCAATCAGAAAAGCCCCGTTGGACACCGACGCGAGCCTTCGCACGCTGCGTCCCGTGTCACTGAGCCAGTCCACCAATGCGCGATGCTCCTGACCAGAGCCCACGACCGGAGAGCCAGGCACGACAACGATATCGAATGAGGCATGTGCATCCGACAGGCAATCGGTCGTCCCCACGGCCACGCCATTCGAGCACAGGACGGGCCCCGGCGACGGACCCACCAGATGCTGCTCGTACAACGCCGCGCCGCACAGACGGTTCGCTTCGTGGAAGACGTCCATCGGACCCGTCACTTCCAGCAGACGAAATCCTGCGTAAAGCATCATCGCAACATGCATGTGTTCTCACTCCGTCCGTATCAACGTAAACTGCCATGTCGGGCGAGGCGACTGGTGCCGCGTCCATGAAACCGAGTCTAATCAGCCGGCTCGCGAGAAGAAACACGAGGCTGCCGCGATACCAGGCCAATCAACGCGAGATTTGGGCCAACGGCCCCGCCAGCGCTCACTCATTACACGGATGCAAAAGACAATTACCGGCCCATGCATCCCCGTTTTCAGGCGATTGCGGTAAGCTCGGTCGTCGCTCGTCAATACAGGCCTGTCGGCTCGCTCCGGTCACTCGGGTGAGGCCAGCCGAAGACGCCGGTATCGGGAACGGGCCTACCAACTTCACGAAGGTCACGGCATGAAAGTCGCCATTGTCATATTCGATGGTGTGCAGGCGCTCGATGTTGCGGGGCCTCTCGACGTGTTTGCGGAAGCAAACACGATCCTTTCCGAACAGCAGAAGTACGAAGTTTCCCTTGTGGGCCCTCACGCCGGCACGGTGACCTGTTCGAACGGGATGCAACTTTCGGTGCCGTTCGGCTATACGGATGTCGACACGCAATGGGACCTGCTGCTGGTCGCAGGCGGCCCACATCTGCCCGACGCTCAACCGTCCGGCGACTTCCTGGCCTGGCTGCAAAATCAGGCACGAAACGCGACGCGGTTCGGCTCCGTTTGCAATGGCGCATTCGTGCTTGCCCATGCGGGACTGCTCGACGGCAAGGAAGTGACGACGCACTGGGCGGACGCGGGCCGCCTCGCCCACGAATTCCCGCAGGCATGTGTGCAGCCCGACAAGATCTTCGTTCGTGACGGACGCCTCTTCACATCGGCAGGCGTGACGGCCGGCATCGATCTGTGCCTGTCACTGGTCGCCGAGGACTGGGGGCATGAACTGGCGGTGCGTGTCGCCAAGCGTCTTGTCGTTTACATCCAGCGTGAAGGCGGCCAGTCGCAGTACAGCCCGTACATGGGGACAGGCAGGGACGAAGATCCGATCATCGGCAAGGTGCATCGCTATGTGACTGAGCATATAACCGACGCGCTATCGATCGAACAACTCGCGGGCGCAGTGGCGGTGAGTCGGCGCACTTTCTCGAGAGTATTCGCAAAGTATGCGAAGGTGACGCCGTCCGCATTTGTCGAGCAGGTTCGTGTGGACACCGCGAGAAAGTTGCTCGAAGACACCGATGCACCGCTGAAGACCGTCGCGTTTCAATGCGGTTTCCGCAGCGCCACCCATATGCGCACGACCTTCTCCCGGCGTCTGGACGTCACGCCCAAACAGTATCGCCAACGATTCCGCGGCGAGCCCGGCAATCAGCCGTGGGCAAATACCGGTGTCGACAGGCAAGTTGCTTTTCAACAACTCTCTGCGCTGTGACTGACGTCGATTCACTTCAATGCCTGCCCTCGCTTCCTGATCTTCTGGAACCGGGCCTGTCGGTGATATTTTGCGGAATCAACCCGGGTATGCGCGCGGCGTCGACAGGTCATCACTTTGAAGGCAGAAACAACCGGTTCTGGCGGGTCCTGCATCTTGCAGGTTTTACGCCGGAACAGATTCGTCCGCAAGACGACCACACGGTTATTCAATATGGTTGCGGTCTCACCACCGTGGTCCCGCGAGCGACCGCGCGCGCCGCCGAGTTATCGCGCTCGGAGATCGAACTGGCTGGCGACGCGTTTCGGCGCAAGATCGGGCACTACGCGCCACGATACGTTGCTTTCCTCGGCAAGATGGCTTTCTCGGCCATCACCGGCGCGCGCAACATCGAATGGGGACGACAGGCAGAGCCATTCGGCGGCGCACACGCGTGGGTGTTACCCAATCCAAGCGGACTGAACAGAGCGTTCGACCTCGACGCGCTGGTTACTGCCTACCGGGAAGCTCGCGTTGCCATTGCGTCCACGCCCTGAAGATGCGCGTTTTTGCGCAGCGTGTCGGTCGCGTGTTCCACGAACGCGCGAATCTTGCCGCTCGTGCTTCGCCGCTCCACATGAAGCAGGTTCACCGGGGTCGACTCAGGCTCGAATGACGTCAGCACAGGTTGGAGCCTGCCATCGTCTACTTCAGGCGCTGCCTGGTATGACAGCAACTGGATGATCCCCACGCCGTCGACGGCCGCAAGAACGGCAGCCGCTCCAAGGTCGACAATCATCCTTGGCTGAAGTCTGACACACAGCCTCGAACCGTTGTCGTTGAACACCCACTCGAGCGGAGCCGAGACGCCCGTAAAGGATACGCAGTGGTGCTGCGTCAACTCCTTCGGATGGAGAGGCTCTCCATACGCGGCCAGATAAGAGGGCGCCGCATACGTCCGACGCCGCACGGAGCCCAATGGAATGGCAAATGCCGACGAGTCGCCGAGGTGCCCGATGCGGATCGCAATGTCCACACCTTCTTCCAGAAGCCGCGTGGTTCGATCGATATACACCGCGTTGACACTGACATCCGGATAGCGCAACAGGAACGCGTCGACCAGCGGCGCCACATACCGCTGGCCAAACAGGACGGGGGCGGAAACGGTCAACGTGCCGACGGGATGGAGTGGATCTGCTGCAATATTGGCTTCTGCGTCCGTGATGGTGTCCAGCACCTTCCGGCAGGCTTCGAGGTAGGCCATGCCCGCGTCTGTCGGACGAACCGACCGGGTCGTCCGCGCGAGCAGATGGGTGCCCAGGCGCGATTCCAGAGAATGAACCGCCCGCGACACCGCAGGGGCCGACAATCCGAGTTTGTCGGATGCACCGGTAAAACTGCCCCGGTCGACGATGGCAACGAAAACCTCCATCTCACGTAATTTGTCCATTTCACTTCCCACCTGGATTACCGCATCTACACAGATCGATCTTATGCGCTGTGATCGGCTTGGTGACGGCTTGCATGACCGAATGGCTAATAGAAGACCCAAATTGGCCAACATAGAATGCTTCCGGAATGCCGGAAAGCGATCTCCGATTCATTCAAGACCGTAACACCGGTCTTGCCCCTTTCGAAAAAGACTCTTTCGCGCCGTGATGGTTATCTGGCTGCGAATCGCGATTTGGCAAAAATCGCTTACTCATTGGCCCAATACTCACTCGCTTGGGCGCCTATGAATTCGACCGATCCCGGACAATGACTCCGATCGCCAGGCGTGGGCGATGCAGCGACGAATCGGCCAACGGTTCCGGGTTGCGCGCTCACCAGATCACGTCGTGTAGCCAATCAAACCAAAGAGGTGTCCATGTTTTCCGCCATGCTTGAAGTCAATCCCATTCGCGAACAGTTCGACGCTTATCTCGGCATGGCCAGAATGTTGCGCCCCGAACTCGATAAGGTCGAGGGGTTTATCGACAACACCCGCTATGCCAGTCTGACACGCCCAGGATGGCTTCTTTCGCTGTCGAGCTGGCGCGACGAGAAGTCTCTGGTGCGCTGGCGTACCACGACAGCGCATCACAAGATCCAGCAAGCTGCGCGCGATCGGATATTTTCCGACTATCGCCTGCGCATTGGCCAGATCGTGAGCGACACCCACCTGCCCGCAGGACAAGTCCTGCTCGAGCAACGTCTGGACGTCACTGAGACAGGCCAGGGCACAGCGGTGATGCTGCTCGATGCGAAATGCTCGCCGGAATGGCTCAAGCAGGCTGGTGCAGAACAGGTTGTGGAGTCGCTCGGCGTCGATCTGAGTGCGCCTGGCCTCGTTTCATGGGACGTATTCGACGCACTGCTGGTGCCCGGCGACGTGATCGTGGTGGCGACGTGGCTCGATCAGGCCGCATTTGAGACGTTCGAGCGCGACGCGGTGATCGCGGCCGATTCGCGTCTGCGCAGTATCCGGGTCGTCAGGGAATACGGAATGTTTGATCGCAGGGAAGCGCCGCAATACTTTGAAGAAGTGCGGCCTGCGCGGAGTTGATCGAGGTTGGGATACGAGGTTCGACTGGCGTGCAATTCATTCCGTAATACGAACGATCATGTGTTTCGAAAAGCCATGACGTTGGCACGATTCGCCAACGAAATGGCTCGTGACGCCACCTGGTTTGACTTTCAAAAGTTGCCCCTCCTCTCCACATTTGATCCTATCGAAACATGAGTAGAAACAGGATTCCCATGACTACTGGCAACCCCTCGGCAAGCGGAACGCAAGCGCTGGCCGTCGCACAGGCGCCGGCAGCCCTGCCGGCCCGGGTGACACAGGCTCCCGCGCAGCCGGCGCCCAAACAACACCCAGCGCTGACGCTTCGGCTTGCGTCAGGCCTCGTTGGGATGCTGCTCGCGTCGCTATTGGCCATTCTCAACGAACAGGTCACCGCAGTGTCGCTGGCCGACATTCAGGGTGCGCTGTCGATTGGGCATGACGATGGAACCTGGCTGACCACGCTGTTCGAAGCGGCCAATGTCGCCACGATGGTGTTTGCTCCGTGGTTTGGGATCACGTTCACGCTCAAGCGCTTCACGATAGGCGCCGTACTCGCGACGATGCTGCTTGGAATTCTTTGCCCGTTCGCACCGAACCTGGTGACGCTCTACGTGTTGCGTGTGATGCAAGGCATTGCCGGTGGTTGCCTTCCGCCGATGCTGATCATCGTGGCGCTGCGCTATCTTCCACCCAGAGCGAAGCTATTCGGCCTCGCTGGATACGCACTCACGGCAACCTTTGGACCGGCGCTCGGCACACCGCTCGCAGCGTTATGGACCGAGTATGCCGGATGGCAAATGGCGTTCTGGCAAATCGTGCCGCTGGGCATCATCAGCTGCGTGGCGATTGTGCGCGGACTGCCGGCAGATCCGCTGAAACTCGAACGGCTCGGCGCATTCAACTGGAGCGGTTTTCTGACGGGGTTTCCAGCCGTCGCCATGCTGGTGACCGGTCTTCTACAAGGCGATCGTCTTGACTGGTTCAACTCGGAGTTCATTCGCGTGATGTTCCTGGGTGGCGGATTGCTGCTGGCAACATTCTTTGTCAACGAGTGGTTTCATCCGCTGCCTTTTTTCAAGCTGCAAATGCTGTCGCGCAGAAACTTTGCGCACGGACTGACGACGCTCATAGGCGCAGTCATCCTGCTGGTCGGCGTCGCGGCGATACCCGGCCAATATCTGGCCAGGGTTCACGCATACAGGCCATTGCAAACTGCGCCCCTGTCGTTGCTGGTCGCGATCCCGCTGCTGATCGTGCTGCCTCTGACAGCGGCCGCCCTGAATCTGCGCCGGGTCGATCATCGTTGGGTCATGGCCGGCGGGTTATGCCTGATGATCATCACATGCGTGATGGGAAGCTTCATGACATCCGAGTGGATACGCGAGAACTTCTACCTGCTTCAATCAATCCAGATCGTCGCGCAACCGATGGTGATCCTCGCGATCCTGATGGGTGTCACCACAGGCTTGCCACCGACAGACGGCCCCTTTGCCTCGGCGATGTTCAATTCGATCAAAACGTTTTCAGCGGCCGTGGCAACGGGTCTCATCGAAGGGCTGGGTACGGGCCGCGAACGTTTTCATTCCAACGTGCTCGTGGATCAACTGGGCAATCACGCGCTTGTAACGGGCCAAAGCATCGACCGGGTTCATGGCATCGGCGAACTTGCTCACCGGATCCACGTGCAGGCGCTGGTACTGACCTCGGCGGATCTCTATCGAGTGATGGCAGGTGTTGCCATCGCCCTTCTCTTACTCGTGCCAGTGTTGCCCGTGCGCATTTACCCGCCTTGGTGCACTACGCCTCCCTCTTCCCATTAAGGGGCGATATTCATGACATCCATTACTCGATCGCATCTGAAGACTATTCGTGTTGGCGCTCTGGCTGTCGCCGTCGGCGTTGGCGCATGGGCCTGTTCAGCATTGGTCGGCGGCTCGGCTGCCGAGTCCACCAACGATGCTTACGTCGAAGCCGATTTCACGCTGGTGGCGCCACGTGTCGCGGGCCAGATATCCGCTGTGTTCGTTGAAGACAACCAGTCGGTCAAAGCCGGGCAATTGCTGGTGCGTATCGATGACCGCGACTTCAGAGCGGCACAGTTGAGCGCGGAAGCGGACGTGACGGCTGCAAAGGCGTCCGTTGCCAACTACGACGCCGAGATTGCGCGGCATCCTGCGCTCGTCGATCAGTCGCGCGCGACGCTTAAAGCCGACGACGCGTCGATTCAGTTTGCGCGAGCCAATGCCGCGCGGTATCAGAATCTGTCGGACGCGGGCGCGGGAACGACTCAGGAACAACAGCACGCTACGAGCACGCTCGCCGGGCAACTCGCGCAACAGGCTCGCGACCAGGCCGCGCTGGTCGCGACCGAGCAGGAACTGGACGTACTGCGCACCCAACGCGACAAGGCAGCCGGTGCGCTCGCCCGGGCCGAGGCAGCACTCGACCAGGCCAGACTCAACCTGTCCTACACGGAGATTCACGCGCCGGTCGACGGCAAGGTCGGACGGCGTTCCGCGCGGGTTGGCGCGTTCGTGACGCCGGGGGCACCGATGCTGGCGATCGTGCCGCTTTCCGATGCCTATGTCGTTGCGAACTTCCAGGAAAACCAGATCACCCAAATGCGGCCTGGCGAGAGTGTGCGGATCAAGGTGGACAGCCTTCCCGGCGTGGTGATTCGCGGCCACGTCGACAGTCTTGCTCCGGCAACCGGCGTCAGCTTCGCGCCTATCGCGCCCGACAACGCGACGGGCAACTTCACGAAGGTCGTCCAACGCGTACCGGTCAAGATAAACATTGACCGGGATCAGGAAGCAGCGTCTGCGTTGAGCGTGGGGCTTTCAGTTGAAGCGGAAGTCGCTGTTGGTCGGCACGGCGATGCGTCGGCGGAAGCGGGAGAGAGAAAATGAATGCGAACGGCCTTTCACTCCGAACGTTGGCATTGGAGATACTGGCATGCCTGGTCATGGTGGGTTGCACCCTCGGACCGAATTTCGAACCGCCAATGTCGGCCACGCCGCCGCAAGTGTTCGAGCGCACGCAATCAGCGCAAGCATCGAGCAAAGCCGTCGAAGCCGGGTTCAGTCAGGATTGGTGGACGCTGTTTGACGATCCCGCGTTGAACGCGCTCGAACAGCAACTGGCTGACGCGAACCTCGACGTGGCCGCAGCGTCGGCGCGCCTTCGCCAAAGCCGCGCGGAACAGCGCGTGGCGGGCGCGGCGGAATATCCCACGCTAGATGGCGCTGCGTCGTACAACCGCGAGCGTGGAAGCCCGAACGGCATTCTGTCGCTGCTCGGCGTGACCCCGACCGGCACGCAATCGCAGTCCGCGTCGGGCAACACGCCGCTTGGCGTCGCACCGTTGCCGGGCGCCAAAGGCTCGCCGGCTTACAACCTGTATCAGGCCGGCTTCGACGCATCGTGGGAAATCGATATCTGGGGCCGTGTCCGGCGCGGCGTAGAAGCCGCATCCGCGTTATCCGATGCCTCGTACGAAGACCGGAATGCCGTGTTGTTGTCTGCGCGTGCCGAACTCGCGCGCGACTATATCGAGTTGCGCGATACACAGGCACTACTGCGAATCGCGAGAGAAAACCTGGATATTGCCCGTAATACCACGAAGCTCACGCAGGTACGGGCGCGTGAAGGTGTGACGACGGATCTGGACGTGGCCAATGCTTCCGCACAAGTGGCGTCGATCGAGAGTCTGATTCCGACGCTCGAGTCGCGATCCGACACCACGATCAACGCGATTGGCGTGTTGCTCGCCGAGGAGCCCGGCGCGCTAAAGCAAACGCTCGGCGAACCGCATGAGGTGCCCGAGTTGCCGGGACAGGTGCCCATCGGCTTTCCGTCGGAGCTTGTTCAGCGGCGACCCGACATCAAAAAGGCAGAAGCGGAGCTACATGCGGCGACGGCGTCGATCGGCATGGCAAAAGCCGATTTCTATCCGCGCATATCGCTGAATGGCAGCGCAGGGTTCCAGAGCCTTCAGCTTTCGAGTCTCGCCAATTGGGCATCTGGACAGTTTGTTGTCGGACCTTCTATCACGATGCCGATCTTCGAGGGCGGGCGGCTCAAGGGAACCTTGAATCTGCGCGAAGCGCAACAACAGGAAGCCGCGATCGTCTATAAACACACTGTCCTTGAGGCCTGGCGCGAGGTCGACGATGCCCTCGTTGTCTACGATGCCGAGCAACTACGCCGCGACAAGCTGACGGCAGTCGTTACGCTGAACCAGCGTGCGCTCTCGATCGCGCAGCAGCGCTACAAGGCTGGGGCACTGGACTATCTCGACGTGCTGAATGTGCAGAAACAATTGCTCGACGCACAGAGTCACTTCGAACAAAGCAAGGCGGTGGCGGCCGCGAACCTGATTACCCTGTGTAAAGCGCTTGGCGGTGGGTGGGAGTCGACTTACGGCAATTCACAGGCGTCGCGTTGATTCGAGGGCAGTGGGTTGGTGAACATGTTCCGAGACTATGTATAGGTGATCAAGCGCCAGATAACCGTCGACAAACTTCGTCGCGACAAATCCGCGCAATTTTCTTCTCGCCGATCATCCAGGCAAGCGTCGCTGCTGAGCCATACGCAGTGTCGCCTGCAAGACGTCGAGGTTTGAGATCATGCCGCTGCTTTGGCATTCAAGTGGATACGGATCCGGTACCGCTGCTGGCAGGCAAGAACACTGTACGACAAGAGCGTCTATCTGAATGCCCTGAGGAAGCGGGGCTCGCCTCTCCTCGGTAGCCTGGCGCTTCCTCTCCCCGGAGCTCATAAAGCCAGGTTTCGTCGTCCAGCATCTACAGAAGTTCGACCGCGAGTTAGCAACGCCTCGTGCAGCGTTGTAGATGTCGCCGTTCATCATTCCGTCCGATTAACAGGTTCGGGATAACCATCGATCCAATGAAAAGTTCTGGTGAAAGTTACTTTTGTCCGAAGCGGTGAAAGTCACCCCGGAGATAGTATTCCGGCAGACAAAAAGCCCTCGACGAAATCGGGTCATGGGTTATGGTCAATTACATAATCTTGGAGATAATCACATGAGAGTTGCATTGAGTGTGAAGAAGTATAAATGCCTGGCCGCATGCATGATAGTTGGATTGGGGCTCTCTGGCTGCGGTGCTGGCAATTCGCTGACAAGCACAACGATTAAGGCCGACGACGCCATTTCAAGCGTCTCCACGATTTCGTTTGCAGACCTGGACGGCCCCAAAGTTCAGGCAATCGTCGTAAAGTACAACAACACGCTGAAAGCAGGCAGGCTCTGTGGGCTTGGGCACCTACGACGTGTTTAATTACGCCAATCTTCCGATCGTTTATGACGTGGCGAGCTCGAATGGTGGGCCAACAACGGGAGCTGCGGCAAATGAGCCCTATACAGGATATCCTGGCTTCACGCGTAAAAACGGAACGCCCGGCGCCGCCACGAAGGTCTATGTGAGTTCCACCCCCGCGATCGACCCGAACGGCGTTGGTAATGCAAGCGGCAATTATGTCATTATCGAACTTAACACCGACTACCAACTGTCTGCTTCTGTCGCTGACTGGAGAGAAGGCGTGGCTGGCGGTGTAGAACAGAAGACGGCCATTAGCGTCAACGACAACACCTCCATTAGTCCCAGCACAACACTGAAAAGTAACTACCAGCCCGGCTATTACTATAATATCAGCCCGTTTGGCGATAGCCATTCGGCTACCATGTATAAGGTATATGACGATACCTCATATACTCTCGACGACATTAAAGGCTACAAGCTCTATACGGATAACGTCACACCGTCATATACAGGAACGGCACCAAACGGTCATTCAATCACGTACGCGAACGCAACCATACTCTCTATGGTTGCAGGGAGTTCCTTTCAGGCCACCAACTGCTTCAGCGAGTACGACGGCAAATACCATAATGTCAGCCTGAAGTACAGCATGTACTTACCCCCCGACTATGATCCGAGCAAGAAGTACATGGTCGTACTGCACATTGAGGATGCTGGCGGCTTGGGCGATGACCCGGTGATAAGTCTGACAGAGGCTCAGGCTGCGACAAACTATGCTTCAGACAGGGTACAGCAGCTTGCCAAGGCTCAGGGTTACGGCGGACTGATCGTAGTGATTCCGCAGATACCCCAAGCAGGCCAGAGCATGGCTGACAACCTGACAGGCAACGAATACGTACCCGCGACCTGGCAGCTCATGGATTACATTACCTCGAAATACAATATCGATAGTAATCGCATCTATGCGTCCGGCCAGTCCATGGGCGGTATGCAATTACTGGATATGGCAGCGCAGCGCGACAACTACTTCGCGGGCATTTGGGCGATTGGCTCGCAGTGGGGCAACAACTACAACAAGAGCACCACTTATAACGGCCAAACCTACTACACGTACCCCTACGACGGGAAAATTATCACCAACCCGGATTGGCAAAACTGGTACTACTCCATTTCCGACGACAACATTCTTGCCACCAACATGACCGGCGACGCCACAGCTACCGGGTATTGGAATCAGGCCCAGACTCTCTTCAGCACCCTTGCGAAGGTAAAAATCCCATATACGAGCTGGGATCCGACGACCACATCCACGGCAAACGAGAGCGCCCTGCTTAAGACTTTGGTAGAGACGCCCAGTACTCTGGGCATCTACTGGAATGCGCTTGCAAACGGAGACCATAAATCGACGTGGATCTACGCCCACGGCATCTCTTACAGCTACGATTGGCTCCTCAGTCAAACCAAGCAAAGCGAGGATGCCCGTGGCAAGCTGAATCTCAGCGGCTCCTACGCAAATGGGCTCGGCACCTATGGTTACAACAGCATCAGCTATTAAGCAGATTGTAGTGACGGTCTCATAGAGCAGGCGGCTGTAGCAAAAAGCCTTTCAAAAGGTAAGCAGCGTTCAGGTTCATCGTGGATTTGAACGCTGCTTTTCGTATTCGATCTGCGTTCCCCAACATCCGTTGGGCAGACTGCGACGCCTGGGCCTCGCTCGCAGAGCCCGACGCTGCATCACCCTCTCGATCAGGTGCAGCCGCAGCGGCGCCACCCGCGATGACGTCACGCCGGACACACCTGGTGCCGTACGTTCGATTCGCTGTCGATAAAGCGCTGCTTAGCACCGGCTTCATTATTGTCGCGTCTTCAAGGGCTGCGTAGATAACCACGGGATCATAGATCTTGAAAAATGTCTTGCCGATCTCATCGCATCGGCGCGTCGTGTGCCCGATCATCTGTCCGCAAATGATCCAGAAACAAGATGGCGGATTGGCGGTACATCGATGCCGATCGTGAGCAGGTCTACCGTACGCACCTTCACCGCGCCCGTGCGGCAAGGCGCGCAATGATCCGGTCAGCCATCGCGCGGTCGATGATTTCGAATGAGCGACTCGTGCGCAGGTAGGCATACATGTCGCCAGTCGCGATGTCGAACCACCAACCGCTCAATACCAGCGCACCGGCAGTGACTTGCTGGCGGACGATCGGGTAAGTCATCAGATGCTCAAGCTGCACAAGTACGTTGAGTTGCGACAATTGATCGTGCGGTTTCAGCCTGTCATCCAGCGGACCTTCGTGTTCGAGGCGAAACGCTGCGTTGTTGGCGTGGCACAGCCATTTATCGAGGTTCGGCGTTTTCAGCTTGGCGTTGCGTGTAGACAAGGCCTTCATCGCGCCGCACTCGGAATGCCCGCACACAACAATATTCGCGACTTTCAACACTAGTACTGCGTACTCGATCGCGCTTGCCTCGGAGAGGTCACCGGTTGAAACGCCCTCTGCGGTCGCCGGCGGTACCAGGTTGCCGACGTTGCGCATCGTGAACAGATCGCCCGGATGGGTCGAGGCAAGCAGATCAGGTACAACCCGGCTGTCCGAGCACGTGATGAAGAGCGCGTCAGGCGCTTGCGAAAGTGCCAGTTTGCTGAACTGCTCCGCGTATTGCGGCAGCATTTTCTCGCGGAATTCGACGATGCCCATGATGAGCTTGCGCATGGCTTGCCTCCGAAAGGGCTAGTTGTTTGCCGTCGAGGCCGCCGAACCTCCAAGCCCTTGCGAGTCGGGGATGCGGGCCAACGCCAGGTCCTCCGGAAACGGATGCTTCAAGTCGATCGCGCGATCGAGCAGTGTCAACTCGACGCGCAATGCGTCATGACGATGCTCCGGCAGGGTCTGGATGAGGTTCTCTATCGCCGCGCGCAGACGCCGCGCGATTTGAATGCTGCCCGCGCCGTTTTGTCGTATCTCGCGGAAACTAATATGTACGAAGTCTTCCCAATTGGGTGTCCGCAAGATCACGCGCACCCGCCCCGACCTATCCGCTATCTCTTCGATATGCAAAGACCGTTTGCCCACCATGCGCAATAGTCGATGCAACTGGTCGGTCGCAAGCACCGCCGTGGTGGGATCGTTGATCGCCGCCGACAGCGCCTTCAGCGCAATATCCACCAGGATGCGAAACGCGAACATAGGGTCCTGCTCCATCGTGCGTTCCGTCCCGAAAGCGACAAGTGTGCGCAGGCTGCTGTCGTCGATTGCGTCAGAGTTCCCATACAAATAAAACAAGGGTTCGTCCACCGCGACGAAATCACCGACTTGCGGCACGAATTCGATGACGATGTCAGCACGCCGCGCCTTGGCCACCAGCATTTTCAGATTCACGGCCAGAACGATGCCGGATTTACCGCGCTGACGAACAATGCGCTCAGGTGCGCCTCGCTCTTTGTTTCGTTCCGGCGAGGTGGTTACACCCGTAGCCGGGGCAGGATACACGTCCTCGATGACCGCGATCCCTTGCTCCCCAACGCGAGCCACGAGGCTAACGGGACGCAGAAACTTCGCGGCGTAGTCAATGAGGAAAAGGAAAGCAACGACGGAAGCGAATCCGAACAGCGCTGTAATGAACACTTGAAGCTGGTGTACCTCATTCTCACCCATCCAGCTTAGCGTTCTATTGGCGAACAGCAGCGTGAAAACGAATAGTCCCGAGATGCCACGGATGATGTTATCGCGCAGCAGTGTCGTCGCGATGATCCGCGGGGTGTACTGCCCGCCTGCCACCTGAATTGCGACGAGCAGTGAACCGAACGTAAATACCAGAAATGCCAGGTCTGCGGAAACGATGTCACCGAGCAACGAGCGCGCCCCAGTCATGGACAGCCCAAGAAAGCCGGTTTTCGGATCAAGGGTCCCGTGTCTGATCATCCACCTTCCCACCATTTCAGTCACAGGCTTCACCACGGCATAGATCGCGACTGCGATGAGCGGCACAGTCCACAGCGAAGATCTTAGGTAGCTCTTTAAGCTGTACCAGCGATTCCAGTCCATGCCTGCTCTCTCCCTACGATTCGTATTGCAGCGCACACCAGGGTTGCCCGCGGTTCGCCAGGTGGCAGGCAGACGAGGCTTTCCGGCCAGGGCGCGCACTGCTACCTCTACCCTGCGGTGGCGTCCTTCGGTCGTCGGCTTGACGACCCGTCGGTGTTCAGGCCAGCGCCGCTGGAATGCCCACACCGTCCTGCTTTTGCCGCGATGCACAACGTGCACCGGCGCAAGCAGCGTCGCTTCTGTCGACACCCGCGGCATCGAAGATCCAGCACAGCCAGCAGGTGAGTCGATCAGCCACTCCAGTATTGCCGGATCACGCGGGTCGAGGCCGGATTAATACCGGCCTCGACCTGCTCGATGAACCGAATCCGCCGGTCATGGGTCGAGTTCCGAGGGCGCGGACCAGACTACGGACACGTGAACCTCCCCGATAAAATATGACCCCTGAACTTCAGGCCGGTCAATGAGACCTTAGGCCAACAGGTCACGAACATCGGGCTTCCAGGATGGCGCCTCGATGGGTTCCGGAATGTCGATGGCTGACGGCGTCCGGATGCGAGCAGGGAAGCCACGCTGATCGCAGCGCCGCGCTACGGCCTGGGTCGCTTCAGAGCTTGCGATCGACCTACGACAGCATTCTGCAAATAGCGGTGATGGGCAGTGATTTGCCAGCCGGCCTGAATGTGCGGATGGCCGTTCAACAGTGCGGACTCTTTTGTATGTCGATACCTATTGTCGCCGCACAAAAAAGTGCGTACCCCGAGGTCAAGCGGGTTTAGGCTGTCAAACTTGGTGGCTGTCGCTCATGACTGTTGAAAGTCTGTGCGTGGAATTCCTAGAGTTGTGGTGTCCGCGAAAAAATACATTTAAATGGAATCGGGCAACCTGTGAAATTGAGTGTCGTCGTGCTTGCGGCGATAACGCCGCATATCACGGCCAGCGCGCCGCTGCGGCCGGCCCGGGGACCGCGCCACGCGGCACGCGCCCCCCTGCTCAGGGCCGCCGCCTCCGGCCGCGGTGCCGCCGTCAGCGTTTGTTGCACCGTTTTGCCACCGCGAGCGTGCGAAAGATCGATCCAGGGTTTATACTGAGCCCGTCTCCTCCATGGCTCCACATGGATTCCGGCCCGCCCCAGTGCGGGCTTTTTTCTTGTCCGGGCGTGCGCGCGTGACCGCGCGGGTATTCGCCTCATCGGCGGCTGTCGGACCCGTTGCAGCCGTCCGCCTCACGACGGATTCGGCGTTAGCGTCGAAAGCACAGAGGTCATTCAGTGCTTCATCACAGCCGGCCATTCATCGGCCATTGCCGACGTTCAGGCGTCGCCGTTCGCGAGGCGGCTCCAGGCCGCTTTTCTGCCATTCGGATCTCCGTCGCCCTGAATGTCGCGTTCACTGCCAGCGGATGCGTACTCTCGACCCCATTCAGACGTACGACGGTCTTTAGCATGAGTGACAGAAAACTGAGCTACAACTGCCGTTCACCTTCATGTTGGCGTTCCGCCTCACGGCGTCGTGCCACTCAGCACAGCGTGAAAGAACTTTTCCGCGTCTCTCGGTCGGCAACCAGACTGACCACGACAGTAAAAATAGCCGTACATAGGCTGATAAGACTGTCGAAGTTTCCTCCATAGACAGCTTGTTCCGACTCGAGCCGATCAGCTCGACGGGCTGCCGTTCAGAAAACTGACACAATCATTCAGAAAAGCAATCTCCAATGTGACAATATTTCGCTCCGCATCTTATTGGCGGGCTCCTCCCGTCACAGCAGCGACGAGTCGCCAAGCCCACGTTTTGCCCAATAGTGAGAAAGTTAGGACTCCGTTACAGATATTGATCTTGTCGGACATCATCATTCAATTCGAAAGAGGCCGAAAGGCTTTCGTCGGCTGCGTCACATGACTCACGCGACATGGACATTTTTCCGACCCGTGTTGGACACACAGCAAGCCTAACTTTCTCTCCGTTGTAACGCGCGGTAATACAAAGCCGCACTCGGCAAGCGACGCATCACGCTCGTCGCCGCTCTCGGCGTGCCTGTGTCAATCCCCGTTTGGAGAGATCCATGAAGCCTATTGATAACGTCCCACGAAAGGCCCTCCTGCAAGCCCTTCTGACATGCGGCGCAGCTGCGCTCGCGGTCGGCACCGCACTCTACCCAACCATTTCCGCCAGTCAGCAGGCTGATGCTGCCTCCATTCACACAGCCTCGCCGATCAAGCATGTGATCGTCATCGTGGGCGAAAATCGTACCTTCGATCATGTGTTCGGCGCCTATACGCCGCGGCGTGGGCAAACAGTCTCGAACCTTCTCTCCAAAGGCATCATCACGCAGGACGGCAAACCCGGGCCCAATTTCATTGCAGCCGCACAGTACACCGCTCACGCCGACAACTCCAACCGTTTCGAGCTGAGCCCTCCCGGCAAGAAGCCTTATAACGTACTGCCGGCACCCAATACGGGCTTTGTGGCGACCGCTCCGAGCGACACCAGTCCTCCGCCTTTCGCCACCCTTGTGGCGGCTACGGCCGCGGAGGGGGCCGCACTCAAGCCGCAGGATCTCGTCCATCTGACGACCGGCGCTTCAGGCTTGCCGCAATTGGTACCGGATACACGTTTCGGCGCAAACACCTTCAACCTGCCGAACGGTCCCTATCAGATTTCCCGTGTGGGGCCGGACTATGATCAGTACATGAACAGCCCCGTGCACCGCTTCTATCAGAACTGGCAGCAATCGGACTGCAACGTCTCGCATGCGACGTACGACAACCCAAGCGGCTGCAAAATGGACCTGTTTGCGTGGGTCGAGACGTCGATCGGCGCCGGCTCGAACGGCAAGCCGAAGGCAGCCAACTTCACGGACCAGACCACGGGAGAAGGCTCGACAGCACTCGGCTATTACAACGTGAATACCGGCGACATGCCATATTTCAACGAGCTCGCGCGTCAATATACGATCAGCGACAACTACCATCAGCCGGTGATGGGTGGCACGGGTGCGAACAGCATCATGATTGGTACGGCTGACGCGCTCTACTATACCGACGGCAACGGTCACGCCACGACCCCGCCCGCAGATCAGATCGAAAATCCGCATCCGCTGGCAGGCACCAACAACTGGTACACGCAGGACGGTTACTCGGGTGGTACCTACAGCAACTGCTCCGACCCGAAGCAGCCTGGGGTCGGCGCGATCCGCCACTACCTCGGCACGCTGCCCTATCATCCCGACCCGAACTGCGCGACCAATACTTACTATCTGCTCAACAACTACAACCCAGGCTATAACGGCGACGGCAGCGTAAATACGAGTAGCGTCTTCACGATTCCGCCTTCACCGGTACGCACGATCGCGGATTCCCTGCTGGCAAAAAACATCTCGTGGAAGTATTACGGTGAAGGCTGGAAGACGTTCGTTAGCAAGCCATCCACGAGCGTCTACTGCAATATCTGCAATCCGTTCCTCTACGAAACTGCGATCATGAGCAATCCGTCGCTTGTCGCTGCACACTTACAGGACACGACTGATCTCTATTCGGATATCACGGCCGGAACATTGCCGGCCGTGTCGTTCGTGAAGCCGGGCGGTCTGCTCGACGGACATCCCGAATCGTCGAAGTTCGGGCTGTATGAGGCGTTCGTGCACAAGCTTGTCGAAGCGGTCCAGGCCAACCCGGCGCTGTGGGCGTCCACAGCGATCCTGATCACCACCGACGAAGGCGGCGGCTACTACGATTCGGGCTACATCCAGCCGGTGGATTTCTTCGGCGACGGTCCCCGCATTCCGCTGATCGTGGTGTCGCCGTATTCCCGCGGTGGCCGCGTGGTGCATGAATATTCGGATCATGCGTCGATCGTCAAGTTCATCGATCGCAACTGGTCGCTGGCTCCGATCACGCAGCGCAGCCGCGACAATCTGCCGAATCCGGTGCAACTCTCGGGCAACCCGTACGTACCGACCAACGCGCCGGCCATCGGCGATCTCTTCGACTCGTTCCAATTCGACCGACACCAGGACGATCATCACAGCGACAATGGACAGGGTAATAACGGTGGCTTCGGCTGGTGGCCGTTCTGAAAAGACTTGAACCCGTCAAAGCAGGTGGCAAATTCCGCGGCATGGCACGTGGCTGTGCCGCGGAAATCGTCGCGGTGGTTTCTGCCCGGTGGCCATGCCTTTGTTCCACGCATGTGATCTGTGGTCATGACGCCTCCGGTTTCGACGGCCGCCTTTTTCAATTGATGACCATCATCGGTTTCTTGCCGACGACTTGCGCGCTCAATCCAGGCGCGACCGAACAGGTCACGCAGCTGGGTCAATATGCGTCCAAGACCACGCCGCTGATCGCTCAACATGGCGACGATATGAAGGCGCAGGGCCTGCGTCCTGCGCAAGCGCTGCAGCGCGCCCAACCCGCCCTACAGCGTGAGGCGCATGAGCTCGATGCACGCGAGGCCTTACAGGACGGCGAACGCGCGGCACGCTCGCAATTGCGCGGATACGTGTACGACATCCGCTCCGAGATGAAATACGTCAGCCAGCAGAAAAACGTGCCCGGACCGCAGCGCCAGCAAGCTTCTGCATTGCTCAAATCGATGAGCTCACAGGTTGAGTACGCACCGTGGTGGGTGCGCATACTCAGTGCAGTGTGCCTTGGTGCTGAAACTATGGTCGGATCCCGGCGAGTCGTTCGAACGCGGCGAGTGCCTCGGCCGTCAGCACCTGACACCCGGACAGGGAGCAAGGTCCGAACTCGTCGGCTCCGTGCTGATAGGCACGGCGGGCTTGACGGGGCTGCCTGTCAGCACGACCCACATTATTACGTCCGGCATTGCGAGCACGATGGCCGCGAGCGGGCAAGGCGTTCACCGAACAATGCTGTTCAGGATCGCGATGACCTGGCTCATCACGCTTCCCGTCACCATCACCCTAGCGGGCATGCTGTTTTATGTACTTGCATGACGACCCGGATTTGCACTCCCAGACCGCCGAAAAAACCGTCGTGAGCGAAAAGCCACTGCCGGCGGGGTTGTCGCCAAACCGATGTTTTCCGACACGAGGAACGCCTGCCGAGCAATAGTGACTCAGATCGGGCAAAACGCGTACGGCAAACGGTGTCGGATAGGCGTGGTAACCGGAAACGTCGCTCATCACGTTTTCCGACGGAATTTTTCGGCGGTTCCGGCTTACGCCCCACATAGTTGAGCCGGCTGCCAGATTGCACATATACTAAAGCGAAGCGCGACCATGCGAAAATTGGTTGAGCAGTTCTAGTGCCAGCGCTCCTGAGCGCGGGCATCGCGGCCGCTACTCTTATTGGACTATGGTCCAATACCGCAGTTGGCAGTTGCGCCGATTGTCAGCATCGTGTGAGCCTTGAGGTACCGTACCAAGGAGGCAGGGATGACTAGCGAACAGGTGTACTGGGTTTTCACCGTTACCGTCGATCAGATGGACAAGTTCACGCCGCTGATACCCAAGCTTGTGGCCGCGACAGAGAAGGAGCCGGGCGCGCTGCAGTTTGAGTTCAACATCGGGGACGACCAGAAGACGGTTGACATCTTCGAACGCTACTCGGATTCGAAGCCGGCCCTCTTCCACCAAACGGAAAGCTTCGGCCCATTGTCGAAGGAGTTCTTCGCTGTGGCTAAGCTGACTCGCTGGGTGATCTATGGCACGCCCTCGGATGAGTTCAAGAAGGCGAACGTCGACTTCCACCCGATTTATATGACACGATTCGATGGTTTTGTCAGGTGACGGGATCGACTTCTGGGCTTAAGGTCGCGAGTTTGGTAGCGGACATCAAACTGGCCCGTGTTACGTTCGACGCGCAGCGGTAGCAATATCTCCTTCAGGTCTCGGCCTTGCATGTTTGCAACGGCCGACGGCGGTCTTCCGGGTTCGGTCATGAAGCGACATTCTCGCTCACGCCGAGAGGATGTACCTAACTGGGCGAACTTAATCTGGCTGACGAATAGACGATCGCCCTACGCGCCGTAGTCGGGAGTGCTACTGATCCCCAGAGACAAATTTCCAGTCTTGAGCGAGCGGACCGTGCTCGCGTTCATTTCAACCGGCCACGTGTCGCCAGCGCTCGTCGCCACGTCCCGCTCTTTATCGCCTTCGCGTCAACCTTCCGACAAAGGTCGCTCAGCAACCATTGCGCGACCGTTTCTGGGCCAGTTTCAGACTTGAAACAGCGATGAGTGCTGCCGCGACGCGTTCGGGCGAAGATGGAGGATACTTGCGTAGCAGCAAGCCAACGCATCCAGCCAGGATTCTGCACATGAAGACACTTTATCTACTGACTCTTTGCGCTGCATTGGGCCCACTGCCCGGCGGCCACGTTTCCGATGTACCCGCAAAGGACAAGCAACCATCGTGACCCATCATCCTTCACACAATTCCCTGCTGCACAATCTGCCTGCACGCGGATGAGCAACGTCGAGCTCTTTCATTACCTGCTGTTGTTGATCTGCGGCGCGGGCGCGCTCTCCTGGCTCGCCGAGCGCGTTGCGATCCCGCCCGCCGTCGTGCTGCTGCTCGGTGGCTGCGTGATCGCGGTCGCGGGCAAGCGCGCGCCCGACATGGACCCGAACCTGATGCTCGCGGCCGTGTTGCCGCCGCTCCTGATGTCGAGTTCGTTCTACACGGCATGGAAGGAATTCCGCGAGGAACTCGGCACGATCGTTTCTCTTGTGCTGGGCGCAGTGACGGTCACGACCGCCGCGGTCGCCGTTGCCGTGCATGCGTTCAACCCGGGTCTGCCGTGGCCCGCATGCTTCGCGCTGGGCGCGATCGTCTCGCCGCCCGATGCGGTCGCCGCGAAGGCGATCCTGCAGCGCCACCCGCTGCCGGCGCGGCTCGTGGTCGTGCTCGAAGGCGAGAGCCTCCTGAACGACGCGTCAGGCCTGCTGCTCTACCAGATGGCGGTCTCGGCCGCGCTTGCCGCCAGCATCACGGTTGCGAGCGCAACGGGCCTGTTCTTCTCGCTGACACTGATCGGCGTCTTGGCCGGCCTCGCGTGCGGCCAGGCGCTATGCTGGGTGTTGCAGCGCCTCTCCGATACGATGCTCGGCATCGTCCTGACCTTCGTGATGGCCTGGGCGAGCTATGGGGTTGCGGAGGCGGTCGGCGGCTCGGGTGTGCTGTCTGTCGTCACCTGCGGTCTCGTGCTCGGCATCCGCCAGCATCGCGTGTTCGACGCCGGCATGCGCATCAAGGCAAAGGCGACCTGGGAGGCGATCGTGTTCGCGCTCGACGCGCTCGTCTTCATCCTGATTGGCCTCGCGCTGCACGGCATCCTGGCGCGCGTGAATTACGATGTCGCCGTCTTGATGGCCGGCTTGCGTGTCGCGCTGCCTGCCACAGCGGCTGCGATTGCAGTCCGCCTCCTGTGGGTGTTTGCTGCGATCTGGTTGCCGAGCCGCATGCTCGCGAAGCGTGCGGGCAACCGGCCATGGTCGGCCGGCGAAGCCGTCGTGCTGGGATGGGCGGGCATGCGCGGCGTCGTGAGTCTCGCGGCCGCTCTCGCGTTGCCGGGCAATTTCCAGGGCCGCGACCTGATCGTCTTCAGTACCTTCCTGCTCATCATTGCGACGCTCGTCGTGCAGGGCGGCAGTCTTGCGCCGCTCATCCGTCTGCTGAAGCTGCGCCCGGTCGCGCGACAGACTATGTCCGAGCACGAGACGCGCGCGCGCACCTTCGGGGCTTCGCTCGCCGTACTCGAAGAGATGGGCAGGCACGTGTCCGGTATCGAACGCGCAACGCTCGAGCGCCTGCTCGTCGAATACCGGATCCGCGTCACGGCGAACGAAAACGCGTATGCACTGGGAGCGGAACAGGTCGAAGACCGCGCGCACTCTCTGCGAGTCGAACTCAAGCTGGTCAGCGTGTCGCGCGAGGCGCTCCTTGGCCTGCATCGCGGGGGCAAGGTCGACGATGGGGTCTTGCATCGCATCGAATCCGAACTCGATCTCGAAGAGCTTCGCCTGTTGCGCCTGCTCGAACCGTAAAGGCTGCCCGCCGGGCGCGTCACCTTCGAAGATTCAATTCACGGACTGTGCGTCGACGCAGCCGTCGCCCGAAGCGATCTGATTCAGGAAAACGGCCCCAAGCAGATCGACTTCACGACGGATCTCTATCGCCGTCTCGATGAGGCGCTGGCGCCGGAGATGGTCATCGCATCAAGTTCGTCGGACCTGACGATGAGCAAGATTCAATCCGCCTGCCCAAACCATCCAGATTGATTTCCGTGGCATTGAAGTAACCCGGTCTGCAAGTGCCTTGAGTTTCTTCTTGCCCATGGCGTCGCGCGCGGCTTGCGCCTTCTTGCTCAATTGGGCTCTGTCGCAGTAAGGCAAAGCGGTCGAATAACGACCATATGCGTAGGATAGCTTATGAAATTAACGAGTAAAATTGCCGGGCGACTGACGGCGCACTCTTGCCCGAAACTTTCAACTGTCCTTTCTTGATCATGTGCATCAATTCGATGCCACTTAGAATCACGCGTGCGCAGTTGAAATTCTTGAATCCGAGCATCGGTCGGGTTCGTCGTTTGATGGCCCGATGGTCCTGCTCCACGATGTTGTTCAAATACTTGACCTGACGAACCGTGATGGACATCTCTCGCTCGGTGTTCACCGCGTTAAGCGCGGCCAGATTGGACCGTTCTCTCGAGCACCTGAAAACCGTCAATGTGCCGCATTCCCAGGTCGGTAATAGCGCATACCAGACCCGAGCGTCGACGATGTTTAAAGTTGCAGTTTGCTTGCCTGCCTGACCAGAGTGGCAAATGAACCCGCCTGCATTTTTCTCATGATATGGGCGCGATGCATCTGCACGGTGTATTCGGTGATACCAAGGACTGCCGCCGCCTGCTTGTTGAGCAGGCCGCTTGAGATTAACGGCAAAAGCTCCTGCTCGCGAGGCGTCAGCGATTGATAGAGAGCATGAAGCATCGCTGCATCTTCCGCCTCCTTGCGAAGAACCTGCGCCCTGGCGAATGCCGCATCAACCGCACGCATCAATGCATCTTCATTGAGGGGCTTTATGAGGAAGTCAACAGCCCCGCCCTTCATGGCCAGGACCGAGGACCGCACATCTCCCCTTCCGGTAATGAAAATGACGGGAATCGCATCCCTGCTGACAATCTTCTGGACTTCCAGCCCACTCATGCCTGGCATTCTCAAATCCAGGATCAGACATGCAACGACACCTTGACGCGGTGTGTCCAGAAACTCTCTGCTGGAGTCGAATGTATGTACGTCTCTTCCGTTTGCGCGCAATAGCGCGGCGAGTGCTTCTCGCACACCACTGTCGTCGTCGACCACATAGATTAATTCGCTCGCGGATTCCATGGAACACCTCTATATTTTTGGTGAAAACCCTTCGTAACGTCGGCGCGATCGGTCCACGATCAGGAGACCAATCTCTTCATGCATTGCAAGTACCACATCGCCGCAAGGCCGCACCCAAAGCCTTCGAAGCTTGTGAGGGCGTGACGTGTACGCCGATGTTGGATCGTCATTCCGAATAAATTAGCTATTCTTACGAACTGCGCGTTCAGCATTGCTTTAATCAACAAGTTCTCAGTACCCGCGAGACACATCGCCTGAATCACGTCACATCCGACATATCAATCGGAAGGCTGAAGCTGAAGGTCACGCCCTGCGCCTCATTGCGCACGACCCAAATGCTGCCACCATGTGCTTCGATGATCGACTGACAGATCGTGCGGTCCGGTGTCGTCCAGCGTTCGGAGAGCAACTACACTTTCCTTCACGACCGTATCCGGGATGCGGCGTAAGCCGTTTGATAGCGCTCCTCGGCCGTCTTGGCTAGTAGCTTCATCACGATATGCGAAACCTGGGACACCACGTGCTCAGTCCGCTCGCTCGGCGCAACGGGCTGACGTGCAATATGGCAATGGACCCACTCCATCGGCTCGGACGCCGCAAACGGCAGCGCACCTCAATTTCGGCCCTGATCTCCTGAAGCAGATCACACTCTCATGGTCGGGCTTTGCGTGCCAGGCGGGAATACACACCACGATCCGTCATCGTGTCTGAAGAAAAAAAACGCCAGCACGCCGGTCGGATGTAACGCTTCGACGCGCACATAGCGTCTCTGATTCGTATCCATGCGACTAAACCGTGTGACGTGAGCCGGCCGCGCCGCAGTGGGCGCCAGCCACTTGTCGACCAGCAAGCGCAGGGATCTCTGACCGGGGTTCATCGTCTTCTCCATCAACCTCTTTCACATCACGCAATGGCGAGCGCTTTTCTGCTACGAAACTGAGCGCGAAAACAAGCTCGCGGCTCGCCTTCGCGCAGTTAAATGCATCGGTCATGCCAGCATCGTCGCTGTCGCATCAAGTCATTGATTTTATGTATATTTTTGTCGGATTACTGTCGCTTCAACGGGTGCTGCCTGCGCAAAGCGTTCGATTTCCGGACGGTGCCGTATTTCGCGCATAGAATTTAGACACCAGGTCCGCGCCGGCATGGCGACTGCGTCATGGTCGATCGCTGATGGTCATAGCCGGCGCGTTCAGGCATGGCCCGACGGACAGGTTCCGATCGCGCCCCAGCCTGCGCTAGACGTGAGGCGTTCGAAACCGCTTCGTCGAACCGCCGATCGCGGCTCGGCGCTCGCGACGCGCGTCCGGGGGCCGCGGGCTATCGACTGAGGCAATCGCGCACCAAGAAAAAAAACGCAAAAAGGCAACGCGAACCCTCTGATCCGGTGAGGTATTCGTGCCCAAGCGGAGACAGCATGAAAGAGACAGGCACGCCAATGGACTGGTTTTCCAGTCCCGATCGGGACGCCAGCGTCATGGCGGCGTGGGAGCGTTTGATTCAAGGTGACAAGCGCCCCTCGGGTGCCCTCCGTGGCGTCGTTGACGATTCCTGGCATCGCTGCCTTGATGGCCGGGTGGCTCCCGATGCGGCAGGCGCCCCACTACCGCTTGAAGAAGGGGCTCTGTTCGACTTGCGCGTCAGGAACGACCGCTTGATGCGTGCCAGCGTACCGCTTATCGAACAGACACGAGAGTTAGTTTCGCAGACGGGGACCATTCTGCTGCTCGCGGATCCGGACGGCATGATCCTCGAACTGGCCGGCGACACGCGCCTCGTTGAACCCGCAGGCGAGATCCGGTTGATACCTGGGTGTAACTGGACCGAGCTCAGTTGCGGCACCAACGCGATCGGCACCGCCCTCGCGCTGCAGCAACCGGTCCAGATCCATGGTTCGGAGCACTTCTGCGCGGGTATCAAGCAGTGGACATGCTCTGCTACGGTGATCCGCGATCCGCTCGACGGCACTGTACTCGGCGTACTTGATGCCTCGGGGCTTGCGCAAACCTACAGCCAGCATAGCCTGGCGTTTATCGTCTCGATGGCCGGGCGTATCGAGAGCCGGCTCGGGAAGTTAGCAATGGAGCGCCGTCTGTGCCTGATGGAGCGTTGCATGGCTTACTGCTCCGGTCGTACGGACGGCGTCGTCGTGGTGGACGAGTCCGGACGTCTCGTCAGAACCAACCCGCAGGCGTCAGCCGCCTTTGCGCGGCTTGGCGTACCAGGCGCACTGGACAACGCTTTTCCGATCCCGGACATCGCCAGGATTGCCGGTGGCTCCATGTCGCCGCAATCACCGCCGTGGTTGCGCCTCGCACGAATTGAACGCGTTGCTGAAGGCGCCGACACGCTCGGCTTCATGTTGATTGCGCCGGCTGCCAGTCGGCGCGCCGCTTCGTTGTCCCAGGCGATCCCGCTCGCTGAACCCACACCTCGGGCGGCGTTCTCTCGCATTGTCGGCACGGGCCCTGCACTGCGGGCGGCTATCCAGAAGGCGCAGCAGCTGGCTAAAGCCTCGGTCCCGATACTGCTCCTGGGCGAAACCGGCGTTGGCAAGGAGTTGTTCGCGCAAGGCATTCACCAGGCCAGTTCGAGGGCAGACGGTCCCTTCGTCGCGCTGAACTGCGGTGGCTTGTCCCGCGATTTGTTGAGCAGTGAGCTGTTTGGTTATGCCGAAGGCGCGTTTACCGGCGCACGCAGGTCAGGCATGACAGGGAAAATCGAAGCGGCGAATCACGGCACGCTGTTCCTCGACGAGATCGGCGAAATGCCACTCGACATCCAGCCGCATCTGCTGCGCGTGTTGGAAGAGGGGGAGATCTACCGGTTGGGCGAGAACGCGCCTCGCAAGGTCGGCTTCCGTCTGATCGCCGCCACGCATCGCGACCTGCGTGCAGACGTCGCTGACGGGAAGTTCCGCATGGATCTGTATTACCGGCTGGCCGTCACGAACATCTCGATACCGCCGCTGCGCGAACTCAAGACGGATTTGCCTGAGATGATCGAACACTGGTTGAGTGTCTCGCGCGAGCGGTACGGCGTAACCCATGCCGTCTTCGACGACGTGGCGTATGGATGCCTGCTCAACTACACCTGGCCAGGTAACGTCCGCGAGATGCGAAATGCGATCGAGGGCGCGGTACTCATGGCCCGCGACGGAATCATTACAGTCGCCGAGCTGCCGCCCGAAATCGGTGCTTTGGCCATTTCTGCTGGGGATGTTCGGGATACGGCGTCGTCTGGGATGTCTGCGCTTGCGCGCCAAAAGGTCCGCTCGCTGGAAATGGCGGAAGCAGAGTCGATTCGCTTTGCGATCCAGCAATGCCAGGGCAACCTGACCGAGGCGGCCACGCAGCTAGGCATAGCTAAAAGCACGCTATATCAGAAGCTCCGGAAGTACGCCATTGTGCGCGACCTTGGGATCATCCGACGTGTCAGCCGATGACGTTGAACGCGACGGTCTACTGACTCTCGCACGTCACGCTTCCCGTCAGGCCTGCGTGGTTGTGTCGCGATATAGTCGGCAAGACGAAAAACACCCTATGATAAGGATTACTACATCATCAGAGAATAGAAGGTTGGCACGGTGAACCCCAGTAAGTAGTCCATAGGATATATGCGAAGCAACGTCAATTTTGGTAACGGGTCGGAAATTCAGTAGCCTGCTCCCTGTGAGGCACCGACCTCGTACGCTGATCCCGTTAAGGCGCTGGCGTGCTCCTCCGCAACCGAAGCGATGATCGAAATGGCGTCCAGAATATGCTGACGAGAAATGTTGAGATAGGGGATTGCCCGCACGCCGTCCACGCAAACGGAGCGATTTATGAGCACGGCTCGTCGCGTTGATCTTCACCAGCAGGTCGTCTCGCCCTTCTGGGCGGACGAGCTTCCATCAAATGGGGCGATCAGTCAGGCACCGTCCAGGTGCGGGGTTACAGGGTTGCCCCGTCTCCTCCCACAAAAATCTTTCACCTCCCCGCTTGACAATCTATCTACGAGTAGATAAAGTTCGATCCATGGAAACGACAACGACAGTGCGCGAACAGATCCTCGACCACGCAGTCACGCTCATCATGCTGCGCGGCTACAACGGTTTTAGTTACCGTGATCTGTCCAGTCTGGTCGGCGTAAAGACCTCGAGCATCCACTACTACTTTCCGTCGAAAGACGATCTGGTGCTGGAAGCGGTCAACGAGTACAGCAAAGAGGTACTCAACGCAGTCCACGCTATCGACCCTTCGTTGCCGGCCGATGCGAAGCTCAGCAAGTACACGAAGATGTTCGGCAGGACCCTCGGTGACGGCAATCAGATCTGCCTGTGCGGCATGCTTGCTGCGGACATCGAGTCGCTGCCCGAGAACATCCGGCATGCGGTGCAGGCGTTTTTCAAGGCGAACGAAAACTGGCTGGCCAAGGTTCTCGCGCAAGGTGCGCAGGAAAAGACGCTGGCGGTGAACGGCAAACCGGAAAGCGCGGCACGTGCGCTATACGCGGCTTTTCAGGGCAGCGTACTGGCAAGCCGGTTGTTTCATACCAGGGCTCGGCTGGAAGATGTCGAAGCCTCGGTGAGAACTACGCGATAAAGCAGTCGAACGCGAGGTGGCATGCCACCTCTTTGCTTGACCCGCTTATCTATCTTTGCATAGATAGATAAGCGCCAGATGTGAAGTGGAAACACTAGTTTTTTTATACACGAATCTATCTACTAGTAGATAACTAAATTTGGCAACCCAACCTCTATAAAGGAGTTTCACCATGTCCCTCGAAAAAGTCCTCTACCGCGCCCATGCCCACGCGACCGGCGGCCGTGACGGCCATGCTGTCGTCCCCGCAGGCAATCTCAACTTCAAGCTGATCACGCCTAAAGAACTGGGTGGTGCGGGCGGCGAAGGCGCCAACCCGGAACAACTGTTTGCCGCCGGCTACAGCGCATGCTTCCTCGGCGCGATGAAGTTCGTCGCCGCACGCGACAAGATCGCCATCCCGGCTGACGTTGCGATTGACGGCAGCGTCGGCATCGGTGCGATTCCGAACGGCTTCGGCATCGAAGTCGAACTGAAGATTTCGTTGCCCGGCATGGCGCGTGAAGCGGCGCAGACGCTGGTCGACAAGGCGCACATCGTCTGCCCGTACTCGAACGCGACCCGCGGAAACATCGACGTCACGCTGACGATCGCCTAACCCACACGCCCCATCAATCCAAGAACTGGAATCTGCCATGAAGACCTTCAAGCCTTTGCTGCTCGCCGTGGCGCTGGCCGCCAGCACCACCTTCGCAGTTGCTGCTACCCCGGTGGCACCCGTCACGCCCGATCAGGTGACGAGCCAGTTCCTCCATGCCTTGAACAGCGGCACCGGACCGGCGATCAACACCTTGACCCCGGCGCAAGCGCGCCAAGTGCTGATCGGTGCGCAGAACAGCGTCAAGGTCGATCTGTCGGGCATCGAGGTGTCGAACAAGACCATCGAGCAGGACGGCATCACGGTGCCGATCACGATCGTCCGACCGCAAGGCGCAACGGGTACGTTGCCGGTCTTCATGTTCTTCCATGGCGGTGGCTGGATCCTTGGCGACTTCCAGACCCATGAGCGCCTGGTGCGTGACCTCGTTGTGCAATCCGGCGCCGTGGCGGTGTTCGTCGACTACACGCCCTCGCCCGAAGCGCGCTACCCGGTGGCGATCAACCAGGCGTACGCGGCGACCAGGTGGGTCGCGGCACATGGCAACGACATCGGCGTGGATGGCAGCCGTCTCGCGGTGGTGGGCAACAGCGTGGGCGGCAACATGGCGGCGGTTGTCGCACTGATGGCGAAGGATAAGCAAGGTCCCGCGATCCGCTTTCAAGGTTTGATGTGGCCGGTCACGGACAACGACTTCAACGACGGCTCGTACAACGCCTATCCGGAAGGTCACTTCCTGACCCGTCCGATGATGAAGTGGTTCTGGGACGCGTACACCAAGGATCCGAAGCAGCGTAACGAGATTTACGCGTCGCCGTTGCATGCTTCGCTGGATCAGTTGAAGGGTCTGCCGCCGGCTCTGATTCAGGTCGCGCAGTTCGACGTGCTGCGTGATGAAGGCGAGGCTTACGGCCGCAAACTCGACGCAGCGGGCGATGAGGCGACCACGGCGCGCTACAACGGCACCATCCATGACTTCGGTTTGCTCAACGCACTCGCCGAAGACGCACCGACGAAGGCCGCGATCAAACAGCTCGCCAACGAGTTGCAGTCGCGCCTGAAGTAAGACCCTGGCAAGACCCGGCTAATCCGCGGCCGCGGCGCAGTCGTCAAGCAACACTGTGCCGCCCTCCTCGCACTGGGGAGCCACCGGAATCGCAAGACAACGCACATTGGAGTGAATCTCATGAACCGCAATCTCATCGCATCCCTTCTGGTCGTCGCTACCGCGGCAGTGGCAGCACCCGCATTCGCTGGCAGCGGCTACGGCCCGGCGCCGTCGTATAACCCGCTTTTCGGCGCCCCGGCGTCGCAACGTGGCCAGAACGCGCAGACCGTCGCCGCAGAGCAGGCCGCGTACGGCGAGAATGGCAATGCATACGGCGGTGTGGCAAGCGTGCTGTCGAATTCAGGTAGCCGCGCTCAGCGTGTGAGCGGGCAAGCGCTCTTCGCGCATCGCTAAGCGGCCGCGATGATTGGGCCGCTTACGGAGTTCTGGTATAGGTGCGCGGATCGATGCCGCATGTCCCGGACCGGACTCCCCGCGGCGGCGCCCTTCGGTTCAGGACTCTGGTTCCAGTGGCCCGACCAGCATGAGCGGGCCGCCCTGGAAGCGCTGCGTCGGATCATCGAGGTCCGCGTCTGGCGCCTTGACCGGGAACAGATATTCGAACTCAACGGAGCTGTCCTGCGGACCGGAGTCAGGCGTGTTGAGCGTGGCGAGCCTGGTGCCGGTCATATTGCTTCCAGTATTCCGGCTTGGCGCAGCGAAGGGTCGAGGGCACGGGCGGCTCGTGCAGGAAGTTATCGCTCGCGCGTCCCGCGAAATGACAAACTTTGACGTTGAGAATCGCTTGCTGATGGAAGACGGTACGGTCAAGACTGTTCACTTGATAGGTCATGCCATGCAGAGTTCATCAGGCGAGCCCGAGTTTGTTGGGGCCGTGATGGACGTCACCGAGCAGAAGTGGGCGCTGGCCGAGCGCGCGCGGCTCGAGCAGCGGCTGCGCCAGGCCGAAAAGATGGAAGCAGTTGGCCGGCTCGCCGGCGGCATCGCGCACGATTTCAACAATGTTCTGGCGGGTGTATTCGCCTACGGTGAAATGGTCCTTGACGAAGCGCCCGAGGGCTCACCGCTCAGGCGCTATGCGCAGAACGTGCTCACCGCCGCGTCCCGTGGCCGCGAGCTGGTCGAGCAGATCCTTGCCTTCAGCCGCAGTCAGCGCGGCAAGCGCGCGCCCGTCGACGTTGCTCCTGTCGTGGCCGAGACGCTCGAGCTGATCCGAGGATCCCTGCCCGCCAACATTCGCCTCGAGTCGAACGCTCCCGATTTACCTCTCGTTGTACTCGGCGACGCCACCCAGCTGCACCAGATCGTAATGAACCTGTGCAGTAATGCGATTCAAGCCATGCGCACAGGCGGCACCTTGCGCGTGACACTGGAAGCCGCAGAGTTCCCCGGTGAGCAAGCGCTCTCGCACGGAACGCTTGACCCGGGCCGTTACGTGCGCCTGATCGTCGCGGACAGTGGATGCGGCATGGACGAGGCAACCATCGTTCGCATTTTTGAGCCCTTCTTCACCACCAAGGAGATCGGCCAGGGCACCGGTCTTGGCCTGTCACTTGTCTACGCGATCATTACTGACTCAGGTGGCGCAATCGACGTGAAGAGTGCGCCTCAACAGGGGAGCACCTTCACGATTTACCTGAGGGGGTAATCGCGTTTCCCAAACAGGTGTTGCTGTCGATCCCGCCCTGCTTCGTTCCCATTACGCGGCAACGGCCAGCATCGACCGACGACACACAGCAGAGGCACGAGCACACGCATATTGAGCGCGAGTCTGTTCGTCCTCGGCATCGTCGGTGGCAAGCAGATAGACGAGGTCGCGCTGGTGATATTCGCGGTCCTGCCCAGTAATCTCGGCCGCTTCGGCGTCGGTCAGGTTCTGGATGCTCTGCTGCGTGATGAAATGGAACTTCACCCAGAAGCTCTCCATGCTGCGCCTCCTACTCCAATTTGAGGTGACGGCACGCATCAAAATCACGGGGATTACGCCGCTGCGCGAACACCTCCTACCAGCCGCTGCACGGTTTCGTCAGTATCCCAGAGCGCGTTCGCGATATAGCGGAAGTTGACTAGCGCCGCGTGATATCCGTCGCCTTCCGGCACCTTCGGACCTGCCACCGCGTCGCGTACAACCGCAACTTCGAAGCCCTGCTCCAGCAGATCCCGGAGATGGGACTCGACGCATAGGTTGGCGGCCATGCCTACAAGAATCACCTGATCGACGCGCTGCTTGCGCAACTGCAGAACGAGGTCGTTGGCTTGTGGGCCGTACAGCTTGTGCGTTGAGCAGATAATGGTTTTTCCATCCTCGATGTACTGCTTGAAGTCTGGCATAAAATCTGCCCCCGAACCCTGAAAGCCGTCCAGCGTCAGCGCGCCAGGTCGGTCAAACATGCCCAAGGCATGCTGAAACTTCTCGGCGGGACCGTGCACTTTCCATGTGTGATCATGGGGAAAATAATAGTGAGGAGAGATGGCGACGGTGATACCCGCCCGCTTCGCAGCCTGGAACAGGCGGATAAGGTTGGGCACGAGATTGTGCTCCGTCACACTTTCGCCGACGACCTCCCAGCTACGCCCTTCGGGACTCATGAAGTCGATTTGCGGGTCGATGACCACCAGCGCCGTCCGCTGGAGATCCAGTGTCATATCGCTCTTCGGCAAGGCCGGTTCAACGGGATCTGCGTAGCAATTGTGGTTGTTGCACATGGGAATTAACTCTCAGATTGCATGGGTTAGCTGCCGGCACCGAAAAGCAATGTCAGCCATCGAGCCGACGGGCTTTCAACTGCGAATGAACGCCAACAGGTCGGCGTTGAATTTTTCCTTATGCGTGTCCGTCAATCCATGCGGCGCGCCGGGATAGACGATCAGCCTGGAGTTTTTGATCAGCCTTGCCGAAGCGCGTCCGGCGGCATCGATGGGGACAATCTGGTCATCGTCGCCGTGGATAATCAGGGTAGGCACGTCGATCTTTTTCAGGTCGTCGGTAAAGTCGGTTTCCGAGAACGCCTTGATCGAGTCATAAGTATTCTTGTGTCCGCCCTGCATGCCTTGAGCCCACCATGCGTCGATCAGCCCCTGCGAAGGCTTTGCTCCGGGACGGTTGAAGCCATAGAACGGACCGGCGGGCACATCTTTGTAGAACTGGGACCGATTGGCGAGCTGCGCGGCGCGCAGGCCATCGAAAACTTCAATTGACAAGCCAAGCGGGTTGGCGGGCGTCTTGAGCATCAAAGGCGGCACTGCTGAAACCAGCACGACTTTGGAGACCCGTCGCGTACCGTGCCGGCCGATATAGCGAGCCACCTCGCCCCCGCCCGTGGAGAAACCCACGAGTACGGCATCGCGCAGGTCAAGGGTGTTGAACACGGCAGCCAAATCGTCGGCATAAGTGTCCATCTCGTTGCCATTCCAGGACTGGCTTGAACGGCCGTGGCCACGACGATCATGTGCGACTGCACGATACCCGTCCGACGCAACGAACATCATCTGAGATTCCCAGCTGTCCGAACTGAGTGGCCAGCCATGACAAAACACGATGGGGCGACCAGCGCCCCAGTCCTTGCAATAGAGCTGCGTGCCGTCGTTTGTCGCGATGTAACTGCCTGAGGCCTTTCCGCCTGCCTTTGCATGATGCGCCTCCTTTGCTGACGGAGCTGCCATTGCCGGGCTCGGCAAGCTCGCCTCGACAAGAGAGCCAGCTGCGGCAGCGCTGCCGAGTAGTAAGTCACGCCGCGCCACGCCCTTGGTGAGGCTGCGATTATTTGAAGACATGGGTAATACTCCTTTCTTGACCGCACTCGGCGGCGTCGGATGGTCGCTCATTTACGTGAGCGCATTGCTTGTAAATAGCCGACTAGTCGGATGTTTAATAGGACATGAAATCAGTACAACAGCCGCGTTGCGCTCGACTTTAATACGTAGACCCCTCCTCGAAAGCCTCGACAATAACGGCCACGACCTGAAGGGAATTAGTGTCCACACAAAGCTCCTGACGCAACTTCGCCTCATCCAGACTCACGACAATCATGTCCCTCTCAGCGCTTCATGATGCCCCCGCCCCACGCGGATCACAGCGTGGACATCGCCACGGCGGTTGGCGAACGAAATCCGTCACAGCGGCTCTGTGGCATTCTCGGCAAAGACGTGCGCCCACGCATCGTTGTGGTCGAACGCGCGGACGCCATCGGTCCGGATCTGGGGACCGAAACAGCGTCGACTCGCGCCAGATAGCGACGTGATGCAGGCGCGGTTCGCGCTCGCCGTGGATCCTTGGCCTGCTTGACATGCAAGTCGAGGCATAACACGCTGCCATTGAGTTGCGACGCGCGCATCTGGACGAGGTTAGCGATGGGCTGCTCGATGGTGCCGCTCTTGAGCAGCATGTAGAGTTCCAGAAGCTTCGTGGACAGTTCCGGGGATTGCTGAAAGTAGTTAAGACCTTGCGTCATGTTTTCCCCTCATGAGTAGGCGGGCGTTGAACTCACCGAACCTGCGTCGAAACATTCTCCGCAGAAACTACATGGAGAGAATCCTAGACTTCGACACAAGGTGCCGGTAGTGTCGCCACGGCGCACACTCTGTTGTCGCGTCGGCACCAATTGGCGCGCCATGCATCGTCGCGGCCTGGGGACGCACAATTGTCCGGAATTGGTTGTCCCAGGCGAGTCAAGGTGTAAGCAAGCTTGGCCCCGCAGCTTCAAATGCGGAAGGTGGCACGCGCACCGAAAACTCCGATGGCGAGTGCCTGCTGGTAAGCATCGGCGTGAAGCCGGGTGGGAGCAAGGAGCGCGTGGCAATCGCCGACGGCTATCGCGAGTCAAAGGATTCGTGGCGTGCATGGCAGGCCAGCCCTCTACCTCACGCGAAGTCATACTGCCTGTCGCGGACCTGAGAGGCCGCATTGCACACATCGGGGTGCGAAGCAATCGTCGTCTTGTCGACCTGAGCAATGCTCGCCGCCAATTGCTGTTTCGCGACATCCAGCGCGGCGACGGCTACGAGTACGATGTCCTTCGCATGCCGGGCTGACGATATGGCGATCGCCCGGCATCTCGGAGAAGCTCTGTCCAGCGTTGTTTTCCTATTCTTCAATTGGCGTAGGTGGGATCAGAGCCCTGTCTATGAGCGGCATAGCCATTCTTCTATACCGATGCGGCCGAGGCGCGCCTCGCCCAACGGCACCAGGGAATGCTCCTCAACACGAGCGTCGAAGTATCGGTCCTCGAGGTCTGACCTCACGCGGGTCGCCGACCGCCTTCAGATAGCGGGCTGCGATTTCGTTGAATGGCGCGCGCTCCGGGCCGGCGATCTCGACGATGCCGTTTTGTGGCGCCGCGAGCGCCACATCGGCAAGCATGCCAGCGACGTCGTCGGCCGCGATCAGCTGGAACAGGCCTGGCGAAATCCTGACTGTGTTTCCATCCGCACTGGAATCAGCAATGCCGCCAGGAAATTCCAGGAACTGGGTCGAGCGGATAACGGTGGAGGGAATGCCGGAGGCCTCGATCAGCTTCTCCTGGGCGACCTTCGCGCGAAAGTATCCATTGTCTGGCGTTCGGTCGGTCCCGACAATGGATAGTGCCACATGGTGCCCGACACCCGCTGTGGCCGCAGATCTGATGTCGTAATGGGCATCGCTAAACACGAACGTCACCATATGAGATTCGGGCGGAGGGATCTGCTGCGCGCGGCCCGCGAGGTGATGGTTTCACCCGATGAGTCCGGGGATGGCTATGAAACATACTGAGCAATACTCTGGACCAGGTCACGCGCGAATCGAAAGGTTTTTCGGGCTGCTTGCCGAGGACCACGCAGCTAATGAATTCAGACTTGGATGCGTGATAGGCAACCTTTCGCTGGAACTTGCCAATACCAGCACTGAGGTACGAATCGCCCTAAAGCGCATCCCGGAACGATGGGAAAGATCAATCGCAGCTTGTCTGGCAGAGGCGAAGACGCGCGGAACGCATCGTCGTTCGGGGTGTCGTCACTCGATGGTCGATAACGTCGTCATCGTCGTCAGACACTGCAGATCGAGCGCCCTCGTGTGTCGGTCATGTAGTCGATGAACACACGGATTCGGGCAGGAAGATGCTTGCGGCTGAGATAGCAGAGGTAATGGCCGCCGTCTTCGGGTGCGTGCTGCGCGAGACAACTGATCAACTGGCCTTCGCCAAGCAGATCGCACACCTGATAGGCCGGCAACTGCGCGATGCCCAGCCCGTCGAGCACTGCCTGCAGGATCAGATCCACGTCGTTGAACGTATGTTGCGCGACGGGCTGGCGCCGCTGCGCAAGACCGTCGACCTTGAATTCCCACTCCCTGACGCGGCCCGACGCCGTGCGGAAGTTGATGCAGCTATGGTCGAGCAAGTCGTCGACGTGGTGCGGCAAGCCGTGAATCCGTGCATAGGCGGGCGATGCGCAGACGATCATCTGCATCGGAATCAGCTGCCGCGCGACGATTCCGCTGTCTTCCATGCGTCCGTCTCGAAACGAGACGTCGATGCGATCGGCAGTGAAGTCGGCGGGCCGATCGTTCAGCAGCAGTTCCAGCATGATCTCGGGATATTGTGTGTGAAAACTGCGCAGCAGCGGCGCGACGATCTTGCGGCCGAAGCCGGGCGTGGCGCCGATGCGCAAATGACCGCGAGGCGGCCCATTGCGCAGCTCCCGCATGTCCTCGAGCGCCTGGGCGATGCGCTCTATGCCCGGCTGACAGTTCGCGTAGAAAAGCTCTCCTTCGCGCGTGAGCGACGTGCTGCGCGTTGTGCGCTGAAAAAGACGCGCATTGAGCTGAGCCTCGAGTTTCTGTACGTTGCGGCTAACCGAGGATCGGCCGATGCCAAGGCGATCACCGGCGCGGGCAAAGCTGCCTTCATTGGCGACGGCCAGAAAGGAAACGACGCCGGCGTAACTGGTCGCAAAGCTGCTTGCGAACGGATCGTCCGCGCCGGCAACGAGGCGGCGTGATGGGTAGTCTGACATGGCAGCGCGAGTCGTGGAGTCCATGCACGACTAGACGTACGAGCGCCGCCATTTGTGACAAGGTCCGTCGTTCTCTATTGAGGACGCAAGCGTCGGCATGCGCTCGGGCTTACTTCTCCGGCACGAGAACGGGCGCCCCCTTGTCCTTCAGCAGCAGCACGATGAACTTTGCCGGTTGAGTCTGGCTTGCGTTGCGTCCGACGGTATGAATATCGTTCGGGCCCTCATAGAAGGTCTGTCCGGGCGTCAGCGTGACTTCCTTGCCGCCCTTGACTTGCATCACGATCGATCCTTCCAGCACATAGACGAACGCATGCGCATTATGTCGATGGACAGGATCGACGGCACCCGGCGGATAGACGACAGTGATCATCAAGGCTTCCTTGCCCGGATAGTCGTCGAGCGGCTTCGTCATCAATGGCGTGACGATGGCTGCCGGCGGCGCGGCGCGGGTCTCGCCCATCAATGCGCAGACGACGACGGACACGGCAAGTGCAGCGTTTTTCAAGCGAAGCATGGTGGTGTGTTCCTCAAATGACGTGGCCCGCGCGCGGGCCGAAGATAAAGACGGACAGCACAAGCCCGCCGATCAGGCGAGATTGGCCTTGTCGAGGCCGAACGCCTTGTCCGCGGAACCCGGCACGGTCTTGAACGCGACGTTTGTGCGGTTCCATCCATTGATGGCCATGATTTCGAACGTCAGGTCCGACAGTTCCTTCTCGGCAAACTGGGTACGCACGCGCTCATAGATATCGTCGGGCACGCCGTGTTCGGGAAGCTTCGTCAGCACTTCCGTCCAGGCGAGCGCGGCACGTTCGCGTGGCGCAAAGCGCGTCGATTCGCGCCACGTCGCGAGATGATGGAGGCGCAGTTCCCGCTCGCCGTGGATGCGCGCTTCCTTCACGTGCATGTCGAGGCAAAATCCACAACCATTGAGCTCCGACGCCCGGATCGACACGAGATCACGGATCGATTCTTCGATTGCGCTGTCCTTCAGCAGATTGCGGAGTTCGAGGAACTTCTTGAACAGATCCGGCGATTGCTGAATGTAGTTGATACGTTGCGTCATGATTTCTCCTGGCGACGATTGTGAGCACCCGGGCTTCGCGGGCGCTGCTGGCGGCCATCGGCCGCAGGAAGTCATCGTAGGTGGGCGCGGCGTGTCGCGGCAGGCGTGCGAACGGGCTCACCGTGTTGTACGCGAGGTACCAATCAACGAGTCGAGGCGCGTGCGCGCCCGAGAGTGATCGGCGTTCAACCGTTGGAGTGTGCCGCCGCGATGCGTACGAGCTTATCAGGGTTGCGCTGTACAAGAATACGAACAATGTGCTCGCCGTCCGTTTCGAACGACTGTGCCGATTCGAGCTTGCCTTCGATAAAGCGCAGCAGCGCCCACTGACCGTTGAGCACCACGAGCTTGACGCTGAGTTCGCTGCCGTAACGCAGCGACGGCGCGTAGAAAAGCTGCGCGATGCGCCGGCCCCCCACCATCGGTTGTGGGGAGCTCGGGACTTTGCCGCCGCCGTCCCCAATCAGCATCGCGTCTTCGGCCAGCAACGCGTTGATCGCATGGAAGTCGCCGCCCTCCAGCGCCTGCGCGAAGGTCCGCAGGAGGCGAAGATGCGTCTCGCGCGGCACTTCGTAGCGCGGGCGTTCGTCGCGTAGTTGCGCTTTTGCACGGCTTACCAGTTGCCGGCACGCCGCCTCCGTCTTGCCGATGGCCTCAGCGACTTCGCCGTAGTCCGCGTCGAACACCTCGCGGAGCAGGAAGGCTGCCCGCGCTTCCGGCATCAGCCGCTCGAGCAGCGCCAGAAATGCCACAGAGACGTCGTCTGCACGCTCCGTGACCTCTTCGGGTGTAGCCGGTGAGTGGGTCATCTCCGGCTCGGGCAACCAGATGCCCGTGTAGTGTTCGCGCTGAATCTTCGCCGCTCGCAGACGGTCGATGGACATCCGTGTCGTGACCGCGACGAGCCACGCTTCCGCGTTATCGATGCTCTCGCGGGCCGCCGCATGCCAACGCAGCCAGACGTCCTGCACGATATCTTCAGCTTCGGCCACAGATCCCAGCATTCGATAGGCAATCTTCTGCAATCGGGGGCGGAGCCCGTTAAAGGCATGCGCGTCGTCGTCCATGAACAGACTTCCTCTCGCGTTTGGCACAAGCGCCGCCCGAACAGCGTGCTGGCAGTTGCATTTTGCCACGGATGGGACAACGCACCGAGACGTTCGACATTGCGCTTTTGATCTACAGAAATCAAGCGATTGCGGTTCCATTGGTCAAGGCGATGGGCGGGCATTCACGGCCAAAAAGCGAGCTTCACGGTCGAAATCCCCAATCGAACCGAACGTATTGAAACACCGCCGAATGGTAGCCGCGTGGAGAGAGCGAAGGCAGCACTCGATGCCCGTTGACAGGATATAAGAGACGTCCGAGGGGCCGAGGTCCTCGATTGGTCAATGGCCGGACATGGCCCACGTGCTGCCGGATACGGTTGGCATATGTGATCGAACAGCACCTCTGGCTGTGATTGGCTGGACCCGCCTCTTTATAGATGGTCCGTCCCGCTTTCATCGTATCGATCCGGCGAAAATGCAGTTCCTCCTGGCTGACCGTCGCCGGGAAGCAGGAATGTTGCGAAGAGCAGGTCAAGCCGCACTCCCGACATCGAGCGGCGCGCCGGTTTTCTGCTGAATTTCCTCGACCGTCACGCCATCGGCCAGCTCGACGAGCTTCAGGCCGTTGTCGCTGACATCGATCACGCCCAGATCCGTGATGATCCGATCCACGACGCCCACGCCCGTTAGCGGCAAAGTGCATTCTTCGAGAATCTTGTGCTGATCGCCGTTCGCGACGTGCTCCATCAGCACGACCACGCGCTTGATGCCCACCACCAGATCCATCGCGCACATCGGATTGAAGTGGCGCGCGGTGCGCCGGTAGATCAGGTTGCCCGATTTGTCGGCCTTGCATGCCTTGACCAGCGTGACGTCGGCCGTCAGCGAGTGTTCGAGCACGTAGCGGTGCTCGCCGAACTGGCGGGTTTCCTTGCCCTCGGCGATCAGCGTGCCGAAGCCGGTGTTGGCCCATTCCCCTCCAGCCGCAGGCACCGGCATTGACCGGTGCCTGCGGCTGGAGGACTACACCGGCACCACCTCCCCGCAGCCGGCAATGACATGCATATAGCGCGAAGGCGGCATGGAATCGACCGTGGCCTGGACCGCTTCGGTGCACAGGGACGGACACTTGGCCAGCGCATCAACATATCGCTCGACGTTGGGCAGGTTTTCCCACATCGACGCAAGCCCCAGATATGCCATCCGGACCAGGTTGACACCCCACAGCACATCGCCGAGCGAGAATGATTCCCCCCTGAAATACGGAGATGACGAACCAAGCGCATGGTCGAGGTCCGTCAAGAGGCCCGCGACGTGCTGACGTGCGGCGCGCTGAAATCCCGCATCGTGGCAGACCGACTTGCCGCCCCGCTCCTTCGCGATCTTCGCGCGATAGGCCGCAACGAGCTCCGCATCGTCGGCATTGGCGTCAATCATGGCTTCGAGCGCCTTGATCTTGTAGTCGTAGACCGTTTCCATCGCCGTCTTTAGCGCTTCAGGCCGCAGGTCGGCATCGGGATGAAAGCCGTAGAGCAAGGTGCCGTTCGGGATCTGATCGACGATGCTCACCTGGTGCATCACGTGGACACGCACATCGGCATCCTCCGGCACGAGATCAACGGGATCGCGCGACACCGCATCGAGATAGCAGCAGATCCGTTTGGAATCGGCAATGACACGGCCAGCCTCGTAGTCCACAAGCAACGGGACCACGCAGGGATCAAAGCCTTCGGTCTCCACCGAAGTACGCCCGCTATAGCCGCTGACAAGGTCCCGTCCCACTTCCCGGCCTGCAAGCAACCGCAGTCGGACGTAAGGCGGATGGTAGTGCTCGGCTGGAACCACGCCCTCCGGACCCATCGAACCGAGGATCATCATATTGTTCGAACGGTACGGCAACTGCTTCTCGAACAATACCGTGCGCACTTTCTGTGAGCAGAGCGAACTGGCCGCGTGGAACAGTTCGAAGCGCGGGCTGGCGTCACTACCCACAAGAGAGATTCGCGCGGGGTCCGCGATGGCGGCACGGGCACCGGCCGTCATATTCATCAATTTGTCATGGCTCATTGCTGATTTCCTGGCACTCAGGTTTGGCGGTATCGTTCATCGTTGTCTCCTGGTAGTGGGGTTGACGTCTATCGACGCTTGTGGGCGCTGCCCGTTCGGAGCATCAGCTCCATCTGCTGTGCGATCTGCAGCAGCGCACCGTCGTCGCCGGGCTTCGCAACGATCTGCAATGCAGCGGGAAGGCTGCGTTCGCCGGTCGCGAGAGGAATCGAAATGGCAGGAAATCCCGCGACATTGAACGGTGCCGTATAGGTCATCAGCGCCTCTCGGACCGTGCCGGTCCAGGCGCCAATGCTCACGGTGCCGGCATCGAGATGCGGTGCGGTGCACGGGCATGTCGGCAGCACGAGATAGTCAACCGTCGACATCACCTCGTGCAGCCTTGTCGTGAAACTTCGCCTGGTCTGCTGGGCCGCCGCATAGGCGCGCAGGTCCATGGTTTCGGCGCGTTTCAACCGGTCGACGGTTTCCGGGTTGTAGCGCGTCGAGATACGGTCCCAGTCGTTGCGGCGGAAATGCTCGATGCCGCCTTCGATCAGGACGATGCTCGCGAAGGCACCGAATACCGCATCGAACAGACCGGACGTGCTGACGTTCACGCAGGCAAAATCTTGCGCCAGCCGCTTCATCGCGCCATCAAATGCCGCCGCAATTTCCGGACTGAGTGGAACCGGTGCGATGTCACGAATGACGCCCAGCCGTGCGGACAGCCACGCATCGCTCTCGGGAACCTTGATGTCCATGGCATCGGCGAGCAACAGCACGTCATCGACCTGCTCGCCGAGCAGACCAACGTGGTCGCAAGTGGGCGCCAGGGGGAACACGCCGCGCGTGGATAACGTGCCGAGCGTGGGCTTGTATCCGACGATACCGCACAGCGCGGCGGGAATCCGGACCGAGCCGCCGGTATCCGTGCCCACGCCCGCCCTGATGGCACCGTGCGCAATCGCCGCCGCGGCGCCACCACTGGAACCCCCGGGTATGCGCGCATGGTCCAGCGGATTCAGGGTATCGCCAAACCTGGCGCTGGCGGTTGTCACGCCCCACGCGAATTCGTGCGTGGTAGTCTTGCCGATGATGATCGCGCCGCGTTCCACCAGTGCTTTCACGATGTCGGCATCGGCGTGGGGCAGATGGCCGAGATAGGCTGCGGAACCGTAGCGGGTCTCCATGCCCTTGGTGTCGATCAGATCCTTGACCGCGATGGGCAGTCCTTCCAATGCCCGCTGCCGGCTTTCGCCATAGCGGCGATCGCTTTCCGCGGCCGCCTTCAGCGCACGGTCCCAATCGATCGCCGAGAATGCATTGAGCAGCTGCTTGCTGGCTTCCGCGCGTTCGAGTGCCTGCTCCGTCAATGCCGTCGCGGTGATCTGCCGCGTGGCAAGGGCATCCAGCGCGTTGCGCAAGCCCATGGAATGCGGGGCCGTCGTTCGGGATGGGCGCCGGATGCCATGCTGGTCGAGCGACACGACAGCCGTCGGCAGTATGTCGTGGCCCCGGAAGATCGCGTCTTGTGGCAGGCAGTTCAGCTGGTTCATGTATTCCACTCCATGGTGACGTTGCGGTTGGCTTATCCCTGGGAGGAAACGATAGTTGATCGGCTCGGTCTTGGAAGCTGGCTGGCGCCGAACACAGCGTCCACGAATATGGAACGCCCGGCGGGCCACACGGGGCGTGGCCCGCGTAGCATTCGAGCGAGAGGAGGTAGTGCCGGGTCAGCGGCCGTCGAACGCGGTGACCTTGGGCAGCTCTGCGGCGAGGAAATCGACCAGCGACCGCACCGCGGGAAGCAGTCCGGTCCGATAGGGCATGAGGGCGGAGATGCGCGCATCCGCGGCGATCCAGCCGGGCAGTACTTGCCGCAGCACGCCAGCCTGCAGCTCGGACCGGCAGATATACCCGGGCAGGGCTGCCACGCCAACGTTGGCGCAGGCTGCCTCCTTCAGGGACATCATGCTGTTGCTCTGGAATCTTGGCTCGATCGGGAGGATGACGAGCCTGTCGTCGGGGCCGCGCAGTTGCCACTGCAGCGGCCCTTTGCGCACCATCGAGACGATGGCATGGGATGCAAGTTGCTCCGGTTCCTCCAGGCGTGGCATCCGTTCGAGGTAGTCGGCACCCGCAAACAGGTACCATGGCGCCCTGACAATGGGCCGTTGGACCAGGTTGGAATCCTGCAGTGCCGAGGTATGTCCGCGCAGCGCCAGGTCGAAGCCCTCGCCGACAACGTCGACGAGCCTGTCCGTGGCGATTTCCACGATGCTGACCTTGGGATGGCTGCTCAGGAAGGTCGGCAGGACCTGGCGCAGCGCAAACTGCGCAAGCTCGACCGCTACCGTCACGCGAATGATCCCGCTGGGTTCCGCGAGCCTCTGGCGCATTGCCTGTTCCGCGACGTCGGCGCTCTGCAGCAAGGCGACAGCGTACTGGTAGAACTCAGCGCCTACGTCGGTCAAGGCAAACTGGCGCGAGGTCCGGTTGATCAGGCGAACGCCCAGCGAAGCCTCCAGCTCCTTGACCCTGTGACTTAACGTGGACTTGGGCAGCCCCAGGCTGTTGCCGGCAGACGTAAAACCACCGCGGTCGACCACTTGCACGAAGTGAAAAACGTCTTTCAGGTCCAGCATCTGGCTGCCTTGATAGCGGTTGGGTTGGGCCAATGGTGTGTGCTTTCCATCGATGGTACTGCAAGGGGTGCGCGCAGTGCCACGGTCGAACGCCCCCAATGACCGCCATTGCCGTGGCCGGCGCCCGCTCGCGCCGCGACCGTCAATGCGCCCGAACCCCACGGATCGCGGCAAACCTGGCAGCAAACGACACCACGTCGCCGTAGACCGGCGCGGCGTTCCTTTGGCGCCGGCCGTGACCGGTTCCAATCGGCACGACTCGGTTGCCTTCGAAGACCTGCTCGATGCAATACCGGCGGTGCCATGCCTGCCCGGCCGACTGCGAAGCCGCCCTGACAAACTGCACGCCGACAAGGGGTACGACATCGCAAGGAGCCGTCGGCATCTGCGCAAGCGAGGCATCTGCCAACAACGACCGCCTTGGCAAACATCGCTGGGTTGTCGAGCGCACGCATGCGCAGCTTGCCGGCTTCGGCAAACTGCGCATGCGCTTCGACCGTCGCCCCGATATCCATCTCGCTCAGCCCAGGCTCGCCTGCGCTGTCATCTGCTCCCGATTCGTTGAGGAGTTTTATTAGTGGTCCTTAGCTTGACAGACAGCTACATCCGGAATGCTGCTGGTTACACGGGCTGATATCACCCGCCAACAACTGTTGCTCAAACAATTGCGGACCGAGGCTGTGACGCAGCATTGCGATCAAAGAGGGAAGCACAGTTCAACCCAATACTTGTTGCCTTGCGGCCGATTCTGCACGTCGAACTCGCGCTGATACTTGAACACAATGCCGGCCGCCGGCGACCACATGTATCGTAGTTGCGGCCCGACTGCGATAGCTTTTCCGCGAAACCCACCCCCTGCTACGGGCATGCCGTCGACCTTGTCATCGGTGAACTGCTTCAGCACATATCCCTGAAGTCCGAGCTGGAACTTGCTGTTAAGCGAATAGCCAACAAGATACTCAAGTGCTGCAACAGCGCCAGAGTGATATCGAGTCGCTGAATTCGGTGAACTGATTTCTACGAGCGTGGTGGTAGAGACTTCAACTGCGGGCGTGGGGAACCATGTCGTACTGAGTTGCGGCGTTAGCGCATATACATTCCGGCCAGTGTTCGCCACTCGGTTCGGCGAGTAGGACCCGCTCGGCACTGAAATTTCGGTGGTGAGGTAGGCGAAGAATGATCGCGATGGATTTGAATAACCGATGTACAAGGGCTCAACGATGATGTCTCCAATTCCATTGCGCTTGTCGCTGCCGCCTGGCGTGTCCGTCCGAATATGAACGAGCGGGACGATTACGCCACTAGACAGAGTAAAGGGGCCAAATTTAGTGCCCCATGTGTGAACGATACGCGGGGCGTCAATAAACGCCTTCAACTGGAACCCGGGCACGAGACCTTCTCCATGCGGGCCAGCGAACTTTCCGGCATCGTAGTAGAGCGTGTAATTGTAAAACTGGGTTTCACCAGGCGGTGGCAAAATTCCGTTCAATACGGTATTGACGCCAACAGGGTAACTGATCTGACCATTCTCGGTTGCCTCGGCGTTCGAGGCCAGCAAGCATGCGAGCGCAACCACCGCAGAAAACTTCGCGGGCACTTTAATCACGTCTCCTCCGTCTCCGTATTCTATTTTTCGGCTGAGGGCTCGGGGCATCCGCATCAGCCGGTGAAGCGCACCTGCCATAACGATTCGACATCTCCACAACCTGCCGAAACTCGCTGACGATGGCTATCGCCTGTTCGCGCTTTTCCAGGTCAAGGAGCGGCCTGGACGGTTCCGCGTGTCAGTGATCGACGAACGAGACGAACTCGTCCAGTTCCAGCTTGCGAAGTGCCATGTTGTTTTCCGGAATACTGTTGTCTGCATAGCCGAGTGACATTCCGGCCACGATCATCTCCCCGTCGGGAATGGCAAGGCCTTCACGAAGGACCGCCGATTGCAGCGACCAGATCTGCTGCGGGCAGGTGTCCAGCCCCCGGGCGCGCGCGGCCAGCATGATGTTCTGGAGAAAGCAGCCGTAGCAGATGAAGCTGGCCCATTCCAGGCGCCGGTCCATGGTGAAGATCAGTCCCACTGGCGCATCGAAGAACCGGAACTGCCGTTCGACGTCGCGCCGGCGCCCGACGATATCGCTCCTGTGCACGCCCTGCGCATCGCCCAGCATCCCGCGAAACGTATTGAAGCGCGACGAGAATGGCGCCGGTAATTCCTTTGGAAAGAACGGGTAGTCGGGCGCCAGTCCCTCAGGATCGGCGCGATACGCCTCCACCGCAGCTCCCGCAATCTTCTCGCGAGCCTTTCCGGTCAGCACATAGCAGCGCCAGGGCTGCGTGTTGCTCGAACTCGGCGCGTATTTCGCGACCGACAGGATGTCCCTGACAGTCTCGATCGGCACCGGCTGGTCAAGGAAGCCGCGCTTGCTGTGGCGTCCGCGAATCAGCGCTTCTGTAATCTGGATTGCCTCCATCTTCATGTCTCCGTTCTCGTGGTGGGGGGTCGCTACGGTGGAAAGGATCATAGACACGTCCCCTGCCTTGTGAAGAGGGCAAAACTTGAAAGCTTCGTCCGGAAACAACGAACGACAGGCGCCCATTCGCACACGTCCAGCGTCCAAATTCCTGGACGCTCTGTTCCCCAATCCCGCGCGCACGTGCGAACCCGATTCGCCTATCTTCCTACTCGGGATCGGAGCCCCGATCGCATACGAAAACACGGTGGAGAAGTGGAATGAACCAGTTGAAATGCTTGCCGCAGGAAGAGATTGTCTGGGGACACGGCGTGCTGAAAACCGTCGCCCCCTCCATGGGGAACTACGGCATCCGCCGTCCGATGACGTTCACAGTGGAATTCCTTGAGGCATTGAACCGCGAGCACCTGCAGCCTGCCATCGGCGACGGCGTGGGCACCTTCACCGGCCTGCCGCCGCATGTGCCCGATTTCGCTGTACGCGACGGACTGCGTGCATGCATCGAGGCCAATGCAGGATCGATCATCGCCGTCGGCGGCGGCTCTGTACTAGACGCCGCAAAGGCAGTTTCCTACCAGCATTTCCAGCAGACAGGCCGCTACCTGCCCATTGCCGCGATTCCGACGACCCTGTCGGGTTCCGAGTTCTCCCACTACTTCGGCGTGACGGAAACGGACGGTCCCCAGAAGTTCAAGCGCAGTTATGCCGTGCGCGAAACGACACCCAGGCTGGTGGTGATCGATCCCCGGATGATTGTCGACACGCCACGTATGCTGCTGCTGAGTTCGGCCATCAAGGGAATCGACCATGCGGTGGAAGGCATGCGCCGAGTCGACGTGGATCACCCTCACGCCATTCTGGCCGCCAGGGGCGTGGAGCGCTTTCTTGCCGTGCTGGAGAAGTGGCCGCGCAAGCTCGAAACGCGCGAGGCCATCGCGGGAGGCCACGTGTCGACCGACGACCTGTTGCAGCTTCAGCTCGCTGCGTGGCAGTGTTACTTCTATCCTGCTTCGGTCATCTACGGCCTGAGCCATCGTATCGGGCACATGCTCGGCGGGACGTTCGGGGTACCGCACAGCGTGACATCGTGCATTGCTCTGGCGCCGGTTATCCGCGCCTGCGCCGATGCCTATGGCCGAAAGCTTGAGATTTTCTCCACGGACCGTGGCAGCCGCACGGCCGCCGCATTCCTCGCTGACCGCATTGAGGCAACCGTGGACGCACTGGAATTGCCGAGCCGGCTCGGCGACCTCGATTTCGATCGGGCGAAGCTTCCCGAGATGGCGGCCCTGCTCAAGCAGAACTATCCCTCCGAGGTCAGCGACCTTGGCGAGGATGCCGGCACGAAGCTGGATTGGCTGCTGGAGAGCCTGTGGTAATGACCGGACAGCCATCCTACCGCTTCCCGCAGCCCGTCGGCCTGCGCCACGCGCTCGATGCCCTCGCCAGTCGGCAGATCACCGCAACAGGCCTGACGCAGATGGAGTCGATGCTGCGGACCGCCGCCGTTCCACAAAACTTGCCCGCCCCCACCACCACAAGGAGTCCAAAGTGAACGATACCGTCAAGCCCTCATCCCCGGCACCGGCCGGAACGCCAGCCGGGCATACGCCATACAGTGACTGGCTACAGACAGACGTGCTCCACTCGCTGCAGCACCCGGTCAGCGATCATCCCGGCGAGCACGCCTGGATCGTATCGGCGCAGGTGTCCGAGCTCTACTGGATGCTGATCATCAAGGAAATGCAGGCCGCGCAGGCGCAATTGCGTGCCGATGACCTGACCGGGGCCTGCCGGACGCTGCGGCGCGTCGTCGCCCACCACGAGCCGCTCAATGCCACATGGCGCTCCATCGCGTGGATGACGCCCGTCGACCTGCTGGCCATCCTGTCCTGCGTGGGCCCGAAGTTCGGCAAAGACACCGCCCTCCAGGGCTGGACGTACCGGCAGATGGTCTACCTGCTCGGCATCAAGCAGGGGGAGCACCTGCAGCACTTCCTGCCGCAACCCCGGCGCTGGGAACAACTCAGCAGGGCGTTGGCAGAGCCGAGCCTGTATGACGACGTGCTCGCCCACCTGAGCCGCAAGGGCTTCGCCGTGCCGGCGGTGGTACTCGACCGCGATTTCAGTGTGCCCTACTCGCCGGACAAGGCGGTCGAGAACGTCTGGCGCGACGTCTACGCCGACCCGGACAAGCACCGGGAGCTGCAGCAGCTCGGCGAGACGCTGGCCGATATCGCGGAGGGATTCTCCGAGTGGAAGCACCTGCACCTGATGGCGACGCGCCGGACGTTCGGCGCCCGGCCGGCCTACTTCGGCACCGAGGGCATTGCCTGGCTCCTGCCGACCATGAACGAGATCCCATTCCCGGAACTCTGGTCTGCGCGCGGCATCATCGGCGATCCACCTGCGGTGTGTCCGCACGCGCGCGGGCAGGGAAACGCTCGGGCTGCGGAATAACGCGCTCAAGACGATCACGGAAACAGTCTACGATCACAAGATCGCGGCGCTCGAGTCGATGATCGTCGATGCCGGGGACGCAGGAGTTGTTGCCGCCTGCCGCACCAGGATCGCGAAGAAACTCGGCGGCATTGCGGTTCGCCGCGATGCCGCATTCCAGCGCACCGCACGCCATCACGTCGAAGGCGTGTTGACGGCGCTGGACCGCACGCCGGGTTCCGCACCAGCCCCGTATCTCGCGGGATGCGCGTTCGCCCTTGGGGATGTGCTTTGGGGTGTCAACCTGGTGCGGCTGGCGTATCTGGGGCTCACGTCGAGGTGCGACGACCTGCCCAACGTTGCCCGCTATTTCGATGCACCGGTCAAGCGCCATTCCCTCTGCACGGAGACGGTCCGCGCCATGATCGACTTGCTACCGCCATCGCGCCAGATCGATGCCATGGCAAGCTGCATGGAGACAGCGCCAACCTGAGCGGTTGCCATCGTGTCGTCGGCCTGTGCCGACGCAAGAATCGGGCGGAGACTGCGAGTCTCCGCCCTTTTTTTACTATCAGGCTTTTTACTTTCAGGCTGCCACGTGCTGCGGCTGGACGTGCAAGGCACGGGCGATGGTCGTCACCCTGCGGCCCTGGAACCGGGCAACCGCCAGGTGATCGTCGTCGGGCTTCACCGCGTCACGCTGCGAGACGTGAGTCGCGCCGTACGGGGTGCCGGCCTTGAACATCGCCGCGTCGGCATAGCCCAGCGGCACGATGATCAGGCCCAGGTGCGCCATGGGCGCATAAGTCGCCAGCAGCGTGGCTTCATTGCCGCCGTGGCGCGAGGACGTCGAGCCGAAGACCGAGCCCACCTTGCCATTCAGTTTTCCCGCGAACCAGAGGCCGCCGAGCCCGTCGATATACGCCTTGAGTTCGGCCGAGATCGACCCGAACCGCGTCGGCGTGCCGAACACGATGGCGTCAGCCCACTCGGCATCGGCTTCGGTCGGGGCCTCGTATTTCGTGTTCATCTCCGTGGCGTTCTCGAGCCAGCCCGGCGCCTGTCGCATGACGTCGGGGCCGACAACCTCCCGCACACGCCGCATGCGGACTTCTGCGCCAACCTCGAGGGCTCCCTCGGCGACAGCCTTGGCCAGCATCTCGGTGGAGCTGTTTCGTGAGTAGAAAACAACCAGTACTTTCGGCTTTTGCATGGTGATCCCCGGCAACGTCATACAGAGATGGGCTCGAGCCGGCCCAGCAGCTCGTCCTTGCGATCCGCCAGCCACGGCGGGAGCTGGAACTCCTCGCCAAAATGGCCGGGCTCTTCATCGATCGCGAAGCCGATGTCGGTGGTGGTCGCCTCGAACATCACGCCGCCGGGCATCTTGAAGTACATCGAGCGGAAGTAGTTGCGGTGCACCGATTCGGACGTGTCGATGTAGCCCAGGGCAAACATTCTCTCCTTCAGGATCGCCTGCTGTTCCACGTTGTCCACCGCGAAGGCCACATGGTGGACCGTGCCTTCGCCGTAGATCGACGAACCCTGGTGCCGGTCCGGCTCATGCAGGAACTCGACGATCATGCCCGGGCCGCCGTTGTACGTCTCGAAGCGGTAGTAGGATCCCGCCTGGCCTGCGTTCCGGAAACCGATCGCTTCGCTCATGAAGCGGATCGATTCGGCGACTTCCCGCAGCGACAGCGTGATGCTGTGGACGCCGCGGATGGCATGGGCTTCGGGGATATCGCTGGCAACGCAAGCCGGACGCGAATCGAGATCCGTTTCGACGAGATCGAACTCGATGCCGCACGGATGTTGGAACCGCTGGCGGCGCTCTCCGAAGCGCTCGACGATCTCGCTATCGTACGGCACGTCCATGGCATCGAAACGGCTGCGCCAGAATTCGAGCGAGCCCTTGGGAACCGAGTAGTTGATGACCCGCACCTGGCCCGATCCCGGACGCGCCATGACGCCCCGCTGACGGAACGGGAACGACGTCACCAGCGTCCCTGGATCGCCATTCGCGTTGCCATAGTAAAGGTGGTAGATGGGATCCTCGCCGTCGAGCAGCACGGTCTTCTTCACGAGGCTCTGCCCGAGCAGCTTGACGTAGAAGTCCACGTCCTCCTGTGCGTGCCTCACGCCGAGGGTCAGGTGATGAAATCCCTTGAGCATTAACATTGTCCTCTCCAGTTTGAAATAGGCATGTAGAAACAGCGCATAGCCGCTCCTGTGCAACAGCTTATGACGGCAGATGCCGATTGGGCAGCCGTCACGGGTTGTACGCAGGGTTCGGCAAACCTGGACAATGCCGCCCTGTGAGGCGCGGTGCGCGCGGTGGCGCCGGAGGGCGCAATTCCCGAGGCCGTCGGCATTGAAGGTTCAGCGCGCCTGGACAGTAAGCGGGTTACCTTCGGAGGTAACCGTCGTTCTAGATGGGGCGCGTCCGTAATGGGGTGGTTCCAGCGCCTTGCGCATGCGGTATGTGGTGCCCGGTCTCGTACCGGCACGGATAGAAGTTGGTCCGGGCAACTGCCCCGGATTTCAGCGCCCGGCCTCAATGCTGTTAGAACACTCGTGTGATACGGAGGAGTCCAGAATATCTGATCGGGCAGGTTATTCACTGCCGGCCAGCGTCGTGGTCATAACCGGCGACCCGCCGGCCGGCCGTGGATAACTTGCCGCGCTAGCCAACGGGAGATGACTGACGAATCTTGACACGAGGAGTCATATCGACAGGACAACTGTCAGGTCGCCGTGAGTCTGTGGGTCGCAACGCAACGCGGCAGCCTGCAGTCGGGGATTCCGTGGCTACTGGCCAAGCATGGTGAGCGCCTCGCGCACCGGCGCAAGCGAGACAGTGATACTCCCGCCGAGCGGCGTGTTCATTTCCAGGATCAGAAAAATTGCGATGGATGTGGATACCGCGCCCAGAAAAAACGTCGTGGTGACAGTCGTGTTGGGGGACGTGAACAGGCCAAACGAGCCGAAGATGATGCACAGCCACAACACTAGCGTTATGAGTAGTGACATGGGGGTTGAGCCTGCTGCTTGCAGCAGCGCAAGCTCTCGCATCGCCAGCCCTTCGCTGGCGAGTTGGATGGCGACCGCCTGTAGCCGACGTTGCTCTTCGCTGTGCGGCGAGAGTTCCGCCAGCCTGCGTTGAATGTTTTCCCCCCGTCTAAGCTCCTCGGGACTACGCATGCTTGCCAACTGATCCGGGTCGCCAGAAGTGGCCTTCTGGATTCCCCTGGCGACGAACTGCTTCAGCAAGGTACGGATCTCCTGCGTCTCCGGCCCATATTGGGCCAGTGTGCGATCGAGCAGAATGATATGGGTGGCGTCGCGTACGACCGCAGTGTTCGCGGTATCGAACGAACTTTTCGCCGACGAGATCAGCAGTCCCAGCACTATCGCGGCCATCGTGGCTATCAATCCGATCGTCAGTTTGATGACACCGACCGATTCATCGCTGAGATGGCGCTCGGGCAACAGGGAGTGCAGATACAATCCGAGCAGTGCGCTACCAAACACGCATGCAAACACAATGACGGCAATGCCTAGATGGTGCACCGTTCGATTCTCCGTTTCTGTATGTAAGCGTGGTTGCCTTCTCTGTATGCCTTGCCGCTGCTTTCGCGCTCTGATGCCGATCTGGTGCGATTGCTGTGCCTGGTGAGTGCAGCCGCTTGCGGCCCGGAACACGTCCCAGCGCGACAATGGTTACGCTAGAGCGGATTCGTCGGTGGATGAGCTTCAATTTGTCGAGCGCCCCGGTGGCAATCAGGGATCATATCTCACTCAACCTCGTCCTCGGCGGACGCCCCAACGATTATGGGAATATGCCCATACTGGCCGGCGGCCAGGGTCCGAACGGCCGGTAGCTGGGCGCAACAGGGCAGCGGCATGCGTGCGCGGACGGAAGCGGAAAAGGCGGCCCGACGCGTGCTGATCTCCCGTGTTGACAAGCTGCGCTCGTGCTTCTGGCAAGACGCCTATGCGTACCTTCCTCGATTCACTCGAACTCGCCAGGGAGAAACTGATTCCTCACTGAATCGCCTTTCTCAATTCGCTTCTCCGACTATGTGGCGTATCCGTTGAGTCTTCGACACCTGGAAGAGATGATGGCGGAGCGCGGAATTTCGGTCGACCATTCAACCGTGCATCGCTGGGCCATCAAGGTGTTGCCGGTTCTGGAGAAGCAGCCAGTTTTCGCCGAAAACCGCACACGGACCATGAACCCGGATTCGGCTATTGTTAGATCACGCGTAGTGGTTCCTGGCAGCGTAGCTGAGAGGCCTCTGGTGCATCCGACACCGGTTGGATTGCCCGTGGAGAAGACTGGCTCTGGTCATGATCAGTCGCACATTTTGGTGAGCCTTGCTTCCCGCTGGAAAGATTTGTTTTGCCTATGACGTGACCAGGCCAGGGCCACCGCGCGCATGGTGATGCCCAACTGTGGAGGTCGCGATGTCACAGGAACTCCCGATGCTCGATCCATTAGCCGCCTTCGTGGACGTCGGCAGCGAACACATGCATGTTTCGGTGGGCGGCAACAGGCCGGAGGTGTTCGGTACCGTTACGTCGCAGCTGCACGCGTTGCGCGACTGGCTGCTCGCACAGGGCGTGCATTCGGTCGCGGTGGAAGCGACCGGCGTTTACTGGTTACCGTTGTACGGTGTACTCGAAAGTGCCGGTCTGGACGTGCGCATGGTCAATGGCAGGCAGACACGCAACCTGCCGGGCAGGAAGACCGATATGGCTG
>NZ_VTUZ01000037.1 GCF_008369935.1 Paraburkholderia panacisoli | reverse complement strand
TGAACACCGTCGCCACCCAAACCGAATCGTCCATTGACAGACCGATAAACCATCGAAACAGCAGGTTGTATTGTGTTTGTTCCATGAGCTGACGTTCGGACCGGACGCTGTATAGCACCTGCACCAGCATCGCCCGCAGCAGCTTCTCCGGCGCGATGCTCGGCCGGCCTCCCTTGATGTCGGCCTCGTACATCCCCGCAAACACTCGATCCATCTTCGCCAGCGCCTCGTTCGCCATGACGCGAATCGAGCGCAGCGGATGCGAGGTCGGAACGAAATCGTCCAACTTACGCACTGAAAACAAACTCTCGGTGAATGTGTCGGCGCCGCGCATAATTTCGTGGTGGGTGAGCTTCTTACATCAACGCTTTTGCTATCCGTCGCGATGACTTCAGTGCGAGGTATTTCCGCAGCCTGCTAGGACTCGTCGGAGCATTTCATGAAGCGAGATGGTCTGGCATTGGCTGATGACACGCTTGAGGACACTGGATTCACGGCCAAAATCCGCTGCAGTACGGGTTCGATTTCGCACTGTGGACGCGCGCTCCTGTAGCCGGGCTGATCCGGCGCGAGTTTGATGTCAGACTGAGTCTGGCTTCGATCGGTACGCTGCTTGCCTGCCTAGGTGTGACGCCGCAAAAACCGCTCCAACGTGCCTATCAATGTGATCCAGTCGCCATCGAGCGCTGGCAGCACGAGACCTTTCCTGCCATTGCGCAGCAAGCCAGCCGTGAGAATGCCGATGTTTTCTTCTGGGACGAGTCTGGCTTTCGGGACGACCCGGTTCACGGCAGAACCCGGGCACAGCTTGGCGAGATCCCGATCGTCGGAGCTGGCGAACGCCAAAGCATGAGCGCAGCCTCAGCCGTGGATTCTAGGGGAGCTTTCTGGTTCGACACTTACCCCGGCGCGCTTACGGGCGAGCTGTTTGTTGTTCTGCTCGAAAAGTTGATGTTCTGACGTCGTCGCGCCGTGCGTAAAAGACCATGTGAGCAGCACCCAAGGGAAATTGACCCTGCACTTCCTGCCTGGTTACGCACCGGATCTGAATCCCTACGAGCTGGTCTGGAGCCGTGCCTGGCGTACCGGCGTTGCCAGACGTCCTTTGATGAAGGGCGAAAAACTCGCCCAAAGTGTTCGCCAACAGTTCGCCGATATCGGCAATAGTCCCGCTCGGGTTCGATCGTTCTTCTAATATCCATCTGTCCGCTATGTTACTGACTATGGGTAAAAGTCTGCGGCGTCTTTGGCAGTACAGCATGCTTTGAAAAAGTCCACGCGATGTGTCAAACAGTGTTGAGTTGCGAAACGGAGCAAACCATAGCCGGAGGAAGAATATGTGCGGAATCGTAGCGGGGGTTGCAGAACGCAACATCGTTCCAGTATTGCTCGAAGGCTTGCGACGGCTGGAATACCGTGGCTACGACTCGTGCGGTGTCGCAGTGCTTCGGGATGGCGCGCCACATCGCGTGCGCAGTCTGACACGCGTCCGCTCTCTGGATCGCGAGGTCCGCGAGATGGGACTCGAGGGCGGCACGGGCATCGCGCACACCCGATGGGCGACACACGGCGCGCCAGCGACCCAGAACGCACATCCAATCTTTTCGAAGAACGAGATTGCGATCGTTCACAACGGAATCATTGAAAACTTCGAGGCGCTAAAGACCACACTGACTCGCGCGGGCTATGAATTCTCGAGCCAGACAGACACCGAAGTGATCGCCCATCTGATCCATCGTTACTACAACGGCGATCTTGCGGACGCGGTGCGTCGCGCCGTGACCGAGCTGCGCGGCGCCTATGCGATCGCGGTCTTCTGCAAAGCCGAACCGAAGCGGGTGGTCGGTGCGCGGCATGGCTCGCCGCTCGTCATCGGGGTGAACGGCAGGGAATTGTTTCTTGCATCGGACCCGCTTGCGCTGTCCGACGTTACCGATCGGTTCGTGTTCCTGCAGGACGGCGAGATCGCCGATCTTTCCCGCGACGGCAGTCGGATCATGAATCGCGACGGCCAACCGGTCGTGCGGGGGGGGCGCACGTTGAGCCAGCCGCCCGCCGAGGCGGCCCTCGGGCCTTACCGCCACTTCATGCAGAAGGAAATTTTCGAGCAGCCACACGCCGTGGCCAGAACGTTCCGGCGCAAGAGGCCTTTCGACGCAACCCTCTTCGGAGCAACCAGCCCGTATGCGTTCGCCCCGATCGACCGCATCCTGCTACTCGGCTGCGGCACGAGTCACCATTCCGCGATGACCGCCAAGGCCTGGTTCGAATCGATTGCGAAGATTCCGGCGCAGGTTGAGATATCCAGTGAATATCGATACCGGGAGACGATCCCTGGCAAGAACACGCTCGTGGTGCCAATTTCGCAATCGGGCGAGACTGCCGACACGCTGGGCGCCCTGATGCATGCGCAATCGCTGGGTCACGAATACACACTCGCGATCTGCAACGTGGCGACCAGCGCGATGGTCCGGCAGTCGTGCTGGTCGTTCATCACGCAAGCCGGCACCGAGATTGGCGTCGCATCGACCAAGGCCTTTACCACCCAGCTCGTGGCGCTGTTTCTTCTCGCGGTGACGCTCGGCCGCTTGCGCGGTCACGTTGATGAGCAACAGGAAGCGACCTATCGTTCGCAGCTCTCGGGCCTCTCCACGGCACTTCAAAGTGTGCTTGCACGCGAACCGCAGATCATCGCGTGGGCTCATGAGCTCGCGCGCAAGGATGACGCCATCTTCCTCGGCCGTGGATCGCATTACCCGATCGCTCTGGAAGGCGCATTGAAGCTCAAGGAAATTTCGTACATTCACGCCGAGGGTTACCCCGCCGGCGAACTGAAGCACGGACCGCTTGCGCTCGTAACCGAGTCGATGCCGGTCATCGTGACTGCGCCGAACGACGGCTTGCTGGAAAAGCTGAAGTCGAACATTCAGGAGGTCCGCGCACGCAGGGGACTGGTGTACGTCTTCGCCGATGCCGACGCAAATCTGTCGAACGAAGAAAACCAGCACGTCATCCAGATGCCGGAGTATTACGGGACATTGTCGCCGATCCTGCACGTGCTGCCCTTTCAACTGCTCGCGTATCACACGGCGTGCACGCGAGGGACCGATGTCGACAAGCCGCGCAACCTCGCTAAATCAGTGACGGTGGAATAACGTGCGGGTCACGCTGCCAGTTGGTCCATCTTCACTCATCAAGGTCAGGTACGGAGCGGCGAAGCTCCATTCCTCGTCCGAAACATCCCTCGGGTATGGCTTGCGTTGTGTCATCACCCCAGGATACCAGGTCCGACTGAAAGTGCCTAACGCCGACTCGCGGCTTCCGCCGCAGCCTCGGGACGGGGAAGTCCCTTTCATTCTCTAAAATTTACGGCGCTGATATCGATAAAAGAATTCTATTTGAAGAAGACAGAATAAAGCCGTTTTACATTGATAAAACCGATCTGGCGAGTTTTGACGTATTGAAATCAGAGATACCGGATGATGTGGATCTGTTTACAGATGATGGCCTGCATTCGCCGAATGCCAACATACAAACGCTAGGGTTTGCGTTGACTAAAATCCGGATGGGCGGCTGAGCCGTTATCGAAGATATCGGGCAAGATGAGGTTTCTGTCTGGACCGTTACTTCCGCCCTTTTGCCAGAACAGTACCGGCCGTACATTCTCAACGACGAGCACGCGATCGTATTTCCAGTAAATCGTTTGAATTAAATTCTTTCAGACGCAACACGAAAGTAAGATGATGATCAGGCTGACTTCCCTCTATCCTGACGGTCCTGACGGGTTGCCCGTCGTGCGCGCCGACAAGCGACGCAACGCGTACCGAGCTTTCTGAAGGACGCACAGGTCCTTTCGATGACGGCGGCCCGGTTCAGGGTTCGCGTACCAGGGAGGCGGAGACCAAAGAGAACGTCGAATACCGCTAGCAGCGCAAGCACTGTCAGACCGAATAAAGCAATCGACAGGATTATTTCGACAATCTTCATACGATTAACCGGAAGCCGGAATTTAGTTAGACAATTTCGCTGAATGGTACCACTTTTATGTCAGATGGAAGCATGAATTCCAAGAGTCCATTCGGGCCGCGACACTGCACGGCGATCATATGTCCCGCAAAAATTGTGCCGGCGCATTGCCGTAGCCAAGTGTAGATAGATAGGGAGGTCCCTTTGAAACATAGGGAGGTTCCCTTGAAACTATTTCACATAATGTAGGGCTGAATGCGGCCGGAGTATAGCGCATGCGCCAGGGAGGGATCGGGCCACTATTGCGTGCCTCGGGGGTCGAAGAATACGCCCTCGGAATGCGATCTCCGGTAGGTATCCCTAAGGTGCTGTGGCAACTTGTTCGGCTGATCTGCTCGAACGACTAGCAGATGGTATGAACCTGCTGTCAATGGTTTCGCTGATCATCAGATCATCAAATGCTCCGTGAGGATGAGATGAGTGCAGCATTCAACGGCGACTTCATTGCCGTCAGCATATTTTGGGCAACCTCGATGAGGTTCGCGGCTGCATGTCCATCACGCAAGTTGCTCAAAACGCCCCGAATTCCCGTCGATTTTCATGTTCATACTCACCGACCGAAGGAATGTTTTTCCGGCATGAGTCGAAGCTCAAGCCTGCGCCTCTGGCGTCCCGTTACGCGGCTTAGGTCTTGACCTTTTCCTCGTCCCGGAAAGGCAGCTACCAAGCCGCAAGTCGGGAATGACTACAGGAACTGACACTGTCTGTAGAGTCAAGTGCAGCTGTCTGCATACAAGCCTGCAGCCAAATCCTCGTCGAGCGTCACAGCGATATTACCTTGCAAGCCGGGTCGCGTTCGTCAAGCAGCACGGCCGGTCGTGTTGCCTCATCGTAATTGTCGTCGGCGCGCTCTGTTTGTCGCTGGCCTTTCGACAGCGATTAACACAGAATCGCTGTAGACAGAATTTGTGCGTCCGCGCGAGTGATCGTCGTCATCGTAAAACATTTCCACTGCGTACCGACATATTCGAAACGCCCCACCCCTAGGCCCAGATTGGTACGGTACTTGTCCCACTCCGAGTCCGCAGCGAGCCAGTAGTCAGCGCCTACTGAGAGGACCACTCGCTTGCTCAGATCCGCCTTCGTGCTCCCCGCCTCAGGATCAAGCTTTGCCTCTAGTGTCACGATAACGCCCCGAACTGTCTGAGGGTCGATTTCCGCTCTCCTCGAGTTCGGCCAAAAATGAAATGCTGCGAAAGGGTCAGTGGTGGCGACTGTATTGCCTCCCGCGTCGCGCCCAATGTTGGCTTTGGTGTGTCGATTGTCCGCATAGTCGGTCTGAAACTGGGCGCCATCGAACGAGTTTTCCGACTGAACAAGCTTCAGATCTCCAGAAGTCGTCAGCACGTAAGTTCTCAGGTTTCGGAGCGATACACGCAGGCTGATCGGTTTGGTACCATCGGCGCGAAATATCTGCCCCCACCCAGTCATCGCGCGAAAGTTACGCGCGGTAGCGTCGATATCTTGAACGACAGGCTTGGTGTGCCAGCCAAACGATGCCGGAACTCCATACGGTATGGCTTCGTGCGACATCTTCATATGCCGCACCGCCTCTCCGACAGTGATCGTCAGCGGCGCTACGTCATTGGCCAGCGCCGCAGGGCCCGTCGTCATCGCGAGACATGGTGCGGCTAAGTCTACGAGGACCCGCAAAAAAGTCCGTGAGTGTTTCATTTGAACCTCTGTCATCAACACGACACGAAAGATCCGTCGTCAGGCGTAAGTTTCACTGATGCATTTTGCGGCTCTGTCGCGCTATCATGGCTAGGGCCAGGCTCGCCATTTGACGCAATAGAGCACGTTCCGTCTCGAGGAGTACATAGCGATAGAAGGCCAGCGACAGCACCGCGAGACATATCGTTCCGTAGACCACTTGCGAGCCTATGCCGTCGATGACGATAGCACCGCCCACAGTCAGCGTCTGCACACTGCAAATCAGTGCCAGTCGCCAAATCGCCGCGGCGGGCACGCGGGCCACGGCACCGCTCACCCATAGCAGCAAAACGAGGTCCAGCAACATCCGTGCACTCCAGACCACAGCCGCGCCTTCGATGCCATACCGCGCCAACGCCCATTGCAGACAGAGTACATGGACTGGCAGTTCGATGATGTGAAGCTTGGCGGTAACATCCGAGCGGCCGTTCGCCTGAATCAGATCCGACGGTACCCTCGCGAGACTATTGACCAGCAATCCGAGAGCAAGCACTTGCAGTACGAGCGCGCTTTTCTGCTCGAAAACCGGTCCCAGCCAGAGACGCAAAAGCGGATGTGCGACGATCACTAGGACCAGAACGAACGGAAATATACAAGCGGCCATGAGTTTGGTGCCGAGGCTCATCATCTCCGCCGCCGCCATTCCGTCTACGCTGAGCGCGATTCGCTTCGACATCAATGGGAACAGAACTCCCAGAATGCCTTCGGAAATGAAGTTCAGCCGGAATACTAGTTCAGAGGGCGTGGTGTAAAACGCTACAACCGCTGCACCTAGAGCCGAGCTGATAAAGAACCTGTCCATGTAATCCATGACAACAGACAACATGTTCGACAATGCCACCCAGCTGCCGTAGAACAGAAGATCCTTCAGGCTCACGGTTGGCTGGGATGTCGTCGGGTTCGACGGCGGAAACTCCCTGTACACGGCCACGGCGTACGCGAGGGTTGTCGCCACGCGTCCGACGACTAGGGTAGCCACCATCACGTCCAGTCGAACTGAGAATGGCAAAACACATGCAGGCCCGACGAAAAACCATATGCCTTGCAAGACGCGAACGCCGTTGGACACGTCAAAGCGTTGAAAAGCCTCGAGCACACCACGCAATCCACTCGCCAAGACAATAAGCGGAATGGCCAAACCCAGCATGAGGAACGATGCGCGGGTCTCATTCAGATAGGCAGGCTTGACGTTCAACCAGGCAATGAATGCTTCGTTGAAGAACAACAATACGGCAGATCCGATAAGGCTTATCAGAACCATCATGATCAATGCATTGCGCACCATGGGCCTGATTTCGTGAAGCTGACCACTTACCAAACTACGCGAAACATATAAGGTGAGGGATCGCCCCACGCCGAAGTCGAAAATCGAGAGATAGCCGATTGCGGTCCATGCGATCGTCAACAAACCGAACCGCTCGGTGCCAATATGGCTCAGCAGGAGCGGAATGACGCCAACCCCAACGACGAAGGGAAGAAGAGGCCGGGTGATGTTGTACACCAGATTCTTCACGAGCGACGGAGCAGCGGACATTTCGGACATCCCAAGAATTTAGACTCGGTGGCAACAGGATGCTCTCAGAACCGGTTCTACAGGAACATGACGCGGGTGAGAACATTGTCCAAGCGGTTTCGCACCAGAATCTCGCTCAACGAAACGAACTCGAATCGTCGGCGCGGACCGCGCCCGAGGCCGAGCATCAGTTCCGTGAATCGACGCCTGTCGCCCGCCGGACGTTGACCACGTGTAACAAGAAAACGACTGTTCTGTTCAGACGAAAACCAACAGTTTAAGCCTCTGAACATGCGTTCATAGCGTATTCGGATACTCCCACGGAGGCTCGTGTGGACGCCTGCCTGATCGTTTCTATGCTCCCAGCATTCTATTCAGAGCGGTCATCAACGACCACTTGGCCGAACGCCGATGCCGCGAGATAACACCATCACCCCTGCATCAAAAAGTCGCGCACCGACTCTGTCGAGATGACCAAATTTCGGGCCGACTGGTAAGAGAGCCGGTCGATCGCTGTCGCGTTCGGCATTTAACGCTTCCACCGAATTGGCAATACTTGCGGGGATTTCAGACGTCGTCCTGATCGGGAGAATTCGAGGTAATTCGGTTGAACTCTCGGCATGCTGCAGCGCGATCGGGAAGCTTCTGGCCACGCCCAGGCGGTTATCGCAGGCGATCCGCTGGACGTTTTCATGGTGCGAAGCAAAGCCGCGAAGGATAGACAGGTCGGAGCCGCGCGCCCTGTCGCCCATGATCAGCAGCGCGACGTCGACGTCATCCTGCGCCAGGAGACTGTCCAGTTGTTCGGCAGGGTACTTCTGGCCGTCGTAAGTCGACTGTATTATCGCTACCAGATCTTCGTGCATTGTGTTTCCGCTCCCCCGATTTCATTGGGATCCTTTCACTCGAATCTGCGAGCGCCCTACGCGAGTTCGACCTGATACCCGCTCCCAATCGCAAAATATACGTACGAGCCAAACGCATGTTTCGCAATCCGAAATGTGCGAGAAGTAATCTCGAATCGAAGCACAAAATCCACATCCAGCGAAGTGAAAACGCTTGACAACTGAAAACTTTGTAATTGATATTGCCCCCAGTGTTGTTAACAATACGCGTCGTTCATGGATAGGATCCGACAAAAATCCGTTTTAAACAGCACCCGGCGCCATGCTGAGGCTTGGACAACAATATCGCGACCTGAAAGGCGTCTAGGATCAGGTCGTGGACGACTCCAAGCACACGGCGGCAGGCATGCGACCATAACGCCTTGGCGTCGAGCCTGTCCGTCCGGCTACGAGACTCTGATCGGATGCAAGACGACTCTCGACGCCAAACTAGCCTCTACCGACAAACTTGATACTTTTTGATAAATCGGTCTCCGCTCACGTACGTGCTTTTTTGGGCAGCTATGCGAGTGCCGCATATTCAAGATCGACTCTGACTTTCAAACTAATAATATGATTGAAAGTTCAGACTATATCGCTGGGCGCTTCGTTGCCGAGAAAAAATATCATAAGACTCCTTTGCGATATGTGCGATACCGTACGCAGGTAAGATTAACTCCCCTGCAAGACACACTTGGGGCAAACCTTACTTTATTTCGCTAGCGCTCCCGGTCTAGTTGCTGTAATTTCAGGCGCACACTAGTCGAACAACGCTACCCCTCGGATCGACAATTCGTGCTCTGATATGAGGCGAAATGGCCGATGTTCGTACTTATTTTGATGTGGTCAAGTGAGGTATCGCAGAAGCAAAGAAGGGAACGCGATCTTGGAGCGCGGCAAAGCGCCCTCCAATCGTGATAACGCTAAGTTCCTCATCTCGGAAAGTGACTTGAGATTCGCTACGGATCCTATCTCATCGACGGTGTGCGCCTCGACGATTGCTACGAGCACATCTGACCGTAACGCAGGAATCCTGACAGTGCCTCAACCTGTATTGCCGTCCAGAACACGCGTGGTATGTCGGGAAACTGTTCGACGATGACGTCGGGATCGAGCGGTTATGGTTAGAGGGGGGGGAGGCGCGGAGTCGGTCGGTCATGCACGCGTGGGTGCCAGGTTATCCTTCATGGGAAGGGGCATTGGAAATGAGAAAGAAGGCGGCGCTAAAGGAAGCTCTTGTCCAGGTCGTGATCTGGATAGGCCTTGCGCGTGCGACGCGAATGCTGCTATGGCGCGACCGTGTCGCGATTCTGCTCTATCACGATCCCGATCCAGCGACGCTGGACCGACACCTCACGTACCTGAGCAAGTTCTGCGATCTGGTACCGTTTGACGACTTTAGTCGACCTGGAACGGGCCGTCCGCGCGCAGCGATCACGCTCGATGATGGCCATGCGGGCAATGCCGACCTGTTACCCGTCTTTATCAAGCACGAGGTACGTCCCACCATTTTTCTATGCAGCCGTATCGTTGGACGACCACGCATGCACTGGTGGATGCATCCGGGTGCCGAACGCGCGGGCCTCGAGCGCCTGAAGCGACAACCGAACGATACGCGCGTCGCGGAACTCGAGGAAGCTGGTTTTCGCCAGGACGGCGACGATGAGGCGACCGGGCTAACAATCAGCCAGATTAAGGCAATGCGGCCCTTCGTGGACTTTCAATCGCACACGCGATTTCACCCGATTCTCACGTGTTGCAACGACACCGAATGCGCAGATGAAATCGCCCTTTCGAAGCACGAGGTAGAGGCGCTCGTGAAACGCCCCTGCGAGCACTTCGCTTTTCCCAACGGCAACTATGGCCCGAGAGAGATTGAATTGGTAAAAGCGGCGGGGTACCGAACAGCACGCACTTGCGACATCGGCTGGAACGATGAACGGACCGATCCATTCCGTCTGCGAGCGATGATTATCGGCGATAAGGCATCGACCGCCTTGCTCGCAGTTCAACTAACAGGTATTCCGCGCTTGCTTAAGTACTGGCTTCGCAGCGGGCGATGGGACGGGCGTTTTCCGCAATTTTAGATGTGCGTCTTCGCGCAGTTCCTCGGCGGGTTTGCAGCTAGAGTAACCGACCAATTGGAATAGGTCGGCTCGGGCGCACCGCGTATCGTGTTCGGACGAGGGTTCCGATGAAAACGAAAGACCAGAAGCATGTTCAGCAACGTCCGTCGACCGACGGGATCGGCCTTGCTACTGCTATCGACTCCTTGCTGGATCACAGAAAGTTGATTGCAGTTACAACTATCAGTGCTTTTCTGATCGGCTGCGCCTATGCGTTTCTAGCTCCGCCAGTCTATGAGGCAAACGCGCTGATCAAGGTCGCCGATGGCGATAAGCAGCCGCCGGCGGCAGCAGATACGCTGAGTTACTACGTCGCGCCCGCTTTCAACGACAACGCATCGGCCGAGAGCGCGATTCAGGTTATCGGATCGAGGCGCATCGTTGCACAGGCGATGGCGAACAATAAGCTCTATATCGAAGCGAAACCGCACCGTTTTCCACTGATCGGGTCAGCGATCGCCCACTACAGAGAAGGCCTTTCTGCTCCAGGACTACTTGGGCTTGGAGGCTACGTCTGGGGCGATGAGACTATTAAGGTGGGCGCTTTTGACGTTCCCGCAAAACTAGAAAAGAAGAAATTCGCCATTCGCGCCCTCGCCAACGACCGCTACGAGCTGGTTGGTCCCGGGCTGAAGTCCAGCATTGCTGGACGCATTGGAGTGACGGAGCGATTCGACACGAAAGTGGGGCCGCTGACTGTACGCATTGACTCCATACACAGCAGGCCGGGAGGTGAGTTCATCGTCACCCGGAACTCGGAACCAGTGCTGGTAGAAGAACTGCAAAAGAAGCTCAAACTCGCCGAGGCGGGCACGAAGACGAACGTCATCAAGCTGTCCATGCAGGGCGATGACCCCGTAGTATTGGCTAGCACCGTCAAGGAGATCTCCGATTTGTATGTGAACTGGAACAACGAGCGCAAGGCCAGAATCGCGCATGATGCGCTCGCCCACATCAGCGAAGCCTTGCCGGATTTGGAGAAACAGGTCACAGAATCGGAGACCGCGTACAACAATTATCGCGACGCGAATGGGTTGCTCGATCTCAGTGAAGAGGGGCGGCTACTACTTAAACAAATCGCTGATAACAATGCGGCGCTGCTCGACCTTCGGCGCAAGCGTCAGGCGCTCTCCGCAACGCTCGCTGCCGCGAATCCGAACGTCGTGGCGGCTGACCAGCAGATTCAGGCAACCCAGCGCGAAATCGATGCGCTGAATCTCCGCGTGCGCGCCATGCCTCGGGCCGAGCAGATTGCTCTGCAAATGATGCGCAATGTTCGCGTCAACACCGACGTGTACGTGGCGATGCGCAAGTATGCGGAAGAAATGCAACTCGTGAGCGCCGGGAAAGCAGGCACGGCAGAAATCATCGATCCTGCAGAAATTCCAGGCCGTCCTGTCAGGCCTGTGAAGTGGCTGATCATGCTCAGTTCCCTCTTGATGGGCGCTGTGCTTGGGGGAGGAGGCGCCATCGTTTGGGATCGGTTGCGCCGGGGCGTGACCGATACCAATGACATTGAGTCCGCAAGCGGATTGAGTGTCTACGCGACGATACCGCTGAGCAACAGGCAGGAAGAGATCACGCGGAGAGCTGAACATGGTTTGCCACAGCAGTTGCCGCTCGCGGCCAGCTATCCGCTCGACCCCGCCATCGAGAGCCTGCGCATCTTGCGATCCGCCATCCAGTTACTGTTGATCGGCGCGCCAAACAACGTGATCATGCTCGCGGGCCCACTGCCCGAGATAGGCAAATCCTTTCTGGCGGCTAACCTCGCGACCGTGCTGGCTACGGGCGGCAAGCGGGTGCTGTTGGTCGATGGCGATTTAAGAAAGGGGCAACTCTACCGGTATCTCGGCGTTCCCAAGGGTGATGGTCTCAGCGAGGTGCTGTCGGGCCTTAGGCAGTTCGATGAGGTCGTCACAACGGGAGGAACGCCCAAACTCGATCTTCTTCAGACCGGCAGCTACCCGGCGGCAGCCGCGGATCTCCTGATGACCGGACGCTTCAGCGAGTGCATCCGGAATGCGTCACGGGCTTATGACATCATCCTGATCGACACACCGGCGGTACTACCGGTGTCCGACGCAGGCATGATGGCGCCGGTCGCCGGTTCAGTTTTCCTGGTCGTGCGCTTTGCAGATACGCTCGTCGGCGAAATCGATGCAACGATCAAGCGTCTAGGTCACGCGGGCGCTCGCATCAGCGGGATCATACTCAACAGGGTGAAGGTGCGCAGCAGCAACTACGCACTGGCGAGACGGTACGGCACAAGCGCCTATGTCGCGCATCACTACGACTCCAGTTTGCCGTGATGTCCTCCTCATCCACTGCCAGCATGGCGCGGACCGCACAGGGTTCGTGTCGGCGTTGTATCGCGTGCTATTCCAAAGCTGGACGAAGCAGCAGGCCGAGGATGAACTGCTCTATGGCGGGTAGGGCTTCCATCCTGTCTCGGGGAGCATCAAGCGCTATCTTGAGAACGTCGATGTCGAGTGGCTGCGGGGACAAGTGGGTATCGCGCCGCATCGTGCGTGACGCGGAAATTCCTTGGGAGCTGCGATGTCACGGAGATTGATTCGGTTTGCTCTGCGCGTCGGCGTTGCCACAGCGCTCTGTTGGTTTGTGGCTGCGGTTCTGATTTGCCTGAAGGGTATGACCGCGCCTTACGGAGACGCCGATATCGCGGTCATTCTCGGCAACGCGCTCGAAGATGACGGGACGCCAGGACCGATTCTCGTGGCACGGCTCGATACTGCCTTGCAATGTCATCGCGCGGGACAGTGTCCTACGCTCTTCGTGAGTGGCGCCATCGAAGATCCCGGCCTCAATGAAGCGGAGGCGATGCGCACATGGTTGATCGATCATGGCGTGGCGCAAGACGCCGTCGTCGTCGACGAGCACGGCAACAACACGCTTGCTTCGGCGCGAAACGCCATTGCTTTCATGCGGAAGCACGGCATGAGGCGCGTCATGCTCGTGACCCAGTCCTACCATCTTCCCAGAGCTAGGCTCGCAATCGAGCGGGCAGGCGCGCCTGTCGTCTATGGCACTTATCCCCATCACCTCCGCGCGATGGATGCTTATTGGACCTTCCGCGAGGTGCCCGCATATGCCGTCTATTTCGTTCGCCTCGCCCTCAATCCGGATGCGAGACCGGTGTCGTTCAGGCCTATGCTGTTTCTGCTGAAGTTGCTTTCGAAGTTCGGCTAGGGAGCACGCCGCGGCACAAAGCAACCCGATCGATATCGAACGAAACCGCTCATCCAGATAACAATGGAGATCCCGATTTGCTGTATCGAAACCTGATCGCCGCACAGCTGGCAAGCCTGCTCGCCGCGTCCGCCGCCTACACGAGCCATGACACGTATTGCGACGCATGCCCACTTACCAGACGGTCATGCCGGATCTGCAGGCACGTGCCGACGACCGCGCCTACGCCCTATATCATGGATTTGCGGTGGGGCAGCGACGATTTATCGCTTGCATGGGTATTCCAAAGGCTCGGGAGAACCGGACGATCTCCCTGTTCTGAACATGCTTGCATGGATCCGTCGTCCCGTCATGCCGTTGAAAAGTACACGTCACGGTGACGCCTACGCAAGAGGATCGCCGGCCGAGCCGGGCCGTCTGGCCCGCGTCATTTTTCGGGGGATGGTATGAATCTGAGGTTCGCCAGTAGCGAGTACGCGCGGAGCGGCGGCTTCTCCTACCAATCGTTTTTGCTGTGGGAATTCGGTTATGTAGCGATTCTCATGCTTTGGGCCTACACGGGTGATAGCGAGCCCGTGAAGCTTGTCGCCAACGGGTACGCATTTGCATTGGTATTGCGGGTCGGCATCGTGCTGCTCGCGCAAGCCAACCGGCTCGACCGTACCTCTCGTGTCCTCATGTGTTTCACGCTTTTTTTCGCTGTGGCCAATCTGATCGTCAATATCGATGACGCACAGGTCGGCGAGACCATCAAGATACTGTCCATTTTCATGTTCTATTTTGCGGGGCTAACAACTGACGAAGAATACTTCGAAAGCCCCCCGAACTTGTGGCTAGCCACACTGTTCGTTGGGGTGCCTGTACTCAGCGCGCTCTTCGATCTATACCGCGGGGGTGGAGCAGCGAGCAGTGACTTCAACGAACAGACGCTGTCTTTCTTCGCGAACCGGAACAATGCGGTCGCATTTGCCGTCGTCAGCTCGTGGGCGTTGGTGCTTGGCGGCGTCAAGCGCTGGCTGATCGTTGTCTACCTCGCCGCGTGCGTGTTCGCGTTCAAGACGTTGGGTGCATTGCTGGCCGTAACGGTGGCGATCTATCTTCTCTACCCGGGCTGCTTCAGGATACTGCCCAATCTATCAATTGGAGCCGCACTCACAGCGTTCTATGTCGAGTTCAACGAGAGATTCGACGTATTGTCGCGGGCGGGCACTGCCTCGCGCTCGCTCAATAGCGTGCTAGCGGAGTCGGGCGGAGTCTGGGGGCTTAGCAAACTGGACTACGCGCAGATCTACCTTGCCTCTGGAACCAGCGACATCTCGTTGATCTTCCGGCTGAAGCACTGGGTCAATCTGATCGGCCTATACATGGATGGCCCGCTGATCAATCAACTATTCGGTTTCGGTGTTGGGAGCAGCGTGAAACTCACAGATCTCAATCTTGTGCCTCACAACGACTATATGAGGTTCTTCTTTGAGCTCGGTCCCGGTTTGTTCATTTGCTTCGTCACGCTAAACGTTTTGATATTGAGAAACATTGGAAGGCAGTTCACAGGAATACCCGTGGTCTTTATATGTATTTATTTCTTGTCGGACAACCTGGTTAACAATTTCCTGGTGATGTCGTTTCTATATTTCACAGCAGGCGCCCTCTCAAGCAGCGTCCGGCATTCCGAGCTTAACTAGTCTGAAGACATGCGTGGCACTTAAGTTGCCAGCGCGAACGAAGCGTCGAGGAGATTATGAACACACGATTGCATATCTTGAACGTATCGCATAATCATTTCGTGAGAGGCGGTTCGGATCGGTATTTTCTTTCTCTGGGCGAGCTTCTTTCAAAAGAGGGGAACCTCGTGGTTCCGTTTTGTGCGAAGAGCGACAAGGACCAGCCATCGGAGTGGGCGACGTACTTTCCGTCCGGGGCGGACATCGAGTCGCCATCGGTGCTGGACGTTCTGAAGTATCACTATTCACCGGCCGCGAAATACAATCTTCGGAAGCTCCTTTCCGGCAATCGGTTCGATATTGCTCATCTTCATATTTACTACGGCAAATTGACTTCCTCGATCTTGCCGGTTCTTAAGGATGCGCGTATCCCGATCATTCATACCTCGCATGATTACAAGCTGATATGCGCGGTGTACAGCTGCAGTCGCGGTGGATCGCTCTGTGAGGCATGCCACGGGAAAGAATATTGGCGAGCGATGGTGCATAAATGCAATCGCGGTTCTTATCTGCGAAGCGCGATATCCATGTCAGAGTCATATGTTTCCCGATGGCTAGGCAGCGTCGACGCGATTGACAGATTTATCGCCGTGAGTCAATTCAGCGCAACTCGGATGGCGGAGAACGGAATTGATCCGCGCAGGATTTCGGTTGTGCCGAATTTCATCGACATTGCGCAGTTCACGCCACAAACGGAGACCGGACGTTACTTTGTCTTCTTTGGGCGGGTTGAGCAATCGAAAGGAGTCGGGACGCTAATCAAGGCATTCATGCAAATGCCGGATATTCCGCTCATGGTAATCGGGGAAGGGAATTTTCTTCCCGAGGCTCAGGCACTGGCTGCCACAAGCCCTAACATCAACTTTGCCGGCTTCAAGGACGGCTCAGAACTTTATTCGTTGGTGGGGCAGTCCGTTGCATCGATCCTGCCGTCGGAATGGTATGAAAACTGTCCGATGGCGGTTCTCGAAAGTTTTGCTATGGGGCGGCCAGTCATTGCCACGCGCATCGGCGGCCTGCCGGAATTGATCTCGCCGGGCGAAGATGGCGACATCATCGAGCCGGGAGATGTGGATTCGCTCTGCACGGCAGTACGGACGGTCTGGGAGCAACGCCGCAATCCCGGAATGGGCCGGGCAGCGCGACGCAAAGCCGAGCAGCAATTCTCCTCTGAGATACATTATCGGCGGATTCGAGACATTTATGACTCTCTTCGCGGCACATAGAATGAAAAGAGTGGCGCAAGGCTTTCTGCGGCTTGCCTGAGGCGCTAGCCGCGACCATCGAATTTGAGCAGGTGGCACTGCACGAAGGTTCTGTCAAGGACCGTGGACCTCGTCGCACTCGGGAACGGCGCGCGTGCCCGCGTTTCGGGCTAGGTGGACGGACGGAGTGTGTAATGGTTAGCCGTCGCGAACGATCTCATCGTTGTCCGTCCAACGTTTTTACGTACAATTGCTGTTCCAGCAATGCCGCCTCGATTGCCTGCTGAATAACGTGCCGGCCGCCTTGCTGGATCAGGTTGTTTAGACGAAGCAGGCCTCGGAGTTGCGTTGCTGCTTGGGCGCCATCAATTCCTGCGTACGTTTGGCCGTGGTGGTGGGATTTTCAGTTTGTGGGTGATACCGCGGAAAGCAACGTTCTCAGCTAACCGTCACCGCGTTCTTAGCCAATCGATCCGCGGTAACACCGGGTTCCACAATACCGCCGCTCACCGTCTTGCGGGTCTCGTGGCGATAACAGGTGAGCGCCGACCTCTTTAAGCTTGCTCGCTGGTGAGGCTAGTGATCGTTTGGTATCTCCTGTTCTCTAAAGCTCTTCTCCTTCGGTATGCGCAGCATGGGAGCGCGTACCCGTCGCTGCGAGTGCTACACCCGCATTAGCGGCGGACTCAGGGACTGCGTTACTACTCTGTGCCGGATCGGGTGACGGGTGCACCGGCGAGGCTTTTGGTTTTCTCTGGTCTTGCAGATTACGCTCGAGCAACGCCTCATACTGGGCCAACACGCTATCCCACCGAAAGGCGCTGTCGAAACGTCGGCTACTCGCTTCGCGCATCGCACGCACGGCGGCGGAATCGGCGAGCAGCGCGGAGATGTGCAAATCGCAATCTGATTCAGTAGAGAAAAAACGCGCGTCGGGCCCAGCGACCCAACGGTTAAACTCGTTGTCGTGAGCGATCACGGCGGAACTGGCTCCCAGAGCTTCAACGAGCGATGGATTGGTGCCGCCAACCTGATGCCCGTGCAGATAAAACAATGCGTGACGTCTCAGCGCTTTCACGACATTCTGATCGTAGATGGCACCCGGAAATAACACCTCGGCGCCAGCGGCATCGATGACTTTGCGATGATACGGGTTATTGACCGGATCGTACTTGCCCAGTACGACGAGTTTGGCGCCACGAGGCCGGCGTGAGAAAGCCGTAACAATCTCCACTATCGAATTGTCGGGCTCAGGACGAGCAATAACCAGCGCATACGACGTGTTATCGAGGCCTAGTTCCCGAGGTATGTCGCCAGTCTTTTCATCGATCCGGTCGGCACCATAGGGGATCATCGTGATCTTTCGATGACTTACACGCGTCCCGAGATGTGCAGCGATGGACGGGTGGTCAGCTATCAGATGATTGCCGGTCCAGCAACCGATGCGTTCGTTCATGTACAACCACGCGCGCTCATGCCAACGCCATTGCGAACGACGCCACTCCAACCCATCCATGTTGATCAGGTTTCTGATGCCGCGCCAACGCAGATAAGTGCAGAAAACCGACGTGCCGTAGCCCAACGTCAGCACGAGCGCGGGTTCCCGTTTCGCGGCAATCTGGATCGACTTCAAGTCGAACTCGATCGCTCCCATTGCGCCCTCTCGCTTAACGGGTACGAAAATTCGCCCTACCCCACACCAACTATCCTCGCCAATCCGAGTATCGCCAAGTTGGCCTTGACAATAGACAGTCACACTCCATCCGCGCCTTGTCAGAAAGAGCGCCAGTCGCTCGGCGAATGTCTCAAAGCCGCCGTGCTGCGCCGGGATGCCTCGCGTTCCCATGATGAACAGGTGTTTTTCTTTCATGTCATCCCCAACGTTCAAAAGCTATGTTGCGGCGTTGAACGAGTGTCTTAAGACCTTAGGCCATGATAGGAAGTATGGCGAATTGGTTGCTGGTAACATGAATTCCGCCAACATCGAACCGACTAATGGAATGGCTTCCTGCCGCGGTGACGCATCGTTGCTCACGGTCGCGCCTCACTGCACGCTCAAACCGTTCGTCTGCTTGACCCACGCTTGATCATTCTTATACGAGTCTTGCTTCCGAGAGGCATCAGTTTCGGGTTTGCTCGACCGCGGTCGAGACAACTATCGCGTCACGCCCAAACAGCAATAGCCATCGAGGTGCTTTGAAGCGAACGATCAAGCAATAGAGCCATACATAACAGATTACAAATACTAGCATCGTGATAGCGAGCGGCAACCGGGTGTTCCAGAGGAGCGTCGCTGGAATTACCCCCATGAAATTCAATATCCAAAGATAGATCGATGTTCGGGAATTGCGACGCGTCCGCTGGCGCAAACTCTCGTTATCCAGCCCTTTGCCAACGATCCGCCGGTATACAAGCGTATGAAGGTGAAGACCGTCCGGCGCGCCGGCTGTTCGTCCCCTTACAATCGTGCGCCGATAGATTGAGAATAACGTCTCGGTCACAGGATAAATCACAACAACCATGGCATACCAGGCGGACACACTAGGATGACGTGCGATCAGGAGAAGAAGCGATTCTGCGATGGTGAATCCCACAAGGTAGGCGCCTCCGTCTCCTAGAAAAACCTTCGGCATCGGATAATTCCAGATTACGAAGCCACTAAGCGCTCCGACCATGGTCAACGATATGCTCATGATCAGGACATCAGAAACTTGATAAGCGACGTAGCCAATCGACGCAAAGATGGCCATGCTAACAACTGCCGCCAGTCCGTTGAAGCCGTCGATGATGTTGATCGCGTTGGTCAAACCCGCTACCCCTATCATAGTGAGGCCGATTGCTAAAGGCCACACATGCAACCCTTGATCAAACAACGGAAGATCGACTCGTAGAACCACTGCATGGATCAAGGAGGCTCCGGCCAAGGCGGAAGCCAAGGCGCTTGACAGCCGGACTTTGGCCGAAACACGCTTGGTGAGGTCCTCGACGATGCCACTGCCGAACGCCGGTACGGCACAAAGAAGCAACATAGCGAAGTCCGTGACCTGTGTTTTCAACCACAACCACTCTGTTAGAGCGACGACTATCGCCCCGCATGCAATGCCGGCGCCGCCAACTCGCGGCACCGCGTACGCGTGATTTTTTTGGACGCCATCAAGATCCCGGTCTAGTGTGAATCGAGCGTGGGTGTTCTCGCTGCGTACAATCAAGAAAATAGCCAAAAATGAGCAGGCGAAACTTATCGCAAGATTGAGCATCGCTTCGTTCCAATTTATCGACTGCGTTACATTCACGCGCGTTCACGGTCACTTCCATCCCCATGGGCGAATCGGACAGGCGCGGATGCTATCGCGCGTAAACGTATGACGTCCCTAAGATGTTCCCCTTACGCATCGCCTCGCTTGCTCAACCTATGCTAGCCGAATTGGATGTCAAATCAACCCAATACTATCTCTTGTCGTAAAACGACCATACGGCTGGCTGCTATCCAAGAAAATTTCTTAATACTGATGAAAGTAATCACATGTGTCGTGAAAGGCTCAATACGCAAGCCGCCTAGAGGGTGTTAGGCACTTTTGTTAAGGGCTGCAAAGTGGACAAGCATAAGCACGGAGAATACGACGAAGTGCAAGCCAGCCAAGGTTGCGGGCAATCGCTCGTAGTCTCTGGCCAGTCGGCGGAAGCGGTTGAGCCAGCCAAAGCTGCGCTCGACTACCCAGCGGCGCGGCAACAGCACGAAGCCCTTTTTCGCCTCTGGCAGCTTAATGACCTGAAGCTCGATCCCTTCGTCGAGTGCCGCCTGCGCAGGCTCTTAGCCGGTATACCCCTGATCAGCGAACGCCACCTTGACCGTCTGGCCCGTGGCCTGTTGCACCTGACGCGCCAGTTCTCCGACCTGCGCGCGTTCCTGTTCGTTGGCCGGCGTGACATGCACAGCAAGCAACTGTCCCAAGGTGTCCACCGCCATGTGGACCTTGCTGCCACGTTTGCGTTTGTAGCCGTCGTAACCCGCGCGAGGACCACTTTCGCAGGTCGACTGCAGGGTCCGCCCGTCGAGAATGACCGCGCTGGGTTGACCACGCCGCTCTTGCGCGATCCGGATGATCGAACGCAGGTCATTCACCATCGCCTCGAAACAGCCTGCCTGAATCCAGCGCTGCGTCTGCTGGTAGACCAGTTCCCACGGTGGAAAGTCATTGGGCAACAAACGCCATGGCGCACCCGCGCGTACGATCCAGCGCAGCGCGTTGAACATCTCGCGCAGTTCGTAGCGGCGCTGCGGTGCGTCTTTGTTCATCAAGGTCAGGTACGGAGCGGCGAAGTACCACTCTTCATCCGATACATCCGTTGGGTAAGGCCTGCGTTTTTCATCTCGCCAGGATACCTGGTCCGACTCAAAGTGCCTAACACCCTCTAGAAGTAAAAGCGAACGACTCGCCGAGCGAGGCAAAAGGTTGATGCTTGTATGTGCGCTTCCGCACATACGGGCAAATTTGTCGCCGGCTATTTTTAGGCGCCGTTTGAAATTCCGTAGCGAAGGATTCGTCACACTTAAAGCCACTCATACCTTTGTGGTGGTGATGCACTAGTATTGCTTCCTGCCGGAAAACGGCACGACTGGTCGCTTTTTCGACCTCATCGACGCCCAACGTTTTTGGGTAAGTTAAGCTAACATCACAGCCATAAGTTATTTCTCTTTCCATGCTAAGTTAGTACTACTACGTTGTATAGGCGCTATGAATGCAATCGCTAGATACTGATATGACTTCCCGTGTCAATGCGGGGATCGGTTTTTTCAGTTTCTCTAAAGACATGTTGTTCGAGCTTCCTGAGGGCGACGTAGCAGTACATCTCGACGGTGGATCACACTTCTATGAGCAGACTTCTGTCAAGATCCCTTTTCCCGAAATTTCCATAACCTGTCTGACCTGTGTTTGGTCTGAAGCCGCCCTTGCGCTCGTGAGAAGAACCAGCATCCTCACCGCCTTCTATCCGCTGGCGTATCACCAGCCTTATCCTGCATGCGCGTTACGCCGGAATCATTCGCCCGGGAACATGCCCCATCTGAAAGTATTCGGTTGCTTCAGCAACCCAGTGTGACCACGGGCATGTTCACTTCAACCATGTTTGCTACGTCACTGCCTGGCCAAACCTTTATCTCCTTTCTGCCGAACTTTAGGGGCTTATGTGGACTTAAGCTGTGCGCCGTCAGGGATGACGCCGTCTTTCAGATAGCGCCACAGCGCAATGGCAAGACGTCGCGCGACCGCGACGATTGCGATGCGTCGCGCGCGTCGGTTCGGTCCCGTACCTTGTGTGCGGTGGTTAAACCATTTCGCCAATGCGCTGCCGGGCTGGTAGCGAAGCCAGGTCCACGCCATCTCGATCAGCAGCGCGCGCACCCGCCGGTTTCCCTGTTTGCTGATCCCCTGGTCGACCTGGCTTTCGCCACTGTCGTAGGGCTGTGGCACGAGCCCGATGCACGCACCGACTTCGCGGCGGTTGTCGAACTCTCGCCAGAATAGCTCGAGGGCAAGGCGCGAGGCGCCTACTTCGCCAATCCCCTGCAGGCGCGCCAGCGCATCGCAACGCTGGCGCGCGGGTGCTGGTACGTTTGCCTGTCGCATCTTCTCCAGCGCCGCAAGTTGTTGTTCGACGAGTGCGAGCCGTTCGCACTCGCGCATTAACCGCTCACGCAGCTCGTGCGGTAACGGCGCTCCGTCATGGCAGCGCACTTGTCTTCGGGAAAGGTAACGCGGCAACGGCTGAATTGCGGCGGCGACCGCGCTGCCAATAGTGCACTGCACATCATTGCCATCGGTCGACTACGAACTGACGCTCGTACAAAGGCGTATGTCGCCAAACGCGTCAGCGAGGGACACTCCAAGGGTGAAGCGATTCGTTGTCTCAAGCGCTATATCGCCCGGGAGATCTACTGCCTCATTCGGCAGAGAAACCGCCAGATCGCGCAGGTTCAAATTGCTACTTGACCTTTAGAAGGGCGTCAGTCCAAACGCTTCAGACGTTGCGGGGTATTCAGTTCACCACCTTGATCGGCATGCTTGCCGGGCTCGGTGATCTGTCACGCTTCCGATCACCCGCGGCAGCTGACTGCCTGGCTTGGTCTTACGCCATCCGAACATTCCTCCGGCCAGAGGCGCAGGCTGGGTAGTATCACAAAGGTCGGCAACAGCCATGCGCGTCGCCTGCTGGTTGAAGCAGCATGGTCGTACCGTCACCCCGCCAAGGTCAGCCCCGCCATCCAGCAATGCCATGATGGACTGCCCAAGGCGATCATCGACCGCGCGTGGGACGCACAGCTGCGGCTGTGCAAGCGGTATGCAGACTGGTCGCCCGTGGCAAGCATCCCAACGTTGCCGTGATCGCCATCGCCCGGGAGCTGGCCGCATTCGTGTGGGACATCGCGCGAATGACCTAACCCGCAACCACACACGCACTGATCACAGGCGATTTCCTGATGCAGATCTAAATTAACAGACGAAAGGCGTTGCTGCCACCGATGCGGATGGATTTTGGATCGAGGTGAACGTAAAAGCCTGCCAGGATGTCGTCAGATAAACGAAGCGCCCACTGCCACAGAGAAAGTTGGTTGTCAAATAGTTCCACTGTGCGGTCATAGACTCCCACCAGTCGGCGCCTAGCATGAGTATATAACTGTTATCGATACTGGGATTTGTCACGCCGGCCGGAGCGCTGATTTTGGCTTCCATTGTAACGACAAGGCGTTGCGTCCCCGCCGGAATGGTCGATCTATCGGGATAAAAATGGAATGCCTTGGTCGGATCGAGGGTAGTCGTAGTGATCCCGCCCGAGTTTGTCAGCTGCGTGGGAAAGGTTGTGTTGTCCGCGAAAGTCGGGAGCATCAGTGCGCCATCTAGCGAGCCCTGATTCTGCACCAAAGTCAACTGGCCGGACGAGTCCATGGCATAGGTCCTGAAATTGCGCATTTCAACCGTAGCTGCCGTCGCTGTGTTTGCTGCCCCTACCGCACACTGAATCTCGCCCCAGCCGGTCATCGCCGTGAAGTTGGACGGTGGCGTCGGATACTCAAGGACAGGAGCCATGGCCCAGGCAACCCCGTCTGGAACGCCGTTTGGCTTGGCCTGATGAGCCATCTGCATCTGCTGAACCGCAGCGCCGATTGTACTTTGCAGCGGCGCACTCGAGCCGGCAGACGTGTTGGCGGCGGTGCTGGCGGAAGAAGCGGGGGAAGCCGAGCTGGCGCCGCTCCCACCCCTTCTGCTGCGATTGGCAACTGCATCGGGCACGGACGAATCGCTGCCGCCACCGCCGCACGCGGCGAGAACTAGAGCACCGCCGCCTGCGATGAGCGAGGCCAGCAATTTACGACGGACTGCGATTCGGGGGTCGACTACGGTGTTTTCAACTTGGTTGTGGTTCGGAAACATTAATCTTTAAAATAAATAAGTTTTATGGATAACCCGGTTTACTTCGTTATGCTAATTATGTAAAAAGATCTTCTTCTGAATCCCGGACGCAGCTTAAATGCTGATTAAACGAGCGACGGCAGGCTCGACTACGTGCGGCAATCCAGCAGACGAGCGTCGTCGATCGCTGCCGCGAGCGATTCGCCCGTCCTACTGCCTTAAAAAGTTGGGAGACGACGTGACCACGACATTGATTGCTGCTCGGACCTCTCGTCACCGGATGCGCAAACGTTTCACCAGACGAATGTCCATCGCTGCAGCAGCACGCAATTTCTTTCGTATCCCTTCGTGAACGGGGTAGATCCTACCCGAAGTACTTTCCAAATCCTCCAGGAAATAGTACTTTTCGGACAAATAGTAATAATTTTTCTAATAAATTGGTGTGTCGCCAAGATCCCTACTTTCTCGTGATGATAAGAGGATTGGATGATTACAGTTATTCAGAATTCGACCCCCAAGAAAAAAATCGCGTTTTGCGGAGTGATTTCAAGTGCGGTAGCGAGCCAGTCGGCGATGCACCGTTCGAGGGCGATTTTTCGCTTATGCTCGGATAATTGGTGCGTTTTCGCCGGGGCGAACCCGGTCCTGCGACATCAGACGCACGCGACCTTAAGGCGGAGATGCCGGCGTAAAAAGTCAGGCAGCAAGCCTTCGCTGCCCAGCGCGCGACAGCTGCGCGCAACAATCGGCGACTCCGAAAGGCACGTCGGCGGATACAGACGAACTTCGGAATGGGAGAAACCAGATATTCCGGAAGAACTCACTCGTCGCGGGCTATTAATCATCTGATGTAATCGAAGGGCGGAAGCGATCAATCATCGGAGAGAAGCCGGTCGATGCGGCCGGGTAATTTCTCTTTGTAAAAGACCTTTTCAAAAAGACTGCTGCGTACGCCTGAGGATGTTCCAGCAGAGAGGGAGCAACCGAGTTTGAGGACTGCTTCGTGAATGTCGGCGCGACGTTCAAAGCGAATGTGAAGACGACGAAAGTTGGGGAGCCATGCGTGAGGACGCTCGACCACCCAGCGAAATTTGCCGAGACCACTGCCGTGCCCGATCTGGCGCTTTGCGATGACCGGCTTGATGCGACGTTTGCGACGTTTCCGGCGATGTGGTTCGGAGTCGTAGCCACGATCGGCGTAAATAACTTTGGGCTTCTGAGGCGGTCGCCCACGTACACCGCGAATCGGTGCAATCGCATCGACAAGCGGCATCAACAGCACCACATTCCACGATCTGTTTGCACACCGGCCGAAGTAATCTGCTTGCACATTATCGAGTCCGTCGCGTTGCTTTTCCTAGCCGATGAGTACTTCAGTACTTCAGCGGGAATCTTCAACCCGTGATTCAGACGACGAATCATGGCAAGGCTTAGTCCGCGTTTCCGATTGAGCACTTCGTAGACTCAATTCAGGTCGCCGAGATACGGCTGCATGTCACTGGCTGACAGTCCGGCCTGCTCCATGCGGAACTTGATGGCCTCAATGGGGTCGGGAAGATCGAGCGGAAAATGCTCAGCTTCATAACGCTCCACCAAGGTAGCCAACACCTCAATATGGTCTCCTTCCGGAGAGCGGAGAGCGGAGAGCTGGGTCGGCGTCGACCAGGCCAGATACTATCTGCAAGGCTTCCTTGTAATCGTGTTCGTTGTGAATTGGACGGATTTCCATCTCGGTTACTCCAGTTCTACGGTTTCAGCATCAATCCTGTCGTACTCACCATGCGCTCCGACGAACTTGATGTAGACGACTCCGAGGAGGTAGGCGATCGCTACGACCAGCCTGTAGTCGTTTCCCTTAATGTTGAATACCACCCGGTTTCAACCGACAAAGCTCGCGCACGAATATCTGGCCTTAACGTCCTGCGGCGTCATCCAGATAACCTTTACGGCTTCTTCATGCCAGGCCACCGTAGTGATGTTCGAACACGCCTTCAAAGCGCGCGGTTGAGCGCGCCAGATTCGCGATGCCCAATTCGGCCTCGGCAATGCGCGCGAACGCCGCGTCGAGTGTCTAGTCCTTGAGAACGCGGCCGCCAGGAACGACCCATGTACCGCGCGCGGGGCGGTTGCGGCAGCGGCCGACCAGGACGCGCCTTTCGGCATCGCTAACGATCAGATCGATCGAGACCAGGGGTGTCAGACGGACCACTTCTAGAAAATCGATTTGAGTCAGCATTGAATCTCCCGCAGGTCGGGCGGCAGTGCGATGCGCGGTGTCCGTCGGCGCACTAATAGTTCCAATAGTCCCGATAATGCCCGTCGTTCCGGGTGAGCTGATTCGACACGTTTGCAAGCAGCAGCGCGAACAGTATTGCGCCGATCGTCGCAAAGAGGACCGCTCCGACCATCGAGGCGAGGATCATCATTAGCCATGCAAGGCTGTTCATAGGCGCGGCTCCAACGTATTGTTAAGGATGCTAACTCGTCTCCGGCCAGATCTTATGTGCGCCAACAAGCGCTAAGGCTGTCAGATTGCGCCGCTAGCGCGCCATTTTCCGCCGCGCGCACTTGCGACGACCGTGCGGAGCAACACATACTTTGTCCGGTCAGTGCTCTGAGGCCGACCTGCGCCGTAGTCGGGTTGGCTTACGTGGCGGCATCCATGGTCGATATAACTTCCCCGTCTTGTTCTCGGCATGCGTCTTCCAGCGACGAACGTTTGCACCACGTCGCCGAATGGGGCCGCGGGCAGGTTACGACGGTTATGAGCGCAAGCGGGGCAGCATGATTCATATGGCTGTCGACTCGCTGGGCATGCTGCTCGCGGTGCGCATTACGCCGGCCAACGAGCAGGAGCGCGCGCAGGTGGCCGAGCTCGCGCGTCATGTTCAGCACGTGTAACTGGCCCGACGGTGAAACTTGTATGTGCTGACCAGGGTTTTACAGGCGAAATGCTGCGCAGCGTTCTAATTCGCCAGGTCAATACGGCCTTCGTGCTTCTGCCAGCAAACTGTTGCATAAATCGCATAGTGCTTTTCCGCAATTAAATGGCGGAATCGAACCGGACCTGACCTGACACATTCGATTCTTGGCGTGTCTATTGCCGGCCGATCTAAAGCTGTCTTATTTCCGTGTTTCAGATCTGCAACATTAATCTCCAGTTTTCTATTCTGCTTAGCCAACTACCACCAATTAAATAACATTGTCGGCTTTCAAAGTGACTATACTGGATGCCTTTTTTAATCGTGCCGGCCATATAAATCTTCAGAAGAAACCCGCCCGCATCGACGCTCTGTAAGTGCTGGCGGGGGAGGACGTCTACACTCAAGGCGGCGGCCTCGTGGCAAAAAATCACTTATTACGGACCTGACAGGAGTCGAGTCAAATTGTAAGTGCGCCATTTTCGAGTAGTCGCGTAGTGTGCGCTGCCGTACGCAATCCCCGTTTTGTTTGCATTAAGATTCGCAAAATGCCGATTCATTCATAGCGAATCGCGGCCTGATTAATTGCGAAGCAGCGCAGTTGCGGGATCCCGAATTGCGCCATCCGGCCATGTCACCGAGACACCGGCCTGTCTGCGCTTTTCGGACATGGCGGCTAAATGCTGAATGTGCCCGTCACTATGATGCACCGAACAGAGCCGACCTTATTGTGGCGGTAAAAAGTGACTTGTTACTCCGTTTCTGCTGAAAGGATGACTATGACCTGCGCGAGTCTCGAGTCTGCAATGCTGGGCTGGGCGCATGCTCCGAACAAGGGTGTGCGTCGCATCGCGATATTGTTGTTCAACGACTGCTCGCTGCAAGGCGCAGGCGTTGTTGCCGAGGTCTTCCAGGCAGCGAATGAACTGGCTACGTCCGGCTCGGGCGCCTGGTTGTACGAGGTTTCCTTTCTCTCGGCCGATGGCGGCATGGTGACGTCGTCGTCCGCACTGCGGGTATGGACGGATGGGCTTGACGCGCGGCACTCCAGCGGCTTCGATGCGTTGTACCTGGCGGGCGGCAAGGGTGCCCTCGCGGCCGCTGACGACGAGCGGCTGATCGCATGGCTGCGCTGTGTCCGGCACAACACCGGCATGATCCGGCCGATCGCGGAGGGGCGTGCGCTGCTGGACGTGGCTTACGCACCCGAGCGCAAGGAAGGCGGCGATTCCACCCAGCAGACGAACGGCGCGCGAGCGCCTGAATCGGCCGCCGATGCGGGCGACCGTCACGAATCGATGCGAAGCGCGCTGGCGATGATCAAGCGCGACCTTGGCGGCGCCACCGCGCGCACGGTGGCCGAACGCCTGCTCGCCGATTCGTGCTCGAACCTCGCGCCGCTCCTGGGCGAAGACGGTGGTCTGAGCCCTGGCGATAAAGTGCGCGCGGCTGCCCGCTGGCTGCAGGCGAATTGCCAGCAGGCGATTTCGATCGCCGACGCCGCGCAGTTCGCCGCGATGAGCGAGCGCAACTTTCTACGCCGCTTCAAGATGGAAATGGGCATCACGCCGTCGAGCTTTCTGCTGCACGAACGCCTCGCGGTGACGTGCAGCCTGTTGATCGAATCGGAATTGCCGGTCGACAAGATTGCCCGGCGCACCGGCATGGGCAACGGTGACCGCCTTGCGAAGGTGTTCCGCAAGCGGATGAGAATTTCTCCCACCGAATTCAGAATTCAAAGCCGCCGCATGGTCGGCGAGTAGCGCGAACGGAGCCGGCCTGACGGCCGGGCGAGCAACACGTTGTGGGGCAAGTAAATCGCTGGACCTTTGGTGATCATAAGGAATCCGAATATGTCGAATGAGGGAGCTGAAAGCGCCGCGTTGCCTGGACCGGGCGACGCGGCGGCCGGAGCGGTCCGCGCGCCTTGCGCGCACATCGTCCCGGTCATTCTCGCAGGCGGCTCCGGCACGCGGCTGTGGCCGGTGTCGCGCGAAAACTTTCCGAAGCAACTGATCGACGTGGTCGGCTCTGACTCGCTGCTGCAGGCCACTGCGCGACGCATGGACGGCTTTCCGGGCGACTGGCGCGTGGACGCCTCGCCGATTATCGTGTGCGGTGAAGAACATCGCTTCGTGATTGCTGACCAGCTTCACGAAAACGGTGTCGAGGCTCGTCTCGTGGTGGAGCCGGCGCGCCGCGATACGGCGCCGGCGTTGACGCTGGCGGCATCGCTCGCGTGCGCGGACGGCGGCGACGCGATTCTGGTCGTGATGCCGGCCGATCATTCGATCGCCGACGTGCAGGTCTTGCAGGGCGCACTGGAGTGCGCCGCGCGCTACGCGGAGCGCGGTGCGATCGCGACGCTGGGCGTGCCGCCCACGCGACCGGATACGGGCTTCGGCTATATCCGTATCGGCGCCGAACTCGGCGACGGCGGTCACGCAATCGACAGCTTCGTCGAGAAGCCAGTGCAAGAAATCGCCGCGCAGTATGTCGCGGCCGGTACGTACTGGTGGAATAGCGGCATCTTCATCGTTCGCGCGAGCGTGTGGCTCGAGACGCTGAAGCGCCTGCATCCAGACATGCACGCGGCGTGCGAACGCGCATTCGCCGGCGGCAGCGCCGACGGCGCGATGTTCCGTCCGCAGCCGGAGGCGTTTCTCAGCGTGCAGGCGAATTCGATCGACTACGCGGTGATGGAGCGTCTGACCAAAGGCGCCGAGCCCGGCCCGATCGACGGCACGCACGGCGCGCATGACGGCGAACCGGCGTCAATGCCTGCGGGTGTCGTCGTCAGACTGGATGCCGGCTGGTCCGACCTCGGTTCATGGGATGCCGTCTGGGCCGCGATGGACAAGGACGCCAACGGCAACGCCGGGCGCGGACGGGTCGCGTTCGAAGGCGCGGTGGCGAGTTACGCGCATTCGGAAGGGCGGCTGGTTGCATGCGTCGGCACGACCAACGTCGTGGTGGTGGAAACCTCGGACGCCGTGCTGGTGGTCGACCGCTCCCACGTGCAGGACGTGAAGGGGCTGGTCGCGCGCATCAAGGCGGAGCACGCGCCTGAGGCCGACGCGCATCGCAAGGTGCACCGCCCTTGGGGTTTCTACGATTCCATCGACCGTGGCGAGCGGTTCCAGGTCAAGCGCATCGTGGTGACGCCGGGCGCGAAGTTGTCGCTGCAACTGCATCACCACCGCGCGGAACACTGGGTGGTGGTGCGCGGCACGGCGCTCGTCACGCGCGGCGAAGAGCAGTTCCTGCTCAGCGAAAACGAATCGACCTACATCCCGCTCGGCACGCGCCACCGGCTTGAAAATCCCGGCAAGGTGCCGCTCGAAATCATTGAAATCCAGTCAGGCGCCTATCTGGGCGAAGACGACATTGTGAGGTTCAACGACAACTACGGCCGCTGCTCGTAAGCAGCACGCCGCCACTCTTTCCCGGACAGGAACGGCAAGAACGGCAAGAACGAGGTAAGCAAAATGCGCAAGTTTCAGGATTTGCTCGCGCGAATTTTCGATGTCGCGTTGGTGTTGGCGGGAGCGGCGGTGGCGTCGCAGATCCGCTTCGATTATCTCGCTCAAACCGGTTTCTATTGGGCGTTGGTGATGTTTTCCGCCGCGTTCTCACTCGCCATTTTTCCGGCGTTCGGTGTCTATGAATCGTGGCGCGGCCGCTCGAAGCGGGCGCTGGCCGGCCAGGTGTCGCTCGCGTGGCTGATTGTGCAGTGCTGCGCGCTCGTGCTGATGTATTCGCTGCATCGCATCGACCTCGTGTCGCGGCTGTGGTTCTCGTACTGGACCGCGACCACGGGCGGCCTCATGATCGCTTACCGGCTGATCACGCACGCGGTGCTGGCGCGTGCTCGCGGCGCCGGCATGAATCTGCACCAGGTCGCGATCGTCGGCAGCGGCTCGCAATGCGACGCCATCATTCGCCGCATCGAATCCGCGCCGACTGCCGGCTTTCGCGCGACGGCCGTCTACAACACGCGGTCGGACGTGTCGGCCGTGACGAACTCGCGCGTGCCCGTGTTCGACACCGTCGACGCGCTCGCCGGCTACATCCGCACGAACGACGTGCATGAACTCTGGCTGATGCTTTCGCTGAGCGAAGAGCCGCTGATCTGCTCGCTGATCAGCGAGTTCCGCGACGATCTGGTGAACATCCGCTTCGTGCCGGACGTGCGCAGCCACGCGCTGTTCGAAGGAAGCGGCGTGGTCGATCTGCTCGGCGTGCCGGCGATCAATCTGGTCGCCTCGCCGCTGTCCGCCAGTTCGATGCTGAAGAAGGAAGTCTTCGACCGCCTGTTCGCGGCCACCGCGCTGTTCTGCCTCGCGCCGCTCTTGCTGGGCATCGCAATCGCGGTGAAGCTCTCGTCGCGCGGGCCGGTGCTGTTCAAACAGAAGCGCAAGGGCGCGGACGGCCGCGTCTTCACGATCTACAAGTTCCGCTCAATGCGGCTGCATACCGAGGCCAAAGGCACCCTTAGTCAGGCCACGCGCCATGACAAGCGTGTGACTAAAGTGGGCGCGTTCCTGCGCCGCACGAGCCTCGACGAGCTGCCGCAATTTTTCAACGTGTTGCGTGGCGACATGTCGGTCGTCGGACCGCGTCCCCACGCACTCGAGCACGACGACCTCTATCAGAAAGTGGTCGCGGGCTATATCAATCGCTATCGAATCAAGCCGGGCATTACGGGTTGGGCGCAGATAAACGGCTTTCGTGGCGAGACCGACCGCATCGAGAAAATGGAGCGCCGCGTCGAACATGATCTGTATTACCTGGGTCATTGGTCGTTCGCACTCGACATGCGGATCATCGGCGCGACGATAGTGGCCGGACTGGTGCATCGAAACGCTTACTAAGACGTAGTTAACAAACACGCTGCTGGGCGCTGCCTCTCCCGAGAACAGTCGCTCTGGCGTACGGAGGAAACATCATGAGCTCACTTGGACTACGCACGGGAAGTCTCCTGGTTTTCGCTACTGCAACGCTGTTGTCCGGATGCAGCATCGTACCAGGCCAACGAATGATCACACCGGCCGCGATTCAGGACACGGGTGGCGACTTCAGCACGGAACCCTCGCAGCAGCAGACGGTACCGATTACCGATATCAACCTCGCGCTGGTACGTAAATTGAATGCGGATCAGACGTCGGCGCAGGTGCCGCCGGCGACGCTCGCGCTGTTCGGCAAGCCGCCCGTGTACAGGGCCGGTCCCGGTGACGTGCTGCAGATCGTCGTATGGGATCACCCGGAACTCGCCGCCGCGCTTGGACAGCCGACGCAGAGCACGCGCAGTTCGGATGCGACTCCCGGCTTCCTGATCGACGAAAGCGGCAACGTGCAGTTCCCGTACGCGGGCACCTTGCATGTAGCGGGCCAGGACGTCGGGACGATTCAGAAGGAGTTGTACAAGCGTCTGAGCAAGGTGTACCAGAAGCCCGAAGTGACGGTGCGGGTGGCTTCGTTCCGCAATTCGCAGGTTTATGTGGACGGTGAAGTGCACACGCCTGGCGCGCAACCGCTGAACGACATCCCGATGTCACTGACGATGGCGATCAACCAGGCCGGCGGCTTTAACCCGACTGGGGACCGCAGCCGCGTCGAACTGATCCGCAATGGCGTCGTCTATTCGCTCAACCTGGACGATCTGATCAAGCGCGGCAAGAATCCGTCGCAGATCTATCTGCAACAGGGCGACATCGTGCGAGTGGCGGCGCGTGAAGACAGCGGCGTGTATGTGATGGGCGAGGTCAACAAGCCGGCGACCGTCCTGCCGATGCGCAACGGTTCGCTGACGCTGTCGCAAGCGATCTCCGACGGCGGCAGCTTCGACTCCAACACGGCGGCGGCGAAGCAATTGTTCGTGATTCGCAATTCGACGAGCGAAGCGCCGCAGATCTATCACCTCGATGCGACGTCGCCGGTGTCGATGGTGCTCGCCAATCAGTTCGAGCTTCAGCCGAAAGACATCGTGTACGTCGGCCAAGGCGGACTGGTTCGCTTCAACCGTGTGTTGAACCTGCTGCTGCCGGCGATCAATGCGGCTGTGACGGGCGTGGTGCTGACGAAATGATGGCATGCGCAGCGTGAACCCATAACCGGCGGGCTTTGGCGGGTGAACAACATGGCATTCAATTATGAAAACCGCTACACCGGCTACACCGACGTGTCCGGACCGGACGAGCTTCATTTGTCGGACTACCTTCGCACGATCGTGCGCGGTTGGCGCACCGTCCTGACGGTGACGCTGATCGCGCTCGCGTTGGGCTGCGCGTATGCGTTCCTCGCGCCGCCGACGTATCGGGTGGACGTGCTGTTCCACGTCGAGGACAAGGCGGCCAATGCCAATGCGAACGGCAACGCTTCCTTGCCGCAGCTCACGGGCATGTTCGACACCCGGCCGTCGACCGCGGCCGAGATCGAATTGCTGAAATCGCGCGTGGTCACGGAGGACACGGTTAGAAAGCTGCACCTCGATATCACTGCGACGCCGCGTTATTTTCCGGTCATCGGCCGGATGATCGCGGGGTTGGTGAACGGCCAGTGGGGTTTCAGGCTGCCGTCGTTCATCAACCTGTCCGGCTTCGCATGGGGAAACCAGAGCATTGCGGTATCGCGTTTCGACACGTCGAAGGAGATGTACGACACGACCTTCACGCTGATTGCGGGCGCCGAGGGGACGTACGTGCTGCGTGACCGCAACGGCATTGCGATCTTGTCGGGCCGGGTCGGCGAGACGGTCGAAACCGATACCGCCGACGGCCCGATCGCGCTGCATGTCGACAAGCTGGTGGGCGCGCCCGGCTCGCGTTTCGAACTGTCGCGCGCGTCGACGCTGACCACCGTCAACCGCCTGCAAAAAGCGCTGCTGGTGCAGGAAACCTCGCAGCAGTCCGGCGTGGTTCGCGCGAGTCTCGAAGGCGGCGACAGTGCGTTGACTGCGGCGATCGTCAACAGCGTGGCGCGCGAGTTCGTGCGTCAGGACAGGGAGAACCGGTCGACCGCAGGCGAGCAGGTGCTGGCCTTCCTCGATCAGCAACTGCCGGGCGCGCGCAAGGATCTCGACGAAGCGGAGCAGCGCTACAACAAGTTCCGTAACGCGCACGGCGCGGTCGATCTGGGCGAGGAAAGCCGCCTGCTGCTGCAACAGATCGTCGACAACAAGACCAAGTTGCTCGACCTGCAGCAGCAACGCGCGGAGATGTCGCAGCGCTTCACGGCGAATCATCCGGCGGTGGCCGCGCTCGATGCGCAAATCGCCGCGTTGCAGGGCGCGCAGATCAGCATGAACCGCAGCGTCGCAGTTATGCCCGATAACGAGCAGACCGCGCTGCGCCTGTTGCGCGACGTGCACGTCAGCACGGAGCAGTACACGAACCTGCTCAACAGTGCGCAGCAGCTGCGCATGGCGAAGGCGGGCCAGGTCGGCACGGTGCGTGTGGTGGATTTCGCCGAAGCCCCCGACGAACCCGTGCGCCCGAAGCGCATGCAGGTCATTCTGATCGCACTCGGTGGCGGTCTCGCGCTCGGCATCCTGCTGATCTTCGTCAAGCGCGCGATGTTCGGTGGCGTTGAGCGTCCGGACGAACTCGAAGGGATGCTCGGCCTGCCGGTGTTCGCAGTCGTGCCGCGCAGCCAGACCCAGCTGCGCCTGCAGCACAAGGTTTCGCTGCGCCGTCGCGGGCAGCATGTGCTCGCGCAGCAGGCGCCGGAAGACCTCGCCGTTGAAGGCGTGCGCAATCTGCGAACCTCGTTGCAGCTATCGCTCGATCACGCGGAGAACAACGTCGTGATGATCACCGGTTCGCGGCCCGACTCCGGCAAGTCGTTCCTGTCGGTGAACCTGTCGGCGCTGGTGGCGTCGGCGAACAAGCGGGTGCTGATTATCGACGGCGACATGCGCCGCGGCGACGTGCATTCGCACTTTGGCATCTCTCATCAGCCGGGTCTGTCCGACGTGCTGCGCGGCGGCGATCTCAACTCGATGATCCAGCGCGACGTGCTGCCAGGTCTCGACGTGCTCGCCAAGGGTACCTTGCCCGCGCACCCGGCCGAACTGCTGATGAGTAAACGCTTCGAAATGATGCTTGCCGAACTGAAGCCGCAATACGACCTCGTTATCGTTGACACTCCGCCGGTTCTGGCGGTGACCGACTCGACGCTGATCGGCAAATACGCGGGCACAACGCTGCTGGTGGTGCGCCACGGCCGCCATCCGGTCAACGAGATCGTCGAGACGGCCAAACGGTTGCGCAATGGCGGGGTGGCGATGCGGGGCGTGCTGCTGACCGATGTGCCGCAGGAAGGTGCGTTCCTCGGCTCGGGGTATCAGGGTGGCTATTACGGCTACGACAGCATTGCCGGATGAAGGCAGGGTGTCCGGGAGGATGCCGGACCGCGCCGCGGTGTCGGTTCACACCTAGAGATTGGCATTGAAACGGGTATTCGTATTCGGGTTGGGGTTGGCATAGGCCTCGGAAAAACTTAATTGGGAGAAGGTTCCATGAAACGCAAGGTTGCGCTGATCACCGGCATTACTGGACAAGACGGCTCGTACCTGGCTGAGTTGCTGCTCGCCAAGGACTATATCGTCCACGGCATCAAACGCAGGGTGTCCCTGTTCAACACAGACCGGATCGATCATCTCTACCGCGATCCGCACGACGACCCGGAGCAACGACTCTTTCTGCACCACGCCGATCTGACCGACTCGACCAGCCTGCTGCGCGTGATCCAGCGCATCGAGCCCGACGAAATCTACAACCTCGCGGCCCAGAGCCACGTTGCGGTGTCGTTCGAGGAGCCGGAATACACGGCCAACGCGGACGGTCTCGGCACCTTGCGCATCCTTGAAGCGATGCGGATTCTCGGCTTGCAGGAGAGAACGCGTTTTTATCAGGCGTCCACGTCGGAACTGTACGGGCTCGTGCAGCAGATGCCGCAGAACGAGACCACGCCGTTTTATCCGCGCAGCCCGTACGCGGTCGCCAAGCTGTTCGCTTACTGGACCACGGTCAATTATCGCGAGGCCTACGGCTTCTTCGCGTGCAACGGGATTCTGTTCAATCACGAATCGCCGGTGCGCGGCGAGACCTTCGTGACGCGCAAGATCACCCGCGCGATCGCGCGCATCGCGGTTGGCCTGCAGAAGACGGTGTATCTCGGCAACCTGTCGGCACTGCGCGACTGGGGCCACGCTCGCGATTACGTGGAGATGCAATGGCTGATGCTGCAACAGGACAAGCCCGAGGATTACGTGATCGCCACCGGCGTGCAGTACAGCGTGCGGCAGTTCATTCAGCATGCCGCCGCTGAACTGGGCATCACCGTGCGCTTCGAAGGCACTGGCGTGGATGAAGTCGGCATTGTCGAAAAGGTCGAAGGGCGCGAGATCAGGATGTCGCCCGGCGACGTGATCGTGCGGGTCGATCCGATCTACTTCCGGCCGGCCGAGGTCGAAACGCTGCTGGGCGATCCGTCGAAGGCGCACGCCAATCTGGGTTGGCAGCCAACCACGTCGTTCGAGCAGATGGTCAAGGAAATGGTGCGCTCGGACTACCAGATCGCACGCCGCGACGCGCTCGTCACGCTGGCTGGCTTCACCGCGCTGGAGCACCACGAGTAACTGCAATCAACGAGCAGGCACGCAGCTTCGTCGCGGGGCACCGTGGCGTGCCTGGCTCGGCGCTCGTCCGTCGGCTTGCCGCCGACGGCTACTGGAGCGTCATTACGCGGACGCGGTCCGAGCTTCACCTCACGGATCAGGCGGCCGTCAACCCCTTCATTGAAAGCGAATGGATCGCCGTGGTGCCGCTGCTTTCGCGCGGCGTCTCGCCAGCCTGTTTTGTCAGGGGGCGTGAAACGGGTGAAGGCAAGGGCGGCGTATCTCGATGCGCAACCTTCAACGGCTGAGGCCGGCGACCTTAAACCGGCCGACGTGAAGGAGGCCGCGCGGCATTGATCCGGCACGCGGTCATCTCATCGCTGCGATCTCACCACGGCGAGCGGTAGACGGAGCGCTTGCCTGCGCCGTACGGATCGGCGTAGGCGTTCTTCTTCGCCGCGCCTGCGGGCAGCAGGGCTGCGCCCACATTCGGACGGCCGGCCTGGGCGGCGACGCGCAGCGGGTTGTGGGCGGCCCCCGGCGCTGTGCGTTGACCTTTGCCGGCTGCGGGCTGTCCGCCCGTTATGGTCATGCGGTTCTGGTCGAGTAGCGCAGCGCTTTGCGCATCGTCGATATTGCGTCGCGTACCGCCGTCGCCGTCACCGTATTCGCGTGGTGCGCCGAGCAACTCTTGTTCGCGGTTTCGATTGTTTTCGGTCTGGCGGAAGGGAGCCGGCGCCTCGGCGCCGTAAGCGCGGGCCGTCATCGCGGCGGTTGCAGCGTTATTCTGCGCGAAAGCCGGGACGGCGCAGGTTGCAACGGCGATCAGCATCCATGCCGCAGCATGCCGAATCGGAGTGGTCATCGTGGCCCCCAGGAAGATGAAGTGGAGTTGAATCTATCTTGCGCCGCGCTTTGCGCGCGGAGCCCCCCAAACGCTTGCCTGCACACCATCGCAATGCGCGATACCGGCCGGCGTGCACCTAAGCGGCATGGCCAACCCCAAAGCCGGGCACTACGTCGAAGTGGCGACCTGTGACGCACCCGGCGACAGCTGCCGGGCCGCGTTTCCGTTTCCAGTCCGCGCGTTCGGCCCGACCTGCGGCAGGTCTTTCATCGGGCGATCGTCGGTCGATTGGCGTGTGGCGCCGGCGAGTTGCGCGGCACCAGCGCGCCGGACGGCTTCGACTCGGACGGGGCGCCCACCGGATGCGACATGCCGAGCGTGACCGCGAGATCGGAGCGCCCCATGCCGGGATGAACGCGGCCCGGCAAATCGGGCATCGCGGCCGAACACTGCTGCGGCGGCCATGCGGGGCGCTTCGCGCGCGCCGGCAGCGCGCGTTGCAAGCGTGCGTGGGTCGCGATCATCAGGCCGAGCGCGACGCCGAACACCAGGCCGGAGAAACGCGGGCCGAGCGGATTGCCGCCGATCGAGGTCGCCGGCAATGCGGCGAACAGCATGATCGCGCGACCGAGTACCGGCAGCAGCGGCGCTTCGGGCACGACGGCGCGCCAGTAGCGGTAGGAGAAAAAGCAGATCGCCAGCGCGGCCAGCATCGCCAGCGGCATACCGATGCCGAACACGAGGCCGCCGGCGAACAGTTGATAGACCCAGAAGTTGTGACCTGCGGCCCACTCATGGATCGGGTTCAGATCCTCTTCAGTGAACTGACCCGCGAGGCCGGGCAGATGGACGGGTGAATAACGATACTCGTGCCCATAGCCCTCGCCGAACAGCAACGTGCTTGCCGACGAGGTCACCTGGTCGTACTGATTGCGCATTTCAGACTGACGCGCGATCGCGGTCGGATCCTTGCCTGAGACAGCTTCCCCGGATGCGAAGATGTGCTGCGTCCACTGCTGCGCGACGTCCGGAAAGCTCCAGGCCGCGATGCCGCCAGTGCCGGCCAGCACCGCGCCCACGACCAGGCCAGGGGCAAGCATGTGCCTGATGCGGCGGATGGTCGGCGCCCTCAGCGCCGTCGCGAGCAGGAACAGCAGGCCCGTGCCGACCAGCAGACTCCGGGTCTCGCTCACCAATTCGACGAGGACGGTGGCCGCGAATGCAGCGACGGTGTAGAACGAGAAGCGCCGCGCCACGACGAATTCGTGCAGCAGCACGCCTTGCAATCCGAGCAGCGTCACGGACACGATCCTCAAGCGCACCTCATCGAGACCGCCGCTCGCGGCCATCCCATAGAAAAAGGTGCTCACGAGGCTGATCACACTGGCGAGAAACAACGCCTTTTCGAATTGCGCGAGCCGGTATTCGCTCCACGGGCGGCTAGCGACGAAGTAGCCGAGCATGAACAGCACGAAGGGCAGCAAGGTGTGCAGATAGTTGCCGGTGTCATTGCCCTGAGCCAGTTGGGAGACGATGCTGCCGAACACGCAGAGCAGCGTGCTGATTGTGACGACCGAACGCAGTCGCGAAGGTACGCGGAAGCGGGGGGCGATCAGCAACAGCGCGAGGCCCGCGGCCATCGACAGCAAGACCAGCAAGAGTGGCGCGAAGTGGGCCGGGTTCGCGTCGGTCCCCTGATAGTCCAGCGCGAGCGGGAGGAGAAAAATCCATATCCAGGGCGTTGCATACTTATGGCGCATTGCTGATCCTCCCCGTCGACGTTGTTTTGCCGTCGGTCTATCGCGGACGGTCGCGCACCGATCCATTGTGAGGAAATCTCGCCGGTTGTCAGTTGCCCGGACCGCATTCGTCGCTGGTTGGCCGGGTTCTGGCGACCGGGCGAGGCCGGTCACTGCCAAAGTGTGACGGACTATGTGCAGGCCATCGGCATGCATCCATCGATGACCGTGGTCCCGACGGCGTCGACCTCGCGCTGCTTTTGTTCACCGACGGCGCCGGGTCCAGCGACGCTGCTGCGCAGGTCGCGCAGATCGGTAGGTATGCGGCGATAAATAATCCACCGTGGACGGTCCGTGCGTTTCGCGAAGTGCTCGAGCAGGTGAGCGGTGCGCGTCTCGTGCTGTGTGGCGTGGTTGAAGCCCCCGACTATCAGCGCGCGGTCATTGCGCTGGAGAAAGAGGGGCATCGCCGGGCACGTCCAGGTTGCCGCCCCGCGCTCCGGTGTCGCGACCGTGCTGGCTGAGTCGAACGTGGTCGCGATGCCGTCGCGCTGAAGCAGCCGCACAACGCTCGCGCGCCGGTCTGACGCTTAGGGATACTGCGTCCGCTGCCCTGCGATTGCGCGGCAGGTGAGTTTCGCCTCCGCGGCGCGTTAACGTACCCCGCGAGCGTTGCGCGGCGAAGAGCGTGACTCGCCGAAGCCGGTCGGCGAAACGTCAATGATGCGCGATCATGCCGCGGATGGCGGGCAACGGCTCGGGCTCAGCGTCGATTGCAGGCGCCGCGCTTGGGGGAGCGGATTCGTGCATCGACAGTGTCGCGAGACGCCGTGCCTCCTTGCTGCTCGAATCGATCTGCAGGGCAATGCTGGCGTTGCGCGTCATGCATGTCCAATGCCCGACGTAACCGCAGCCGTGCGCGAGGCTGAGTAGCGCATCCCGCTGCTGTTCGCGCGTACGCACCGTGGAGCGCATGCGCAGTGCGTCGCGGTTGTCGGGCTGTGCGGCGATGGCCGCCGCGAGGCGCGATTTTGTAGCCGACAGATTGTTCGCTTGCAGATTGACACGCGCGGCTCTCAGATACCTCGACACCTCGGCGCGCAGTTTATCCGCCTGGCTGATTGGCTGATTGTCGATGGCGCGCCCGGGTTCCGCCGTGGCCAGCGCGACGCGGCGCTGAGCGGGTGGCAATGTGGCCGGGGGTGTAACTGAAGAGGAACGCAACGACGCGAGTCTTGGCGCGTCGATGGCGGGCTGTCGCTGCGCGGCGACGGCTGGTCGCTGCGGCGCGAGGACGGCGGGCTGTTGCTGGGCGACGACGGCGGACTGTTGCTGCGCGAGCACCACTGGCTGTCGCTGAGCGGGGACGGCGGGCTGCTGCTGGCCGACGACGGCGGCCTGCCGCTGCGCGAGGACCGCTGGTTGTTGCTGGGCGACGGCGGCGGGCTGTTGCTGCGCGAGCACCACTGGCTGTCGCTGAGCGGGGACAGCGGGCTGCTGCTGGGCGACGACGGCGGCCTGCCGCTGCGCGAGGACCGCTGGCTGTTGCTGGGCGACGGCGGCGGGCTGTTGCTGTGCGGGCACCGCTGGCTGTCGCTGAGCGGGGACGGCGGGTTGCTGCTGGGCGACGACGGCGGGCTGCCGCTGCGCAAGGACCGCTGGTTGTTGCTGCGCGACGGCGGCGGGCTGTTGCTGCGTGAGCACCGCTGGCTGTCGCTGAGCGAGGAGGGCAGGCTGCTGCTGGGCGACGACTGCGGGCTGCCGCTGCGCGAGGACCGCTGGCTGTTGCTGCGCGACGGCGGCGGGCTGTTGCTGTGCGGGCACCGCTGGCTGTCGCTGAGCGGGGACGGCAGGCTGCTGCTGGGCGACGACGGCAGCCTGCCGCTGCGCGAGGACCGCTGGTTGTTGCTGCGCGATGGCGGCGGGCTGTTGCTGCGCGAGCACCGCTGGATGTCGCTGAGCGGGGACGGCGGGCTGCTGCTGGGCGACGATGGCGGGCTGCTGTTGCGCGAGGATGGCGGGTTGTTGCTGCGCGAGGACCGCTTGCGGTCGCTGAGCGGGGACGGCTGACTGCGGCTGGGCAACGACGGCGGGCTGCTGCTGCGTTACGACGCCGGGCTTCTGCTGCGCGTCGCCGGCGGGGTGCAACTGAGCGACCACGGTGGCTTGCCGCTGAGCGACGACCGCTGCAGGTCGCCCGGCAACGGGAATGGACGGCTTGCCGTTCTGCGACTGCACCTTGCCGGCGACCGCGATCGGTGTACCCACGCGCAAATCGTCGCTATGGACGAAGCCCAGATAGACAGCGGATGTCGCCACTAGCACCGACACTCCCACCACCATAGGCTTGCGCAACCGCTGATAGGCGCTCGTCGGGCCCGCGGGCTCTTCGATCGAGTCGTAGCGCTTGACCAGCGCGCGCGACGTCGGACTCCAGATTCTGCGCGGTGGCAGTGTCGTGGCGAGCATCGAGCGAGGATGATTCAACGGAATCTGCAATTCCCGCGATGATGCGGCGCGTGCGTCGAACGTGTCGGCCGGCAGCGCCCGGCACGAAGCACAAGGCGAAAAGCGGCCGGCTAGCGGCGCACCGCACTGGACGCATCGCCGGGAACCTGGCTGATTGGAGGTCATATCGCTAAGCATGGTCAAGTCGCTAACGGGCGTCGAATGTCGACGCCACGATTCGAAGAACGGGGCGCGGCAACGAGATTTGCACGCAGGGATCGCTACTGGGCGACGACGTAACCCCGTGCCTGCATGCATGCGCCGTACGCGGCCCAGTACCGTGTCATGGGCGGCTCGGGTGCCGGCAGCGGTGGCAGCTTCACAGCGGACGCCGCGTTCGCCTGTGGCGAACTGGCCATCGCCGCCTCCGATGCGCCGAGGTCAGCGATCGTCCCCGAAGCCGCCATCGCGGCGGTGGCTGGCGTGCTCGCTGGTTTCGCCGCCGAGGCGCCCGAGGCCGTTGCGGCGGTCGGCGCTGGCGCCTTCGCGCCGGGCTCGGTCGCAGCGGCCGGCATGCTCGCGCTCATCGGCGCGGTTGAGAAAGTGCTGGGTGGTAATGGCGGACGCGCCGGTGCGCCGGTCGACGAGGCTTTGCTGGCAGGTGCAGCAGGCTGTGGAATCTGCGGTTCGCGCACTATGTTGACCTTGGTCACCCGGGTCGCTTCCGCGTAGCACAGCGCGGTGTCGACGCTGCGCCGATAGGGGCTTTGACTTCGGATCGGATAGGTGAGCGGCTGCCATGCGAAGGCAGTGCTGCTGCACACCAATAGCGTCAGTACGGTATATGTTTTAAATTCCATCGCAGTCGCTCCCGCAGCGATGTTTCGCCTTTTTCATTGGCCATGTGCGCTTCGCGGCGTGTTCTGTTGGCGTTCGAATCTGCCGCTGAACGGCGGCTCACTGCTGCGAAGGCTGCTTGTTCCAGCGTAACACCGTGTATCGTCCAGACAGTCGGGCAGATAGCGCGCGAAAACGCCATCCTGCTGTCTATTAAAGACACTTTTGCGCCAGACGGCGGACAACGGCGAGAAGGTGTGGGGAAATCCCTGGGTGCGGCAGCGGATAGTCAGGAGCCGACGATGGCCGCCGAGGTCCCCGCGGATACCAAGGCCGAAACGGCGGGCGAGCGGGCTCACTTCGCGCAGGCGCTGTGCGGGGCGTCGGCCGAGCGCGTCGAGGGGTACAAACAGCGGCTGAGAAAGTTGCTGCATGATCCCGCCGACTTCGATCGGCACTGGCAGGTGGGATGGAGCCGCGCGGAGAGCGGCATCGGCCAGATGAGCGCGCTGCGCGAGCGCGACCCTGCGGAATTCGCGTCGCGGATCAAAGCGAATTGCGGGCGGCTCAAGTGGCAGGCCAAAAACGCGGTGCGGCCGCCAGCGGGAAAGTGAGGCGGGGGAAGTGTCCGCTGGTGTTTTCGTGCGCGGAGCCGGACGCGCGTGTGTGCGAAGACAGGCCAGGGGTTTCCCTGGAAATCCGCCAGCCGCCGCCATTGATCACGCGCCGCTGATTTAAGTCACCGCGTCGCGCGGCCCGAACAGCGCGGCGGCACGAGCCGCTGATCAGGCTGCAAGTGCTTGTTTTTGCTTGGCTTTCTTCGCGTCGACAGCGAGTCCCGTTGGCGTGCGCGGTTCCTTCCGGGCGCGTGAAAGCGCCGCTTAGCCCCATGGCGACACGATCTTCCGCATTGCGCGCCATCCCTTCTTGAATTTGTCACCGCCCGTCCATATAATTAGCACTCGCTGCACGAGAGTGCTAACAACATCGCCGGTTGGCTCTGCCAGCCGGGTTTTCTCAGCGTTCTTCAGTCTCAATTAAGAGAGGAGTATGTATGAACCTTCGTCCTTTGCATGATCGCGTGATCGTCAAACGTCTGGATCAAGAAACCAAGACCGCGTCGGGCATCGTGATCCCCGAAGCCGCAGCGGAAAAGCCGGATCAAGGCGAAATCCTCGCAGTCGGCCCGGGCAAGCGTGACGACAAGGGCGCACAAATCGCGCTCGACGTGAAGGTCGGCGACCGCGTCCTGTTCGGCAAGTACGCAGGCCAGACCGTCAAGGTCGATGGCAACGAACTGCTCGTAATGCGCGAAGAAGACATCATGGCCGTGGTGCAGAAGTAAGCGCAAAGCCGCTACTTTTCCCGGTCATATCCAAAGAATTCAAGGAGTTAGAAGATGGCAGCTAAAGACGTCGTATTCGGTGATTCCGCCCGTGCCAAGATGGTCGAAGGCGTGAACATTCTCGCGAACGCTGTGAAGGTCACGCTGGGTCCGAAGGGCCGCAACGTTGTCCTGGAACGCAGCTTCGGCGGCCCGACGGTCACCAAGGACGGTGTGTCGGTCGCGAAAGAGATCGAACTGAAAGACAAGCTCCAGAACATGGGCGCGCAAATGGTCAAGGAAGTGGCTTCCAAGACCAGCGACAACGCAGGCGACGGTACGACGACCGCAACGGTTCTCGCACAATCCATCGTCCGCGAAGGCATGAAGTACGTCGCATCGGGCATGAACCCGATGGACCTGAAGCGCGGCATCGACAAGGCTGTGACGGCTGCGATCGAAGAACTGCGCAAGATCAGCAAGCCTTGCACGACCAACAAGGAAATCGCTCAAGTCGGCGCGATCTCGGCGAACAGCGATTCGTCGATCGGCGACCGTATCGCTGAAGCGATGGACAAGGTCGGCAAGGAAGGCGTCATCACCGTCGAAGACGGCAAGTCGCTGCAAGACGAGCTGGACGTTGTCGAAGGTATGCAATTCGACCGCGGCTACCTGTCGCCGTACTTCATCAACAACCCGGACAAGCAAGTCGCCGTTCTGGACAACCCGTTCGTGCTGCTGCACGACAAGAAGGTGTCGAACATCCGTGACCTGCTGCCGGTGCTGGAACAAGTCGCGAAGGCTGGCCGTCCGCTGCTGATCATCGCAGAAGACGTCGAAGGCGAAGCGCTGGCTACGCTGGTTGTGAACAACATCCGCGGCATCCTGAAGACCGTTGCTGTGAAGGCTCCGGGCTTCGGCGATCGTCGTAAGGCCATGCTGGAAGACATCGCGATCCTGACCGGTGGTCAAGTCATCGCTGAAGAAACCGGCCTGACGCTCGAAAAGGCAACGCTGGCTGAACTGGGTCAAGCGAAGCGCATCGAAGTGGGCAAGGAAAACACGACGATCATCGACGGCGCTGGCGAAGGTGCAAACATCGAAGCACGTGTGAAGCAAGTTCGCACGCAAATCGAAGAAGCAACGTCGGACTACGACCGTGAAAAGCTGCAAGAGCGCGTTGCCAAGCTGGCAGGCGGTGTTGCAGTGATCAAGGTCGGCGCTGCGACCGAAGTCGAAATGAAGGAAAAGAAGGCACGTGTCGAAGACGCACTGCACGCAACGCGCGCAGCTGTGGAAGAAGGCATCGTTGCTGGCGGCGGCGTCGCGCTGATCCGCGCACGTACGGCAATCGCCGGCCTGAAGGGCATTAACGCCGATCAGGACGCAGGTATCAAGATCGTGCTGCGCGCAATGGAAGAGCCGCTGCGCCAGATCGTCACGAACGGCGGCGAAGAAGCCAGCGTCGTGGTGGCGGCTGTTGCTGCTGGCCAAGGCAACTACGGCTACAACGCAGCGACCGGCGAGTACGTCGACCTGGTTGACGCAGGTGTCGTGGATCCGACGAAGGTGACGCGCACGGCGCTGCAAAACGCAGCATCGGTTGCTGGTCTCCTGCTGACGACCGACGCAGCTGTTTGCGAAGTGCCGAAGGAAGACGCACCGATGGGTGGCGGCATGCCCGGCGGCATGGGCGGCATGGGCATGGACATGTAATTCCGCTTGGGCCTCGTACGAGGCTCAGTTGGGAACACATGGGGAAGTGCGCCGCGAGGCGTGCTTCCCAAAAGAAAGAACCCGCAGAGATGCGGGTTCTTTCTTTTGGGGCGAACAGCTGCAAAAGCGCTCCGAGACTACGCTCCGGCTTCTTGACCGCTGGTCGTCAGCGACGTCTCGCGCAGGTGGGCGAATACCCGCGCCACGCTTTCCGCCGACGACAGCGTGGCCGTGTCGATGCGGAGTTCGGGATCAAGCGGCGCTTCATAAGGCGCCGACACGCCGGTAAACGATGCAATCTCTCCGGAGCGAGCTTTCGCGTAGAGGCCTTTCGGATCACGCCGGGCGCATGTTTCGACAGGCGCGAACAGATAGGTCTCGATAAATTTGTCGCGCCCGATGATGTCGCGTGCCATCGCCCGGTCTTCGCGCATCGGGGAAATCAGCGCAGTGATGACAATCAGGCCCGCGTCGTTCATCAATTGCGCGACATGCGCGACTCTACGGATATTTTCGCGGCGATCTTTCTGCTCGAAACCGAGATCGCAAGCCAGGCCGTGACGGATATTGTCCCCGTCGAGCACGTAGCAGGCATGGCCTAACGAGACCAACTGCGCTTCGAGCTCGAATGCGATGGTCGATTTGCCCGCGCCGGACAGGCCGGTCAGCCAGATCGTGACTGGCTGTTGGCGGAAGATCCGCTTCCTCTGCTGACTGCTGATCGCGCCGTGACAACGCTGCAGGAAAGTGTGAGTCTGGTTCATTGTGAGTTCCCTTGGTGCTCAGGCGCAATACCAGCCTTGCCGCCAGACTCCTGCGTTGTGCAGGCTCTCGGGCGAGTTGGCGATTGTGACTCAAAAACCGTCCGAAATGCCGGCAGGCAGAGGAATTGAAAAGCCAGTGTGCGAGCTTGGGTATCCCGTGTTAGCCACGTCGGGGCGGAGCTCGCCGCTCCAGCCGCTCGCGACGATCTTTGGACCCACACGGACTTCGAGCGGCACGCTTTGCTCGGGCCGGCTGAGATTGACGGCCCAGCCCGCCACCACGCCGTCGTGGACCGCGTCGACGAAGCCGTCGAACATGTCGGCGGGAGCGGCTTGCCGGCTTTTTGCGTTAACTGCAGATATTCGTCGATAGGTGCGAGGCCGAATCGACGGACTACGCTCGTAACTTTTGAGAGGAACGTTTCGTCGAAGCCGGATACCCACGAACTGTGGATGTGTGGATTTTCAAGCTGATCTATTTCCGCCTGAATGATCTGGACTAGCTCCAGCGCATTCGAAAAGATACGGCCCGATTCATCCACCTGTCTTTCGATCATCCGTTTGGCGTCGCGAAAGAGTTCGTAATCGAGGCTATTGTCTTCGAGAAATTTTTGTCTGGCTGCTTCGCTTAAATGGCATCCGCCTTTCGGTGAACCTGCCGTCTTGTTTGCTTCAAAATAAAATGGCAATTTCAGTCCGCTCATGCCAGCGAGCCGGAGTAGAAATTCGCTCATGTTCTCACGGACACCGACTGTGACGATGTGTTGGCGAAGATGGCTTTGCGCGACCTCAAGCCTGGTTTCATTCAGATCGGAATGACCGCTCAGCATCTGGACGAACAGATTTTTTCCATCCAGGGATTCACCAACCCATTCGTCGAGGGAGAGCGTGCCTTGCTGCACGAGAGCCTGGGACGCCGATACGTGGACATCTCGCATAACGTCGCCGTTCTTGCCGCTCGCCGCGTACCAGTAATGCGATATCTGGCGCGCGAGAGGATCACGCAGAATGGTGCAGTACCGGGCCGGCTGCTTAATGATTCGGTGCATGCCACACGGGTGATGGCCGCCGCCGATCCCGGTGGTCAACAGTTTGTCGCGATAGCTTCCCCAACCCCCCTCTCGATCCCATGCGAAAACGGCGAACTGGTCTTTAACTTCATTCAAGTCAAAAAACGAAATGACGGTAGAGCCACCGCTTTTTGGAGGATGGATGAAAAAGGTTGGAAAAGGCATATGAGAGCATATGACAAGTTCACGACTTGTAAAGTCTAGCGTGGCGGCAACGCGCGCGCTGTAAAGTTTAATTACGTGATGAAGCGAATGTTAATGGAGCGGGAGCGGAATTTATGCTAGATCAATGCAAAGCGTGTTCGCAAATGAGAAAAAACCCGCATTCATGCGGGTTTTTTCATGCGTACGGCCAGTGCTGCCGAGGCTCAGTGCCGCGCTTCACCCGGCGCGGTGTCCTTGCCCGCGGTGGGCGGCGTTTCGTCGTCGCTGCTGCGCGCCCAGAAGAACCGGTCCGGTATATACGCGCCCATGCCAGGCCGGAACGCGTTGCGCACCGCCTGGTACAGATACTCCTGCGCCTCGCGCACCGCTTCGGCGGGTTCCTGGCCATTGGCGAGCAATGCGGCGATCGCGGCCCCTAGCGTGTCCGTCAGGCCCATCAGCCGATGGCTGCCGCGGTCCCACATGTCCTGACGCAGCTGCCCGTCTTCGCTGAACAGCGTATTGACGAGCCGGTGCGTGCCGGTTTCCATCGACAGAATGTATTCGCAGCCTTGCGATAGCAGATGCGAGATCGCCGCGTCGAGGCTCGGCGCTTCGGCGTCGCCATCCGGCTGGGCGAGCGCGAGGAGTGTCGCCGAATCGGCGACCAGCAGGGTGGTTTGCGGAGCGAGCAGATCGGCGATCGCTTCGCGCAGTTCGTCGGCGGCGAGCACGTGCTCGTCGTCGAGCGTGAAGTCGGGGGCGAGAATCAGCGGAATGTCGTCGTAATCGGCGACCACTTCGGCGATCGCGCTGACCACTTCCGCGCGCGTGCAGGCGCCGACCTTGAACGCGGAGATCGGCATGTCTTCGAGCAGCATGCGCGCCTGGGTCGCGACGATCTCGGGATCGAGGCCGGTGACTTCGTCGCAACTTGCCGAGTCGCGCACGGTGTAGCCCGTGAGCACGGAGACGCCATGACAGCCCATGCTGGCAAGAGTCATCAGGTCGGCTTGCAGGCCGGAGCCGCCGGTGGGATCGGAAAGGCCGAAGGTGAGGACGATCGGGGGCGTGTCGCTGGGCATGAAGATTGACAAAAAGGAGCTGGATTTTGGCGCAGGGAGTGCGCAATCGGCTCAATTATGCGGCCTAAACCGTTGCGGGGGCGTTTTTTCGCAACACTTCGGCGGGTTGCCGCGAACCGGCGGCGGTCGATGCCCGGCACGCCGCCGCGCCGGCTGGTCCAACCGGCTCGAACCGCCCGGCCACAGGCACCTGTGCGGTATGGCCGCGGCTTTTCGGATTGCTAGGCAGTGGGGCGGCAACACGGTACCATCATGGCTCCCGTTTCCACGGACTCTACGACGCGACACAAGAATGGAATATCAAAGCTGGATGTGCCTGATTTGCGGCTGGATTTACGACGAAGAAGCCGGCTTGCCGGACGAAGGCATTGCGCCGGGCACGCGCTGGGAGGACGTTCCCATTAACTGGACCTGCCCGGAGTGCGGAGCGCGCAAGGAAGACTTCGAGATGGTCCAGATCTGAAATCGGCGGGGCAGCCGGAGTCGGCCGGCTGAGGCCTCGGGCCGTAGTGCAGGCGGGCCGCGTCCGCCATCGTGTCCGGTGCGCCGCCGGCGCCCCCAATACATCTCACCGCCTTACCGCGTCGGCGCGGAACATCGTCGACTACGCCGTGTCGCAACGGTAGCCTGTCAAACGGTAGTCTGTCATTGTCCTGTCGCCGGTTCGTGCGTTAGCCGATCAGTCTGCGCGCTGCCCGAAGCGATGGCCCGTCAGCTTCGTGTCGCGTGCCTATGACTCTTCGATCCGCTGCACCCGTTTCATTCGACGCTTTGCCGAATCCCCGCGGCGGCGCCGTCCGCCCCGCGGAGCTGGCGCTGGCGGAGGCGTTGCTGGCCTTCGAACAGAACCACGAGAGCACCTCGGCGCTGCTGCGTGCGTCGCATGCGTTGCGCGAGGCCGGCTGGCTGAGCGGGCAGCGTTTTGCGGACGCGCTGGTGCGGCTCTCGCCGCTCGCGGCGGCCGATCCGTCCGGCGCGGAAAGCGCGCGACCGGCGTTCGGCGCGGCGTTGCGCGATTTCCGCGCGGCGCTCGAGCGTCACAATCTGCGCGAGCTGTCCTGCTCGCCCTCGCTGTTCAATCACTATCGGGCGCTCTGTGCGCATCTGTCCGAGCACACGCCCGGCTCGACCGTCGCTTTCGAAGATCTCGCGCTGACCGCGCGCCCGGTGCCGCCGGTGTCGCTGCACGCACGGTCCTCCGACCGGCTGGTTCATCTGCGAGCGCGCTACGAGCGCGCGCTGCTGCCGGTGCTGCGCTCGCAGGCCGGCACGGGCAGCGCGGCCGCGCTTGCCGTGACCAACGCGGCGCTCGACGAACTGGACGCTGTTTTCACCGAACTCGCCGGCCCGGACCCTTACGACTTCTGGCGTCTGGCCAAGGCGTGCGCGAAGGCGTTGCGAGTCGGCGGCCACGCTACCGGCGAAACCGATGCGCGGCGCTTCTACGCCCGCTGCAATCTGGCGCTGGCGGATCACGCGCGAGGCATCGAGCGCGCGCCGCGCTCGCTGGCGCGCGCGACGCTGGCGCTGCTGTGGCGCGACTACGCGCTGTTCGGCGCCGCTGCGGAAGACGCCGATCAGGTCGCCGTGCTGCACGATTACGGCTTGACCGTCGATTGGCACGTCGCCGGCACGCAGTCGTCGGAAATGCTGTGGGAGGCGGGCGCGCTCGAGGCGCAGGCGCTCAGCGCCACCCGCGTCTCGTTGACCCGCGATCTGGGCGTGCTGACGGTCAATGCGAACGCCTACGAGGATTTCCTGCAGACGGCGGATGCGTCGATCTCCGCGTTGACCGAGCACGCCCGCGCGGCCGACCAGCCGGAGAAGGCCGATCCCAGTGAGGCGTTGCAAGCCGGCGATGCCGCCTACCGGCTGGGCTCCGCCGCGTGCGCGCTGGGCCTCGGCCACGTGGCGCTGCTGGCGGACGCGCTGGGGCTCGCCTGGCGTCGTCGCGCGCATGCGGGTGTCTCGACGCCGGCGGTGCGCGCGCACGTAATCGTCGGCGCGCCGGCGGCGAGAACGCTCGAGCAGGCCGCCGAAGCGCTACGCGCGACGCTGCACAAGGTCGCCGCAGGCGTCGCGCCACCCGGCGGTGGCGTTACGCAGGCGACATTCGCGGCGCTGACGCGCGCGATCGAGCAAGGCGGGGCGTGAATCGCCGTGGCGCTGGCTGGTGGGCCGGCGGGCTGAGTGGAATGGAGCCCGCGGTAAGCGGCACGCACCGGCGGCACGCGGGGCCGACCCCGGCCGGCACCGGGCAGCATGGACATACGCCAATTGGCACGGAGCGGCACAACTGACGCCAATCTGCCCAGTTCGAACCCGCCGCAACGCCCTACCACGCCAAAACCCCGCCGCACACCGCCCACTCCCCGTCTGCACCCCCGCCCAACACCATGGCCCCAGCCCCCGTGCGTGATAGAGTGCAACTTGATTCGTCGTCGATGGCTCGCGGCATTGCGGCATGACACGCATCGCGGTTCCACACTCAAAGCCCCGCCATCCCGCATCGTCTTTGCTAAAATCCGAACTATGTCTAAGAGTAACGATCGCATCAATCTGACCAACCAGTTCCTGATCGCCATGCCGAACATGGCCGATCCGACGTTTTCAGGAACGGTGGTCTACCTTTGCGATCACAGTGAGCGCGGTGCGCTCGGCCTCGTGATCAACCGGCCGACCGACATCGATCTGGAAGCGCTCTTCAGTCGCATCGACCTCAAGCTCGAAATCGAACCCCTGCTGCATGTGCCCGTGTATTTCGGCGGCCCGGTGCAAACCGAGCGCGGCTTCGTGCTGCACGACCCGAAGGGCGGCAGCCCGTACACGTCGTCCATGTCCGTGCCCGGCGGTCTGGAAATGACCACCTCGAAAGACGTGCTCGAAGCGGTCGCCAGCGGTACCGGTCCGGAACGTTTCCTGCTCACGCTCGGCCACGCCGGGTGGGGCGCCGGTCAGCTCGAAGAAGAAATCTCGAAGAACGGCTGGCTGACGGTCGAAGCCGACCCGAAAATCGTCTTCGACGTGCCTGCCGAAGAGCGTCTCGAAGCCGCCCTCGCGCTGCTCGGCATTTCGCTGTCGATGCTGTCGGGCGAAGCAGGTCACGCATGAGCGTCACGGCCGGACGTGAGGCGACGCTGCTTGCGTTCGACTATGGTGAAAAGCGCATCGGCGTGGCGGTCGGCAATTCGCTGACACGCAGTGCGCGGCCGCTCGTTATCGTGCCGAATCACAGCCGCGAATACCGGTTCGAGGCGGTCGGCAAGCTGATCGCCGAGTGGAAGCCGGATGCGCTGGTGGTTGGCTTGCCGATGCACCCGGACGGCACGCCGCACGAAATGACGCAACTCGCGAAGCGCTTTGGCAATCAGCTGAATGGCCGCTTCAATCTGCCGGTCACGTGGATCGACGAGCGCTACTCGTCGGTCGAGGCGAAAGCGGAAATCCGCGCCGGCAAAGGCCGCGCCGATCTGCTCGACGCCGAAGCCGCCAGCATCATCCTTCAGCAATATCTAGACGGACTTTCCGACGATCGTCAATCGCCCCACCATAACGGTGGAACTTGTGGAGGCAAAGACACGAGTTCGGGTTGACCAGGCAAAGCGGTAACCAGCCCGCTACGTTGCGCATAGGTTAAAGACCGACGTTGGGATGCTTCCTCAGTCCCAACCTCTCGAAGCCACGGTTGCAGACACGCGACAGGGTAAGCACGAAACGGATCGGGGCAGATAGCCGGTGCGCAACATTGCCGAGGGGAGACATCCAGCGATGGATGCGTTACTAGGCCCGTAAGGGCGACGTTTATGGGATTCATACGTTGGCTGCCTTTGTACTGGACCGAAACGGCAAACCACTGATGCCGTGTACAGAAAAGCGCGCTCGCTTATTGCTCGTGCGCCGTCGCGCTCGCGTGCATCGGGTCGTACCGTTTACCATTCGGATAATCGATCGCGACATTCGTACGAGCGATGTGCAGCCGCTACGCATAAAGCTCGACCCGGGTAGTAGGGTGACCGGCATGGCGCTGGTGCGTGACTTCGCTTGTTCCGACGGTCTGCGCGGTGCGGCCGTACTCAATCTTTTTGATCTGATTCATCGGGGCGCGCAGATATCAAAAATGCTCACTGTGCGGCGGGCGATGCGTCGCGCACGCAGATATAGAAAGACACGCTACCGCGCCGCGCGTCTCAACAACCGCCGTCGCTCGACAGGATGGCTGGCGCCCAGTCTACGTCACCGACTCGAGACTACGACAGCGTGGGTCCACCGCCTACGGAGGTTCGCGCCCGTCGTCGCGATCAGCACTGAACTCGTCCGCTTTGACATGCAGGCGATGGAGAACCCCGATATCCGAGGTGTTGAGTATCAGCAAGGCACTTTGGCGGGCTACGAACTGCGTGAATATCTGCTTGAGAAATGGGGACGTCAGTGCGCTTACTGCGACGCGACGGGCCGGCCACTGCAGATTGATCACATCAAGGCACGCGCGTTGGGTGGCTCGAACCGAGTTTCCAATCTCACTCTCGCCTGCAAAAGCTGCAACCAGCAGAAGGACAGTCTGCCATTAACGACGTTCCTACGCCACGACTCGAGGCGCGCGGCGCAAATTCTTGCGCATGCGCGTGCACCACTGCGCGACGCGGCGGCCGTTAACATGACACGTTGGGCGTTGTTTGGCGCGCTCAAAGCTACAGGGCTGCAGGTCGAGCCGTCCACGGGCGGTCGTACCAAGTTTAATCGCGCTCATCTCTCTGTACCGAAAACGCACGCGCTAGATGCAGCGTGTGTAGGCGAAGTCGACATGCTACGGTATTGGCGACGTCCAACGTTGGCGATTCGATGCACGGGAAGAGGCGCGTACCGGCGCACGCGGCTTACTGCATCCGGTTTCCCTCGCGGCTACCTGATGCGCCAAAAGCGTGCATGCGGGTTTCAGACCGGTGACCTCGTGCGCGCCAAGGTGCCGCGCGGCAAAAAGACCGGCACATATGTCGGCCGCGTTGCGATTCGCGCGAGTGGATCGTTTAATATCCAATGCGCCGCGCAAGTAATGCAAGGAATCTCACATCGATACTGCACAGTGATGCAGCGCGGTGACGGGTATGGATATTCGTTCGTAGCGCAATTTCCAAAGGAGAGCGAGAACTGGGGCGACGCAACGCGTCGTGCGCTATCCCTCCCAGCCTGAAGGCTGATTATTCTCGCAGCAATTGATGAATTCCATTGACGCCGAGGCGCTGTATCGCGCCGTCCTCGATCAGATTCGCGCGACTTATGGCGCTGAACTGGCCAGCCCGGATGGCGCTGTCGTGCTGGCCGGCATCTACAGTGGCGGCGCATGGCTCGCTGAGCGCCTTGCGCGCGACCTGAGGGTGCCGAGCTTCGGCGTGATGAACGTCGCGCTGCATCGCGACGACTACGCGAAGAAAGGCCTGCACTCGCAGGCGAGCCCAACCTCGCTGCCGTTCTCCGTGGACAATCGCCGCATCGTGCTAGTGGACGACGTGTTGTACACCGGCCGCACGATTCGTGCGGCGTTGAATGAGCTATACGACTATGGCCGTCCGGCCGCGGTCGAACTGGCCGTGCTCGCCGACCGCGGCGGACGCGAATTACCGGTGGCGGCGCGTTTTGTCGGCGGTGAGGTGCACGTGCCGGCCGATGCGACGCTCGTGCTCGCCCGCGAAGAAGGCGGCGCCGACGGCTCCCCGCGTTTCACCTTTCACACTGAAGTACGCGTCGATTGAACGCGGCTTTGCGCATTGAGCAAGAAAGCAGGTACACCATGAACACCGCCTCCCAGGCCTCGCAGGATCCAGCTGATAGCGCCACCGAGCGCTTCCGTTATGGCTTTCTGAAGGGCAATCCGCAGCTCACGAAAAACGGCGAGCTCAAACATCTGTTGTCGATCGAGGGCTTGCCGAAGGCAATCGTCAATCACATTCTCGACACCGCGGACCAGTTCGTCAGCGTGACCGATCGTGAAGTGAAGAAGGTGCCGCTGCTGCGCGGCAAGTCGGTGTTCAACCTGTTCTTCGAAAACTCGACGCGCACCCGCACCACCTTCGAAATCGCCGCGACGCGCCTGTCGGCGGACGTGCTGAATCTGAACATCAACGCGTCGTCGACCAGCAAGGGCGAGTCGCTGCTCGACACGATCAACAACCTGTCGGCGATGCATGCTGACATGTTCGTCGTGCGCCATGCTTCGAGCGGCGCGCCTTACCTGATCGCCCAGCACTGCGCGCCGCACGTGCACGTGATCAATGCCGGCGACGGCCGTCACGCACACCCGACCCAAGGGCTGCTCGACATGTACACGATCCGCCACTACAAGAAGGACTTCACGCAGCTGCGCGTGGCGATCGTCGGCGACATTCTGCATTCGCGGGTCGCGCGCTCGGACATCCATGCGCTGACCACGCTCGGCGTGCCGGAAGTGCGCGCGATCGGTCCGCGCACGCTGTTGCCAGGCGGCCTCGAACAGATGGGCGTGCGGGTCTTTCACAATCTCGACGAAGGCTTGAAGGGCGTCGACGTGATCATCATGCTGCGCTTGCAGAACGAGCGGATGAGCGGCGCGTTGCTGCCGTCGGCGCAGGAGTACTTCAAGAGTTGGGGCCTGACGCCGGAGCGCCTCGCGCTCGCCGCGCCCGACGCGATCGTGATGCACCCCGGTCCGATGAACCGCGGCGTCGAAATCGATTCACAGGTGGCCGACGGTCCACAATCGGTGATCCTGAACCAGGTGACGTTCGGTATCGCGGTGCGCATGGCGGTGATGGGAATCGTCGCGGGCAATCACGATTGAGCCCGGCGGTCAGGGTGCCGCGCCGCAATGGGCGTGGCGCCGTCGAGCCACTGCTTCAAACATTCCAGCACAGCGCCAACGCGCTTCGAGTAGCGCGAGACTGAGCTAAACATCAAGCTGAACCCAGGTTGAACTTAAAGGCAGCGCATGCAGATTCATATTCAAGGCGGCACGCTGATCGATCCGGCAGCGGGCACCGAACAACAGCAGGAAATTTTTATCGCGGCGGGCAAGATCGTCGCAATCGGCAACGCGCCGGCCGACTTTCACGCGGCGAAGACGATCGACGCCAAGGGCTTGCATATCGCGCCGGGTCTCGTCGACCTGTCCGCGCGTTTGCGCGAGCCGGGCTACGAGCACAAGGCGACGCTCGAATCGGAAATGGCCGCGGCGCTCGCAGGCGGCGTGACGAGCCTCGTGTGTCCGCCGGACACCGACCCGACGCTCGATGAACCGGGCCTCGTCGAGATGCTCAAGTTCCGCGCCCGCAACCTGAACCAGGCGCACGTGTATCCGCTCGGCGCGTTGACGGTCGGCCTCAAGGGACAGGTCATCACCGAGATGGTCGAGTTGACCGAAGCGGGCTGCATCGGTTTCTCGCAGGCCGACGTGCCGGTGGTCGACACCCAGGTGCTGATGCGCGCGCTGCAATACGCGAAGACCTACGGCTACACCGTGTGGCTGCGTCCGGTCGACGCCTATCTCGGCAAGGGCGGCGTGGCCGCGAGCGGCGCGCTGGCGTCGCGGCTCGGGTTGTCGGGCGTGCCGGTATCGGCTGAAACGATCGCGCTGCACACCATCTTCGAACTGGTGCGCGTGACCGGGGCGCGCGTGCATCTGTCGCATGTGTCTTCGGCGGCGGGCATCGCGCTGATGCGCGCGGCCAAGGCCGAGGGACTGCCGGTGTCGTGCGACGTCACCGTGAATCACGTGCATCTGATCGACCTCGACATCGGCTACTTCGACGCGCAGTTCCGGCTCGATCCGCCGCTGCGTCAGCAGCGCGATCGCGAAGCGATCCGCGCGGGTCTGGTCGACGGCACGATCGACGCGATCTGCTCCGACCACACGCCGGTCGACGACGACGAAAAGCTGTTGCCGTTCGGCGAAGCCACGCCGGGCGCAACCGGGCTGGAGCTGTTCCTGTCGCTGACGGTGAAATGGGCCGACGAAGCCGGCGTACCGCTCGCGCAGGCGCTGAACCGCATCACGGCGGCGCCGGCCGACGTACTCGGTCTGAACGCGGCTGGCCGCCTCGCGGTGGGCGCGGTGGCCGATCTCTGCGTGTTCGACCGTCACGCGCATTGGCGCGTCGAGCCGCGCGCATTGAAGAGCCAGGGCCACAACACGCCGTTCCTCGGGTACGAACTGCCGGCGCGCGTGCGGGCGACCATCGTGTCCGGTTCTGTCGCGTTCGAGCAGCGCGCGTAATCTCGTTCCTTGCGCGCGCATTGCAGCGCTGATTGCCAGGTTAAAACGGAAAGCTCCGACTATGAAGCTCGCGTTACGCAAGGCCCGTCTGATCGCGCATCTGCTGCACGGCATGTGGATCGTGGCGACGCGCTTTCCCGGCGCCAGCGCCGAACGGCGCCACGCACTCAATCGCGCGTGGTCGCTGAAAATGCTGCGCCTGTGCGGGATGCGCCTCGTCGTGCATAACGACAGTGCGCGGCTAGACCGCGGCGCGCTGGTGGTCGCCAACCACATCTCGTGGATCGACATCTACGTGATCAATGCGTGGCGGCCCACGCCGTTCGTCTCGAAGGCCGAGATCCGGCAGTGGCCGCTGGTCGGCTGGCTTGCGCGGCAACTGGACACGGTGTTCATCCAGCGCGAAAAGCGCAGCGACGCGAAGCGGATCATGCACGAGCTGTCCGATCGTCTGGGCGCGGGCGAGCTGATGTGCGTGTTTCCCGAAGGCACCACCTCCAATGGACTCGCGTTGCTGCCGTTTCACGCGAACATGTTCCAGGCGGCTGTATCGGCGGCGGCGCACGTGCAGCCGCTGTGCATCATGTATGAAGACGCGCAGGGCGGGCAATCCACGGCGCCCGCGTATATCGACGATCTGTCGCTCGCCGAATCGCTGAATCTGCTGCTGCGCGGCGGTCCGCTGACCGCGCACGTGTATGTGGGTGAACCGCTCGCGCCGGGCGCGGACCGGCGCGGGCTGGCCGCACAAGCACAAGAGGTGATTGCCGCTGCGTTGCGGCAGATGCAGGCCGGCACCGCGAAAGCGGGTGCGCTGGTGGCCGAAGAGGCCGCCACGCTCGCCGCGAGCGCAACGCTGATCGAGCCGGTCGACCACTCTGGCCGATCGGCCTGATGCTCACGCGGCACGCTTGCTGAATCTTCTTTAGTTGCCGCCACCCGAAACGCGGCAGGACTCGCAATCGACCTGCGTCAGCGTGCGTTCCGCGGGATTTTGCGCGAGCCGCACGGCCGATAGTTGCTCACCCCACACGCAGCCCGAGTCGAGTCCGATCAGGTTGTCGCGCATCATCAAACCGAGTGCGGCCCAATGGCCGAACACCACGGTCACGTCCGCGGTCTTGCGCGACGGCACGTCGAACCACGGTATGCAGCCCGGCGGCGCGGAGTTCAGCGTGCCGCTGCTGCTGAAATCCATCGCGCCGTCGGCATTGCAGAAACGGATGCGCGTCAACGCGCTGCACGTCAGACGCAGGCGGTCGATGCCTTTCAGATTCGGCTTCCATCGATTGGGCTCATTGCCGTACAACCCGGCGAGCGTCTCCTTCCAGTTCGGCGCGCGCAGGGCGCGCTGCAATTCGTCGGCGAGTTCCAGCGTCAGATTCACGTCCCATTGCGGCAGCACCCCCGCGTGCACCATCAGCATGCCGTTGTCGAAGTGCGCGAGCGGACGGTGGCGGATCCATTCGAGCAGGTCGGCGGCGTCGGGCGCGGCGAGGATGTCCTCGATCGTGTCGCCTTTCTTCGATTTGCGAATTCCCGCCGACACCGACAGCAGATGCAGGTCATGATTGCCCAGCACCGGCACCGCACGCTCGCCGAACGCGATCACGTCGCGCAACGTGTCGAGCGATTCGGTGCCCCGGTTGATCAGATCGCCCGCGAACCACAGCGGCGTGCCGGCCGGCGGCGCGGCCTTGGCGAGAAGTTGCTGGAACGGTTTGCGGCAGCCTTGCAGATCGCCGAACGCAAGCGGGGCCAAGGCGGAGGAGTCGCTGGAAGGAGTCGAGGGTGTCATCAAGGGGTCGGTGCGGTTCGATACTCGCGGTGACGCACGAGGCGTGCCGCGTTGGAGCGGTGCAGCATGCTACCGTGACATAATAGCTGGTTTGAAGATGTGACATCGCGCGGTGCGCCGTCGGGCGCTGCGAGCGAACCGCAACAGTTGGGCGTCGCGCGATATTGCAACACAACATAATGGCCCTCGAGAACGGAGTACGCATGTCGTCTTTTCAGGCAAAGCAACCTTTCCGCACGCTCGTCACTGGTGCGAACGGTTTTACTGGCCGCTATCTGGTCGAAAAGCTGCTCGGTCGCGGCCATACCGTGATCGAAACGACTGCTGGCCGCAACGACGTTGAAACGCCGACGCGCATCAGGCTCGACATTACGTCGCCGGCCGCGTGCCGGCGCGCACTCGAACTCACGCGGCCCGACTACATTGTGCACCTCGCCGCGATCAGCTTCGTGGGCCATAACGATCCGCTCGACTTCTATCGCGTCAACGTGATCGGCACGCTGAATCTGCTGGAGGCCTGCGCGGCCGTTGCCCATACGCCGCGCAAGCTGTTGATCGCGAGCAGCGCGAACGTCTACGGCAACGTGACGAGCGACGCGATCGACGAGAGCTTTCCGCTCACGCCGGTCAATCACTACGCGTCCAGCAAGGCAGCAATGGAAGCGCTCGTGCGCGCCTGGTTCGACCAGTTGCCGATCCTGATCGTGCGGCCGTTCAACTACACCGGCCGCGGCCAGGCGTCGAACTTCCTCGTGCCGAAGATCGTCGAGCATTTCGCGCGGCGTGAACCGTCGATCGAACTCGGCAACATCGACGTAGCGCGCGACTTCTCCGACGTGCGCTATGTCGCGAACGCTTACGACGCGCTGCTCGACTCCGATGTCGCGGGTGAGATCGTCAACGTCTGCACGGGAACGCCGTACACGTTGCGTAACATTCTGTCGGCGGCCAGCGATCTGACCGGGCACGAACTCGAAATCCGGGTCAATCCCGCGTTCGTCCGCCAAACCGACGTGAAAATGCTGGCCGGCTCGCCGGCCAAGCTGCGCTCGCTGGTGCCGGGCGTTGAGTCGATTCCTTTCATTGATACGCTGCGCTGGATGCTCACAGCCTGAGGCGCGCGGCATGTGCGATTATCCGTCGCTCGCTTTTTTTTTGCGCCACGCACCGCTTGCATAATTGCTGGCCTGTGGTGATCATCAGAAACCAAACTTGTCAAGCTGTTTCAAGTTGTTAGGGTTCTAGTTTTTGCTCTGGGTCGCTTTATAATCGGGGCGTCATAAGATCAGCGTCCGAGCGTTTGCTTGTACCACAAGCGAAGGCGACGGACTGCGGCAGAATCGGGGAACGACCGCGGGGTGAGCAATTCGGCGAACCGGTTCCGGCTGCCACTAACATCTAGAAGGGAATTTCATGATTCTGGTAACGGGCGGCGCCGGTTTTATCGGCGCCAACTTCGTGCTCGACTGGCTCAATGCCTCCGATGAAGCGGTGCTCAATGTAGACAAGCTGACCTACGCAGGCAATCTTGGCACGCTGAAGTCGCAACAGGGCAATCCCAAACACGTATTCGTGCGCGCGGATATCTGCGATCGCGCCGCGCTCGACGCGCTGTTCGCCGAGCACAAGCCGCGTGCCGTTCTGCACTTTGCCGCCGAGAGCCACGTCGACCGCTCGATCCACGGCCCGGCCGATTTCGTGCAAACCAACGTGGTCGGCACCTTCACGTTGCTGGAAGCCACCCGCAGTTACTGGAACACGCTCGGCGACGTCGAACGTGCCGCGTTCCGTTTCCTGCACGTGTCGACCGACGAAGTGTTCGGCTCGCTGTCCGCCACCGATCCGCAGTTCTCCGAAACCACGCCTTACGCGCCGAACAGTCCTTACTCGGCGACCAAGGCGGGCTCCGATCATCTGGTGCGCGCCTACCATCACACGTATGGCCTGCCGGTCCTGACAACCAACTGCTCGAACAACTACGGCCCGTACCAGTTCCCCGAAAAGCTGATTCCGCTGATGATCGCCAACGCGCTCGCCGGCAAGCCGCTGCCGGTGTACGGCGACGGCCAGAACGTGCGCGACTGGCTGTACGTGGGCGACCACTGCAGCGCAATTCGCGAAGTGCTCGCGCGCGGCACACCCGGCGAGACATACAACGTCGGCGGCTGGAACGAGAAGAAGAACCTCGAAGTCGTGTACACGCTGTGCGACCTGCTCGACCAACTGCGTCCGAAGGCGGGTGCGTCCCATCGCGACCAGATCACGTATGTGAGGGATCGTCCCGGCCACGACCGCCGTTATGCGATCGACGCGCGCAAGCTCGAACGCGAACTCGGCTGGACACCGGCGGAGACGTTCGAGACGGGTCTCGCGAAGACGGTCCAATGGTATCTGGACAATCAGGCATGGTCCGACGAAGTCGCCTCGGGCGACTATCGGAAGTGGGTTGAGACCAACTACGCGCAGCGCGCGTAAAGGCACGGTAATGGCGCGCAAAGGCATAATTCTCGCGGGTGGATCGGGCACGCGCCTGTATCCGATCACGCATGTCGTATCCAAGCAGCTTCTACCGGTCTACGACAAACCGATGATCTACTACCCGCTGTCCACGCTGATGGTTGCGGGCATTCGCGACGTGCTGATCATCTCCACGCCGCAAGACACGCCGCGCTTCGAAGCCATGCTCGGCGACGGCAGCCAGTGGGGGATGAACATCCAGTACGCGGTGCAGCCGTCGCCGGACGGACTCGCGCAGGCGTTCATCATCGGCCGCGATTTCGTGGGCAACGATCCGTCGGCGCTGATTCTCGGCGACAACATCTTCTACGGCCACGATCTCGCGAAGCAGCTTGAGAGCGCCGATTCGCGCACCGATCGCGCGACGGTGTTCGCGTACCACGTGCACGATCCGGAGCGGTATGGCGTCGTGGAATTCGATGAGAAGTTTCGTGCGCTATCGATCGAGGAGAAGCCGACCAATCCGCGTTCGCATTATGCGGTGACGGGACTCTACTTCTACGACAACGAGGTATGCGACATCGCCGCCGACATCAAGCCGTCGCTGCGGGGCGAGCTTGAGATCACTGATGTGAACTCTCGGTATCTCGAGCATCAAAAGCTCGATGTCGAGATCATGGGCCGGGGCTATGCGTGGCTCGATACCGGCACGCATGATTCGCTGATCGAAGCGGCCACGTTCATTGCGACGCTGCAAAAGCGCCAGGGACTCGTGGTAGCGTGTCCTGAAGAGATCGCCTATCGCCGTGAGTGGATTGACGACGAGCAGTTGCTCGCGCTCGCGAAGCCGCTCGCCAAGAACGCCTACGGTCAATATCTGCTCAATCTTCCGAAGGACCAAGTCGCATGGCCATCCAACTAACCGCTACGGCGCTGCCCGAAGTCAAGATCATCGAGCCAAAGGTGTTCGGCGATGCGCGCGGATTCTTCTACGAAAGCTTCAGCGCTCGCGAGTTCGAGGAGCAGGTGGAAGTTGGCGTCGAGTTCGTGCAGGACAACCACTCGCGTTCGGCGAAAGGCGTGTTGCGCGGGCTGCATTATCAGATTCAGCATGCGCAGGGCAAGCTCGTGCGCGTCGTGGAAGGCGAGGTGTTCGATGTCGCCGTCGATATCCGCAAGAGTTCGCGGAATTTTGGCAGGTGGGTTGGGGTGAATCTGTCGGAAGAGAATCATCGGCAGCTTTGGGTGCCGCCGGGTTTTGCGCATGGGTTTGTCGTGTTGTCGGATACGGCGCAGTTTCTCTACAAGACCACAGACTACTGGTATCAGGAGCATGAGCGCAGCATCGTGTGGAACGATGCTGAAATCGGTATCGAATGGCCCATCGACTTCGAGCCGCTCCTCGCGGCGAAAGATGCCGCGGGCAAGCGTTTGAGCGATGCCGAAGTTTTTGCGTGAGGTCACAATGAACCAGGAACGCGCGATACTCGTGACCGGTGTCAACGGCCAAGTCGGCTTCGAATTGATGCGCACGCTGCAAGGTTTGGGGCGGGTTGTTGCGCTTGATCGTAAAGCACTGGATCTTTCCGATCTCGATCGCGTGCGTGCGGTCGTGCGGGAGATCAAGCCTGCGATCATCGTCAATCCGGCTGCGTACACCGCAGTCGACGCTGCCGAGAGCGATATCGATGCGGCAATGCGACTCAACGCGGATGTGCCGAGGACACTGGCCCAGGAGGCCGCCGATAGCGGTGCCGTGCTTGTTCACTATTCAACGGACTATGTCTTCGACGGCACCAAAAGCACGCCCTATGCCGAGGACGACCGCACGAACCCGCAAAACGTTTATGGCGCCAGCAAGCTCGCCGGCGAACGGGCGATCGCGGAAAGCGGATGTGCGTATTTGGTTTTTCGAACCAGTTGGGTATACGGGCGCCGCGGGAAGAACTTTCTGCTGACGATGCTGAGGCTTGGAGCCGAACGTCCGGAATTGCGCGTGGTTGCGGACCAGATCGGTGCGCCGACCTGGTCGAATACGATTGCGACGGCGACCGCGCACGTGCTTGCGCAGGGCTTGGCGTCCGAAGATGCGAAATGGTGGCGGGAGCGGTCGGGAATTTATCATCTGACCGCCGCGGGCGCGACCTCATGGCACGGATTCGCTCAAGCGATTTTTGATATTGCGATGGGTGAATTGGCGCCAAAGGTTCTGCCGATCTCCGCGAGCGAATATCCGGTGCCCGCGAAGCGTCCGGGGAACTCGCGGATGTCGCAAGAAAAGCTCGCCGAGCGCTTCGGGCTGTGCTTGCCCTCATGGGACGACGCTTTGCGCCTGTGCATGGGCGACATGGCGTCGGGGGCGCGCCAAACCGATGCTACGTTGACATGAAGCCGCTTTACCGCATTCGTAGCGGATCCGTCTCGGCTTGCGATGACGCGGGAACATCCCCACGCGTAACGATGCTTACGTGCGCATTTGCGGCCGGTGCAGGGGATCTTGCCGGCCAAGAAAAGCGTCGATCGTCGAGGGTATGGACATGCACCGACGTCGCGCACGCGCACAGGTTGCTGAATCAACGTGGCTAATCGGTCCGACCAAACCGGCATCGTAGTCGTGTTTTATCGACCCGATGACGACTGTGTAAAGCGTGCGAATCGGTTCGTCGAATTTGCCCGATGTGTCGTTGTCGACAACACGGAGCGTGTTGATTGCGCGACGGCGCTCGGTCTGGACGATCGGATTATCTATATCGCGAACGGAGCTAATCTCGGCATTGCTACGGCGATCAACCAGGGGGTGACTCGCCTGATCGATGCAGGCTGTGTAAGCGCGCTCATTTTCGACCAGGACAGCGAGCCTTCGGCACAGTTGATCGAAGCGCTGCCACGCACTCTCGACGTGGAACTAAGGCACCGAACTCGCGTTGCGCTGGTCGGACCCGCGTACGAGGATGCGCGACTGGGCGGCGTTGCGCCGTTCGTCCGCTTCGGCTATCTGAAGCTGCAACGTGTGGCGCCTGTCGGGACCCGACCCATCGACGTGGACTTTCTGATCAGTTCGGGCTCTTGTATCAATCTTGCCGCATGGAGCGACATCGGGCCGATGGAGGATGAACTTTTCATCGACTTTGTCGATCTCGAATGGTGCATTCGAGCACGTTCGAAGGGGTACGCGGTGCTCGGTGCTCCGGGGCTGCGTCTCGCACATTCACTGGGCGGCGAACCAGTGGTTATTTTTGGCCGAACCTATCCGAGTCATAGTCCGGTACGTCACTATTACATGTTTCGCAATGCCATCGCGCTCATCAAACGCAGCTATATTCCATGGAGCTGGAAGTCCACGGAGCTCGTGAAGCTTCCCGTTCGGCTCGCGATTTATGGGCTGTTCATGCATCCCCGTGCGCGTCACTTTGGTATGGCCATGCTAGGTATCTGGCATGGCCTCACCAGCCAGATGGGCGCATTGCGCGAGCGATGACTTTCGTCGCTGCCAGACCACGCGGTCCATGTCCGTCAAATAGCACATCCACAGTAATCCTTTGAATACACAATGTTTAATCTCATACTCGTCGATCTAAAGCAAAGCGTCGCGTCGTGGCGGCTCTGGACTCTGCTGGGATGGCTGGAGGTAAGGCAGCGCTATGCGCGCTCTAGGCTCGGACCGTTCTGGCTAACCATTAGCATGGGAGTCATGATCGGGTCTATCGGCGTCGTCTACGGCACGCTGTTCGGCCAAAAAATGAGCGACTACCTTCCGTTCCTGTCGGTCAGCCTTGTGATGTGGATGGCGTTTGCATCGACCGTGAGCGAAGGCAGCACGGCATATATCAATAGTGGCACCTACATACGTCAGGCGTCGACACCGAAGCTGATCTACATCTTCCAGGTTGTCTGGCGCAACTTGGTGATCCTTGCGCACAACTTCCTTATCGTCATCCTGTTGCTGGCGATCTTTGGTGTGAAGAGTTGGGAGACGCTGCCCGTTTTTATTCCGGCGCTGCTCGTGTACATTCTGAACGGGATGTGGATCGCGATGGTGGCAGCGTTGTTGTCGGCGCGATTTCGCGACCTGCCGCAGATTATCGGCGCGTTGATCCAGATCGCTTTTTACGTTACCCCGATCATGTACCGGCCGGAAGCGCTCAACCGCTTCGCGTTCATCGTCGAATGGAATCCGCTTGCATATCTGATCGATCTGGTGCGCGCTCCACTGATCGGTCAAATGCCAAGCGTATTGACCTGGAGTGTGTGCATCTGTATAACCCTGGTCGGCTGGCTGCTTGCGTTGAGCTTGACGAGCCGCTATCTGAAGCGCATTCCCTATTGGATTTGAGAAGCACATCATGGCGTTTATAGAACTTAAAGGCGCGACCCTCGATTTGCCGATCTACGATGTGCAAGGGCGCTCTCTGAAAAAGCAAGTGATGCGCATGGGCCGGCGGAACTCCATTGCGGAGGACAATCACGGCGTGATAGTCGTACGTGCGCTCGACAACATCGACCTACGGCTGGAAAGCGGTGACCGGATCGGCCTGATCGGTCACAACGGTGCAGGCAAGTCGACGTTGCTCCGGGTTATGGCGGGCATTTATTCGCCAACGGTGGGCGAGGTTTCATGCGACGGGAAGATCGTCCCGTTGCTGGACATCAGCTTGGGCATGGACGAGAACTCCACGGGTCTGCAAAACATCCGACTGCGGGGACTGCTTCTCGGCATGAGCGATAGCGAAATCCAGGCCAAGCAGGAGGAAATCGCCGAGTTTTGCGAACTGGGCGACTATCTGGATCTTCCCCTTCGTACGTATTCGAGCGGTATGCGTGTGCGTCTCGCGTTCGCGGTGTCGACCGCAGTTGACGCGGAAATACTGCTGCTCGACGAAGTGATGGGAGTCGGTGATGCGTCGTTCATGAACAAGGCGAAGAATCGCCTGCAGGACCTTCACAGCCGAGCTGAAATCGTCGTGTTAGCGATGCATGCGAACGCTGAAATTCGCCGGGTCTGCAATAAGGTGCTGTGGATGGAGCGCGGCCGGGTACGGGCATTCGGTCCCGTGGAGGAAGTCCTTTCCGCCTACGAAGCGCAGGTGTGACGGCATGCGGGTCGCTTCGCTGATGCGCCTGTCGCAGCGATCACTGCGCGCACTCCATCAAGCTGTACAACTCCGCGGTGGCGTGGTTACAGCGATTCGCGCGGGTCTGACCGTGCTGCGCCGCGAGGGCATGGCGGGACTGCTCAGCCGGGTGACGCGCGACAGTGTGGTCGAATACCAAACGTGGATCGAGCAGTACGATACGATCGACGACGCAAAGCGCGGGGCGCTCGCGGCCATGATCGGTGCGCTGCGCAAACGCCCTTTGATCTCCGTGATAGTGCCGGTGTACAACACACCGGAGCCATATCTTCGTGACATGATCGATTCGGTGCGCGCGCAGATCTATCCGTATTGGGAACTGTGCATTGTCGACGATGCGTCAACCGCGCCCCACGTCTCCGCAGTCCTGCAGGAATACGCGGGGCGCGATACGCGCATCAAGGCATTGCGCCGACCGACGAACGGCCACATCTGCGCCGCCAGCAACGACGCGCTCGGCCTGGCGGCCGGCGAGTTCATCGCGCTCCTGGATCACGACGATTTGTTGTCTGAGCATGCCCTCTGCATGGCCGCGGTGTACTTGGACCGCTTTCCGTCCGGCCTCATGCTATATAGCGACGAGGACAAGCTTTCCCCCGATGGCCGGCGCGTGCAGCCTTACTTCAAGTCCGACTGGAACCCCGCGCTGATCCTCGGGCAGAACATGTTCTCGCACCTTGGTGTGTTCGAGACGAACCTGGTGAGGCGGGCAGGAGGGTTTCGGCCCGGTCTCGAGGGAAGCCAGGATCATGATCTGGTGCTGCGCTGCGTCGAGCTTGCCGGGGATGCGGCCGTGGTTCACGTTCCTCATATTCTCTATCATTGGCGCGTGACGGCCGAGAGCACAGCGCGGGATGTGGCCGCCAAGCCTTACGCGCGAGATGCGTCGTTGCGCGCGGTTCGGGAGCATCTGTCGCGGCGCGGTCTCGACGCGTCGGTCGAGCCATTGTCCGTCGACTCGACAATGTTGCGCGTGACATTTGCCGTTCCTGAGCCGGTGCCGATGGTATCGATCATCATTCCAACGCGCGACAAGCCCGACCTGCTGGAGCGCTGCATCGAAAGCGTGAAGGCGCGCACGCTCTACCCGAACTATGAAATCCTGATCGTGGACAACGGGTCACGCGACACTCGCGCTGTCGAATTGCTGGCGCGATACGAACTGCAACCCAACGTGACAGTGCTGCGTATCGATGCGCCGTTCAACTATGCGGCGTTGAACAATGAGGCGGCTGCCCGTGCGCATGGATCGATGCTGTGTCTGCTCAACAACGACATCGAAGTGATATCGTCAGATTGGCTCGACGTGCTAGTCGGCTACGCGGCGTTGCCCCTGAGTGGCGCGGTGGGCGCTGCGCTTTGGTATCCAAACGACCGGTTGCAGCATGGAGGAGTGCTGTTGGGTATCGGAGATCTGGCAGGGCACATGCATCATATGGCCCCGCGCGGAGCACGCGGTTACTTCGGCCGCGCGGTACTCGCACAGCAGATGTCGGCCGTGTCGGCTGCATGTTTGGTCGTTAAGAAGGCATTGTACGAAGACGTAGGCGGACTCGACGCTGAACACCTGCCTGTGGCATTCAATGACGTCGACTTCTGCCTGAAACTCGGTGCGGCTGGATATCAGAACGTATATGTGCCGTTTGCCGAGCTTTATCATCATGAGTCGGCGTCGCGGGGCAGCGACACAACTTCGTTGAACGCAACGCGATTCGGACGAGAGATCGGATGGATGCGAGAGCGGTGGGGTTCAGAGGTTGGCAAAGACCCCTTTTACAATCCGAATCTGGCGGTAAGTGGCCGCCCAGTGTTTTCATTGGCTTTCCCACCACGGGTCGAACAGTTCGCCTAGTGCGTACGTCCACCTGTCGGGCAATAGCCGGTACTTTCCATCGTTGGCGGTACCCGCCGCAGTCAAGGCATTCGTTATGACGAGTCAAATCAGGCGCCTGCGCTTCGGGCGTCAATCCAGCGGCGTGCAGCAATTTACGGGCGAACGGTATATTCCGGCCGTTTCCGGCGCTATCCAGTACGAGCACTATCACCGCTATCTGTTCGCTGCGCCGATATGCGAGGGAAAGGACATTCTCGATATCGCGTCTGGCGAAGGATACGGCGCTGACGTGCTTGCTCAGGTGGCGCGCACGGTGGTGGGTGTGGATGTCGATGCCGAAGCAGTCGGCGCAGCCCGTAATCGCTATGTCCGGGACAATCTTCGCTTCGAGCAAGGCAGCGCTACGCTGATACCGCTGCCTGACGCGTCGGTCGACGTCGTCACGTCATTTGAAACGCTGGAGCATTTTCGCGAGCATGAGCAATTCATGCGCGAGGTGTGTCGCGTGTTACGTCCGAACGGACTATTGATCGTTTCCACCCCGAACCGGCCTGTCTATTCGCCCCCCGGTGCGATGCCAAACGAATATCATGTCCGTGAACTCGATCGCGCCGAGTTCGTGCAATTTCTGGGCGTTGGGTTTACGAACATCAATCTCTATGTGCAAAAGGCCAGCGCCGGGTCGATCATTTTCCATGAAGAACACGGTGCTGCGCGCGACGTGTCGTTGTGGACGGAAGTCGATGCCGGCACTTATGAGCGCACCAGCACAATTCCCGGCGCTGTCTATTTCGTTGCGCTTGCCACGAACGGCGAACTTCCGGCCATCGAAGGAACCATTCTCGATTGTTCCCACTCGTTCCAGGAGTACGACCGGGTGCGCAACGAGCAGGTCGGACAGCAAGCCGGTGATATCGCCCGGCTGACCTTCGAAACAATGCAGCGCGCGGACGAGATCGGCCGCCTGACCGCGGAAACCGTACGATTGACCGAAGCCGTTGTGAAGCGCGATGCGGATATCGGCCAGTTGACAAGTGAAACGGTCCGTTTGAACGCAGTGATCGTCGAGCGCAACCAGGAACTCGAACGCGTAGCGGCGGAGCAACGGCAGCGGGACGCGGAGCTCGCTTGTCAGCAACAGGCGCTGGCGACGCTGGCCGATGCGCAGACGCCCAGGCATCTCGTCGAAACCTTGACGCAACAGATGGAGACGTTTTCCGCCAGGCTGAAGACGATGAGCTCGCCAGCGACCGAGGCGACGGGAGCAGGGCCGGATCTCGACGATCCGCTCGAAGCTGACACGGTTCACGCGCTGCGCACGCAGAACCGCGCCTTGCACGCCGAGATCGAATCCCTTCGCGCGTCCTTCTCGTGGCGCGTGACGAGACCGGTGCGTCTCATCAGCACGCGCTTGCTGCGTCCGGCGAAGGCACGTGCCAGCGTGCTGCTCGGTCGCGCGCCGCGACAACCGGCCGCGGCTAACCGCTCGGCGCGTATCGCGATGGCGCTTCCCGCGAATTGGCGCGATGTCCCGTTCGTGCCTTTCGAAAAGCCTCTTCGTACGCGGGTAACCATCGCAATGATCGCTTCGCGCGAGGCGACGACGCTCGACGCGAGCCTGCGCATGCTCAGCGCGACACTCAAGAGCGCCGATACGGAAGTGATTGTGATTTCGGACGCGGAGTCGCCGGTCGCGGCGCAAAGAGGCGTGCAGGTGCGTCACGCTCCGGACGCGACGATGCACATCACCGGCGTTCGCGACCGTATCGGCGAAGTGGAAGGCGAGTATCTGGTTCTCATGTCGGACCGGCTCGCCGCACATCCGGGCTGGCTCGACGCGATGCTGGAACTGTTCGATCGATTCCCTGACGCGGGCGCAGTCACTGGGCTGCTTCTCGATGAGAAAGGCGATGTCATCGCCGCGGGATCGGGCGTCTCATCGGACGGGCGCCTGGTTGCCAACGCGAGCGGTAGCGCTGCCGACGATTCGCGTGTGGCCTCCGTCGCGCGAGTATCGGCGGCATCGCCGGGCATATTGATGGTCCGCGCGAGCCTGTGGCGGCAGTTGTCCCCGCAATTGATTGCAGGCGCGCCGTTCGAGGCGGGCATCGCTTCGCTTGCGCTGTTGCTGGCAAGCGAAGCCATTCATACCTACTGTCAGCCCTTCGCGCGGTTCTCGTTCGTCAGCGACGCCGCACGCATTCCCGCACCGAGTCGCGACGCGTGGGACAACGCGTATCAAGGTTGGCAGTTGCGCGACCGTTTCGAAACCGTGTTCGCCAATTACGCGGGCACCACGGACGTGCTGCCGCTGGCGACGAGACCGAAGATCGTGATCGTCGATGCATTCGTTCCGAAGCCCGATCAGGATTCGGGATCGGCCGACCTGTTCTGGTACATGCGTATCTTCCAGGCGTTCGGCTACGAGGTGTGCTTCATCGCGGCGTTCGAGCAAGTCGAGCCACAGCCCTATGCGGACTTGCTGCGTGGCTGGGGATTCCGTGTGCTGATCGCTAACGGCATGATTTCGCTGCAGGAGATCACCACGCGCGAAGCAGTGACGGCTAATCTCGTGATGCTGCAACGGATCAGCGTCGCGAGTCATCTGGTCGATACTGTGCGCCGCACCGCGCCACGCGCCAAACTCGTGTTCAGCACCGTCGATCTGCATTACCTGCGTGAAGAGCGGGCGGCGATCGTCGAGCGTTCGGCGTCCGCACTGAGTCATGCGCTCGAAGTGCGCCGCGCGGAATTGCATGCGATCGGCGTGGCGGACGCGACGACCGTCGTGAGTCACGTCGAGCGGGATATCGTGAAGCGGCTCATGCCGGCGGCCAATGTCCACCGCATCCCTATTCCGCGTATTCCGACGCGCGCTCCGACGAGCTTTGAAGCGCGACGTGGCGTTGTGTTTATCGGCGGTTTCGCGCACCAGCCGAACATCGACGCGGTGAAGTATCTCGTCGGCGAAATCTGGCCGCTCGTGCGCCGCCGCTTACCGGATATCGAACTGCAAGTGGTCGGCAGCAACGTGACGCCCGATATCGCGGCGCTCGACGCGCCGCAAGACGGCGTGCGCATCGTGGGATTCGTGGAGGATCTGTCGTCCATCCTGGATCACGTGCGCCTGTCGGTTGCGCCCTTGCGCTTCGGCGCCGGCGTGAAGGGTAAAGTCGTATCCAGTCTGCTTCACGGCGTGCCGTGCGTGCTTAGCAAGGTGGCGAGCGAGGGCATGGGTCTTGTCACGGGCGAACACATCCTCGAGGGCGACACGCCGCAACAACTGGCCGACGAGATCGTGCGCCTGCACGAGGACGCCGAACTCTGGCAGCGTCTCGCCGATGCTGGTTTCCAAGCCGCGCTGTCGGAGTTCTCAGTCCGCACGGTGGCGGAGTGCTTTAGGACCATGCTGGAGTCGATCGGGCTGGGCAAGACGGTCGACGAAACCGGGCTGCGCTTCCTTCCTCAATAAGAATCTGAATCTCGAGCCATGACGGTACTCAATCTCGTGAAGCGCCTGTTCGCGCCGAAGACAAAACCCGTAACTTTCGAGCGGCCCGACATCGATCCCAACAAGCTCCGATTGCTGATCGAACTCGCGTCGTTCGACAAGGGCGGCCTGGAGAAAGTCGTGCTCGACTCGGCCATCGCCTTCAATCGCAACCGCTTCGACGTGACTATCGTCACAGCGGGCAAGGTCGGACATCTCGGCGCGGTGGCGCGCGAGGCGGGGTTGCGCGTCATCGGCCTGCCGGAGCACGACACGCTCGCAGCGTATGGCCAGCTGCTGTCGAAACTCGAGCCTCATCTCGCGATGTCTCATTTCTCGTATGTCGGCTATCCGCTGTTTGCGGAGTTCGGCATCAGGAACATCACGTTCATACACAACGTCTATGCGTTCTTCTCGGCCGAGCAGGCGCGCGCCTTCGCCGACAATGACCGATACGTGGATCGCTATATCTCGGTATCGAAGAACGCGACGCGCTATGCGGCCGCGAGGCTCGGCGTCGAGGCGGAAAAGGTGATTACCGTGCCGAACGGGCTCATCATCAGCGAGCACGAGGCGCGAGAGAAGAAGCCGGGAACGTTGCGCCGCTCAGACCTTGGCATCGCCGAGACGGACTACGTGTTCGCCAACGTCGCGTCGTATAACCTGCACAAGGGTCACTATGTGATGGTCGACGCGATGAAGCGCATCCTCGCGAAGCGCTCGGACATCAAGATCCTGTGCGTGGGCAATCCCGTGTTTGCGCCGCACGTCGAGGCCCTGAAGCAACAGATCAAGCGCGACGGTCTGGAGCGGCACATCCTGATGCCCGGCTACGTCGCCGACGTCGCGGAGGTGCACCGCATCGCCGATGCGTTCCTGCTGCCTTCCTTCATTGAAGGCTGGAGCATCGCGATGAACGAGGCGATGTTCTACGGCAAGCCCATGGTCCTGACCGACACGGGCGCCTCTGCCGAGGTCATTGAAAACGACGACATCGGCATCCTGATTCCCAACGAGTACGGCGACACCACCGAACTCGACTCGGTTACACTCGATCAACTGGCCTATGCGCCGCGTGCTTACACCATCACGTCGCGTCTCGTCGAAGCGATGGAGACGTTGGCAGATCATAGGGAGGAATGGGCAGCGCGTGGCGAGCGCGGGCGCGCGAAGATTTATTCGTCGTATGATTTCAATGACATTGTGCGGCGTTACGAAGAGGTCATCGAGGAGGTCGTGCGTGAGCAACGTCGCTAACCGGTCGCTTGTGGGAAGAGTCGTGGAACACCTGCGTCGCGTATGGCGCTTTTTTCGCTGGCGCTACAAACCCGCCGTGTGCTTCTACCTCGGCAACCATCTTTTCATGAACTACATGCCGTACGGCATCCGGCACTGGTTCCTGCGGCGTTTTTGCATGGTGCGCATGGGTGTGGATTCAAGCATCGCGATGGGTTGCTTCGTGACCGGCTATCACATCGAGATCGGCTCGAACACCGTGATCAACCGCTACACCTATCTCGACGGACGCGTGCCGCTCAAGATCGGCAACAACGTGAACGTCTCGCACTACACGCTAATCCAGACCTTGACGCACGATCCGCAGAATCCGGATTTCGTCTGCCTGTGCAAGCCCGTGGTGATCGGCGATCACGCGTGGATCGGCGCGCGCGCCATCATCTGCCCGGGCGTGACGATCGGCGAAGGTGCGGTCGTGGGCGCGGGCGCGGTCGTCACGCGCGACGTAGCGCCTTATACGATCGTGGGCGGAAATCCCGCGCGTTACATCAGGGACCGCACGCGCGATTTGCGCTACCGCTCGAGATATTTCCCGTTCTTCGATACCGACATCCAATAATTTTTCAGTGACGCCGGGCCCGGTGCGGCTCGATCCGAGACCTCCATGTTCAAGTTCCTCAAAAAGGATGCAGGGCCTTCGATTTCAGTTGTAGTGCCGCTCTACAATCATGGCCGGTACATCAAGTCGACGCTCGAAAGCGTTCTCGAACAGACCTCCGCGGCAGACGAGATCATCCTGATCGACGACGGTTCGACCGATAACGGCTTCGGTACCGCCGAGCGCCTGCTGGAGCGCACGCCACGCGCGCGTCTATTCAGGCAGGAAAACGCGGGCGCACACAACACCATCAATCGCGCCATCGGCATCAGCCGTTCGCAATACATCGCGGTGCTCAACTCGGACGACCTGTTCGCACCGAAGAAGCTGGAGCGCTGCCGCGAATTGATCGCCCAGCGCGGCACAGCCGACCTGATCGTCGGCGGCGTCGGCATTATGGACGACGATGGCGCCCGGCAGCGCGGCGGCGTCGCAATCGACTGGCTCGCACGCTCGCGCAAGTTCCTCGAAAAATATGGCCTTCCGCAACTATCGCTCGTGAACGAGAACTACGTCGCGACTACGTCGAACATGGTATTTTCGCGTCGGCTGTGGGATTTATCGGGCGGTTTTCAGCCGCTTCGATACTGTCATGACCTCGACTTCCTGATGTTTGCCTTCGAGTTCGGCTCGGTGATCCTCGATCTCGACGAGGAGCACATCGTTTATCGCGTGCATCAGGGCAATACGATCAAGGAAGATCTGTCGCGCGTACGTGTCGAGATTGCCGCCGTGATCGCCGAGGCCCTGCATCAGTCCGGTCCTCGCCTGTTGTCGCCCGCGTTCGGCGAACTCGACCTGGAGGCATTCACCGAAGTGTTGCGCAACAAGAACGTGAGCGACATGCTGTGTTTTTTCCAGGCGGTTCGCCCTGCATTCGCGACGCGCACCGCGTTCTACGATTACGCCACGGGCCCGAAGCTCAACGAGGCGTTTCGCCGAATCGTTTCACCGGCCTGACGATCGTGCGGCCCGCGTCGTTCGTCGTCGTGCATCCATTCAGAGTAACAGCATGAGCAATCCGTCTTCCACGGACGCTGGCACCGCAAGGGCTGGCGCCGACCATCTCCCCGTTCAGGCCGTCATTCTCGCGGGAGGCGCGGGAACGCGCCTTTGGCCCCTGTCGCGCGAGCAGTATCCGAAGCAGCTAATCGGCCTGCTCGGCGACGATTCGCTGCTGCAATCGACGGCTCGGCGTCTCGATGGCCTGGCGTCGCACCATCCGGTTTCGCCGCACACCATCGTCGTTTGCGGGGAAGAACATCGCTTCAACGTGGCTGAGCAATTGCGGCAGAGCGGCGTTCGCGCCCGGATCATCCTCGAGCCGGCTGGGCGAAACACGGCGCCTGCACTGACACTCGCCGCGCTTTCGCTGGTCGAGGGCGGGCATGACGCCATCATGGTCGTCATGCCGTCCGACCATGCGGTGACGGACGAGGCCGTCTTTCGTGCCCGCGTCGCGGATGCTGTCCGGTGCGCGGGGGACGGGAACATCGTCACACTCGGCATCGTGCCGTCCCGTGCGGAAACGGGCTACGGTTACCTGCGCGTCGGCGAGGAGCTCGGCGAGCGCAACACACATCGCCTCGACCGATTCGTTGAAAAACCGTCTCGCGAACTGGCACAGAGGTACCTCGACTCGGGCGAGTATCTCTGGAACAGTGGCCTGTTCGTGCTGCAAGCGTCGGTCTGGCTGCGCGCGATTGCGCAGTTCGAGCCGTTGATTCACGCCGCGTGCGTCGACGCGTACAACGCGAAGTCGCGCGATGTCGATTTCCTGCGTGTCGATGCCGCGTTGTTCGTCTCGTGCCCGTCCCAGTCCATCGACTTTGCCGTGATGGAGCGCATCACCGATCCGGGTTCGGGCTATCAGGTGGCCGTAGTGCCGCTAGACGCTGGCTGGTCGGATGTCGGCGCATGGGACGCCGTCTGGGACGTGCTGCCGAAAGACGCCGCCGGAAATGTGACGCGCGGTCGCGTCATGCTCGACGGCGCGTTGAATACGCTCGCGTATTCGGAAGGGCGCCTGATCGCGTGCGTGGGTACGGAAGACCTGATCGTCGTCGAAACGCCCGACGCGATCCTCGTCGCGAAGCATTCCTCCGTGCAGAACGTCAAGGCGATCGTGGCACGTATCAAGAACGAGAAGGGGACCGAGGCGAATTTTCACCGCAAGGTGTATCGGCCATGGGGCTACTACGATTCGATCGATGAAGGGAAGGGCTTTCACGTTAAGCGCATAGTGGTTAATCCGGGGGCGCGGTTGTCTCTCCAGATGCATCATCATCGGTCGGAGCACTGGATCGTAGTTCGGGGGACCGCGCGCGTCACCCGCGGGGACGAGAGCTTCCTGTTGTCCGAGAACGAATCGACTTATATCGCTCTTGGTCAGACGCACCGACTCGAGAATCCGGGCAAGTTGCCGCTCGAGATGATCGAGGTGCAGTCTGGCACTTATTTGGGCGAGGACGACATCGTCAGGTTTGACGATCATTACGGCCGATCGTGATTCGGAGTGTGGAAGCTAACCTTGGCCCGCGATTGACGCGCTGCTGTCAAGCGGGCGTAAACACGAGATAGTGCCTGGATAAATTGGCATATAGTGTCAGGTTGCTGAAATAGGATTATTCCTAATTTGTCAGAGCTCTAAACTCCGGCCTTCGTTCAATTTGTAGTGAATCGCGCTAGTCACTAGGCGAGCAATCATCCCCGCACAATCTTTCGATATGTGACGGCGCAGTATATGCTCCTGCCGCGTCAGTACGGACGACAAGCTTTGTGAAGCGTTTTCGACACCGCGGATTTGGGTTTTCAAGGAATTAAACGTGAACAGTAATCGAGCAAATTTGGCTGTTGACAGTAAGCTTCGTCCGAATACGGCCGAGGACACACACGCGAGAGGTTTGCTCAATCCGCCTGTGTCAGCGGATTCGGCGCATTTGATCGATGCTTGCGAATTGTTGGGAATCGGTCCGGAGATGTTCTGGAGGCCGGAACGGTTGGTGCAGTTCGAGCATTGGGTTGGTCATATTCCTTTCGCGTTCTGGCTGATCGGGGCGGCGCGTCCTCGCACGCTCGTGGAACTCGGCACGCATCGCGGTAACTCATACTGTGCGTTTTGTCAGGCGATCTCGCGATTCGACTTCGATTGCCGCACCTATGCCGTCGATACATGGCAAGGTGATATGCACATGGGTTTTCAGGAAGGATTGCTGGAGGAGTTGCGGGCCCATCACGATGATCGCTACGGCGCGTTCTCGTCACTGCTGCAGATGACCTTCGACGAGGCTCTGGCGCGATTTCAGCCGGGAACCATCGATCTGCTCCACATCGACGGCACGCATACTTACGAGTCGGTCAAGCACGATTTCGAATCTTGGCTCCCGCTGCTGTCCAGCCGTGCGGTTGTGCTGTTCCATGACATCAATGTCCATCGGGAAAACTACGGGGTCTGGCGGTTGTGGGAAGAATTGAAGGAAGCGTATCCGAGCTTTGACTTCCTTCACAGCTATGGGCTCGGTGTGCTCGGCGTCGGCAAGAACCTGCCACCTCGTGTTGCCACGCTGTTCGAATCGAATAGCGAGTTGGCTGCCACCGTCCGCAATCTTTTCTCGGTGCTCGGAGAACGTCTGACCGCTGGGTTGCGTTCCGAAGCGTTCGAAAAAGAGGCGGGTGCGCTTCGCTCGGAGGCGTGCGCGCTCCGTTCCGCGGTCAATGATCAGGAAGTGCAAAAGCAGGCTCTCCGGGATCAGAACGCGGCGCAGCTCCAGGCGCTTCAAAGCGAAATCAACGCCGGAAAGCGTGACCTCGAAGCAAGGTTTGCAAGCGACAACGCACAGCTCAGAGCGGCCGCAGAATCGGCGCGGCTCCAGAAGGACAGCGTGGAACGTGCGTTGCACGAGAAGAATGTCCAACTCGAGGAGATGCACCGCAAGTTCCTCGAAGTGCAGCGCAGGTCGTTTGCCGCAATTCGAGAGATCAACGAGGCGAGGGAATCCTTCCGGGTCGCGGAAGCGAAGGCTCACAACCTCGAGCAGGATATGGTTAAGGTTGTGGAGGAGGGTGCGAGCGCTCAGCGCCGTGCGACAGAGGCCACCGAGTTGTTGCGTCAAATTGAGAACAGCACGTTTTGGAAGGCGTCGTTTCCGTTGCGTCGTGCGCTGGCGTCTCAATCGCCCGCGGCCCGCCGTCGTGCTCGCAGGCTGTTGAGACTGGCGTGGTGGACGATTACTCTGAAGCTGCCGAGCAAGCTCAGCGAGTGGAGAGCGGTGCAGCGGGCACTCGCGACAGGTGCGGTGGCGGAGGCGCCCCTGCCTGCCGCGCTCGCCGCGCCCTGCATCGCGGCGGCGCCGCTGCCGGATTTCTTCGAAATCAAAACTATGCCTCGCTCGGGCCGGATAGCGGTCGTCGTGCACCTCTATTACGAAGATTTGTGGCCGGAGATTTGCGCGGCGCTAGGTGCCATCGAAGAATCCTTCGACCTCTTCGTCAGCGTCCAGTCGGCTGCGTCCGAGCGCATCGTGAACGACATCAAGTCCTTCTATCCGCTCGCCAAGGTGCTGCGCTTTGAGAATCGCGGTCGTGACGTCCTTCCGTTCGTGGCGCTGATCAATTCCGGTGTGCTATTCAATTATGAACTCGTTTGCAAGGTGCATACGAAGCGAAGCCTGCATCGCGAAGACGGCGATCAATGGCGCAACAGTCTGTTGGTTGGCGTCCTGGGCAGCAACGCGCACGCGGAGCGTATCGCGCGCGCCTTCGATACCGATCCGGACCTCGGTGTCGTCGTGGCTCAGGGCCAGATCTATGGCAGCCGTCAAGAGCATTGGGTCGACAACCGGTCGCGCGTCATCGAACTGGGCGGCCGCATTGGCCTAGACGAAGTCGCATCGGGAACGACGTTCCCGGGAGGCTCGATGTTCTGGATCAGGCCATTCCTGCTTCGATCGATCGCCGGTCTCGCGCTGACCCCGAACGATTTCGAGCCTGAACCGCTCGGCATCGACGGCACGACCGGTCACGCGGTGGAGCGGCTCATCGGACTCGTGTGCCGCGATGCGGGCATGCGCATCGAGGAAGCTAGCAGCTTGGGCGGCTCCTATCCTGTGATCGACACCAGCAGTGCACGCGCCGACATCGTGAACCCAGACATGATCGCGTATTATCTGCCGCAATTTCATCCCACGGATGAGAACGACAAGTGGTGGGGAACGGGCTTTACGGAATGGGCCAACGTCACGCGCTCGAAACCGCTTTACCAACACCATCGTCAGCCACGCTTGCCGGCCGATCTCGGCTTCTACGATCTCAGAATCCCCGAAGTGCGTGAGCGTCAGGCCGCGCTTGCGCGCCAGTACGGTATTTCCGCGTTCTGCTACTACTACTACTGGTTCGACGGACGGCGCATGCTGCACCGCCCAATCGACGAGATGCTGGCGAGCGGGCGCCCCGATTTTCCGTTCCTCATCTGTTGGGCCAACGAGCCTTGGTCTCGCAACTGGGACGGGGGAAATCGCGAGGTGCTGATGCCACAGAGTTATGAAATCGGCTGGGTGGAGCGCTTTGCCGCCGACATCGCGCCGATGCTTCGCGACCCGCGTTATTACCGGTTCAACGGGCGTCCGGTGCTGTTGATTTATCGCATCATGCACATACCTAACCGCGAAGCGGCGTTCGACCAGTTGCGCAAGTCGCTTAAGCAGCACGGCGTCGACGACATCTATCTCTGCGCGAACTGGGTCGGATTCGCGGACGAGGAATTGTGCCCTGACAATCCGCATAAGCTCGGTCTGGACCACTATGTCGGATTTGCGCCGCATCGAACCGCCGCGGCCCAGATCAACGATGTCGTCCGCAATCTGGTGCCGGAGTTCGACGGGAAGGTTTACAGCTACGAGTCGGCAGTGCAGAACGCCATAGAGAGTTTCAAGGCGAGCAGCGAGTATCTCCATCCGTGTGCGATGATGGGTTGGGACAACACGGCCCGGCGTCTTCATCGGTCGCATTCATTCCACGGGGCGACGCCGGCCAAGTTCCGCCGTTGGCTGCGCAATCTCGTCGTGCAAGAGCAAGGCAGCGTGCACGGCTCGCAAAGCATGATCTTCATCAACGCGTGGAACGAATGGGCGGAAGGGACCTATCTCGAACCGGACCGCGACTTCGGTCATGGTTGGCTCGAGGCCGTAGCATCGGCGTCGGGCATTCAACCACTCAGGCGATCGGGCTCGTCGGCGGTCTGATCGGCCGTGAACCTCGGTGGGCATGCGGTGCTAAGCCCACCGGGGTTGATAGAGGAAACAAGATAAGAAGCGTAGCGAATCGTTCAGCATCCGGGCATCATTGGCCGGAGAGCGGCTTCGTCCCCGGGCCTCGGTGTGAGATTTAGCGACCGGAATCGCGCCAAGCGTCGACGCATTGTTGTGCAAGCGCCCGGGCGGCATCGGCTTGGTTGCGGGCCCGCATGAGCGCGATGTCGCGTATGGCGTTCTGCGTCTCGAAGGAGAACATCTTCTGCATGCTGATTCGGATCGGCGCGGAGGCGGACACATCGCCCTCGGGAACGAGTCCGGCCGACGGGATGCCGAAGTAATCGCAGACTCTCTTGTTTGAATATGCGAATCTCTGCTCGAGTTCCCGACGTAGTGCGGCCGTCGTCGCGATAGGCTCAGTGAAAAGCCCGAAAAGCTGGTCGATGACTGCTGTTTCATGACTATCAAGATCTCTCTCGACTCGGTTGCCATAAAATTGTGTTAGAGAGACTTTGCTGGGGTATCGAACGTTGGCCCTCGAGTGAAGTGACGGCGGCAGCGCCGAGAGCGGGATTCCGGCGGTGTTGTAGAAGTCCAGGATCGGCGACTCCTCCAGCATCCTTTCGTAACTGCGGAAGACGATTTTGCAGTCCGGGAGCTGCATTAGACTGGTCGCCAAGTTCCAGTAGTTGAACTGGAATTGCCATTCCTTCAGCCGGAGTGATCCGTGGGCGAGCGCAGCGTCGGCGAATTCCGCGTACTCGTCGCCAAATCCGTATTTGAGCATTTCTTGATAGAGGGACTCCAAGTATGAAACCTGACTTCGGATGTAGACGATAAATGTAACGGACCTTCCGATGGAACGTGCGCGTTGTAGAAGTGGAAGAAATCGTTTTATTCGACTTACGGAATTCTCGAAGTCTTCAGTCGATACAAGCACGTGGCCGTCGAACGCTTGAATCTCTTTGAATAGCGCGTCGAGGTCCCCATTTTCGCGATTGAAGCGGCGATCGCGAGCAATCTGCCATGCGATGTTATGGTGCCCGCTCAACTCATCGATGCGACCAGCAAGGGGATAAAGGAATCCAAGCGAACGCAGCCGATCGAATTGCTCGGCAAGTGCGATCTGTATTGTGGTGGTAGCCGTCTTATGAAGGCCGCAATGGACCAAGATCTGTCGCAAGAGCTTTTAATCCTCTTCGAAATTGTTTGCGCCCGGTGATAGGTCCGGGGTTATTCGGGCTTCCACCGGTCAGCGAGCGGCTCGCCGAGCATTAGAGATGTTTGTTCCTATTTACCCGACATCAGCGCTTTATGAACGGTCGATCGAGGAGAAACTCCACGATTGCGTTTGCACTTTGCTCGATTGCAAGGTCTTGAGTTTTTAACAAAAGTTCGGGGTCACTCGGAATTTCGTAAGGTGCAGTTACGCCAGTAAAGCCCGGAATTTCGTCGCGGAATGCACGCGTACAAGCCTTTGGGGTCTCGGTGCGCGCAGAGTTCAAGCGGCGTTTCGACGAACACCTCGACGAACCCTTTACCGATAATTTGGCGAGCCATTTCACGATGTTCCTGCTGCGGCGAGATCGTGGCAACAATGACCAGAAACTCCTCCTAGGCGAACAACTTGGCGATGTGAGCAATGCGACGCAAATTCTCTGTACGGTCCCTCAAAGCGTACCCCTAGATCCGCGTTCAGACCCTTGCGCAACTCGTCCCCATCCAGGACAACGGCACGTACGCTCCGTTCCAGCGCACTGTCGAGCAGCGCCTTGGCTATGGTGGATTTGCCAGATCCGGAGAGCCCGGTAAGCCAGATAACGTTGCCGGCATAATAAGACGGCTTCATCGATATTGTTCCAGAAACTCATTTTATGTGACCGGCCCTGCTCACATGAGCGAACCACGAGAGACCAAGGCTAACGCGATTGTAACCGGCCTGGATTGGTGTTGGAAATATTTCGCCTGAGCAATAATAAAAAGCGAATTGTTCGAATATTTTAGCGAATTATTGCGTGAGTCAACGGGTTCGGCGAACTTATCTTGCACCCTTGTATCCGATGTTGACTGACGATTTATATTGGGTACTACTGCGCGGCGTTCCTCATAGTCGTATTTTCTCGATCGACTTATGAGTGGCCGAGCGCCGTCGCTCAGGCCAGCTATCTGGGCCTGCTGGTCGATGAGAGCGAACCGGCTTTCGGGCGGCGGGTCGCGCGGCATATTCACCAGTACCCTAGTAGAGGCGTGCCGCCCGAAGTAGGTCGTGCGCCGCGATTGCTGCTCCGCCTTCCGGGGAAGACTACAACTGTACGTCAGGATCGTGACGTACTGGGCGGCGACACCCATTAGCGGGCCGGTGTCAAGCGAACAAGCAAATCCATGACCGCAAAAGCGGCTGGCTTTCAAATTACTAGCCCGATTGCAGTGACTGATCGCGCCCGTTTCTTCGATTCATGGCTGCGACGGATCGCGCCAGACACCCATCAGGCTCAAGCGAATGGCGGTGAAGCTGCCTTTCGCCCTGGTGGCTCTGCCACCCCAGAAGAACGTTGGTACCGCAATGCGTCCATAGGGTTGCGCAATTTTGTGGCTGCCAATACGTCGGCGCCAGTCGATCGGGGGTTCGCATTGCGGGCGGTCCGTTTTTGCTGCACATCGGGACGGCGGCACGGCATCCATTCAATTACCAGGGCTGGTAGCACCATTCGCCGCCATGGGTTTGCCGGTCGCCGTCGTAAGCCTCATGAGAAGCAGCGCGTCACGTCAAAGGGTTTGTGCTCCTTCAGGATGTGGAAACACGCGCGCGCGAGTTTATGAGCGAGAGCCTTGGTAGCAACGATGCTGTTGGTTCGGACTTTCTTGCGCTCGTAAAACTGCTTCGCTTCAGCGCAGTAGCGCAGTGCAAGATTGGCAGCTTCAATGAAGGCCCAGGCGAGATACTTGTTGCCGTTACGGGTGTTGCCTTCACCTTTCTTTTTGCCGTTGCTGGTGTGCTGGCTGTCGACGCAGCGGGCATAGGAGGCGAAGTTGGCAGCACGGGCAAACCGCTCGATCGGCCCGGTCTCCAGCAGGATTGTGGTCGCCAGGGTCTGGCCGATACCAGGCACGGTGTTGAGAAGTGCATATTCGGCTCGCGGTTTGACGATTTGCTGGAGACGCTTTTCCAGTACGTCGATCTGCGTGGACAATGTCGTGATGACCGCTACGTTAGCCTGGATCGCGAGAGCTACGTCGGCGGGCAGCGGCATCTGCCCGATGGCGTCGGTGGTAAGGCGCCGGATCTGGTTGCAGCTCAGACGTGTGCCCTGCTGGCGGCCCGTGATGTTCTCCACGGCCAGGATGTGGCTGGTGCGGCTACGGACGAGCTGCATGCGTTTCCTGGCCAGATCGCGCATTGCGCGCTGTTCGGGCGGCAGGATGGTGCCGGTCGGCAGGATTCCCAGCCGCAACAGTTGAGCCAGATAGCGCGCGTCGGTTTCGTCGCCGCTATGCTTGAGTCCGTCATATTTCTTGATGGCCGTGGTATTCGCGAGATGCACGGTGAATCCGGCCGCCTGCAGACCATCGACCAGCCAGTACCAGTTGTAGGTCGACTCGACCACGACGCCCGCGAGTTCGACTCGCCATGGCGAAAGAAACGCGAGAATCTTCGGCAGGTCGTTGGGCAGGCGCTTTTCGGCGACGACCCGGTCTGCTTCGTCTGTGACGCTCACCACGCTGTTGTTCGAATGCAGGTCAATTCCGCTATATTTCATCTCAGCCTCCTTCCTTCCGGTTAAAGCGCTTCGCAAGCTCACTTTAGCCCTGTCGCCTCCACGGCGACGGAGGGAGGCCCGCTAGATGATTCTCAATTATCTTGGCCGGCGGCCAACATAGTTGTCGGTGACCGGCCGTGCCGCTTGACGCTGTCTAACGTACACTTATCCATCGTTCAAACGTTCCGAGTGAATAGAAATGATTGAAAGTGTCAGTGCAGCGGATCGTGCGCGCCAAGGCCTGGTGATGGCAGATGAGCGCGAAGTGTTCGAAAAATTTTTAGACATAGACGCACTACTTGATGGCAACGGAAGTCGCGGTCAAACCTTGTTAATCCCAGGGGGGATGAAACGAGCAAGTGAAATTTCCGCCGACTATCGATCCGATGCAGCGGGCCCCGCAATACCGGACTGGTGGAAGAGGGACCCTGAAATTTACTCATCAGACGTGTCCCTGTTTCGTGTCCAAAATGCCTATTACTTTCCTGAGTTCGGCGCGATAGTTACAAGTGATGGTCAAGTCATGCGTTCGACTTTCGCCGAGGCTAATTTCGTTCTTGCTGACCCGACAAAGCTCCCCGTCATAAGGGGCGATGTCGAGACGATTGATCGGGCAATAATTACTTTTCCGTGGGGCGCAAATTCGAACTATGGTCACTTTGCGTTGGATTGCCTGCCCTCTGTCGCTTTGACGCGCCAGATCAGTGCTTTGGCCGGCTACCAGTACCTGTTCCCGGTCCTCAAGCCCTGGCACCGCCGGCACCTGCATCTTACGGGGCTCCGCAATATTAGCGAACTGACAAGAGAGGTTTACTTCATAAAGGACGCGATATTCACGAGCTGCATGGATCATTTCATGCATGCCCCCAACAGTAACTTGAGGCTACTCCGTGATATTGAGATTCTTAATGCTCGAAAACGAGAAGTGGGGACTTCAACTCCGACGTCTCGCATATACATTTCCCGCAAGGGAGATCAAAAGCGCATATTCGAGGGCGAACAGTTGTTGGAGGATGAACTAAAATCGATGTCATTTGAAGTCATTGACCCTGCGCAATATTCAGTCGATGATCAGATAGCAATGTTCAGGGAGGCAGACGCTGTCGTCGGATGCACTGGAGCAGCCTTTACTAATGTGCTCTACTGCCATCCCTCTGCCAGGATCGTTGAAATTCAGCCCACTCACTTGCAAGGAATATGGGTACGCAATATATGCGCGATTGTCGGCTTACAATGGACGCCGTTTTTCTGCCATAGTTTGCCCCCGGAGAGTCCGCCCGTCATTGGGGGGAAAGAGCGTCCGGAACTTGGAATGTCCTTTCATCTAGACATCGATGACCTTGTTCGCTTTGTCAACGGAGTGCTATAGGCGGAGTCTATTTTGAGATACCGGTGCCGACGTTTGTACCTGGAACCACAATTAGTATGACTCTCTGCCTACCCTCTCGATAGCAGGCATTACCCGCGATCTGGAAAAGCGCCGGCGCGGTCATGATGCGTTGCAGGTTCTGGTAGACTGCTCGACGTTGCCTTGCGGCTGTGCGACTGGGCATCTGGCACCGTAGTCCCCGTTTCCCCTATTGGAGATGGGGCTTTTCCTTAATGCGGGCTTGCGTGAATTCGCGGGGAGGAACGTGGCGGCTACTACGAAAGACGAACCAATCGAACCTGCCGAACAATTTAGAAATAGCGGTTACTGCCATTGCTGCAGGTCGGACACGGAATTCGTTGCATACTCTGCATGGCTGCGCGACTCGTATGTATGCGGGAAATGCATGTCATTGCCACGACAACGCCACCTACAATCCATCCTTGATATTTTTTTTCGCGGATGGGAGGGCAAGACCGTCCACGAATCGTCCCCATCCAATCAGATCCTGTCTCGCTACTGCGAGAACTACTCGTCATCGCAATTCCTTCCGGGTGTCGCGCTCGGGACGGTCGTCGATGGCGTTCGCTGCGAAAGCATCGAAGATCTCACGTTCGAAGACGAATCAATCGACATATTCGTGACGCAGGACGTGCTCGAGCATGTGTTTCATCCCGGCCGCGCGGTACGAGAAATAATGCGAGTGCTTAAGCCGGGAGGCGCGCATATATTCACCGCCCCGAAACATAAAGGTATGCTTAAATCTGTCAGACGAGCGCACCTGAGAGAAGACGGGACGGTCGAATACATCTTGAAGCCGGAGTACCACGGAAATCCTGTAGGCGATGGCCGCGCCCTCGTGACCTTCGACTATGGCTACGACTTCGAAGATCTTTTAAGCGAATGGTCACAAAGACCGGTTCAAGTATTCCACACGAAAGATCACAGCAAGGGGATCGACGCAGAGTTCAATGAGGTTTTCGTTATTAGGAAATGAGCAGCGACTGAGATCGGTCGAAAACCGTAGGTGCCAGCCGGTTAAGCAGCGAGCTGATTTGGATTGTATGGCGGCGTAAATGCCACAGGCGACAGATAACCGAGGGTGGACCTGCGTACGTTGCCGGTTGTAGAGCAACTCGATATATTCACTGACTGCGCACTTTGCCTGCTCGCGCGTCTTGAATCGTCGAAGATAGACCAGTTCACTTTTCGGTGTTTCTCAGAACAATTCAATAGGTACGTCTGGGGTGTCCATTTAACCGGAGTTGAACTTAGGGATAATCCTCTCGTCCCCATGTCGCCAAGCATCCTGGATGCCCACAGAACGGGCAGACGAAGCCGCAGCTCACGTAGCCCAGGGATGCTGTTCTACCGGGTCCTAGAGCTTGCTGTTGCCCCGGGGCCCGGTTCAATGCGAAGACCTTGTTGTGAACCAGAGCCCAACCGCTGTTCCTCCAAAGCCGCCGAGGCAACGCGGACGTCCGCCCAGCTTGGAGCGAACTTCGCCGAGCGTTCCGTGGAGGCAGATCGCTAACTCCGGTTAAATGGACACCCCAGAGGTACGTTATCGAAGCAGTTGCCCGATGACTCATTGAATTCTGTTTACGAAAATGGCCCACAAGCGCCTGATACGCGTGAGCACACTGCCAAAGCCGGGGAGCAAAGCCCGCGTAGTTGATGTCGTGTGCAACGCCGATCCTGCTGTGGTGGAGTGGCGACGGTATGTGCCTGCTGACGAACTATCTGGCTTCATACTACAACTCCTTCAGTTGGATGTGAGGGTTTTGATTCTTGCGCCGCTTGCATCGCTGCTACGCGGTCAGTAAGCCGGTCCCATCGACTGCTATGCTTCTCCGGCGGCCCGAATCGGGCACTTCGTAGAGGTACGCGTAGTCGTTGTAGGCGTGTCTGGTGACGAGACCGTACTCGACCCACCTGATGAGTGTCGTAACGTGGATGCCGAGGCGTGCAGCAGCCTCCGGTTTCGTCAACATTCCACGATCCCACGGTCTGTCGCGACGGGAACGGAGTCCGTTCCGCTGAGCGAGATATGAGACGCGCAGCGCGGTAAATCGGATGTCGACCTTGCCCGGCCGGACGCAACCGCCAGGACGGATGCCTTGAGGGGGCAGAATCTGGTCCACCATCCGCATCTGCACTGCGTCATCCCCGGCGGCGGCCTGGCTGCCGACGGCGCGCGCTGGGTGGCTTGCCGACCCGAATTCTTCCTGCCGGTGCGGGTTCTCTCACGCCTGTTCCGTCGGCTGTTTCTCGAGCGGTTGCAGCAGGCCTTCGATATAGGGGCGCTCCGCTTCTTCTCGTCACTGGCTCACCTGTCTGAGCCGGGCCAATTTGCCCGCTATCTGTCCGGTCTGCGTCGAACCGAGTGGGTCGTCTATGCCAAGGAGCCATTCGGTGGCCCCCAACAAGTGCTCGACTATCTCGGCCGCTACACACACCGCGTCGCGATCTCCAACAACCGCCTCATCAGTCAGACCGATCAGCACGTCACGTTTCGCTGGAAGGACTATCGCCATCCGGGCAGGCCACGCGTGATGTGTCTCGACGCCCACGAGTTCCTGCGCCGCTTCCTGCTGCACGTGTTGCCGCACGGACTGCAACGGATCCGCCACTACGGACTGCTCAGCAACCGGCTGCGCGAATCCGGCCTCGTCGCATGTCGCCGACTGCTTGGTGCCCCGTCCAACGAAACCCCTGAGACATCCAGGCCTGACTACCGCGACCGCTATGCACACCTGACGGGCGGGTCACTGCGCGATAGTCCCGTCTGCAAACACGGTCACATGGTCTGCGTCGAATACCTCTTGCCTTGCGCGCCGCGGGCACCACCATCCCAGCAATGAGGCACGAACGCATGTACTCCTCGGCACCGAACCAAGCACATTCTGCGCGTCCGCGAGGCACGTATGTCCAATGCGCTCTGGGCGGGGCTTGCCCACGCGATCGAAGCCGGTTGCTCTTCGTCATGGCCGGGCGCGGCTGCCATACCGTGGACCCAGATCTTTTCCAGCCGTCGCTTTCCTTCCCGCATCCCGCGGTCACAACCGCCACGGCACCGATTCAATTCCCATAGCCACCGGCAGCGGAGCGGCTTAGCTCAAAGAATTTTTATCAGGGCAGAAACGGCTCGTTCGTCACGCCCTTGTCCCGCTCATTGCCCCGTTTCCGCCCTGCTAAAAATCCTTCTATGGGGCATTAGAAGTCAAGTCCCTGTCGCATGTTTAAGTTTCAGTACAACAAAGTGTATCTCCTTGATCTGCCTATTTTGCCAGACCAGCGGCCGCGGTCGCGTGCTACCACCCGACGCAGGCTGGCCGTGGACAAACCTTGGCTGTGCCGCAATGACCTGCTCTCGCACGGCTCGCATGTCAACGTTATTCAGGTCAGAGTGTTTGATGGGACCGGCAATGGAGCCTGGTCAACCTTCTATCCGTTCCGGCCCAACCAGACCGGTTACCTTATGCCGCATGCGCAAAGCGCTGGAGCCACTCTGTTACCGACGCGCCCCATCTCTGAGAACGGCTACCTGCATGGGTAGCCCGAATTTTTACCGGGCGCGCTGACCTTTACAGCCGTCGTGCTTCAATTGTTGTCAGATCCTCGCCATGTTGATGTCTCGTGATTTGAGTATCGCACCGGCAGGAACCTCGCCGTGTTCGAGATGGCGCCACAGCGCGATCGCGAGACGCCGCGCGAGCGCTACGATACCGATGCGCCGCAGTCGCTTGCCGGCGCCCCCGAAGCGCTGGGTGAACCAGTGGCTAAGCTGGCTGTCAGACTGGAAGCGCAGCCAGCTCCATGCGAGCTCGACCATAGCCATCGCACTCGTTTGTTGCCGCATTTGCTGATGCCCTGTTCGACTTCGCTGTCACCGCTTGCATACGGCGTGGGCGTCAGGCCCAGGCAGCCGGCGACTTCACGGCGGTTGCGGAAATGCCGCCAGCCAAACAGTTCCCTGACCAGAGTCCACGCGCTGCCTGCTCCGATGCCCGCAAGCTGTGCCAGCAGCGCCATGCCGGCGTGTGAGCCACTTTGCACCTGCTGGTCCTGCTGTGCTTCAAGCAGACGGATCTGTTGGCGCGCCAGCGCGAGCCGCTCACACTCTCGGTCAATTTCGGCGCGAAGGCCCGGCAGCAACAGCTCGCGCTGCCCGGCCCACCAGTGAGCCCAGGTCCGGCCCCCGACATACTTAACCCGAAGGGTGTGTAGCACGAGCAGGGAGCGGATTCGGTTGGTGTGCGCGGTGCGCTCCTGCCGCAGGCGTTCGAGCTCGCGGTGCAGGCGCCTGTCGTCTTCCTGCTCGGGCGTGGGTACGCGCGCCACCGCCCACAGCCGTCGTTCGCCCGCGTGATAGCGCATGAGCATCGACAGCAACTTGTCGCTGTCAAGCCGGTCCGTCTTCGCGCGACGGGCGCGCCGGTTCACCTCAATACTGGCGGAGTCCACCACGAGATTGGCAATGCCCTGTTCAGTCAGCCAGCGGTGCAGCCAGAAGCCGTCGCGGCCAGCCTCGTAACAACTGTAGACGGGTGCGTCGACGCTGAGGTGGCAGCGCGCCCTGGCGTTTGCTATGGCGGTGAGGACCGCCTTGATGTCACCTGTCGCAACGGTACACCGGCTCGGCGCACGCTGGCCATCACCCAGCGAAAGCTTCCAACTCTTCTCGCTCAGTTCAAACGCCACATACAGCCGACCACATACCGTCGTATCCTGCCCTTGGAGAGTTCCGTTTGGCGCGTCCATTTTGCGTGCTCCTTTGGAAGAAAGCGGGGTTGCAAATCCCGTCTTACTCCACGGGACCTACTCTCGCCGCCCTCCCATAGCATCTCTCTGGATTATCGAGGCAGCGCCTCACCGTGACTTGAACGGATGCTCGTTGGCCGTTTTTGCTGGTGAGGCGTCGATGTTGCCAGCAGATGTTCCCAAATGACTTCCTACTTTCAGTTCATTTCGGCGAAAATGTCGGTCCCGTCGTCCGTCAGCGGCCGCCGCAAGTCTCGATTTCCCGATACAAGGATGCAGTTGAACTTCCATCCCGATAACGCAAGCTCGGCTGAATTGATAAGCGTGTCCGTCGTCGTTTATCGGCCGGACCGTCAACTTCTCGAACGTACGCTCAGTACACTCGATGTCGCCCTGGATCGCTTGCGAATCACAGATCACGTGGTGTCCGCGCCGCTATATCTTGTCAACAACGGCAGGAATGAACGGATGGACTGGTCCGAGCTCGTTGGTGAAGCCCGGTTGATGACGACTGTCATCGAAGGCCAGGGCAATGTCGGCTACGGCCGTGGCCACAATCTCGCCATCGAGCACACATCGAGCCGTTACCACCTGATCTTAAACCCCGACATCGAACTTGGCGGCGACGCACTTAGCCACGCGCTCACATTCATGGAAGCTCATCCGGAGGTCGGTCTCCTTTCGCCACTGATCCTGGAAGAAGATGGCGACCAACAATTCCTCTGCCGCCGCTACCCCACCGTCTTCGACCTCTTCGCCCGCGGCTTCCTTCCTTCGCGTCTGCGCGCCCCATTCAAGAGCCGTCTTGCCCGTTACGAAATGCGCGACGTGATCGACGACAAGAACGTGGTCTGGGACCCGCCGATCGTCAGCGGCTGCTTCATGCTGTTTCGCACCGAGGTACTAAAAAAGCTCGGTGGCTTCGACCCGCGCTATTTCCTCTACTTCGAGGACTACGACTTGAGCTTGCGCACGCACAAGATCGCCCGTGTCGCGTACGTTCCCTCGGTGCGCGTCCTGCATCACGGCGGCGGCGCCGCGCGCAAGGGTTCGACGCACATCCGGCTCTTCGTGACGTCGGCGGTCAAGTTCTTCAACCGCTTCGGCTGGAAGTGGATATGACGGAGCGCGTCGCCGTGACCGGGGCGAATGGTTCGTCGGCCGGGCGCCGAGCCGGCTGTTGTTGGCGCAAGGCACGCAGGTGACGGGTGTCGTCCGGCCGGACGCAAGGTGCGAGCCGGGCGTGCATGCCACCTGCATCGACTCACTCGACTCCATCACGCCCGAAACCTTCGCGGGCAGCAGGGACCCGCTCGCGGCTTTTCGCGCCACGAACGTGGACGGCGCGCTGGCCTCCGCCGACGCCGCCCGGAAAGCAGGCGCCACGCGCTTCGTCTTCGTGAGCGGCATTAAGGCGCTTGCGAACTGGACGCGGGCCGCCCGCTGAGGGAAACCGACGCCCGCAATCCGCCGGACCCGTACGCCGTCTCGAAGGCCGAAGCGGAAGTCAGGTTCCTGGAATTCGGCGCCCGTACGGGCCTCGAGATCGTGATCATGCGCCCACCCGCCGCTCGTCTACGGGCCGGAGGTGCGCGCGAACTTCCTGAGCCTGATGAACGCGATCGCGAAAGGTATTCCGCTGCCGATCGGCTCGGTCACGGCGCGAAGAAGTCTGTGTTACGTTGACAATCTCGCCTCCACGGCGATCAGCTTCGATTGCGACGGACTGGTCGGGGACAGCAGAAGCGACTGATCGGCTGGCGAGCTCGTCGGCAGGTCATAATATCTGGGACTTACTGCGCGACACGCCACGCTTGACGAATCGCAATCCCCAATCGACGGCGGCGGAGTCCGTGCCCGGCGATTCCCTGATTGCGCCGTGGACGATCAACCTTCAGTCTTGATGCAAATCACTTGAACCCCTGCGGATTCCCCGACTGCCACCGCCAATGATCCGCGCACATTCGCTCAAAATGATACTGCGCGCGCCATCCAATGGTCCTCTCAGCCGCCGCCGGATCCGCAAAACACGACGCCACGTCACCCGGCCGCCGCGCCACAATCTCATAAGGCGCCGGCCGGCGGCCTTCTCGAACGCCTTGACCACATCGATCACGCTGTAGCCCTGCCCCGGTGCCGAGGTTCACCACGAAACTAGCATCGCGCCTAAGAGCGCATCGAGCGCGGTCAGGTATCCGCCGTCGACCGGCGAGCTCTTCGGCAAGCCGTACACGTCTCGCCGATCGGACAGAGGTGCTTCGTTTCCTCCGTGACCCGGAGACTAGACGAAACCACCAGCGGCGAGCCAAGTTGTTTAACAAAGTTACGGAGACGGACCGAGCTGCCGACACACGAAAAGAAATGAACCACGTCGTGTTCGAGGAAGCGCGGCTTCGACGGATCGAACAACGAGACATCCACGCCATGCGAGGGCATTGTACTTGTGATACGCAAGCAGCTGATTTTTCTGCATCCGGGGTGTGGAAAGCCATGGGGTAAGTGGCGAACAGCACTTTCATAGGTGGGACTCTATTTGCCCGAAAGTCTTCTTTTCGTCAGAGCAGTGCGCCGCGTGTCGATGACGCCGATGGTATCGGACACTGCGAGGCTAAACGGTGTGAAACGACAATCCGCGAGACACGCGGGCGCATTTGGACCACCATGTGCGGGAATCTCTTCGCAGGAGCGTGCCGCGCGACGTCGCGGCAATCAGGCGCTGGCTCGCCGGGGCGCGCACCGCTCCGCGCACTCTGCTCGCGCCGCTCATGTCGCTCTGGGGCGAGCCTGATTGTGCTGTCGTCGAGCACGTCGGATCGAAACCACGAATTCCACATCCCCGAATATGTTTGAGATGTTACGAAGTGGGTGGACTGCGCGTGCGGAGCAGCCCTTCCGATTTATCATCGCGGCCGGGACTTCAATCCGTTAGCTGCCGACACATTTTAGCGCCTAACCATCGTGAGGAGCCGGCCGCAGCGGAAGTCGCCCGCATACAATACGTTCCCAGTCAGACTTCCGAAGAAGCGTCGCCGATGCCAGATTGTATTGCGTCTCATCAGCCTTTCCTGCCATATCGGGCTAGGGCACGCGCTGCCAGCGCGCGCTTGTGTTGCCGGGCGGCTGCGCCTGAGGTGTGTCTCGCGCGGGCGATGTCCGGCAACGGCGATAAGATGCGTGCACGGGTTGCATGCGGCACAACGGTCCGTGCCTTTACGGACGCACCGATGAACCGCACGAGCAGGTCAGCCGGAGCTTGCCGATGACACATTCTGTGTTGCTCACGGGCGCCAACGGCTTCGTCGGCAAAGCGGTGTCGCGAGCGCTGCTACAGCGCGGAGACCGGGTGGTCGGCGTGGTGCGCCATGCGCAGACGGTCGCCGACGGCGTGCGCGAATGGCTGCTCGACGCGGACGACTTCCAGGGTATCGAGCAACGCTGGCCCGTGGCGCTGCGTTGCGACGCGGTTATCCATCTCGCATCGCGCGTCCACATGATGCACGAGACGGCGACCGATCTGCTCGCCGAGTATCGCGCGACCAACGTCGAAGGCACGTTGCGGGTCGCCGCCGCCGCCCGTCGCGCGGGCGCGCGTCGCTTCGTGTTCGCGAGCAGCATCAAGGCGGTGGCGCAAAGCAGTGTGGGCCCGCCCATCAAGGAGACGGACGAGCCCGCGCCGTCCGATGCCTATGGCATCTCCAAGCTCGAAGCCGAGCGCGCATTGCTCGACTACGGCCGCGAGTCGGGACTCGAGATCGTGATCGTCCGGCCGCCGCTCGTCTACGGTCCGGGCGTGCGCGCGAACTTCCTGCAACTGATGAACGCGATCGCTAAGGGCGTGCCGCTGCCGCTCGGCGCGATTGCGGCGCGCCGCAGCCTCGTGTTCGTCGACAACCTCGCGGACGCGCTCGTGCATTGCGCCACCGACCCGCGCGCGGCCGGCCAGACGTTCCACGTCACCGACGGCCGCGATCTGAGCGTGTCGGAACTCGCGCGGGCGCTGGCAGTGCAGCTGCACGCGCCGCAGCGTCTCATGCCGGTTCCGGTCGGCGTGCTGCGCCTTGCCGGACGCTTGACCGGCAAAACGGCGCAGGTCGACCGGCTGGTCGGCGAGTTGCGTCTGGACAGTTCGCACATCTGCGAATGTCTTGGCTGGTACCCGCCGCATACCGTCGAGCATGGCTTGCTGGAGACGGCCGCCTGGTATCGCGCCACGCATTGAAAACACCAGGCGCGCTACGCGCCCCGAACCCATATTGAACTTGCCGCCGATGTCGATCGCTTCACTGTCCGCCTATCCGCTTCTCCATCTGCTCCTGTGGGGTGTCGCTGCGTTGGCCGCGTGCGCGGCGATTCTGTGGGCGCTGCTCGGAAGCGGCCTTGCATGGCGTCTTGCCACCGATATCCCCAACGACCGCTCGCTGCACACCCGGCCGACACCGCGCGTCGGCGGCTGGGGCATCGTGCCGGTGGTCGTCGTGCTGATCTGGCTGATCGCGCCGTCGCTCTGGCTGCCCGCGCTCGCGGCGGCGCTGCTCGCCGCGCTCTCGCAAATCGACGACCGCCGCGGCCTGCCGGCGCGCGTGCGCTTTGGCGGCCACGCGGCGGCGGTGGGGGCGCTGGTCGCCGTGTATCCGGCCGAGGTGCCTTGGTGGGCGCTGGCGGCGATGGCGGTTCTGCTCGTCTGGCTGGTCAATTTGTACAATTTCATGGACGGCTCGGACGGTCTCGCCGGCGGCATGGCGCTGTTCGGCTTCGGCGGCTATGCGATCGCCGCGTCGCTGCCGGCGGGCGATGCGGCCCACGCGGACCCCGCGCTCGCGCTGGCCGCGGTCGTCGTGGCGGGGACGGCGGCAGGCTTCCTGTTGTTCAACTTCCACCCCGCGCGGATTTTTCTCGGCGACGCCGGTTCGATCCCGCTCGGCTTCCTCGCGGGCGCGCTCGGCTATTGGGGCTGGCGCGAAGGCGTGTGGCCGGTGTGGTTTCCGGCGCTGTGCTTCGCGCCGTTTATCGGCGACGCCTCGGTGACGCTGCTCAAACGCCTGCTGCGCGGCGAAAAATTTTGGCAAGCGCACCGCGAACACTACTATCAGAGGATGGTGCAGTCGGGCGTGGGACACGCGTCGACGGCATGGGTTTGGTATTTGTTCATGGTGGCGGGCATAATGCTTGCTATATTGGCACTACAGTTCGCCGTCCTGATTCAATGGCTAGTTGTGGTCGTTTGGTCTGCCGTACTGGCGGTCGCCGGGCTGTGCATAGATCGCCGCTGGCGACGCCATGCGTCCCGTTCCGGGCAATCCTGAGGTTCTGCGCAATGAAAAGATTCAAAGCCCGATGGCTTTCGTTCAGTGCGTTTGCGTTCGATCTGTGCGCGGTGGCTCTGGCCTGGATGCTGGCATACGTGATCCGATTCAACGGTCCGGTGCCTGCTGTGTTCTGGGCGAGCGGCCTGCATGCACTCGTGTGGGTGCTGCTGGTCTACGCCGTGATGTTTCGCAGCTACGGGCTCTATCGCGGCATGTGGGTATTTGCGAGCTTGCCCGACCTCCTGCGCATCGCGAAGGCGATCGGCGTCGGCGCGCTGGTCATCGTGATCGGCTCCGCGCTGTTGCAACCGGCGCCAGTGGTGCCGCGCTCCGTGCTGATCGTTTCGCCGATGCTGCTGTTCCTCGCGATGGGCGGCTCGCGCGCGCTCTATCGCGCGGCCAAGGAGTTCTATCGCTACGGCGGTCTGGTCGGGCAGGGTAAGCCGGTGCTGGTCCTCGGCGCGGGCAATGCCGGCGCGAACCTCGTGCGCGAGCTGAAGCGCTCGGGCGAATGGCGCCTCGCGGGCCTGCTCGACGACGATCCGGTCAAACAGGGCCGCGAAATCTACGGCTACCGGGTGCTCGGCACGATCAGCGATCTGCAAAAAATCTCCGCCGAACTGAAAGTCGAGCACGTGATCATCGCCGTGCCGTCGGCGTCGGTGGAAGCGCACCGGCGCATCGCCACGCTGTGCGTGCGTGCGGGCGTGCGGGCGATGACGCTGCCTGCGCTCACGCCGTTGACCCAGGGCCAGGCGTTCCTGTCGCGAGTGCGTCAGATCGATCTCGAAGACCTGCTGGGCCGCGACCCAGTGATGATCGACACGGATCACGTCGAAGCGTTGTTGAAGAATCGCGTCGTGATGGTGACGGGTGCGGGCGGCTCGATCGGCTCGGAGCTGTGCAGACAGATCCTGCGCTTCGGCCCGGTGCAACTGGTCGCGTTCGATATCTCTGAGTTCTCCATCTATCGGCTGAACGAAGAGCTGCGCGACAAGTATCCGGAAGTGTCGGTGGTGCCGATCATCGGCGACGTGAAGGATTCGCTGCTGCTCGATCAGGCGATGGTGCGCTACTGTCCGCACATCGTGTTTCATGCAGCCGCCTACAAGCACGTGCCGCTGATGGAAGAAATCAACACTTGGCAGGCCGTGCGCAACAACGTGCTTGGCACGTATCGCGTGGGGCGCGCGGCGATCCGGCACGACGTCGCTCGTTTCGTGCTGATCTCCACCGACAAGGCCGTCAACCCGACCAACGTGATGGGCGCGAGCAAGCGTCTCGCGGAGATGGCCTGCTCGGCATTGCAGGCGCAGGGCGCGCGGCGCACGCAGTTCGAAACGGTGCGCTTCGGCAATGTGCTGGGCAGCGCCGGCAGCGTGATTCCGAAGTTCCAGGAGCAGATTGCGCGCGGCGGTCCCGTCACGGTCACGCACCCGGAGATCACGCGTTTTTTCATGACGATTCCGGAAGCGTCGCAACTGGTGTTGCAGGCGTCGAGCATGGGGCACGGCGGCGAGATCTTCATTCTCGACATGGGCAAGCCGGTGCGCATCGCCGATCTCGCGCATGACCTGATCCGGCTGTATGGCTTTACCGAGGAGCAGATTCGCGTGGTGTTCACCGGTCTGCGTCCCGGCGAGAAGCTCTATGAAGAATTGCTGGCGGACGATGAAACGACTACCCGCACTCCGCATCCGAAGTTGCGCATCGCGCGTGCACGTGAAGTGCCGGACAGCCTGATCGACAATCTGCTGCCGTGGCTGATGCAGCATCGCGTGCCATCCGACGACGAAGTGCGCCGCGACCTGCGCCGCTGGGTGCCCGAATATCAGCCGACCACCGCCGCGGCGCTGCGCAGCGTGAGCCCGGCGACGCGGGCGTCGTAGCGCGGAAGGCGATGGGCGCTGGCTGAACTTCACCCCAAAAGTTGGACACCGATCCAACCTTTGGGACTTGTTTCATGACCAAGTGCAGTGAGCAGTTAAAGCTCAAGATAATAAAGCTCTACCTGGTTGAAGCGTTGAAGCCTTCTGATCAAAAGAATAGGTGTCCGTTTTCCCGGGTCAACTGCACCCTGATTTGTTTGAGTGCGTCGCTCAGCGCCGACGCCGGCACGACTCCCTCGCCGGCACTGACGGCCGACAGGCTGCCGTCCTGATACAGCTTGCGCCAGTGAAACAGCTGATTCGGATTCACGCCGTGCTGGCGTGCAACCATCGAGACCGACTTGCCCGGCTCGAAACTCTCGCTCACCATCGCCAGCTTCTCTTCCGCTGACCATCGCCGCCGGCGCTCCGGCCCCGTCAATACTTCCATCACTTCTTGCTTGTTGTTGGTCAAAAACACAGTCGTATGATCCGCTATTTTAGGTGGGAGACTGTGTCCGGTGATTCAAGGGGCCGCTCCATGAGGAAAGCACTGCGCACGCCGCGTTCACGCGTTGGACGGGTGATGCGCGATGTGGAGCGACAGGTCGCACAGGTAGCAGACTCAGGCCGCGCTGCCCTCCTGGAGCTGATTGGCCGCACGAAGCGCATCCTGGCGCAGAAGCCGACGGACAAGAACGAGCTCTACGCGCTACACGCGCCGGAAGTCGAGTGTCTGGCCAAAGGCAAGGCGCGCAAGCCATACGAACTCGGTGTGAAAGTGTCGATTCACAACGACTCACAAGGAAGGACTGGTAGTTGGCATGCGCTCGATGACGGGCAATCCGTATGACGGTCATACGCTGGCTGAAGCGCTGGAACAGGCGGCAATCCTGTGTGACGCCACGCCGGAAGTCGCCATCGTCGACCGTGGATACAAGGATGTCGCCGTCGACGGCGTGAAGATCTACCACCTGGGCTTGCGGCGGGGCATCACACGCGGACTACGCGCAATGATCAGGCGGCGCAGCGCAATCGAGCCAGCCATCGGTCACATGAAGACAGACGGGAAACTCGACAGGAACTGGCTCAAAGGTGCGCTGGGCGACGCGATGCACGCGGTGCTGTGCGGCGCCGGCCACAACCTCCTATAAGATCCTATGCGCAGGACATCTGCCGACGGACTGCTCGATAAAATTAGTCGGTCGAACCCTTGCTACAAGGAGAGGATCATGCGCACTGATCAGACGTTCACGCCGGGTGGTGAAGAACCGGTGCTCGCGGTGTCACTCGAGCTTGCCGCGGCGAAGTGGAAGGTCGCGCTGCACGACGGCCGGCGCGAGAAGCCGGCCGTGCACACGGTTGCGCAGCCCCAGGCCGCGGCGCGCCTGCAGGCGGTGCTGGACCTGATCGAGGCGCACAGGGGAAAGTGGTTGCTACCGGCGGGCGTACGCATCGTCGTGAGCTACGAAGCCGGCCAGGACGCGTTCTGGATCTGTCGCGCGCTGCAGGCGCGCGGCATTAAGTGCTACGTCGTCGACCCCGCGAGCATTCCGGTCGAGCGCCACAGGCGGCGCGCGAAGACTGATCGGCTCGATGTCATCAGCCTGGTGATCAACCTGCGCGCCTGGCTGCGTGGCGAGCAAGACCGCATGCACGTGGTTCACGTGCCGTCACCGCAGGACGAGGCGTCGCGCCAGCTGATGCGCGATCGCGGGGAACTGCAGAAGGAAGTGCTGCAGCACCGCGACCGGATGCGTAAGCTGCTGGCCACGCTCGGCTGCTGGGATGAGGTCGACCACAAGGCCTTCGCCGGCCGGCTCGCCCGTGACGAGGTGCGGTGCCACGACGGCACGCCGCTGCCACCCGAGCTGCGGGAGCGGCTGCTGCGCGAGTGCGAACGGCTGGCGCTCGCGGAGCAGCAACTCGCGGCACTCGAGAAGACGCGCCAGGCGAGCCTGCCGGCACCCGCGCGCAAGCGAAGCGATGACCTGGCGCGCCTGAAGGGGATTGGCGAAGTGGGCGCGTCGCGCCTCGCGCTGGAGCTGTTCTGGAGGGAGTTCAGCAACCGGCGCCAGGTGGGTGCCTGCGTCGGGCTGGTGCCGCAGCCGTACGACAGCGGCCAGAGCCAGGTCGACCAGGGGATCAGTAAGCAGGGCAACGGACGGGTGCGCGCGTTGCTGATCGAGATGGCGTGGTGCTGGCTGCGCCACCAGCCCGGCAGTGCGCTCACGCAGTGGTTCAACCAGCGCACGCAGAGCACGGGACCGAACCGCCGGGCGCGGCGTATCGCGATCGTCGCAGTCGCGCGGCGCCTCGCGATCGCGCTGTGGCGCTATCTGAAGGACGGCGTAATCCCCGAAGGGGCGCAACTGAAGTCGGCTTGAGTCGGCAAGGGGTTATTGCAATCAACGTAATCACGCAAGGCGTCAGACCCGACGTACGGACTCGTTTGAAGTGAACATGCCCGTAGACTACCTAGGTTACTCACGTAACCGATTTTATAGATGGGGCATGCCTCCTGGAAAAATTCCAGCGCGACGCGCATACAGGATGCGGCTGGCGCCAGGCGCCAGCGGATAGAAGGTGGGTAAGACGTTGGTCTTACGCGCGCGATGATCGGCTTCAGACTAGGGACGTAGACTGGATCGCAGCAATGGATGACGGGCGGTGGAAATCCGCCGGAATACGCGGCCCAAATGCACTTGTATGCTGGCGAGCCGCAATCAACGCAAGGAGGAACCAATTATAAGGAGTCCGAGTTATCCACGGCCGGTCGTCGTGGTCGTGACAGGGCGACCCGCCGACCGGCCGTGGATAACTCCTGGACATCAGTTCATGGCGTCCCACAAAACGGCTATCGCTCCCAGTTCGCGAAAGGTCTTGACAACTTCCTGCTCATAGAAGGACTTTCCCTTTTTGCAAGCTGGGGTTGATTTATCCATTCATCCATTCGATTCCCATGTCATCGGGGGACACATTCGGCATTCAGCGGCGAGACAGACTGCACACCTATAAGCGGCCTTATTGAGCACTATCGTTGCGGGTGCCCGGGCCTGGATAGTAACCGCGCAGCAGGACTCCATCCGGATGACGGCGAATACATGCGATGTAGCGCCTGCAGGTTGTTCGAGTTCGCCCGCTGCCGGTCTGACCGGTCGCTATCCTTGCCTTTGCGTCCTGTATTACGAAGTCACGCTTTTAGGTGACGCAGCGAATTTACCTGTTCGTGCTGTTGTCCTGCCGTGGCCGGCCCAGTGTTGAGGGAGTGGAGACATAGGAGGGATCGAAGCGCTCGCCCTTGACCAGAATCGCACACAGGATGCGCGCGTGCTTGTTGGCGACGGCCACCAGCGTTCGATACCAACCCACGCGTGCCTGGAGTTGAACGATCCAGCGCGAGAGTCGGTCGGTTCGTCGATGGACGCTCGTTACGGCCGAGCGCGCACCCTGGAACAGCAGCGTGCGCAGATACGTGTTGCCCTGTTTGGTGATGCGTCCCAGCCGGGTCTTGCCGCCGCTGCTTGCCTGTTTGGGCACCGTGCCGAGCCAGGCGGCAAATTGGCGGCCGTTTTTGAACAGGCGAGCGTCGCCGACGGTGGCCACCGTGGCAGACGCGGTGAGCGGCCCGATGCCGATGACCGCCATCACGCGCTGCGCGTTGCTGTCGTGCTTCACATGCGCGGCGACTTGCGCGTCGCACCAGGCGATTTGCTGGTCGAGGGCCTGCAGGTGCTCCCAGCCTCGCGCCAACGCAGTGCGCGCGACACCGTTCAGTTCAGTGGCCCCGTCCTCCAGTGCCTCGACGAAGTGGGCACGAAATGCGTCGATGCCTTGCGGCAGGAACACGCCGAACTCGACCAGCTCACCGCGAAGCCGGTTGACGAGCGCGGTACGCTCCTCAACGAAACCGTCCCGCATGCGGTGCAGCAACAGCACGTTTTGCTGGTCCGTCGTTTTGACGGCCACGAAGCGCATATGCGGTCGGCCTGCGGCCTCGCAGATGGCCTCGGCATCAAGCCTGTCGTTCTTCACGTGCTTGCCGCCTTTGCGATACGACGCGGCGAACTGCGGCGCAATCAGCCGGACTTCATGGCCGAGCGCGCGCAGCTTGCGCCCCCAGTAGTGGGCTGCGCTGCACGCTTCCATCGCGACCAGGCACGGCTCGAGGTTCGCAAACCATTCGAGAAACTTCTGCCGCGAGATTGCCTTCGTGACCACCACGCGTTCCATGCTGGCCACGCCGTGTACCTGGATGATGTTCTTGGCCAGATCCACGCCGATACGAGTAATCTTGTCCATGACTTTCCCCTTCTCAGATGGGTTGCCCAGCACCAACCATCCTCGCATCTCGCTATGCCACGAGATCGGGAAAGTCCTTCTATGTGCATCAAATTGTCAAGGAATTGTTTTGAGGACGTGTGTGGCTGGCGTTGGCAAGACTGCCCCGGGGCCTGCATACGCTAGAGTCGCAGCTGGCTGAGGGGCAGGCACAGCCTGTGAGAAGCAAGAAGTCACGCCGTCGTGAACTGCTGTGCAGGAGTTATCCACGGCCGGCCGGCGGGTCGCATCTAGACCACGACGCCGGCCGGCGGTGGATAACTCCGGATCATCATGAGGCAGGTCCCTCCTGGTAACTGTTACTATGGTCCAAGTCTGTTTCGTGTCTGAAGCCGATCATCGCGCGCGTAAGACTCCAACGTCTTACTCACCTTCTATCCGCTGGCGTGGTAGCCAGCCTTATTCTGCATGCGCATTGCGCCGGAGTTGTGTCCGGGAACACGCCCCATCTTAAAATCGGTTGCACAAGCAACCAGGACTTTCCACGGGCGTGTCCACTCCAAACCGTTTGTGCTTGCGTAGTTGCCTGACTGACCGTTCCTCCTTCCTGCCAAACCTTTAGGGGCTTACGCCGGCTTCAGCTGTGCACCTTCGG
>NZ_VTUZ01000036.1 GCF_008369935.1 Paraburkholderia panacisoli | reverse complement strand
CGAAGACGGCGTCTCGAAGACGTGGACCGTCTAATCTCGTCGCCGGCGTGACGTGGACGAGAACTTGCCGCGGTGCTCCCGATGTCGTGCGGAATGGGATATGCCGTTGAGTGGCGCATTGACAATGTCGCATTGGCATGACGGCTTTCCGCAGCGCCGCCGGCGTGTCCTCAACGTCGCGTATCACTGCAGCACCGGACTGTTCAAGTGGCTCATCACCGCGATGCGTATGAATGGCGCGAACCGGTTCAAACAGTCTGTTCCAAGGCGTGCATTTCCTGTGACCCTAGTCACTTGCGCGGGCATTTCGTGTTGTCTGACTTCGATATGCTTCTGTTTCCCAGCCACCTCCTAAGGCAAAAAATAGGGCGACCTGGTCCTGCGATATCCGTGATCTCATGTCTGCAAGTTCGCGCTCTGAACTGGCTAGAGTACGCTCGGCGTCCAAGGTGGCAAGCGCCGTGTTCCGACCGCTATCTTGCAATTCTTGCGCATCGGCCGCGGCTTTAGCGGCTTCGTCACGCGCAGCAATGAGCCTGTTCTCAGCGGCTCTTGTGGGTCGATCAAGGTAAACCGCATCGGCCAGAGTTCGTTGAGTGTTGTCCGACGCCTGCCAACACGCGCGGAGGCATGGCCACATTCCCGTGGTCAATGGCAGGCATCGAATAACCCTAAACGACTCCGGCGCCAGAACTCACTCGCAAGCGGGAGTTCGCTGCGCTCGGGACACGTCCTCGTAGCAGTTGTGCTTACGCTGCCGGAGAACGGTACTTTCCAGCAGCGCTGCTATTTCAGCTTTCGAAAGGAGAGTGGTCGATGAAGTCACATAGGTTCGCACACTCGAATCCATGAATGTGGCGACGCGCGACATCAGCCAATCCTGTTCCAATCGCAGTATGAGGCTTCTTCCTGGCGACCTCCGCAATCGCTTGCTGAAATGCCAATTTGAACCCGACTCGCGGATAGAGTTGGAGCACGTCGTCGACGAAGGACGGTGTAATCTCGTCCATGAACATACCAAACACGTCAACATGGGCACCCATGTAGATAAGGGCGATTTCAGGCTGCTTACGGTCTGCGATGCCACCGCTGGAGTGAAGCGCGATCCCATCCCAGACGAGTTGAGCTTTCGCCTCTGGATAGTTGTCCGTCAGCAAGATGCGACTTGCAGCATCGGCGCCATCGACTTCGAACCGGTTATCGGCGGAATATTCTTCCGAAAGACCGAGGTCGTGAAAGAGGGCCGCGAGGTAGACTACTTCTCGGTCATATTTCAAGCCGCGCTTCTTACCGAGGTACTCTGCGAACCACCACGTCCGGTGGACGTGACCCATCATCGCTTTTGAGTGAACTTGTTCGACGATCGAAGCGGCCTTGCGAGTAAATTCAGAATCGGGAGCGGTAAATCCTCCGATGGTCACAGGTGTACTCATAACATCCTCTGTAGATGAGAAATTGACAAGTCTTCGAGACTAGGAAAAATGCTTGACGTAACGGCGCCACAAGTGGGACGGGCCTGGACACTAATAGAGCGCAATTGCCAACTAGGGCTGAACCGGGCCTTCGGGCTCCGTGACCGTCTCCAGTGGTAACACCATATTCTGAACGCGCTTCGAAGGTGTCCGATTCAATAGAAGGCGTGTGACATCGGGCCGCGAATAGTGGCCGGCGGGGTCCGCTGCGCTCTTGGCGATCGAAATGACGCCGAGGTCGAGTTCCGCATAAAGCAGGCCCTCATACGTATCCGCTACCGTAGGCGTCAGCAGACTTCCATCCGGGCCGTAGATCGCGGCGTGCCCGCCACCCGCCCGAATCAGCCCGTGCTTTTCGGGCGTATCGCACAGTGTTTCGATCATGGCGTTCGAAATCGTCGCACACGGCGCGAGGAAAAAGCACTGGCCTTCCACGGCGTACACGCGGCTTACTGCGATATTGACTTCGGGACTCAGCGCATTTGCAAATGGTTGGTATAGCGAAAAGCTGGGCCATGCGCCAATGTGAATCTGCTCATTCTGGGCGTACATTGCGTATTTCGACAACGGTTGCAAATGCTCCCAGCAACAAAGTGAGCCGATACGTCCAAGCGCCGTATCATGCACGGAAAGATCGCTTCCGTCTCCCTCGCCAAATACAGTGCGCTCGACGTGAGTCGGCTTCAGCTTCCGCCGTCGTGAGATAGATTGCCCGTCGGGTCCGATGAGCCACTGCGCGATATAAAGCGTGCCTCCATCGCGTTCCGCAAACCCAAGCGACACCATAATGTTGTGCTCCGCTGCAGCCCCGGAGATTCGATCGGCTTGCGCAGAACGATGCTGCAACGCGTTGTCGAAATATCGTTGGACAAAGCCTTTTTCTATTGCCCACGCCGGGCTGCCCAGCCAGGTGTGCCACGGGTAACCGGGAATCCACGTTTCAGGAAAGGCGATCAGCTGCGCCCCTTCGGCCGCTGCTTCGGCGATGAGCGATACGGCTAGTTCGACGCCGCCGTCGAGATCGAGGAAGGCAGGCCCGGCCTGTACGACCGCAGCCTTGAATTTTGGATGGCGGATACCCACGAAAGTCTCCTTAACGAAAGCAACGCTCGGCAGGCAGCTCAAGGATTGCGCTTGAGTCGCGGCAAAACATTGAGAGCTCAGCGCTCGAGTTCACTGACGAACCGCCTGATTGCAGCTGCGACTGCGGACGGCGCTTCCAAAGGCGACAGGTGGCCGATTCCGGCCAGGACCTCAAGGCGAGCGTGGGCTATTCTCGGAAGCAGTTCCGCCTGCAGTGTTTCGACGCGATCCACCAGGTCCCGCTCACCGGCGATCACCAGAACGGGGACATTGATAGCTGCCACGTCGGCACTAATATCTTCCCGCGTCGCGATGTTCGGCCACGCCTCCTTCGCCAGCGGCGCGCCGCGCAGACTATCTTCGATGACCTGCTCGCGGCGCTCTGGTGCGAGCGGGCTGCCGGTCAGGACATTGTCCAGCACCCAGCCGACCGATTCGCGCGAGTTGTAAGCGCTCACCATGACCGCGCGCTGCTCATCCAGGAGCGCCATCGGCGAAGGCGGCGACGGCGCAACGAGCACGAGTCCCTCCAGCCCCTGTGGTTGGCGTGATGCGAGGAGTTGCGCGACCTTTCCGCCCATCGAATGACCGACGAGCACGTAGCGCGGAAGAGCCAGCGCTTCGATCGCGCCTTGCGCGTCGTCGGCCAGATCGGCAATCCTGTAGCCGTCGTCTGGTGCTTCCGAATGGCCCCAGCCGCGATGGTCGGTCGCGACGGTCCGGTATGCATCCGACAGTTCATTCGTGACGAACTGCCAGGTGCGCGACGATCCACCCCAGTAGTGCAGGAAGATCACCGCCCGTTCGCCGTCTCCCTTCTCGCTGACGTGAATGCGGATGCCGTTTGACTGGATGTCCATTCCCATGCTCGCTGTGCTCCGTGTGTTCGTGACGGGTTGGGGTTGCGGCCTTATCCGGCTGGACCAGCGTTCGGACCGTGGTGATATCGTAGATATTTGCGTGAGGTTTGATAATTGGCGTTTCGTGACGTGCAGTCGATAATGACGGTATCGAATCGAGGAGAAGGCTCATGGACCGGTTCACATGCATCGGCGTATTCGTGACGGCGGTCGACGAAGGCAGCTTCGCGGCGGCCGCCCGACGTTTCGGACTATCGGCGGCGATGGCCGGCAAATATGTGAGCGCGCTCGAGGCTGAGCTGAATGCGAGACTGCTTCAGCGCACCACCCGCCGCCTGAGCCTGACGGATGTCGGTCACGCTTACTACGACCGGTGCAAGTGGATTCTCGAAGCGTTCGACGAAGCGAATCGCGAAGCAAGCGATTCGCAAAACATCGCCCGCGGCGTGTTGCGAATCGCCGCACCCGTGACGTTCGGCGCGATGCATCTGGGTGGCGTTGTCGCGCGTTATATGGAGGAGCATCCGCACGTCAACGTCGAAGTGTTATTGAACGATCGCTATGCCGATCTGTTGGATATCGGAGCGGACGTGGCAATACGGATCGGGCGGCTGCGTGACTCCGGCCTCGTCGCACGGCGGATCGCTCCCTGCCGTATGGCCGTGTGCGCGTCCCCCGGTTATCTGAAGCGGTACGGAACCCCACGCACCCCCGATGATCTGCGGCGCGCGCCGCGGCTTGTATTCAGCGAGGCGGTGTCAGCCGGCGACTGGACGTTGATCGACACGAAAAACCGCGCGCATGTCATTGACGGACCGAGTCGCATGTCAGCCAACAACATGCAGATGCTGCTCGCCGCTGCACTTGCGGGAGCAGGCGTCGCATACGGGCCGACCTTTGTTTTTGGCGAATATCTTGCGCGCGGCGAACTGGTGGCGCTGTTTCCCTCTTACCGCGCGTCGGAATTGACGATTCAGGCCGTGTATCCTAGCGCGCGTCATGTGCCGCTCAAGGTGCGTCAGTTCATCGACCACCTGGTTGATGCATTCGGCGACCAGCCTCCGTGGGACTGCGTCCGGCCGTTGCACCGAGAGCAAGTGGTTTCGTGAATACGCGCTAACAACGCAAAATCGCGCGCCCCAAAGACGAATGCTCCTTCATCGGCCATTCCCGACATTCAAGCCTCATGGTTCATGAGGCAGCTTCAGGTCACCTTCCTGCCAATCGGATCCCTATGACCGCGAATGTCACCTTCACTTCCAGCGGATGCGTACTCTCAACCAGTTGCAGTGGTTCGACCCCAGGCAACCACAGCGCCGGCTTACGGGGCAGTTAATAAGGACCATTTGGAGTCGTATGCGAGTCGCGACGCCCAGCGGAGGCTGCGCGCTTGGCTTGACCGCGACAGTTTGTGGAACCCCGTGCGCGGAAGCGGAACCTCGATTGTCCGAGGTGGTCACCTGGAGGTTGCACTGCGCGAGCAACCCGCTGCCTTCCGGCGTCGGCGTCACGCCGTTGACGATTTCGATCGGCGTGCCCGCAAAGGCGATCTCCGGGACGACACAATGATGCGTCCCCGCAAACGCCGGCCAAATGTGAGTTCCGTTGACAGGGTGTTGGGATCTCATTGTGATGTTCCTCCCTTCCAGAACGCGATGTATGCTCTTCGATATGTCGCGCCACCGGCCGGTCGCGAAAAGCAAGAATCAGACCCTCAACGAGGCGAAGCAGGCGATGACGACTCTGAAAGGTTTGCGCGATCGCGCGATGCTGCCGACTCTGGATTCCGCGTATCCAGCCTGCGTGCGAGTGCAGCGCCAAACGGCCAGAACTGCGTCGATCCCGTCGACCCGAAGTCAAGGGCACGCGCCTACTGCGGCGCTTGAGGCACGAATTTCGACGCTCGGAGAATGCCAGTGTTCAAGTTAGCTATCAAGCGGTGTCGTGCACAAACGTAGCGCGCAATCGATGGTTTTTCTCTGAGGTATTGAGGGGGGATGCGGCCATGAAGATCCTATGGGTCGATGACCACGAAATTCTCTGCGTTGCTCTTTCCGAATATGTCCAAACACACGCATCGGAGTTGAGCGTAGTTCCAATCGAAGTCACACCCGTATTTACGCTTGCCAGCGCGCTTGAAGAAATGAGCAAGGCACCTCCCCCAGACCTTGTATTCCTGGATCTCAATCTGGACGGTGAGAACCGTGGCGCCACGACGCTGGAACATTTCCAGGCTGGCAATCCATCCAATGTTCCCGTGGTCGTCTGCACGGGACTCGCTCCTGGAAACGATGATGAAGTTGAAATCTTGCGAATGTGCATGCGTGACTACGCTGCTCGAGGAATCATTTTGAAGGGCGGCGCACACAAAAAAATGTTCATTGGACTGAGCAGGATTTTAGGAGGTGAACTCTGGATTCCGGAAGAAGTCTTGATGCGCTTTGCCTGCCCGACGCAAGCGCCTTCAGCTATCCGGAATCAGCATCATCTTGGACTCTCTCCACGAGAGTGGGACGTGGCGCGTTGCATTGCAGGTGGCCTCTCAGGAAAACAGATCGCAAGGGAGCTTAACGTCACCGAGGGACATGTCAGACAGGTTTCCTGTGTCATTTACGACAAGCTTCAAGTCAGAAATCGCGTAGAAGCGGCACTAAAAGTCAATGCCGAGATGGGCGGCGGAAGTGGGCCAGCCAAGAGACTGTCGTGAAGGTCTCTGCTACACCACGCCTTACGTTACGCCGCCATCACTTTCACCCGCTTTCGGTCGATGTTTTTGGCTTATGTTTTGCCAGCAAGGTCAATAAGGTCTGTTCAGAAACCGGTTTCGACAGAAGCTTCATGCCACTGGCGGCTACTTTTTTGAGAACAGCTGACGAGGTGTCCCCCGACCACAGGACCGCAGGGATCGAAGCGTCGGTAGCAGCGCGGACTGCCGCAATCGCGGCAACACCGTCCTCGTTTTTCAGCCGGTAGTCAGAGAGGATGAAGTGCGGACCACTTGCCAAAGCTTCGATGCGCAGCTGCTCGATCACGTCGGATGATGATTCTCCCGCCACGACGTAGCATCCATGCTCGATCAGGCGCATCGATATTTCGATTCTCAAGTCGCTATTGTCCTCGATGACCACCACGACCATACTGGTCAGGTCCAGGTCGCCGCTTTCAACCGTCTGAACCTCGAGCAACCCTGGCGGGATGCGTCCTGCGAAGGGGACCGTAACCGAAAAACGCGATCCCCGCCCTGGCGTCGAGTCCATGTCCAGTTTGTGACCAAGAAGGTTCGCGAGACCCTGAACTATGGACAGACCCAGACCAAATCCCTTTTCACGATCCCTCTCGGGATTATCGACCTGTACATAGCTTTTGAAGATATCCGCCTGTCTATCTTCGGGGATACCGATCCCGTTGTCCCAGACGCTTATCTTTACGAGGTTGCCCCGCCTTTGGCAACCCACCAGAATATGCCCCTTCGTTGCTCCCTGTTCGGAAGGCGTGTAACGGACCGCATTGGTCACCATATTTCGGACGATCCGGTCCAACGCATGTCGATCCGTATGGGTCAGATAGGGCCGGCTATGGAGTCTTAACTTCAGCCCCTTCGCCAGGGCTAGCGGCTGCATATCCACAACTATGCTGTGTAAAAGGGAAGCCAGCCCCACCTCCTGAATTTCTACACTCCAGGTGCCGGACTCGAGGCGGCAGATATCCAGCGTGCCGTTAAGCATCCCCTCCATCGCATCCACTTGCCTTTGCGCAATCGAGACGTCTTCGGCCAGCCTGGTTGATTCAATGGTCCGCTCGATATAGTTCAACTTCAAGCCGAGCGTTGTGAGCGGCTGGCGCAAATCATGGCTTATCGCAGCGATAAGTTGGTTCTTCTCCGCCCTTGCCGCTTCGGCCCGCGATCGCGCCTCTTCGAGAATAATCTCTTTTACACATGCGTGCTTCTGATCGTAACAAAGAAACCATGCGATGAGACAATAGCCAATTAGTTGAGCCGTAAGCGACTCAAACAAAGTTGGCCGATTAATTAACAGAACTCCTCCCACGCTAAATCCGAATGGGATAGTGCCGAGCACGAGTGAACCTAAAGTTGCACGAAGACTAGGTGCGAGCAGCAGCACAGTAAATACATGACACATCAGCGTCATCTTTAGGAAGAAAGTCCTGTGAAAAATAATATGAATATCACCGTGGTAGGCCCAGAAAATGGGTGGCTCTATCCCAAAGCTACCCGCCCCCCACCACACCGATGTCAGTATGACCAATGCAGCCCATGCCCCGTGCATCTGCTCGACCGGGTTGACGCCCGCGTGCTTTGGAAGCGCCATGGTCCTTTTCAGTAAATATATTGCCATGGGAGCGGCCATCCCCCACAGCCCGAAGATCCAGGCCACACGGAACAAACGATAAATATCCGACGTCTTGATCCAATTTCCAAGTACGAACACGAACAGGCTTACGAACAACATCAACGCCATCCAATACACCGCTCGACGCGACAGTGATTCCAATAAATCGCGTTTGACAAGGAGATTCTGCTCGGCACTGAGTGCCGCAACCGGTCCCCGAACAAGATTCACAAATTCACCGAATCTGCGGCGCCCGATTTTGTGAGCCGTTTCACTCCCGCTCAGTGATATTCTGGCCCCGGGCTTTTCGCACACGTCAGAATCACGTCGTGTTTGAGTACTGGACGCCATAGAAGGCCTCCTCGGAGGGGCACGTTCAGCATACGCCCCTTTGTGCTAATTACGTTCTACCGCCATCACCGTCACCTGCCTTCGGTGGAAGTTTTTGGCTTATGTTTTGCCAGCAAGGTCAATAAGGTCTTTTCAGAAACCGGTTTCGACAGAAGCTTCATGCCACTGGCGGCTACTTTTTTGAGCACAGCTGACGAGGTGTCTCCCGACCACAGGACCGCAGGGATCGAAGCGTCGGTAGCAGCGTGGACTGCCGCAATCGCGGCAACACCGTCCTCGTTTTTCAGCCGGTAGTCGGAGAGGATGAAGTGCGGACCACTTGCCAAAGCTTCGATGCGCAGCTGCTCGATCACGTCGGATGATGATTCTCCCGCCACGACGTAGCATCCATGCTCGATCAGGCGCATCGATATTTCGATTCTCAAGTCGCTATTGTCCTCGATGACCACCACGACCATACTGGTCAGGTCCAGGTCGCCGCTTTCAACCGTCTGAACCTCGAGCAACCCTGGCGGGATGCGTCCTGCGAAGGGGACCGTAACCGAAAAACGCGATCCCCGCCCTGGCGTCGAGTCCATGTCCAGTTTGTGACCAAGAAGGTTCGCGAGACCCTGAACTATGGACAGACCCAGACCAAATCCCTTTTCACGATCCCTCTCGGGATTATCGACCTGTACATAGCTTTTGAAGATATCCGCCTGTCTATCTTCGGGGATACCGATCCCGTTGTCCCAGACGCTTATCTTTACGAGGTTGCCCCGCCTTTGGCAACCCACCAGAATATGCCCCCTCGTTGCTCCCTGTTCGGAAGGCGTGTAACGGACCGCATTGGTCACCATATTTCGGACGATCCGGTCCAACGCATGTCGATCCGTATGGGTCAGATAGGGCCGGCTATGGAGTCTTAACTTCAGCCCCTTCGCCAGGGCTAGCGGCTGCATATCCACAACTATGCTGTGTAAAAGGGAAGCCAGCCCCACCTCCTGAATTTCTACACTCCAGGTGCCGGACTCGAGGCGGCAGATATCCAGCGTGCCGTTAATCATCCCTTCCATCGCATCCACTTGCCTTTGCGCAATCGAGACGTCTTCGGCCAGCCTGGTTGATTCAATGGTCCGCTCGATATAGTTCAACTTCAAGCCGAGCGTTGTGAGCGGCTGGCGCAAATCATGGCTTATCGCAGCGATAAATTGGTTCTTTTCCGCCATTGCCGCTTCGGCCTGCGATCGCGCCTCTTCGAGAATAATCTCTTTTACACATGCGCGCTCCTGATTGTAACAAAGAAACCATGCGATGAAACAATAGCCAATTAGTTGACCCATATACCAGCAAAACCATACTGGCCGTTCAAATAACAGATAATTTCCCACGCTAAATCCGAATGGGATAGTGCCGAGCACGAGTGAACCTAAAGTTGCACGAAGACTAGGTGCGAGCAGCAGCACAGTAAATGTATAGCTGATCAGCGTCAGCTCCAGGAAACCAATCCTGCCGGAACCGGTACCATGAAACTGGAATTGGAGGGGGATTAACCCAAAGCTACCCGCCCCCCACCACACCGATGTCAGTATGACCAATGCAGCCCATGCCCCGTGCATCTGCTCGACCACGTTGACGCCCGCGTGCTTTGGAAGCGCCATGGTCCTTTTCAGTAAATATATTGCCATGGGAGCGGCCATCCCCCACAGTCCGAAGATCCAGGCCACACGGAACAAACGATAAATATCCGACGTCTTGATCCAATAATCGGGTATTATCCAATATCCAGATTTGAGCTCGAACAAGCTTCCGAACAACGCTAACGCCATCCAATATATCGCTCGACGCGACAGTGATTCCAATAAATCGCGTTTGACACGGAGATTCTGCTCGGCACTGAGTGCCGCAGCCGGTCCCCGAACAAGATTCACAAATTCACCGAATCTGCGGCGCCCGATTTTGTGAGCTGTTTCACTCCCGCTCAGTGATATTCTGGCCCCGGGCGTTTCGCCCACGTCAAAATCACGTCGTGTTTGAGTGCCGGACACCATGGAAGGCCTCCTCGGAGGGTCACGTTTAGCATACGCCTCTTTGTGCTAGCGGTCTGTGCCCGCTGTGCCGGGAATTGGATGGAAGACTGTCAAAGCTGACAATCGAGGGTAAGTGTGCGGCGGTGCGCAGTATCAGCAACCCGCAGTTGTCCTTGTGTCGCGTCGACCTGAATCCGTTACCCGGCGTGTGCCCCGCGCTCTCAAGAAGTCACTTTGACGAATAGTCGCAAAGCGACACCGAACATTTGTTCGCCCCTTAAGGAACATTTGATACCGAGCATCAAATAATCGATCTAACTACAACTGACAAGGTTACACGGCAGAACAATGCAGCATAATTCGAAATAAGGATGGTGTAATTCATCGCAAGACAATTCAGATTCTTCTTTTCTCGCATACATATTAGGAATGGAGAATTATTATCGAACGGTGAGGAACATGCAGTGCATACATAGGCTCCATGTGCGATGTATTTCACCTCAATTGTCGTTGCCGACCTCGTTTTGATCCTGATGCCGATATTCAAGCGAACGCACCCGACGCCCAACGCATGCTCGAACCGACAGCATCGCGAATATACGGTTCATTCGTGCATCGGCAACTGCTTCAATTTCACGTCGGCAGCAATAGTGCGCTCTCTATTGCGCACCGGGCTTACCAGCCCACCGGCGGTCATTCAGGTGCTCCTGTCACCTCAGACGCTAAGCGCGGTATTGCCGCGCATGTCGGCCGCTACGTCCTCCGCCTATGTCAAAGCGGCCGCCCTAACTGAACCTGATTTCATACTGAAGGAGTTAAGCCATGAAGACGACAATATTCGTGTCTGCAGTGCTCCTGGGCATTCTCTCGCTTGCGGGCGTAGCGCAAGCGCAGGATGCATCCGGGCAACAAGATGAGCAATCGGCATCGGCCAATGCTAGCAATAACTCCGGGTATGGTGGGGTTTCAGGGAGCACCAGTGCAAGCGGCAGTATGGATCGCTGGGGGTCGGCTACCTGTGGTCATCTACCCCATTGCAACCCCGACAGTGGTCACTAGATAGTCACCCCTGAACATTTCGTGTCTCGTGCCGCCTGCGTCAAACCACTGCGTGGGCGGCAGTTTTACAGTTGGACAAAGCAGCGAGAATCAAGGCACAAAGAAGCCGCAGCTTCCTGATGATCATCCTCAGGTTGTAGCCCGCGCCGCACAGCACCGCGTGCATCGAATCGCCGAGCGTGCTTTTAAGCCAACTCGGACCTCAGTCAGCATCCAAGAAATCTAAGGGTGCCTCGCTTCCTCTCGCCGTAGCATCGCGTCTAGCTTGGTACGCGTCAAGAGATCTCAGTGTCATGGAACCACGTGGGTGGAAATGCGTCGATCTCTATGGCTCGAACGGCTCCATGATTTTGATGGCGCCGGACGACGCATGCCAGTTGGAGCCGCTCACGACAGTCCCATCAAGGGCCGCGGCATTCAGCTCAGCACGCGTACGGGGGTACGTCCGGGAGCTTTGGAGCAGCCAAGATCGCTGGACAGGGGTTTCCGAACCGACAAGGCTTCGTCGATGCCGTGGCGAATGAAAGTATCTTGCCAAAGGAAGCATTCAGAAACTGTGTCTTCCCTGACGATTGCATTCGTCGCTTTGGCTCGGATCAAGTTTCGTTTGAAACGCCAATCAACGAAGACGGCATAGGCACCATGAGCCGACTTGTGAAGTCGGAAGACCCGATTCTGGGCATGGCGAAGATGAACGAGGACAACGATGCCACGTTGCTTGTAATGCGGCTGAACCCGGCGCTCCGCAACCTTGGCCCAACCATCCTGAGCGTAGAGCTACCGTAGTGGATTGTTCAACCGAGCTGCCCACCGTGAATGATCGCTTTCCGGCTGCGGACTTCTCTTCTGGGTCGCGAGAACTCATTCACTCGCATTGGCACATGACATTCGAGGCCACGACGGCGCGAGGGGCGGCAAAGCGCCCCTCAGTTGCCCATCAGTGGCCGACATTCCTACGTCCGCAATGGCCGAAATTTTGCCGCCCGGAAGCCGATGCCAATGACTGGAGCGCCTCCGGTACCTGCCGCTGCCGATCTTACGGCACGTGCAGTAGACGTGAGTCCGACAATCGGCGTTCGTTGGCGCTCTCCGGAGCCGTCGCAACGCAACGCCAGATAAGCGTATATGACGATGCGGGGATCGAAGCAGCCTGCCAAGGAAGCGGAATGGCGACCGTCGCTATGACTGACCAGCGCTTAGCATCGATTGCCTGCATGCCGAAGCGCCACAACGACATGAGTACTGGACACGCACTTCTTCTGTGACCTCGCCGTCGACGGCAAGACCGTAGTCGATGAACAGCTCCTCACCCGCAGCAATAGCGACGAGCGCGTGAATGAACACACGGTCGCCGACCTCGATGGCTTCGCAGTTTGGCAAGCAGGCATGGTTGACGAAGCGCGCACTGTTACCGCCGCGGCTGCCATCGATCACGCGTCTGTTGCTCAGGCCGAACACGAAGGTATGCCCGGCGGCCGATTGCTGGCGGGCGGCTGCACGACGCCAGCTGGTGACGTCGCCTTTATATTCGATCAGTCGCTCGCCAGCGGCAAGCGGCCGCAATGCGAACAGCCCCTTGCCGTGCACCAGTGAGCGGCGTGCCGTGATACGTCGCGAGCGCATTGTGTTGCCCTTCATCCCGTAACGAGTTTGTTGACGATGTCCGTTCAGCGGCGAAGCATATCGCCGCCGCCGCGCATATTCAATCAGCCAATAAGAAGATTGCGCGCAACTAACGGTCAACCGCAAAAAACCACTCTGATTCGCTCCGCCATAAACCCGCTTGCAAGAGACGTGGCGCAATTCCTCGTCATCGACTCACGGTCGCGCGAAATCCTCGGCTGTCAACTCGAGGTGCGTGGTGGGATGGGCGAGCACCTTGCGTTCGGCGATCGCCCGGATGCGGCCATAGCCGTTCCGGAAAGCCTTGAGGATACGACCGTCATCGGCGTTGGGTTCGAGCCAGAAGTATTCCTGCAGTGCCTTGACCGCAATCACGCATTTAACGAAGCCATGGGGTCGCGCAAGGCTGAAGGACACGCCACGGCGGTCGTCCTGCACCTGGGGTTCGAGTTCGAAAGTTGCCATGACAAGTCAGCGGACGATCCAGAGACACGCACGAATCATTGTTGCATAGCCGATGCGTCCTGAATACCGGGATCATGCCGTGTCCGGCCGTTCGCACGGCTGTGGCGTCTTGTTGTCAGGGGTGGGCCCGAGCAGGTTCGCCGGTATGACGCGTTGCGTCGATGCATGGCCCGCGCGACCTCATTTGCGCGCCCCAAAAACCTCCCCGAGCTGCCGCGCCCGCTTGACCTCATCACTGCGCAGGTAAGTGGAGGTCGTGGAGACAGAGGCATGAGGGAGGTTGTCACGCACGGTTGCTAACTGGGCACCACGACCGAGCGCGTGCGTCGCGTGCGTGTGTCGCATCCAGTGCGGGCTCGCGCGGTGCAGTTTCTCTGCGAGGGGCGCGTGGTCGGCTTCGATGGTGTCCCCCGCGAGCCGGAAGAAGCGGCGCATCACACCCTACAGGCGTACGCTGCTGATGGCCGCGCCGCTGTCGGCTTCGAGGCTGCCGACGACCGGCGTTTCCGGTCGCCAGCGTGGCTAGCCCGCGTTAGGCCTAACGCGCGAGGGCCTCCCAGGCAAACGGAGGCAATGCGACGCGCGCGATCTTTTTTCCTTTACGCGCGGGGCAAGCCATCGCGCAACGTCGTCGGTGATCTGCGACTCGGGCGGTGGTGCGGTGTGTAGTAGCTCGATCACGTACGCGACGGTCCTCGCCTGCTGCTCGTGTCCGTCGGCCGGATGAGCGAGCAGGGCGGAGAGATCGTCGCGATGGATCGCCCGCGCGGCGGCCAGCAGCTGACGACGGATTTTTCCGAGGAAGTTCGTTAATCCAAGGCTGTCGGCGGTGTTTGCTCGTGGGCGCGGGCAAACCTCCTCGTAATATCCGAGAATGGTGCGTCGAATTCTTGGAATTGCACGATGGCAAAGCCTCCCGTTATCGAATCTCACCAGTTGCGCCACGCGCTGAAAGTCGCGGCCGTCACAGGACAAAATCCGGTCCGTGATGTGGCGCTTCTGCTCCTTTTCTACGGTACCGGATTGATGCCCAACGAGGTGGGTAAGCTTCTCTTGACCGACTATCTGAGCGCGAACGGGACTGTCCGTGTCGATTCGGTAGTGCGCGCCGAGATCTCCTTCAATGGCAAGGCTCGACCGTTGGTGTGGTCGAACGCCAAGCTCCGCCGGGTGATTGATGACTACCTCGCGTACCGGCTCGCCGCACGACATGGCGTTACTACCACTCCGGCTGCGTATCGCGGGCTAGACCAGCACGGGCCCCTGTTCAGGGCGGCCGACGGGGAGCCGTTCACGTTCACGCGGCGCGTCACAGGCAGCGGCGCGATTAGCTACTCATGCGAAACGCTGACGGAGATTGTTCGACGACTGCATCAACAGGCCGGTATCGAGGGCGGCAACGCATCGGCCGCGCGACGCACGTTCGCGGTGAATCTCCATCGGCAGGGGCGTTCGCTAAAATTCATTCAACAGTTGATCGGCGTTTCCAGCCTAAGCGCCGTAAAAACCATGGTCGAAGGTGATCCGGTCACGCTGGCGTCGATCGTGAGCGGAGTGATTTGATGGAAGGAGGGCTGGGCTGGGCTGCGGATCGCTCAAGATGCAGCCGCTCTGGGCCGTTATCTGCGTGCAGACATGACCTCGGGCATGTGGGTCGTGCTTGATTGCCTAGCGCCCGGAGTTGCTATCAATGCTTGCACTTTCAGCACCGCATGCTATCATTGATAGCACTTGTAGTGCGGAGCGAATCATGGCAAATCTTTTGGTTAGAAACGTGGATGATGGACTTGTCCAAAGCCTGCGCGAGCGCGCAGCAGCGCACGGACGCAGCGCGGAAGCCGAGCATCGCGAAATCTTGGCGAAGGCACTGCGCGCGCCGCAGCGCAAGACCTTCGCCGAAGTGTTGATGAGCATCCCGAACGTCGGCACCGATGCCGATTTCGCGCGTGTGGATGATGGAGAGGCGGCGAATGTATTTGGTTGACACCAATGTCATCAGCGAAGTTCGGAAGCGAGATCGAGCGGACAAGGGCGTGATGGCCTTTTTCCGCAAGGCGGCACAGGATGATGTCGATCTGTACCTCTCGGTGGTGACGATTGGTGAACTGCGGCGAGGGGTGGAGATTATTCGCCACCGCGGCGACAAGGCGCAGGCAACGCGGCTCGAAAACTGGCTCGTTGGCGTACTTCAGGAGTTTAGCCAGAACATTCTGGCGGTGGACGAGGAGATCGGGCAACTGTGGGGGCGCTTGCGCGTCCCTCACCCGGAGCACGCGCTGGACAAGTTGATCGCCGCAACCGCGCTAATTCACGACCTGACTGTGGTGACGCGGAACGTCGATGATTTCACAGGCTCGGGCGCCCGCGTATTAAACCCCTTCGAAGGGTAGTACTGGATTAACGTCGAGGAAAACGGGACAAGCGAGTTCGACAATGGCTGCCGGCTATCTCATCCCGAATCGGCTTGGCAACGTACTGGCGTTGATCTAAGTTCTCTCGCTTGATCGTCATTCGCATCGAAGCGAGGATGGATTGCGCGATGAGCTTGACGGAACGCCCCGCTCTGGTTCGAGCTGGGCGGAAGTTGCTGGAGAGCATAGAGAGTTTTTTCGTGTCGCATCGTCCGGAGTTCATAGGGTGTCCCTCGTTGCGAGGCACGTGACCCCCGACGATGTGGGCGGTTCGGACTGGTTGCCTGCGGACTACACGGGCAAACTTCTCGCTCTCGCAGTCGACCTACACGACAGGGCAGAAAGGCGGTCGCAGCGATGGCAAGTGTATGTGCCACTGTTCGCTGCTATCGTCGCCTTGGCGAGTTCCAGCGCAGCGTGGGTCGCAGCGCTTCACCACAATTGCTGATAGAAAACCGCACTTTGGCGGGAACAATAACCACGTATCGGGGGGGAGATGATTTACATCGTTGGCTGGCTGGTCGTAATGCTGATCACGGCGCTAGTTGCAAACACAAAGAACCGCAACCCTGCAGCATGGGCTTTACTCGCGATCCCGCTCGGCCTGATCGCAACGATTGTAGTCGCTTGCTCGTCGAAGCTGAACGCCGAGTTGCAACAGCCCCTGGCGGGGAGCCGACCAAATAATCGCGGTCTGGAGGCTCTGCGGCAAACAGAACACACGGTTCTTGGCTCCGTCTCGGGCAAGGATTGTCCGCAGTGCGCGGAAACAGTCAAGGGCGCTGCGAGGATATGCCGCTACTGTGGCCACAACTTCGAACCTGCGACCGGCGAAGCTTGATCAGGCCGCGACAGCGCCAAAGAATGGGAAAATTCGATGAAACGCGCAGTTCTTTTCGCGACAACGGTTATGGTCGCAACTATTACGCACGCTGCAGACAACGGTCTCCCCGCTGACTTCGACCCGGCCAAGGTTATCGCCTATGGACAGGCAACGGCCAACTCCCGAGCGTCCCGAAAGCTAAGCCTGGCGATCCGGAGCTGGAAGATCTGATTGTCATGCCCGATTCACAACCGAAGGAACACCCGCCGCAGGTTCCCACGCACGACCGAGTAGCCGGTGCGCAGCCCACGCACGCCACGGTTTTGGATAGCTGCCGCGAGTGGGTCGCACAGTCGAACACCGACCTAGGCCGCTCGGTTGAAATGGGGTACGCCACGGGCTTTATGAATGCCGTAGAGGTGTACGGGCCGAAAATTAGAAACGCCACCATCGGAGAGATCACAGACTCCTACACGCGCGTTTGTCGTGAGCACCCGGATCTGACGCCGCAATTCGCATCGCTTGGCGTCATCATCGAGTTTCAGGCCGACAAACCGATGAAGTAATGCGCTGCCAGCAACGACACGGTGCGGTCTAGCGAGCAGGAGAATTGTCGAAAGGGAGAATGTATGAGTGAGAATCTGCGCGTGTTTGTTGTCATTGATGAAGCTATGCATGGCTTGCATTGCGTCAGCGTTCATCGTAAGCACCCCACCGTAAGCGGTGGCCACGCGGTACACGCGGCCACGGTCTTGGGCTTGCAAACGGATCCAGACGTCGTGTACATCGCCCAGACCTATGACCGGTCGAACGACATTCATAATTTCGCAGGTGTGTACGGCAATTACGACGAAGCGCGTTCAGCGTCCGGCGCAAAAGGCTCGCCACGTCCGACGAAGATTGAAGCCTAGGAAAATACGAACATATAAAACCACGCCATGAAAAATGCCAAAACCGCGGCTTTGTATCTGGTCGCTGCACTGGGCTTCGGAGCATCAGGGGCTTACGCACAATCAGACAACAGCGGCCTATCTATGGACCGTGTGTATCAAGGTCACATCCAATTTCCTGATTTCGCCGGCAGGGACAGTCAGGGGAGAGCCATTGCGTGATGTCGTCGGCAATCTGCGGCTCGGCCGGCCGTGCCGTGCGCAGGACCTCGATCACGTGTGCAACCGTTTTAGCGCGCTGTTCGCGTCCGTCGGCCGGATGGTCGAGCAGGACGGCGAGATCGTCGCGATGGATCGATCGCGCGGCAACCAGCAGCTGTCGACGGATCTTCCCGACTACGCCGCGTGCGGATTTACCGTCACCCAATGCACCGGGCAGGTAGCGCCCCACCGCCTGCCGGACCGGCAGTCCGGCGTACCACGCGCGCAGGACAGCGAGCTCGTCGGCGCCGGGCAGGCCTGTGGGGATGGGGGCGGGCAGCGAAGGAGCAGGGGCGGGACGCGATTTCATGAGCGCGAGTTTAGCGCAAAAAAAGATGCATTATGATAAGAAAACTTATCTTACTAGACGTTTTCATCGACACGATTCTGCAAAGATCCGGCACTGGGCTATGTACGTCCTCCACTCGTCGTCCGAAGGCCCTCTTGAGGTGTGACAGGATGCTGGAGTATGGCGGGAGAGTCCACCCAAGAATCGCCTGCGCAATCTCAGCATTCGAAGTACTGGCGTATTGGCGCCTGGTTGCGACCACTAGACGAAGTGCATCACGGCATATCGTTCTTCGAAGGAGGTTCGTTAAGCCTCCGGAGAGGGTATCGTTCAACCGGCCGTGCACTGGCCGGTCATCAAAGCTGACGCAACCGGGGCGAAGTACACGACGCCCGATCCTAATGCTTGGTGTCGTCGTGGTGGGTGCGCAATCGACACACACACTATCTGTCGTCTCGTCGAACGCTTGGGCGTCGCAGCTTCGCGATGTCGTCCTCCTGAGCTAGCGCACCTTTGGGCAACTCCGCTGCGTTCCTCCTCGAAGCGCGACGACTGCGAAGTTCCGCATATGTCTGGGGAGCAGGGCCCCTCAAAGTACGCTGGCGAACAGCAGGCTACGAGCCGGCTTCCGCTGGCGTCGCGAGTAGGCAATGTCGCCGCTGCCGCGCATGTTGCCCACCACGATAGCAGCGTCAAATCCCCCTTCGAAACGATCGATTGGGTGTCAGCGAGAGTGATGTTCGCTGAGACATCACACCGATGCCTTGCGCAGAATCTCATTGACCTGGCGCAGTTCAAGGTTTCCTCGCTCCAGCTCTTTAAGGCGTTCCGCTCCAAGGCATTGTCCTCGATCCGCAGGCACCGATTCCGTTTTTCCTGACGCATCCAGTTGCGCTGCGTCGAGCCAGCGTAGCCGATCCTGGCGGCAATCGACGTGATCACCACATTGCAGTCGTGTCCACTCTCCGGGGCAGTCGTCGATGCCCTTCTCATGCGACGTTCAAGTCGTCGCTATCGTCGGGGGGAGGCATGTCGAGCACTATCCGGCCAAGCCTCGGGTATCCACCGATATGCGTTAGTGGGACTATATTACCATAATAAGACGTGAGTTCCCGAATCCGTTTGTCTTCAGCATGTCCGCTTTCAATTGTCGTACTTTTGGGTCGTTTTGCGTTGCCAGTCTGCCAGTCTGCCAGTCTGGCGGTCATGGCCGTGAATGGCTGTCGAGCGGTGCGGCCGTACAACGGTTGGGTCGATCATGCACCCGCATCACGACACCGATCGATGTCACAGGTTTCCTGGTCCTGTCAATTGCATGAGTGGCGGGATGCCAGTTACGATTTTGAGATAAATCAGAATAGTCAGTAGTACATAGTATGGAGATTGTTGTGAGGCAATACTTATCTGGATTGTTGATTGCTCTGCTTCTAACTTCTACTCAGGTTCGGGCACAAAGTGACATTTTTCTATATGGAATCCTCGATACCAGCTTGGAAGTCACAAATGCTGGAAATGGCGCGACGGTAAGAATGGATTCTGGGGGATTGAACGGGTCTAGGTTTGGCTTGACAGGTACGGAAGACATCGGGGCTGGTTACAAAATAAAATTTACCCTTGAACAGGGGATTTTATCTACCACTGGTGCCGCATCTAATCCTGCGCTCGCGTTTAGCCGTCAGGCTTGGGTCGGAGTGGCTGCTCCCTGGGGTGAGGTACGAGTCGGACTACAGAACTCGCCCGTGTACATACCGGTGACTGGTGTGCTTGATGCATTCACCGTCAACACGTTGGCATCCGGCATGGACAGTTTTTTAAGTATCTCGCCAAGACAAAATAACGCAATTACGTATCTGAGTCCGGACTTCCATGGACTTACCGGCCAGGTCATGGTAAGTCTGCGTGACGCAACTACGAAACCGGATAACGGTATTGCCGCCTATAACCTCGCCGTAGAATATAGTCACGGGTCGTTAAATTCTGCAATAGGCTATCAACGGGTTACCAACTTCAAAGGTAGTTCCACCCTCAACGCGCTGTTCGCCGGGGCCAACTACGCATTCGGGCCGCTTCGAGTTTTTGCTGCATATCACAACGCAAAAATCACAGGTCTAGTTGATAAGGACGTTTATGCGCTATCAGCCAGCTATCAATTCAGCGTTTCAACAATGCTTTCCTTCGGTGGCGCTCACGCCCACGACAGGACTGGCATGGGCAATGGTGGTGACCAAGTTGGGCTGATGTACTGGTATTTCGTCTCAAAGCGTACCACTCTGTACGCAAGCGCAGCATTTTTGGACAATCACAATAAAGCGACTTTCACGATTAACAGTGCTCCGACGGGGGGGATCCCGGTTGCGTACCCCGGTGCCAACCCTAGAGGCATACAACTAGGTATCCAGCATCGGTTCTAGAGATCGGCTGGCGCTCCGTGCACTTGGACCTTTGACAAAATGAACGAAGGTGCGGGTTGAACTGCCCCGGGTGTCGCGGTAAGCCCCACGCCTTTGGGCGACTCAGTATTCACGGCGCGGTCAAAGTGCCGCCAGGCGTCGATTCCATGCAGACTGGAGCGTCACAACTACGCGCATATTGGGCGTGAACGTCATCGGTGATCCCTCTGTCGACCGCAAGACTGTAGGCAACGACACGCTCAGCACCGGAAGAGATGACGGCGTGTGCATCAGTGAACGTCCGCTCCACAACTTCCATCGCATTGCACATGAATGCGCATGCACGATCAAGGAAGAGGCGCTGTTGCAACCCGCGGCGGCCTTCGATCACGCGTCAGTAATGCAACCGGAATACGAACGTATGGTCGGCAGCAGACGACTGGCGGGGGGCTGTCCATCGCAGTCACATAGCCTCACTATTGTCCCGGTCGTGGGTGAGCTGTCTTCCGTTCAGACCTGAAGCACAGCGCTGCCGAGGCACTTATCAAGAGGCCAGTTCAAAAAGACCCCAAGGGCGCTGTTTACTTTCCCGGCGAGTTGCTAACTTTTGGCATCTCAAGGATGCAAGCGCCGATCATTGACGATGAATTGTGGACACTGATCGAAGCTTTGCTGCCGTCACCGAAGCCACGGCGCAACAAGTATCTGGGCCGCCTTCCCGTATCGGATCGGGCTGCGCTCAACGGCATCCTGGTTGTGGTCAGGACAGGGCTTCGTTGGAACCACCTGCCGGCCAGCATTGGCTTTGGATGGGGTCCGACCTGCTGGCGACGGCTTCGCGACTGGCAAAAGGCTGGCAAAAGGCTGGCATATGGGACCGGCGGCATGAATTGTTACTCGCGAACTTGCGCGAGGCCGACCAGGTCGATGTTTCCCACGCTGCTGCGGACTAGTCGTCGGTGCGAGCTGTTGGGGCGGGCGAAAAACTGGTCCGAACCCCGTGGAACGTGCGCGACGCGGTTCGAGACGCCACATCCTCGCAGATGCCAACGCCACCCCAGTTAGCGTGATCATGACAGGGGCCAACCGCAACGACGTCGCCCCGTTGCTGCCGCGTGTCGACGCGATTCCACCGATTCGCGGCGCACGCGGGTGGCCACTGCGGAAGCCCTAAATCATCTACGCCGATCGCGGCTTTGATTCCGAGCCTATCGACAGGCGCTTCGCGACTTCGGCATCAAGCCCGTGATCGCGAAGCGCCGGACCGGACACGGCAGTGGGCTTGGCAAATTTCGATGGTTGGTGGAACGGACTCACTCTTGGCGATGCCACCCGGGACAGATTGGATGCGACTCATATCTCGACATTCAGGCGTCCGTCATCTGCCATAGACCAATCCAACAATGATCTAGCCAACGCGAGTATTCGACGAACGCCAGTGTCGTAACGTTATGATTTCGTCCCTAATGCCGCGACGCCAGGCGTCGCGATGTCTACCGACTCCACTTCATCAATTGCGTCGTCGGCAGCGCTAATCAACTTCGCATACCGACGCCATGCGAGGCCGAGAATGATTGCGCCAGTCAACGCGGCTGTGGGCGTCACGATAGCCATCGCAATCCCGACTTTGGCGCGGTCATGAAACAGATGCTGTGTCATCATCGCGACGATCAGCGGACCGAGGCCGGCCCCGATCATATTAGTGCAGAAAAGATACAGACCGGACAAACGCCCCCTCAAGGCAGGCGGCGTAAGCAACTGAAGTGAGGTGGCGCCCATGTTGAGTCCGACCGCTGCCGCAAAATACACCACGAATATTCCCACAAGAAAAATCCATGGACTGGGTGAGAGAAAGGCGACGACGCCAAATGGGGAGGAGACGGCTAGAGCTGACGCTGCGATCATGTAATGGCTGCCCTTTATGCCGCGTGCCCACATGCGATCCGCCAGGTATCCACAGCCAAGAGTGGCGATAGCGCCACTTAAGCCGAGAGCAAGCGCCAGCGCTGGACCGATCTCACCCGGTCTCCAGCCGTAGCTCCGGCCCATGAATGCTGGTGCCCACGCCATCAGGGTGTAGCCCATCAATGCATTCATGGAGAATCCCGCGAACTGGGCGGCCATGATGCCTCGACGCCGACGAAGCACGGTGAGTAGCGGAGTGGCAGCGGGCGGATGCCCGAAGGCCCGTTTTTTTCGAGTGGGCTCAGGCAATGTCAGCGCGAGCAGGCCGAAGACAAGTGGAGGACACCCCGATATAACAAACGCCGCTTGCCACGGGTCAAGGTGGCCCAAGGGCGTTTCTATCCCACGAGAGTGAGCAAACAGCGTCAGTAGATAGCCACCGAGACCAAGAGACATTGCGATACCAAACGTGGCGCCAAACGAAAAAATTCCCAGTGCAGTGGCAAGCCGCCGCCGTGGGAATGTGTCGCTCAGGAGAGCATATGCCGCCGGCATCAACGTTGCTTCGCCGATGCCAACACCCATGCGAGCGACGAAGAGCCATCCGAACGACGTGGTAAGGCCACAGCCGATACAACTCAAGGCCCAGACAATTGTGCCGACGAAGATGATCAGCTTTCGTGGAAAGGTGTCGACGAGCCACCCAAACGCTATTCCGCCAATGGCGTAAACCAGCGTGAACGAGAAGCCAATCAGGAGCCCGATCTGGACCTCGGTTAAACCCAAGCTCTTCTCGAGGGGTTCCACCAACAGCGAAATGATTTGTCGACCAAAAAAAGACAGGATGTATAGACATAGCAGCAGGCCGACCGCATACCACGCCCGTGCGCCAGCACGTGGCTCAGCGGATTGCTGTGTGTCGTTCAAGGAAGGATGATGGGCCAAGATAATGGACCTCTATCAGTTTGCAGTTTTGCGTTCTAATCTCGCGGCGCCGAGATCGGCTCGTCGAGACTGTCTCCTATCCCACGTTGCGTTCGGAGCACGAAAAGGAAATCGAGTACCGAAATGGGATTTAAGTACAATAAACGTCGTTTTCGGCATCGTCAAGGTAAAAGGGAGAAAGTTCCGCACTTCGCTCCCTGGAGGCCGTCGATTGAGATCGGCCAGACGCGTGGACGAACATGCAGCGCTAAAAAGGGGTGGATTTCCACTGAATGAAATCAATACGTAGCGATTAAATAATCGTCAGACATAAGTGTGCCTCGTGCGAACAACATGGCGAATCCCTGCCCGATCCGACGAGGCAGTACGGGCAGTTCAGAGAAGGGGGACGGCCTGCAGATGAATCGGCCGTCCTGTTTTCATCCAACGTACATACCCGACACGGTCCTCGTCGCACGGCACCTGTACATAGTCCTGCTCGCAATCGCATTGAGTGATCTAGTTTTATGTGGTACGGTGGTACCACAACGGGTATGGATACCCGAAATGGGGATGGAATTGAGGGTGCAATCAGCACCGCCTGAGGTCGCCCTTGATGTTGTGACATGAGGAGATAAGCATGGAGATAGCTGGACTTGCCGTGATTGTCACGGGCGGGGCTTCTGGTTTGGGTGGGGCAACAGCACGTCACTTGGCCGCGCTGGGGGCCAAGGTAACGATCTTCGACTTGAACGAAGAATCTGGCCGTGCACACGCCCAAGCGATCGGAGGGCGGTTCGTAAGGGTGGATATTTCTCAAGAGGACAGCGTTATTGCCGCGCTCGAAGAGGCGGAGCGCTTTCACGGCGTCGCGCGCGTATTCGTTGGCTGCGCCGGCGTGGCGCTTGGCGCAAAAACGGTAGGTCGCGATGCAGCGCCGCACAGTTTGCGTCAGTTCCGAGACACGATAGAGGTGAACCTGATCGGTAACTTCATTGTGAGTTCTCGATTCGCGGCACGGCTGAGCGAGTTCGAGCCGCTTGCAGAAGAGCGCGGCGTGATCATCAATACAGCGAGCGTCGCTGCTTACGAAGGGCAGATCGGACAGGTCGCATACGCAGCGTCAAAAGGCGGCGTGGTCGCCATGACACTTCCAATGGCTCGAGACCTGGCGCCACTATCAATCCGGGTTGTGACGATTGCACCGGGATTGTTCTGGCCGCCGATGTTGGCTGCTTTGCCTCAAGAAGCTCAAGATTCACTCGGAAGTCAGGTCCCGTTTCCCGCGCGCTTAGGCAAACCGCAGGAGTATGCGCACCTCGTAGAAAGTATCGTGCGCAATCCAATGCTTAACGGCGAAACGATTCGACTGGATGGTGCGATCAGGATGGCACCGCGATGAACGATTTTTCTACTACTCCAAATCTTGACCGAGGCCGTCGACTAGCTGAGCGCGTCGAGATGTTCGTCCGCAAACATGTTGTACCTTTTGAGCGTGATCCTCGCCAGGGCCTGCACGGTCCTGATGACGAACTCGTGCAGCAAATGAGGGACATGGCGCGCGCCGAAGGGCTGCTGACGCCCAATGTACTTCCCGATGGCAGTCATCTGACCCATGGAGAAACCGCTTTGGTTTTGCGTGCTGCGGGTTTATCACCCCTTGGACCGCTCGCGCTCAATGTCGCCGCACCCGACGAAGGGAACATGTACCTCTTGGGAAGAGTGGCGTCGCCAGCGCAAAAAGATCGATTTTTAACGCCGCTCATCGAAGGTCGGGTTCGCTCCGCCTTTTTCATGACCGAGCCGGCCGAAGAAAACGGTGCTGGCTCCGATCCGTCAATGATGCTGACTACCGCTCGACGGGATGGCGATTTTTGGGTGATCGACGGTCGCAAAGCCTTTATCACGGGAGCTGACGGCGCTGGCATGGGCATCGTTATGGCACGCTCCGAGCAGGGCGCGACGATGTTCCTGGTTGCATTGCCGGATCCGGCGATTCGCATCGAGCGTGTTCTCGACACGCTTGACGATTCGACGCCTGGAGGTCACGCCATCGTGCGGATTGATGGTCTTCGTGTCCCGGAGAGCCAGATACTCGGAGCGAGTGGAGAAGGTTTCAAGTATGCCCAGATTCGTCTCGCACCTGCTCGACTCACACACTGCATGCGTTGGCTTGGTGCGTGCATCCGGGCTCAAGAGATTGCAACCGCATACGCATTAAAGCGTCGTGCGTTTGGCCAACTACTCATTGAGCACGAGGGCGTAGGCTTCATGCTCGCGGAGAATCAAATTGACCTGAAGCAGGCCGAGTTGATGATCGACTGGTGCACAGGGGTGCTGGACAGCGGCGCGAAGGGTATTGGCGAATCTTCCATGACGAAGGTTGCTGTATCCGAAGCACTATTCCGTGTCGCAGACCGTTGCGTTCAGGTAATGGGCGGGACAGGCTTGACGGGCGACACGATAGTCGAAAAAGTTTTCCGGGAGATACGCGCATTTCGAGTGTACGACGGGCCCACCGAAGTGCACAAATGGTCGCTCGCCAACAGGATCAGAAAGGATGCAACAAAGAGGATGGCTCAATGAAAGAAGCTATTTCATTCAATGGGACATCGGAGGTCCGCAGTGAACACCGCTTCGATATCGCCAGCCTGACGCAATGGATGACTGAGAACGTGAGCGGATTTCGAGGTCCAGTAACGGTCGAACAATTCAGAGGCGGACAGTCGAATCCCACCTACAAGGTGAACACGCCCGACAAAGCGTACGTAATCCGGCGCAAGCCACCGGGCGATCTTTTGCGAGGCGCGCACGCTGTGGAGCGCGAGGCACGAGTGTTGCAAGCGCTTGAAGGCGTAGATTTTCCTGTCCCTCATATGCACGGCATATGCATGGAAGATGCGGTGATTGGCACGTGGTTTTACGTGATGGACTTCGTACAGGGGCGAGTCCTCTGGGACGCGACATTCCCTGATGTTACCCGTGACGAGCGACCGCGCTACTTCTACTCGATCAACGAAACGCTCGCGAAGTTGCACAGCATCGACTACCGGTCGGTGGGCTTGACCGATTTCGGGCGCCCCGGTAACTACTTCGAGCGGCAGATTGCGCGTTGGTCCAAACAATACACAGGTGACGTTGAGGCCGGTCGGGATCCACATTTCGAGAAGTTGATGGAATGGCTGCCCGCACACATTCCGGCTGGTGATGAAACTACCATCGTGCATGGCGACTTTCGCGTCGACAACATGATATTCCATCCTACGGAGCCCCGCGTCCTGGCCGTCCTGGACTGGGAATTGTCGACATTAGGCCATCCACTTGCCGACTTTGCGTACAACGTGATGATGTACCGTATGCCACCGCTGATCATCGCGGGCCTTGAAGGCGCAAATCTACGTGAGCTGAACATCCCAAGCGAAGATGAATACGTGGCTGTCTACTGTGCTCATACGGGACGTGACGGTATCGAGAACCTGAACTTCTACGTCGCCTTCAATATGTTTCGACTCGCAGCGATCTTTCATGGCATCAAAGCACGTTGGAAGCGTGGCTCGGCGGCTTCGCCCCATGCGAAGGAGTTGGTCGCCGCGCTGCCGTTTGTGGCGCAGCGAGCCTGGGAACAGTCGCAAGGAGCACTCTCATGAAGTCATCTGCTACTTTGCTCTTTGAGCGCGATGGGTCCATTGCGAAGTTGACACTGAACCGGCCCGAGGTAGGCAATGCAATCGACCTCTCGTTGGCGAAGGGGTTGATGAAGGCCGCTATAGATTGCGACGAAGATGATTCGATAGGCTGCGTCGTGCTCACGGGTGCAGGACGCTTCTTTTGTACAGGAGGCGATGTGGGGGGATTCGTGTCTGCCGGCGATGCGGTGCCTTCTTTGTTGAAAGAACTGACCGCGTACTTGCATATGGCCATAGCGCGGCTCGCAAGGATGCAGAAGCCGTTGATTACCGCTATAAACGGTCCGGCGGCTGGCGCTGGGCTCAGCCTGGCGGTTCTCGGAGACATCGCTCTATCAGCTCGTTCGGCGCACTTTACTCCGGCCTATACAGGCATTGGCCTTTCACCGGATGGTGGTGCAACGTGGCTCCTTCCTCGTCTTGTCGGCCTGCGCCGGGCTCAAGAAATTGTCTTGACGAACAAGCGGCTAGGTGCAGACGATGCGGCCGAGTTAGGTCTGGTTACACGCGCGGTGGATGACGAACTTCTGGCTGATGAGGCTAGGGCGATAGTTGCACAACTCGGGAAATCGACCACCGCCGCAATCGGAAGAACACGGAATCTGCTGCTTTCAAGTCTGGAGTCGAGTTTCGAGACACAGATGGAAGACGAAGCGAGGGCGATCGCCGAACTCAGCCGAACCTCGCAAACTCGTGACCGTATCCAGGCATTTGTTTCTAAGCGCAACGCCAGTCCAAGTCATCGGGAAAGCACGGTATGAACGCATACATTGTCGAGGCGGTCCGGACTGCCGGTGGTCGCCGCGCCGGCAAACTCGCCGATTGGCATCCGGCTGATATGGCGGGAGAAGTGCTGAATGCACTGGTCGATCGTTGTGGAATTGATCCCGGCGCCATAGAAGACGTCATCTTTGGCTGCGTAAGCCAGGTTGGTGAGCAGAGCTTCCATATTGGACGTAACGCCGTCTTGGCATCCAGGCTACCAGATAGCGTTCCGGCCGTTTCAATCGACCGCCAGTGCGGCTCATCCCAGCAGGCTCTCCATTTCGCAGCGCAGGCGGTCATGTCGGGCACGCAAGACGTCGTGATTGCGGCTGGCGTCGAGAGCATGAGTCGCGTTCCAATGGGTACGCCGACAAGCCTCGCATTGAAAGCAGGATTAGGTGGCCCCTGGAGTGAACGAATCCGCAGACGCTATGGAGTGGATGGCTTTAGCCAGTTCACCGGAGCCCAACTAATTGCTGAGAAATACGGGTTTAGTCGGGAACAACTCGACCGGTATGCCTTGAAGAGCCATCAACGGGCCGCAGCAGCCACCAATGCAGGAGCCTTTAGAGCCGAGATTGTGCCACTTGAGGTGAATGGGGAGTCACACGTTATCGACGAAGGTATCCGGTTCGATGCGACAGCAGAGTCGATTGGATCGGTAAAGCTATTGCGGGACGGCGGCGTATTAAGTGCAGCAAACGCAAGTCAGATCTGCGACGGTTCCGCCGGCGTTCTGGTGGCCAACGAGCATGGATTGAAGGCGCATGGACTGACGCCCCTTGCCAGGATTCACAATCTTACGGTTACTGCAGGGGACCCGATTGTCATGCTCGAAGAGCCAATTCCGGCCACACGAAGAGCACTGAAGCGAGCAGGCCTATCAATCGATCAAATCGACCTCTACGAAGTCAATGAGGCGTTTGCACCGATACCGCTCGCCTGGCTACAGGCCGTTGACGCGGATCCAGATCGCCTCAATGTGAATGGAGGAGGGATTGCCCTAGGACATCCGCTCGGTGCCTCCGGGGCCAAGCTGACGGCAACGCTAGTGCATGCGCTGCGAGCGCGTGGAAAGCGGTATGGCTTGCAGACAATGTGCGAAGGCGGTGGCATTGCGAATGTCACCATCATCGAAGTCCTCTGATGCACGCTCAAGGCTTGCACTTCATCGCTGGTTGACCTATTATGGGATTAAACTCCCATAACGACACACGGCACCTATCGCAAGACCGTAGATTGAAGAAGGCAACCAGACGAACCCTACCTGGTAGCGGACACCCATTCAAAGGACGTCTCATACCGTCTGTCACCGATCAGGGCGCTAAGCGCAGCGCTTGCGGCAGCTGGTGCGCATTTTTTACTGCTGCGGTTTTTGTATGCCTTGTCTCTCATGGACGGGCAGATCATCGCGTTGATGGTCACCCCACTGCAACTTGACTTCGGATTAAGCGATGTTCACGTGGGATTGCTCGAGGGTTTTGAAGCAAGAGACAAACTCTTTTGCTCGTTGGTGAACTTGTGCTCTCTACGGGCACATTTCGTTAAGGCGTAGTTGAGCCGAAGGCAGTGGCGGCCGGTTCGCTGCAGCCTGGAAGGAGACGTCGATGAAAAGCGCAGAAATCTGTTTGCGGTCAGTTGTTGAGAAGTGGTTTGCAACTGCACCCGTCCGGGTAACCCGATTCAAATGGAGCGGGATAGGTCACAGCCGCTCTGTTCGAGTTGAGGCTCGCTCCTCAAGTAAGGCCTTCTCCATCGTCTTTTTCAAACACGAGGATGGTGCATGGCGAGTCTTTCCACCAGACGGGCGGCGTCCTGCCATGCGCTTCTATATGAATGTTGAATTACCCAAGGGATAATCTCATTTGCGCGATTGATATCGATGATGATCGTGTCTTGACATAATTATTCCCCGATTTCGATGTCATTACGAAGCTTTGGCTTGCTAGCGAGCGGGAACTCGATGAGTTTCTCGGCTAGATGCTCAATGGGGAGCAAGGGCTTCGCCTACGGGAAGATTCTAGCCGCTTTCTTGCCAGGGGACCATTCGCATGTTTGCAGTCGATGAGGCGATCACGCTACATGTCGCTGACAAATCCTAAGGGTTCGAACTGCATTGCTGCGATCCCGCCAGCGCAACACATATTACTTAACTGGGGCCTCGAATTTTTGACGAGATCGAACCATGACAGACGATAGCAGTACATTGCCCCTTGCGGTCATCACCGGCGGTGCCGGTCATATTGGACTCTCCTGCGCGCGGCGGTTTCGCGATCACCGAATTCTAATTTCGGATCTTCGGCCGGATGCGGTCAATTCGACAGTTAGTATGCTCCAAGCCGAAGGAGTGAATGCTGTTGCGATGCCCGCGGACATCACGCGTCAGGCGGATGCGAGTGCCCTGGCGGAGGCCGCAAACGGTATGGGCGGATTTGCGGTCCTGATTCATGCCGCTGGCGTCGCGCCACCTACGCCCCCTGAGATCATTTATGCAGTGAATCTATATGGAACTATCAATATACTGGGCGCCTTCGAACCCCTGGTAAAACCCGGAGTGGTGGGGGTTTGTGTGGCCTCAATGGCGGGTCACAGAACGCTTGGGCATCGCTTCGACTCCTTATTGTTGGAGCCCACACAGCGGCCGGCCGACTTGGCACGAGTCGTCGAAGCCGAGGCTCCCACGACGCCGAAACATCGCTTGGCCTATGCATTTTCCAAGCGTGGAACAATTCTGCAGGTGCAGCGTCGAGCTTATGCTTGGGGCCAGCGGCAGGGCCGATTGCTTTCAGTATCTCCGGGTGTACTCGGTGACACGGCGATGGGGGCCCAAAGACAGGCGGGTCTTGATCATCGTGGTAACGATTCGCCACTTGGAAGGCTCGGATCGGCGTCAGAGATTGCCGAGGTCATTCGATTCGTAGCTTCTCCGGCAGCTAGTTTGATGACGGGTATCGATCTGTTGGTGGACGGCGGTTACCTTGCAGCTGTAGATCACCAGTTCTCGGCTGATCGTCGTGAGAAGTGGCACGCCCTCGAAATTTAGAGGGGGCGGTGCCATCTGAGGTAACAGTGCGGGTGGTCCTTCGAGAGGAGGGAGGCCCCCCTGAATAGTCCGCTTCGGATTGTCCGTGGCTACACGGCCCTGTACACCAGGCGGAGATATGGACTTGACCACTACAGACATCAGCGGGGTGGTGGGGGCGTTAGCGTCGGCCGGAGTGGCCCACTAGCAGGGGAGGTATCGTGAAGTCGATGATCGTGGGCGAGTCCGCGGTAGAGATTGGCCTCCTTTGCCAGGAGGGGATAGCGCGGATTTTGCGAGGTGGTCACACCTCCTTCGCGAAGCGGACCACTTTCGCGCTCCTTTACATCTCAGAGGGTGATCTATCCAGTTTGTGAGGGCCTCGACGTTCCGAAGAGGATGCCACGTGTCGCAGCCGCCGCAAATGCGGCGCCGTAGTCGGCCTCGCACATCGTAGCGAGATACGGGAGAGAGTACCAGGGCTTTGCGGCGCGAATGTTGCGATGCAGAGCCCTGGTGGGGAACATGCGACGCTACGACTCGTGTCACTATGGCAGGCGGACTAGCTCAGTCGGCAAACTGTCGAGGATCTGGTCGCTGACAAAGTAGTCTGCGGTCAATGGTGCGAGCGGATGCCGTGCGTAAGATGAGAAATCTGTAACTCCCTCCTCGCGCAGTACTTGTTCATCCAAAAAGAAGTTGCCTGTCACTTCCGTTGCCTGCTTTGTCAGAATTGCGTATGCCGCATCCGCCATGATCTCGGGATCCCGACTGGAGTTGGCCATATCGCCGAGTTTGTTACGGACTGCAGCTGTGTCGATAGTGGTAACGGGCCAGAGCGAATTGACGGCGATGCCTAGTGACTTGAATTCGCGTGCTTGCCCTAATGTGCAAAGACTCATGCCGAATTTCGCAATACTGTAGGCAACATGCGGACCGAACCACTTCGGATCGAGGTCGAGTGGAGGAGAGAGGTTCAATACATGTGGATTCGCTGCGCGGCTTAAACAAGGTAGTGCCGTTCGAGTGCAGAGATAAGTGCCTCGGACGTTGATCTGCTGCATCAGGTCATACCGCTTCATATCCGTCGACGGCGTGTCGGTGAGCGAAAGGGCGCTTGCATTGTTTACCAATATATCGATACCACCAAAACGCAGTACGGCCTCGTCAAATGCCCGGACAACGCTCCCTTCATCACGGACGTCGACGACAAGCGGAAGAGCCGTACCGCCGGCGCGCTCGACTTCTTCCGCGGCGGTATAAATCGTCCCAGGCAGGTTTGGGTGTGACTCGGCAGTTTTGGCGGCGATAACGATGTTGGCGCCGTCTCGCGCTGCTCGGAGGGCGATTGCGAGACCAATACCGCGACTTGCACCAGTGATAAACAGGGTTTTCGATTGTAGGGTCATTGCCATGGCCAAGAAAAGAACGTTGATTTATCTCCACGCAACGGCGAGCAACAGGACCACTGGAACTCATAGTCAGTCGCCCCTCACATCTCGTCGTCTCGCCTTGCCAGCGTAGAGGCTGGCGAGTCAGCTTCCACCAAAGTAAGCGACTGTTGGATTGGACATCTCCTTCATGGTGCGAATTTCCTTTATGGGACTATGGTACCATAAAAGTGTGTGAGTGTCGATTTCATGGTGAGTAGCAGCAAATAGCTCGTCAGAGTGCAATGCCTCAAAAGCCTGGAGGTCGGCGGCTACTACCGTCCAGGCGCGAACACATCGACGATGACCACCACGAAGCCTCGTTCCGTGCTTGACAAGCGCTTTTTCTAAATGGTACAACAGTCCCATTATGAAAATTTATCCCGATGAAGGCGTTGGGTCCAGGGGCACGACAGACAGGAGCGAAAATGGGTTGTCCAGTGCATGGAAGGTTGAATGATGTTCCGGCGGACCGGGTCGTGTCCTTTAACTATCGGACTGGGGAAGCGATGGTTGCCGATCCGTGGACCGTGTTACACGACTTGGGAACCGGTCCGGGCTTTTTCTATTCGCCGGAACTCGGGGGCCATTGGTGTGCCGCGAAGCGTGAGACTGTCATCGACATCCTGCGCAATTTCGAACTTTTCTCCAGCCGAAATATTCGGGTACCTCGTTTGGAGCGTACGGTTCCGTCGATTCCGCACCACATGGACCCTCCTGAGCACGGCAGGTATCGGATTAGTGTCGTGGAACTTTTCGGTCATCGGATCCTGGACGAACTCACTCCAGCAATTCGCGCCACTGCCCGCGGGTTGGCGAACGAGTTGGCCACGCGCAACGAAGCTGAGTTTGTACGCGACTTCGCCATGCGTATGCCGGTTGAGATTTTCATGCGAATGTGCGGTCTGCCGCTTGAACGACGCGACGAAATGATCGGCTGGGTGCAGAGCTATTTTCATGGCGCCTCTCAGCAGGAATCTAACGACGCGCATGAGAAGTCGATTGACTATCTCAGTGGTTGGCTCGATGAGCAATTGGTAGATCCGGACAAAAGCGGTGGTCACATCATGCCTTCGCTGCTGAAGACGCGAGTCGACGGAAGACCGCTTAGTCGCGAGGAGATGCTGTCGATCATCATTACGCTCTTCAATGGAGGACTCGACACGGTGGCTGCTCAGATGACGCACATCATGCGTTATCTGGCCGAGCATGAGGATCAGCGTCAGAAGCTGCTGAATAACCCCGACAAAATCCCTGACGCCGTCGAGGAATTGCTCCGCCGTTTCAGCATCATAAGCATTGGTCGTGAAGTCACGCGTGACGCAACGTACGCCGGTGTGGAGCTTCGTCAAGGCGACATGGTGCTTTGCCTTATCTCTGCCGCAGGCTTGGACGAAGAGATATTCCCTCAGGCGCTTGAAGTTGATTTTGATCGCCCAAACCGACGGCAGCATTGCGCGTTTGGTTCCGGACCGCACATGTGCGTTGGCGCCCCTCTTGCCCGGTTGGAACTGCGCATCATGCTTGAAGAACTGCTCCCCCGATTGCCGGAGCTGCGGGTAAGGCCTGGAGCATCGCTCTCCTACCACACGGGTGTAACGCTCGGTCTGGTTGAGTTGCCGTTGCAATGGGGTGAGTCAGTCAACGTCTCTTGAAGAGAGAACGCCATGTTGAAGACAAGCATCAACTCATTGCGCTCACCTGGCACGGTGATTATTGGCGCAGGCCATGCTGGAGGATCGGTCGCAGCGTTTCTACGCCAGAATGGTTTTGCCGGATCAATCACCTTGATTGGGGAGGAGCCGCTGGAGCCGTATCAGCGACCACCTCTCTCCAAGGCATGGCTGAAAGGCGAAGCAAACGAAGAAGGTCTTCGGTTGAGACCCGCGGAGTTCTATCTTGAGAACCGCATACAGCTATACCTCAACACGCGTGTCGACGCCATCGATCGCTCGGCTCGGCTAGTGTGTATGGCGGATGGCAAAACAGTGAATTACGACAATCTCATCCTGGCCACTGGAGCCCGAGCCCGTACTGCGCCTTTCGAAGGAACATCGCTGCCGGTTGTGCTTGAACTACGCACTGCGGCCGACGCGGAAAAACTGAAGCTCGCACTTAAGCCCGGCGCGCGAGTGGTGATTGTTGGTGGCGGGTATGTGGGTTTGGAGGTAGCTGCATCGGCGCGTGCTCTTGGCGCCGAAGTCGTGGTAGTTGAGAGGGAGGCGCGTCCTTTGGCTCGGGTTGCTTGCTCGCAACTCTCGAGTTTCTTTCTTCGCTATCACAGTCAACGCGGCGTTACTTTTCGCTTGGGCCGGTCAGTGACATCCGTGCAGCTGCTGGATGGGGCGGCAAGCGTGTGCTTGGACGACGGCGAGCAATTGCCGGCCGATCTGGTCCTCGTAGGAGTTGGTGCGGTTCCAAATGAGCAATTGGCGCGTCATGCTGGATTGCGATGCGACGACGGCGTGCTCGTCGATCTCTCAGCGCGCACAGACGATCCGAACATCTTCGCAATTGGAGATTGCACGCGTAGACCGCTTCCACTGTACAACCGAACGGTGCGTCTCGAGAGTGTGCCAAACGCGCTTGAACAGGCGAAGCAGGCGGCGGCATCTATCTGCAACTTGCCGGCACCAAAACCCGAGACTCCTTGGTTCTGGTCAGATCAGTTCGATGTGAAGTTGCAGATTGCCGGTTTGCCCATGGACGTTGCCGAGATAGTAATTCGGGGAGACCCCGACGAAGACAGGTTTGCGGTCTTTCACGTCAGCGCCGATCAACGGATACAAGCGGTTGAAGCCGTAAACGCGGTGCCTGAATTCATGATGGGTCGTCAACTCATCGGTGCCAGGACCGAAATCAACATCGAGCGTCTGCGCAATCGAAATATTTCAATGAAGGAGGTCGCGATCTGATCGCGAAGAGTCTATGCCCCAGATCACTTTTATTACGGCTGATGGTGCGTATCGAACCGTGGATGCTCGAAATGGCGACAGCGTGATGCAGACCGCCATCAAGAACGGGATACCTGGAATCGATGCGGATTGCGGTGGTGCATGTGCATGCGCAACGTGCCATGTCTATGTTGACGAGTCCTGGCAAGACAGGGTAAACAAGGTGGGCGACATGGAAGCCAGCATGCTGGATTTCGCACAAGTTGTTCTGCCGAATTCCCGGCTTTCTTGCCAATTGCATGTTGTTGAGGCGTTGGACGGTCTGGTCGTGGCCATTCCTGAGAGCCAACATTGACCAATGGACACAGATAACTCTGCTGAGTTAAATGATCCGGCTGGAACGGTTGCGCCAGGGGAGGGTGTCGCAGGGGAGGATTGTCGGCACGAAGGTCTTCCCACCCCGCGGCGCTATCTTGCGCTAGCCGGGGTTTGGTTAGCCTTGATTGTCAGCATACTTGACAGCTCAATTGCTAACGTTGCGCTCCCGACGATTGCGCGTGATTTAGGGACTTCGCCTGCCGATTCGATTGCGATCGTAAGCGCGTTTCAACTGGGTGTTGTGATCTCGCTGTTGCCGATGTCAGCGCTCGGGGAAATCATTACCTATCGTCGAGTCTTTATCGGCGGTCTGTGTATTTTTACGCTAGCCTCCGTGGGTTGCGTAACGTCACACGACCTCACTGAACTGGTCGTCGCGCGGGCGATTCAGGGTATCGGCGGCGCGGGCATTATGAGTGTGAATGGTGCACTCGCTCGTTTTATGCATCCACCGCGGCTCCTCGGTGCGGCGCTCGGTGCGAACGCTTTAATCATTGCCGCGTTTGGCGCATTAGGGCCTACGATAGCCTCGGTCATGCTTGCGCTGGGTCCGTGGCAATGGCTATTCGCTATCAATCTTCCAGTTGGCGCAGTGGCATTAGCCTTGGCTTGGCGAACATTGCCAGAGAGCCCGAAGGCAGATAGACAGCTCGATCTATTGAGCATTGTTTTGAATATCATCGCTTTTGCGATGCTGTTGAGTGGGGTCGATCTGCTCACGCGAAATCCTTCCGGGTTATGGGGTGGCGCGGTCTTGATCGGTGGCGTCATTGCGGCGGTAGTGCTGGTGAATCGTTGTTTGTCTCAGAGTCGACCGCTTGTACCGATCGACCTTCTCAGGATACGCTTGGTACGTTTGGCTGCGCTAACGTCAGTGTCCACATTTACCGCACAGACGCTGACCCAGGTTGCTCTTCCTTTCTACCTTCAGGACGGTTTGCATTTTAATCTCGTGCAAATCGGTTTGCTTATGACGCCATGGCCTGCCGGCGTGGCGCTTGCCGCCCCCCTTGCTGGCAGGCTCGCGGATCGCGTGTCGGTCGAGGCGCTGATTGGGTGCGGCCTTCTCGTGATGGCAACTGGGTTGAGCTCACTTCTGTGGCTTTCACCTGGAATGGAGTTGACCGCTATTGCCATTCGGATGGGCGTCTGCGGTATAGGCTTCGGCTTCTTCCAATCGCCGAACAATCGTGCGCTATTGTCTTCCGCTCCAATGCACAGGAGTGGTGCGGCGGCTGGACTCATTGCGATTTCGCGTACCACGGGTCAGATCCTTGGCGCGATGCTGGTAGCGATATTTTTCCGATTGTTTGGTCACGTAGGCCAATCCGCTATAGGTGTCTCGGCCCTCATGGCAGTGCTAGCTGCGCTACTGGGTTTTGCACGCAAGTCCTCGGGCTCACGTACAGTCAACTGAGGGGCTTTCGCGTCCTTCAAGTTGCAACTGCGCTTCGGTTCTTGATCGATGCGTAACGGAAGCCGGGCGCCAGCGGGTTACCGGCGATGCCGGTGGCTGATGATCGAGCCCGCCTGGAGTTGGTTGCGCCTGCAGCGCGGCAGTCAGTTCAGCCACCGGTTCAACCAGCGCTTTGTGGCCACTACCTTTCAACGCACTTGAGAATGTTGATCAGCGACGGACTTGTCAGTCGGACATACCGTCGGTCCTGGCGGAAATCGCCGCAGTGGCGCGAGAACGAGGCGGCCTCGATTTTGTCGGGGAAAGTTTTGACGGATTTGCGCGATGGCGAGAAGAATTCCAACTGAATTCGCTGAGCGCAAACTACTGAGGAGGTTGCAAGAAATCATACAGTTTTGTTACATCGACGTTCGGCTCCAGAGAGGCGCAATTCTGTTGTTCTGTCTCGCCATGGGAATGGTGTACCATTGAGGAGATATACGTTCAGGACGTCCTTGTCGGCGGGCCGCGCCCGATTGGAGAATCATGTCGAACCTTGTTGGTGGGCGAAGCAATCAGAAAATGCGCACGCATATGGCACTAGTCGAATGCGCCGCACAATTTGTACGTGAGGGGAAATCGTTCACCGTTGCCGAGGTGGCGGATAGCGCTAGAGTGGGTCGCACGACAGCGTATCGCTACTTTCCGTCCGTCGAGACGCTAGTTGTGCACGCCACGCTCTACGCGGCAACGGAGGTTGAGAAACGAAGTATTGACGCGGCGCTCGAGAGCAAGCAAACGGTCGAAGATCGTCTCCGCTCGGTGGTTGAGGCCAGTGACGTCACGATTACCGACCACGATTACCTTTATCGCACAATGCTGAAGCTCTCCTTGAACAATGAGAGCTCAGATGACGAGTTGCTCCCGCATCGTAGAGGGGCACGCAAGGAAGTGCTTGAGTCGGCAATCGGTATGCTGCGTACTCAGCTTGGTACGAAGCGTTACGAGAAGTTAATCGGAGCGCTCAGCCTGTTTATTGGCATTGAGTCGGCCGTTGTGTTGCGTGACGTCTGCTTCCTCTCCACAGAAAAGGCTCGGGAGATCAAGGTCTGGGGGGCTCTCGCCATTCTTAAGGCTGCGTTGGCCGAAATGGACCAAGCCGGCGGGTCAAAATCTGCCAAAACCGAAGATGAACCCCTCGCCGCCAAGCGGATCGTTCGGAAGCCGGTGTCCCGAAAGGCGGCTCAACGTTGACGAAATGCCGCATAAACGTCGTCAGTAATACGACACTACACCGCTCCCAAGCGGGATTGCGAAACGCGATGTCGAGAAATCCTTGAACAGGACCGCGGGCAGGCGCCGACGAACGCGGTCGTATCCGCATTCATTTAGTCCGCGCGCGTGTTATCGAAATGCGCGTTGCGTCTCGTGCTGACGTGGTATTCGTCGAAGTGTTGTACTCGGTGAACATCTCGTAGATCGGATGCCAGTAACGGTTGGACAGCGAACGCTCGTCCAGCGGCTACCCGATGGGTCGGGTTCAGATTTATTGCGACGTGCCGCGCTCTTCGACCCATTTGACGAGTGCGGGAAGCCAGGTTGCGATATCGCCGCCGATATTTCGGGGCGAGATCGCATCTGTCGGACGAGGCCTCTATCGAGGAGGCGATGCGGCTGTGTCGGCTCTTGAGCGCCTTACGCACCTTCGATAGTGTCCGGGGATATCGATCACCATGAGTTGCTCTTCGGAGGTTAGGTGCGCGCGTGGATTACGCGCCCGGATACCTGTGCGGGGCGCTAGAAGAGCACATCGATACCGACGGTCACTGCTGTCTGGCTAGACGCGCCGATCGGGTTGCGCGTGCTGACGACCGCGTGTTTGTACGATGCGTAATCGACTGCTGTAAGGCGTGGTGCGCTTGGAAAGCAGACAGGCAAGCGAAATCATCGACAGACCGCGGCGACTGTCCGTGTCATTCGAGACGGCGGTCTGATAGTAGTCGCCCGTAAAACGATATCCGGCTTGATGAGCCTCGTCAGGCCGCCGAATCCGTTGTTCGTTACCAGGTGCGGGCCTCCCGGATTTTGCTGGTCCCCGGACATGAAGCCGCCCCATACTCGCACCGACCCGATTCTGAAACCCACACCGCTCAGGTAATAGCCGCCATTGATAAGCCGTGCCGACGAGGATATTCCGATGGCCGTACACGCCACCCAATATCCGCCGGCCACAGGTGGATAGCCCACGCCAGCCGAGCGGGTCGCTCCGCTGCTGAAATTTCCCGTGAGCCCGCCAACCGGATTGTCCATTTCGAACAGAACTCGGTGCCGCCGCCTTTCGCCCCGTTTGGCCTGATAACGGACACCACCTTCCCTTCCTTCAACTCCCCCGCTGTCAGTACCAAGTTGAGTTTGGTAGCACGCACGAGCGCCTCGGGCGCTCGGCTCTGGCAAGCATAGACGCTTTCCCGGCGGTCAATCCAGCGACTGCCGACGAAAAGTCGCTTGACGCCTCACGGACATGGCTATATCGTATCTATATGGAACTGCAATCCCATAAAGGGTAACGGATTCCGAATGGTTTCCTGGCCCAATGAGCCAACCACAGCTTCGGAGCTATCGCATGATCATCGACAGTCACGCCCATGTTGTTATGACCGACGAACTGTATAGGTACATGAGCGAACTGGTAGCCAGCCGTGCCAACCCGGCCGCGCCGTTCTCTGGAATCAAGGAGGAGGCGCTGCATGCTGTTTCGAACCGACTGATCGCAATTATGGATGGCGTGGGAACTGACGTGCAGTTTCTCTCTCCGCGCCCGTACATGATGCTGCACTCGATCAAGCCGGCCAAAGTAACCGCGTTGTGGACCCGTGCAGTCAATGATGCCATCCATGCCCAATGCCAGTTGCACTCGGACCGTTTCAGGGGAGTCGCCGGCCTTCCACAGTTTCGCGCCGAGAGCCCTGCAAACTGCCTGGCCGAGCTGGAACGATGTGTGAAGGAGTTGAGCTTCGTCGGCTGCCTGTTGAATCCGGATCCGACGGAGGGTGAAGAAACAGCGCCGCCCGGGCTTGGCGATCGCTTCTGGTATCCCCTGTACGAAAAACTGGTCGAGCTCGATGTGCCGGCGCTCATTCACTCAGCGAGTTGCTGCAATCCGCGAGAATCCTACACGCTGAAATTCATCAACGAAGAGAGTATCTCGATCATCTCCTTGTTGGAGAGCCGCGTGTTCGAGGACTTCCCGACATTGAAGATTGTTGTCGCGCACGGCGGGGGGGCTATTCCGTATCAAATGGGGCGCTTTCGCGCATGGGCCGAGAGACGGGGCGGTGAAACGTTCGACGAGAAGGTCCGCAAACTCTACTACGACACCTGCAACTATTCGCCCGAGGCGCTGGAATTTCAATTCCGGGTGCTTGGCGTAGACAACTGCCTCTTTGGTACGGAACGACCAGGGACCGGCACGATCGCGTGTAGGCATACGGGGCGGGACTTCGACGACCTGAAGCCTGCGATTGAGGCCATCCCATGGTTGACGGCTGAGGATAAGTACAAGATTTTCGAAGGGAACTGCCGAAAGGTTTACTCGCGCGCGTTCAAAGACTAGCGAGCGAACGATCTCGCAACCGGTCCCGCAGATCGGGCGGGGCGGCTCGACTAACAATGGAGATACCCCATGCTGTCAAAGGCTGACAATGAATTGATGTGCCGTGTAGAGGGAGACCAGCCCATGGGCATCTTCCTGCGGCGGTTCTGGATGCCGGCATGTTTGTTGGATGAGATTCCGTCACCCGGCGAAGGGCCGGTTCGCGTCAATCTGGTGGGCGAGCGACTCGTGGCCTGGCGAAATGCCGAAGGCCGGGTAGGTTTGATGTCCGAGGCCTGTCCCCATCGCGGTGCATCGCTCATGCTCGCGCGCGATGAAGGTGACGGACTGCGCTGCATTTATCACGGCTGGAAGATTGATGTCGCCGGACATGTATGTGAAATGCCTGGCGAGCCGAAAGATAGCCGCATGTGCGGACGGGTGAATAACACGACCTACCCGTGTGTCGAAGCGGGCGGACTGTTGTGGGCTTACTTGGGACCCGGAGAGCCACCTCCACTTCCAAGCTTTCCATGGATGAACTTGCCGTCGACTCATTACGTTGTGAGAAAAACGCTCTACAACGTCAACTTTGTGCAGTCGCTCGAGGGTTCACTTGATTCGGCACACAGTGATTTTCTGCATAGCGCAGAGACAAGTGCGTCGGGTGATTACGATCAGGATCAAGTTCACAGTGATGGCCGACGTTCGCGGCCGTCAATCGATACTTCACCCGAGATCGACGTAAGAGAGACCGAGTTCGGCTTTATCTATGGCGCAATCCGCAAGGCAATGGCCGATCCGGAGAAACTCGCATACGTGAGGGCTACGGCTTATGCCTTGCCGTTCTACAGCATGATCCCTCCCGTGTACATGCAGGCGTCAGTGCCGCTAGATAGCGAAAACACCGCAATGTACCTTGTCTGGTACGACAACGAACATCCACTGTCGCCGGTCGAAGTGAAGGCGCACGAAACTTTCCTCGGATTGCGGATGGGTGAGGATCTGCTGCCCGACTATCGCCGTCCTGGACGTGCCGGCAACCGATGGTTCCAGGATCGCGAAGGCATCAAGGCGGGTAAGACCTACACCGGACTGTATGGCACGACCATGCAAGACATTGCTGTGCAGGAGTCGATGGGGCCCATACAGGATCGCACCATCGAGCACCTGGGGATGACCGACAAGGCAATTGTCCACATGCGACGCATGCTCCTCGCAACGGCTCGTCAGATTAGAGACGGCAAGGAACCTGAAATCCCTGCACTCAATAGCGACTACAGCCAGGTACGAAGCGCCGCGGCGACGATCAATCGCGAAGACGATTGGTGGGAAAAGCTTTACGGCGCCGCGTCAACGGCGTCACTGGGAAAGGCTGTTTGATGCGAGGCCTCGTTCACGTCGGAGACGGCAAGCTGGAGTTGCGCGATCTCCCAGCGGTATCAGCGGGTGAGTGTGGAGCGGTTCTCCGGGTGGAGGGGAGCGCTGTTTGTATCGGAGATGCCGAAACACTCCATGGATATGGTCCGGTGATGACTACGCCTTTGGTACTCGGGCACGAGATCGTGGGGCGCGTCGAGGATGTGGGTCCCACCGCCCCGCGTGCGCTACAGGAGTTGCGCGGTGCAAGGGTCATGATCGATGACGCACGGCCTTGCGGGAAGTGCGATTGGTGCCTGCGCGATCAAAAGCGATTCTGCAAATCACCGCGATATGGACACATTGTTCAAGACTCATCCTCCAGTAACTGGGGAGGATATGCGGAGACTGTGTCGCTCGATGAACAATCGGTACTGGTCCCGATACCTGAAGATTTGCCCATCGAGCTTGCGACCTTCGCGTTTCCCGTAGCTTCGGGCGTTGAATGGCTCCACCATGGCGCAGAGATCAAGGTAGGGGAATCAGTGGCGATCCTCGGCACGAGTCGGATGGGCGCGGCAACAGCTTTGGTGGCTCTGCACGCGGGAGCGTCGAAAGTCGTCGTGTACGGCGATTCACGTGGTGTAGACGCGATTAAAACCTGTTGGGCAATGGGAGCTGACGTGCGCAGCTTTCCCGCTGCACCGAAACTCGAAGGACCCTACGAGGTGGTCGTGGTCGTGACAGAGACTCCCGTGGAGTACGTTGCGGCTTCGGTCGAAATGGCTGGTCCACTTGGGCGAGTGATATTGGCATGCACTTCAACCAGACCGTCTGGGATGGAGCCGGAGACGGTTCGTCGCAAGGGACTCACCCTTAAAGGCGGACGTGGTGCATCGGCTCAGTCTCTGAAAAAGGCGGTAGAGATTGTCTCGGCCGAGCGAAAGAGGCTTCGAGAGTTTGCAGGGGAGGTCCACGGATTTGAGGCTGCGGAAGCTGTTCTCAAAGGATTGCTCGATGGTGGTGCAGTTCGTGGAGCTCATGTCGTCATTCAGGATGCAGCCTCGTCAAGGAGCAACGTCGATGCGTAAGCGCCGTTTAGGACGTACCGGGTTTGAAGTCTCTGAGATTTCATTCGGCTGTGGTGGGACCGCGGGGCTCATGGTCCGCGGCAGCGAGCACGAACAGTGCGCTGTCGTCGGCAACGCCCTGGAGCGAGGAATTAATATCTTCGACACGTCTCCGACGTACGGCGGCGGCGACTCGGAAGTCAATCTGGGAAAGACGCTCAAGACCCTCGGAGCATCGCCGATCATCAGTACCAAGATCGACTTCGCCCCTGGTGACCTTGATGACCTGGAAGGCGCAATCGTCCGTTCCGTCCAGCGCAGCCAGGAACGGCTGAACCGCGAACGCCTGGACATCCTGTACCTGCATAGTCGTGTGGGACGTCAACGGGATCTGGGTGGTCGTGTTCTCTCCGTTGACGACGTATTGCAGCCCGGCGGGGTAGCTGACGTCATGGAAGGATTGAAACGAAAGGGCATCGTTGGTGCCGTTGGTTTCACAGGTCTAGGTCATACCGACTCGATTCTTGAGGTCATCGAAGCCGACCGCTTCGACCTTTTTCAAGCCTACTACAACCTCCTCAACCCGAGCGCGGTCGCCCCGACGGTTGCAGCGTGGCGGGCTCAGGACTACGGAGAGATGATCTCGAAGGCGTCGAACCGCGATGTTGGCGTGGTCGGTATTCGCGTTCTCGCGGCGGGTGCTCTTAGCGAAAGCGGTGAGCTTCATCGTTTTGCGAAGTCCTATTCATCACTGTCTCGAGCCGAAGTGGATGCGGACCGCGTGAAGGCGGATGCATTTCGCGCCTTCGTACCAGAAGGCGCGTCAATGGCCAGTCTTGCGCTGCGTTTTGCCTTGAGTGAACCCATGATCGACACAGTTCTAGTGGGTATCTCCGAGCGTTCACATCTCGACGATGCAATCGCTGCCGCACAGGCGGGACCCCTGGAGCTCGAACGGCTCCAGCAGATCGCCGCCCGTTTCCGTGAACTATATGAAATGGCATGACTATGTCTGAGATCCGCCTCTCCGATGGAGACTCGAGTGATGAAGGGTCAACCGACGATCGCCGGTGGGTCCGCCTCTACGCTCCCGGTATCGGCCCGGACGTCGCGATCGAGCCAGCATTGCCGCTTGACGCTTTTGAGGTCAACGTGGCGGCGCGCCCCGATGCGATTGCGCTCTGGTATTTCGATACCGCGCTTAGCTTCCGGCAGCTCGGCCAAAAGGTCGACGCCCTGGTTACAGCGTGGGCCGACCGGGTAAAGAAAGGCGACCGGGTCGTAATCTTGAATCAAAACACTCCGGCAACGGTAATCGGAGTGCTGGCGGTCTGGCGTCTGGGTGCAATCGTTGTGCCGCTCAATCCCATGCTCAAACGGCGGGAGCTGGTTCACTATCTGCACGACGCTGAACCGTGTGCCGCGATTGTCGGGGCAGAGCAGGCCATGGCACTTCATGGTGCGATTTTGGACTGGGGAGGCAGCCTTTCCGCCGCAGTCTCGTTTGCCAATGAGTTTCTTCGTGAGGGCGACACGCCCGCCCTTCTCGGGAAAGTCAGTGAGGACATTGAGATGCCCGACGGATGGAGCCATCTGTCGGCGCTTCTCGACGAGCCGGGCACATCGTCTGGAGGGTCGATTGATCGGAGTGACATCGCCTTCCTGACTTACACGTCAGGAACCACGGGCGAGCCCAAGGCTGCACTCATCACTCACGCAAATGTGGCGTCCAGCGCGGAGGTCTATCGTCAATGGCTGGAACTTACCTCCGATGATGTCCTCTTTGCGGCCGCGCCCTTTTCGCACGTAACAGGGTTGGTCGCCCATATCGCGGCAGGGTTGGTCGCGGGCGCTGCTGTAGTCATGTGCTATCGGTTCGAAGCAGCCACTGTACTCGATTTGTTGGCGCGCCATCGCTGCACGACGACGGTGGCGGCCATTACTGCTTACATTGCGCTGCTTGACCAGCCCGCGTTCGACCGCTCGCGCCTATCCCATTTCCGCAAGTTGTTTAGCGGAGGCGCACCCGTGGCGCCGGCGATCGTCGAGCGATGGGAGGCAGCGACGGGCGTGTATATCCACAACGCCTATGGTCTGACTGAGACGACGTCGCCCTCGCACCTGGTGCCTTTGGGACGCCGGGCTCCGGTGGATGAATTGACTGGTTCGCTGTCGATAGGTGTACCAGTCCCCGGAACACGTTGCCGGATAGTCGATTTGCAGTCGCGTGCAACGTTGCCCTTTGGCGGAGATGTTGGCGAGTTGATGACCTCGGGTCCGCAGGTCGTCGCGGGGTATTGGCGGAAACCGGACGCATCGTCGGCTGCATTTGAAGACGGCTGGTTACGCACGGGGGACATCGGGCGTGCCGACACAGAAGGCTGGTTTTATGTCGTAGACCGCTCAAAGGACATGATCGTCGCATCCGGATTCAAGGTCTGGCCGCGCGAGGTCGAGGACGTGTTGCTTGAGCATCCAGCGATTAGCGAGGCCGCGGTGATTGGAGTGCCTGATAGTTACCGTGGCGAAGCACCAAAAGCGTTCGTCGTGTTGCGTCCATCGGCGACGATTACGCAAGAGGAGTTGACGCTGTTTTGCCGGGAGCGACTGGCGTCGTACAAGGTGCCGCGCCTGATCGAGGTCCTCGACGAGTTGCCTAAGACCAATTCGGGCAAGGTGCTACGGCGTGTTCTGCGGGAGAAATCGGTATGAGCAATGGCGCAGGCGGGCCATTTGATTTATCCGGACGGGTCGCCGTTGTGACCGGGGGATCGAGAGGACTGGGCGCCGCGGCGGCTGCCGCCTTGGCCGCTGCAGGAGCGCATGTCGTGTTGGTAGCACGTAACCAGCAATCGCTTGATGAACGGGCCGAAATCCTGGCAGGCGCTGGTGCGAAGGTTTCCTGCGTCGCTGGAGATCTGTCGCAACCTGGAACTGCGGAAGATGTGGTGGAAGCGACGATCAGACACGCCGGTAGCGTCGACATTCTCGTGAATTCTGCTGGCGCGATTGCTCGTGGAACGTTGCAGACCACGTCGGATGCCGACTTCGAGCAGGTCATGCGGGCGAACGCATACGGCGTATGGTCGATTTGTCGCGCCGCGGTTGCGCACATGAAACCCGGCAGTGCGATCGTCAATGTTGCATCCACCGCAGGGCTGATCGGAATGAGCGAGCGCTCGGCATATGCCGCCTCCAAGGGAGCGGTGGTGCAGATGACAAAAGCGCTGGCTGTCGAACTTGCGCCACGTGGCATTCGCGTCAATGCGGTTGCACCCGGACCGTTTGCTACAGAGATGTCGCAACAGAGCCAGGCAAGCGAGCGCTGGCGCATGCTCATTCAGCACAAGGTGCCGCTCGGTCGCGCTGCCCATCCAGACGAGATAGGTCCACCGATTCTATTTCTGGCGTCTCCGGGCGCGAGCTTCATAACCGGCGTGATTCTCCCGGTGGACGGCGGATGGACCGCGAGCTGACGTTTAGGGGTACGCGTACACATCGATGCGCACAGCGCGCATCTTCAAACGAGGAATGAGGAGTTTTATGGCCGAGATCGTGCTGGGACTGGCTATGTCGCACAGTCCTCAAGTTAGCCAGGAGCCGAAGTGGTGGAGCGAGCAGGCGCGGATTGACCAGAATCGCACACCCTATGAAGAGCTCCTGAAGCGCAAGCCTGACTGGATTGAGCAGGAACTCAGTCCAGAGGTTTGGGAAAAGAAGCATAGCGCAGTTCAGAGCGCCATCGCCGATCTCGCTCAGACGCTCAACGATGTCGCCCCCGACGTCGTCGTGTTGATCGGTGATGACCAGGAGGAACTCTTTCTCGACGACTGCATGCCGACGTTCTCGGTTTTCTGGGGGGACAAGAGCTGGGACAGGCCGGAATTTATCCATGGCGATATGAGCGTTCCTTCCAGAGCGGCAGTGCTGTGGGCATTTCATGGTGAGACGCAGGAGGCCTATCCGGGTCATCCGGAGTTCGGGCGCCATATCATTGAAAATCTGATGGAGCAAAACTTTGATGTAGCTCAGTACTCACGTCAGCATGAGCAACGCTCTTTGGGACATGCCTTTACTTTCGTGCGACGCCGCATCATGCGCGAGGACAGGATCATCCCGATGATTCCCGTGCTTATCAACACCTACGTTCCTCCGAACCAACCCACTGCGGCGCGTTGCTACGCGTTTGGACAGGCAATCCGCAAGGCGATCGAATTGTGGCCCGGCGCGGAACGCGTAGCGGTGATCGCCTCTGGTGGGCTTAGTCACTTTGTTATCGACAGCGAGTTTGATCGCCAGATACTGGAGGGCCTTGCCAAGGGAGATGGCGAGGCGCTCTCCTCAGTACCGAGGAGTAAGTTGCAGTCCGGATCTTCGGAGGTTTTGAACTGGATTGCGGCGGGCGGGGCTCTCGAAGGGTTGCGCATGAAGCTCGTTGATTACATCCCCGGATATCGCTCGGAAGGTGGGACGGGCGTAGGCATGGCGTTCGCAAAATGGCTATGAACCCAGACCGACCACACCGCGAGTCTTTTGATCTGGAAGGGATTTCGCATACCGTGCCGATTCCTTTTGGCACCCGAGTTGGAGACATGCTGTTCTCCTCAGGAATCATGGGAGTAGATCCGTCGACTGGTAGTCTCGCCGAGGGTCTCTCTGCGCAAGTCCGATTCGCTTTCGCAAACATGGAAAGGCTGTTGAAAAAGGCTGGAGGCGATTTGGGTGATGTCGGCCATGTCCGGGTGCTCGTTAGCGAGGAAGGAAATCGCGCTGCTGTCAACGACGAATGGCTGCGCGCTTTTCCTGATGCGCATGACCGTCCCGCTCGCCATACAGTCGTGTCCGCGCTCCGAGGCGGCATGCTTGTTCAACTCGAAATCATGGCCGTACTGAAATGACCAACGTGAACGATTCAACGATCCTGGAGCGGCTGGGCCGGCTTGATACTTGTGCCGTTTCCGACAGCCTGGACAAGCTCTCTCTCAAAGGCACAGTCACAGGACTCTCACCGCTATCGTGTCTCGCGAAAGTATGCGGACGCGTTATGACCGTGAAACTGGTGAAGGCCGATGAGGTTTCGAGCAGAGGAGCGCCCACTCCGCACCTCGGTGCTCGGGCCATCGAAATGGCGCAGAAAGGAGACGTCATCGTAGTCGAACAGCGTACTGGAATCGTCGCTGGATCCTGGGGCGGAATTCTGTCGACTGGCGCAAAAGTTCGCGGGATCGCAGGCGTTATCTCTGACGGGCTAGTGCGTGACGTTGACGAGGCGCGTGGATTGGGATTCCCGATCTATGCGCGTGGCTCGACAGCCCTCACAGCGCGTGGCCGAGTTGCAGAACTAGAGACGGGCGGAACAGTGCAGATCGCCGACGCAACTGTGCATACGGGCGATTACGTGATTGCAGATGGAACCGCCGTCGTGTTCGTTTCAGCCTCACACATCGCCGCTGTCCTCGATACCGCGGAGCAGATAGCAGCTCGCGAAAGCGTCATGAGCAAGGCTTTGATGGAGGGGATGTCGATTACGCATGTCATGGGTGCCGACTACGAGGAGATGCTGAAGCGATGAATCAGGACCGAAATGTTGACCGTGCAGCCTCGCTCGACTGCGCAACTTTGAGCGACGCATTGGATCGCCTTGGAATCCACGGGCAATGTGCCTGGATCAAGGCTCGTGCTGACGAGTTCCGGTTGACGGGACGAGCCTTCACGCTTCTTTACGGGCCGGCCTCCAAGCCCGCTGGTACGGTAGGCGACTATATCGATGACGTTCCTCCCGGATCAGTTGTCGTCCTCGACAACGGGGGCCGTGAAGATGTAACGGTGTGGGGAGACATCTTGACGGAGATCGCTCAGCGGAGAGGGATTGCCGGAACAGTCATAGACGGAATCTGTCGCGACGTCGCGCTCTGTCGCAAGCTCGGATACCCGGTGTTTTCTCGCGGACACTGGATGCGAACTGGCAAGGATCGTGTGCAGGTGGAGGCCACCGGAGTCGTGGTTTCAATTGGATCGGTTCGCGTCGCGCCAGGTGACCTCGTGCGCGGCGATGCGGACGGTGTAGTGGTCCTACCCAGCGCCCATGAGGATGCCATCCTTGATGCGGCTGAAGAGATTTCGCGTGCCGAAGACGCAATTCGCGCTCTCGCACGAGAGGGTACCCGGCTAGACGAGGCTCGCCGTCAGTTTGGGTACCACCGCCTTCAGTCTTTGAAGGACTAAGCATGAGTGACGAACACGATCCGTTCGCCGATACGTCAATCTCGGTGCGCAAAACGGTTGCTCTACCTGCAGACCAGATCAAACGAGCCGCCAGGCTTGGCTCGGCGACACTTCACGAAGCCGGAGGCCGGATCGGGGCATTACCGTCGTCGATCAAGCCGACAGCCGCGAGTTTCAGGCTAGCAGGGCCGGCTTTTACCGTGCATTGCCCGCCGAACGACAATCTGTGGATTCATCGAGCCATCAAGGTGGCCAGCCCGGGCGATATCCTGGTCGTCTATGCGAGCGGCCACTATGAAGCAGGATATTGGGGCGAGGTCATGTCGACTGCTGGAATGGTCGCCCGACTGGGCGGCCTGGTCATAGATGCGTGCGTGAGAGATGGCGCTCTGCTTGAGGAAGTTGGATTTCCTGTTTTCTCAAGAGGCTTATGCATCCGCGGTACCGGGAAAGATTTTGGTGCGACGGGATGGCTTAACAAGCCTGTGCTGATGGGTGACATCTTCGTGAGTCCTGGCGACCTGATCGTAGGTGACATTGACGGAGTGGTCTCTATCCCCAATGAGCAGATAAGTGAGGTGCTTCTCGCCGCCGAGAAACGTGAGGCGGCGGAGTGGGAAATTCTGACGAGGCTGCGCGCTGGAGAGTCGACCTTGCAAGTATTTGGTCTAGACCGTTGAGGAGTAACGCGATATGACGGTTAAGCCGCTTCGTGTTGGTGTGATTGGCGCAAACTGGGGCTTGAACCATATGACGCGTGGAGAGCGGTGCCCGGAGTCGAGGTAGCGGGCGATTTGCACTTCGCGCCGGGAGACCGCAGAAGCGGCGGCGCGCGTGACGGGTGCACCCTGTCCAATGTGGGATGCACGTGAGATGCTCGCTGATCCAACTCTCGAAATCATTGTCGCCCCCAGACTTCCTCCGGTGTCGGTCCGGTCAGCTTCTGCTCCGGCGGCTAATGCCGCCGCGCGGACACCGAAACGACATCCGCCACGCGTCACTGAAAAACATGAACAGAACGCTCATCGCATCATTACTGGTGGCGGCCTGTGTTTGGGCAAGCAAACATCGCGGCGCGTGACAAGGCAGGGTTGGCGGCCAATTGTTTGTCGAAGGGCAGCAAACTGAACCTTGATCGTCCCGCAGGTCAGGCTCTTTTCACATACGTGCTGCACCATCCCTTGGCACTGACCTCTTTTCCGCCAAAGATCGGACACGGCCCGGCAGCATCACCTGACTTGCCGATAGAGCTGGCAATTCGCACAGGCCTGTCCGGTCTGGCATTCTGGGTATTTGGCTTTGTCGATCTGGGTCGCGTCCGGTTTATACCCGAGCGACTGGGCCGTAGGATCGCTGTCGGAGAGCATGGGCGCGTCAGCTCGCGCCTCGTTGGTAAGTGCCGCGGTCGACGCCAGCGATGCGGCAAATAGGGTTCTGATGTGATGGATGATCCGTGCAATGCATCGTACGAATATCTTCGGTCTCATCGAGGCTCGGGTTGGTGCGCGGGCTGCGAAGCTGCATCCCAATAGACATTGAAGCCCATCAATGAAGTGAGGGTTTCTGCGGCGCGCTTCATCATGTCACCGACGGCGGCCATCGACGGCACAGGGGCATCGTCGATTCGCTCGATATATGGGGTAGTCAGTGCCGCAATGGCATGACCGTCCATGCCGAACACAGGGTAGGCCAGATTCTTCACCCCCTTGACCTGCCGGCTGGACATGCGCGCGTTGCCGTGCCTGCGGATCTGCGCGAGGTCCTTCGCAAGCGGTTGTGGGTCCACGGCCCGTTCGCCGTCCACGGGAACATGCAGTTCGAGCATTTCGACGCGTTGCGGTTCTTCCTGGAAGGCGAGCAGGACCTGCCCCGACGCGGTATCGGTGAGTCCTATCAACGTGCCGACCTTCAACGAAAAGCCCCACCGCTCCGGACTTTCGACGCCTGCGACGATCAGCACGCGTCCCTTCTGATACACGCACAGGTGAAACGACTGTCCAGCCTGCTTGGCGAGTTGCGTCATCAGCGGCAGTGCGGTCGACACTAGCGAGCGCACTGGCTGATGCCGGTGCGCCAACTGGAAGAGCAGCAACGACAGAACATACCGGTCGCCGATCGTGTGCAGGTAGCCGCGTGTTTCCAGCGTCACGACCATCCGGAATATTTCGGCGGTGGTACGGCCGAGCTCTTTTGCGAGTTCCGCAAGAGACAAACCCTCCGCGTGGTCCGCCAGCAGCTCGATGATGTCCAGACCCTTTTCCAGTGCCGGTGCCGAATAGCGCGTCGCGTTGGCGTTCAAGTTTCCTCCTGAAATCGCAGATGAAATGGCGCACATGATAACCAGACGGATTGTAGGGGGACTGAATGTCATGTGGGCGCCCAACAATCCGTTTGAGGGACGGGGAAAACACCTACAAGATTTTCATCAATAAAACGTCGTTTCATATATACAATTTCCTTACCCATACGGCGAGAGTGGTCAGTTGCGCTCAACGGCCGGTTACTGAATAACCCGGGAAGGAGGGCGGATGGCAGCCGTAGCATTCGAGCAGGTCCGAAAGTCGTTTGGCGAGCAGGAGGTGTTGAAGCAGATTGACCTGCAGGTTCCGGACGGGGAGTTTCTCGTACTGGTCGGGCCGAGCGGATGCGGGAAATCCACGCTGCTGCGTGCGCTGGCGGGCCTCGAAAGCGTCAGTCATGGGCGCATCGTGATAGACGGCGAGATCGTCAATGCGCGGCCGCCGCGCGATCGCGATATCGCGATGGTTTTCCAGAACTACGCGCTGTATCCACACATGACGGTGCTCGAAAACCTGACGTTCGCGCTCAAGCTGCGCAATCGCGATCCGCAGGAGATTGCCTCTCGGGCGCAAAAGGCGGCGACGATGCTGGGTCTGCAGGATCTGCTCGATCGTCATCCCCGCCATCTGTCGGGCGGTCAGCGGCAGCGGGTGGCGATGGGCCGCGCGATCGTGCGTGACCCGAAAGTGTTCCTGTTCGATGAGCCGCTCTCCAATCTCGATGCGAGGCTCCGCGTGCAGATGCGCGCGGAGATCAAGGCCCTGCACCAGCGTTTGCGCGCCACGACCGTCTATGTGACTCACGACCAGATCGAGGCGATGACGATGGCAGACCGCATCGTCGTGCTCAACGGTGGCGTGATCGAACAGATCGGCACACCGCTTGCGCTATATGACGATCCTGACAATCTCTTCGTAGCAGGCTTCATCGGCTCGCCTGCGATGAACTTCTTCAAGGGGATTTACGAGCCGCATGGGGATGGCGCATGCGTGCGCATTGGCGAGCTCGCGCTCCCTGCGCCGCCCGTCAACGCCGCGCAGGGACAGGAGGTGATGTACGGGATTCGTCCCGAGCATCTCAGCGTTGCTGGCGCAGGCGGCATGCCGTTCGCGCTCGACGTGGTTGAGCCTACCGGTGCGGCGACCGAACTGTTCGGTACGGTCGCCGGCCAGGCCTGTTGCGTCATGCTGAACGGCCGCACCGATGTGCCTGCCGGCACGACCATCTCGCTGCTAGCGGACCCCGCCAGAGTACTCGTGTTCGACCGCACCAGCGGGCGACGGCTGCGCTAAACAGGATTGCGAGCCAAACCGTCGCGGGCTCGCATTACACAGTTGCCGCCGGCGAGCCGCGCGGTCCACGGCGGAACCCATACAAGAGGAGACAAGGATGCGTTATAGAACCATGTTCAGGCTCGCAGCTTCGGTATTTGCGCTCGCGGGTGTTGTCGCGTCGGGTCTCGCACATGCCGACGGCGAATACAAGGGCTACACGCTGCGGGTCAAGCTGATCGGCGGCGTCCAGTATGAGGCGCTCTATGCGCGCATTCCGCTGTGGGAAAAACAGACAGGTGCGAAAGTCGAGATCGTGTCGCGCAAGAGCCATTTCGAGCTCGATCGCGAACTGAAGCAGGACATTGCATCCGGCCATATCGACTATTGCGTGTCGTCCAACCATACGAATTTTTCCGCACAGTACCCGATTTTCCGTGATCTGAAGGGCGTGTTCCCGGCCAGTTATCTGGCGGCGTTCTCGCCGAGCTTGCTCAAGCAGTCCGAGATCAACGGACATCTGGTGCAGATTCCGCGCTCGGTCGATATTGAGGCGCTCTACTACAACAAGGCGGCCTACGACGATCCGGTCAACCAGAGTGCCTATCACAAGCAGTTCGGCGAACCGCTCGCGCCGCCGAGGAACTATGCTGAATTCACGCAGCAGGCGAAGTTCTTCACCAAAGCACCGAATTTTTACGGCACACAGTTTCCCGGCAAGGACGAAGCGATTACTGGCACGTTCTATTCGTTGTTGATCGCCAACGGTGGCCAGTTGCTGGATGGGAAAAACCGTCCTGCGTTCAACTCGCCGATCGGTGTCAAGACGCTGAACTGGTTCGTGGATTTATACAAGGCGGGTGCCGTACCTAAGGGAGTGCCGAGCTATGTCTGGGACGATCTGGGCAACAACTTCGCTGCAGGCAAAGTGGCGCTGGATCTCGACTGGCCAGGCTTCGCTTCGTTCTACAACGATCCGAAGACTTCCAGAATGGCCGGCAACGTGGGCGTGGTGCCGGCGCCGCTAGGCACTGCCAACAAGCGGCCGGGCTGGTCAGGTTCGCATAGCTTTTCGATCACGAAGACCTGCGACCGCCCAGAAGTCGCGGCGAGCTTCATCCAGTTCCTGACCAGCTTCGATTCGCAGATGGTGGAGGCGCGGCTCGGGACGATCCCGTCGCGGGTCGATGCCCAGCAAGCGGTCGTGAAAGAGTTCGAGGCGAAACAAGATACGTATATGGCGCGTGCGATCTCGGTGTTCAGCACGGCGGCTCAGCAGGACGCCTTTACGCCTCCGCGGATCCAGCAATGGGACGAGATATCCAATGCGCTGTGGCCGGAATTGCAGAAGGCGCTAATCGGCGACAAATCGGCCCAGCAGGCGCTAGACGATGCGGCGAAAAAAGTTTCCGACATCATGCAGGACGCGTCCAACTAGCGACATGCATGGCGCGGCCCGCGCGCCGCGCCATGCAGTCAGTCTGCTTTTCCCTGCTTCAATATGCGCTCCAATATGCGATTCAATATCCGCTATTCGCCCGCCGTACAATCCCCCCGACCGGCCCTGCATGAGAGCATGGCCGTGCCGCTAAGGCTGCTGCTGCCGGCATTTGTTTCGGTAGCGATCGTCGTTGTGCTGCCGCTGCTTTTTTCGCTCTACACGAGTTTCACCGCGTACCGGCTCATCGATCCTGACACGATCTGGAATGTCGTCGGTTTGCGAAACTATCTGCGCGCGTTTGCGAAAGGGGATTTCTGGGCCGCGTTCGGTCGTACCGTGCTGTTCCTGACGATTGCGTTGAATCTGGAACTGTTGCTCGGCCTCGGGATCGCGCTGCTGCTCAACCAGATTGTGAAAGGCCAACGCGCGCTGCGCACCATCATGATGTTCCCGATGATGTTTTCGCCGGTGCTGGTCGGTTTTCAGTTCAAGTTCATGCTCAACGACAGCACGGGCGTCGTCAATCATGTACTGCAAACGGTATTCGGATTGAAGACCACGATTCCATTTCTGGTCGATGCGCAATGGGCGCTTGCTTCGTTGATCGCGGCGGAGGTGTGGAATTCGACGCCGGTGTTCGCGGTGATTCTGCTCGCTGGCCTGATGGCTTTGCCGAAGGATCCGATCGAAGCGTCCAAAGTCGACGGCTGCACGCCGTGGCAAACCTTCCGCTACGTGACGCTGCCGTACCTGATGCCGTTCATCTATATCGCGATGACGATCCGTTCGCTGGACGTCGGCCGGGCCTATGACATCGTTCGCATCATGACCAACGGCGGTCCCGGCGGACGTACCGAATTGCTCTGGACGATGGTAGGCCGTATCGCCTACGACGATTCACGCATGGGTTACGCAAATGCCATCGGCTACGTGTCCGTGCTCGTATCGGTGCTGTTCACGCTGTACTTTTTCCGCAAACTCAACGCAGCGCGCAAACACATGGGGCCGGCCTGACATCATGAGTATTACTTTCAATCACGCTTCCACATTCGATACGCTGCAAGCACCGATGAGACGTTGTGCTCTGTGGCTCGCAGTGTTCCTCGTGATGGCGGTCATCTGCGTGCCAGGCCTTTGGGTCATGCTCAATGCGTTCCGCTCGAATGTCGCGATTCTGTCGAACCAGCCACTGCTTGATGCCGGCAGTTATACGCTCGACAACTTTCGCAATGTGTTCGGCTTTGGCGGAATCGCGTCGCTGCCGATTCGCCAGTACTTCGTTAATTCGGTGGTGATTTCTCTAGCGAGCACGCTTGCTGCGATCGTGGTCGGGGTGGCCGGCGGCTATGCGTTTGCGCGTTTCGAGTTCCGCCACAAGAAGCTATTGTTCGTTGTGCTGATGCTCACGCGAGCGATTCCGGGCATCGCGCTCTCGCTGCCGATCTTCATGCTGTGGGCGTGGACGGGTTTGCTCGACACGCATGTCGGCGTGATTATCGTCTACCTCGCGATGAACGTGCCGTTCACGGTCTGGCTGATCGACGGGTTTTTTCGCGAAGTGCCGGCAGAACTCGCCGAGGCCGCACAGATCGACGGCTGCAGCCGCTGGCAGGCGTTCTGGCATATCGAACTGCCTCTGGCCCGCTCGGGCGTGGCGTCGGCTGCGATCTTCGCGTTTCTGACTAGTTGGAACGAGTTCGCGCTGGCGTCGCAACTGTGCCGCAGCCCCGATACCAAAACGCTGCCCGTCGGCTTGATGGACTTTACCGCGCAGTTCACGGTGGACTGGGCCGGCATGTGCACCATGGCCGTAATCATCATCATTCCGGCCATCATCCTCACGTTCATCGTTCAGAAGCACCTGATTGCAGGTCTCACGCTTGGCGGCGTCAAAGGATAGAACAAACATGACCCTCATCGAAACCGTAGAAATCCGGCAGGTCGACCTTCAGCCGAAGGTGCGGCGCACGGATGCCATCCAGTCGTTTGTCATTCAGGAAACGGTGCTGGTCACGATCCGTTGTAGTGACGGCAGCGCCGGCACAGGCTACACATATACGATTGGCACGGGCGGCTCGTCGATCGTCGCGTTGCTGCACGACCATCTGGCGCCGCAACTCATCGGCCGCAATCCCGCGGAATATGAAGCGATCTGGCGGCATCTGTTCTATCACACGCACGCGACCGCGGTCGGCGCGATCACGAGTCTCGCGCTTGCCGCAATCGATACCGCGCTGTGGGATCGCAATACGCGCGTGGCCGGACTGCCGTTGTGGGTTGCGGCAGGCGGTGCGAAGCCGCGTGTGCGGACTTACACGACAGAGGGCGGTTGGTTGCATCTGTCGGAGAGCGAACTTGTCGAGCAGACCCTGCAGGCACAGGAATTCGGATTCTGCGGCGCAAAGCTGAAAGTGGGGCGCCCGCATCTTTCCGAAGATGTGCGGCGACTTGCGGCCGTGCGGGAAGCGGTGGGCGGCAGCTTCGAGTTGATGGTCGACGCGAATCAGGGGTTCACGCTCTCCGAGGCGCTGCGGCGAGCGCACGCGTTCGAGCCGCTGCACCTCGCATGGCTGGAGGAACCGCTGCCCGCCGAAAACATCGCTGGCCATCGGCAACTGAGCGCAGCCACAGCGGTGCCGGTCGCGGTCGGCGAATCGATGTATCACCCCGCGCAGTTCGCCGAATATATGAAATCAGACGCCTGCTCGATCGTGCAGGCAGACGTGGCGCGCGTCGGCGGCATCACACCGTGGTTGAAGATTGCTCATTTTGCCGAGGCGATGAACATCGCGATCTGCCCACATTTCCTGATGGAACTGCATGTGAGCCTGTGCGCCGCGGTGACGAATTCCGCGTGGGTCGAATACATCCCGCAGATCGACACTCTCACGGGCTCGCGTGTGAAGATTGAGCAGGGGTATGCGGTCGCGCCGGATGAGCCTGGTCTTGGCATCGATTGGGACTGGGATGTGATTGGCGCGAGCCAGCACGTGCACAAGTCGATCGGTATGGCCGCCGCGTGTGTCGCCGCGGGAGGCGCATGATGGACCGCGCGCAGCCTGGGAGAGACGCAGTGAGGGGCATGCGCGAGCGTCCCACACCATTGCGGTTCAGCGCGCTCGGTTTCGGATCGGCGGGCATCGCTGGCATGTATCGCGACGTGACCCACGCACAGGCACTCGCCGCGGTCGACGCAGCCTGGGATGCTGGTGTGCGGTACTTCGATACGGCGCCGTTCTACGGCTATACGAAGGGCGAACACAGGCTGGGCGCCGCGCTCTCGAGTCGCAACCGCGACGAATTCGTGCTATCGACCAAAGCAGGGCGGATGCTGACACCGGCCGACGCGGGCGGCGCAGCCGTCTCGCAGGGCGGCTGGGCGAATCCGTTTCCGTTCAAGGTGCGTTTCGACTACACGCGCGACGCCATACTGCGCTCGTTCGAAGACAGTCTACAACGCCTCGGGATGGCAAGTATCGACGTGCTGCTGGTGCACGACATCGGCAGCTATACGCACGGCAACGAACCGGAGACAGCGGCGCATTACTGGCGACAACTTTCGGACAGCGGATTCAAGGCGCTGGACGAATTGCGATCGGCGGGCGTCGTTCGCGCAGTGGGGCTAGGCGTGAATGAGAGTGCCGCGATCGTCGATGCGTTGCGCGAATTCGATCTCGACTGCGCGCTGCTCGCGGGACGGTACACGCTGCTCGAGCAGACTGTCCTTGACGACCTGTTACCGATCTGCGACGCACGCGGCGTCGGCGTGCTGATCGGAGGCGCTTTCAATTCGGGCATTCTTGCGCGCGGACGTGGAGTTCCCGCACACAGTCCGGATGGCTCGTGCCCCGCGTTCAACTACGCGAGCGCGCCGCCGGAAATTGTGGCTCGCGTCGAGCGTTTTGTCGCAGTGTGCGATACGTTCGGCGTACCGCTGAGCGCTGCCGCGTTACAGTTTCCGTATGCGCATCCGACGGTGAAAAGCATCGTGACGGGCGCACGTTCACCGGACGAAATGATCGATAACGCACGCGGTTTCGCCCTCCCGATTCCACTCGCGTTTTGGCGTGAGCTGAAAGAACTCGGCTTGATCGATCAACGGGCGCCGGTGCCGGGCGAGTGCGCGGCAGCCACGCATGTCCGTGAGCTTGCACGGGAGCGCTCATGAAGATCGATGCGCATCAGCATTTCTGGCAGCGCAGCCGCGGCGACTACGGATGGCTCACCCCCGAGCTGGGCCCGTTGTGGCGTGACTTCCTGCCGGCAGATCTGGCACCCCTGGCGTCTGCTGCGTGCATCGAACGTACGATCGTCGTGCAGGCCGCGCCGACTCTGGCTGAGACCCGTTACCTGCTGGCGCTGGCGGCGCGTGAGCCGTCGATTGGGGGCGTCGTCGGCTGGGTGCCGATGCTCGTGCCCGAAGCACCCGCGCTAATCGCCGAGCTTGCACGCGATCCAAAGTTCAAGGGTGTGCGCCCGATGCTGCAAGACCTGCCGGATGACAACTGGATCGCTAATCCTGCACTAGCGCCCGCCGTAGAGGCGCTGCTCGCGCATGACGTCGCCTTCGACGCGCTGATTTTCGCGCGCCACGTCGAAGCGCTCGAGACCTTTGCGGCGCGCTTTCCACAGTTGCGCATCGTGGTCGATCATGGCGCGAAGCCGCCGGTCCGCGATGGCCATGCCGGCTGGCGAACGTGGGCCGACGGCACCACGCGCCTCTCGCGCCTGCCGAATACTCATTGCAAACTTTCGGGTCTTGCAAGCGAAGCCGCACCCGGCTGGACTGAAGAGACCCTACGGCCGTATGTCGATCATTTGCTGAATACCTTCGGCCCGGCGCGCCTGATGTGGGGCAGTGACTGGCCTGTGCTCAACATGAACGGCGATTACCTGTTATGGCATTCGGTGGCGAACACTTTGCTTGCGTCACTGTCCGACGCGGCGCGCGACGCGGTTTTCGGTGCGAACGCCGGAGCATTCTATCGCTTGTGAAGTTTGTTAAACCACGGTGAAGGGACGCTGGAATGCCCCCGAAGGCGAGTGTCGAGCAGGTACATGCGGCGTTCGTCGCGCGTCAGCCAATGGGACGTGTGGGTAAGCCCGAGGAGGTCGCAGCGCTCGATTTGTACCTTGCATCCGATGAGTCGTTGTTTACGACCGGCCAGATCCACTTGATCGATGGCGGTTGGTCGAATTAACTGCGCCATTCGGTGCCGTCTCAGCAACGACGAAAAGACAAGATGAAACTCCTCCGTTATGGACCGATGGGACAGGAAAGGGAGCGTCAATTGCCAGGTTCGTTCGTGGGACCACCGACGTGCTGCAGGTCTTTTTCCAGTCACATCAGGAGAAAGCGGGTTTGAATCACAGCATTGCGCTGCACAGAAAGCGCAGCAATTTACACGACCGTCGGAGAATGCGATGAGACGCTGCCTGATGTTGGACCTCAAGGATTCCCCTGATCTTATCGCCGAGTACGAGGCCATGCACCGCAAGATTTGGCCCGAGGTGGCGAATCATCTCCGCAGCCAGGGGATCACCTGTATGGAAATCTTCCGGCTGGGGACCCGGCTATGCATGCTGATGGAGACCGATGACACAGTCTTCAGCGCTCAGCGCATTGCGGATGCTGAAGCAAGCGATCCGGTGCTGACGGAATGGCAGCGCCTGATGTGGAATTTCCAGGCCCCGACGCCGTGGACCCCACCCGGCGAGAAATGGGTCGAAGCGGCGCTCATCTTCGATTTGTCACGGCAACAGTGAAATATGGTTCGGAGGAGTCGATTTTGTCGCGATAAGTCAAGTGCGGCAAGGTAAGCTCAGCGAGCCGTCCGTAGGCCTGGTGTGCAGGGTCTTGTGAATCAATTGGGCCAGTTGCTCATCATCGATCGTGCGCGGCTTGCCCGGGCGTACTTCGTCATACAGTCCGTTGATGCGCTGCTCCAGGAACCGCAGACGCCACTTGCCCACTGTCGCGCGCGTGAGTTGCAGGCGCTGGGAGATCGCGCTGTTGGGCTCTCCGTCAGCCGCTGCCAGTACGATGCGCGCACGCGTGACCAACGCAGCCGAAATCGAACGGGAACGTGCTATCGAAATCAGTTGCGAGCGCTCGTCTTCGCTCAGCATCAGTTCGGCCTTCGGTCGTCCCATCGGCATGTTGGCGTCTCCCATTCCGTTGACGTCAACATGCTACGCGAACATAGAGCAGTTAACAACGGAATGGGACACTAGCCGTGTGGCGCCCCGACGGTCCGCTGTCGAGTGCGCAGCTGACGCTCGACCGTCCATGCGCAAGCCATGGTGAACGGCTCTAGATGGCCGGCTTGTGCCCGCCGGGGGCGGTGCCGCTTGGTCTGCGACACCCTCAGCGTGCGGCGTCTGCATACTCCGGATTCTCGTTGGTAAGCGACTCGGGCAGTTGACATGTTTATTCGCGTCCCGGAAGCCATTGCCCAGCAAGGCTTCTCGCCCTTCAATGCACCGTGGCCCCGCGAATTGACGAGTTTAATGTCGCGAAGTTGACATGTTTATTGCGTTCTACGACAGCGGTGCCGAAGATGAAGAAGTCATACCATTCAATCACCGACTCGATGAGGCTCACAGTGGCAGCGCGCCGTTGGATCGTACGAGCGTGTCGAAAGTTGGGCGCATGATCGCGCGCGATGTCTTCTGAAGGGTTCGCCATGTCTGTCTCCGTTTGCTGATTTTGTGGGGCCATTGTCCAAGGCGCGACGTTCGGCGACAATGCGGAGTTCGCGAAGGTATCCTTGGGGTTTTCCGTAGGCTTGATCGCTCGTGGAATCAACGAAAACGAAGACGGAGACACTTCATGCGCTTCGACATAGCGGATTTACGGCTTTTCGTGGCCGTGGTGGAAGCGGGCAGCATTACGCACGGCGCCACGCGGGTAAACTTGGCTCTAGGCTCGGCGAGCGGGCGCATCAAGCAAATGGAGGAAGCAGTGGGCGTGCCGTTGCTCGCGCGCCAGCGGCTCGGCGTCCAACCTACGGAAGCAGGCCATACGTTGTTACGTCACGCACGCTCAACGCTCGCTTCCATGCAGCGATTGACCGACGACCTTGGCCAGTTCGCCCATGGACTGAAAGGCACGGTGCGGCTGCTGGCAAACACCAACGCGCTCACAGAGTTTGTGCCGACGCCTGTCAGCCATTTCCTTGCAGCACATCCCAACGTCAACATTGAAGTTGAAGAGCGCCTGAGTCACGAAATCGTCGAGGCGCTGATGGATGGCGTGGCAGACATCGGCATCGTGGCCGCGGCGGCAGATATGGGCGCGTTGCAAGCGTTTCCCTTTGTCACCGATCGCCTGTGCGCCGTCGTGCCCGCGTCTGCACCCGGCTTCGAAGGCATGCACGACATTGCGTTCGAGGACTTGCTTGAGCACGATTTCGTGGGGTATGCGAGCGGCGCATCGATTCAGACTTATTTGGAGGGCCATGCGCGCAGATTGCACCGGCGGATTCGCCAGCGTATCCAGCTACGGAGTTTCGACGCGATCTGCCGTCTGGTCGAGAATGGCGTGGGCGTATCAGTCGTGCCTGAGTCGGCGGCCCGCCGATGCAAGCGCACCATGGGTATTCGTGTTCTACGTCTCGTTGATACCTGGGCGCTGCGTGAAATGCGCGTGTGCGTGAGCGAGCGGGACGCACTCCCAACCTACGCTCGTCTGCTGTTCGACCACCTGATCGCAAGCGGCTCCAAGCAGTCACGCAGCAAAACCTGAAAATCAAGGCTTCCGGATTTCCGAAGGCTGACACCACTATTGCCGCATTGTCAGCCGCGCGCTGCATCACGAGAATGAAGAGGTCAAAACATTCTTCAGGTGCAAAGCGTCATGTCCGATCGTTCTGCTTGTCCCACTCGTAGTTGGCTCTTCACACCCGCCACTCGTCCTGACCGTCTCTTAAGCGCGGCCAAGAGTGGTGTGGACATTACCATCGCCGATCTCGAAGATTCCGTGTCCTCCGCTGAGAAGCCGGATGCACGAAAGAATCTCCTTGCGTGGCTCAACACGCCTCTGAACGAAACCACGCCGCGGCTTGCGGTGCGCATCAATCCAGTTTCTACGCGCTTCGGCCTGGACGACCTTGCCGCGTTGCTGGACGCCTCGCGTATGCCCGATTTTATCCTGCTGCCGAAAGTTGAATCGCCGGATCAGGTGGCACTCGTAGCAAGCCTGTTCGATCAAGCCGGTAAAACGAGCGTGCTGGTTCCCCTGATCGAATCGGCGCGAGGCATGTTCGCGGTCGAATCGATCGCCAGATCCAGCGCTTATGTCGGGGCGCTCATGTTTGGCGCCGCTGACTATGCCTCCGATGTGCTTGCCCAATCCGACTCTCTCGCGCTGCAGGTCGCGCGTTGTCGCGTAGCGGCAGCGTGTGCTTCGGCTGGCATCGAGGCGATTGACGCGCCGTGCTTCGCCATTCACGACGCTGACCTTTTGCAAAGCGATCTGGTTTTCGCGCTCGCCAATGGATTTCATGGCAAAAGCGCCATTCACCCTTCACATATTGAATCTATTAACCGCGTGTTCACGCCGTCCGCCGATCGCGTTACGTGGGCGAAACGCGTGCTCGAAGCAAACGAGCACGGCGTGGGCATCGTGGACGGGCGCATGATCGACGAGGCCATTGCTCGTGAAGCGCGTGGCGTGCTGGCTTCAGTCTGACAACTTATCTCTTTAGGGCAACATCATGACATCTTCTATTTCCGCGTATCGCCAGATTGAAGAAAATCGCTTCCGCGAAACGTCTGGCCTGTACTTCGAGGACTTTGTTCCCGGGACGATCTACGAGCATCGGCCAGGCAGAACGATCACCGATGTCGACAATATCTGGAACACGCTCCTCACCATGAACACGCAGCAGGTCCATTTCGACGCGGCTTATGCCGCGAAGACCGAGTGGAAGAAGCTGCTGGTCGACAGCACCTTCACCCTCGCTGTGATTACCGGAATGAGCGTACGCACCGTGAGTGCGAAAGTGGTGGCCAACCTGGGCTGGGACAAGGTCAAGGCTACGCATCCGGTATTTGCGGGCGACACGCTTTACGCGGAATCCACCGTGCTATCCAAGCGCGAGTCGGAGAGTCGTCCGACGCAGGGGATCGTGACCGTGGAAACAAAAGGACTCAACCAGGACGGCAAGATCGTAATGACGTTCGAACGCACGATGCTGATCTACAAGCGCGGTCATTCACCCGAAACCGACGCCAACTATTGATCCGGAGCTGTACTCATGAACCTCAGATTTCAAGTTGAAGAGTTGTACAAGAGCAAGCTTACATCGGCAGTGCAAGCGGTTTCGACACTACACAGTGACTCGTCAATCGCGCTCGGGATGGCGATGTCGCAGCCACCCTCATTACTCGAGGCGTTAGGGGCGCGCGCCGAAGCAGGGGACATTGATGCGCTGAAGGTCTACTACTTTCACTCGGAAGCGTTTTTGCGAAATAGTTTGCTGCGCTATTCGCTCATGGGCCGGATCCTGCCGCATTGCATGTTCATGGGCGCTCCCGAGCGCGAGCTCATCAAGCTCGGCGTTGAGGACGGCAACCGCAAGGTCGTGTTCTACGTGCCTAACTCGTTTAGCCAGTCTCCCCGGCTATTCGCTGACCATATCCCGGTCGACACAATGCTGGTGATGGTGTCGCCCATGGATGCGAACGGCTACTTTACGTTCGGCACCAACAACGATTACACGACGGGCGTCGCGCGCGCCGCACGCAGGTTGATTGTGGAAGTCAACCCGAACATGCCCCGCGTCTTCGGCGATTCGTTGTTGCATGTATCGGAAGTGGATGCGATCGTGGAATCGAATCACCCGATACCCGAGCTCAAGCCAAAAGCGGCGACTGCACACGACCGGACGATCAGCGCGCTGATTGCCGAGCTTGTTACCGACGGCGCCTGCCTGCAGATGGGGATTGGTGCGTTACCCAACGCGGTATGTGCCGCGCTTGCCGGCCATAGTCATCTCGGGATTCATACAGAGTTGCTGACACCGGGGCTGGTTGACCTGATTCAGCGCGGGGTAGTGGACAACTCTCGCAAGACGCTTAATCGGGGCAAGACCGTCTTCACTTTCGCGATGGGCGACCGCGAGATGTATCAGTACCTGGACAACAACCCGTCGATCGAGAGCTATCCGGTGAGCTACGTGAACGATCCGCATACGATCTCGCGCAACGATAACGTCATATCGGTTAACTCGACCATCGAATTGGACCTGACCGGTGCATGCAATTCAGAGCACGTGAAAGGGCATCAATACAGCGCAACCGGCGGGCAACTCGACTTTGTCCGTGGGGCATACGCGTCCCGTGGTGGTAAATCAATCATAGCGTTCCACTCAACAACAGGCGGCGGAGCGGTATCGAAGATCGTCTCCCGACTGAGCGGGCCGGTAACCACGCCGCGTACTGACACTCATCTTGTCGTGACCGAATACGGTGTGGCGAACTTGAAGGGTCTGTCATCGACCGAACGAGCGAACGCGATCATTCGTATTGCACACCCCGAGTTTCGCGAGGCGCTGTCGGCGCAGGCGCGCGAACTCCATTTACTTTAAAGCAGGAGACCATCATGGGTAGAACGATCGCCGATCATTTGGCGCACACCCTGGCGGCTGCCGGCGTAGAACGTATCTGGGGAGTGACAGGTGACAGCCTGAACGGGCTTTCCGACAGCCTCAATCGAATGGATTCGATCCGCTGGATGCACACGCGGCATGAAGAGGTCGCGGCATTTGCTGCCGGCGCCGAGGCCGCTGCAACGGGTCGGCTAGCTGTGTGCGCGGGCAGTTGCGGGCCGGGCAATTTGCACCTGATCAATGGTCTTTTTGATTGCCACCGAAATCACGTTCCGGTGCTCGCTATTGCGGCGCATATTCCATCGACTGAGATTGGTCTTGGTTACTTTCAGGAAACCCATCCAACGGAGCTTTTCAAGGAATGCAGCCATTTCGTCGAACTCGTTACTAGCCGCGAGCAGTTTTCGCGGGTACTCGAGCGCGCAATGCGGACCGCCATCAACGAACGCGGTGTTGCGGTCATTGTGTTGCCCGGTGACATTGCACTCGACGATGCGCCGTCGGAAGCGCCTTCCTGGGTCGATGCACAACCGCCAATGATCATCCCGGTTGCGCGCGATCTTGATCGATTAGCGGCTCTGCTCAACCAAGCAAGCGCCGTTACCTTGCTATGCGGTAGTGGCTGCGCCAACGCACATGATGAGGTTGTCGCTCTCGCGGACAAGCTTGGTGCCCCAGTTGTCCACGCACTACGGGGTAAGCAATATATCGAGCACGACAATCCGTTCGATGTTGGCATGACTGGATTTATCGGTTTCAGCTCGGGCTACCACGCGATGATGTCTTGCGACACACTCGTTATGCTTGGGACCGACTTTCCCTACCGTAACTTCTATCCTGGGCGAGCAAAGATCGTGCAGATCGATATACGGGGCGACGCGCTCGGCAGACGCACGCCACTTGCACTCGGACTCGTGGGCGGGGTCCGCGAAACGCTGACTGCCTTGCTGCCTCGCCTGGAGCGCAAGACGGACCGTCGTTTCCTCGATAGCGCAAGAAAGCACTATGTGTCGGCACGCAAGGGACTCGACGACCTCGCGCGACCCTCGCCATCGGGCCGGCCAATTCATCCGCAATACCTGACGCGGCTTGTCGACGAAATCGCCGAGAAGGATGCTGTCTTTACCGCCGACGTGGGCACGCCAACGCTATGGGCGGCACGCTATCTGACGATGAACGGCAAACGCAGCCTGCATGGCTCGTTCAACCACGGGTCGATGGCAAACGCGATGCCACAGGCGCTCGGTGCTCAGGCGGCAGATCTAGGACGGCAGGTCATCTCGCTTTCAGGCGACGGCGGACTGTCAATGCTGCTTGGGGACCTTTTGAGCGCACGGCAACTTGACCTCCCAATCAAGGTCGTTGTGTACAACAACAGTTCGCTTGGATTTGTCGCCATGGAGATGAAAGCGGGTGGGTATCTGGACACCGGGACTGATTTGAGCACGACAAATTTCGCGGATATTGCTGCAGCTGCGGGGATTTTTAGTATTCGGGTCGAACATTCCGAGGACTTACCTGATGCCTTGCGACGCGCTTTTGCACGGCCGGGCCCCGCGTTGATCGATGTGGTTACTGCCAAGCATGAAATCGCATTGCCACCGAAGGTGCAGTGGGCGCAAGCAAAGGGCTTCAGCCTATATATGTTGCGCGCCGTGCTGAACGGCCGGGCAGATGAAGTCGTGGAATTGGCGCATACGCATTTTCGTTGACCGTGAATCACGCACGCGCCTCAGGGCACGGAAAGGTTGACGTGTTTGGTCAGTTTGCGATGCGTCGTCAAATTCTTTTTCTACGCGAGATTAATGACATGGCGGTCGAAATCGTCGAGTCTGGAATTTATGCGCCGCTTCCACGCTCATTGTCCGCGTTCACCCGATAGCTTGCGCAGGAGCGAACACGATGGATCTCGATGAGGCAAGTAGAAGCCGCGGCGTCGCCGTACTCTTGACGCTGTCCGGAGGCTTTCTCGACGCGTATACGTACGTTGGCCACGGCGGTGTATTCGCGAACACGATGACGGGAAACGTGGCACTCCTCGGCATCAAGATAGCAGCTGGTGACTGGACCCAGGCGCGGCTGCACATTCCCCCGCTTGTCGCCTTTGTAATCGCGGTATTTATGGCTCACCTCCTGCGCCTCGACGCCGTCGCGAACTCGCTCCCGCGCCCCGCACTTGTCTGCCTTTTGCTTGAAATTTTCTTTCTGGCTGTAGCGGCTAGCGGTGTGTGCGGACGCTCAGAGCTTTGGCTGATCCCAGGTATCACATTCGTCGCTACGCTGCAGACCTTGTCCTTCACGCACATCGAGAATCTTACGTACACGTCTGTGATGACAACCGGAAACCTTCGCCGCGCAGCGAAGAAATTGCTCGAAGGACTGATCCCAAGATACGACAAGTCGGCTCTTCACGACGCGTCGCTGCTTGGAGCGGCAGGATTCAGCTTCTTCGCCGGTGCTGTGTTCGGGGGGCTCGCAACCAGACTGATACACGATGTGGCGTTATGGTTCGCAGTAGGGCTCCTCTTGGGCGCGCTACTGCGGATGGGGCTACTGGTACGCAGCAGCGCCAGCGCCTGACACTACCCGCGCTCAGCAAGCAGAGTCGCCGCAGCCATAGCGATCGAGGTCTCCGTCGACTCGCGGTATTATATTTCCGACTAACCGTTGCAAGACATCTTTGGCCGAAGAGCGCTGGCCTCTAAGACGCGGCCCTTTCAAGGTCTTGATCAAGATGTCCCGCCTTTGGCGCGTTTAAGCAGGCGAGCGGTACTGTGATGGGCACGGGCTACCGCCCCTTCGACATAGGGTACGGGTTTGCGGTTCTTGGGACCACGTCTGCGTGTGCGTACCTGAGCTGGATCGACGCCGCGTGCCAGCTCGAGCAGTTTGCAGGCAATCACATCGGGCGTCGCATCGCTCCAATGCGACCATTCGTTCGGCGGCAGTGCGATGAGCATGCCCTCATACTGGCCGCGAATCTGCACGGCAAGGTAATACGTCGAGACCTCCGGCGGCGGTGCGCCTGTTTCATCGGCTGCAGCATGCGCGGCTTCAACACTGCGCTTGAGCATGGCCAGCACGTTGTACGCCAGCAGCGCGACGGTAAAGCCCAGCAGCGCGGCACCTGGATGACCCAGGGAGCGGGATCTCGCTGTGCAGGACCGACTCGAGTCGCTGGAACACGCCTTCGATACGCCAGCGCTTGCGATAGAGTCGGGCGATCTCGTGTACGCCCACCGCGGCAGGCAGATTGCTCCAGAACCGGATCACCGTGTCGCCGGCCTCGGTGGGCTGGTCCAGTTGCAGTTCGATGCGCCGCCAGCCCTGCAGCCCCGACTTCAGGTCAATGCGTTGTTCACGTACCTGCCCGGTCTCGATGCGCGCAGCTTTCACCCACGGCCCACTGCTGGCTAGCGCCGGGCTGTTGCGGCCATGTTCACGCACGATGAAGCTGGCCTGCGCCTGATGCCAGCCCAGCAGGATCGCGCTGGTGCAAAAATTCCGGTCGGCCAGCCACAGCTCGCCCGGGTCGGCACACTTGAGCAGCGGGGCCACCGCGGAACGCTCCTGCGCGTGCGCGTCCTCAACCGCGATCAGATCCGTGACCAGACCCAGATCCGGCTCGTAGACGACTAGGGCGTGCCCGGGCAAGGCGGCGCCCCGCTGTTCGCGCAGCGCCGCCAGCCGTTCCTCACTGGCCGGCAGGTGATTGCCATCAAGCACCCGCACACGCCAGCCGGGCAGGCTGGCCTGGCCTGGCATGGCCAGGCCGCCAGCACCGGTTCCAGACGCTGTGCGCTACCCTGAACCAGGGCACGCAGGTTCGCGGGTTCGGTGCGGTTGACCTTCTCATACAGCGCGGCCAGCGACACCGGCAGGTGCTTCGTCTGCGTCGCGGCAGCGTGCAGCGACGGGCTCAGTCCCAGCGACACCAGCGTCATGAGCTCCACCACCGTCGAGAACAGCAATTCCCGTGGATATTGCCGTTGCCGGTGCTTGGTAAACACCTCGTCGATCCATTGCGGCGCGATGGCTCTCTGCAGTCCCAGGCGTGCCATCACGCATACCGGTGCCTGCTGCTCGAAACGCTTCATCACCTCTTCAAACGGCACTGATAATCATATAGCCGGCCTCGCGCCGTTCCTGTAGGACGGCTGGCGTAGAGTCAGGGTTGCGACACCGATGTGACGCACAGGAGGCCGGCTATATGATTATCAGAGCCGTCACGACGCCTACCGCCCTCCCGCGTGGCGCACCCACCTACCCGGCGCAGCGCGCGAGCCAGTCAACGATCAAGGCTGCGACCTCCGGGGCATTGCGGTCGTTCATCGGGAAGTGCGAATTGCCGCGAATGCCAAGGCCCGGCAGATCGAATACGTCGAACGGGTTTGTGGGGCCGGCATAGCGCACCGCGGCGGCGCAGTACGCGTCGGCCATCGCGCGATAACTGGACCAGACAGGATGCGGGCAAAGCGGCGACGGCGGCTCGAAATGGTCACCCCAGACGATAAGGTGCGGCGCGAGGGTGCGGGTGGGCGCGGCCGGCACACCGCCGGGCTCGATTGCAACCACAGCCGCGACGTGCCGTGCAGAGCGCTGAGCCGCTGCCATGGCGAACCCGCCGCCCTGACTATGGCCGATAACGATGGCGCGGCCGACCCAGGCAAGCAGCGCGTCGTAAGCCTCCAGTGTGAGAGGTTCGTGATCCGGCCAACGCGCCACCCACTGCTGCGAGAAGGCGTCAAATGCCTCGACCGGGAACTGCTGGCCGGCAAATGCGCGACGCAGGAGGGGATCGGTCGTGTAACCACCGACCGGACCAATGCGGAACATATGCCAGGCTTCCTCCCTCGTGCGAAACAGGGGCGGCCCTGCGTAGATTTCGGGGAATCGCGCCCAGGAGGCTCGACCGCGTTCGACCGCGTCGCAAACGAGAACGTCGTAGCCAGCTCTGAGCAACAACCACAACCATCCCACGTGGCCATCGGCAGTGCTCTCCCAATGGCTGCCCGTCATGCCGCCGCCATGCCAGAGGAGAATGGGCAACGCGTGGCGCGGCGCCGCGAGCCGGTATTCCTGGACATACATCTGCCCGACGCTGTAGTCGCCGTTCGGATCGACCGTACGCGGCACGCCTCCCATGACGGTGCGGCGCTGTTCAACGGGTAGCCCCGAGAGCCTGACCGTCCGGCCGCCCAGGAAGAAGCTGCGGATTGAACGCAGTTCAAGCGTGCCTGCAGTCGGATTCGGTTCGGAAAAAGTGATCGGGGGCGAGTCGATAGGCTGCCGCGGAAAATTGTGAAAGGTTTGGGCCATGGTGTAAGGCTTAAAAATTGACTACGTCACACACAAGCGCGAATCATTCCAGGCACCGCGCGAATGTCACACCGCGATCGCCGCTCCCGGCCGCATCGGCCAGTCGCGCTTGACAGCCTGCAATGCGACGAAACACAGTGCCGCCACCAGCAATGCGCCGATCATGAACAGAAAGCCGCCCGTGAACGACCCGGTCGCACCGACCAACCAACCGACGATGATCGGCGCAAAGAAGCCGCCGATCTGCCCACCGCAGTTGACGAAACCCGAGAACGCGCCGCGCAGGTTGCCGGGCGTCAGATCCAGCACCACCGACCACACCGGCCCGAAACCGCCGTACAGGAAGAACCCGGCTGCCGACAAACCGACGATGCTCGCCTGCGCAGTCGCGACGTTGTATGTCACATATAGGCAGACGGCCGTGCAAAGATAGATCGCAGCGATCAGCACACAGCGATGGCGGTACAGCACCTTGCTGCCGAGCCAGCCGAACACGAACATGCCGACCGTGCCGGCGAGGTACGGCACCGACGCGGCAAAGCCCAGCGCTTTCAGCTCGATGTGACGGCTGAGCGACAGATAGCTTGGCATCCAGCCAAGGTAGCCCCAGAACGCGATATTGAACGCCATGTAGGCGATCAAGATGAGCCACGATGTTGGCATACGCGTGACGTCGACAAAGCGGCCACTTTCTGCAGGCGCTTCGGCTCCCTCGCGGCTTATAGCCGTATCGCGCGACCGGCACGGAATCACGAAAAAGATCAGCAGCGCCATCACGAAGCCCGGTAATGCGAGCCAGCGGAACATGCCCTGCCAGCCGACGTGCGTCAGGAACCACACGGCGACCGGCGCAATAAACGCCGGCCCGAGTGCAAGCGCCGACAGGTACGCGCCGTTCGCGGCCGAGCGTTCATGCGACGGGAAATAATCGCCGATCAATTTGAAGCTCGCGCCGTTCGACAGGCCTTCGGCGGCGCCGAACAGCACCCGCACGATGGCGAGCGCAATGAAGCTCGCGACGAATCCCGTCATGCCGGTGAAAACGCTCCACAGAATCGGACTGGCGATTAGAAGGCTCTTCGCGCCAAAGCGGTCGGCCAGCACACCGCCGGGAATCTGCGCTACCGCATAGCCCAGGCTGAACGCGGCCAGCACGACGCCGAAGAGCGCCGGCCGTATCGATAGCTCTTTCATCATCGTCGGCGCGGCGATCGAGAGATTGATGCGGTCCAGATAGTTGACGAACTGGAGCATCCAGATCATCAGCAAAACCTTGTATTTGTCGCTGGAATTCATGTGTCCCTTCCAAGATTGTTTTGTGCCCTGGCGCCTCATTGGGACGCTAAAGTTTTCGCTGTAGTTTCGACGGCCGCTAGTACCCTGTCGACCTTGTGCTCGCGGTGCATCCGTGCGCCTCAACAAGCCGATATATCTATCAGGGATAGGTGGCGCAAGTCATACTGGCACGGGGTGGCACGTCGCCCACGAGCTTTTCACTGTTTCGGGCTTGCCGCGAGGACCAGTTGCAATAGCTTTGTCATCTGAGACTGCTTCATGCTCGGGAGGCCTTTTAGTTCGGTGTCGGAAACTGAGCCGGTGTTGTCCGGATAGTCCGTGTAGTTCAGGTAGACGACCACAATCCCCTTGTTAGGGAATATCACAAGGTTCTTTCCAAGCGTGCCTTTGGCGGTGTAGTGGGGTTCTGATACCCCTGGCCAGTCATCGATCCACCTCAATCTCTGTCAATTTTTGAGTGGACCAGCCCAGGTCTTCCGGACGGCCATGCGACCAGGATGCATCTGGATATAGCATTGGGCTTCCCCCTGAATATGCGCTGAGCGTGAAAGCGCTGATGACTGCCGCAACAGTTGCTTTTATGAATGTGTTCATTCATATTTCCTATGAAACGTTATTCATAGACTCAAAGTGGCTGATAAAGCCGGGGTGATTTACTCCTTGGGTGATGGTAGATTGTAGGCTAACGACGATTTTTTAACACTTCGGGATTCACAACATGCGTTGGATGGCCGTTTGAAAAGGCGACAATCTGATCAAAAATATCGGTAAATTGGATTTCAAATTCATCGCGCGATACATAGCCGATATGCGGCGTACAAACAACATTATCCATGTTGAGTAACGGATGTTTAATGTCTGGCACAGGCTCATCTTCGAACACATCCACGGCAGCCATTCCTGGGCGTCCTGCTTGTAGAGCCTGTACCAATGCGCCTGGTGTTACAAGTGCTGCTCGGCTTGTGTTGACGAACAGTGCGGTCGTCTTCATGTGGGCGAGATCGTCAGCGGTGACAATGCCGCGCGTTGCGTCGTACAATCGCATATGCAGAGAAATGACATCAGATGTTTCAAAAAAAGCCTGCTTACTTTCAGCAATTTCGTAGCCATCCTCTATTGCCTTCTTGAGTGATTCCGCGCGCGCCCATATCAACACTTTCATACCAAAGACTTTGCCATATCCAGCAACCACGCGCCCAATCCGGCCATAACCATAAATACCTAAGGTCTTCTCACGCAAAGTACTACCAGCACCGATTTGCCACTTTCCTGCCTTGAGAGCCGACATTTGCTGCGGAATCTGGCGCACACCGGCAAGCACTAAGCCCCACGTCATTTCTGCCGCAGCATAGTTAGGGGTATCAGCGTGCTGACTAGATGAGACGATCACACCGAGTCGTGTGCAGGCAACAATGTCGATGTGTGGATAAACGCTACGTTGGCTGATCAGTTTGAGATTGGGGAGGCGCTCTAATAATGCAGCCTGAATTTTGGTGCGCTCGCGATTCAATACTAGCACTTCGATCTCTTGTAATCGTTCAGCTAGCACATCAACATTTTGTACATGATCGTTCCAAATCTTGATTTCATGGCCTATCAATTTTTTAAAACAAGGTAGGGTGCGTATGGTGTCGTGATAGTCATCAAGTATTGCAATTTTCATTGGTCTTCTCTTCCTGAGTAAAGTGGACCCAGTAGTCAAGACAGTTTTTAACTGAGTTTAAACTGGGTCCGTTTTTGTCAGGCTACATCACGCATTCAATTGCTGCGATTTTTCGACAATTGGTTTCCGGCATCCGGATATAGACGAGAAGCGACACCGCCGCCCACGCGGTCACGTACCAATAAAAGTACTGTTCGTGACCGTTCGCCTTGAAGCGCAACGCGACGAACTCCGTCGTGCCACCGAGAATCGCCGTCGTCAGCGCGTAAGGCAAGCCGACTGCGAGCGCACGGATTCGCGCCGGAAACAGCTCGGTCTTCGCGAGCATGTGGACCGACGTGAAGCCGCTCAGCATCACGAGTCCTGCGAACGACAGCAGGAACGCAACGAGCGGATCTTTCGTGTGACTGAGCGCCGTGAACAACGGCACCGAGAAGAACGTGCAGCACACGCCGAAACAGATCAGCACCGGGCGCCGACCGAACACATCCGACGCGAGGCCGAACAGCGGCTGCAGCGGCAAATACAGCAGCAGCGCGCCGGCGGAGATAAGCGTTGATATTTCCTTGCTGAGGCCGACCGAATTGACCAGATACTTCTGCATGTACACCGTGTAGGTATAGAAGCCGACAGTGCCGCCGACCGTGATGCCGATTGCAAGCGCGAGCTGCCGCCAGTGCTGCAGCATCTGCTGGCCGACCGATGGCCCAGTTTGCCGCGCACTCTGTTTGAACGCTTCGGTTTCAGTGACGTTACGGCGCATGTACAGCGCAAACAGCGCGAGCGCACCACCGATCACGAAGGGAATGCGCCAGCCCCAACGCTCGATCTGCTGCGACGTGAATAGCACGTTCTGCATCACCAGCATCAACGCGAGTGCGACCAACTGTCCCGCCACCACGCTGACCTGCAGAAAGCCAAGATAGAAACCGCGGCGGTGTGGCGGAGCGATCTCGCTCAGATAGGTCGCACTGGTGCCGTATTCGCCCCCCATGCTCAAGCCTTGCAGCAACCGCGCGAGAATCAGCAGAACCGGCGCGAACACGCCGATCGTCGCGTAGCCCGGCGTGACGGCGATCATCAGCGAGCCGACGCACATTGCCGTGACGGACCAGGTCAACGCCGATTTACGGCCGCGCCGATCCGCATACAGCCCGATCAGCCAACTGCCGAGCGGCCGCGCCACATAACCGACCGCTGCGATCGCGGCGGTGTTCATCAACTGCACGGTCGGCTTGTCGCTCGGGAAGAACGACTTCGCGAAATAGATGGAGAAGATGCTGTATGCGAGAAAGTCGTACCACTCGATCAGATTGCCGGCCAGGCCGCCAACAATCGAGCGGATGCGTACTGGCGCCGCGGCGCTTTCTGCGCTGCCAGCATGCCGGGCGCTCGTGACAGCGGCCGCATTAACGTCGCGCGCGTCGCCTAGGTTGGGTGTCATTGCCATAAAGTCTCCGTGATTTTGTTGGTGTGATCAAATCGCGTTGCCGCTCACTTGCCTTTTGCTGCGTATTCGCGATCGAGTTGGTCGTACAACGGCTTGTTGACGAGGCGCTGGCGCTCGCTGAACGGCGCGACCAAGGTCGCGTCTTCGTCGAGTCGGCCGTTGCTCTTCAACGTGCCGAGCGCGCGCTGCATGCCGAGCACCGCGCCTTGCAGCGCCGCGTTCGTGTACAGCACGATGCCGTAGCCGAGCCTGGCGAGCGCTTCCCGCGATTGCACCGGTGTCTTGCCGCCGATCACGATATTGATCAGTTGCGGCTTGTCGAACAGCGACGGCAGGCGCTCGATGTCGGCAAGCGACTCGGTCGCTTCGATAAACAGAATGTCGGCGCCGGCCTCGATGAAGCGATGGCCGCGCTCGATCGCGTACTCGATGCCGTGGACCGCGGCCGCGTCGGTGCGCGCCATGATCTGCAGATTGCCGTCTTGTCGGCCATCGACGGCCGCGCGGATCTTGCCGACCATCTCGCTCGTGCTGACCACTTCCTTGCCGGAAAAGCGGCCGCATTTCTTCGGCATGATCTGGTCTTCGAACTGGATGAAGTCGGCGCCGCTGCGCTCGAGTACGCGCACGGTCTGGCGCACGTTCAGCGCGTTGCCGAAGCCGGTGTCGGCGTCGACGATCAGCGGCAACGCGACCGCGTCGCGAATCCGTGCGGTGTGTTCGGCGACTTCGGCCAGGCCAATGAAGCCGAGATCGGGCAGGCCGAGCGACATGTTGGTGACGCCCGCACCCGTGATATAGATCGCTTCTCGCATCATGGTAGGCGCTGCGCTCGACAGTTTGATGCGGTCGAGATAGTTGACGAACTGGAGTAGCCAGATCATCAGGAGTACCTTGTACTTCCCGGCTGTTCTCATAACTTCATCACCGTTTGACGTTCGGGTTGGGTGCTGCTCACGTGCGTTTCCGGCGATCTTGATAGATCGGTGAGATGGCTGAAATTTCCGTCGTTGTGATGTGCCGTTCCGGCGGATTGGCCGCCGCCCGGTCGAGGGGCTTATTCGAATCGATAAAGCGTGCGCGCCGAGCTGGTCAAAATAGACTCGCGCTGCGCCATGTCCGGAACCCACTGATCGAGTGCCCGCCGAGTAGCGTTGTAATCGACGATTTGCTGATGCTGCGTATGCGGCCAGTCGCTGCCCCAGATCAGTCGATCGGGTGTGTAAGTGTCGAGAATCTGGCTCGCCAGGGAGGTGCCCAACGCCGTGCCGTCATCGTTCGGCGCACTCCGGTAAGCCGCCGACAGCTTCACCCAGACGCGTCCCGTGGCAGCAAGCGACAGCAGGTATTGAAAGCCCGGATCGTCGGCAGCGGCGCGCGGATCGGGCCGGCCGAAGTGATCGACGACCACCGTGCAGCCCTGCTCGAGCAGCGGCCCGACAACGGTGTGCAAGTCCACCGCCTCACGGTGAACCTCGACATGCCAGCCGAGCGCGTTGACACGCGCGAACAGCTGCTGCCAGTCGGGCGCGGTCAGTTGAGGAAGTTTCAAGCCGACGAGATTCAATCGGATACCCACTACGCCTGTGCTATTGAGCAGTGCGAGTTCGTTATCAGTGACCGCGCAATCCACGACCGCCACTCCACGAAAACGTCGCGGATAGCGCTTCGCCACATCGAGGAAAAAGGAGTTGTCTGTACCGAGAAAACTTGGTTGCACGAGCACAGCGTGCGAGACACCGTTCGACAGCAGGTGGCCGGCGTAGGCATCGACCGTTGCGTCGTAATCCGGCGCGTGGCGACGCTGCTGCGCAAGCGGCAAACCGCGCACGAACACATGGGCGTGCGCGTCGATTGCGATGATCCGCAGATCTTTGGTGTGGTACCACTGGTCCGCCACCGTAGTGCCTTGGATCGGCATCGTTTGAATCTGTTCGTCGATCATGTGTTTCCCCGTTAGGCGCGGGTCGCGGCGTTGGCCGCTACCATCGCGATCGGGCGGTCCTTCGTTTCCGGCAGCATGAGAGCGGCCACGACCACGAGTCCATATGCAATGCCGGCATCGATGCCGAGCGCCGAGCCGAGCGGCATCGAGTTGCCCATGTGTCCGACCAGCACCGGAAAACCTGCCGAGACAATCCGTCCGAAGTTGTAGCAAAAACCGACGCCGGTGCCGCGAATACCTTGCGGATAGAGTTCGTTGAAAAGTGTGCCGAGCGTTGCGGGGATGCCGGCTGCAAAGAAACCCAGCGGAAAGCTGAGGAACAGCATGGCGGTGTCTCCCATCGGCAGGAAGACGTAGAGGTTGACCGTTGCGACGCAGCACACGGCGAAGAGGATCACGTTGAGCCGGCGGCCGATGCGGTCCTGGAGCCACGCGCTCACGAAGCAGCCGCAGATGAACGCCGTAATGACGACTGCAAGATAACCGCCCGTGCCGAGCACCGACAGATGCCGCTCGGTCTTGAGGTAAGTGGGCAGCCACGTAGTGATGGCGTGATAGCCGCCGTGCGCACCCACGCCGATCAGTGCGCCCATGATCGTCGTGCGGATCACCGACCGGTCGAAGATGCTCCTTACAGTGGGGAGCGCCTGCCTCGTCGACGCGCCAGGCATGACGGCTCGCGGTGGTTCGACCACATTGCGGCGCAGATAAAGCACGAGCCCGGCGGGGATCACGCCGATGCCGAACAGCAACCGCCACGCCCAATCCGGCGACACGAACGAGAAAACCAGCGTGTACAGAAGAACCGCGCCTGCCCAGCCGAACCCCCACGCGCTCTGCACAATGCCCATCGCCTTACCGCGATGCTCCGCGCGAATGGTCTCACTCAACAGCACCGCTCCCGCGGTCCATTCGCCTCCAAAACCCACGCCCTGCAACGACTTGAGGACAAGCAACTGTTCGAAGTTCTGCGCAAAGGCGCTGAGGAAGGTGAAGAGGGAGAACCAGACCACGGTGATCTGCAGCGCGCGCACGCGGCCGTACCGGTCCGATAGCATGCCTGCGAGCAGGCCCCCCAACGCACCGGCGACGAGCGTTGCGCCCCCGATCAAGCCCGCTTGGCCCTTGCCGATGCCCCAGGTCACGAGCAAGGTCGGGATCACGAGGCTGAACAACTGCGTGTCCACGCCGTCGAGCGCCCATCCGGCAAAGCAACTCCACAGGGTGCGCTTTTCCGGCGTCGATATGTCGCGGTACCAGTTCATCGTTGTCTCCAGAGTCTATTTTCCGTGACGACAATCGCTCGCTGCATCGCCCGTGGAGGCATTCTAGCGAGCACGTGGATAAACATATATGATGGAAATGATCAATTTTCATATCGTTTTAATATGGACACGCGCAACCTGAAGTACTTCCTCGCCGTCGCCGATGCAGGCAGCGTCACGCGCGCTGCTGAGCGCCTGAACATCGCGCAACCCGCGCTGAGTCAGGCGCTCACGCGTATGGAGAATGAACTGGGCGTCAAGCTGTTCAGCCGGACGCGGCGTGGCGCGGACCTTACCGCGGCCGGGCTGGCGATCGTCGAGGATGTGCGGATGAGCGTCGCGAGAATCGACGCCGCCTCGCACCGCGCTCGTGAGATCGGCGCACAACGAGCAGGGCGTCTGACGGTTGGTTTCGCGTCGGCGGCACTGTTCGAAGTGCTGCCGCGCGCTATTGCGGCGTTGCGCGCGTCGGTGCCGGATGTCGAGTTGGTGCTGCGCGAGATGAGCAATGCCGAGCAGGCGAGCGCGCTCGAGAAAGGGGAAATCGATATTGGCTTGCTGCATACGCCGGTGGCGGTCGCGGGCAAGATGCGGGAAAAGCTGATCGCGCGGGAGCAATTGGTCGCGGTGTTGCCGGAGACGTTTCCGTTGGAGGCCGGCGCGAGTGTGTCTTTACGCGAGCTCGCGCAGCACGGGCTCGTATGGTTTCCGCACGGCCAGTTGCCCAGCGTTCGCGCGGGCATCCTGAGCGCGTTCCGGCAAGCGGGTTGTGCGGTGGAGATCGTGCAGGACGCGAACCGGTCGCTGACCGTACTCGCGTGCGTCGCCGCGGGGTGCGGTGTGTCGCTGCTGCCGCGTTCGGTACGGGCGTTACAATTTAGCGGAGTCAGGCTGTGCGAGATCATTGATGGCGCCACGCTGCCGCGTTTCGAACTCAGCGCGATCTGGCCAGCACGTGCGAGACAGACGCTCGCTGACCGTTTCGCGGAACTGATTGAGCCTTACCCTGCAACCTCACTGGCGTAGACGTATGGCATCACGAGTCCGGCGAACGACAGCAGGAACGCAACGAGCGGATCTTTCGTGTGACTGAGTGCCGTGAACAACGGCACAGGACCGCTCGTTGCGCACCAGTCAGCGACCGAAACATCGGGTGGCACGGCACGTTCTGGCCGAGCTGCGCGGCGCACCCGCTCGAGAGCCGGCGACGCGCTATCTGGTGACTGCGATCGCCTCGTCCAGGTAAAGTCGCATGAGACCTTCCAGTTCGTCCATCACAGCTTTGCGACTGGCTATGGAGGTATCGCCGTTGATCGCGACGGCTGCTTTCATGATCTGCTGGATCACGGCGGCACGGACGGCGATCTCCGCAGGCTCCAGTTGCGGTGCCACTGCGGCCAGCACGGATGCGATTTCTCCGCGCAGACGTTCGCGGATGCTGATGGTACCCGGGAGAGCATCACTATAGGTCTCGGCTAAGGCCGCGAATGCCGGATGGGTCGCGCGGAATTTCACAAACGTTCTGGTCAACCGGCTCGCAAGAAGTGATACGTCCAAAGAAGGCGCAGCCTCGCGCAGCTTGTGGAACGTCTCTGCGAGCATGTTCACATAGCTTTCGAGCAACGCCCCCGCGATCTGATCCTTGGTGGGAAAAAACTGATACAGCGAGCCAATCGATGCACCCGCGCGCGCGGCAATCGCTGTCATGGTTGCTGCGTCGTACCCCTTGTCTGCGAATTCGGTGCCCGCTGCCTCCAGCAGCGACGCGACCCGCGCGTGACCGCGTGCACGCCGGGGGGCTTTCGCCTGGCCGCTTTCGGCACGCAATGTTCCGGTTGACTTTTGTGAGGCCATACTCATAAAATTGAAATGTGAGATAAACCTCACAATACACCTTTAGCTTGCTAAGTTCAACGGAAGGCAAACATGCTGCAGAAACTTGACCCCCAAACTACCGCGCTCGTTCTGATCGACCTCCAGCAGGGCATCCTTGGTTTTGGGAAGGCCCCTCGCAGCGCCGAGTCCATGCTGACCGCCTCGGCGAAGCTCGCGAAGCGCTTCCGGGAACTCAGTGCGCCAGTCGTGCTGGTGCGCGTGGGCTGGAGCCACGATTTCGGCGATGCGCTGAAGCAACCCGTCGACCGGCCTGCGACGCCTCCAGCCGGCGGACTTCCCCCGACGTGGTGGGACTTCCCCGAGGCGCTCGAAGCAAGCGAGCATGATCTCAAGATCACGAAGCGGCAGTGGAACGCAATTTCACGGCACCGAACTCGATTTGCAATTGCGTCGCCGAGGCATCAAGACCATTGTGCTCGGCGGAATTTCGACGAATATCGGTGTCGAGTCGACGGCGCGAGCCGGCTATGAACTCTATACACTCGTGCTCGCCGAGGATGCGATGAGCTGCGCCGCGGCCGAGCATCATCACGCTTCGGTTAATTACATTTTCCCGAGGCTTGGCCTGGTGCGACAGTCCGAGGACGTGATCAAGGCGCTCGCGAACTGACACCGGCCTACGAAAGGCCATGAGCCACACCATTGCGCAGCCGTTGACGGCATGGAAGGCGCGTCGATCGGTACACCTTCTCATCTGGAGCGACCGACACATCGGATCGAGTCAACCCGCGGCTGCTCCATTTGTGCACCGACCTATCCGTGCATTCGAGAAGGGCGGCAGCAGAGTGCGATGGTTTAGTGCAGGAGTCGCCGAGATGTTCAAATCAAGATCCGATGGACAATCAGTTAACCGTATAACCGCCGCTTCGCCGGCGCAAAAAAAGCCGTTACCAGGTCGTCGAGTCGGTGCTGTCGCACATCGGGGCTGCTATCGACAGCAACGCGCTTGTTCGCGCGTTGACTGCTCTTTTCCCGTTAATCGTGCTCACGCTGGTTTCCGGTCAGACGGAGTGGTTGCTCGTTTCGCTGGTAACGGCGTCGACCGCTAAATTAGCGAACATCAACAACGCGGTCGCTATCAGCCACGTGTTCTGTCTGGGTGATGTCGGCGAACGCGCGGCGCGATGCGGTCGTGAGCGTCTAAACTCGAGGGTTTTATGGACACACTAAAAAGTATGCGGGTGTTCGCTAGGGTCGTCGAAGCGGGCAGTTTCACCGCTGCGGCTCAATCGCACGACTCGACGACCGGCGCCATGTCTCGCGCGGTAGCAGATCTCGAAGCCCACCTGCGCACACGCCTGCTTAACAGGTCGACGCGGCGTCTTTCCGTCACGCCAGCCGGCGAGCGCTACCTGGAGCGTTGTCGGCAAATCCTCGCCGACCTCGACAAGGCAGAGGAGGAGGCGAGCGGCGCGCATGAGCGTCCCGCCGGCACGTTGCGATTGTTCAGCTTCGCGAGCATTGGGCAGCACTACCTGCTGCCGGCGATCTCAAGGTATCGAGCCCAGTACCCGGACGTGACGGTCGAACTGACAATGTCACAGAGCGCGCCTGATCTGTTCGGAGGCGGCAGCGATGTTGCCATAATTGGGGCTCCTTCGCTTTCTGACTCGGAGATGGTTTCTCACCTGCTCGGCTCGACGTGCGGTATCCTGTGCGCTTCGCCGCACTACGTGCGTTCGCGGGGTACCCCAGAGAAACCCGGCGATCTGGCGCAACATGAATGCCTGATATTGAACACGCCTGCTTTTCCACCGCACGAGTGGTTACTCGAAGGTCCCGGTGGCAGCGAATTGATTCTGGTTCGCGGCCCGTTGCAGGTGAATATCGCCGAATCGCTTGTGGTCGCCATTCGTGCGGGAATGGGTATCGGCATGCTGCCGCTGTATGCCGCCGTCGACGGTCTGCGCGACGGCACCCTGGTTCGCGTGCTACCCCATCACACGTTGCAAAACATGAATATTTACGCGCTCTACCCGTCGCGCAAGTTCATCGATGCGAAGACACGGACGTGGGTCGACTTCCTGCGCACCCATCTGCCAGAAGTCATTGCACGCGACAAGACACTGCTTGCCGGCTGACCGGCGATGAGCGCTAGAGATGGCCTCCACTCTCTTGAGGGCCGGCCGCGCGCTCAGCTCGCGTAAAAGGGAGCATCCCGGTCGAGCAGCGCACTTCGGATAAAGTGCAGATAGCTCAGAATCCGCTGCATTCGGTGACGTCTTTCGCTATTCTCATGCAGAGAGTTGCGCAAGGACTGCGCTATCCGGATCGCCGCGTCGACAGACGCCAGCGCATGCGTGAGCCTCCTCGTGTCTGGGTATTCGAACAGCTCCGCCAGATCTCGCCTGACCGCATCGATCGACGCGCTCCATCCCGGTTGCAGTTGCTCCGCGTAGGGTGCATCGAGCCCCTCGATACGAAGGTCGATTGCCGAGTGTCCAACTTCGAGGGTGACGAGCATCCAACACAGCGCATCGCGATGCTGTGCGGAGCGCTTCATCAGGATCATGCGCAACTGGAACATCATGTCGTGCGTGCTTGACTGGAACTGCTGATTGAGTCCGGTGAGCGCTCCCTTGCATACGAGCACTACTTGTCGCCGTAGATCGCGCTTGATCTTCTGGATCCGCCACGGCATCTCCGTGGGAAAAATCACGGTGAAAACCAGGCAGGAAACCAGCATACCTGCGACCGCCGCGATGCCGTTATTGATGAGGAGATCCGGCGCATAGACAATCACGTTGTCCGGCCCGGCAAGCAGGCAAAAGAACACACAAAAGCCAACGCCGTAGCCGGTCGTGCCGGGACGCATCGTCAGAAACGCACCGAACGCGAGCAGGGGCGCCAGCGCAACGCACAGCAGCGGAAAACCCTCGATGTTCGGATACCCATAACACGTGACCAGATACCCCACCACGGCCGCGAGTGACGCACCTGCGGCCATTTGTGCGGCGAGCTTTGGCGGGTTCGGCGATACCGAACTGAGGGCGCACGTTATCGCAGCCGCGATTACGGCCAGGCCGCCGCTCGGCCAATCGGTCGCAATCCAGAACGCCCCCACGCTTGCAACGGTCACCGCCGTACGCAAAAACGTGATCGCCACGACATAGACGTTGGTCTTGACGACGTATTTCGTCACCGATCGTTCGAGAACGTGGTTGTGGTCCGCCAGCGACGCATACGTCTGCGTATAGCGCAGGAATTCAACAACAAAGCGATACAGAAGCTCCATTGCCGTATCGAAGTCGAGCAATAATTCCGGCGCAGACGTCTCAAGCGAGCGCCGCGTTTCGCGGACAAGTTGTGGCAGCCGTGCCTTCAACGCACTGAGTTCAGCTGCCGCGCTCGCTGCACGGACCTCATCGGTCTTCCCTGGATCGTTCTGCCTGCCGAGCAAGCCTGAAAGCTCACGAAAGTATGGCGACGCTGCTTCAATGACCGGCTTTGCCTGCCCCGTATGCATGCGCTTTAACAACTGATGAAGCGCATGCAGTCTTGTACACGCGTCCATGAATTCGCTATTGAGCCGCGCCAGCCGTCGGCTTCGGACACGCATGTTCGGATCGTCGAACGAAGCGAAGCCACGGGCCGCTTCGAAGCCCACGATCTCATCGACCAGATCCGCGAATCGCGTTTCTAAAGCGCCGTTTCCCACCCGCTCGCCGAGCACGCTCGCCGCAAAGGCAGAAAAACTGGCATACCGGGTGCGCAGGGTGTGTTGCAGCGCGGTGCTCGATCGCAGCGGCAGCACCAGCGCGCTGACCGCGCCTGAACACAGAATGCCGATTGTCACTTCAGCGGCGCGTGTCAGTGCGGCCATAAACAGACCGTTTGGCTGCATGACCGTTGGGATACCAATCAGCGCGGTCGTGTACCCTGCGAGCACGAAGCCGTACCACCGGAAATGGCGATACCGGACTGCCGCAGCCGTGCAGGCACCGATCCATAACGTCAGCCCAAGCATGTATAGCTCGGGTTGTTGCACAAACACGCCGCCCAGCACTAACGCGGCGATCATCCCGACCGCTGTTCCAAAGACCCGATAGAAGCTCTTGGCCAGGACCATGCCACTCATCGGCTGCATCAGGACGAACACCGTCACCATGGCCGTGCGCGGACTCGGCAGCTCCAGCACCATCGCGATGCCCATCGCGAGCAACGCGGCCGTCACCGTCTTCAACAGGTGCAGCCAGACAAGACCGTCGCCAGCCATCCATTCCCTGGCAACTAACTTCGTCGCGCGCGCCCAGACCCACAATCGTGTAGATCCGGCCAGGGTTCGCCGCGCCGCTTTCCCGCTCCTCGTGAACACAGACTACCCCTTGTCTACAAAACTGAAACCGTCGGGAGTCGATGGCGGAGGTATCAATCCAGTCAAAACTGGCCCGCTACAGGGTTACCCCGATAGCGGGCCAGTTCTATGAAGGAGCGCGCGCCGAGATGCCGCGCGCTCAGAGAGCGAAGCCGGGCGACCGGTGGATCGCCAGCGAATCGCCAACGGGGCGCGGTTTAATGACCGAAGTAAAGCGGCTTCATGCCGTCATTGGCTGCAGGTCGGACCGCTGCGGGGGCGCCCGATGCCGACGAACCACTGACCATTCCACCCGCGCCACTGGTGTCAGCTACGGAAGCCTGTACCGCTGGGGCTTTCGCATTTTGTGCCGCCACGCGGCCCTCAGCAGCCTGAATATCGGCCGGGTAATACGGATCTTCCCCGCGCGCCGGGTTGTAGCCAGCCTTTTCCACTTTGACCAGTTCAGCACGCACCTGCGCGCGCGTGAGGCCTTGGTTCGCTTGGGCGAATGCAGCTACCGGAGCAGCAAGGGCGGCGGCGACGACAACGGCTTGAATAAGGGACTTCATGGGTTACTACCTCCAGACTTCGTTTTGTCCATCTACGAACAGCCCTGTTCGTAATCAGTAGCTACAGTCTAGGTGGGCAAACGCTTAAAATTAAGACCGATGTCTGGAGAAGACTGTTGTGTGATATTGGTGGTTTTGTCGCAGTAAGGCTTGCGGAGGAAAGTTGATCGATATGCGAAGTAGTGCTTATGTTACCAGTTCGTAGAATTGAACGGCGGCGGACGGGTGGGTTCCGCGAGCACACTTCATCTGTCCTTGTCGGGTAGCCGCCATGCATTGCTGCATAGCGGCCCCCTCAGAACCGTGCATGCACCTTTTAATGCACACGGCTCAAGCCGTTCAAAGCCCTCAGTTGGGAGCCGGTTTCGTTACTGTTAGACCACGGCTATGGATTTTTTGGTGGCAGACGACATGGACCATGACGAGATTGGCCCGCGCATTCGATCCGCCGTCCACACGACGCACGATGTGATGAACGTGCCATCCCGTCACCGCTGTGATCCGCTGCTGAGATACGACGCAAGCCCGTTCCTGGTCCAACCAGAGGCGGATCAGTTGTCCTCGGCCCGACAGGGTGTTCACCATTTTCAAACCGTAACGGTCTTCGAAGTAGCGTTCCCAGGTCGGGTCGAAGGGGTTGGCGTCGCCACGAACTCCGATATAGACCAGAAGCTTGGAGTGGGCCAGACGCAAATACAAGACACTACGGCGGCGAAAGCAGCGTAGTGTGCGATGGCTCGGCAAGATGATGGACCGAGCTCCGCGACTGTTCGTTCAATGGCGTATCGCACGGCGCGAGGTTGGGTAACGGGAGCCGGATGAGGGCGCGAGCCTCACGTCCGGTTCTGCGAGAGCCTCGGGGTGAAACTCCCCGGGGCTACTCACCACTAAGGCGTCACGTTAGACGGCTCGAAGCGACGCAGCATTGCCTGTTTCGTGACGTCGCGCGCCGTCGCTAGCGTCGGGATCGTTTGCGTGCCAGCAGACACCTTCCTCTCGATCTTCGTGAGCCACGAAGAGAGGCTGTAGCTCGCGTCTTCGAGCTCGTTTGCATAGAGGACGGATGCGGTCGACATCAGGGCGAGTGCGAACATCCCGTAGTAGACGAACTTCATATTCCTCCCACGGCCTGAATTCGGATCTCAGGCATGAGGAAGCGTGTACCGCTTCGCTCGATGGGCCGATGCCGGGCAGACGCCATGTGCACGGTGGCACCAGGTGCCTGCGCCGTCAATCGGACCACCTTGGAACGCACTCACGGATTCCGGTAAATCGTGCTGTTGAGGTAGTCGAGTTGGCCGTCCTTCTCGGCCTGGACGAGTTCGGCATAGACCTGCGCGCGCGTCTTGGGCACGTTGGCTTCGCCTTGCGGCGGCACCCACGCGCCGGTTTGTGACGCGGTGACCGAAGCGGAAGTATCGGCAGCCGTGGTGTTGGCCTGGGCGAAGGCCGAGGTGGTGACGACCATGCCGAGCAAAGCGGCGATCTTGATGACTTTCATGACAACTCCTTCTGCTATCGAGGTTGGACGATCCGGGCGCTGTGGCGGTGAGCCATGCGTGTTCCGGTAAGAAGGAGCTTAAAGAGGTGGGGGTAACGCCAACGGTACGGCGAAGTTAAGAATTTTTTAATGCTGGAGGATCCGAAAACGTCGGGCGCAAACCAGTTTCGTGTGAGATTGAGGCTGGGTTCGCCAAACAATGATTGCCGCGCTACCACGCAGCTTTGACAATCACGGGGAAAGTCAAAGGAGCGAGCCCATGTCCCTGCTGCGCGTATTGACTGTTGAAGACGATCCGATCTCCGCGGGTGAGATCGTCCATGCATGACAGTGCCGTTGCGAAAGCGTCCAGATGCACGCCGGCGGACGTGTTCGTTGCGCGGCGACGGGATGAGGCGCGGGGCAGCAACAGCATTCACGCCGAGACGCGGGGCTTGCCCTTGCTCTTCGGACCGACGCCTTTGCCCGAAGCGGAACGCTCCTTGGGTGTTGCGCCTCGTTGCGCTGCGCCGGTTCGTCCACCACGCGTGGCTTCCATCACGTCCTCAAGGTAGTGCTCTACCACGCGCTGGAAATCCAGCATCGCCGCATGCTGATCAGCGACGCTCGTATCGTGGCTCAGCCGTGACGGCTGCTTTCATCAGATGCTGGACGACTACGGCCCGAAACAAAGCCTCTTTCACGGACAGTCGCGGCGCGAGGGCGGCCACTACGGATGCGATTCCCTTGCACAGTCTTTCGCGCACGCTGGTGGCGCCGGGCAGCACGACATCATGCGCGTCGGCCAGCACCACGAAAGCGGGGTGCGTCGTGCGAAACGCCACGAAAAACGTCGTCAGCCGGCCCGCAACGACCGATACCTCAAGCAACGGCACCTCCTCGCTCAGCCGGCCGAACGCTGCTTCAAGCTCGGTCAGGTATTGCTCGATCAGCGTACCTGCAACCTGCTCGTTCGTCGGAAAGAACTGGTAGAGCGAACCGATCGACGACTCCGCGCGCGCGGCGATCGCTGTCATCGTCGTTGCTTTGTACCCTTTTTCGGCGAATTCCGCGCTTGCGGCTTCCAGTAACGACGCCACCCGCGCATGACCGCGGGCATGGCGCCTTCGCTTCGCCCGAATTCGGCGTTGACTTTTGTGAGATTATCCTCATATACTATTTGTGAGCACCCCCTCACAATACACCAGCGGCTCGCCGCTTTCAACGGAAGACCTTTATGTTGCAAAAACTTGACCCTAAGACTACCGCTCTCGTTCTGATCGATCTTCAGCAGGGCATTCTCGGATTCGGGAAAGCACCCCGCCCAGGTGTTGCCGTGGTGGCTACCGCGGCAACACTCGCGAAACGCTTCCGGGAAGTGGACGCGCCGGTCGTCCTGGTGCGGGTGGGCTGGAGCGCCGACTTCGGCGATGCATTGAAGCAGCCCGTCGATCAGCCCATGGCGCTTCCCACTGACGGACTGCCCTCGAACTGGTGGGACTTCCCGGCCGAACTGGCGGTGAAGGAGCGCGACATCAAGATCACGAAGCGCCAATGGAGCGCTTTTTACGGCACGGAACTCGACCTGCAATTGCGGCGTCGCGGCATCGAAACCATTGTGCTTGGCGGGATTTCGACGAACATCGGCGTCGAGTCGACGGCCCGCGCCGCACACGAGCACGGGTACTCGCTGGTGCTCGTGGAGGACGCAATGAGCTGCTCGGCGCCCGAGCATCACCATGCGTCGCTGAATTTCGTCTTCCCGAGGCTCGGTTTCGTGAGGCAATCCGGCGACGTACTCGAGGCGCTCGCAGGCTGATGAGACTGATGGACAAGCACAGCGTGGTCGGAGAGCGACGATGAGCAGCGAACGTCACACCGGAGCTTGGTCGCTCCTTCGCAGCGTCGAAACCGTGTTCGACCGGCGGGCGTTGGGTCGCGCCATGTTTGCGCTCGTCCCGCTGCTCTTGCTTGCACTCGTGTCAGGCAGATCCGAGTGGTTCACCGCAGCAATCGTGCCGGTCGCGATGCTCATCGCGCTCGACCACTCGCAGCTTGCACCGCTCGCCGTCTTCGCGCACGCTTTGGCCATCAGCGCGGGGTTCGTGATCCTGATGGCGTCGCTCGCGCACCCGCTGCTCTTTGTCGTAGCCACGGTCCTGATGGGCATGGGATCCGTACTGGTAACCGCGGGCGGCAGTGCCTTGCGCTCGCTCGGCAACTTCACGTTCATTCCGTCGCTGTATCTTGCCTGCGAGAGTGGGGAAGGGGTCACGCGGCAGGCGCTTACCACCCGGAGCGTCGAGCTTCTGCCGTTCTTGTTGATAGCGGCGTTGCCGATCCTGCTCGTTGCGTCAGTCGAGCACTTTCGCTCGCGTGAAACCGGCCGGCCGACTCTTGCGCATTTCGCAAAGTGGACTCGCCTCGCCCCAAACAGCGAGTGTAATGCATATATCGAGCTGGTGATCACCGTCGCACTCGCGGTCGCTTGCGCTTCCGCACTTGTCGAATGGCGACACGTCGATCATGGTCAGTGGATGATCTGGTCGGCCGCCAGCGTCGTTACCGGAAATGCGGCAAGCGCCCGGCAGAAGTTTCGCAACCGGCTCACCGGGGCCGTTGTCGGCGTCTGCTTCGGGGTGGTCGTCGGGTTGATGATCCCTCATGCGTTGTTTATGCGTGTGCTCGTTGTGTTCGCCGCAATGCTGACGCTCATCTGCATTCGACCGTACACGCTCGCATTCGGCGTCCGGTGCGCTTGTGCGGCAATCGCATTTGTATTAGCGGGAAAGCCGTGGATTTTTGGAGGCGAACGCCTGCTGAACGTGGCAGTCGGCAGCGCCATTGGGCTGCTGTGTGCGCTCACGGCAGCCGCCATTGCGGCGCACATGAAAGACACGTGCCGCTCGACGTGTGACTCCCCATGATCCAGGCAAGACTGAGCGGGACTGCGCAGTCGCCTCTGATTAAGGGCGCACGAGGGTGTGGGCAGATTCGATGTCCTGGATAATTGTACCGGCGAAATTCGCTGGCTAAGGAAGAGCGGCATGTCAAGAGTGCTCACGATCGAAGACGATGAAACTACCGCGAGCGACATCGCAGTGGAGTTGCGGAAACGCGGTTTCAGCGTCGATTGGGTCAACAACGGACGCGAAGGAATTGCGCGGGCGATGAGCGATGAGTACGACATCATCACGCTCGACCGCATGCTGCCCGGCGTGGACGGGCTCACCATTGTGACTGCCATGCGCAGCGTCGGCGTGCACACACCTGTGCTGATGCTCAGCGCGCTAGGCGACGTTGATGAACGCATTCGCGGCCTGCGCGCGGGTGGCGATGATTACCTGACGAAGCCGTTCGACCTGGCCGAAATGGCGGCTCGTCTGGAGGTGCTGCTGCGTCGCCAGCAGGCGCTAGCAGGTCAGACGGAGACGACGCTGCGCGTTGGCGCTCTCGAGCTCGACCTCATCGCCCGCAAGGTGAGGCGCGGCAACCAGGAAATTGCGCTGTTGCAGACAGAGTACCGCGTGCTGGAGTTCATGATGCGGCATGCGGGCAGGACGATCACGCGCACGATGTTGTTCGAGGCGGTATGGGGGTACCACTTCGATCCCGGTTCGAAGCTCATAGATGTTCATATCGGACGCCTGCGCAAAAAGATCGATCCGCCCGACACGACAACGTTGATTCAGACTGTTCGCGGTGTTGGCTTCGTCCTGAGCGCGAATTGAGAACGCCCACTTCGCTCACGCAATCCCTCGCGTTTGCGCGACACTGGCACTCGACGTCCGTCCGGTTGCTGCTTCTCCATGCGGCTATCTTTTCGCTGTCGGTCATGGTGTTGCTCGGACTGATCGGCTGGGCCGTCACAGGCAACATGGAGCGCGAGACGGACGCCATCATGTACTGGCAATTGGTCTATTTCGACTCCGCGGCGGACAGCGACTTGAGCGCGGTCGTGCGCATGCGGGTCGAACGCGAGCGCATGCACACCAACTACTACGGTCTCTTTACGCCGGACCACCGTTATCTCGCAGGCGACGTGATGGCGCTCCCGCCGCAGTTGCCGGGCGACGGCAGTTCGATGACCATTCGCCGGTCACTCAAGGTTGCCGGAGCGGAGCATCCCCCTGTGGTGCGCGTGAAGGGGGAGCGGCGCGCGGACGGCAGTATCCTCGTGGTCGCGCGGGATATTAGCCAGGAGTTGAAGATCCGCAATACGATCATCAACGCACTCATCGCCGGCGGGCTGCTCTGTCTTGGCGCGGGCCTGGCGGGGGCGCTCGGATTGAGCGTGCGTCAGATGCGCCGCGTTGCACAGATCCGCCGTGTGACTCGACACATTTCGCAAGGCGATCTTGCCCAGCGCCTGCCGATTGGCGGGCGCGACGAGGTGGACATGCTCGCGCATCTCGTCAATCACATGCTGGGGGAAGTTGAGCGTTTGATGAACGAGGTTAAAAGAGCATGCGACGGTATCGCTCACGACTTGCGGACGCCGCTCACCCACGTGTGCGCGCTGCTCACACGCATCGAGGAACATGCAGGCCGCTCGGATGATGAACTGCTGGCAACCCTTGTCATTCAGGCGCGGCGGGAGACGGACGCGCTGCTCGAGCGGTTCCGCGCCATGCTTCGCATTTCGGAGATCGGGTCGATGAAACGGCAGGGCGGATTCAGCGAAGTCCGGCTCGAAGAGCTTGTCCGGGAGGTGGGTGAACTGTACGAGCCGCTCGCGGACGATGGCTCGACGGCACTGTCAATTGAGGTGACGCTGGTTGAGCCAATACGGGGTGACCGCGCGCTGCTCTTCGAGATGCTCACGAACGTCGTGAGCAATGCCGTCAAGTTCACCACTCCGGGCGGCGCGATCCGCATCGCGCTCACGAGCGTGCCTAACGGGGCGCGGATCGAGGTGGTCGATAACGGGCCCGGCATCCCCGAGAATGAGCGCGAGGCTGTGCTTCAGCCTTTCTACCGGGCAAAGAACGCGAGTCAGTTCGTCGGCTCGGGGCTGGGCCTGAGCATCGTTTCCGCAGTCCTCCGCGTCCACGACTTTTCGATGCGGATTACCGATGCAGAACCCGGTACACGGGTGACAATCGACTGTTGGCCGAAAACGCTGGCGTGACAAAGAGGAGACTCGGACATTTTCGGAATTTGCCCCTCTTATGCGCATATTGTTCATTCCCTGTCAGCATTCCCATTCAGCGTGGCTCTTCAATGCGCTTGAGGAAAGCGTGCATAGCCTGCAGCGTGCCGAGGACTTGCCAGACGGCATCCTGCTGGCGGCGCAGGAAGTGTTCGACGCCGTCGTTGCCACGGCACTCGATCCCCAGAGTCACGGCGCACTGATCACTGGACTGAGCGCCTTGGCGACCGCGGCTGGCCCAGCGGCCGTCGTCACCATACTCGGTCAATCGGCGCCGGCCGAGCGCGTTCGCATTCTTCACGCCGGAGCGGCGGCCTGCTTCTGCCTGCCATTGTCGTTCATCGAGTTGCACGAGCGGCTGCATGCACTACATCGTTCAGGGAAAGCGCAACTCGTGAAGTCGCAGGTCGCACAGCATGGACTCAGGCTGGATCTGCTCTCACATGTGCTCATTGCGGGCGAAGAGCGTGTCGCGGTGACTCGACGTGAATGTCTGCTTCTCGAGTGCTTGATTCGCCACTTCAATTCGCCCGTCCCGCGCGATCAGTTGATTCGTTATGCGTGGCCGGATGCGGAATATGTCGAGCCTTCGAACGTCAATCTCGCCGTTGCGCGATTGCGCCAAAAGGTCGAACTTCGTCTGCCGAGGGTGCACATCGAAACCATCAAACGCTATGGCTATCAGCTGACCACGAGCAGGGTGGCTACCCGTTTTACTCAACCGTCGCTGGCTTGCACGACCTGAGCAGGTTGGTCTGCGTGAGCTCGAGCACTCGTCGCTGCGCCCATTCAGCACCGCACGCAACAAATCGAGACTGAAGCCTTTCGCATGTGCCCATTCAACCTTAGGCGGCAGCGCCAGTGCGTGCCGGTTTGTCACGACGTCGAGCACAGCTGGGCCCGGATGAGCGAGGAATCTTTCGATCGCCCCGGGTAATGCCTCGGACTCGGTAACACGAGTGCCGCGTATGCCCGCGCCCTCGGCGATCGCCGCGAAATCGGTTGCCTGGAGGTCAGTGCTGCCGTTGTGCAGGTAACCGCTCGCCTTCATTTCCATCGCCACGAATCCCAGCGAACTGTTGTTGTATACAACGACTTTCACGCGAAACTCGAGCTGCCCCGCCGAAAGCAGATCACCGAGCAGCATCGAAAGACCACCGTCGCCCGAAAGCGGAATGACCTGACGATCCGGATGCGCTGCCTGGGCGCGCAGTGCCTGAGGCAACGCATTGGCCATCGAGCCGTGATTGAACGACCCGTGCAACCGGCGTTTGCCGTTCATGGTGAGATAGCGCGCCGCCCATAGTGTCGGCGTGCCCACGTCGGCCGTAAAAATGGCGTTACGATCCGCGAGTTCGTTGATCAGCCTTGTGAGGTACTGCGGATGGATCGGCCAACCTGCCGGAGATGGTGTCGCGAGCTCATCGAGCCGCCGGCGCGCGGACGCGTAATGCGCCAACGCGCGTTCGAGGAACTGGCGCCGGGTTTTGCGCTGAATGCGCGGTAGCAGCGCCGTCAGCGTCGATCGGACATCGCCAACGAGGCCGAGCTCGATCGGTGCGCGTCTGCCACGCCCGCTCGCGCGCCGGTCGATCTGCGCAATCCGTGCCTGTGTCGGGTAGAAGTTCCGGTAAGGGAAGTCCGTGCCCAGCATAAGCAGGGTGTCGCAAGACCGCATCGCGTGATAGCCGGAGCTGAATCCAATCAGTCCTGTCATGCCCACGCAGTTCGGGTTGTCGTACTCGACATGCTGCTTGCCCCGCAATACATGCACGACCGGCGCCGCGAGTGCGTCGGAAAGCGCCAGCAATTCGTCTTGTGTGCTTTTACAACCGCTGCCGCAAAGCGGCGTCACCGCATCCGACTCGTTGAGCAGCGCCGCGAGGCGGTCGATATCCGCATCGGGCCGGCCTCACGATGGGCCGAGCGATATCGAACCACGTCGGCTCTTGCACCCGTGCCTCAGCCAAAGCGACATCGCCAGGCAAAACGATCACAGCGACGCCCCGCTCCTCGATCGCAGTGCGCATTGCCCGCTCGAGGACGCGAGGGAACGTCGAGGCGTTCGTCACTAGTTCGACGAAATGGCTGCACTCCTTGAACAGCTCTTGCGGATGCGTTTCCTGGAGGTAGCCAAGGCCAATCACTGCCGACGGAATCTGCGCGGCAATCGCGAGCACAGGCACGTGGTTGCGATGACAGTCAAAGAGCCCGTTGATCAGATGAAGCTTGCCCGGGCCGCAACTGCCGGCGCATACCGCCAGCTTTCCGGTCTCGGCCGCTTCGGAACCGGCCGCAAAGGCCGCGACCTCTTCGTGGCGCGTATGCATCCACCGAATGCTGCCGGGTCGACGCAGACTGTCGGAGAGCCCATTCAGACTGTCACCGGTGCGCCCCAGATCCCGGTCACCCCGGCTGCCGCGAGGGTTTGCGCAAGATAATCCGCAATTGTTTTCGCCATGATCACACTTTCATAAGAGACGCAGTTCGCGAGCCTGCAATGTCAGTTGATCCCGGAAGGTGGGATGAACTATCCGGATCAACGCCTTGCAACGTTCGGCCGACGACAGGCCCTTGAGATCGGCCACACCATCGATCTCAAAAACCTTTACAGCCGCAGTCGTCGAGTGAAAGGCGATGAACGACTTACCGCCACGCGAGGCATAGGCGCCGCGTACGAAGTCGAGCCGCCCGCTCAGCTCAATCTTGGTGACCCTCGCGTCCGTCTCCGCAAGCCGACCGGTGCAAAGCGGCGCTGCCAGTGCCTGTTCGATGGAAACAACGAGAAGCCCATCCAGCGGCCTCGGCGATGACGCGCTGTTCGCAAGCCCATTCAATTCGATGCCTCCCTTTGAGGATTGGGTGAAGCCAAGTCCGGGAACGCGCCGCGACGGCTCAACTGCCAAAGTACGGGACGCAGTAGCCCGGCGGGCCGACACATCCGGCCGTCGACTCTGTGCCAGGCGTTGCACACGCCGCGAGCAGCAAGCCAGTTGAAACTGCTGTCGCGGCGTAAATCGCAACGCGTTTTAGCCAATTACGTTGTTTCATGGAATTTAGATACCTTACGGATGCGCGTAGACGGTCGAGTTGAGAGTGGCCAGCTGGCCGTCACGCTCCGCTTGGACCAGCTCGTTATAGACCTGAGCGCGCGTCTTCTCTACGGGCGCCTAGCCATGCGGACCAACCCATTGGTCGGCGTTGCTCGACGCGATTTGCGGGCTGCCGTTTGCAGTCTGTGCAGAGGATGGCGTCTGCGCGAAGGCCGAAATGCAGGTCGAGCTGGCAACGAGGGCGAAAGAAAAAAATAGGCGTTTCATATCAATTAACCTCACAACAAGTAAAATAGCAATATAAATATGCACGACTGAGTAACGTTCTCTATCGGCTGTTTATAAGTATGCGCAAACCAAGGTATCGGAGCTGCGATAACACGGTAAAAGATAATTTACTGAAGCTGCAACACGGATCGGCGAAACTTCCGTGGCAGTAGAACGCGGTATCCGTGCCTGCATACAACGGGCGTTTCTACGGGGACATGTTCACGACGCGGCTCGGCGCATTCCACCCGCCGCCAAGCGCTTCGATCAGGCCAACAGTTGCAAGCAAGCGTCGAGTTTGAAGCGATACCGTGACCAACTGTGTTTGCAGTTCGGTGGTCTGAGCCGTGACGACGTCGAGATAGCTGACCACACCATCGCGGTACTGCGACATCGATAGATCCAACGTGTGCTTGGATGCGTCGAGCGCTTCGTCTTCGCGCATTGCCTCGTCGCCAAGATGATGCTCGAGCGCGAGGTTGTCTTCGACTTGCTGGATGGCCTTGATCACCGTCGACCGATAATTCGCGCTGTACTGCGCCAATTGCGCACGCGCTTCGGCCGTTTTCGCGCGACGCAGTCCCCCGTCGAAGAGCGTCTGCGCCAAGGTCGGCCCGAGCGACCACATTTCCTCCGGCGCTGCGAACCACGGCGAGAACTTGTCGCTCTCGAAGCCGCCCGCGATTCCGAGCGAGATGTCAGGGAAATAGGCAGCACGTGCGACACCGATCTGTGCATTAGCAGCTGCCACCCGACGTTCGGCCGCCGCGACATCGGGCCGCCGTTCGAGCAGCGTCCCCGGCATGCCGGCCGGAACAGAGGGGAGGTACGACAACGCGTCGCTTGGGTTCAACGCGAACGTGGACGCGGACGTGCCCGTCAGTGCGGCGATCGCGTGTTCCTCTAGCGCGCGTTGTGCTTTTACATCCTCGGCCTGCGCTTTTGCCGCGGCAAGCTGAGTCTGCGCGCGCGAAACGTCGAGGTCGGAGGAGATGCCGCCGGCGCGGCGGCTCACAGTCAACCGCAATGCGCGCCGATAGGTGTCTATCGTATCGGCGAGCACCTGAGCCTGCTCATCGAGGCCACGCAACCGCCAGTACGCTTCAGCGAGATTTGCCTGCAGGCTGAGGCGCAACGAGCCGAGATCGTCCGCAGCGGCCTCGCTTTGCGCCTTGCTTGCGGCAACTTCATTGCGGACCTTACCCCACAGGTCGAGGTCGTAGTCGAACGCGAGCTCTGCGAGGTTGGCGTCGTAACTGGAAGGCATGACAGCCCCGAAACGAAGGGGACGTCGCTCTGATTGCCGGTTTCTGGTCACCTGAGCGTCGGCGCCGAGCGTCGGATAGAGACTCGACTCTGCTTGATGCTCATACGCAATCGCTTCGTCATGGCGGGCGACGGCGGCCTGCACGTCGGGATTGGCCGTGGCCACGAGGGGTTCCAGCCGGTCGAGCTCGGGGTCGTGATAAACCTTCCACCATGAGTCGCGCTCGATGCGATCGGAAGGCTGCGCAACCTGCCAACTGCCGGCTTCCTTGTAGGCCGCCGATATCGTCGTCGACGGTACGTGGTAAGTGGGGGCGAACGAACAGCCGGCGAGCAATGCGCCGGCGACGGTGGTCATGATCCTGCGCTTATCCATGGGCGGGCCCGGTCTGATAGTGATCCGCCGCCACCGGCTCGTGCATGGGCGTCGGGCTCGGCGAGGCAATGCGGACCGAGTCGCCAGAGGCGAGCGAGTCGGGGGGATTCGCGATGACGCGATCGGTGGGACTGAGTCCGGAGTCGATCTCGACTTGCGTGCCCAGGTCGGTCTTCACCGACACGGTTTTGAGCTCGGCGCGGCCGTCCTGGTCGACCACGGCCACTTGCAGGCCTTGCTGGCGGAAGATGAGCGCGCTCGCCGGAATCAGCATCGAATGAGAATGCGCGGGGAGCGTGAGCGTCACCTTGGTGTAATCGCCGGGAATCAGCAAGCCCGAGCTGTTGTCGACCATCAATTGCACGAGCAGCGTGCCCGAGGACTGTGTGATCGAATCATCGGTGTTGTCAAGCGTTGCATTGAACGTCATGCCCGGGCGCTCGGGGACCGTCAGCGTCGCGGTCAGGCCGGGCTTGATCTCGGACGCATAGCTCTGCGGCACGTTCACGTAGACGCGCAGACGATCCTCGTCGGACACGGCGAAGAGCTCCGGCCGATTGCCCCCGCCCGCGTCGATGAGATCGCCGATGTCGGTCGTGCGCGCCGTCACGACGCCGTCGAACGGCGCAACAATGCGCTTGAACGATTCGAGTGCCTCGAGGCGCTTGACGTTCGCTTCGTTGGCGGCGACGAGGGCCTGCTTCGCCGAAAGGTCGCTCGTTTTCTCATCGGTGACCTGCTGCGAAACCGAGCCTTCCTGATCCATTTTTTGCCAGCGGCCAGCGGTCACGGTGGCCAGTCTCTCGTTGGCGATCGAGTTTTGCAGGTCGGCTTTGGCCTGCTCCAGTTGCTGGTCGAGATCAGGCGTATCGATCAGGCCGAGCAGTTGCCCCGCTTTGACATGCGTGCCGATATCGGAATACCACGCATGCAGGTAGCCCGATACGCGCGCGTAGATCGGTGCATTGACGAGGGCCGCAAGATGTCCTGGTAGAACGAGCGCCTGTGTCTCGGCCGATTGCGACGGCGACGCGGCTACGACCGTCGGCACCGCCTGCTCGGCGGACCATTGCGCGAGTTGCGTGTGTGCATGCAGGCGGCTGACGATGCCGCTTGCCGCGATGCCGGCCGCGACGACAAGCACGGCGAGGCCGACGAGTCTCAGATGCGGCAAGCGCTTGTTGGGGGCGATGTCGATTTCACTGGACATGAATAACTCCTGATTCCGAAAGGGATGCCGAAGGTGTTGCCGCACCGCGGCGATGCACCAGGCTGAAGACGACAGGCACGAAGACGAGGGTCGCAAAGGTCGCGCAAATCAGGCCCCCGATCACGGCACGGCCGAGCGGCGCGTTTTGCTGGCCGCCATCACCGAGGCCGAGCGCCATTGGTCCCATACCAATGATCATGGCAAGCGCTGTCATCAGCACGGGGCGAAAGCGCGTGAATCCGGCTTCGAGCGCGGCGACGAGCGCGTCGCCCGTGGCGGCCAGCCGCTCGCGCGCAAAGCTCACGACCAGAATACTGTTGGCCGTGGCGACGCCCATGCAGAGGATCGCCCCCGTGAGCGCGGGGACAGACAACGGCGTATGCGTCGCAAACAGCATCCATATGATCCCGGCAAGTGCCGCTGGCAGTGCGCAAACGATCACGAGCGCGTCGCTCCAGGAATGGAAGTTGACGACAATGAGCAGATAGATCAGCACGATGGCGCCGACGAGACCGAGCAACAGACCGGTGAATGCCGTGTTCATGGTCGGCACCTGGCCGCGCACGGTGACGATCGAACCCTTCGGCAAATCCTTCGCGCTCGCACGGATGATCTTCTGGATGTCGCCCGCGACGGCGCCGAGGTCGCGCCCCTGCGGGGTGGCGAAGATGTCGAGGTCGGGTTCGATGTTGTAGTGCGAGACGACATTGGGCTCGACGCCGCGGTCGATCGTTGCAATGCCGCCGAGAAGCTGAGGCGCTCCATTCGGTCCTGTCACCTGCAGATTCTCGAGGTCGGAGAGTGAGGTCATCTGGTATTGCGGCGTCTGGGCGACAATCGCATACGACACGCCGTTGCGATGATCGAGCCAGTAGGTCGGCTGAACCTGGCTCGTACCCGAAAGCACCGCCACCACCGAGTTCGTGACGTCCCGCTCCGTGACGCCGACCTCGTCGGCGCGCGTGCGATCGACGTTGATCGTAAAGGACGGGACGCTCGACGCTTGCTGGAGTCGCGCGTCGGCAAGGCCGGGCACATATGTCATCCGTTGCAGCAACTCCTGCGCGTAGCGCGCGTTTGCAGCCTCGTTGACGCCTGACACCTGAACGTCGATCGGCGCCGGCGCACCGAAATTGAGAATCTGGCTCACGATATCGGCCGGCAGGAACGCGAACGTCGTGCCTGGAAACGCGCGCGGCAGCGTCTCGCGGAGGCGGCGCACATAGTCGGCCGTCGGTTCATGATCTTCATTCAAGGAGATCATGATGTCGCCGTCCTGCGCGCCGGTCGTCCCGGTGTTGTCATAAGTCAGGTTGATGCCGCTTACAGGCAACCCGATGTTATCGACAATGCTTGCGAGTTGACGCGGCGGAATCGTCGCACGCACCGCATTTTCAACGCGGTCGAACAGGGCGGCCGTGTCCTCGACGCGGGTACCGAGCGGCGCGCGGACATGAATCAGGATTTCGCCTGCGTCGATGTCGGGGAAGAAATTACGGCCGAGCCACGGCACGAGCAGGAGCGTTACCGCGACGGCCACGAGGAACCCGGCGACAAGGCGCTGCGGACGCGCCAGCGCAAGGCCCAGTGCGATGTGATAGACAGAGCGGAGCCGCTCGAACCGTGCTTCGAAACCGCGCTGAAAACGTAGGAGCGGATTGCGCGAAGGGACCGCGCCCGGGTGGCCTCCATGCGGAGTTATCCCCGCCGCAGGCTCGCCCGACGTGTGAGCACCCGATACGTGTGGACGCAACAGGTACTGCGCCATCATCGGCACGAAGGTCCGGGACAGAACGAAGGATGAGATCATCGCGAAGATGACCGATTCGGCCATCGGCACAAACAGGAACCGCGAAATTCCGCTCAGGAAGAACATCGGCACGAAGACAATGCAGATGCAAAGCAGCGAAACGAGGGCTGGCGTGACGATTTGTGCGCCGCCGTCGAGGGTCGCCGTTCGCACGTCCTTGCCTTGTTCGAGGTGCCAGTTGATGTTTTCGATTGTCACGGTGGCATCATCGACGAGAATGCCCACTGCGAGCGCAAGTCCACCGAGCGTCATCACGTTGAGCGTCTCGCCGATCGCCGACAGCTCCGCGATTGCTGCCAGCACGGCGAGTGGGATCGACGAGGCGATGATGACCGTCGAGCGCCAACTTCCGAGAAAGAGTAGGATCATCAGCGAGGTCAGGGCCGCCGCGATAATGCCTTCGCGCGCGACGCCGCGGATGGCCCCTTTCACGAAGGTCGACTGATCTCCCATGGTCACGATCCGCAAGCCTGGCGGAAGGGTCGCTTCGATGCGCGGCAGCTTTGCCTTCACGCCCGCGATGATGTCGAGCGTCGAAGCCGAGCCGTTCTTCATGACGCTGATCAGCACCGCGCGGTGACCGTCGAGACGCACGACGTTCGTCTGCGGCGGATTGCCGTCCCACACATGCCCGACATCGCGGATGTAGATCGTCGTTCCGTTGACCGACTTGATCGGCAGCGAATTGAGTTCGTCTATCGACAAGGGGCTGTCGTTGAGCTTGATGTCGTATTCGAACGAACCGATCTTCTGCGTCCCGGCGGGAATGATCTGATTCTGCTGGGCGAGCGCGTTGGCGACGTCCTGCGCGGAGAGGCCTTTGGACTGCAGCGCTTGCGGATCGAGATCGATCTGCACCTCGCGCGTTTTGCCGCCGTAGGGCGTCGGAATCGCCACGCCGGGTACGCTCAAAAGCTGCGGCCGGATGAAGTTCGTCGCGTAGTCCGCCAGTTTTTGCTCGTCGAGCGTGTCGCTCGTCAGAGCGAGTTGCAGCACGGCTACCGTGGAAGCGTTGTAGTTGAGAATCAGGGGCGGCGTTGTGCCGGGTGGCATCTGCTTCAACACCGTCTGCGAGATCGAGGTGACCTGCGCCGTTGCGGTGCGGATGTCGACGGTCGGTTGAAAAAAGATCTTGACGACCCCGTAGCCATCGAACGACTGGGACTCGATGTGCTCGACATCGTTGACGGTCGTGCCTAGCTGCCGCTCGTAGTAGGTAACGATGCGGCCAGCCATATCGCCGGGCGGCAGCCCGGTGTAGCTCCAGACGACGGCGATGACGGGGATCCGGATGTCGGGAAAGATATCCGTCGGCGTTTTCAGCGCCGAAAGCGGGCCGGCGATCAGAATTAATATCGCCAGCACGATGAAGGTGTAGGGCCGGACGAGCGCCAGCCTGACTAGCTTTAACATCGGTAGAGGTTCTCTCTCATGTGTACGCCGGCGCAGTCGAGCACCAGGCGCGGACTTCGTTGACGGTTACGCGACAGCGCGCAGGGAAACGGCGTTTTCGGGCGTTCGATAGTGAGCGACCGTGTAGTCGATGAATGTGCGGACCTTGCGCGGGAGGTTGGAGCGACCCGAATAGAGCAGCGAAAAGTGGCGCGGCCCACCTTTGACCTCGAATCTCTGCAGGAGCCTCACCAACGCCCCAGACCGGATATCCTCCGTGACGAGCGAGGCCGGCAGCAGCGCGATGCCCATGTGATTGAGTGCCGCCTCGCGCACGAGTAGGCCGCTCGTCGCGGTCATGCCGCTGCCCAAGCCGACTCGACATACGCCGCTGGCGACGGCGAACTCCCATGCGCGTGTCGCGCCGTCCGTCGTCGCCAACAGACAGTGTCTGGCGAGTGCGGGCGGATCTGCGGGGGTCCCGCAACGGCCGAGGTAAGTCGGCGAGGCGACGACGATTTCCTCAACGACGGTAAGGTTGCGGCTGACGAGCGTCGAGCTTGCGGACCGCAGATCTTCGGAGAAGCAGACGTCGAATCCGCCTTCCACGAAGTCAATGCGCGTGTCGAACGTCGTGACGTCGAAGTCGACGCGAGGATGCACTGCCCGATAGCCTGCGAGCAGCCCCGCGAGCCCGGACGCAACGAAGCCCGTTGGCGCGGCGACGCGCAGCGTGCCCCTCACTTCGCGACTCGCCTGTAAAACAGAGGATTCGAGCTCTTCGAGTTGCTCGATAAGGGAACGGCAACCTTTAAAATAGTCTTTGCCAATTTCAGTCAATGACAGGCTGCGGGTGTTGCGGTTAAGCAGGCGCGTGTTCATGTGCGCCTCAAGCATGCTGACGCAACGGGTCACAGCGGCGCCGGATATTCCGGCGTGCCTCGCGGCCATCGTAAAGCTCCCGAGCTCGACAACCCGCGTAAAGACCCGCATCGCTTGTAGATGGTTCATATGCGAACGCCATAAGTTGAAGTATGTCTCGCATACTCCGCTAACGCGGCCAAACGGGCTCCTTCAATTCGGTAAATTTTTTTTCAATCTGCCTTTTGCGTACTATTTCCGGGAACGTCCGCCATTCAACGTAAGACCCGTATTTCGGACACCTGGTTGCCTGGAGATGGCACCGATTACCAATCGGAGTGCGAATAGTAACCACACGATGATTCCAGTGATCGGCTGCGTCTTCGAGCGACAAGGGAGGTTCGCGGCAGGGCTCCTGTGCAAATATCCGGCGGGGCCGAAATGTCTGTAATAAATACGGATGCCTTATTTATTGAGCATGACGGCATTCCAGACGTAGAGCGCAGCGGTATCCTTGAGCCCGAGAGCACAGAGGTCGAACTGACCCTTGCGAATTCGATGCATCATCTCGATGCCTGAAATCGTGATCGCGGCACTCCTGAACCGTTTGAAGCCGAGCATTACGTTCGTTCCGGACTTGATGTTTCGATGATCCTGGTCGGGTAGCCGTACCGCATTACTGCGGTACGGCCCCCTTCTATGAGCAGGAAGTTGTCAAGGCCTTTCACGACCTGTCTCACGAATCATTGGCCAGGTCCCATCGGGCGGCTCCGTAAAGAAGCGCCGTAGCGGGGGTCAAGGGCAGGCGAAGC